>CAVRXA010000015.1:0-206480 GCA_963725075.1 uncultured Acidobacteriota bacterium
ATTTTGTCTAGGGGCCAGTAGTAGTGGGTTCGGGCTCGGTGGTGGTGGTCGTCGCCTCGGTAGTCGTCGTCGTGGCCTCGGTGGTGGTCGTCGTGGGCTGGGTCGTAGTCGTCGTCGAGGTCGTGGTGGACGACGAGGTGGTTGGGGGTCGGGTCGTGGTGGTGGTAGGCGCGCTGGTCGAGGGGGTGCCCGGCGGCCGGGTGGTCGTGGTCGAAGTGCCCGGCCGAGTGGTGGTTGTCGGGCCTGGGCCAATGGGATCAGTGGAGGGCGGTGTGGTCGTCGTCGGAGCACCTGGGGACGCCGTACCGCGGCGGGGCGGACGGCCAACCCGCTGATCGGGCTCTGCCACCGGGACGGTCGTCGTGGTATCACCAGCGACAGTCGTCGGCGTCACGGTTGTCGTCGTGGGGATGGGATCACCCGGGCCAACCGTGGTCGCAGCAGCCAGGACCGCCGCCTCATCACGAGGCTCGCACGACCTCGTCGGGAGCCGGTCTTCGTCATCGACGTCGGTGATGGCCCGGGCGTCGGCGTAGACGACGTCACCGGGGCCCCGCTCGTCGCGCAAAGCGAAGTAGAGGCCGTCATCGGTACGACCCACCACCTGCACGGTCTCGCCTTTGAATACCTCGCCGATCTCGATCTCTCCAGGGCAACCAAGAACCGGGCCTCCCTGAGTGACCATGCCCGGGGTCTCGTAACCGGCGAGACCACCGATCCAGGGCACGGCGACGGCCACCCCGACCCCGAACACAACGACAGCAAGCGCCATCACGATCCTGCTCACAGTGACGATGTCGATCCGCGGGCGCCGCTCGGCGTGGCCCGGTCCGCCATTCTTGAGGAGGCTGGCCACCTCCTGGGCGAACTCATCCGGGGATAGGCGCTTCGCACCCTTCCCGGGCGGACCTGGGTTGACACTCATCGACGAGGACCTCGTTTGACCGCGCAGCCACCAGTCCCCGCCGCATGGAAAAGCTATCTGGTATGGAACGAGTGTCAATGGAGAAGGCCGCCTTCCGGCGGCCTTCAGTGGTGGGTTATGGGTGGTGGGTGGTGGGTCTCAGAACCCAAAACCCACCACTCTCAACTCACTCCTCTTCGTCGTCGCCACCGCCGAGGGTGCCGCCCAGAGAGGCGAGCCATTCGGCGGGGTCCTCGGGAAGTCCCTCTTCTTCGCCCGGGGCCATGAGCCCGCCCTCGAGATAGCCGAGGGAGGCCACGGTCGTTGCGCCGGGGAGGGCAGGCTGGAGCACCTGGTACTGCTGCGCACCGGTGCCGGCCGGGATCAGCTTCCCGATGATCACGTTCTCCTTGAGCCCCCTCATGAAGTCGGAGCGGCCCTGGATGGCGGCATCGGTGAGCACTCGGGTCGTCTCCTGGAACGAAGCCGCCGACAGCCATGAGTCCGTAGCCAGAGACGCCTTGGTGATTCCCATGAGCTCGGGCCGTCCCTCAGCCGGGCGCTTGCCCTCGGTCACCAGTTCCTTGTTGGCATCACGGAAATGCTGGTCGTCGATCAGAGCCGCCGGGAGGAAATCGGAGTCGCTGGCCGCGACCACCCTGACCCGGCGCAGCATCTGCCGGACGATCATCTCGATGTGCTTGTCGTGGATCTCCACACCCTGCGACCGGTACACCTCCTGCACCTGGTCGACCAGGTACTGCTGGGTGGCCCGGACGCCCCGGATCTCGAGGACCTCCTTGGGGTCGAGCGGGCCCTCGGTCAGCTGGGTCCCCGCATCGATCTCGGCGCCGTTGGCCACGCGGAGCTTGGCGTAGCGGGAGATCGCATAGCGTCGCCTCTTCCTCGCCGTTCTCCACGACGATCCGCCGGCCATCCGAGTCCTCGACGAGGTTGACCACGCCACTGGCATCCGAGATGACAGCCTTGCCCTTGGGAGTGCGAGCCTCGAAGAGCTCGACGACCCGGGGCAGACCGTGGGTGATGTCCTCGCCGGCCACACCACCGGTGTGGAACGTGCGCATGGTGAGCTGCGTGCCAGGCTCGCCGATCGACTGTGCGGCCATGATGCCCACGGCCTCGCCGGTCTCGACCATCTTCCCGGTGGCTAGAGAAAGGCCGTAACAGGCCTGACATACGCCGCCGCGAGTGTCACAGGTCAGTGGTGAGCGGACCCGGACCGACTCGACATCGGCCTCCTCGATGGCGTGCAGCTCCTTGGTGCCGAGCACTGTGCCGGCCCGAAGCTTCTCGTCGTCGACGGTCGCCACCAGGGTCCGTCCCTCCTTCAGGTCATCGGCCAGGACACGACCGAAGATCCGGGAGCGAAGGTTGCGGATCTTGCTGCCACGCTCGTCGATCACGGAGATCACGATTCCCTTGTCGGTCTCACAGTCGAGCTCGAGGATGATCATCTCCTGGGAGACGTCGACGAGCCGCCGGGTCAGATAGCCCGAGTCGGCGGTCCGAAGCGCGGTGTCGGCCAGACCCTTGCGTGCCCCGTGTGTGGAGATGAAGTACTCCAGGACCGATAGTCCCTCACGGAAGTTGGAGATGATGGGGCGGGGGATGATGTCACCCTTGGGGTTCGCCACGAGACCTCGCATACCCGCGATCTGACGGACCTGCATCATGTTCCCGCGGGCCCCGGACCCGACCATCATGTCGAGAGCGTTGAAGCGCTCCGACTTGAGGCCACCCTTCATGGCGTCGGTCACCTTCTCGGTGGCCTCGGTCCAGATCTCGATCAGCTCCTGACGACGCTCCTCGTCGGTGACGACACCCTTCTGGAAGAGGCTCTGCACCTTCTCGGCGCGCTCCTCGTACTCCTCGAGGATCTGGGCCTTGTCCGCCGGGGTACGCACGTCGTCCAGGGCAATGGTGAGACCGGACTTGGTGGCGTAGTTGAAGCCCAGCTCTTTGATCCCGTCCAGGGTCTCGGCTACCGCCGACCGGGGGTAGCGCTCGATGACGGTCTCGATCAGCTTGCGGATGTCCGCCTTGATCACGACCGAGTCCACGAACGGGAATCCCTCAGGCAGGACCCTGTTGATGAAGACCCGGCCAAGGCTCGTCTCAGAGAGGCCCTCATTACTCAAGGGCGCATCGGTCAGCAGGCTGCCCAGTGTCGGCTTGAGGTCGGCATGCAGCTCCGGATCGCCGGCGAGATCGCCGAGACGGATCTTGATCGGGGCATGAACCGAGAGCTCGCCGATCTCGTTGGCCATCAAGGCCTCGTCGAAGTCGGCAAACGCCCGGCCGGCGCCCTTGGCGTCCTCGATCAGCTCGGACAGGTAGTAGATCCCGATGACCATGTCCTGGGACGGCGTCACGATCGGGCGCCCGGAAGCAGGCGACAACACGTTGTTCGAGCTGAGCATGAGGACCCTTGCCTCGGCCTGCGCCTCGGCGGAGAGCGGGAGATGGACGGCCATCTGGTCGCCGTCGAAGTCGGCGTTGAATGCCTCACAGACCAACGGGTGGATCTGGATCGCCTTGCCCTCGACCAACACCGGCTCGAAGGCCTGGATGCCGAGGCGGTGCAGCGTGGGAGCTCGGTTGAGCAGCACCGGGTGCTCCTGGATCACATCGGACAACACATCCCAGACCTGGGGGCGCTGCCGCTCCACCATCCGCTTGGCCGCCTTGATGTTCTGAGCCAGGTCGAGGTCGACCAAGCGCTTCATCACAAAGGGCTTGAACAGCTCGAGCGCCATGATCTTGGGCAGACCGCACTGATGCAGCTTGAGTTGAGGTCCGACGACGATGACGGAGCGGCCCGAGTAGTCGACTCGCTTTCCCAGCAAGTTCTGACGGAATCGTCCCTGCTTGCCTTTGAGCATGTCGGAGAGTGACTTGAGAGGGCGGTTGCCCGGCCCGGTCACCGCACGGCCCCGGCGGCCGTTGTCGAACAGGGCGTCGACGGCCTCCTGGAGCATGCGCTTCTCGTTGTTCACGATGATCTCGGGGGCCCCCAGATCGAGGAGCCTCTTGAGACGGTTGTTCCTGTTGATGACCCGGCGATAGAGGTCGTTCAGGTCGGAGGTTGCGAAACGGCCACCATCGAGCTGGACCATGGGCCTGAGGTCGGGTGGGATCACCGGGACGGTCTCGAGGATCATGTCCTCGGGCCGGTTCTCGCCTTCCCAGAAGGGCTTGACCACCTTCATCCGCTGGGTGGCCCGCTGACGCTTCTGTGCCGACCCGGCATCGAGATTCGTCTCGAGAGTGGCCATCTCGGTGTCGAGGTCGAGATGGGTGAGCAGGGCCTTGACCGCCTCCGCCCCCATGCCTCCCTCGAAATAGTCCGCGTAGCGGAAGTAGATCTCGCGCCAGAGCTGCTCGGACTCGACCAGATCCTTGGGCTTGAACTTCCGGAACGTGTCGTAGGCGTCCTCGATCAGCTCGATCTCGCGGTCGGACCGCTCCTGGCGATCCTTGATCTCCCGCTCGACTTCCTTCTTGCGGGCGTTGATCTCCTGGCTCTTGGCCCCGCCTTCCTCCATTCGCTCCAGTTCGTCCTCGAGAGCCTCGAGACGTACCTGGTGCCATTCGGCGAACTCGGAGCGGACGACCTCGATCTCATCGCGCATCGCGGCCTCGAGCTCGGGCAGGTCCTTCGTCCGCTTCTCGTCATCGACCGAAGTGATGATGTAGCTGGCGAAGTAGATGACCTTCTCCAGCTCCTTGGGCGACATGTCGAGCAGATAGCCGAGGCGGCTGGGCACACCCTTGAAGAACCAGATGTGGGTGACCGGGGCTGCCAGCTCGATGTGGCCCATCCGCTCACGACGCACCTTGGAGCGAGTCACCTCGACACCGCAGCGCTCACAGATGATCCCCTTGTAGCGGATCCGCTTGTACTTGCCGCAGTAGCACTCCCAGTCGCGCTGGGGACCGAAGATGCGCTCGTCGAAGAGCCCTTCCTTCTCGGGGCGGAGGGTGCGGTAGTTGATCGTCTCCGGCTTCTTGACCTCGCCGTACGACCAGGCACGGATCTGGTCGCTGGAGGCCAGGCCGATCTTTATCTCATCGAAAAGTTGCTGGGCCATTATCACTCACTTCGTTCGCTGTTCTAGGTTTTAAGTTCTACGTTTTAGGTCTATTCCGAGTCAGGGCGCTCGGGTCGGCTGAGGTCGATGCCGAGGGTCTCCACCGAGCGGTAGGACTCCTCCTCGAGCTCTCTCAGCTCGATCTCCTCACCGGCGGAGAGCATCTCCACGTTGAGGCAGAGGCTCTGCATCTCCTTGACCAGCACGCGGAACGACTCCGGGATGCCGGGCTCGGGGATGTTGTCGCCCTTCACGATCGCCTCGTAGACCTTGACCCGGCCCTGGACGTCGTCGGACTTGATGGTGAGCAGTTCCTGGAGGGCGTAGGCGGCTCCGTAGGCCTCGAGGGCCCACACCTCCATCTCGCCGAACCGCTGACCACCGAACTGCGCCTTACCACCGAGCGGCTGCTGGGTGATCATGCTGTAGGGGCCGGTCGACCTGGCGTGGATCTTCTCGTCGACCAGGTGGACGAGCTTCAGCATGTAGATGTATCCGACCGTGACCGGGCTATCGAAGGGCTCGCCGGTGCGGCCGTCCATGAGGTAAGCCTTCCCGTCGTCACCAACCAGGCGCTCGCCGTCCCGGTTGGGCCGGGCGCTCTGGATCACCTGCATGATCTCGTCCTCGCGGGCGCCGTCGAACACCGGTGTCGCCACCTTGGTCCACGGCTTGACGCCCACCACGGCCGGGCTCTTCCCCTCGAAGGGCTCCCAACCCTGGGCAGCGGCCCAGCCGAGATGAGTCTCGAGGACCTGACCCAGATTCATGCGGGAGGGGACACCAAGCGGCGAGAGGATGATGTCGACCGGGGTGCCGTCGGCCAGGAAGGGCATCTCCTCCTCGGGGAGGACCTTGGAGATGACCCCCTTGTTGCCGTGACGGCCGGCCAGCTTGTCTCCCTCGGAGATCTTGCGCTGCTGGGCGACATAGATCCGGACCAGCTCGTTGACTCCGGGCGGGAGGTCATAGCCCTCGGCCCGCTTGAAGACCTTGACTGCGATCACCTTGCCGGTCTCGCCATGCGGGACCTTGAGCGACGTGTCACGGACCTCACGAGCCTTCTCACCGAAGATGGCGCGCAACAGGCGCTCCTCCGGAGTCAGCTCGGTCTCCCCCTTCGGGGTGACCTTGCCCACGAGGTAGTCGCCCGGGCCTACTTCGGCGCCGACCCGGATGATCCCCTCCTCGTCGAGGTTGGCCAGAACCTCCTCGGGGACGTTGGGGATGTCCCTGGTGATCTCCTCCGCGCCGAGCTTGGTGTCGCGGGCGTCGATCTCGTGCTCCTCGATGTGGATCGAGGTGAGGACGTCGTCCTTGACGAGCCGCTCGGAGATGATGATGGCGTCTTCGAAGTTGTGACCCTGCCACGGCATGAAGGCGACCAGCAGATTCCGCCCGAGGGCGAGCTCACCAGTCTCGGTGGAAGGCCCGTCGGCGAGGACATCGCCCACCTTCACCGTGTCGCCCTCACGGACGAGCGGCTTGTGGTTCATGCACGTGCCCTGGTTGGAGCGGCGGAACTTGTCGAGCACGAACGTGTGCTTCTTGTTGGTCTCTTTCTCCTTGATGACGATCTCGTCACCGGTGACCTCGACGACCTCCCCGACGATGGGGGAGACGATCATGTCGCCCGAGTCCTGGGCTGCCCGCTGCTCGACGCCGGTCCCGACGAGGGGGGCGTCGGCTGTGAGGAGAGGCACCGCCTGACGCTGCATGTTCGAGCCCATCAGGGCCCGGTTGGCGTCGTCGTGCTCGAGGAACGGGATGAGAGAGGTCGAAACCGAGACGATCTGCTTGGGGGAGACGTCCATGTAGTCGACGTCCTTGGGCGGGACGTACTCGACCTCGCCGCCGGCGCGGCGCACCAGCACCCTCGGGTTGGCGAATGCCCCGTCCTCTTTGAGGGGGGCGTTGGCCTGGGCGATGATGAATCGCTCCTCCTCGATGGCGGTGAGGTACTCCACCTTCGTGGTGACCTTCCCCGCCTCGACCTTGCGGTAGGGAGTCTCGATGAATCCGAACTCGTTGACCCTGGCGTAGGAGGCGAGGGAGCCGATCAGGCCGATGTTCGGGCCCTCTGGCGTCTCGATGGGGCACATCCGCCCGTAGTGGGAGGGATGGACGTCCCTGACCTCGAACCCGGCCCGCTCACGCGACAGCCCACCGGGACCGAGCGCCGAGAGACGGCGACGGTGGGTGAGCCCGGCCAGCGGGTTGGGCTGGTCCATGAACTGGGACAGCTGTGAGGTCCCGAAGAACTCCTTGATCGCGGCGGTGACCGGACGGATGTTGATCAGGCTCTGCGGAGTGATCGCATCCGGGTCCTGGGTCGTCATGCGCTCCCGAACCACTCGCTCGAGACGGGTCAGCCCGACCCGGACCTGGTTCTGGACCAGCTCGCCGACGGTCCGGATGCGCCGGTTGCCGAAGTGATCGATGTCGTCGGTGTTGACCGCGACCTCGGTCCCGGTGTGGGTCGTCATCGTGGTCTGGCCGGCGTGCAGCGCCACCAGGTACTTGATGGCGTCGATGATGTCCTCGTCACGCAACAGCTGGAGGCCCTCGGCCCTGTAGTCGGCCGGGCTGTCCTCCCGGTACTTCTGGCTGATCTTGTAGCGACCGACCCTGGTCAGGTCATACCGCTTCGGGTTGCGGAACAGGGTCTGGATCAGACCGCGGGCCGACTCGACCGTGGTCGGCTCACCAGGCCGCAGCTTCCGGTAGAGGTCGAGCAACGCCTCTTCCTTGGAATGGGCGGTGTCCTTCTCGATGGTGTTCTTGATCGACTCGGCGCCGTCGAACATCGCCAGGATCTCCTCGTCCGTCTCGGCGATGCCGAGCGCCTTGAGGAAGGCCGTGATGTACTGCCGGCGTTTGCGGTCGACCCGGACACCGATGGTGTCCTTCTTATCGGTGTCGAACTCGAGCCACGCACCGCGACCCGGGATGATCTTGCCCGAGAAGATCTCCCTGTCGGAGGTCTTGTCCGGGGTCTTGTCGAAGTAGATGCCCGGGGAGCGCACCAACTGGGAGACGATGACTCGCTCTGTCCCGTTGATGATGAACACGCCCTTGTCGGTCATGATCGGAAAGTCTCCGAGGAAGACCTGCTGCTCCTTGATCTCACCGGTCTGCCGGTTCATGAACCGGGCGGTGACGAACAGGGGCATTGCATAGTTGGAGTCCCGCTCCTTGGCCTCTTCGAGGCTCATCTGGGGCTCGCCGAAACGATGGTCGGTCAGCTCGAGGGCGAGTGAGCCCGTGAAGTCCTCGATGGGGCTGATCTCTTCGAAGATCTCGCGGAAACCCTCGTCGAGGAACCACTTGAAGGATTCGTGTTGGACTGCGAGGAGGTCGGGAAGAGGTAGTACTTCGGGGATTTTTCCAAATGAGAAGCGCTCAGCAACGCGCGAAACCAAGGGGGGCCTCCTGAGGGATCCGGATCAGGTCTAAGTAACGCAGACAAGGCATGCTAACAGACGCGTCAGCATGCCTCCAATTGAAATCTTCAGTTGTCGAAACAGACCGCAATGCGATCCGTCCCGGACCCGAAGGTCGTTGGTCAGCATACAGCGGCGCCGAGAAGACCGTCAAGGCTTTGCGTCGGCGGCTCAGGTGCCGGGCACTACGACCAGATCCCAATACCATGACCGGGCACCTTGGCCAAGCATGCTGCTCCGCTCTCCATCTTCTCCTGGGCGTTCCTCGCACTAGGTCTGATCATGTTCGCCCTGGCCGGTGTGGGATGGTCCCAACACGTCTCCAATGATGGCGTCGTCGTGGCGAACAACGTGAGCTACGCCGGCGAGCCAATGGAGGGCACCACCCCTGCCGGCGTCGAGTCGGCGGTGGCCGATCGCTCCTCTGAGATCCTCGACCGGCAGGTCATGATCGATTACGGGGAGGGTGAGCTCGCCGTCCCCCTCGGGACCATCGGCTTCTCCTACGACCAGCAGGCCACGGCAGCCGCCGTCCTTGCCGCCCGACACGAGGGCTCGGTGTGGCGCCAGTTCTCTTCGTGGGCCATTGGCGGAGTAGCGACCGACGAGATCGAAGAGGAGTGGGCCTTCGACCCGGAGCAGGCAAGAGAGGCACTCGACGATCACCCGGGGCTCACGCCGGTCGTGGTCACCGAGCCCAAAGTCGAGCCTGACGGCGGTGGCCAGCTCGTCTTGATCCCCGGGGTCATCGGGACCGAGGCCGACATCGACTCGATAGTCGATCAACTCGGCGACGTGGACCTCATCGCTCCTCCAGACCGCCTCGTCATAGATGTGGAGGAGATCCTCCCCACCGTGTCCGACGAGATCGCCCGGGAGACCGTCGATCGGCTCAATGCCGTGACCGGTGAAGGGGTCGACATCTCGGTGGACGGCAAGACCGCGACACTGAGCCCTGCCGTCCTGCAGTCACATCTCCGCTTCGATATCGGCGGTGGCGAGGTCGGAGTCGTCTTCGACAGCGACGCGCTTCATGCGACGCTCGAGAACACCATCGTCGGACCGGTGGGCAACTTCGTCGAGCCCACCCTCACCGTGAACGACGATGTCCCTGCCGTCGTCACCCCGGGCGAGCCGCCCCCGGTCTGCTGCGAGGCTGGCGTCGGGGAGTGGCTCGGTCAGCAGATCCTGGCCGGCTCCAGCGGGCCGTTCGGGCTTCAGTCGCGGCCGACTGTCGACCCCGCCCTGGCCGCGTGGGCCGACGGCAGCCTGATAGTCGAGAAGGTGAGCGAGTTCACCACCCCCCACAGCTGCTGTGAAACGCGGGTGAGAAACATTCAGCGGATCGCCGACATCGTGCGCGGTGTCTACCTGGTGCCCGGGGAGACAATCTCGCTCAACGAGTACGTCGGTCCCCGCACCGTCGAGAACGGATTCTTCTCCGCCGGCGCCATCCGCCAGGGCCATCTGATCGAGGAGGTCGGAGGCGGCGTGTCCCAGTTCGCCACCACGATCTTCAACGCTGCCTACTTCGCCGGGATGGACTTCGTCGAGTACAGGAGTCACAGCCTCTACTTCTCCCGCTACCCCTACGGGCGCGAGGCCACGATCTCTTCTCCCGCCCCGGACCTGGTGATGACCAACACCACCAACTTCCCGATCCTGATCTGGACGTCCTACACGGACGAGTCGATCACCGTCAGCATGTATTCGACCAAGCACATCGAGATCGACGAGCTCGACCAGCGCACCTCCAGTCGTGGGGCATGCACCCATGTCGAGACCGACCGGCAGCGGACTTACCCCGGTGGGCGGGTCGTCGTCGACACCTTTCTCGCCGACTACAGGCCGGCAGAGGGAATCGACTGCAGCGGCAATCCCATCCCCCCACCACCGACATAGCCGACGCGAGTCGCGGCTATTGGGTCGGCCAAAGTCGTCCATCTGGCAGAGCGCCGACCGAGGGGTCGTCCCCGTAGCCCAGAGCGTTGACTACCAGCAGGACGATGACGAAGACGATCACCGCGAAGATGAAACCCATCAGCCAAGCCGGCACCTTCTTCTTCGGGTTCTCTCGTCGCCCGGTCTTCATCGTGATCATTGTGCCCCGCCGAAGCCGGTTCTCCGATCTCTACGATGCCGCCGGTGATCGAGGTGTCGTGCTGTCCCGGGTTCTTGGTGGACCGTCAACGGTCGGGCCGGTATGAGTAGACGGGCAGACGAGCACAAGGCAGATCATCGGTTGGCGGGAGTGGGTCCAACTGCCCGATCTCGGTGTTGCCGAGATGAAGGTCAAGGTCGACACCGGTGCCGACAACTCCTCGCTCCACGCCTTCAATCTCGAACGATTCGAACGGGAAGGCACGGAGTACGTTCGCTTCGAGATCCATCCCAAGCAGAGATCGAGGAAGCCTTCCATCCAATGCGAGGCTCCCCTGGCAATGGAGAAGAAGGTGAAGAACCCCGGCGGTCGAAGTGAGTTGCGGCCGGTCATACGCACCAGGGTGCTGGTGGCCGGGGTGGAACTGAACGCGCTGGTCAATCTGACCAGCAGGGACGAGATGGGCTTCCGCATGCTCCTCGGCCGGAGGGCGGTGCGAAGCAACTTCGTCATCGACCCCGGTCGCAGTTACCTCGGGGCCCGCCCGGGGCGGGCACAGGAGAACGAATGAAGCTGGCCATCCTCTCCCGCAATTCGGGCCTGTATTCGACGCAGAGGCTCCGGGAAGCCGCTTTGGTCCGGGGCCACGAGGTAGCGATAGTCGACTACCTGCGGTGCTACATGGAAATCTCGGCGAGGAAGCCGAAGATCCTGTTTCGGGGGGAGGAGGTGAGGCCCGACGCCGTGATCCCCCGGATCGGCGCCACCTACACCTTCTATGGGGCAGCAGTGGTCCTTCAGTTCGAGATGGCAGGCGTCTTCACCCTGAACGACTCCCAGGCGATCAGCCGGTCCCGGGACAAGCTGCGATCGCTTCAACTCTTGTCACGTGCCGGTGTCGGGCTCCCCACAACCAGCTTTGCCCATTCCACCCAGGACATCGATGGGCTGCTCGACGTCGTGGGCGGCCCACCGGTCGTGGTCAAGCTGCTCGAGGGCACCCAGGGACTGGGTGTGGTCCTGGCCGAGACGAGGAAAGCGGCTGACTCGGTCATCTCGGCCTTCCGCCAGCTCGACGCCAACATCCTGGTCCAGGAGTACGTCAAGGAAGCCCGGGGCTCCGACATCCGGGCATTCGTCGTCGGAGGGAAGGTGGTGGCGGCGATGAAGCGGCAGGGCCCGCCCGGCGAGTTCAGGTCGAACCTCCATCGGGGTGGACACGCCGAAGCGATCAAGCTGTCCCCGGGAGAGCGGGCCACCGCGGTGCGGGCTGCAAAGACCATGGGATTGAACGTCGCCGGAGTGGACCTGCTCCAGTCGGACGCCGGGCCGATGGTGCTCGAGGTCAACTCCTCGCCCGGCCTGGAGGGGATCGAAGCGGCAAGCGGAGTCGACATCGCCGACGCGATCATCGAGTTCATCGAAGACCACGCCGACCACGAGGAGGCCCGAACCGGCCGTGGTTGACCCCCGCAACGATCCGATAACGATCGGCAAGGTCACCGTCCCTCCCGGACGGAAGATGAGGATCGAGCTCCCCTTCGCCCATCTCCCCGCCGGAACAGAAGCCTCACTCCCCATCGCGGTGATCAACGGGCGCACCTCCGGGCCCAACGTGTGGGTGTCGGGAGGCATCCACGGTGATGAGATCAACGGAGTCGAAGTAGTTCGCAAGGTGATGAGGGCTCTCGATGCCAAGAACCTGCGCGGGGCGGTGATCGCGGTGCCGATCGTGAACCCGCTCGGATTCATGGTCCGCTCCCGATATGTGCCCGATCGGCGCGACCTCAATCGCGTCTTCCCCGGCTCTGCCCGCGGCTCGACGGCCTCGCGCCTGGCCCATCTCTTCATGACGGAAGTGGTGGCGCATTGCTCGGTCGGGATCGACTGCCATACGGCCTCGAACCATCGGACCAATCTTCCCCAGCTTCGGGCAAACATCGACGACCCGGAGACGCTCGAGCTCGTCCGGGCGTTCGGCGCCCCGTTCACAATCAAGGCCCGGGTGCGTGATGGCTCACTCCGCCAGGCAGCCACCGAGCAGGGCATCAAGATGCTCCTCTACGAGGCGGGCCAGGCGGATCGAACCGATGAGGATTCGATCCTGCTCGGTTTCGAGGGAGTCATGCGGACGCTTCGCTCGATGGGGATGGTCGACATGAAACTTCCCAAGCCCGGTGCGACCACATTGGTGCGGAGGACCCGATGGATGAGGGCCCGGCGTGGCGGGCTGGTCGAGATCTCGCCGAAGCTGGGTGACCGCGTCGAAGTGGGAGATGAGGTCGCCCGGATCTCGGACGCCTTCGGCGTCAGACCGACACGGGTCAAGACGACGACTTCGGGTTGGGTGATCGCCCGCACCCTCAACCCACTGGTCAACCCGGGTGACCCGCTGCTCCACGTCGCCGCCGAGCACGGGCCTGACGTCGACGAGCCGGCGGAGAGACGTAGTAAGTAATACGTCCAACCCAGGGTTCCCACCTCCGCTCAGAGAAGTCTGGCGCCCGCAGTAAACGTCGGCGGGAATCAACTAGCTTGTTCGATCTCTTCGATCCAGCGGCGACGGATCGAGCGGCGCTCCTTGGGGGTATGACCTCCCCACACGCCTTCGCTCTGATTGGTCTCGATGGCCCAGGTCAGGCACTCGGATGCGACCGGGCAGGTGGCACAGACCGCCTTGGCCCGAGCGATGGCGGACACGTCTTCGGCATCGGGGAAGAACGACACGTCATCGATGACGTCGAGACATGCCGCGTCCTCCCGCCATGTCGAGAACCTCACGTCGAAGGTCACAGGGCTAACCATCTCTGAACTCCCGTAAACGCAACATCAAGCCTTTTCGTTCCCGTTGGGGACACGGTGCCAAACACGGTTCGGAGCCGGACCTGTGCCGGATTGGGGCAGATTCAGTCGAACGGATAGGGCTCGGGGACCGCGCCCGGACCCAGGCGCCCCAATTCAGCCCGGGCAACTGACCTGCGGTGGACCTCGTCGGGCCCATCGGCGATCTGGAGCCAACGCCCCATCGAATAGAACCGGGCCAACGGGAAGTCTCCGGTGAAGCCGGCGGCCCCGAAGAGCTGGATGGCACGATCGGCGATATCGGTGAGAAGGGCTGGTGTCACCACCTTGATCGCAGCGATCTCGGTGCGCGCCGCCTTCGCTCCCACTTCGTCGATCATCCACGCCGTCTTGAGGACGAGCAGACGGGCCTGCTCGATCCGGATCCGGGCTTCGGCGATCCACTCCTGGATCACCCCCTGCTCGGACAGCGGCTGCCCGAACGCGGTGCGAGCCTGGGACCGCTGCACCATCAGGTCGAGGCACCTCTCGGCGGCACCGATGGCCCGCATACAGTGGTGGATCCGGCCCGGGCCCAGCCGGGCCTGGGCGATAGCGAACCCGCCACCTTGCTCGCCGAGGAGGTTGGCGATGGGAACCCTCACGTCGTCGAATCGGATCTGCGGGTGCCCGCCCCGATCCTGGTAGCCGAACACCGTCGGCTGGCGCTCCACGTCCACGCCGGGACTGTCCATCGGGACGAGCACCATCGACTGCCGGCGGTGCGGCTCCGCATCGGGGTCGGTGACTCCCATCACTATGGACACCTTGCACCGGATCGAGGCGGCGCCCGAGCTGAACCACTTCCGACCGGTGATGCGGTACACGTCTCCCTCGCGGACGATCCGGGTGCGGATGTTGGTGGCGTCGGAGCTGGCGACATCGGGCTCGGTCATCGAGAAGCAGGACCGGATCTCGCCATCGAGCAACGGCGCCAGCCAGGTCTCCTTTTGCTCAGGGGTGCCGAACAAGTGGAGGATTTCCATGTTCCCGGTGTCGGGCGCCGAGCAGTTGATGGCCTCGGGTGCGATCTCGGGGCTCCGACCCGTGATCTCGGCAAGCGGGGCGTACTCGAGAACACTGAGACCGGCGCCCAGCTCGGAATCGGGGAGGAAGAGATTCCACAGCCCCCGGCTCCTGGCCTCAGCCTTCAGCTCCTCGATCACAGCCGGATGATGATGGGGGTTGCCCGATTCATCCATCTCCCGCTGGTAAACGGTCTCAGCCGGGTAGACCGAGTCGTCCATGAATGCCAGCAGACGCGTCCGCAGCTCCTCGACCCGCTGGCTGTAGGCGAAGTCCATCGTGGCGGGAAGCTAGTTGCCCGCTAGTGCTCGGGCTCGGCCTGTGGCTCGGGCCCCGGCTTTGGCTGCGGCTCGAGTTCTGCCTCGAGCACCGGCTCCTTGTCGGCCGAGGCATCGGCGTCGGTGGGCGGGGGATCGAACGTCATCTGCGGGATCGACGCGGGAGGCCGTCTCTGACCGCCTCTGCCCCGGGTCAGCTCCCCCATCAGGAGCCACCCCGCGATGAGAGCGAGGAAGATCGCCTGGGTCCAGAGCGCCCATGCGAGTGCGCCCACAGCCGTGACGAAGAACACGACGTTGGCGATGACCTCCGCTCTGGAGGGAATCACCTTTTGGAGTAGTGAGGTGAAGAGATGGCCGCCGTCCAGGGGACGGATCGGGAGCCAGTTGATCAGTCCCCAGAAGACGTTGACCCGGACGAGATTGCTGAACACGAATCCAGCCAGCTCACCATGGGGATCCGTCATCTGGCCGACCAACCAGACAAGTCCGCCGAAGAGAACCCCGACTCCGGACCCGGCAGCCGCCACCAAGGCCCGCTGCCCTGGACCGAGCTCTTTGTCGGGCACCGACCAACTGGTGAGCCCGCCGATGCCATTGAGCTCGATCTCGACCTGGGCGCCGTATGAGCGGGCAGTGATGGCGTGGCCGAGCTCGTGGATGAGGATCGAGACGAACACGATGGCCACCCATGCCACCAGATAGACGATCGGTCTCCTACTGGTAAACCCGATCAGGGCGGCGATCACGAGGAACGAGGGACGAATCGTCACCGGGATCCCGAACAGCCGGAAGGTGGGCATGGCCCCATGATGGCCCACCTTGCGAGTCTTCGGGACAAAGGGCGTGGTTACGCTCGGCTGATGAACGACGATCTACGAGCCAAAGTGGCCGCCGACCTCCCCCGACTCACCGAGCTACTCGGCGACCTGGTCAAACTTCCCTCGGTCAGCGCTCCCGGATACGACAAGACCAAGGTGCACGAGGCGGCGGAAACGATCGTCGGGATGCTCGAGCGCGCCGGGTTCGAGGATGCCCAGCTACTGGAGTCGGGCGGAGGCAACCCGGCGGTGTTCGCCCAGATCCCCGCCCCGGAAGGTGCTCCAACACTTCTTCTCTACGCCCACTACGACGTGCAACCTCCGGGCCCCTCCAGCGAGTGGTCCACCGATCCGTTCCAGCCCGTTGAGCGCGGAGGCCGGCTATACGGCAGGGGCGCGGCCGACGACAAGGGTGGGATAGTTATGCATCTGGGCGCTGTCGCGGCCCACGACGCCCGCCCGCCGGTTGGTGTCCAGATCTTCTTCGAAGGAGAGGAGGAGGCTGGATCACAGAGCCTCCCCGGCATCCTGGAGCGTTACTCGAGTCTTCTCGCCCCGGACGTCATCGTCATCGGTGACGGGGGGAACTGGTCGGTTGGGGTGCCCGCATTCATCACTTCGCTCCGGGGGATCGTCGGCGTCTCGTTCGAGTTGCGCACCCTGAAGGAGGCGGTTCATTCCGGCTCGTACGGCGGCGTGTTCCCCGACGCGCTGACCGCCATCATCCGTCTGCTGGCAACTCTTCACGATGACGAGGGCAATGTGGCGATCCCCGGTCTCGTCAGCGAGGAGGTCGGAGGCGTCGATGTCCCGGAAGAGCTGGCTCGAGAGCTCGCCGGCTGCGTGGACGGCCTGGAGCAGATCGGCACCGGAACGATCCCTTCCCGCATCTGGACCCGGCCCGCCGTGTCGGTCCTCGCCCTCGATGCGCCGCCGGTGTCGGAGGCCATCAACCAACTGGTCCCCGTGGCACGGGCAAAGGTCAGTCTGCGGACGGCTCCGGGTCAGGACACCAATCGCCGCACACGAAGCGCTGAAGAAGCACCTCGAAGAGAACGCCCCATGGGGCACCAGGTTGGAGTTCTTCCACGAGGAACTGGGCGATGCCACGAGCCTCGACATGGACACGTTCGCGGTCGAGGCCTGGTCTGCTGCCTTCAAAGAGGCCTTCGGGAATGAGCCGATCCACATGGGTGCCGGGGGCTCCATCCCGTTCATCTCCATGTTCTCCGAGATCTACCCGGGTGTCCCGATCCTGGTGATCGGGACCAGTGACCCCACCAGCGCCTATCACGCCCCCAACGAGAGCCAGGATCTGGCTGATCTGGGTAGGGCGGTGCTCTCGGAGGCGATCGCCTTCAGGCTGATTGCCCAAGCATCAGCGTGACCCGGCGAAGCCGTTCTGCCGCCACGCCTCGTACACGACGACCGCCGTCGAGTTGGAGAGGTTGAGCGAGCGAACGCCGGGCCGCATCGGTAGACGCAGCCGCTCCGTCACCCACTCCAGCTCCTTGACGTCGTCGGGAAGGCCGACCGACTCCGGGCCAAACATGAGGCAGTCACCGGGCCGGTAGTCGACTTCCGTGAAGAGCAACTCGGCATCGACGGTGTAGGCGAACACCCGGTCCGGCCGACGGGCAGCGCGCCAGCTCTCCAGGTCGTCATGGACGCTGACGGTCGCCTTGTCCCGATAGTCCATGCCGGCCCGGCGCAGCTTGGCGTCGTCCATCTCGAAGCCGAGCGGGGCGATGAGATGGAGGTGGCATCCGGTGACCGCGGCGAGACGCATGGCGTTGCCCGTGTTGGGAGGTATCTCCGGCCGGTAGAAGACGATATCGAACACGTCAGCGCAGATCGAACAGGCGCAGCTCGGTGTCTTCGATGTCGCGCAGACCGTCGTAGTCGACCTCGAGCGCGACGATCCCCCGTGCCTCTGCCAACACCCGAGCCTGCGGGGTGATGAGCTGGGCGACGAACATCCCTCGCACCGGCCCCAGCCGCGGGTCCCGACCCAATCGCTCCAGATAGCGGGTGAGTTGCTCCACGCCATCGATCTCGCCTCTCCGCTTCACCTCGACGGCGACCACACCCCCTTCGTCGTCGGCGCAGAGGAGATCGACCGGCCCGATGTCGGTGGGGTACTCGCGACGGATCAAGCTGAGCCCATCTCCGAGCACCCAGGGCCGAGCGGCGAGCAGCTCCTGGAGATGGGCCTCGACGCCGTCTTTCTGCAGGCCGGGGTCGTCACCCAGGGCGTGGGTCACGTCCTCCAGCACCTCGGAGATGGCGATCACCAGTTTCTCCCCCTTGCCGTTCGTCACCTCCCACCGGTCTTCGTAGGTCTCCACGACGTTGGGAGAGACCATCCAGTTGAGCGGCTTGGAGGCGTTCCCATCAGAGTGGATGGCGAGGGTTCCATCGGCCTTGATCATGATCAGCCGCACCGCCTCGGGGAGATGGGCGGTGACCCGGCCGGAATAGTCGACCGTGCAGCGGGCGATGACCAGTCTCAAACGTGGGCGAGGGTACCGGTGCGATGGATCCTGCCGGCGACGACCGCACACACGAAGAAGACGCTCGTCAGGACCACCCAGCCCGGGGTGTAGCTCCCGAGCCGATCGACGGACAAACCCATCAGCGGGGCGCCAATACCGATTCCGGTCAGGAACCCGAGCATCGCCAGACCCGTACCGCGACCGACCAACTCGGGCAACGAGTAGTCCATGACGGCCAGCATCCCGACCGCATTCCATGCCACGGCTCCAGATCCAATCAGCAAGGCAGCCGGTATCAGAACCCAGGAGGGCAGGCTCCCCGCCGAAGCCAAAGCAAGAAGCAGCGCGGCGACGGCCGACTGCGCCGCCAACAGGCGGAGCGTCCGACCGTGTCCCAGCCATCGCTCCGAGGCCGACCCCCAGGTGATCCGGGCGATGACGCCGACCAAGCCGACGCCGGCGATGAGGAGGCCGGCTTGAGCCACGGTCCAACCCTGACTCTCCTCGGCGAACAGCGGCAGGAAGGTCGTCGTGGCGGAGACTCCCAGGCCGATGAGCGTGCCATAGACCGCAATCCACTTGACCGCCGTAGGGATGGGCGAAACGGGAGCCCCCTCGATCCTGGGCTCTCTCTGGACCTCGGGCCGTCGCCACATCCCCGCCAACCCGATCGCAGGGAAGACCAGGAAGGAGGCAAAGGCCAGCCGCCAGTTGCTGGCTGCGGAGAGGGCAGGAAGCAGCAGGCCCCCCAGAAACGCGGCCATCTGCACCCCGGACTGCTTGATGCCGGTGATCACGCCTCGAGCACCGGCAACGATGTTGTCGACTATCAGTGCGTTGGTGGCCGGGTTGGTCCATCCGTTGGGAACGCCACTGAGGAGTGCACCGCAGACGAGGACGAAGTAGTTGGGTGCGACGGCGACCAGAACCATTGCGATCATCCCCAGGATCAGCACCCCGATCACGGACCTGACGCTGCCGATGCGGTCGGTGAAGCGGCCGAAGATGGGGGAGAGCAGGGCTCCTGTGAACCCACTGGCCGAGACCAGGATCCCGATCTGCCATCTGTCCACCTGGAATTCCTCGATCAGGTTGGAGGCGAGGACACCGAAGGCGCTCTGACCAAACGTGGCCACGCCCATCGCCGTGGCGGTCACAGCGGCCAGGGAGAATCTGCTGAAGGGTCGAGTCGAGGGCTTGGTGATCGACAATTAGTGTCCGATTGTCGATTGGAGGATGCTCATGATGCGAATCCTGGTGGGGACCGAGAAGGGCGCCTATCTGCTCACCGAGTCGGGCTCAGACTGGCAGGTCGAGGGCCCGATGTTCCCGGGGTGGAAGGTGACCGCCTTCGGCCAGACCACCGGCGGGGCCCATGTCGCCGCGACCGGCAGCAACTGGTTCGGCGTCGGGGTGCACCACAGCGAGAACCTGCTCGATTGGAAGCCGAGCGACTCGCCTCCCACCTGGCCCGAGGGATCGGATCGCAAGATGGAGCAGATCTGGACCTTTCACAACGAGGGCGACCGACTCCTGGCCGGCGTCGCCCAAGCGGGTCTGTTCTCCTCCGACGACGGGGGCATGAGCTGGGACCCGGTCACGAGCCTCAACGAGCACCGCACCCGGGACCAGTGGTCTCCAGGGGCGGGTGGTCTCTGTGCCCATCGCATCCTCTCCGGGAACGGAAGCATGTGGGTCGGCATCTCGGCCGTCGGCGTCTTCAGGTCAGACGACGACGGCGTCACCTGGGTGCCGAAGAACGACGGGATTCCCTCGGTCGACACCGCCGAGGGCGGAGAGCGACCGGAGGTGGGGTACTGCGTCCATGGTCTGGCCCATGATCCGGCCGAGCCGAACCACATGTGGCGCCAGGACCATCAGGGAGTGTTCCGTTCCACCGACGGCGGAGACAACTGGGAGCGGATCGAGGACGGCCTGCCGGCCGGGTTCGGGTTCGTCATGTGGCGCCATCCCGACACGGGGCGTCTGCTGACCATCCCTCTCGAGTCATCGGAGAACAGGGTCCCCGTCGATGGGAAGCTCAGCGCCTACGCCTCGGATGACGACGGTTCCTCGTGGCGGGTTGCCGGCAATGGATGGTCGGACGCCCCTCAGTTCACCGGTGTCCTGCGACGGGCTTTCGACGGCGACGACGATGGTGGATTCTGCTTCGGGACGTCGGGAGGGAAGCTGTGGCTCACCCGTGACCTCGGAGATACGTGGAAGGAATTGAGCGCCTCCTTCCCCCGGATCGCGGCGGTCAGCATCGTCGCATGAGTGTCATCGTCCGGATCCCGCGGGTCCTGTCCCAGGCGGTGACCACCGGGCTGCGGCACGAGGCCGAGGGCGAGACTTTGGGCGCGGTGCTCGAGAACCTGTTCTCCCGCGAGCCAGGGTTGGAGAATCACCTCCTCGACGAGGAGGGCAGGATCAGACCGCATGTCTTGATCTTCGTTGACGCGTCTCGCGCCGATCTGGACACCCCGGTGGGACCGTCCTCGGAGATCCAGGTGCTTCAGGCGGTCAGCGGGGGCTGATCGACGGCGGAACGTCGGTCTTGGTGGGGCGGCTGAAGACGAACCAGATGGCGAACACGCCGACCGCGCCAAGGATGATCCTCAGGACCATGTTGTCGATCAGGACGAAGGCCGAGAAAGAGAGACTGGCGGTGATGGCGATGGCCGCCGCCCATTTCATCCTCATCGTGAGACCACCGCTGCGGTAGCCCTTGATGATCTTCCCGTAGACCGGATGGTTGACGAGCCAGTCGTGGACCTTCTCCGACGACATCGAGAAGAAGAAGGCGGCAAGGATCACGAAATCGAATGTGGGGATCCCGGGCAGCACGCTCAGATAGACGAATCCGAGACAGATCACCCCGAGCACGAAATAGACCCCGCGCAACAGACGGCTGCGCGGTTTCTTGGGCGCGACCGACCGGTCGACACTCTGTGTCACCGCGTCAACATATTGCAGAGGGTTTCTGACGGCGAGTCGGTAACGGGTCCTTGGTACTCTCGAAGCCCATGCCCATCGCTACGCCAGATAAGTACCGAGAGATGCTCGCTGCCGCCCGCAACGGGGGGTTCGCCCTCCCCGCCATCAATGTCACCTCTTCGACCACGATCGTCGCCGCCCTCGAGGGTCTGAGCCAGGCCGGCTCCGATGGAATCCTCCAGGTCTCATACGGCGGTGGCGAGTTTGCCTCCGGGCAGTCGAACAAGAGCATGCCGGTGGGAGCCATCGCCCTCGCCGAGTTCGCCGGCGTCGTCGCCGAGCAGTACCCGGTGAACGTCGCCCTCCACACCGACCACTGCCCTCCGGACCGGGTCGACGGCTACATCCGGCCGATCCTGGAGGAAAGTCGGCGGCGAAAGGATCAGGGCCGGGGCCCCGTCTTTCAGTCACACATGCTCGACGCGTCCGAGTTGCCGATGGAAGAGAATCTGACACTGGCCCGGGAGCTCCTCGATCTGTGCGCCGAGCTCGACGTCATCCTCGAGCTGGAGATCGGGATCGTGGGCGGAGTGGAAGACGCCACCGACAACGAGGACATCGATCGCGCCAAGCTGTACACCTCTCCCGAAGACATGGTCCGGGTCTCGGAGGTGCTGGGGACGTTCGACAAGGGCATGTACCTGCTGGCGGCCGTCTTCGGCAATGTGCACGGGGTCTACAAGCCGGGGGCGGTGAAGCTCGATCCCACCATCCTTCGCGAAGGCCAGGAGGCGGTGTCTGACCGATTCGGAGACAGCGCCCGTCACTACCTCGTTTTCCATGGGGGCAGCGGCTCCAGCGTCGACGAGATCCATGAGACGCTCGGCTACGGCGTGATCAAGATGAACATCGACACCGACTGCCAGTACGCCTACACCCGGCCCATCGCAGACCACATGCTGAAGAGCTACGACGGGGTGCTCAAGGTCGATGGTGAGGTCGGGGACAAGAAGACGTACGACCCGCGTTCCTACATGAAGAAGGCTGAGGTCGGCATGGCCGCCCGGGTGGTCGAAGCGGCCGAGCAGCTCCTGTCGGCGGGCAAATCGATCGGTTGATGGATCGCAGGCACCAAACCTGGGCCACATCCGAGAGATTCGTCCCGCAGCGGTTCGTCGCTCCCTTCGTCCGTTTCACCAGAATCGAAGCGGCATCCGGCATTGTCCTGCTGGTTGCTGTGATCGTCGCCATGGTTTGGGCCAACTCCCGCTGGTCGGCCACCTATTTCCAGATCCTCGAGACCCCTCTGATCATCGACTTCGGGCCGTTTCATTTCGACGAGGACTTCCAGCACGTGATCAACGACGGCCTGATGGCGATCTTCTTCTTCGTCGTCGGGCTGGAGATCAAGCGTCAGGTGGTCCATGGTGACTTGAGCGACCGCAAGACCGCTGCCCTCCCGGTCATGGCGGCCATTGGCGGCATGATCTTCCCGGCTCTCATCTACATATGGATCAATATCGATGCCGGAGAGGCGGCGATCCGGGGTTGGGGTGTCCCCATGGCCACCGACATCGCTTTCGCGGTTGGTGTCCTGGCACTTCTCGGCTCCAGAATCCCGAGCGGAGCGCGCTTGTTCCTGCTGACCCTGGCGATCGCCGACGACATCGGGGCGATAACGGTCATCGCCATCTTCTATACCGAGGATCTGGTCCTCGGCTACCTCGCCCTGGCCATAGGCGGACTGTTCTTGGCCGTGCTGGCCACCCGGGTTGGCATTCGATCACTCGCCTTCTATGTCCCTCTCGGAGTGATGGTGTGGTTCTTCACGTTCGAGTCCGGGGTTCACGCAACGCTCGCCGGCGTCGCCCTCGGTTTCCTGACCCCGGCCCGACCGATGTACCCGTCAGATGAGTTCAACCGGCGTGCCCGGGCCATCCTCGACTCCTTCCCAGACGAGCCCGACACGCCAGAGGCTCGGGAGCACGCCGATCACGAGGCCCTTCTCCTCAGCGATATCTCGTCGGAAGCCGTCGCACCCCTCAGCCGGCTCGAGTACCGGCTACAGACGTGGAGCTCCTTCGTGGTGATCCCGCTGTTCGCCCTCGCCAATGCCGGTGTCGACTTCCGGGGCATCGACATCGGCGAAGCCCTGACCTCGACAGTGGCTCTGGGCGTCACCGCCGGTCTCGTGCTCGGCAAGACAATCGGGATAAGCCTCCTCAGCTTCGTCACAGTCAAGACCGGGTTGGGACGGCTCCCCGAAGGAACCAGCTGGCTACACATCGTCGGTCTCTCCGTCGTCAGCGGGATCGGGTTCACGGTCGCCCTCTTCATCGCGAGCCTCGCTTTCAACGACGCCGCGCTCAACGACCTGGCCAAGGTCGGGATCTTCGCCGGCTCTCTGCTGGCCGGTGTGATCGGCTCCGCTGTGCTCATCCGGGCCCGGCCGGTGGAGCACCCATGAGCCGTCCCCCGGAGAGCTTCACCTGCGTCGATTGTGGTGGGGTCGCCCATCTCATCTCCTTTCTCCCCGAGGACATCGATCCCGAGCCAGGCACCCCCCTCGCCTACCGCTGTGCTGATTGCATGGAGCGTTTCGACGTGGTCTGGGAGGAGAACTACGAAGACGAACCTGAGACGATCTGACCCGTATCCGGGCCGGAGAAGCTGAGCTTCGCACAAAATCGATTTGTGAGTGAGCGCTCACTCATTTAGAATCCGGGCTGTGAGCCACAGACATCGGGCCGAGCCCCTTGCCCCCGACGACCGTCGGCGGGCCATCGTCGAGGCGGTCATTCCCCTCCTCGTCGAGCGCGGGGCGACGGTCACCACCCGTCAGATGGCCGAAGCCGCCGGCATCGCCGAGGGCACGATCTTCCGCGTCTTCCCCGACAAGTCCGCCCTCATCCATGAGGCAGTCCGGGTGAGTGTCGACCCCGGCCCGGTCCAGAAAAGCCTGTCCGAGATCTACGCCGATGCTCCGCTGGAGACCCAGTTGGCCGAGGCGGCCCGGATCCTCCTCGAGCGATTCGACATCGTGATCACGCTGCTCGGTGTCCTTCGCACCCTCCCTCATTTCGGTATCGAGGGCAAAGCGCCGGGGCCGCCTGCGTTCGTGACCGTCGCCAACGGCGCCATCAACCAATCTCTGGCCCGGATCTTCGAGCGCCATCGGGATCACCTGAGGATCGACCCGGCGCGAGCCGCCTCCGCCTTCCGGGGCCTTCTGCTCGCCAATGCCCACCCGACGATGGAGCTCACGGAACGGCTGACGATCGATGAGATCGTCAGCGTCTTGCTCACCGGCATCGTCACTCCTTCCCTGGAGAAGGTGACCTGATGCTGATTCGAATCGTCAAGGAATACCTGCGCCCCTACAAGAGATGGCTGGCGATCATCGTCGCGCTGCAACTCGTCGGCACGATCGCCTCGCTGTATCTGCCCAGCCTCAACGCGGACATCATCGACAAGGGCGTGGTGACCGGGGACACCGACTACATCCTTCGGGTGGGAGCCGTGATGCTCGGCATCTCATTCCTCCAGATCGTCTGCACGATCGTCGCCGTCTACTTCGGGGCCAGGACCGCAATGGGCTTCGGGCGGGACCTCCGCTCGAAGATCTTCCGCCGGGTCGGTGAGTTCTCGGCCCGCGAGATGGCCAAGTTCGGCGCACCCTCGCTCATCACCCGCAACACCAACGACGTCATGCAGGTGCAAACCCTCGTCTTCATGAGCCTGACCATGATGTTGATGGCTCCGATCATGATGGTGGGCGGGATAATCATGGCGCTGCGGGAGGACGTCGGACTGTTCTGGCTGGTGGCGGTGGCGGTGCCGGTCCTCGGAGTGGCGATCGGCTTCATCGTGTCCCACATGGTGCCGGGATATCGATTGATGCAGGCTCGGATCGACACGGTGAACCGCGTCCTTCGTGAGCAGACCTCCGGCATCAGAGTGCTTCGAGCCTTCGTCCGCGAGCCGTTCGAGACCGAGAAGTTTGGCCGGGCGAACACCGAGCTCACCGACGTCTCGGTGTCGGTCGGTCGTTGGATGGCCGCCATGTTCCCGGTGCTGATGCTGGTCCTCAACGTGTCCAGCGTGGCCGTCCTCTGGTTCGGCGCCATGAGGATCGAATCCGGCGCCATGGAGATTGGGGCCCTGACCGCCTTCCTCTCCTATCTGATCCAGATCCTGTGGTCGGTGATGATGGCCACGTTCATGCTGGTGATGATCCCCCGGGCGGCGGTCAGCTCGGACCGCATCGCCGAGGTGCTCGACACCGACTCGTCGGTCGTGCTTCCGGAGTCCGGTGTGACCGAGGTCGATCGTCACGGTGAGCTCGAGCTGCGCGGAGTCGGGTTCATGTACCCGGGGGCCACTCATCCCGTTCTCGACGAGGTCAGCTTCGTGACACGGCCTGGCCAGACCACGGCCATCATCGGGTCCACCGGTGCCGGCAAGTCGACTCTGCTCACCCTCATCCCCCGTCTGATCGACACCACCGTGGGAACCGTGCTGGTCGACGGCGTAGACGTGCGTGACCTGGACGCCGACACGTTGTGGTCGAAGATCGGTCTCGTCCCCCAGCAGGCATATCTCTTCTCGGGGACTGTTGCCAGCAACCTGAAGTACGGAAAGCCCGATGCCACCGAAGAGGAGATGTGGGCAGCCCTCGAGATCGCCCAGGCCCGGGATTTCGTGGCGGCGATGGAGGGCGGGCTCGAGGCGCCGATTGCACAGGGAGGCACCAACGTCTCCGGAGGCCAGCGTCAACGGCTCGCCATCGCCCGAGCCTTGATCCGCCGCCCGGAGATATATCTCTTCGATGACTCGTTCTCTGCCCTCGACCTGGCCACGGATGCCCGGCTCCGTCGGGCGCTCAAGCCTTACACCGCTGACTCCACGGTGGTGATCGTCGCCCAGCGGGTTTCCACGATCGCCAACGCCGACCAGATCGTCGTCCTGGAGGACGGGGCTGTCGTCGGTCTCGGGACCCATGAGTCCCTCTTGGCGACGTGCCCGACCTACGTCGAGATCGTCGAATCGCAGCTGAGGGCCGAGGTGGCCTCATGAGCGATCGGACGATGAAGACCACCGAACGGGTTGTAGGCCGGGCCCGGACCGGGCCGTGGGCCGTTCGGCGGCGGGATGATCGGTCAGAAGTCGATGAATTTCGGGCCATCGGCGAAGAGGCTGCTCGGCCGGCTTCGCCCCCAGCGGCCCAAGGTCATCGCCGTGCTCGTCGCTGCGGTGCTCAGCGTCGGTCTGTCGGCGATTGGGCCAAAGGTGTTGGGCCGCGCCACCGACATCATCTTCGCCGGAGCCATCGGCAGGCGGCTCCCGGCGGGGATGACCAAGGCCGAGGCGATCGACGCGGCACGCGCCGCCGGCCAGGGTCAGGCCGCCGACCTGCTGTCTGCGGTGGACGTGGTTCCCGGCCAGGGGATCGACTTTCGCGCCTTGGGGACGGTTCTCCTCGTCGCCCTCGCCATCTATGTCGGCTCGGCCTTGCTCGGCTACCTCCAGGGTTACCTGCTCAACGACGTGGTCCAGAAGACCATCTTCCGGATGCGGTCCGAGGTCGAGGACAAGCTCAACCGGCTTCCACTCCGCTACTTCGACCGCCAACCCCGCGGCGAGTTGTTGAGCCGTGTCACCAACGACATCGACAACGTGTCCCAGAGCCTGCAACAGACGATGAGCCAGATGTTGAACTCGGTGCTCACCGTCATCTTCGTGGTCGCGATGATGTTCTCCATCTCGCCGACACTGGCGCTGATCGCCCTGGTGACGATCCCGCTCACCATGATCGTTGCAGGCACGGTGATGAAGCGGTCGCAGAAGCACTTTGTCGCTCAGTGGCGTCGCACCGGAACCCTCAACTCCGAGATCGAGGAGGCATTCACCGGTCACAGCCTGGTCAAGGTGTTCGGCCGCCAGCGCGAGGTTCAGGCGAGCTTCGAGGAGGAGAACGAGGCCCTGTACGAGTCCAGCTTCTCCGCCCAGTTCCTCTCCGGTTTGATCATGCCGATCATGATGTTCATCGGGAACCTGAACTACGTGATCGTCGCCGTCGTCGGCGGCCTGCGGGTGGCCAGCGGAACCATGACGCTCGGCGACGTCCAGGCATTCATCCAGTACTCGCGCCAGTTCGCCCAGCCCATCACCCAGATCGCATCGATGATCAACCTCCTCCAGTCGGGTGTGGCGTCGGCGGAGCGAGTGTTCGAGCTGCTCGATGCCGATGAGGAGATCGGCGATGACCATCAGCCGGTCATGGTCGAGGACCCGCACGGGCGGGTCGCCTTCGAGCACGTGTCGTTCCGATACGACGAGGACCGGCCATTGATCGAGGATCTATCGCTGAAGGTCGAGCCCGGGCAGACGGTGGCGATCGTCGGGCCGACCGGCGCGGGCAAGACCACGCTCGTCAATCTGATCATGCGGTTCTACGAGTTGGACTCGGGGCGGATCACCCTCGATGACATCGACATCGCGGACATGCGTCGGGCAGACCTCCGTTCCGAGATCGGAATGGTGTTGCAGGACACGTGGCTGTTCCGGGGGACGATTCGAGAGAACATCGCCTACGGCCGCCCCGATGCCACCGAGGACGAGATCCTCGAGGCGGCGCGGGCGACCTTCGTCGATCGCTTCGTGCACAGCCTGCCCGACGGATACGAAACGATGATCGACGACGAGGGGAGCAATGTGAGTGCCGGTGAGAAACAGCTCATCACCATCGCCCGTGCCTTCCTCGCCGACCCGGCTCTCTTGATCCTCGACGAGGCGACGAGCTCGGTCGACACCCGCACCGAGGCCTTGCTCCAGCACGCCATGGCCGCCTTACGCACCGATCGCACAAGTTTCGTCATCGCCCATCGACTGTCGACCATTCGCGACGCGGATCTAATCCTGGTGATGGATGCCGGCCGCATCGTCGAGCAAGGCAACCACGACGAGCTGATCGCCCTCGACGGCGCCTACGCCGCCCTCTACAACTCCCAGTTCACCGGGGCCGACGAGGAGCCCGAGGCGGCGGCCTAGGACCTACTCGGCCCAGCGGTGGACCCGGATCGACTCCGCGTCGAAGCCGACCGAAGCGCAGAAGTCTTCGAATCGGGAGCGGGGCACGCCCATCCACTCGAGATCGGCCAGCGACTCCTCGATCGGCACGTCCAGACGAAGCGTGGTCAGCTCGCGGAAGAGATGCACGGCCTCCTGGTTTTCCCGGAGGACGGCGGCGAGCTTGTCCGCGCTGCGCACCGTGACCTCCCAGTCGGCAGCCGATTCGGGGATCAACTCCAGACGGGGATAGCGGAACAGCACAGTCGACGCCGACTTCGCCCCCCATCCGGGAAGGCCCGGCACCCCGTCCGCGGTGTCACCGACCAGAGCCAGGTAGTCGGGTATCGACTCGGGATGGATCCCGAACTTCTCCACCACCGCCGCCTCGTCGAGCAGCTTTTGCTCCCGCCGGTTGTAGGTGACGATCCGCTCCCCGATCACCACCTGGTTCAGGTCCTTGTCCGGCGTGGCGATGACCACCTGCTCCACGTCCTCGACCCATCGGATCGCCGCAGTGGCGATGGCGTCGTCCGCCTCGAACTCGATGTTCCGCCACACCACGACGCCGATTGCCTCCAGGGCCGACTCGGCGATCGGGAACTGGGCGAGCAGGTCGGGTTCCATCCCCGCGGAAGACTTGTAGGCGGGGAACATGTCGTTCCGAAAGGACTCGATGACTGTGTCAAAGCTCGCGCCCAGATGTGTGACCCCCGGCTCACGGAGCAGGGCGAGTGTCGATTCCATGATCCCGAGCGTCGCCTTCAGATCGGCCCCGTCGGGGCCGGTGACCGTGTCTTTGCGCCCAAAGTGGGAGCGAAACAACTCGTAGGTACCATCGAGAAGGTGGAGACGCACCAGCCCGATCCTACGTCGAACGGGGAGACAGATCCCTGGGACGCCGCATCGCTCGAGTGGTCGTCCCTGAAAGACAGCCTCTGGAGCATCTACCGGCGCGCCGCCTCGGAAGATGGACCGACCGAAGACGAGATAAGGAAGGCTCTGGCCACACTGGCCGGCGCCTGGGACCAGGTGGCGGCATCCTTGTCGGTCGCCCTCAAAGACCCCGACACGCGCGCCGGTCTGAAGCGGGCTGCCGGCTCGTTTGGCGCCGCGCTCGGAGCCACCATCTCCGGTCTCGGCGATGAGATCAGACACAGGGATGAGCACCAGGCACCCACTGATCTCGGCGACTGAGCTGGGCCAGGTCGTCGACGAGGTGAAGCTCTTCGACCTTCGCTGGTCGCTGACCGCCCCGACCCCTGGTCGGGAGTCCTATGAGAAAGGGCACATACCGGGTGCCGTCTTCGTCGACCTCGACCACGATCTGGCCGCCGAGAAGTGGCGATGGGCGTCATCCGTTGCCGGCGGTCGATGACTTCGTCGCCACCCTGGGCCGTCTCGGTTTGTCTCCTCATGACGACGTCGTGGTGTACGACGACCAGGGCGGAGCGGTGGCGGCCCGGATGTGGTGGATGCTCGTGTCGATCGGTCATCCGGGCGAGGTCAGGGTCCTCGACGGCGGCTTCCAGGAGTGGGTCGGCCACGGCTTCCCGGTCGACACCGGCTCGGTGACCCCGGAGCCGGCCTTCTATCGCGAAGTGGCCGGGTACACCGGGGTCGTCCGACACGACGACCTGCAGGGACGATTCCTCGCCGATCTCAGATCACCGGAGCGGTACCGGGGAGAGATCGAGCCGATCGACCCCAAGGCGGGGCACATCCCTGGGGCAGTGAACTATCCACTCTCGGGCAATCTCCATGACGGACGATTCCGGGCGAGCATTGACCTGGCCGAGGTCTATCGGGACTTCCCCGACGATGGG
Organism: uncultured Acidobacteriota bacterium; assembly: GCA_963725075.1. Classification (GTDB taxonomy): domain Bacteria; phylum Actinomycetota; class Acidimicrobiia; order Spongiisociales; family ZC4RG35; genus JARDZU01. The sequence goes on from CAVRXA010000015.1 coordinate 29,853, forward strand.
GTCGTTTCCTGTGGCAGCGGCGTGAACGCATGCCATGGCGCCCTGGCCCTCGTAGTCGCCGGAAAGCCCATGCCGGACGTCTACATCGGGTCGTTCTCGGATTGGTCGAGACGTGATCTGCCGGTTGCCACCGGGCCCAACCCGTGATCGCGGCACGGGCCATCGAAGCGATCGAGTCGTCGGACACCGACGAGTTGCTCCGGATCGTCGACGGGCTCTGCTCCAGCCGAAACTGGGACGACCTCATCGACCTCCGGCATCGATGCGCCGAGGCGGTAGGTAGGGGAAAACAGGTTTGGGGCGTCGAGGAGCACATTCGATACCGACTCGTCCTCGAGGCCCCGGCTCCGATCGCCGGACCAGTGGTGGCCGAAGGCCAGTCGCGCTTCGCCCTGGGCCCTCTGCCCGAGGTTGCGGCCAGCACCAAGACTTGGGTCGAGTTGGCCCCGGCGCTCCCTCCCGGACCTGAGCGGGACACCGTTGCCGCGGAGAGGGTGGTCCGTGGGGAAACCGTGGATGTGCCCATCCCCGACCTGCCCGCGACCCTCCTGACCTGGGAGCCGGCGTATCCGACGGCGACCTACAAGAAGGACAAGGTCGAGGCGCCCGCCCCACCGATACCCGACACCGTCGAGGTCGTTCTGCCCGACGAGGTGCAGACGATCGACGACACCGATTCCCTAGCCGCCTTGGGTGATCTCATCGAGCCATGGACCGATCAGTCGAACGGACGATCACAGACGGCGGCGGTGGAAGGAGACCACCTGGCTGCGATCGCCGCCCTGGGTATGACACGCGCCCGCGTCGCCACGATCGACTCCGGCCACGGTCTGGCTTGGATGGCCTGGGCCGCATCGTCCGGCGGAGCACACGGTCGCCGCCGCGGCGCCGCCGCAGGTCGCTATCTGGCCTGGTGGGCGGTGGCGATGCTCACCGACCTGGACTGGCCGGCAGACCCAGAATCGATGGGCTCCGCGGTAGATGGGCTCGATTGGCATTGGTTCGACGACGGCAGCCCCGAGAGCGGCTGGCTGCTCCGTCTTGCCCTATCCAGCCCCGCCCTCGGTCTCTCCTGGGCCGTTGCCGCCACCGATCAGGTCTGACTCGTAATTGGGAGCCACAGTCCCGTATGTGACCTCTCTCGGTCCCAATTACGAGGAAGTCAACCCACGCTGACCCGAACCGTGTGCCAGCCAGTGGCGCCGTCGGGAGCGGGTGGGCGGAGCTCCTCGGTCTGGACCTGGCCTTCCCCATCGGTGGCGCGCACCTGGAGCTGGTGGGTCCCGGCCGGGGCGTCCCAGTCGACCACCCATTGCCGCCAGCAATTGTCCGACAAGGGCTCGGCGAGCCGGGCCTCCACCCATTCGGCCTCCTCACCCAGCTTCACTTCGACTTTGGAGATGCCCCGATGGGGCGCCCAGGCCACACCGGCGACCTGCCGGATGCCCGGCGCCACAGACGCACCCTGAGTCGGAGTGTCGATCCGACTCTGCGTCTTGATCGGTGCCTCCTTGGCCCAGCCACGGGGAATCCAGTAGGCGTCGAACTCGTCCCATCCGGTCAGCTCGATCGACGAGAGCCATTTGGTCGCAGAGACGTAGCCGTAGAGGCCCGCCACCACCAGACGGGCCGGGAAACCGTGCTCCATCGGCAGTGGCTCGCCGTTCATGCCCACGGCGAGCAGGGCATCCCGGCCGTCGTAGACGGCTTCGACCGGGAAGCCGACCGTGAAATCGTCCACCGAGCGGCCGACCAGCTGCTCGGCGTCATCGCGGACACCCGCCCGATCCAGGACCTCGGTCAAGGGCACACCGAGCCAACGAGCGTTCCCCACCAGGTCACCACCGACCTCGTTGGAGACGCAGGACAGGGTCACGTCCTTCTCCACCAGCGGCATGTCGAGAAGATCGAAATATGAGATCGAGTAGGGGCTATCGACCCTCCCCTCGATCGTCAGGGCCCACTCCTGGATGTCGACGCGGGGAACACCGAGGAATGCGGTGTCGATCCGATAGAAGGTCTCATTGGGCGTGATCACCGAGCTGAGCCCCTCGACCCCAAGCTCGGCCGCTTCGGGGACCGCAGGTAGCGCCTCGGCGGCTGCGGGAAGGGCGACATCGCCTCGCCCCGCCGCCGAACGCGTCGCACGATTCACCAGGGCCCGCCCGATGCCGGCGGAGAGCACCGCTACTCCGAACAGAGAAACCAAGCCAATGACGAAGCCACGTCGTGAGACGTCCCGCGGTGCATCGCTTTCAGCCGGCGGCACGGCGGGCTCGGCACCCTGCCTGTACAACCACTGCAGTGTCACCAGACCGGTGATAGCCGCCAATCCGGCCGGGATCACGGCCACGCCCAGGGACACCTTGGGTCATTGAGCGCAGCAAGGGAAGCTGACGGCGGCGAACCCAATGAACACCGCGGTCGCGATCCCGAAATGATCACGCCCGAAGACACCGACAACGGCCCCCAACAGGATCGTCACCACGACGATCCCGATGAGAAGGACAAGCTTGTCGTTGGTGCCGAAGGTGGCAATGGCCCATTCCTTGACGGAAGTCGGCACCACGTCGATCACCCAGTTGCCCATGCCCTCGATCAGGGAGGGCAGCCCGAGCAACCCGGCCGCCAACTCGGAGACACCGAGAGCGACGGCGGCGGCCACTGCGCCGGACAATGCATCGCGGACCGTCCTCGATCTCACGAGGACAACTTAGGACCGACCCTGACAAAGAAAGCTAAAGCAGCGAGAAACAAACGATCAAATAGTGTCTGCCCATGGATCTGGCGATCGGTGACGACCTCGTCCCCCGCTGCTGGTGGGGCTCGGAGCCCGAGATCTATCGGGAGTATCACGACCTCGAGTGGGGTCGGGCGGTCACGGACGACAGCCGGCTCTTCGAAAAGATCTGTCTCGAGGGCTTCCAGGCCGGTCTGTCCTGGCTCACCATCCTGCGCAAACGCGAGAACTTCAGATCCGGCTTCGCCGGGTTCGACCCCACCACGGTCGCCGGGTTCGGCGAAGAAGATGTCCAGCGACTCCTGGCCGATCCGGGGATCGTCCGTCACCAGGGGAAGATCCGCTCGACGATCAACAATGCCGGCCGCGCCCTCGAGATCATCGACGAGCGGGGGTCACTCGCAAATTACTTCTGGTCGTGGGCCGGCCCCGAGGACCCTCCTCCGTCGGAGATCCAGTCCGTGACCGAGGTCTCGACCGCCCTTTCCAAGGACTTGAAGAAGCGGGGATGGTCCTTCGTCGGTCCGACCACGGTCTATGCGTTCATGCAGGCGATGGGTCTGGTCAACGATCATCTCGAAGGCTGTCACATCCGTGAGGAGTGCGCTCTCATGAGACGACACGCCCTGGGCAGCGGCATCTAGGTTTCGCCCCGTGATCGACCGTCCCGCCTTCACCATCGGCATCGAGGAGGAGTACCTGGTCGTCGATCGTGAGACACGGGATCTGGTCAAGGACCCGCCTCCTGAGATGTGGGATTCACTGCGGGAAGTGCTCGGGCCTCAGGTGGCCCCTGAGTTCCTCAAGGCTCAGATCGAGGTGGGAACCAAGGTCTGCGCCAAGCTGTCCGAGGCCCGCGACGACCTCTCCGGCCTCCGCCGTGACCTCTCAGGCGTGGTCAAGGAATACGGGGCTGCGATCATCGCCGCCTCGACCCACCCCTTCGCCAACTGGATGGAGCAGGAACCCACCGAGCAGCCCAGATATCAGCGCATCGCCGCCGACTACCAGGTCGTCGCTCGCCAGATGGTCATCTGCGGGATGCACGTGCATGTGGGGATCGAGGACGAGCACCTTCGCATCGACCTGATGAACCAGATCCGCTACATGCTCCCCCACATCTTCGCCCTCAGCACCTCTTCTCCATTCTGGGCCGGGACCGACACCGGGCTCCTCGCCTACCGCCCCATCATCTTCAAGAACATGCCCCGGACCGGGGTACCCGAGGAATTCGAGTCCTGGGGCGAGTACGAGCGAACCGTCAACATCCTGGTGGAAGCCGGGATCATCGAGGACGCCACCAAGCTGTGGTGGGACATCCGGCCATCCGCCCGCTACCCAACTCTGGAGATGAGGGTCAGCGACGTGTGCACCCGGCTCGACGACGCCATGACCGTGGCGGCCTTCTACCTATGCCTGCTTGGGTATTTGTTCCGTCTGCGTCGTCGAAATCAGAGGTGGCGGGTGTATTCGCCGTTCCTGATCTCGGAGAACATGTGGCGGGCGCAGCGCTACGGGACGGACGGTTCCCTGATCGACTTCGGTCGCGGCGAGCTCGTCCCCATCGCCGACCTCGTCGAGGAGATAATCGAGATGCTGGCCCAGGACGCCCTCGAATTCGACGTGATCGAGGAAATGCGACACATGCGAACGATCGTCAGCGAGGGGACCAGTGCCCATCGCCAACTCGCCGTCCACACGGCCGCGGTCGATGCCGGGGCGGGTGAGCGAGAGGCCCTCGAAGCGGTGGTCGACCACCTCATCGACGACACGATGCACGGTTTATGAAGGAATATCAGGTCGACCCTGAGACCCTTGTCCTCCAGGTGACCGGACTGGTGCCCGAAGACGGCTCCCACATCCGGCAGGTCCTGTTCGACGAGATCGAAGCCCGTCTGCCCCGGGATCCCGAGGCGCGGATCAATATCCAGCTGTCCGAGCTCAATCCGGGCAAGCAGCGCCTCATGGCACGTCCACAACGGGATCGTCTATTTCGTGTTGCTCCGGGGAATCGTGTCCCTGCAGTACGAGGGACGAACCGAGCACTATTCGGCGGGTGACGTCTACACCGAGCCGATCGGGGTCGTGCACCGGGCCCACAATCCCCATCCCGAGATCGCAGCCTCGCTGATCGGGTTCTGGGTGACTGCAGCGGACCGACCCCACGTCACCGAGGTGGCCGCGCCGGCGTGGGAGCCGGCCGAAGACCGGCACCCGGGTCTGAGCTAGCCGCCGAGGTCAGACTTCGGCGGGGATTCCCGATGGGGTGCCCACAGGCTCCATCGGGATCAAACGGTTGAAATACAGAGCCAACACGGCGAACAGGGCAAGAATCGAGAGACTGGCCCGCAGAGCGGCGATGCGTGCCTCCTCGTTCTCGGCGAGGATCGCCTCGGTCTCGGAGGGGGCTAGACCGGACTGACCCAGCGCCTCTTCGAGTTGGGCATTGGAGACAAATGGTATCCCGCCGGCGAGCTCGACCTCGGCTCCGGACGACACCTCGGGCGGGACGTCGGGATTCTCCTGGATTCCCTGAACGAACGACGTGGTCAGCGCGGCGATCAAGATCGAACCGGCGAGGGCGGTGCCGAGGGAGGCTCCGAGATTGGTCATGGTGTTCTGGAGACCCCCAACCTCGCCCGTGTCTTTGTCCGGGACTGCCGACACCGTCACCGCTCCCAGCTGTGAGGCCAAGGCGCCTACACCCAACCCGGTGAGGAGCATCGGCACCGCGACGATCTCCGCTCCGACACCCACCTCGAGGGCGGCAATGAGCGAGACGATCCCGGCGAGTAGCGCGATGAGGCCCCAACGCACGACGGTGCGCGGCGCGGCATTTGGCCGGTACTTGGGGATGGCGACCGCAGTGAGCAGGAGCGCCACCGAGAGAGGCAGCAATCTCACACCTGTCTCCAGCGCAGTCAGGCCGAGCGCAACGGATAGGAAGAGCGGAACGATGAAGAAGATCCCGGCCTGAATCATGAACTGGAAGAAGAACATGGTGAGGCCACCGGTCAACTGAGCAACCCGGAGCATCTCGATCCTCACGAGAGGCTCCCGCCCACTGGCCACCACCCTCGCCTCCCAGGCAAAGAAGATCCTGATGATGAGGGCCCCGGCCAGGATCAACCACAGGGTCGGCGAGATCCCGAGCCATTCCGGACCACCGGGTTTCGGCTGGATCCAGCCCCACTCGCCAGAGCGAAGCACGCCGTAGACAGCCAGACCGAGCCCGGCCGCGGTGAGGGCAGCACCGACCAGGTCCAGCCGGTGTTTGGTCTCAGGCAGCGCGTCCTGGATCCTGCGGGTGAGCATGAGGATCGCAGCGACAACCACGACCTCCCCTGCGAAGACATATCTCCAGGTCCAATATGTCGTGACAAAGCCCCCAATCAGCGGTCCCGCGGCAACGGCGATCGCGCCGGCCGAGGCCACCAGGCCATAGGCACGTGGTCGCCCCTCGGGAGGGAAATTCGAGGCGACCAGCGCCACGATCGCAGGCATGATCAGTGCGGCGCCGATGCCCTCCAGGAAGGACCAGCCAATGATGAGGACTGTCAGAGTGGGCGCTAGCGCGGTGGTCAGCGAGCCTGCGCCATAGATGACACAGCCGATCATGAAGGCGCGCTTACGACCAATGAGACTGCCGATCTTCCCGCCCGTGATCATCAGGGTCGCCATAACCAACGTGTAGAGGGTTATCGCGGTCTGGATGCCAGTGACAGTCGTCCCGACGTCCTCGGCCACCTGGGCGATGGAGACGTTCATCACCGAGCTGTCGAGGGTCATGAGGAACTGACCCGACGCCAGCGTCAGGAGGACGATCCCGGCCGCGCTCTTGGTCCTGTCCGTCATCTATTCGAGTCGCCCGACGTTGGTGGTGCCGCGTGAAGCAGCGAATCTGGCAGTTGGGCAAACCGGCACAGGCGCCACTGTACGGATCCATCTCCCGGCTCGGTTGCTTTCGATGGCCGTGTCGAAAAGTCACCTCGCAAAGGCGCCACGAGGGGATCCGGCGAGATATAGAGTGCCGGACGATGAGTCGGGGTGACCGCATCGATATCGACGCGAGTGGCCATGCTCGCTGAAGCAGTCGACCGCGATCGACTCGTGCAGACATTCCTCGATCTGGTGGCGATCGACAGCCCGACCGGGCACGAAGAGCAGATCGGCAAGGAGCTATCGGCGAGATTCACCGCGCTCGGTTGCACCGTGACCATGGACGACATCGGAAACCTGGTCGCCGTCCTCCCGGGCACCGGGCCCGACACAGTGCTGCTCTCGACACACATGGACACCGCCGGGACCGACACCGGGATCCGTCCCATCATCGAGGACGGAATCATCAAGACCGATGGGACGACCATCCTCGGCGCTGATGACAAGTCCGGCATCGCGGGATGTCTGGAGCTGCTGACCATCCTCGATTCCCAACCCGAGGTGGAGCATTCGACCCTCGAGTTCGTCATCTCCGTTGGCGAGGAGAGTGGGTTGCTCGGATCCCGCCAGATGGACCTCAGCTCCCTGAACTCGACCTATGGGTTCGTGTTCGACACCGCCGGCGCTATCGGGGCCATCACCTATTGGACGCCGACCTCCGTCTACATCACAGCAACGATTCACGGGAAGAAGGCCCATGCCGGCGTCGAGCCAGAGAAGGGGATCAACGCGGTGAAGGTGGCCGCCGAGGCCATCGCCGCTATGCCACTGGGTCGCATCGACGAGGAAACAGTGGCCAACATCGGGACCATCACCGGCGGGGAGGCGAGGAACATCGTGCCCGGCGAGGTCACCCTCCAGGGCATGGCCCGAAGCCACGACCAGGAGAAGCTCGACGCGCAGCTGGATGCCATGCGAGCCGCTCTGGCCGAGGCTGCCGACCGTCACGGGGCGACCCTCGATTTCGAGGCCGAGGAGATCTACCGGACCTACCACATCGACGAATCCGAGCGGCCCTACCGCGAGGCGGCCCGGGCGATCAGGTCACTGGGGCTCGAGGTGATTCCACGAAAGAGCGGCGGTGGGACCGATGGCAATTTCTTCAACGCCCACGGAATAGCCTGTGTCGCCATGGCCACCGGCATGGTCGACGAGCACGCCGCCAGCGAGCACATTGCCGTCGATGACATGGTCATGGCGTGCAAAATCCTCGTAACCATCGTCACCCAGGAACCGGAATGAAGGGAGCGGCACGATGACCGGACTCCGCCGACGTGCATGGGTCGTAAGCACGACCGTGCTCGCCCTGGCGCTCACCGCATGCGGCAACGCCGAGGAGCGGAATCTCTGCCGGCAGTACGAGGACCTGCAGGCAGCGGTGGCCGAGGTGGAAACCCTGGACCCGGAGACAGCCACTGCGGCTGACGCCCTGGAGCTCGTCGAGAACGTCATGGTCCAACTGGATCAGTTCCAGGCTGAGGCGGATGGCCTCTACGACCAGGCGGTCTCGAACCTGAATTTCGCCCTGACCGAGTTGAGACAGGTGACCTTCGACCTCGGTGACGAAGGCCTCGAAGTGGCCCAGCCGCTCATGCAGGATTCACTGGACGCTTCGGTCACGGCGTACAACGCCCTCAAGGAACGACTCGACGTCGTCTGCGGCACGGACTGACCTGAAAGGAGACAAATGGACATCACATTCATCCTCGAGGCGGTGGTGGTCCTCGCCGCCATCGTCATGGGCACCCGTGCCGGAGGAGTAGGGATCGGCGTTTGGGGCGGTCTTGGAGTAGCCGTCCTGGTCTTCGTCTTCGGCGAGGCGCCCGGAGAGCCGCCGATCTCGGCCCTGCTGATCATCCTCGCCGTGGTCACCGCGGCAGCTCTGATGCAGGTGGCCGGCGGGGTCGACTGGATGGTCAAGATCGCCGCTGGAGTCATCCAGCGTCACCCCAAGCAGATCACACTGATCGCCCCACTCACCGCCTTTCTCTTCACGGTCGGTGCGGGGACGAGCAACATCCTCTATCCCCTCCTCCCGGTGATCTACGACGTGTCCTATCAGAACGGCATCCGGCCCTCACGTCCGCTGACGGTCACGGTCGTGCAGTCCGGCATGTCGCTGGCCGCGTCGCCTGTCTCAGCGGCGATGGCGGCGATGGTGACCCTGACCGCGGTCGAGCCGTACAACTTCGACCTGGCGCAGATCCTGTCGATCACGTTCCCGGCGGGCGTCATCGGAATCATCGTCACCGCCCTCGTCGTGGGGCGGATGGGCAAGGACATCGATGACGATCCGGAGATTCAGGCCAAGATCGCCTCTGGCGAGCTGGCCCGACCCGAGACGTCCGGCGAGAAGATCGAGTTGACTTCCACCAAGGAAGGGCGCAACGCGGGGATCATCTTCCTCCTCGGCGTGCTCGCCATCGTCATCCTCGGCCTGTTCCCCGATCTGCGGCCCGCTTTCGAGATCGAAGGAGAACTGGTCACCATCGACATGACCACGACGATCGAGCTGGTCATGTTCACGGTCGGCGTTCTCATCATCCTGATATCGAAGCCAGACGTGAGCGAGGTCCCCGGGGCCTCGGTGTTCAAGGCGGGAATGGTCTCGGCCATCGCCCTTTTCGGCATCGCCTGGCTGACGGCGACCTTCATCGCAGCTCACGAGGAGTTCATCGTCACCACCATCGGTGGTTGGGTGAATCAGGCGGTGTGGATCTTCGCCCTCGCCGTGTTCCTGGTGGCGGCGCTGACCACGAGCCAGTCGACCGCGACACGAACCATCGTTCCGATCGGTCTGGCCGCGGGATTGGCCCCCGGGCTGGTCACCGGTATGTGGGGTGGTGCCCTGGGTGGCGTCTACACCCTGCCCGCCAACGGCACCCAGATCGCGGCCGCCAACTTCGACCTCACCGGGTCGACGAAGCTGGGAACCAAGTTGTTGGACCACAGCTTCTTCGTCCCGATGCTGATCATGACGGTGGTCTCTGTCGTGGTCGGTGCCCTGATCGGGGTGATCTTCTACTGATCCCAGAGTCGAGATGACCGAACCTCTGAGAAGCCGGCGTCCGGTGGCATGACCGTCCGCGGGGCGGCGTCCCTCGGCATCGGGGCCATGGTCGGCGCCGGCATCTTCGCCCTGCTCGGCGAGGCGGGGGCGGTTGCGGGCGCCGCCACCTGGCTCTCGTTCCTCCTGGGAGGGGTGATCGCCACCCTTCTCGGATACGTGGTGGCCAAGCTCGGGGCTCGCTATCCGTCCTCGGGCGGGCTGGTCACCTTCCTCACCCAGGGATTCGGAGTCGGCCATCTCGTCGGGACCTTCGCCTGGCTCCTCTATTTCGCCGCAATCATCATCACCGCGATGGTGGCGGTGTCATTCGGCAGCTATGCCGTTGCCCTGTTCATCGGCGAAAGCGCAAGCGCCACCGCGGCGAATCTCTTCACCGCAGGCGTCATCGTGGTGGTGGCCGCGGTCCAGATCCTGGGTGCCGATGCGATCAGCAAGATCCAGTCGTTGGTCGTGGTGATCCTGCTGGCGGTGTTCGCCGTCTTCATCGCAGTCACCCTCGGGGAGATGGACACCGAGTTGCTCTCCCCTTCCCTCTACCCCCCGGCTTTCGACATCGTCTCCAGCATCGCCCTCACCTTCTTCGCCTACCTGGGGTTCGCGGTCATCAGCTATGCGGGAGAGGATCTGCCGGACCCGGCCCGCAACCTCCCCAAGGCCACCTATATCGCGCTCGGGATCACCACCGCCCTGTACATCCTGATCTCCCTGGGAGTGTTCGGGACCCTCACCGTCGACCAGGTGATCGGATACGGGGAGACCGCGCTAGCCGAGGCGGCACGACCTGTGCTCGGAGACGCCGGGTTCGCCATGATGGCAATCGCCGCCCTACTCGCCACCTTCACCTCGGTGAATGCCAATGTCTACGGAGTGGTCGGCCTGACCTCAGCCCTTGCCCGCAGCGGCCAGTTCCCACCGAAGTTCGCCCACCCGGGACCATTCGGGAGCACCATGGGCATGGGTGTCTCCTCGATACTCGTCCTCGTCCTCGCCCTGCTCGTGGACCTGACCGCAATCGCATCGCTGGGTAGCGTCGTGGCACTGGTCATCTTCCTCATGGTTGCCCTCGCCGGGATGCGGCTCCGGGCTGAGACCGGCTCCAACATGGTGATCATCATCCTCGGCATTCTCTCCACAGCCGTCGTTCTCCTGGTGTTCGGGATCCAGACCTGGCAAACCGCACCGGAGACGTTCGTCGCCATGATCGTGGTCCTCGGTCTCGCCGTCGTGCTCGAGCTCGTCTGGAGCGCGGTGTTTCGTAGTCGCCAGGCCACTCCTGCAACGGAGTAGAAATCCGGTATCGACCGGGACGTAGACGACCTACACAGGAGACAGAGATGCTGACCACTGAGGAAGTCCGATCCCGAGCGAAGGCCCTGATGCCCGGCCTCACCGAAGACCTCAAGGACCTGGTGAGCCACGCCTCGTGCTCCTTCCCCGGTTATCCGGAGGAACCGGTTCACGACATGCGCCGGGCCTCGATGGAGCTACTCGAGAAGCATGGGGCCGAGGTCCGTGAGCTCGACCTCGGTGAGGGAAAGCCCGCGATCTACGGCGACATGCCCGGGCCTGAAGGCGCTCCCACCGTCCTCCTCTACGCCCACTACGACGTGCAGCCCGCACCGGTCGAGGCCGGATGGGACACCGATCCCTGGAAAGCCGAGCTCAAGGACGGTCGCCTCTACGGACGCGGGGCGGCGGACGACAAGAGCGGGGTGATCATCCATGCCGGGACCCTCGGGGTCTTCGAGGGGGACCTCCCGGTCAATCTTCGCATTCTCATCGAAGGGGAGGAGGAGACGGTCAGCCATATCGGGCCATATGTCGACGCCAATCCCGAGCTCTTTCAGGCGGACACGTATGTGATCGCCGACATGGGCAACCCGGCGGCAGGTGTGCCGGCGGTGACCACCACTCTTCGCGGCAATGTGGTCGTGGTGGTCAAGGTGAGTGCCCTCCACCACCCGGCGCACTCCGGGCTGTTTGGCGGGGCCGCACCGGATGCCCTGCTCGCCCTCATCAAGATCCTCGCCAGCCTCCACGACGATGCGGGCGACACCATCGTCCCCGGTCTGGCCAAGTTCGAGTGGTCGGGCAGTGAGATGGATCCCGATGCGTTCCGTGAGGCGGCGGGGATGGTCGACGGAGCGCAGCTGATCGGCTCGGGCACCGTCGGTGCCCGCCTCTGGTCCCGCCCGGCCGCGTCGGTCATCGGGATCGACGCACCCACGGTGAAGGATGCCGCCAACGTTGTGATCCCGGAGGCCGCGGCCAAGATCTCGATGCGGGTCCCGCCCGGCGCCGATTCCGAGAATGAGGTGGGCCTGCTCATCGAGCATCTGAAGAAGGCGGCGCCCTGGGGCGTGCACGTCGAGGTGGAGAAGGTGCGGGTCGGCTACCCGTTCGCGGCGAAGATGGACGGGCCCGCGGTCAAGGCTGCGATGGCGGCAATGGCCGCGGCCTACGAGACCGACGCCGGCTTCATGGGGAGCGGCGGTTCGATCCCGTTGGTAGCTCGACTCCAGGGCATCAGCCCGAACGCCGAGGTCATCCTGTGGGGAGCCGAGGATGTCGCCCAGGCGAAGATCCATGCCTCGAACGAGAGCGTGGATCTGAGCGAGATCGAACGACTGATCATTGCCCAGGCCCTGACCTTGCAGACACTGGGGGCGAGAGGCTGACGCTCTCGACGATCCGGCCAGCGATGAGCTGTGGCCCATAGTCTGTCGCCATGGCCAACCCAGTCCTGACCAAGCAATTCGGCGAGCCGTCGGCATCCGACGCCGCCCTTCAAACCGCGCCGCCTCCTGCGACCACCGCCACCGGCGAGAAGAGGATGACCATCGGGTCGGTGGCGGCCGCCACCTTCTTCCTGCTGGTGCTCGTCGTGGCGGGGGCTGCCTACGGATGGGCCAACGCGGTGGCGGTGCAACGTTGGTACTGGCTGTTCATCATCGGACTGTTGGTCCTGGTCTTCGCCACGGTGGCCCGTCCCCGGCTGGCCCCCATCACCGGCATCGTCTACTCCCTGGGACAGGGCGCACTGGTCGGGTCGATCTCGAAGATCTACGAGACCTTCTACGAGGGCATCGTGTTCCTAGCTCTGACCGCGACGGTGGCAGTCTTCGTCGGGGCCTTGCTCCTCTATGTCTTCCGGATCATCAAGGTGACGCAGAAGACCCGATCGGTGATCATCATCGCCACAGTCGGGATCGGTCTCTTCTATCTCGCCACGCTGCTCCTGTCGATCTTCGGCGTCAACGTGCCATTGGTCACCGGGGTGGGCACCGGCGCCCTCGTGTTCAGCATCGTCGTAGTGATCGTCGCCGCCCTGAACCTCCTCCTCGACTTCTCGGTGATCGAGCACGGCATCGCCATGGGGGCTCCGAGGGCGTTCTCCTGGTTTGCCGCCTTCGGGTTGATGGTCACCATCATCTGGCTCTACATCGAGATCCTCCGTCTGATCGCCATCGTCTTCGCTCGGAGGGGATAGGTTGCGGTTGGTGAGCAGACCGGTTCGGATTGCAGTCGACCTCCAGCAGCAACATGCTGACTACCACCAGATCCGGGCTGCCGCTGTGCGCGCGGAGGAGATGGGGGTGGACGTCCTCTTCAACTGGGACCACTTCTTTCCTCTCAGCGGTGATCCTGACGGAAAGCACTTCGAGTGCTGGACCATGCTCGCCTCCTTCGCCGAGGTCACCGAACGGGTGGAGATCGGCCCGCTCGTCTCGGCGAACAGTTACCGCAATCCCGAGCTGCTCGCCGACATGGCCCGCACCGTGGATCACATCTCCGGCGGCCGGCTGATTCTCGGCATCGGTGCGGGATGGTTCGAGCGTGACTACGAGGAATACGGATACGAGTTCGGGACTGCGGGGACCCGACTCGACCGCGCTGCGGGACGCGCTGCCCCGGATCGAGAACCGCTGGGCGCAGCTGAATCCTCCTCCAATGCGGGAGATCCCGATCCTGATCGGTGGCGGGGCGAGCGCAGGACCCTGCGCTACACCGCCCGCCATGCCGACATCTGGCACGGTTTCGGCCGCCCCGATGTGATCCGGCACAAGAACCAGGTACTGAACGACTGGTGCGCCCGCGAGGGACGGGACCCCGATGAGATCGAGCGTTCCTGTGGCGCCAACCCGGCTAAGCCCGACTCCGGTGATGGCTATGTCGAGGCCGGGGCCACCCTGCTCACACTCTCATTCGACGGCCGGGACGCCTACGACCTGGCGCCACTTGGCGACTGGATTGCCTGGCGTGACGAGAGAAATGGCGCCTGACGGACCCCTCGCGAAGGTGATGCGACGCACGCGCTAGGTTCGCCGGCATGGGTGCAGCGACAAGCGAGATCCTCCGTTGGCCGTCGGGTGGCGATCAGCCCGATCCCGATCATCGCAGTCGTTCTCATGCTCTCGACCCGAAGGGCAAGGGCAACGGTCTCTCCTTCCTGCTCGGCTGGCTGTTGGGCCTGGGACTGGTTGGGGTCATCGTGCTGCTCGTGGCCGATCCCGCCGGGGCCAGCGAGGATGGGGGGCCGGCGACGTGGGTGGGCTGGTTGGTGCTCGTCCTCGGTCTGGTCGCGGTCCTCATAGGGATCAGATCGTGGCGGGGTCGCCCGCGCGGCGACGAGGAACCGCCAATGCCGAAGTGGATGGCCGCCATCGATCAGTTCACCCCAGGCAAATCCGTCGGCCTCGGTTTCCTGCTCGCGGCCCTCAACCCGAAGAACCTGACTTTGACGCTTGCCGCAGCGGCCTCCATCGCCGCTTCCGGGCTCTCCAGCACCGACGCCTACATCGTCCTCGCAGTTTTCGTCCTGATCGGGACCATCGGTCTGGCGATCCCGATCGGGATCTACTTTCTCGGCGGCGACACGGCCGCCCAGACCCTTGCCGACCTCCGGCATTGGTTGGCGATCAACAACGCCACGATCATGGCCGTGCTGATGGTCGTGATCGGGCCAAGTTGGGGGAGGGAATGCAGGTGATCTTCGCCTGCCATCAAACCAAGGAGGTATGCATGGCTGACGAAACGAGAGGCTCTGTGGAACTGGCGGCCATCTCCTTTCCGGGGAGCAAGTTCAACGGAGAGATCATCCCCGCTCTCGCCGATCTGGTCGACTCGGGGGTGGTTGCCATCCTCGATCTGCTGATCATCAGCAAATCCGAAGAGGGGGACGTGGTCTCGCTCGAGATCGGGGAGGTGGAAGACGGCGGCATGTTCGACGACCTCGATGGCGATGTCATGGGTCTGCTCAGCGCCGAGGACATCGAAACGGCCGGTCAGCTGCTCGAGCCGGGCAATACCGCGGCCCTGATCGTCTGGGAGAACACGTGGGCCCGCAAGCTCATTGGTGCGATTCGTGACGCCGGCGGCGAGCTGCTGGCCCACGACAGACTGGATGCTGAGACCGTGAACGCGGTCATGGCGATGAGTGAGGAGAGCTGACACATGAGACGACGAGGAGTGGGCCGGGTTGGCCGGCCAAGCCTGCTGGGGACTGCGGCCAGGACCGCCGTCGTCGCCGGGACCGCAACCGCGGTCGTCGGTGGCATGAGCCACAATCAACAGGAGCAAGCACAGACAGAAGCTGACGCCGCCGCTTACCAGCAGCTACAACAGCAGGCGGCGATGGCGGCTGCGGCGGCCCCCAGCAAGCCGCGGCTGCCCCGGCTGCGGACGACACTGTCGCCAAGCTGCAGCAGCTGGCCGAGCTGAAGAGTCAGGGGATTCTCACCGAAGAGGAGTTCGCCGCCCAGAAGGCAAAGATCCTGGCCCAGTGACCAGCCAGGGAAGCGAGACGCGGATCGAGATCTCTCCGGGGCGGAGAGACCGCGAGGGCATGCGGCGTATCCCGGGTGGACGGTTCCGCATGGGCTCGGAGGACTTCTACCCCGACGAACGGCCGGTTCATGAGGTCGTGGTGGACGGCTTCTGGATGGACGAGCATCCGGTGACCAACGCCGAATTCCGCAGATTCGTCAAGGAGACGGGCTACGTCACCGTCGCCGAGCGGCCGCTCGACCCGGCCGACTTCCCCGACGCCGACCCGGATCTGCTGGTGCCCGGCTCCCTCGTGTTCCAGAAGACCAGCGGCCCGGTCGACTTGAACGACTATCGAAACTGGTGGGCCTACGTTCCCACCGCCTATTGGCGGCGCCCGGGAGGGCCGGGAACCACGTTCCACGGCCGGGGCGACCACCCGGTGGTCCACATCGCCTGGGAGGACGCCGAGGCATATGCCGCGATGGGTGGGCAAGGACCTGCCCACCGAGGCGGAGTGGGAGTTCGCCTGTCGGGGCGGGCTCGACGGAGCGAACTTCGCCTGGGGCGACGAGCACTTCCCCGATGGCAAGGCCATGGCCAACAGCTGGCAAGGGGAGTTTCCCTGGGAGAACCTGAAGGTCGACGGGTTCGAGGGGACCTCGCCCGTGGGCAGCTTCCCCGCCAACGGCTACGGGCTCTATGACATGACGGGGAATGTCTGGGAATGGACCAGCGACTGGTACGTCCCGCGGCACCCCGACCAGGCGGAGCACGCCTGCTGTGTCCCCACCAACCCCAGGGTCACCTCACCGGAGCAGAGCTACAACCCCGGCCAACCCGGCGAGCACATCCCCCGCCGGGTGATCAAAGGCGGGTCGCATCTGTGTGCCCCCAACTACTGCCTCCGCTACCGACCCGCGGCCCGACAGCCACAGATGATCGACACCTCGATGTCGCATCTCGGATTTCGGTGTGTGGTCCGCGACAAGGCCTCGAACGAAGAAGGAGATACCGCTATGGCTGACAAGCCGAACATCCTGGTCATCTGGGGTGACGACATCGGGATCAGCAACCTGAGCTGCTACAGCGACGGTCTGATGGGGTACCGAACCCCCAACATCGACCGGATCGCCGATGAGGGGATGAGGTTCACCGACTCCTACGGTGAGCAGAGCTGCACTGCCGGGCGGTCGGCCTTCATCACCGGGCAGAGCGTCTATCGGACCGGTATGAGCAAGGTCGGTGTTCCCGGCTCGCCGATTGGCCTCTCTGCCGACGACCCCACCATCGCCACTTGCTCAAGCCGCTCGGCTACGCCACCGGCCAATTCGGCAAGAACCATCTCGGAGACAGGAACGAGTTCCTGCCCACCGCGCACGGGTTCGATGAGTTCTTCGGGAATCTGTACCACCTCAACGCCGAGGAGGAGCCAGAGCGGCCGAACTGGCCATCTCCAGACGAGTTTCCCCGGTTCAACGAGATGTTCCGGCCGCGTGGAGTGATCCACTCCTGGGCCACCAAAGAGGACGACGCCACGGAGGAAGGACGCTATGGCCGGGTGGGAAAGCAGCGGATCGAGGACACCGGGCCGCTGACCGCCAAGCGCATGGAGACCTGTGACGACGAGTTCGTGGCAGCTGCCACTGACTGGATCAAGGCACAGAACGAGTCGGGAACCCCCTTCTTCTGCTGGGTGAACACCACCCACATGCATTGCTTCACCCACACCAAGCCGGAGAGCCTCGGTCAAGCCGGGCGCTGGCAGTCGCCTTATCACGACACCATGGTCGACCACGACAAGAACGTCGGGCAGCTCCTCGACTTGCTCGACGAGCTCGGCATCGCCGAGGACACCATCGTCGTCTATTCCACAGACAACGGGCCTCACATGAATACCTGGCCGGATGGAGGGATGACACCGTTCCGCAACGAGAAGAACTCCAACTGGGAGGGAGCGTTCCGGGTCCCGGAGATGATTCGTTGGCCGGGCAAGATCGAAGCCGGATCGATCTCCAACGAGATAGTCCAGCATCACGACTGGTTGCCCACCTTTCTCGCTGCCGCGGGCG
The DNA here is from genome assembly GCA_963725075.1 of uncultured Acidobacteriota bacterium. GTDB lineage: Bacteria > Actinomycetota > Acidimicrobiia > Spongiisociales > ZC4RG35 > JARDZU01. The sequence continues at coordinate 47,440 of CAVRXA010000015.1, forward strand.
AGCCCGACATCATGGAGAAGCTGAAAGCAGGGCACACCATCGGAGACAAGACCTACAAGGTCCACATCGACGGCTACAACCTGCTCCCGTATTTGACCGGCGAGGAGGACAAGAGCCCACGCCAGGGGTTCGTCTACTTCTCCGACGACGGCGACGTGCTCGGGCTCCGCTACGACAACTGGAAGATCGGGTTCATGGAGCAAAGGGTCCCGGGTACCTTGCGGATCTGGTCCGAGCCGTTCGTAGCGCTCCGACTCCCCAAAGTGTTCAACTTGAGGACCGACCCCTACGAGCGGGCCGACATCACGTCCAACACCTACTACGGGTGGTTCGTCGAGAACCCGTACCTCGTCCTGGCCGGAACCGGTCTTGTCACCGAGTTCTTGGAGACCTTCAAGGAGTTCCCACCCCGGCAGAAGGCAGCCAGCTTCACCATCGATCAGGCGATGGAGAAGATGGAGGCCGCCTTATCCGGAAGCTAGCCAGATGCTCGACACATGGAACGACACCGCGACCCGGGCGGCGATCGAGGCATATGTGTCGTCGGTCACGGCCGACGGCCCCGACTTCGTGCTGCCCGAGGAACGCATCGCCGTCTTCGACAACGACGGCACCCTGTGGACCGAGAAGCCGATCCCGATCCAGCTCGACTTCGCCCTGTATCGCATGGCGAAGATGGCGGAAGCCGACGAGTCGATTCGAGACCAGCAACCGTGGAAGGCGGCCGTCGAAAAGGACATGAAATGGCTCGGCGAAGCGATGGTGAAGCACTATCACGGGGACGACGGGGACATGAAGCTCTTGATGGGAGCGGTGCCGCGGACCATCGCCGACCTCAGCATCGACGACTACGACCGGGAGGTAACGACGTTCTTCGCAGCAGTCTTCGCACCCGGTCCTGAAGAGGCCCTATCGCGCCTGCGGGTACGCCCCGATGGTCGAGCTAATCCGCTATCTGGAGGAGAACGGGTTCACCCCGTACATCGCGTCGGGGGGTGACCGGGACTTCATGCGGCCGATCGCCGGCCACATCTACGGCATCCCGCCGGAACGGATCATCGGCAGTTCTCAGGCGCTCGTATTTCAGGAGCGTGAGGACGGCAACGACGTGCTCTACAAGTCGGAGATGGAGTTCTTCGACGACGGGCCGACCAAGCCGCCCCGCATCTGGAGTCGAATCGGGCGAAGACCGATCCTTGCCGGAGGCAATTCCAACGGCGACATCCAGATGTTGCGCTTCGCCAACCACCCCGGGCGACGGTCGCTCCGGACCCTCCTTCTCCACGACGATGCCGAGCGAGAGTTCGACTACACGGCCGGAGCGGAGGATGCCCTGGCCCGGGCGTCGGACAAGGGCTGGCACGTCATCAGCATGAAGAACGACTGGTCCAGGGTGTTCGCAGACTGACGCCAATAGACACAAGGACTCAGGCCGACTGATCAACCGACACTTGGTGACACACATAACTTCGAAGTCGGTAGGTTCGGCGACATGACTGATTCGAAAGACCTCGGCCGGCAGAATCTCCCTATCCCCGATCCGCAGTGGGTCGGCGTCACCACCTATGACGCCAAGGACCCGGACACCAAGTTCCCCCCGATCGATCCGGTGCGCCCGCCGGCCGGCGCCCCCAACGTTCTAGTCATCCTGATCGACGATGTCGGCTTTGGCGCCAGCACTGCCTTTGGCGGGCCCTGCAACACCCCCAATTTCGAGCGTCTCGCCGATAACGGGCTCAAGTACACCCGATTCCACACTACCGCCCTATGTTCGCCCACTCGCGCCGCCCTGCTCGGTGGGCGCAACCACCATTCCGTGGGCATGGGTGGGATCACCGAGATCGCCACCTCTGCCCCCGGCTACAACTCGATGCGGCCCAGAAACAAGGCACCGATAGCCGAGATGCTGAAGCTGAACGGCTACTCGACCGCACATTTCGGCAAGTGCCATGAGGTCCCGGTGTGGGAGACCAGCCCGATGGGCCCCTTCGACCGCTGGCCCAGCCCGGGTAACGGCTTCGAGCACTTCTATGGCTTCATCGGGGGCGAGACCAACCAGTACGCCCCGGCGATCTATCGGGACACGGTCCCGGTAGAGCCAGACCGTACCCCGGAGGAGGGTTATCACTTCACCGAGGACATGACGGACCGTTCCATCGAGTGGGTTCGCCAGCAGAAGGCGTTGATGCAGGACAAGCCCTTCTTCATCTATTACGCGCCGGGGGCGACACATGCACCGCATCACGTCCCCACGGAGTGGAGCGAGAAATACCGGGGCAAGTTCGACGATGGCTGGGACGCACAACGCGAGCGCACGTTCGCAAGGCAGAAAGAGCTGGGCGTGATCCCGGCCAATGCCGAGCTCACCGCTCGGCCTGAGGAGATCCCGGCCTGGGACGACATGGACGACGATCTGAAGCCGGTGCTCGCCCGTCAGATGGAGGTCTATGCCGGGTTCATGGAGCATACCGACCACCACGTCGGCCGCCTCCTCGATGCCCTCGAGGAGCTCGAGGTTCTCGACGAGACGCTCATCTACGTGATCATTGGCGACAACGGTGCGTCGGCGGAGGGAACTCCTCTCGGTTGTTTCAACGAGCTCATCGTGCTCAACGGGGCAGCCGGCCTGGAGACCACGGAATTCGTGGTTTCCAAGATCGACGAGTTCGGCACCCCAACCGCCTACAACCACTATGCGGTGGGTTGGGCCCACGCCATGGACACCCCGTATCAATGGACCAAGCAGGTGGCCTCACACTGGGGCGGGACCCGAAATGGGACCATCGTGCACTGGCCCAACGGGATCGAAGCCAAAGGTGAGGTCCGCCACCAGTTCCATCACGTCATCGATGTGGTCCCCACCATCCTGGAAGCTGCCGGAATCCCCGCACCGACTTACGTCAACGGGATCCAGCAGGCACCGCTCGAAGGGTTCGCGATGAACTACTCGTTCGACGACGCCGAGGCGACGGACACCCACACCACCCAGTACTTCGAGATGTTCGTCAACCGGGGCATCTATCACAACGGTTGGACCGCGGTCACCCGGCACTCGATACCCTGGATCGTGGTCGAGAACCCTCCGATCGATGATGACGTGTGGGAGCTCTACGGGCCCGAGGACTGGACCCAGGCCCGCGATCTCTCAGCGGAGAATCCGGATAAGTTGGCCCACCTGCAACGGCTGTTCCTCATAGAGGCCGGGAAATACAATGTGCTTCCCCTGGACGACAGGCGTGTCGAGAGGTTCAACCCTGATCTCGCCGGGAGGCCACAGCTCATCCAGGGCAACACCCAGTTGCTTTTCGGAGGCATGGGTCGGCTCAGCGAGAATTCGGTCGTGGTGATGAAGAACAAGTCATTCGCCATCACGTCCGAGATCGTCGTCCCCGATGGCGGAGCCAGCGGCACCATCGTCTCCCAGGGAGGAGCCTTTGGAGGGCTCTCCCTGTATGCCCACGAGGGCAGGCCGGCGTTTTGTTACAACTTCTTCGGGCTGCAGCAGTTCAAGGTGTACGGCGACGAGGTGCTCCCGGCAGGGGAGCACCAGGTCCGCATGGAGTTCACCTACGACGGTGGGGGCTTGGGCAAAGGTGGCGACGTCAAGCTCTACGTCGATGGGGAACAGGTGGGCGACGGCAGGGTGGACTCCACCGTCCCCATGGTCTTTTCCGCGGACGAGACCACAGATGTCGGGACCGATACCGCAACTCCGGTAACCGACGACCTCGGCCCCAAGGAGGTCCACTTCACCGGCCGGGTGAAGTGGGTGCAGATCGACCTCGGTGAGGACGCCGAAGATGCCGACCACTTGATCTCGCCAGAGGAGCGCTACCGGATCGCCATGGCCCGACAGTAGGGTCGTCCGACCTCAACTCAGGCCGAGTTCGCTCCGGTGTAGGTTCGGGAACCGAAAGCCAGGACCGAGGAGGACACATGTCGCACCGAGCACCAGAGCCAACACCGCCTCTCCGGTTCAGAGTTGGCTGCCGGGATCGGCGTCATGTTCGCCGCCACCTTGATGATCGTGGGCGGGATCATGCAGGTATTCCAGGCAATTTCCGCCATTGCCAACGACGAGTTCTTCGTGACCCTCCCCAACTACGTCGTGACACTCGACGTTTCGACTTGGGGTTGGATCCACCTCGTGTTCGGCATTCTGGTGGTGATCGCCGGCATGTCCCTCTACTCGGGGAGCAGGCCGGCGGCGATCTTCGCCATCGTCCTGGCAGTGCTCAGTGCCATCGCCAACTTCGGCTTCATCCCCTACTACCCGGTGTGGTCCGTCTTCATCCTTGCCGTGGATGTGTTCGTCATCTGGGCGATCGCCCGGTCCGGGGTGCTCGAGACCTGAGCTCCTGCTGGAGGCGTGCCCTACAGGCTCAGGATCAGATCCAGGGTGATGGCGTGAGCGGCGCTGCCGGTGCTGGCGTGACGATGGTCGCCATCTCGCGTCCGATCCCGCCGCGCCGCCGCAACTGCCCGAATCACCTCCGTGCGAACGGTGAGACCGTCCAGCGGCTGATGCCAGAAATGGACGAGCGCAGTGAGCCGCACCGGGTCGATCGAGATGAGATACACGGCTGGTGGGGGCTCAGGCAGAACACCCGGTACCGCTGCCACGATGCCAGCCAGATCCTGCAGCGACTCCTCGAAGTTCCTGGACCTGGTGCGCACCTCGACCTCCGACCTCCGAGCACCGCGTTCGGTGTGATTCACGAGCGGGTTGTTCAGCACCTCGGAGTTCGGGAGGTGCACCAGACGGCCGTCGAATGTCTCGATCACAACCGCCCGGCCGTTCATCTCGACCACATCGCCGATGTAATCGAGGGAGTCGACCTCGTCACCCACGTCAATCGGCCGCCGCGACTGGAGCACGATCCCGGCGGCGAAATTCTCGGCGATGCCCCGCAGGGCCAGGGCGAGGATGACGCCGATGACGATCACAGCCGTGACCAGTGGCTGAATCGGAACACCGAGAATGGACAGGGCGACTCCGAACCCGACGAAGAGGACGACATAGCCGGCCGCTCGGGCAGTCAGATCACGCAACTCGTCGGAGATTCCCTGGAGCCGCGTAAGGAACTTGCCCACCGCTTTACGCGTGACACGGGAAAGGATCCAACCCACAATCGCCACTGCCACGGCCAGAACCACGTTCCAGGGGTCGATGGTGGTTTCGGACAGGGTCCCGGCGTCGACTGCGATGACCAGACTCATCACCGTCATGCTGTCATGACGTCGATGACGGGAGGAGGATTTCGAGCATGAGCACGGATGTCGCCGACACCGTCAAGACTCCCTGGCTGTTTGCATCGCTGCGCGACTACCGGCGGGAATGGTTGACACGCGACCTGGTTGCCGGTCTCACGGTGTGGGCGGTGCTCGTCCCCGAGTCTCTCGCTTATGCCACCATCGCCGGCGTCTCCCCCGTGATCGGGCTTCGGCTCTCACCATCGTCACCCTCCTCTTCCTCACGGCACTGTTCGCCGACCTCCCCGAAACCACCTTGGCCGCCGTCGTGATCGCTGCGATCGTCGAGCTGGTCGACATCGACTCTTTGCGCAAGCTGTACCGCACGTACAGCGAGCGTCTCGGCCGCATCTACGGATTCGCCGCCCGCCCCGATTTCATCGCCGCGGTCGCCGCGATGCTCGGAGTCCTCATCTTCGACACCCTGCCCGGTCTCTTCATCGGGATCGCGATGTCGCTGTTCCTGATGGTCTATCGGAGCTCCAAACCCAACATCGCCCGACTGGGAGTCGAGCCGGGCACCGCGGTGTACGTCGACATCGACCGGCATCCCGAGGCGACGCCGCCCACAGGCATCGAGGTGCTTCGGGTGGAGAGTGGCCTGTTCTTTGGCAATGCCGACTTCGTCCGCACCCATGTCCGGAAATTGGCTGCGAACGAGAGAGCGAAGGCGGTGATCATCGACGCCGAGACCGTTCCTTTCGTAGACGTGACATCGGTGAAGATGCTGTCGGAGCTCGCCGATGAGCTGGCCACGAGCGGAGTCAGACTGGGATTGGCCAAGGACATCGGTCAGGTGAGGGATCTCCTCCCGGCGGCGGATGACAGAAGCTCGGTCGAGATCTACGACACGATCGATGAAGCCGTCGCGGCGATGGCGCAAACCAAAGGACGCGACTGAGCCTGCGCCCTCAGGCGTTGATCAGAGCCCGATCCGCCTCCTCGGAGACGATTCGCTGATTCTTGCCCAGCCACCAGAGGGCGATCAGCCCGGCGATCCCGGCGAGGAGCCCGCTCAGCTGATTCCAGGTCAGGGCGCCGATAGTGGCGTCGCCACTCCCGTATCGCAGTGAGTCGAGCAGGAACCGCTGGAACCCGTACCAGGTCACCCAGGCGAAGAAGAGCTGGCCATAGCGAAGCTCGATCCGGTCGTAGAGGAGATAGAGCAGACCGAGCAGCACCGCCGCCCCGATCATGTCGTAGAAGGCGACGTGGTGATACACGCCACAGAAGACTTCCCCTATGTCTGCAGCGGCGCACTCCAACCCATCGTGCTGGGGAGCCACGTCGTAGCCCGGTCGAATCCCGTAGCCCCACCAACCAGTTGTGCTCTTGCCCAGATGCTCGACGATGGCGAGGTCGCCTATTCGACCCACCACCGTTCCCAGCGCGAGACCAAAAGAAGACATGTCGAGGGTGGGCAGGACGGGGAGGTCGACCTGTCTCATCCGGATCCAACCGGCGATGATGCCGCCGGCGAAGCCGCCCATGATCGAGAAGTTGCCTGAGATCGGGTTCAGCGCCTCCACCAGGGGCACACCAGCCATCAGCTGGGCGGGCGTGGTCAGGTAGCGGGCGCCGATCAGGGAGCCGATCAGCCCCCAGGTGAGCACCGACTGGTATTTGGCGGTGTCGAAGCCGCGCTTTCCCATCTCCTTGTTGGCCAGCCAGGCCCCGGCAACGAAGCCAAGGGCGGCGAAAAGCCCGTGCAAGGAGAACTGAAAGGGCCCGATATCCCAGATCGGGATCGGGGGATAGCTGATGACGGCGAGCATGCTGTGAGCAGGGTACCTGGACCCAGAATCTGAGCTTCTAGCCTGCCGCTGATGTCACCTGCGGGCGATCCAGTAGAGGTCCGGGCACCGGGTCGGGTCAACGTCATCGGCGATCACACCGACTACACCGGCGGTCTCGCCCTGCCCCTCGCCATCGATCGTCAGATCGTGGTTCGGGGCGTCGAGAGTGATGAGCCCCTCATCACTCTCACCTCCGACCAGGACCCTGTCCAAGCGAGCATCCCACTCCCCGTTCCCGGGATAGCTGACATCGATCCGCCGTGGGCGAGACGGGTCGCAGCCATCGCGGCCGAGCTGGGACGGGAGCGTGGGTTCAGCGGGTCGGTCGAATCAACGGTGCCGATCGGGGCCGGGCTCTCGTCGTCGGGTGCGCTCGGCGTCGCCCTTGCCCTCGCCTTGGGCGCCGGTGCCGACAATTCACGGCTCGAGATCGCCCTCCTCTGCCAGCGGGCTCAGCAGGCCGCCACGGGTGTGCCCGCGGGCATCCTCGACGAGATGGCCTCTCTACACGGGATCGATGGCCAGGCATTGCTTCTCGACTGCCACGATCTGAGCGTCGAACCGGTCCCGTTGCCCGAGGGCGCCGAGATGGTTGTGAAGTACATCTCCCACCGAACCGTTGCCGGAAGCCCGTATTCGGACCGGGTAGCCGCCTGCCATGCCGCCGAAGACGTGATTGGCCCGCTCCGTCTGGCGCAGATCGAAGATCTTTCATCGCTTACCGACGCTGTATTGCTGGCTCGGGCCCGGCACGTGGTCTCGGAGAACGAGCGAGTGCGCGACTGCGTCGAGGCGTTCCGAGCAGGGGATCTGAAGGCGGCCGGCCAGCTGATGACCTCCAGCCACGTCAGTCTGCGGGACGACTACGAGGTGTCCACCCCCGACCTCGATTCCGCGGTCGAGACACTGCTCTCCACGCCCGGCGTCTACGGAGCCCGTCTCACCGGCGCCGGCTTCGGCGGCTGTGTGATCGCACTGGCGGAGCCGGGAGCAGTGAAGGACGCGTGGGTGGTACGAGCTGTTGATGGGGCGGAGGTCGTCTCGGGTGGATCCAATTACTATCGCGCCCCGTGAGTGAACTGCTGACCGCAGCCGCCGACGCTCTGAATGTGCCCGAGACACTCGTGCAACGCTCGGCGGCGGCCAGGGCAACGGCCAACGGCACATCGCTCGATGACGTCTTGAGTGCTTGGGCGGGAGGCGCGCCGGCCGCCGGATCGGCGCCGCCTGCGGCCCCTCCCACTGAGGAGCCAACGCCGCGCCGACGAGTCGTCCGAGCCCGCTCCCTCCCCTGTTGCAGAGCCCGAGCCGGAAGCAACCCCTGAACCGGTCCCGGTGGCAGCCGCGGTGATGGTCGCGCCGGAGCCGGAAGTCATCCTGGAGCCAGTGCCGCTGCGACGCCGTGTCCGCACCGCCGTGAGGGTGGGGGCATGGACCGGCGCAGGCCTCGGACTGATCGGCTTCGTCGTGGCGAGCAACTGGTGGGCGACCACGTCCACCGTCACCGGCGAGGAGACCTTCATCCCGGTGATCCAGGTCGATTCCAACGGCGTGATCATCGGTGCTGCCCTGATCAGCGTCATCTTCGGGGCCGTGATCGCCTCGCTTTCCCGGGCCGCTGCTTCCTGGGCCAATCCGGGAATGCAGCTGAGCAATTCACCCAGTTCGACTGCGTGGGTCGGCGCCCTCATCGGCCTCCTGCTCGGTGTGGTAGCCGGTGCCGTCCTGACCGGCCTCGGTACACCAGTGGAAGGAGCGGAGGGTGTCGTTCAGCTGCCCGTCCTGGCCACCATTGGCGTGATGGCGATTGGAGGCTCGATCCTCGGCGGCCTGACCGCTGCCGTCACCCAGGCGATCGGAGTCCCGGTTGCCGTGCCCGACGGATCGGGCGAGGAGATCGACAACGTGAGGCGACGCCTCGGATCGGCCTTCAGCATCCCCCTCACCGCGCTGATCCTGTTGCTCATCCTCGTCCTCCCGTTCGCCTGGGCGCTCATCGAGTCGGAAGAGCTCGGCACGGGCGGCGCAGCCGTCATCGGCATTCTCACCGCGTCAGGAATCCTCGGATTCGCCTCCCTCGCCGGCACCAAGCCGAACATCAAGCTGTCGTTTGGCGAGGTCATGGTGGCGGTGATCGGGATCGGCACCGTCATCGTCTTCATCCTGGCGGTCATGTTTGCCCGCAGTCCCGAGGAGGAGCCGGAGGAGCCCGCCGCCGAGCCCGAAGCCGCGATCACCCTCGTCGTCGGCTGAGTTTCTCCCGCCGCAGGGGGGAGTACCGCCGCAGGCGGGGAGGGGGGATTCTCACGCTCCTGGGCGCGGAAATATCAGCTCAGACCGGCTGCGTTGGCCAGGTCCGACGCGTTGATGGCGGCGGACAGGTCGCCTTGGGCGAGGGCGGTGCGCATGCTTCGAGCCACCTCGAGGGCCACCTGAATCTGAGCCTCTTTGGTCGATGCGCCGAGGTGCGGGGTGAGCACGAGGTTGGGGGCGTCGAGCAGCGGGCTGTCCGGGGACAGTGGCTCGTGCTCGTAGACATCGAGGCCTGCTCCTGCGATCCGTCCGTCGTTTAGAGCCTTGGCCAGGGCCGCCTCGTCGACTACACCGCCACGAGAGACATTGAGCACGAAGGCGCCCTTTCTCATCCGGGCCAACGTGCCTTCGCCGATCAGGCCCCTCGTCTCTGCGTTGAGGGGGACATGGAGGGTGATGACGTCGGCGGTCTCGATGAGGCGGTCCAGCGGGACGAGATGCGGATGCAGCTCGTCGACTCTGTCGGCGGCCAGATACGGGTCGTACACGATCACGCCCATGCCGAATGCCCGGCAGCGCTGTGCCACCTCCCACCCGATGCGACCCGCTCCGATGACACCGAGGGTCTTCCCTCGCAGCTCGACTCCCTGCAGGTTGGAGCGCTCCCATCGCCCCTGGCGAATCGACCGATCGGCCACGGTCACCTTGCGGGCCACCGCCAGCAAGAGCGCCATGGTCAGCTCGGCGGCGGAGATCGTGTTCCCGCCCGGAGCATTCATCACTGCCACCCCGCGCTCCGAGGCCGCGGCCACATCGATGTTGTCCACCCCAACTCCTGCCCGACCCACCACCTTCAGATCGGGCGCGCTGTCCAGCAGCGAGGCATCGACCCTGGTTGCACTGCGAACGATCAGACCGGCGGCGTTCTCCAACCCGACGGCGAACTCTGGATCGGATGAGTCCTTGATCAGGACAACGTCGAAGCGATCGTCTTCGCGAAGCGGGGCCAGGCCTTTCTTCGACACCCGATCGGTGGCCACCACCCGATATGGCATCGTCAATGCAAGACCTCGCCGAGGGTGCCGAGCAGCTCGCCGAGCACTTCAGGGTCGTGATCGCCCATGTGCCCGATTCTGATAGTCGACTCCTTGAGTCTCGAGTATCCGCCGCCGATCACCCATCCCCGCTCTCTCATCGCGGCAACGACCTCGGGACCGGACCTGCCGTCCGGAAGACTGATGCAGGTGACCGTTGGGGAGCGATGCCCCTCCGGCGCCAGCACCGCGATCCCCACCCCGTCGGCTTTCATTGCCTCGACCCATTCGATCGTCGCCGTGCGCATCGCTGCGTGCCGTGCCCAGCGTTGCTCGATGCCCTCGGCAATGATCCTCTCCAGCTGCACCTCGAGGGCGTAGAGCAGCGAGATGGCAGGCGTCGAGGGGGTTTGAAATGCCTCCAATGATTTCATCAGCGGCAGAAGGTCGAAGTAATAGCCCTTGTTCGTTGCCTCGGCGGAACGGTCCAGCATCGCCGGCGAGGCAACAGCGAAGGCCAAACCCGGGGGCAAGGCCAGCGCTTTCTGTGACCCGGTGAGCACGAAATCCAGGGCCCACTCGTCGGAGCGGACCTCGGCGCCTGCCACGCCGGTGACAGAGTCGATCAAAAGCATCACACCCTCATGTCGACGCGTGACCGAGGCGATCGTCTCGAGATCCTGGAGGGCTCCAGTCGAGGTCTCGGAGTGGGTGATCGTCACGGCATCGAAGCCTCCCTTCCCGAGTCTGGTATCGAGCTCGTCGGGATCGTGGACCTGGCCCCAGTCCACCGACCACGTCTCGGTGTCGTGCCCACAGGCCATTGCGATCTCGGCGAACCTCGAGGAAAAAGCGCCGTTCACCAGGCTCAGAACCCTGCCTCCGGCTACCCCGTTGCGCACGGAAGCCTCCATGAGACCCGTGGCCGACGAGGTGGACACGATCACGGGCTGCTCGGTCAGGAAGACTTGCTTCAGACCTTCCTGAAGACCGGCGATCAACTCCGCGATGGCGCGACCCCGGTGTCCGATCATCGGACGGGTCTGGGCCGCCAGCACGTCAGGATGGACCTCGGTCGGGCCGGGTAGGAAGAAATGACCTGGCGGTAGGTCGATCGGCATGTGCTCCTCGTACTCGGTTGGGCGCCCTCTACCCGTCAGCCAGGCTCAGTGCGTACCGCACGCTACCCACGATCTCCCATCCAACGAGAACCGGCTCTCCCGTCCGTTGGTGCTCTCTGAGGTGGGACAACGGGAAGTCGTAATCACCTTCGGCGGTGGGAGTGAACTCGAACTCGGAGCCCTCTACCAGGACCTCGAACGAAGTGACATCCTCCAGGCTGCCATCCACCGAGGTGACCACGCCGCGCGCGGTGCCCTCTGTCTGGTTGCAGGCGACCAATCCGAGAGTCATAACCACGACGGCGATCGTCCTCAGGACGCCCGAAGCGTGGACTCGAGACGCTCCCACTCGCGCTCCTGTTTCGTCCAACGAAACCAGATGACTGCGATCGTCGACCACAGGAGCAGACCGCCTCCCAGCTTCATGATGACCCCGGCGATGGTCTGATCGGCCACCGCAGTGAGTCCGAACGCGAGGGCGGCATCGCCATAGACCGGGTACAGGGGGACCGTGGAGAAGGTGAGGAACGATGCCGGGATGGTGGGCAGCAGCGACTGGGCGAACAGATAGAACATCTGAACTGGAGGGGAAAGCCTCGGGATGGCCGGGGTCGGAGACAACACGGGAAGCCACATCAGTATGGAGACGCCGAACAGCCAGGCGTGGACCAGGAGATGGGGCGGGCCCCCCTGCACCATGAGGGCAACCAGATCGGGCCAATGGATGATGATGAAGGTCGAGTTGAACAGGACGAAGGCAGGCACGGGGCGGGCCAGCGGTCGGATAAACGGGGCGACCTTGGGATGCCCGATAGTCGCATCTGCGAGCCATCTCGGCGTACCCCGGAGCATCAGAGCCGGTATCACGAGGGCGATGACCATGTGCTCGACCATGTGCACCGTGAACAAAGACGTCTCACCTATGTCGTGGACGGGCCAGCCCGAGACCAGCCACAGGGCCACGACCGCCAGTACCACTGCCATTTCTGACCCGTTGTCGCCTTCGGAGCATCGGGGGCCAGCACCGGGCGAAGCCTCCGGTCGGCGTACCAATACCCGAAGGCGAGCGCAAAGGCCAGAGCCCAAACGTCGTAGTGGGGGTGAAAGGACGGGATCATCTCAGCCGCCACCGAGAAGGACTGCCCCAAGTGCGGTGAGGATGATCGTGTACAAGGCGCACGCCAGGACGAAACCGGCTGTGAAGAATCGGGTCAGCATGCGATTTTCGAAGCGGAGATGCATGTACCACCCGATCACTATGACGAACTTCAGCGCCGCCAGACTGATCAGGAGCACGGTGTTGAAGTTGCCGAGGTCGAAATCCCGGTGGATGTAGTAGATGGCGACCTCGACTGCCGTCAGCACGGCGAGGACCACCGCAATCTTCCAGTACTGAGCCGGAGTCGGGTGATGGATGTGCTCGGGGCTGCTCATACCGGTGGCACCGAGAGCAGGTAGACGACTGTGAAGATCACGATCCAGATGATGTCGACGAAGTGCCAGTAGAGACCCACCAGCTCCAGATTGAGGCCGTGACCGTCGCTCAGCTCGCCCCGTCGCCGGGAGATCCCCCACAAGGAGAGCAGCATGATCACTCCGATGGCGACGTGGGTCCCGTGAAATCCGGTCAGCAGGTAAAAGGCCGATGCGGCCGGGTTGGTGCTCATCTTCATGCCGTCCTCGACGATGAAGGTCGTGAACTCGAAGACCTGGCCGCCGAGGAACACCGAACCAAGGGCGGCGGTGGCGAAAAGCCAGGTCCGTGTCCCGTTGGCGTCACGCCGGGTTTGAGCGTTGTGGGCCAACACCATTGTCAACGAGCTCATCAGCAGGACAAATGAGCTCACCGAGGTGAAGGGGATGTCGTAGATATCCGCCGGATACGGCAGGGGGAAGCCGGGCCGCTTGGAGTAGAGCAGGTAGTTGGAGATCAGCGCGCCGAAGAAGAGGAACTCCGAGCTGAGGAAAAGCCACATCCCCAGCTTGCGGTTCTCGACCCCGGTCCCCTCGTGCTCGGGGTGGGCCTGGTCCAGGTCGGCCTGGCGGGTGAGCTCAGTCATCTATCTCCCCCCGAAGGGGGCTGACCGCCGAAGGCGGGGAGGGGGGAATCTCGTCTTCGTGATCCCCGTCATCGATCTCGTCGTGCTCGGCATGAGGCTCTTCGAGCGGTTCGATGGCCCAGCCGATGACTGCGGAGAGGGCGGTGATCAGCCCGACCAGGATCAGGCCCTTGCCCCACATCGCCTCGTGGTAGATGACCCCGTAGAACATGAGTGGAAGCCCGAGGGCGAAGAAGAACGGGAAGTACGACGGGTTGGGGAGATGGATCGGTGACTCGGGATTGAGCTGCTCGTGCTCGATGGTCGCCACGATCTCGTCGCCGGCCTCCTTGTGGACGGCACGGCCTTCAGCGTCTTCGTCGTATTTGAGATGCCAGAAATGATCGAGACTGGTCACGACCGGGGGAATGGCGAAGTTGTACTCGGGAGTGGGATTGGGCGACATCCACTCGATCGTGCGGGCATCCCAAGGGTCCAGCCCCGACGCCTGTCCCCGTCGTTTGCTGGTGAACCAGTTGATCATGAAGATCAGGATGGATAGGGCGATGATGAAGGCGCCGATGGTCACGGCGATGTTCCACGGCTCGAGACCCGTCTCCGGTGCGTACTTCCAGGTGCGTCGGACCATTCCCTGAAGGCCAAGCCAGTGCATCGGTCCAAAGGTGAGGTTGAAGCCGATCATCATCAACCAGAAATGGATCTTGCCCAATCGCTCGTTCATCACCCGCCCGGTGAGCTTGGGGAACCAGTAATAGAGCCCGCCGAACAGCCCGAAGACGGCGCCCCCAAAGATCACGTAGTGGAAATGGGCGACGATGTAATAGGTGTCCGTCTGCTGCCAGTCGGAGGGAACGACGGCATGTGTCACACCGGAGAGACCTCCGATGGTGAACATCGCGACGAAGCCGATAGCGAACAGCATGGGCGTTGCCAGCCGGATCCGACCCATCCACATCGTGCCGAGCCAGTTGAAGATCTTGATCCCGGTGGGGATGGCGATGGTCATCGTGGCAAGGCCGAACGCGGCCTGGGCCACGGGAGTGATCCCGGAAGCGAACATGTGATGGGCCCACACTCCGAAGCCGAGGAAGGCGATGGCCGCGCCGGCGAACACCACCGCCGAGTACCCGAACAGCGGTTTTCGGGAGAAGGTGGGGAGGATCTCTGAGACGATCCCCATCGCGGGGAGGATCAGGATGTAGACCTCTGGATGCCCGAAGAGCCAGAACAGGTGCTGCCACAGGATCACATCTCCACCGGCCTGGGCGGCGAAGAACAACGAGCCGAATTGGCGGTCGAAAGTCACCATGAACAGGGCGACGGCGATGATCGGGAGGGAGAAGAGGAGGAGGAACGACGTGATCGTCGTCATCCAGGCGAACACGGGCATCCGGAGCAGACGCATTCCCTTTGCCCGCAAATTGAGGACGGTGACGAGGAAGTTGACCGACGACACCAGAGAGGCGAGGCCGATGATCTGGAGCCCGAGCGCCCAGTAATCCATCGCCGTGCCCGGGGAGTAGAGAGGCCCGGCGTTGGGCTGATAGCCGAACCAGCCACCGTCCGGCGAGTCGGCCAGGAAGTTGAAACTTCCAGGCCCACCTCCGGGGGCCAGGTTCCCATCGATGCCGCCGAGACCATCGACTCCGATCGGTGGCGCCGACGTGCCGAAGATGAACGTCGAGTAGAGGAAGATCCCCCCGAAGAAGAAGATCCACCACGACAGGGCGTTCAGCCGGGGAAAGGCGACGTCTCGCGCCCCGATCAGCAGCGGGAGCATGTAGTTCATCAGCGCCGAAGAGGCCGGCATGACGAACAGGAAGATCATCGTCGTCCCGTGCATGGTGAACAGCGCGTTGTAGGCGCCTGCGGTGAGGAACTCGCCGTTGGCTTGGGAGAGCTGGATGCGAAGCATGAGGGCCTCGACGCCTCCGATGATGAAGAAGGTGAAGGCGGCGTAGCCGTACATGATCCCGATCCGCTTGTGGTCCACGGTCGTGAGCCAGGACCACAGCCCGCTGGTCGAGCTCGGACGGCGGAAGATCGTGGTGGTGGGGCGTTCGGCGGTGGCGGTCATTCCAGTGTGTCCAGCCAGACGATGAGAGCATCGATCTCAGCCTCGGTCAAGGCGAGGTCAGGCATGAAGCTCCCGGGCTTGATGTACGGCGGGTCGGCAAGCCAATCCTTGAGGGCTTCGTCCCGACTCTGTCCCTCGGCGGGGAGGACGGCCCCTGCGAAGACAGGCCGCGAGGCGAAGTGGGTCAGCTCCGGTCCGTTGAACGAGGCGCGTTCGATGATGTTCGATGCCGAGTCGTCCTCGAAGCGCACCGTGTGGCACTGGATGCATCCTTTCGCTTCGAACACCTGGAACCCTTCGAATCCGACGTCCCCTTCGGCGGGGAGCGCCGCCGCCGTCTGCTGCTCGGCCAACCAGGCCTCGTACTCGG
Organism: uncultured Acidobacteriota bacterium; assembly: GCA_963725075.1. Classification (GTDB taxonomy): domain Bacteria; phylum Actinomycetota; class Acidimicrobiia; order Spongiisociales; family ZC4RG35; genus JARDZU01. Next base: position 63,404 of record CAVRXA010000015.1, read on the forward strand.
CCGGCTCGACGGCCTGGACCCTGGCTCTCATCAGTGAGTGGGAGAGGCCGCAAAACTCGGCGCAATGACCCCAATACGTGCCGGGCTCATCGGCCTGGAGACGGAGCAATGTCGTCTGGCCCGGCACCAGGTAGCGCTTTCCGTTGAGGGCCGGGATCCAGAAGTTATGGAGGACGTCATCAGAGGTCATCACGGCGCAGACCTCCTGGCCGGCCGGTATCACCATGATGTTGGCGGTGTCGATCTCCGCCTCGGGGTAGTGGTATTCGAACCACCATTGGTGCCCGGTCACCTGGATCTCGATCGCGTCGGGGTCACACTCGGTCAACTCGAACACCGCGGCGGTGGTGGGCACCGCGATCCCGGCCAGGATGAGGGCTGGGATGACAGTCCAGGCGATCTCCAACTTCGGGCTGCCGTGGAGCTGCTTGGCCTCCTTGGCGCCGGTGCGATCCCGGAACAGGAACACAGCTACCAGGATCGCCCCCTGCACCAGGATGAAGACGGCGACGGCGATCCAGAAGACTGGCCAGAAGAGGTTGTTGATCTGCTCGGCGAACGGGCCTGCCGGCTCGAAGGTGGTCAGCGGCTGATCCGCGCTCCCGAGGAATGAGCAAGCCCCGAGGAAGAAGACGGCGCCAAGGAGGACGCCAAGGCGGATCAGGCGGTGACGGGACCGGGCCATCGGCCTGGCATCATACGGACTCGCCAAACCCCGACCAACTACGGGCTTACGGCGTCCATCGCGGCCGTCAGCTCGGCATCCGAAGCGGCACCCTCGAACGTCGATGTGACCACGCCGGAGGAGTCCACCACGAATACCCAGGGCTCGGATGGGAGCCCCCACTCGCCCGTCGCCGGCACCACAGTCAGCTCCTCGGGGGAAGAGACCTGGAGGTCCTCGTAGATCTCGACATGGACGAACTCCACCCCCGGGTAATCGGGTCGCAGCGACTTGACCTGGTCGAGGAGGGGCCCACAGGACTCGGAGGTGCAGAAGGCGGGGGTGGCGAAGACGATCACCGAAGGGGCTCCGGAGGTGACGGCCGAAGCGACGCTCGATTCATACATTGCCGGGTCGGGCTCGGGGTCGGAGCTGATGACTGACAGATCCGGGAAGTCGGCCGAAGTGCGGGTCTCCGAGGCAGGCGCTTCTTCACCAGGCTCGATCAGGGGCGGGTCTTCGAAGGCAACCAAACCGGCCGGCCCGGCAGTGGCGAGCCCTTCGGCGTCGATGGTGGCCTGGTAGGTGGCCGCCTCCGGGATGTCGACCTGGGCGACATAGAGCCCGCGCACATCGGGGACGGTCCAGACGAAGTCCATCGGGTAGGTGTCGAGAGGCGAGCCGTTTTCGTCACGGATGGTCACGGAGGCCTCCCGGTCCGGCGAAGCCAGGAATTCGTCCGTCTCCGGGTCGACCAGGGCAAAGAGCACCCGTTGCTCGCCGACGCCGATGCTCCCGTTGCTCGAGGCCACCACGGCGAAAGGCTCGACCTCGTCGGAGCCACAGGCGGCGAGGAAGATCGTGAGCCCGAGGATCCCCGAAACCAAGCGCCTCATCGCACCAGCACGTCGAGCATGACCGCACCGAAGAGGGCGGAGAGATAGACCGTCGATGTGGTGAAGAGCCTCATCGCATCCTCCGGACGGCGATAGACACGCCAGGTGTCCCAGAGGAACCAGGCGCCGAGCACGATGGCGGCGGCCAGGTAGATCCAACGCATCCCGGCCACGGGGACCAGCAGCAGGCTGATCGCCACCATGAGCCCGGTGTAGAGCAGCATCTTGCGTGTGGTTGCCTCGACACCGGCCACCACCGGGAGCATGGGCACCCCTGCCTTCTCGTAGTCGTCGCGGTACCTGATGGCGAGGGCCCAGAAATGAGGTGGTGTCCAGTAGAAGACGACCAGGAAGAGCACCCAGGCCGGGAGATCGAGCGAGCCGGTCACAGCTGCCCAGCCGACCAGGGCCGGAGCCGCCCCGGCCGCGCCGCCGATCACGATGTTTTGCGTGCTGGTCCGCTTCAACCTCAGGGTGTAGACGAACACATAGAAGAGAAGGGCAGCGGTGGCGATGGCGGCGGCGAGCAGGTTGGTGGTGGCCCAGAGCCAGACGAACCCGGCGATACCGAGGGTGATGCCGAAGACGAGGGCGTTCGACGGTTGCACCTCGTGCCGGGCGAGTGGCCTCGAACGAGTCCTCTTCATGATCTGGTCGATGTCCCGGTCGACGTAGTTGTTGAGAGCGTTGGCCCCGCCGGCGGAGAGGGACCCTCCGATCAGCGTCGCGACGACTGGCCAGAGCCCGGGCCAGCGACCCGCAGCCAGCACCATCGACGGCACCGTGGTGATGAGAAGCAGTTCGATGATCCGCGGCTTGGTCAGGGCGAAATAGGAGGCGACCTTGGATCGGGCCGACACACCGGCAGAAGCGGGGTCAGTGATCAGCGGGATGGCCATCTCATGCCCATCAGTCGCCATCGGTGCTCTCTTCTCTCAACACAGCTTCCATCTCTGGTTCGACCTGTTTCTCGGCCGCCGCCCGTTTCGCCTTCCGCTCCGCCCAACGCAGGGCGAGGATGGCGAGGACCGCGGGCACGACGAAGATGCCGATCTCGTCGATGCCCCCATAGTGCGCAAATATCACGTTCACCCCGCGAGGATGAGCAACCCGAGTGTGGTCAGGGCAACCATAAGTAGAAGCATCGCATACTGAGAGCGGACCGCTTCTGTCCCGAAGTCTCCGAGCGCCCGATCGTGCGCCAGGATTACCCCGAGCACGTGACCCGTGACGATCACCGCCACCTGTGCGTACCACACCGGCTCGGCGGCGGTGATGAAGAAGTCGACCTTGCGGTCCGCGGTCCCGAACAGATCCCAGCCGAGGGCGAACGGGTCGGACACAGCGGCGATCAGCTGCTGCCCCTCGAAGACGATGAGTGTCATGTAATGGGCCAGGGCGTAGGCGAGAGCGATCGGCACCAGGGTGTGGGCGAAACGCATCGCCACTCTCGCCGTCGTCCACACGCCGCCCACCATGCGGGCCGCCGCCCACGAGGCGATCCCGTAGGCCGCACCGACTGCCAGGACACAGCCGATCAAGAGCACCGTTTCCCCGAACATGGTCTGCCCGAAGTCCCCCATGAACCTGCGGAAGGCTTCAGTCGCAGAGGCACCGTCGTAAGTGACGGTCCCGATGGCGACCACGACGAAGGCGGGTAACCCCCGCCAGGCGGGGAGGACGGTCAGCGCCCGCAGCCAGCCCCGCCACACCAGACGGCCGTCGCCACGTCTCCCCAGCGGCGAGATAGCGGACAGGAGCCTGTTGTACGGGGTGAAGCCATCGAACACGGCCAGCCCGGTCTCTCGACCGGCATAGGCCATCGCCGCAAGCATCCCGAGGGTGTAGACCAGCGCCGCCGTGCCCAGGGTGATCGGACTACCCGAGTCGGGACTGACCAACTCCAGCCAGGTGAAAGCGACCAACACGACCGCAGCGGGCCACACGCCGAGAGTGTCGAGAGCGGCCAGACGCTCGCCGCGGCCGACCCTGAGCACCCGGGCCAGCGATCGCCACGGGTTGATGTCGGTGTACCAGTCGCCGATGACGGCGCCTGCGAAGGGAACCACCAGCCAGAAGACGACCCACACCAGGACCGGGGCGATGGTCGGGCGGGTCGGATCGGTTTCCAGGCCCAATAGTGGCGGGATCAACTGCCCGATCACCAGGAAGAGGGCGATCACGCCGAGGGTGGGCAAGAACCAGCCGCGGCGCACCGTTAGCCGGGCGGCTTCGTGACGCGGGCCCTCCTGGAGCCGGGGCTCTGGCCAGAGAGCCGCCAGGGCAACGAAGGTGATCACGAGGACAACGCCTGCTCCCACGATGAAGTAGCTGACCGGCACCGGGAGATCGAGCCTTCCCCCGATCCCGTGGGCCATCGCCACCGACGGTGCGGCGATGACGGCCAGGCAGGCGAGGAGAAAGGCGACGCCGAAGCGTCGAATCAAGGAGTCACCTCGAGCACAAAGAGCGGGACGTGCGTCTCCTCCAGCTCGACCTCGAAGATGCCGGGCACATCCACAGTCAATGCGATCTCGGCCGGAGTCTCGGCCGTTGCCTCGAAGAAGACGTCGTAACCGTGGACGTGGATCTCGGCGTCGACATCGGACAGCACCCAGATCGACACCGCATCCCCGACGGTGAAGCTGAACGTCGTTGGCCCGACGATCTCACCACTCTCAATGGTGACGTCAATCGCCTGGGCCGTAGTGGTGGTCGCGGCCGCTGCCGAGGTCGTAGACGCCAGCGTCGTGGTGGTCGTGGGCTGCGTCGTAGTGGCTGGAGTCGTGGTGCTGGTCGAGCTCGTCGTGGTGGCGGCGTCGCCCTCGCCACAGGACACCAGCAGCAGCAGTACTCCGGTGAGAATCGTCATCCTCGTTCGCATCGGCGGAACGCTAGATCTCCGCCCGCCCAATCGAGGATTCCCGGCATAGGCTCCGGGCATGCGATGGGTGCGGCGGATATCTGGTCGGCTTGCTCGTGCTGGCCGCAGTCATCGCCATATTCGGCTTCTTCCTGGTCCGACGCTCTTTCCCCCAGAGCGATGGCGAAATAGCCGCTGCCGGTCTGGCCGGTGAGGTCGAGATCGTGAGAGATGACGACGGTGTACCGCATATCTATGCGAGCAACGAGCACGACCTCTTCTTCGCCCAGGGCTACGTGCATGCCCAGGATCGGTTCTGGCAGATGGACTTCTGGCGTCACATCGGCGCCGGACGACTGTCTGAGATGTTCGGCGACAGTCAGGTGGACACCGATCTGTTTCTCCGGTCCCTCGACTTCACCGGTCTCGCCGAGCAGGAGCTCGAGATGCTCGATCCCGGCCAGCGGTCCATCCTCGACGCCTACGCCGAAGGCGTGAACGCATACCTCGAGAGCCACAGCCCGTCCCAGATCAGCCTGGAGTACGCCATCCTGCCCCTGCAAGCATCCGGGTACGAGATCCAACCCTGGACCCCCGTCAACACCCTCACCTGGGCAAAGGTGATGTCGTGGGACCTGAGTTGGAACATGCTGCAGGAGATCGACCGTGCCGTCCTGAGTGCCGGGCTCCCGGTCGAGCGGGTCGACCAGCTGTATCCCGACTACCCCGAAGATCACCCCGTGATCGTCGACGCCGACCAGGTCACGGCCGGCGTCGACCAGGCGACCATTCTGCCCGCGGGAGCGCTGTCGGCGCTTGCCGACTCCGGAGACCGGGCCCGGGGGGTGTGGGACCTCACCGGGGGCGGTTTCTCGGGAATCGGGTCCAACAACTGGGTTGTCGGCGGCTCCCATACCGAATCGGGCCTCCCGGTGCTGGCCAACGACCCGCACCTGGCCATCCAGATGCCCTCCATCTGGTACCAGAACGGGCTTCATTGCACGGAGGGCGCAGAAGATTGCCCCTACCAGCTCATGGGGTTCTCCTTCCCTGGCACCCCCGGTGTGGTCATCGGGCACAACGAGCACATCGCCTGGGGCGTCACCAACCAGTCGGTGGACACCCAGGATCTCTTCATCGAAAAGGTCAACCCCGAGAATCCGGCCCAGTACGAATACCAGGGCGAGTGGGTCGACATGGAGGTTCGGCCCGAGACAATCGTCGTGGCCGGCGGAGACGACATCGAGTACGACGTGATGGTCACCCGGCACGGCCCCGTGATCTCCGACACCTACTTCGACGAGCCACCCTTCGAGGGGACGGATCTCGATCTACCCGACGACTATGTCGTGTCCCTCGCGTGGCAGACCCTCCAGCCCTCGACTCTGGTCGAGGCGATCATCGGCGTGAACCGGGCCACCGGTTACGAGGAATTCCGCACCGCCCTGTCGAAGTGGGACGTCGCCGCCCAGAACGTCGTCTATGCCGACGTGCAGGGAAACATCGCCTACCAGGCGACCGGCGAGGCGCCGATCCGGGCCGGCGGAGACGGGGCCTGGCCGGTCGAGGGGTGGACTGGTGAGAACGAGTGGACCGGTGTCGTCCCCTTCGACGACCTGCCTCGCCTCTTCAATCCCCCCAAGGACTACATCGCAACCGCCAACAACCCGGTGCTCTCTCCCGGGAGTGCGCCGTTCCTGTCGATCGACTCGGACTACGGCTATCGGGCGGCCCGGATCGAGGAGATGATCGAGGGCACTCCGTCCGGGTTTTCGGTGGGCTCGGCACAGGAGATCCAGATTGACGGCCAGGACGGCGGTGCGCCCAACCTCATCCCACATCTCCTCGCCATCGAGTCGGAGGACAGCGCGGTGGCGGCGATGCAGGGAGTGATCGAGTCCTGGTCCTCAGGCCCGAACGCCTTTCAGGCCGGGCCCGACTCACCCGGATGCGCCGCCTATCAGGCGGTCTGGGCCCACCTTCTTCGGCTCGCCTTCCACGATGAGATCCCCGAGGACTACTGGCCCGAGGGCGGGAGCCGTTGGTTCGAGGTGGTCCGCGGCTTGCTCGAGAGCCCCGACGACCCGTTCTGGGACGACACCCGGACAGACGCGGTGGAGGACCGAGACGCCATTCTGGAACTGGCGATGATCGATGCCCACGAGGAGTTGGTCGGGCTCCTCGGCGATGACCTGACAGCGTGGAGATGGGCAGACCTCCACACCGCCTCGTTCGAGAACCTCACCTTCGGCCAGTCGGGCATCGCCCCTATCGAGTGGCTCTTCAATCGGACCGCACCGGACCGGGTCGGGGGCAGCTCCGATCTCGTGAACGCGGTCGGGTTCTATCCGCCGGCCGGGTATGTGGTCGACTGGATCCCGTCGATGCGCATGGTGATCGATCTCTCCGATCTGGCGAGCTCGACATCGGTCAACACCACCGGGCAGTCTGGCCACGCATTCCATACCCACTACGACGACATGCTCGACTCCTGGACCGACGGCACTCACCACCCGATGCGCTGGACCCGGGAGCAGGTGGACGATGGTGCGGAGGGAACGCTGAGGTTGGCACCGCCGAGCTGAATCCCCCCTCCCCGCCTTCGGCGGTACTCCCCCCTTCGGGGGAGAAACGGCGGTTTTCACCACCCCCGGGAGGCGCCGGTCCCGGAGAGTCGGGCGGTCTGGCGGTAGGGGAAGACTTCGATGAGCTCGCCGGACCGGATGCGCATCTGGATGGCACGCCAGGCATCGACTCCGAACAGGTCGGCGTGATGGTCGAAGAAGACCTGTCGCAAATCGGGTGCCAGCCCGAGAAATCTCTGATGCTCCTCGGGGAACACATCGTTGTCTCCTACCGGGAACCACGGCTCCGAGCCCATCTCGTCGATCTCGTCCCGGGCGGCGGGCAGCTCCCGGAAGTTGATGTCGTCGAGGGCACTCAGCTCGTCGTAGTCGTAGAAGACGACACGGCCGTGCCGGGTCACGCCGAAGTTCTTGGGGAGCAGGTCTCCGGGAAAGATGTTGGTCGAGGCCATGTCTTTGATCGACTGGCCGAAGTCGACCACCGCGTCGGCGGCTGCCGGGCGGGTCGCCTCGCGCACATAGACGTCGAGGGGCACCACACGCCGCTCGACGTACACATGGCTGATGATCACCGAGTCTCCCTCGAGCCGCACGGTCCGCGCCGCCTCTGACAGCAGCTCGTCGAGCACCTCCGGGGAGAAGCGGGAGCGGTGGAACTCGAGATGCTGGAAGTCCTGTACATCCATCAGCCTCCCGGCACGGTCGTGCTGGAAGACCAGCCGGTACTTGCCCATCACCCCCCGTCGAGTGGTCCGCTTCGGCGGTGGAAAGGTGTCACGGATCACCTTGAACACGTCATCGTGGCCCGGCATGCCGAAGACGATCATCACGAGACCCTTCGTCCCCGGCACCGGCTCGAACTGCTCCTCGGTCGATCGCAGGTGTCGGAGGAGGTCGCGGTACAGCTCGGTCTTACCGTGCTTGTTCTGCCCGACGGCGATGTAGATCTCGGCCATTCGCTTTCGGGGCATGAGACGGCGGAGAAAGCGGGCCAGGTCGTAAGGACGGGCGACGTCGACGTGAAAATACGATCTGGTGAAGCTGAACACGATCGACGCCTCGTCCTCGGTGAGGAGGACTGCGTCAACGAAAATGCCATGGTCACCATGACTCAGGGCGATTATCAGCGGGATCCGGTGCGACCCGGCATACAACAGGCCCACTATGTAGGCGGACTGCCCCCTGTAAAAGACCTTGCGCACGATCTCCGCTTTGCCCACGGCGGCGAGAGCGCCGGGCTCGCTCAGGCGGGCATCGATCCGGGTTGCCGCTTCGTCGGCGTCGGCGTCGAGGCGGGCATACGGGACGGCATGGGCGAACGTGGTGAGGATGTCCCGGACCAGACCGGAGGTCGACTCACTGCGGTCGAAGGTGAGATAGATCGGCTCGCGTGATGGGATGGGCGGACTATCGAAGTCGGAGTCGACGAATTCGATGTGCTCGGCCACGCCGACGGTCCTGAACACACGCCGGGTGACTGAGTTGTAGAAGGTCTCGGCCAACTCCCAGTCCTGCCGGTCGGAGATGAGGCCCGAATAGACCGCCTTGACCGCCACCCACACCAGAGGGTCGTCGGCCCTCCCCGCGAGCAGGTGGGTCACCGCCTCCATCACTCGGTCGACTACCACGGTGTAGAGGCGGAGACGCTCGATGGCATCGCTCTGCATCCCCGGCCAGTCGCGTTCCTCGAAACGCCGGGGTGCCCGCTGATTTATCGCCCGGAAACGGGACACATACTCCTCGAACCCTTCCAGGATCCGCTTGGCGCCGAGATTGGAGAGACGGCTGTCGGTCAGCGCCCCGCTCGACGGCTTCCTCTCAGCCGACAAAGGATGAGATCACTTCGACGACCCGGTCCGGATGGGTCCAGGGCGCCTCGTGCCGAACACCGGGCAGCTCGACGACGGTCGCATTGGGCAGCGACGCCGCCAGCTCGTATTGCCAGGCAGCCGGAACCAGTTCGTCCAATGTCGGGATAACCACCAGGGTCTCGATCTCGATCTTGCCGATCCACGGGCGCGAGTCGAATCGGAGGAGGGCCAGCGTCGCTTGGGCGCCGGCATCGACATCCCGACGGTGGGTCTCCTCCCAGAGCCACCGGGCGTGACGCTCCTCGACAGCACCGGTCCAACGGAGGTAGTACGAGCGGGCCTCGGGGGTCCCCAGCCCGGTGAGACGCTCTCCGGCCCGGGCGAGCACGGCTCCGACGGCCCGGAACGCCCGGTGCGGCTGGGGGTGATGGGTGAACGTGGCGATGAGCGCCAGCCGATCGACCCGGTGAGGATGACGGCGGGCAAAAGCCTGGGCGATCGTGCCACCCATCGAATACCCGACCACCGACACCCGGCCCACTCCGAGAGCATCGAGGACCCCGGCCATGTCGTCGGCGAGGTCTTCCACCTCGAAGCGGTCCCTGGCCAGAGGAGCGAGGCCGTGGCTGCGATGGTCGACCATGATCATCCGATACTTCTCGGCGAGACCAGGCCCTATGCGGTACCACTCGGCGAGAGACGAGCCGGCGAGCCCATGGATCAGCAGGAGCAGCGGTGCGCCCTCGGGTCCCGCCTCCCGCACCACGAACTCCTGGTCCCCGACGAACACCGTCCGTCCCGCGGTTCGCCAAGGATGCTCTTGTGGTGGGGGGAAACGAGGGCTGATGGTGGGGGCGAAAGCCCGCCACACGATCAGCGCCGCCATCCAGCCCCAGAGCTTCTTCATCGAGCACCTCCGCTCACGGCGAAGACGAGATCCTCGACAGGCAGTGCCGGCAGTCAGGTGCTCATCGATGATCCGGTCCAGCGACTCCTCGGTGAGATTGGCGTACCAGGTGCCCTCTGGATAGACGACGCAGATCGCGCCTTGCTCGCAGATGCGGAGACAGTCGACCTTGCTCCTCAGGACTGACCCGTCGCCGCGCTCGACCGTGGTGGCTTCTGCCTCCGGCTTGCCCGACCAGGGTGGCGGCGCCGAGGCCAGGCCCAGATCCTTGAGCCTCGTCTTCAGATGGCTCCACAGGGCATGGGTGACCTCCCAGGGAGCGCATTTGGGATTGGTCTGATCGGCGCACAGGAAGATGTGCCGCTCCACCCGGGGTATGGACAGAGCCTCGGCGATCGCTTCGAGTCGCTCCTGGCCGTTCACGCCGTCACCGTGATCCCGGTCCCAGACTCGACCTGGCCGATGAGGGCCGATCCGGGCACCGATTGGAAGTACTCGCCTGCCGACGCAGGCGGAACGGCCACGAGCAGCCCGCCGGAGGTCTGGGCGTCCGCCAACAACTTCAGGTCGTCCTCGTCGACCTCTGACTCCACGAACTCGAGGATCGATTTCAGGTTGCGCGCCGACCCTCCGGCCCACATCCCCTCATCGAGCAGCTTTCTAACCCCGTCGAATACCGGGACGCGATGCAGAGCAATCGTTGCCGAGACGCCTGAGGCGAGGCACATCTCCCGGAGATGGCCGAGCAGCCCGAAGCCGGTGACATCGGTGGCGGCGTGCGCCGAGCTCCGGGCCAGGGCGTTGCCGGCGACATCGTTCAGCGAGACCATCGACTCGATTGCCGTGGTGGCCAGATCGGCTGGACATTTCCCGCGCTTGATGGCGGTGGTGATGATGCCGACACCCAGCGGCTTGGTCAGGATCAACGAATCGCCCGGCTCGGCGCCCGAGTTCGGGAAGTACGAATCGGATCCGACCATGCCGGTCACTGCGAAGCCATAGGTCGGCTCGGGGCTGTCGATCGAGTGTCCCCCGACCACCGTGCACCCGGCCCTAGCCATGACCTCCATGCCACCCGAGACCACATCGGCCGCCAGGTCCAGATCGAGCTGGTCCCGGGGCCAAGCCAGATATTGCAAGGCGGTCAGGGGCGTCCCACCCATGGCGTAGACATCGCTCAGGGCGTTGGCGGCGGCGATCCGACCCCAGTCCGAGGGCGAGTCGACGACCGGGGTGAAGATATCGACGGTCTGCACCAGGGCACGCCCGGCGCCGATGTCGAACACCCCGGCATCATCCGAGGACGCCGTACCTACGAGCAGGTCGGGGTGTGAGCTGGCCGCATGCCCGTTGACCGTCCCCATGACCCTGGCCAGGTCGTCGGGCCCGAGCTTGCAGGCGCAACCGGCCCCATGGGAATACTCGGTCATGCGCACGCCCGTCACCGGGGAGAAGATAGCCCTGGGTCATCGAGGGCCCTCCGGGGCCGCGGCGACGGGCTGCCTTCGGATAGGCACGGGCCCATGGTTAGCCTTCCCCGGCTCATGACCGACGAACCGACTTTTCTCACTCCTGCCGCCCAGCAGCGGATGCAGGATGAGCTGGATCAATTGAAGACCGCCGGGCGGCGTGAGATCGAAGAGCGGATTGCCGAGGCCCGATCCCACGGCGATCTCAGGGAGAACGCCGACTATGACGCGGCCAAGAACGACCAGGGCTTGATGGAGGCCCGGATCCGAAAGCTCGAGTTCTTGCTCCACACATCGGAGGTGAGGGAGGTGACCGATACCGGCCGGGTCGAAGTCGGCAGTGTCGTCACCGTGGTCGATTCCGACGGGGACGAGCTCGAGTACTTCGTTGCTCCTCAGGAGAACAAGGTGTCCGGTCTGCTGCTGGCTTCACCCACCAGCCCTCTGGGTAGGGCCCTCCTCGGGGCGTCGATCGGGGACGAGGTTCCGTACGAGGCTCCAGCCGGGACCTTCCGCGTGACGGTCAAAGCGGTTCGGCCCTACGAGGGATAGCGCTCCGGCTCGTAGGTCCCGTGCGTGTAGCGCCGAGTCCTCGGCGTTCCTGGCAAGGACGCAGGACGAAGACGCACTGGTAGTGCGTTGAGGACGAGGACGAAGTCCAGGGGCGTCGAGGGACGGCGGGACACGTGCGATGATCTGCGGGTCGGAGCGCTCTACTCTCTGGCCGGTTCGCCGTTCCAGGGGTGCCGGTGAGACTCAGACTCAGAAGACCGCGCCAGCTTGCCAAGGATCTCCTGGCTGCCGCGCGCCGCGACCACGAAGAAGTCGCCGACTATCTCGAGACGCACGGCGAGGAGTGGGAAGCGCTCGCCGAAGCTGCCCCCGGTGACGCCGCCGACGTCCTGGAGCAGCTGACCGAAGAGGACGCGGCGGGCCTGCTCGCCGAGCTGGAGCCGGAAGAAGTCGCCGACATCCTGGAGCAGATCGCCCCGGAGCTCGCCGCCGAGCTCGTCGAAGACGTCCCCATCGCGGACCTCACGGCCGCCGTCAGCGAGATGACCGGCGAGGCCGCAGCCGACCTCCTGTACGAGCTCGACGACGACGTCACAGAGAGCGTTCTCGCCATGCTCGACAACGAGTCGGAGCAGGAGATCCGCCGCCTACTCGAGTACCCGTCCGACACCGCAGGCGGGCTCATGACCACCGAGATCGCGGCGCTGCCCCTCGGCCTCACGGCTGGCGAGGCGATCGAGAGGATCAGGCAGCTGCACGAGCAGTACGAGGACTTCGCCTACGTCTACGTGGTCGACCATGAGCAGAAGCTGAAGGGCGTCATCTACTTCCGCGATCTCGTGTTCGCCCGTCCCGGTGCCAGCCTCGAGGAGGTGATGGTCCCCGACCCTGTGGCGGTCGAGGGGATGACCGACCGGGAAGAGGTGGCCGAACTGGCCCAGAGGTATCGCCTGTTCGGGATCCCGGTGATCGACGAGCAGGGCCGTCTACTCGGGGTGGTCACCACCGACGCTGTCATCGAAGCGGTCCAGGACGAGGCCACCGAGGACTTCGCCGCCGCGGTCGGTGCCGGTCTCGGAGAAACCGTCTACACCGACGTGACCAAGTCGTTCCGTTCCCGGGCACCATGGCTCCTCCTCAACCTTGTCCTGGCAACTGTCGTCGCTTGGATCATCGAGCGTCAGACCAGCATCATCTCCAGCGAGCCCGTGCTCGCCGCGCTCATGCCGATCGTGGCCACCCTGGGCGGCAACGGGGGGAACCAGAGCCTGGCAGTGATGATCCGCTCCCTGGCCTCAGACGACGTGCCCCGTGCCCAGGTGACGTCCATCCTGCTTCGACAGGCCGGGGTGGGGGTCCTCAACGGAGTGCTTCTCGCCGTGGCCGCTGCCTCTCTCACCTACGTCTTGGTCGACTCGGGAGTCTTCGTGAGCTCGTCGGACCCGGTGACCGTCGCCGAAGTCATCGGGATCGCATGCCTGGTCAATCTGCTGATCGCAACCCTGGCGGGATCAGCAATTCCCCTGATCCTGCGTCGTCTCGGCCTCGACCCCGCCCTGGCTTCGTCGATCCTGCTCACGATGATCACCGACGCGGTCGGCTTCGGCGGGTTCCTCCTCGTGGCCGCCGCTCTGCTCTGATCGATCTTTCGTAATTGGGATCCTCAGTCCCGCATCTGACACGTGCGGAACCCAATTTCGGAGATCTGGCCCTGCTAGCTCCCGATGACGAACTCGCCCGAATCGGCGAATGGGCCGCGGTAGATGACGGTGGTCCCGTTCTGGACGCTGGCGAAATGGTGCTGTTCGATGAGTTGGGTCTCGCCCTCGGTGCGCTCCGCCTCGGGCTTGCGGTAGGCGTCGACTGCGCCGGTGTCGTCGAAGATCTCGGCGGCATACGTGATCTCGCCACTGTCGACGAGGCCGACCACGAAGTTCTCGATGTCGACATCGGTGTATGCGCCGGGCGGGATCACGATGAAGAGGGTCTCCCCGGCCGGGTCCGACACCCGGGCCACCACCTCGTATTCGGCGACTTGCTGACCGACGAGGGTCGTCGAGGTGGTGTCACCTCCGGGCGCCACCGTGGTGGTCGTTGCCACCCCACCAGCGCCGGTGGTGGGGCTGGATACGAGAGAGGACGTCGTGCTGAGATCCGTGGTCTCGCCGTCGTCACAGGCCGCCGCGGCCAGGACCAGTAATCCGAACAGGCCGAGACGGAGCGTCTTGGAGGACATCATGGCGTACAAACGTACCCGAGCCGCCCCTGGTTCCAAACCACGTCTCAGTCTGTAAGGTCATGTTCATGTACGGCAGACGTGTGGCCGCTCTATTGGTCGCGTCCGCCCTGGTGTCAGGGCTCTACTTCGTGAGCACGCAGGCAAGTCCGGTCGCCGCCGCCGAGATGTGCCCTCCGGTGACCATGGACATCCTGTTCCCACCAACCACTCTGCCCCCTCCGACGACGCTCCCACCCGGAGACCACGACGACGGCGCCGGCCACGACGGTCCCCTCGGAAACCACCACGACAGCGCCCGCCTCGACCACAACAACGCCGACGACCACGACAACGGTTCCCGAGGAGACGACCAGCACTTCCGCCCCGGTCGAGACCACAACGACCCAGCCGCCGACTACGACTGCGACCACTGCGCCTGCCTCTACGACGGCGCCGCCCACCACGGCCCCGCCCGAGACCACCACGACTGTCCCGCTCCCGCCCCCTTGCGAGCCCTTCGTCTATGACATGGCCTGGCCCCTGGCCGGGGTGGGTCAGATCGGCTCGCCATTCGGCGCCGATCGTGACGGTGGCGCTCGCAAGCACGAAGGCAACGACATCGCGGCACCTCGACTCACTCCGGTTCTCGCTGTCGCCGACGGAGTGGTGAGCCGCGTCGTACGGGATCGTGGGACCAGCAACTGCTGCTGGGCCATCCTCCAGCACACCGACGGCTGGCAGTCCTACTACATCCATCTCAACAACGATCAATACGACACAGACGACGGCCTGGGCATCGGACTGCGGACCGATCTCGTCGAGGGCTCCTCCGTGGCCCGGGGAGAAGTGATCGGATGGGTTGGAGATTCGGGAAATGCCGAGGGCACGGTGCCGCACCTCCATTTCGAGCTGCACAATCCTGAAGGCCTAGCGGTCGATCCACGTCCGAGCCTGCTCGTCGCACAAGGGGCAGCGGTGCAAGCCGATCCCCAGCCGTCCTGGCCGTACGCCGATGACGACGGCAATCCTGCCGAGGCGATCATCGCATTGCTGCTCACTCAGGGACTCCTGCTCGATTGCGACGGAACGGCGATCGAATTCTGCCCGGACCGAATCGCGGAGCCGGAACTGGCCGCCGTCCTCGTCGGACACCTGGCCGGCAAGGCGCCTCCGGAGATCGAAGGCCAGTATCGGCCGATGGCCGACACCTCGGCGTGCCCTCCCGTCGACCCCTGTCTCCTCTACGGGCTGACGGAAACCGATATCGCACGTCTCGCCATGTGGGTCCGGATCGATGCCCTGGTATCGACCCTGCGGCCTCGGTCACAACCCGAGGGTTTGCCCGATGTCGTCCTTCCGACTGCTGATGAGGCCGAGGCCCAGCTGCGGGAGATCGGCGCCCGTGCCGGATGCAACCCGTCACTCGACAACGATCGGGTTCTGACCAGGGCGGAGACCGTCATTCGGCTCGTCTCGTGGATCCAGGGCCGCAACCCAGAGTCCTGCCCACCGCCCGTTCAGTAGAGGCGCTGGTAGAAGAGACGGGCCAGGTCGGCGGTGACCGGCCCTTCATGGAAACCACGTCTACCCACGGCGGAAACCGGTTGAATCTCGCGAATCGTGGAAAGTGCCATCGCCTCTTGCGCCCGATCGAGACGGTCCAGATCCCAAACGCCCTCGACGACCTCGATTCCGAGCTCGGATGCCAGTTGAAGCATCACCCGACGGGTGATCGAGTCGAGGATCCCCAATTCGAGCCCGGGTGTCTCGATGACCCCGTCGACCACCCAGGCAACGGAAAATGTCGGGCCCTCGAGCATCACCCCCTCGACGGTCGTCAGAAGGGCGTCACCGAATCCCTCGGACACGGCGCGACGGGTGGCGGCCATGTTGGGGGCATAGGACAGGACCTTGGCGCCGGCCAGTTCCCACTCTGCGCCTGCCGCGTGCCATGGGGCAGAGACGGGAAGCAGGGTGGCGGGGCCGTCGCCCGTGGCCACCGGATGGGCGAAGACGATCACGATCGGCTCGCCCGTGGTCCCGGGCATCGCGGGGCCCCTGGTCACAATCACCCGCACCACGCAGACATCACAAGAGGCGGCAACCTGCTCTACCCACTGGCCCAGATCCTCACGGTCGGGCAAAGTGATCTCGAGAGCCTTCGCGCTTCGGTCGAGGCGATCGAGATGATCCTCCATGGCGAATGGCCGGCCGGCGTAAGACCTGATCACTTCGAAGCAACCATCCCCCCTCAGGACCGAAGAGTCGGTGACAGGAACGACTCCGTCCGACTCGACTCCGTTGATCAGCACCCTCAGCGTCATCGGCAACCCGTCATGGGGATGACGGCTTGTGTCTGTTGGTGATCGGCAGTCGACGGTCCTTGCCGAACGCCTTGACGGTGATCTTCACCCCCGGAGCGGCCTGCCGGCGCTTGTACTCGTTGCGATCGACCATCCCCGTTACCCGTGCCACCAGGCTCGGATCGAAGCCCCGCTCCACGATCGCAGTCACGCCGAGGTCCGACTCCACGTACAGGGAGAGGATCTCATCGAGGGTCTCGTAGGGTGGAAGACTGTCCGAATCCTTCTGATTCGGGCGCAATTCAGCTGATGGCGGCTTGTCGATGGTGTTCTGGGGGATCACGTCCCCATCCTTGTTCCGCCATCGGGCCAGGTCGTAGACCAGGGTTTTGAATACGTCCTTCAGGACGGCATAGCCCCCAACCATGTCCCCGTAGAGGGTGGCGTACCCCGCAGCCATCTCAGACTTGTTCCCGGTGGCCACCACCATCGGGCCGTGCTTGTTGGAGATCGCCATCAGCATCGCTCCCCTGGTGCGGGCCTGGAGGTTCTCCTCGCTCGTGCTGAACTCGGTGCCGGCGAAACACGGGGCCGAGTGCCTCGAGGAAAGCCCCGTAGACACCATCGATGGGGAGGAGGTCGAAGCGCAGTCCCAGGTTCTCCGCCAGTTGCCGGGCATCGTCGATCGAGTGTTGCGAGGAGAAGCGCGACGGCATGGCGACACCCCACACCGAGTCGGGTCCCAGAGCGTCGGAGGCAATGACCGCGGTGAGGGCCGAATCGATGCCGCCGGACAGGCCGATCACCACCTGCTCGAACCCGTTCTTCCTCACATAATCCCCCAGACCGGTCTCGAGGGCTCGATAGACCTCTTCGACGGGCTCCAGATGGTCCGTCACCGATCCGAGCGCCACTGCCTCTCCGGGCAGCGGAACATCGACGACGAACATGTCCTCTTCGAACTGTGGAGAGCGGTGGACGATCGTGCCGTCGGAACCCACCACCAGGGAGCAGCCATCGAACACGAGCTCGTCCTGGCCTCCGATCAAGTTGAGGTAGACCACGGCCGCCCCTGAGGCCCGGGCCCGGTCGACGATCATGCCCTCGCGCTCCCTGGCCTTGCCCTTGTGGAACGGGGAGGCGTTGATGTTGAGCAAGACCTTGGCACCGGCTGTGGCCTGATCCTGTGGTGGGCCGTCCGGGAGCCAGATGTCCTCGCAGATCGAAACCCCAACGCGGGTCCCTCCCATGTCCCAGACCCGTGCCGGATCACGCCCTACGGCGAAGTAGCGGTCCTCGTCGAAGACGCCGTAGTTGGGGAGCAGCACCTTGTGATAGATGCCGACGATCCCGCCTTGGTGAAGAACGGCCGCCGCATTGGCCACGCGACGGTCCTCGGCATCGGCGGCACCCCGTGACGGGCCATCCGATCGGTCGACGAAGCCAACGACCACCACCGTCGACCCCGTTCGTGAAGCGAGACGATGGAGGGACTCGATGCCCGCCGACACGAAATCGTCGCGAAGCACCAGATCCTCGGGCGGGTAGCCGTTGATCGCCAACTCAGGCAGGAGCAGCACGTCGGCACGCTCTGCCTCGGCCCACTCGATGGCCTCGGCAATGCGTCGCTCGTTGCCCGGTATGTCGCCGACACAGAGATTCAGTTGAGCCCCGGCGACTCGGAGTGGCATACCTCCACGATACGCCCCGGCATACGCTGTCGGGCGTGACCGACAGACGGCCCGTAGCCGCGATTCCCCCCGCAGAAGCAGGCAGACTCGAGATGCTGGTACCGGACCTGAACCGGAGATCGTCGATCGCCGACCTGGTGGCGAGGGGAGCCGATCCGGCCGGGGCCTGGCCGAGATTGATCTCGATGATCGAGGCGGACCCCGATCTCGTCCTCACCAGCCCTGCACTGGAACGAGCCTGCGCCATTGCCGGCTCATCTCGCGCCTTGAGTCAAGCGATCGCCCGCTCGCCCGGCTTGCTCGTCGGGTCGGCCCCCGATGATTCGGTCCCACTGCGCCGGAGAGCCTCTCTGGCGACCATCGCCGGGGACGACCTGGCTGGTGTCATCGACATGACGGTTGCGACCACCCGATTCTCAGATGCCATCGACCAACTGGTCAGGGATGTCCAAGCTCGTGCCACAGCAGCGATCGCGGAGAAATACCCACTGGTCACCGACCTCCCCTTCGCCATCATCGCCATGGGGAAATGGGGAGCCCGCGAGCTGAACTACTCGTCCGATATCGACCTGCTCTTCGTCCACGACAGGGCAGGTGATGACGAATCTGCGAGCCGGACCGCCGCCCTTGCCCTGGCCCTGGCCATCGTGGGTGCCTTGTCCGCCGGAGGGAACGACGGTCCAGGGCTCCTGGTCGATACCGATCTGAGGCCGGAGGGGTCGATCGGGCCCCTGTCGCGAAGCCTCGATTCGTATGCCCAGTACTACGCCAAGTGGGGCGAGCCTTGGGAGCTACAGGCTCTGCTCAAAGCACGTCCCGTCACCGGTGACCCTTCCCTCGGCGAGCGCTTCGCCTCGATGGTCGACACCGTGATCTGGGAGAGGGGTCTCGATGTCGACTCTCTGCGCAGCATCCGCAAGCTGAAGGAGCAGGCGGAGACCGGGGCGAGGCCGTCCGACATCAAGCGATCGCGAGGTGGTATCCGGGACGTCGAGTTCTCGGTTCAGCTCCTCCAGCTGGTCCATGGCCGGCTCGCCCCGGAGCTGAGGAAGCCGGGCACACTCGAGGCTCTCCAGGCCCTGACCGACCTCGGATTCGTAGGTGAGGAGGATCGTTCCCGGCTCGACGCCGCCTACCGGTTCTGGCGAGATCTCGAACATCGGATCCAGCTCTGGGACCTTCGCCAGACTCACGAGATCCCGGTCGACCCGGAGCGCAGAGAGCAATTGGGCCGCGCCCTGGGGATGGGGATCGATCCGGCCCGTCAGCTCGACCAGAGGATCGGCGAGGTGAGATCGGTCGTCCGCGACGTTCACGAGCGGCTCTACTTCAGACCGATCCTGGACGCTCTCGTCGGGTCACCGAGCGCTCGGCTTGGCATGGAACAAGCCGCTCTGCGTCTCGAGGCCCTCGGCTTCAACGACGTGGCGGCGGCGAAGAGGGCACTGGAGGACCTGACGTCGGGTCTCAGCCGGCGGTCGCAGGCCATGCATCAGGTGCTCCCCCTGATGCTCGACTGGCTGTCGCTCACCCCGGATCCGGATCTCGGGCTGAGGCAGCTCCGCACGGTCCTGGCCAACACTCCCGATCATGCCGCGTTGGTGACCCTGCTCCAGGTGAACCCGCTGGCCGGCGAGCGGTTGTGCCGGCTACTCGGAACGAGCCGTCTCATCGGCGACCTGATCGACCGCATACCCGAGTTCGTCCCCCGCCTGGCCGATGAGCGGCTGCTGGCGGAGATCCGCGATCGGGAGGAGGAGTCGAGCCGCCTGTTCGGCCTGCTCGACTCCCGGCCAGAGCTCGACGCCAAGGTAGGGACCATCCGCCGGATGGCCCGGCGGAGGAAGCTCCGCACGGCAGCGCGCGACATCCTCGGACTTGGCGGACACCGTCACCACCCTTCGCTCCCTCACCGACAGTGCCGACGTGGCGGTGGGAGGAGGGCTCCACGTCGTCACCGGGGGTGACCCGACCGGGCTATGCGTCCTCGCCATGGGCAAGTGGGGCGGTGGCGAGCTGTCTTATGGCTCCGACCTCGATCTGATGTATGTGATCGCCGAGGAATCCGGACGCGACGATGCCTTCCGCGTCGCCACCGAGTTGTCCAGGGTGCTCTCCGAGACGAGCCGCCATGGGGAGGCCTACCGGCTCGATGCCGAGCTCAGGCCGGAGGGCCGAAAAGGACCCATGGCAAGGTCTCTCGAGAGCTACCGCCGTTACTACGCGGAGTGGGCCGAGCCCTGGGAGATGCTCGCCCTGGTCAAGGGGAGGGTGGCGGCCGGTGATCCGTCACTCGCTGGACAATGGTCGGACATGGTGGGGAGCTTCCTGTGGCGGGACAGCCTGCCCGCCGACTTCCAGCGATCGATCCGTGAGATCAAAGCCAGGGTGGAGAAAGAGCGGATCCCGGCCGGTGAAGACCCCGACTACCACCTCAAGCTGGGCAGGGGGAGCATCAGTGACATCGAGTTCCTCACCCAGCTCATCCAGTTGCGTCATGGCGGCGCAATCCCCGAGCTTCGGGCCCCCGGCACGTTGGATGCGTTGCAGGTTCTGGTCGGGCACGGGCTGCTCGTGCCCGACGAGGAGAGCGCCCTGTCAGAGTCGTACCTCTTCTGCACGCGCACCCGCCTCCGTCTCCATCTCCAGATGGGCCGCGCCGTCGACTCGCTACCCACCGCGCCGCTGGAGCTTGGCAGTCTCGCCGCTTCGCTCGGCTTCGACCGGGCCTCCGAGCTCAGAGATGAGTACCGCCGGGTCACCAGAAGGGCCCGTCGTGTCTTCGAGACCCGCTTCTACGAGTGATGTCCTCGGAAATTGGGATGCTCGCGTGTCAAATTCGGGACTGTGGCTCCCAATTTGGGTGGGTTAGCCTCTTCAGATGATCAGCCCCGATCGGCTCGAGGCGCTGGTGGAGGGCATCATCCCCCAAGCAGTCGAGCTTCGCCGACTCCTCCATCGCCACCCCGAGCCGGCCAACGAAGAGCATCAGACCACGGCCCTGATCGCAGCCTCGCTCGATGAGAACGGGATCGCCTACCACGACCGACGACCGCAGACAGGCCTCTGGGTGGACGTCGGCCCCGAGCCCCGGATCGGCTTCAGGGCCGACCTCGACGCCTTGCCCATCCACGAGCCGGAGGGGAATGCCCCGCGCTCGCAGAACCCGGGGTGGATGCACGCCTGTGGACACGACGGGCACGCCGCCATCGCTTTCGGCATCGCCCTTGCCCTGCGCCAGCTCGATCCGCCGGTCGGGGTGAGGCTCCTGTTCCAGCCTGCAGAGGAGGCATTCCCCGGGGGTGCGGCGCAATTCGTCGAGGAAGGGCTGGTGGACGGTCTCAAAGGCCTGTCTGGCCTTTCACGTCGACCCGTCGCTGGAGACCGGTCTTGTGGGGATCCGGGTGGGCCCGATTACCGCCAGCGCCGACAAGTTCACCGTGGTTCTGGAGGGGCCTGGGGGACACACCGCCCGTCCCCACCAGACCGTCGACCTGATCGCCGATGCCGCCCGCCTGGTGCACGAGCTCCCCGGTGTGTTGCGGCGAACCGTCGACGCCCGAAGCACGTTGACCGTTGCATTCGGCTCGATCCAGGGTGGCACGACCTCGAACGTGATCCCGACCCGCGTCGAGCTGCAGGGAACCGCCCGGACCCTGGATCGCAGCCTTTGGGACGTGCTCCCCGGGCTCATGGACAAGGCCATCGGCAGCCTCATGGCGTGGTCCGGAGCCGGCTACTACCCTGGACTACGTCCAGGCGATCCCTCCGGTCGTCAACGATCATGCCGTGGTCCAGGCGGCCAGCTTCCGGCATCACCCAGCTCGTCGGTTCGGAGACGGTGGTCCCCACCGAGCCATCGATGGGCGGCGAGGACTTCGCCAACTACCTCTCGGTGGCGCCCGGGGCGTTGCTCCGGCTCGGATCGTCGGGAAAAGGCCACGATCTCCATTCCCCCGGCTTCGTGTTGGACGAGGCGACGGTCGGATTCGGGATAAGGGCCGGCCTGGGTGCCGTGATCGGGCTGGCCGAGGGGCTTTGACCAGGGGGCGGCCGACCAGCGGTTGGTACCATCCCATTCGTGGCGACCGACCGAGAGGCTCGTAAGGAGGAGACTCCCTACGAGCCCCACATCGGCGAGACCCGCCAGTACTGGCGGGACATCATCCTCGGGGTCAACGACGGTCTCGTCTCGATCTTCCTCCTGGTAGTCGGCGTGGTTGGTGGCGGGCTCGACACCAGCCAAGTGCTTCTCACCGCTCTCGCCGGGGCCCTGGCCGGGGCGGTATCGATGGCGGCCGGTGAGTATCTGGCCACCAAGTCACAGGATCAGGTACTCGAGGCGGAACTGCGGCTGGAGAGAGTCCACATCCGCGACCATCGCCAGCAGGAGCTGGACCAGCTGACCGAGATGTTCGGTGACATGGGTCTGCGCAAGGAGGACGTCGACATGGTGGTGGCCGCTTTCGACCGCTCCGACGACGCCATCCTCAACGCAATGAAGGCCCTCGAATTCGGCTTCGTCGAATCGGAGCGTCGGTCGCCCTATCGGGCCATGCTCGCCTCGGGTGGCCTGTTTCTGGTGGGGTCTCTGCCCGTGGTGCTTCCCTTTTTCGTCTTCGACTCGACCACCGTGGCCCTGGCCTGGGCCACGGTTCTCGCCCTCACCGGCCTCTTCCTGGTCGGGGTGATCAAGGCGAGGGTGGCGAAACACAGCTGGTTGATTTCGGGTTTCGAGAACATGGCCATCGCCGGGATCGGTGGGGTGATCGCCTGGCTCATCGGGAATGCAATCGGCACCGCGTTGGTCTGAAGCGAGCCTCCGCTAGCAAGTGCTTGCAATAGTTAGCAGCTTGCTGTATGCTCACACGTAGTGAACGAGAGCAAGCAGAACGACCTCGGCGAGTTCATCCATCAGCAGAGGGAGAGAGCCAATCTCTCGCTTCGTCGTCTGGCGGAGCGGGCCGGGATCTCCAACCCCTATCTGTCACAGATAGAGCGCGGGATCCGCAAGCCTTCGGCTGAGATCCTGAGCCGTCTGTCACGCGCTCTCGAGATCTCGGCGAACACGCTCTACTCCAGAGCCGGTCTAATCGACGAGGAGTTGGCGTCGCCGACGATCAGCGAGGCGATCGACGCAGACAATCTGTTGAGCGCCAACGAGAAGAAACTGCTTCTCGACATGTACCGAGCGTTGATCCATTCCAATGGGTCAGTAAACAAACACACCGAACAGGAGTGACAATGAACACAAAGAACGTGCTGTATGCGGCCGTAGGTGCCCCAGTCGTCGCCGCCCGGAAAGTCGGCGCCAAGGCGGGCGAGGTCAAGTCCAAGCTGACCGAGGGGGCCACCGAGTACACCCAGGTCGCCGGCAAGGCGATCGACGGCTGGGCCGTCGAGGGTGAGAAGGTCGTGGGCCGGATCAGCGATGGCAAGGTCGTCGAGGAGATCTCCTCGAAGGTCGACCTCGACCAGGCCAAGGAGCAGGTGAGCAAGCTGCGCGACCAGCTCGAGGACATGCTGGCCACCTGGAGGACCTCATTCCGGCCCGAGAAGGCGACCGAGACAGAGGCCCCCGCCAAGGCTCCTGCCAAGAAGCCTGCCGCCAAGGCCGCCACCACCCCCAAGGCTTCTGCTGCCAAGACCACCACGTCGACCGCAGCGAAGACGAGCTCTGCGAAGACCAACTCGGCTCCCGCCGAGAAGGATTCCTGAGCTCACTCCTCCTCAAGAGAAACAGGGCCCCTTCGAGGGCCCTGTTTCGTTTTGAGCTCTGAGTGGTGGGTGGTTAGTGGTGAATCGGTTCAGCTGCTCGGATCCAAATCCTTCGCGGCGTCGATCCAGACCTCGACCATGGATTCGGTGGGGAGACGTCGCACCACCCGGTTACTGCCGTTGAGACCGATGATCTTGGCCAGGAGGGCGGTGGGATTGCGGCGCCTCAGATCACGCAGGGTGTCGACACCGGCCGCGGTGAGGAGCTCGGCATACTCGGCGCCGACCCCCTGGACCCTGAGCAGATCGGCGTGATTGACCCAAAGCTGGAGGTTCCTCGAGTCGATGCCGGTCGCAGCCGCCAGTTCGGCCCTCCCCTTCCGATCTGCGGCAACCTCGATGAGGCCTTTGCTCGTCCGAACCCCGGCCTTTCGCAGCTTGGTGGCGTCCTTGTGGGCGATGCCAGCCACCTGATCGATCCGAGCCATGTGTCCCTTCAGCGCAACAGAAACCAGACGGCCCGACTCTATACCGATGAACTCAGACAGAACCCGGGTGCTTGGGTCGTAATTCGACGATGTCGGTCTCGGTGTCAACGTCTCGGGGAGCGAGGTCGGAGAACCACACCTCGTTGACCCAATCCGGGTGCGCCTGCCACAGGCGCTGCGCGCCCTCATCTCCCTCGAGAGACATGAGACGCGGCCACAAGGCCCGGTCCACCAGCACCGGGTTGCCCCAGGAATACCTGTACTTGGGCACACTCACCTGGTGGTCCGATCGGGCATGCGAGTCGATCAACGCCTCGACAAGCTCCACCGGGACCGAAGGCTGGTCACCCATGACGATCAAGGCCTTGTCGACACGGGAGAGCCGTGTCAAAGCGTCGAGGGCGACCCGGATCGATGAGGCTATCCCCTCGGCCCATTCCGGGTTCTCGATGACGCCCGCATCGCCGAACTCGGTCTCTTCGAGGATCCGCTCGTAGTCGTGTCCGAGCACGACCCAAACCTCGTCGACGGGGAAGGCTCGTGTCCGCGCCACGACATTGGAGAGGAGATTGGAGTCTCCCCAGGGCTCGAGCTGCTTCGATCGGCCGAGACGACGCGAAGCGCCGGCGGCGAGCACGACGGCAGCAGTCGTCATCAGAGTCGCACCGGGCGGCCTACGAGCTCCGGCTCGCGATCGTGCAGGTAACGGGCCGCGATCATCTCGCCCAGGATCGCGATTGCGACCTCTCCGGCAGCCCGGGAACCGATGTCGAGCCCGATCGGGCCATGGATGCGGTCCACCTGCTCGGCCATGAAGCCAGAGTCGAGCAGACGCTGGCGACGGGCGGCAGAGGTCTTTGCCGACCCCATGGCCCCGATGTAGCGCACATCCGTGGGGAGGAGTAGGGGCCAAAGCGGATCCTCGAACCGTCGGTCATGGGTGAGGACGACGACGAAGGTACGGGCATCGAAGGCGGTGCTGTCGACAACGTCGCCTGGCCACCCCACTCTCAGCTCATCGGCCTCGGGGAATCGTTCCTTCGTCACGAAGGCAGGCCGTGGGTCGGCCACGACGGTGTGGAAGCCGAGCAATCCGGCATGCTGCACCAACTCTTGGGCGATGTGAACTGCCCCGAATACGAAGAGCCGGGGACGCGGGGCGATCACCTCGAAGAACAGCTCATCCTCGCCATACGCCAGAGTGGTGCTGGTCTCCCGCGACATGAGAGCCAATGCGTCAGCGCGGGCCGGGGCAACCACTCGTTCGGGAAGCGAGCCCGCGATCACCCCGCCGGAGTGGTCGAGCACGACTTTCGACCCTGTCTCGGGACCGGCGATCACCGTGATCACCATGCCGAAGGCGTCCTCGTCGATCAGGCTTCGGGTGGCTTCGAGTACCGGTGACGTCACCACGGTTCGATGTAGACCTGGATGGTCCCGCCGCAGGCGAGACCTACCGCGAAGGCGTCATCGTCGGCGATGCCGTATGTGACAAGCTCCGGCTCGCCCTTCTCGAGGACCGACAGCGCCCGAACCACGACGTCGTTCTCGACACAGCCCCCCGACACCGATCCTTCCATCTCCCCCTCGGATGAGACCAGCATGAGCGAACCCGGGCCCCTGGGCGCCGACCCGTAGGCCTTGACCACTGTGGCCTTCGCCACCTTCTTGCCCTGGTCCACCCAGTGCTGCCGCTGATCCAGCGTCTCTCGCATTAGCCCAAGGGTACCGGTCGGCTCGACCTCGTCAGGGCTGTTGAGGAAAGCGGGTGAGTGCCCCGATGCCATGCGCGTCGAGCGGCGAAGAAACCACGATCTGATGGGTTCGCCCACCAGCCGCCACCGTTGCCTCCATGGCCGCGGCCACGACGTCGTCAACCTGAAACATGGTCGATCCGCAGACCGGGCAGCGGTTTCCCGACCGTGCCAGGAATCCGCACGAGTTGCAGATGGAGCCCGGGCGCCCGAACTCACCCGCCACCACGAGCGTGTCGATGGCCTGCGAGTTGCAGGCCGTGAGAACCCGAGTCAGGCCGAGGACACCCAGACCATCGCTCCGGGCAATGTCGCACACCCGCTCGGCCAACGCCGACTCCCTGCGTCGGCGCACCTCGTCGGCCCGGGTCGCCAGTTCGACGCGTAGAGCCGGGAACGAAAGCGATTGCGGGCCGGCGTGAAAGGTGGCCCGGTCGACCCGATCGAGGTAGGGGTGGAGGGTCCTGCCGATCTCCTCGACGATCTCACCGTGCCCTCCGATGGCCAGGTAGTCGAAAGGCCGTTCCTGGTGTTTCTCGAGGAGGATGGCCCCGGCTTCCCGCCACATCCTGGTCGATACCTCATCGGCCCTGAGCCTCACGCCATGTTCCTCGTATCCCGAGAACCCGCCGTAATTGTGCTTCCCGATGTCGGCGATGAGGGGGGGACCCACCTCGTCGATGAGCTGGCCGGAGACGACGAAGACCCGGGCCTGGGAGCGGTCGGCCACGATGACTCCGGCCCGCAGCGCCTTGGGTGCGGCTCTCAGTGGTCGCAGATAGGGGCGGGGACCGAGTGCGGAGACGTTGGGCACCTTGTGAGCGAGCGACTCGACGGTGAAGAGGCCATCGAGATCGGAGGCGAAGATGGCGTAGGCCGGGGCAGCATCCACCTCTAGCTGTTCGGCATGGTCATGGATGCGCTCGGCGTCTGCGCGAACCGATTTCTGGACCGACCGTTCCTTTGACTCCGCCGCCTCTCGCACCGGGCGCAGCAGATCGGTGAGTAGAGCAGTCATCCCACCGGGGCTGGGTCGACCCAGGTACACCGAGATGAGCGAGCCAGATGGGCTTCTCAACTCGGCTATCGGGTCTGCAAGCAACGGTCACCTCCCGCCTCTCGGGACCTCCCAATGCCCCTATAGACGGTAAGCAGTCGAACCTACTCCACCCACCGGTTGACGCGTCCAGGTGACACCGGGCTCAAAGCGATCGGCTCAACTCCGAGGTGAGGTCCTCGAGGAGCCAGCCCAAATAGTCCATGATGTCCCGCTGCTCCTCGGGTAGTCCATCGTGGTCCTCCTCCACGTCGAGGCCGAATCGGGCACCCAGCGCGAGTCTGCCCTCGTTGAGCACCCTGAGGAAGGCATCAGCCTCCTCGTTGCTCATGTGGCGCCGACCACCCTCGTCGAGGACATGTTGGAAGACCCGTCGATCCGCATTGCGTGCTGCATTCAGCTCGCCCTCCATCAGCCGCCACCACTCTTCGTTCGACTCCGGGTCGTCGAGATAGACAGGCACTCGGAGGCGTCGGGACGCAGGTTCGTCGGCCGCCGCCGGGATGCCAGCGAGTAGATCGAGCAGACCGGAAAGGAAGACCTTCTCATCCTCGGTGAGATCGACATCGATCCCACCCCGGGTCGACTTGAACCGGCGCTGCATCAATGCTCCATCGTGGCCCACAACCCCTGCCCGTGGAGCCGGTAACAGTCGACCTCCGCTTTCTCCCTAGGCCCATCGGACACCGTGGCCCGCCCTTCGTTATGCACCTGGAGCATGAGCACCGTCGCCTTGGGCTCGTCGTAACCGAAGAGCTTGCGCAGTACGTAGACGACGTAGGACATTGTGTTCACCGGGTCGTTCCAGACGATGACCTGCCAGGGCCGGTCGATGTCTTGGTCCTCGCCGGTGTCGGGGTGGATTACGGGGGCTGGATGGGAGATCACCAGGGCGCGATCGTAGGCCGAATTCACGGCCATTCACTCCTCGGGATTACCGGCCAACGCCTCGAGGAGCGCCTCCCGGCACGCGGTCACCGCCGTGGAGAAGCCGGGATCGGAGTAGGGGATCTCGGCGATCGGGAACGGGGAGCCGATGCCGGTGAAGCCGGGCACAGGGTCGGGAAAATCCTCGACTCCGAGATCGACCATGCATTGGCTGAACTCCTGAAGCTGCTCGAGGATGGCCTGACGGAGGACGTCGTCGTCACCCAGGTCCAGCGCTCCGGTTTCGAGGTGCTCGGAGCAGATCGAGACGGTCTCGGCCGTGTCCGGGTCGCCAAAATCCAGAGTGGCCATCACCCAGTCGAGGCGGGGGTGACCGGTGGCGTCCAGCGGGATCTCTTCTATCTCGATCCCCCTCTCGGCCAGGCAAGTTCGAAAGGCCTCCACCGCTACGTTCGACAAGACCGTGGAGGTCGTCGTCGGGGGGGTCGTAGTCGTCGTCGCCGGTGCACCCGTGGCCGATGGCGCATCGGGATCCGCCGTGCACCCGGCCAGGAGCACCACCAGCAGCAGAGTGAGGACCGACCGTCGGATCAGTCGCTCCCGACGGTCTGACCTTCGGGGGCGCTCTCCGTGAGGCCGTCGGCGAGGATCATGGCGAGGTCCCGCACCCGCACGTCCTCCCGGCCCAGCTCCTTGACCCCGTCGTCGAGCATCACGAAACAGAACGGGCAGGCGACTGCGATCTCGTCGGCGCCGGTGGCCAGCGCCTCCTCGGCCCTCTCGATGTTGATCTTCTTGCCCGTCTGCTCCTCCATCCAGAACCGTGCGCCTCCGGCACCGCAACACAGTGCCCTGGTCCCGTGACGGGGCATCTCCACCAGCTCCATCGATCCCGAGGCGGCCACCTCCCTCGGGGCGAGATAGATGTCGTTGTGCCTCCCGAGATAACAAGGGTCGTGATAGGCGATCTTCTTCACGGCTCCGTCGGATTGCACCGGGGCTTCGAGCCGGCCTTGGGTCAATAGCTCGGCCAACAGCTGACTGTGATGAACCACCTCGTAGCTGCCCCCGAGCTGGGGATACTCGTTGGAGATCGTATTGAAACAGTGGGCGCACTGGGTGATCACCCTGGTCACCCCGACCTCCTCGAAGGTGGCGATGTTCTCCAGGGCCAGCTGCTGGTAGACGAGCTCGTTGCCGGCACGGCGGGCCGGGTCACCGGTGCAAGCCTCCCGTGCTCCGAGGATGGCGAAGTCGATGCCGGCGCGATGGAGGAGGCGGGCGAGAGACACCGACACGGCGGTGTTGCGATCGTCGTACGACCCCGCACACCCGACGAACCACAAATAGTCGGCAGTGACCTTGCCGTTTTCGCCAAAGATCGGGACCTCGAAATCGAGCTCCTTGGTCCAGTCGGCTCGGGCCTGGCGGCTCAGGCCCCATGGGTTGGCCTGGTTCTCCATTGAGACGAACGCCCGTCCCAGCTCGGTAGGGAACTCGGACTCCATCAGCGTCAGGTAGCGACGCATGTCGAGGATCCGATCGAGGATCTCGATGTTGACCGGGCAGATCTCATCGCAGGCCCGGCATGCCACGCAGGCGAACACCTCGTCGGGTCGAACCCGGTCGAAAAGATGCCCCTCGCCGTCGAGCACCGCCAGCGATGAGACCGGCGGGGAGACCGCAGCCACCGAAGCCGCGACCTCGCCCGTCTTGATCACAATCTCCCGAGGGTCGAGAGGCTTACCGGTGATGTTGGCCGGGCAAACCGAGGTGCAACGGCCGCAGATGGTGCAGGCGTCCGTGTCGAAGATCTGCTTCCAGGTGAGATCGGTCACCACCGACGCCCCGATGGACTCGATGTCTTCGGCCTCGAGGAGGTTGGGCATCTCCCGCATCGCCCCTTTGGGACGAGACCGTGGGGAGAGGAACATGTTGGTCGGGGAGGTGAACATGTGGCGGAGCTTGGTGACGGGGACGACGACGAGGAACCCGAAGAAAGCGGCAACGTGGACGATCCACAACGCCTGGTGAAGACCCGCGGCCGACCCCTGTCCGAAGAGGGCCGATAGCGGGTAGCCGACGAAGGACCACACCTCGAAGTCGGGCCGGCCGGCGAGGGCAATCCGGGCCGACTCGGTGAGGAGGCCGGTGAGACCGATCGTGGCGAGGAGCAGGAGGATCAGCGCATCCTCGGGCCTCGTCTTGGTCCTGATCCGGCCCGGTCTCACCAGATACCGGTTGATCGCGAACAGCGTCACGCCACCGAGGAAGACCAGTGAGGCGAGGTCGAGGACGGCCGAGTAGCCCTGATAGACGACACCGTGGAGGAACTCCAGGTTGGCGGGGAGGATGTGATCGATCTCGAGGATCACGGTGCCCAGGAACAGAACGAGGAAGCCGTAGTACAGAGCGGCGTGGGTGAGACCAGCCCTGGGGTCGCGCATCAGCGTCTTCATCATGAGCCCGCCACCAAGACGCTTCAATCGCTCCCCCCAGAGCCCGGTGCGACGTTCCTGTGCCCCGAGCGACCAGCCCCTGGCCCTGCGGGCGAAGAGATGGAGCATGAGCCAGACAAACCCGGCCACGGAGACGTAGAAGACAACCTGGAGGGCAGCGGGGATGTTGCCGAATACCTCGCGGCCCACTTCGAAAACCTGATGGTCGGGGATGGTCCCGAGGACTCCGAGGGCCAGAGTGCCCAAGGCAAGGAGGATCCCGAGACCTTCGAGGACCTGGGATGCGTCCGGGCGTCGCTTCTCAGGCGCGGACTGCTCTTGGCGCTCCTCGGTCAAGGCCATGGGGCGTGATCTTAGGGGTGGTCTGCAGGTCGTAATTGGGACCCAAACACGTCACCTGCGGGATTGTGGATCCCAATTACAGGTGAGGTCAGCCCCCGAAGACAGATCGGACGAAGAACCAGGCGTTGGAAGGCCGTTCGGCGAGCCGGCGGGTCAGGTACGGATACCACTTGGAGCCAAATGGCAGATAGATCCGCACCGGGAACCCGGCATCGACGAGTTCCTGCTGCAACGTGGTTCGGATCCCGTAGAGCATCTGGAACTCGAACGGCTCCCTTCTCGGTCGGGCCAGGTCACGTGTCAGATCCACCAGGGTCGAGTCGTGAGTCGCCACGGCAGGACGGACTCCCTCGAACGCCATGAGCTCGCGCAGTTGGGAGGCGAAGGCCTCATCCACATCGCGCCCCGAAGTCAGAGCAACGTCGCCATCCTCCACGTACGCCCCCTTGCACAGCCGGATGTGCCCGCCCAGGGGCATCAGTCGTTTCAGGTCGGACGGGGTCCGATGCAGGTACGCCTGAAGGGCGAGCCCGAGATTGCCGTGTGCCGATTGCGCTTTTTCGTAAAGGCGGACGGTGGCCTCGGTGTAGCGGGAGTCCTCCATGTCGATGGTGACGGTGGTGCCCGCCTCAGCCGCGCGCTCGGCGAGACTGTCGAGCAGGTCGATCGCCAGCGACTCGTCGAAGGCCAGTCCGAGCTGGGTCAGCTTGATCGAGATGTTGGCTTCGAGGGACTCGGAGTGGATCCGAACCAGCCCTTCGAGATACTCGTCGCGAGCGCCGATCGCCGTGGCTCTGTCGTGACACTCCTCCCCGAGGAGATCGAGGGACACCAGAAAGCCATCCTCGTTGAGTCTGCGCGCGGCCGCCACACCCTCATCCAGGGTGTCCCCAGCCACGAATCTCCCGGCCAGGGCCTTGCCTGGCCCGGTGCCGGTGATCGTCCTCTCCACGGGCCTGGCCTCGGTGAGGGCCATGACCACCCGGGAGAAGACACTCAACCCTGCTGCCCGAGCTCTGCTGCTCGCTTCGCCGCAGCTTGGACGGCGTCCTCGACCAGAGCCCGGAATCCCCGCTCCTCGAGCACGTGCACGGCGGCAGCGGTCGTTCCTCCCGGCGAGGTCACCTGTGAGCGCAGCTCGGCCGGCGTGGTGTCGGTATCGGTCAGGAGATGCCCGGCGCCGCGGATGGTCTGATGCACGAACTCCTCGGCTATGTCACGGGGCAGCCCCTCCCGGACCGCGGCCTCGGTGAGCGCCTCGGCCAGGAGGAAGACGTAGGCCGGCCCGGTGCCGGACACGGCCGTCACCGCATCCAGCAGCGATTCGTCCATCACCCTGACCCCGCCCACCGCTCCGAGGACCTCAGTGGCCCGCTTGAGATGCGACTCGCCGGCGTGGGCGCCCCGGGCGATCCCCGTGACGCCTTCTCCGACCAGGGCCGGCGTGTTCGGCATGGCTCTCACAACCGCGACCTCCCCGAGAACGTCCTCGTACGTCCTGGTTGTGACTCCGGCAGCGAGCGAAAGAACCATCTGACCGGTGGCGAGGCTGTTGGAGATTCGCTCGACCACCCCGCCGACATCCCTCGGCTTCACTGCTACCACGATCACATCCCGGTCCACGATGGCTTCCCCGGGGTCGAGCGTGACCAACGACGAAGTGCGCGATGAGAGCTCGGTCGCCCTGTCCTCCCTGCGGACGGCAAGCGACAGCTCGTGAGGTGCCCATCCGGCACGCTCGAGGCCGCGCCGCAGCGCCTCGCCCATCGCTCCGACACCGATGATTGCGACCGTGGGATGTGCGGTCATCGCAGAAATCATACGACCGGGCGGAAATCGCGGCCGCGGTGCGCCCGAATCATCTCGATCACGACGTCGACCGCCTCCGGAGTGAAGCCGTCCTCGATGATCACGTCGGCATACCCCTTCGAGGGCTCGACGAATTCCAGGTGCATGGGCCGGACCGATGCGAAGTACTGGGCGATGACAGAGGTCATCGTTCGGCCCCGCTCATCGATGTCCCGCTCCAGGCGACGGGCGAGGCGGATGTCGGCATCGGTGTCGACGAAGATCTTCAAGTCGAGCTCGGCTCGCAGACCGGGCTCGGCAAGGACGAGGATTCCCTCGACGACGATCACCGGAGCCGGGGCGATCACAACTACCTCGTCGGATCGAAGGTGACGGGCGAAGTCGTAGGCAGGCTTCTCCACAGACTCCCCGGATCGCAGCGAGATCAAATGCTCCACCAGCAACTCGGTCTCCAATGACGCGGGGTGGTCGTAGTTGACTTTCGACCTCTCCTCGAAGGAGAGCTGCGGTGCGTTTCGGTAGTAGGCGTCGTGCTGAACGAGGGCCACCTGACCGTCCATTTGGTCGACCAGGGAACTGGCGATGGTGGTCTTGCCGGATCCGGAACCGCCGGCGATCCCCACTATCAGGGGGACATCAGACCCAGAATCGGTGCGGGCAGCCATGCCCGCCGACGTTACTTATCGCCGACTCGGCTCCGAAGACGGCGAATCTCGTCGTAAACACCATCGGTGAGCGTGGTCGACGCAGGAGCGGAGACGCCCTTGAGCTCGACGTGGGCCCGGCTTGGCTTCGAGGAGGCGACACGCACCGGCTCGGGCTCGGTCAACTCGGGTTCCTCCACCACCGCTGCCGGCTCGGTCACCTCTTCGATGACCTCGGACTCTGCCTCGGCGGCAGGCTTGTGTTCGGCTTCGCTCCCGGCCCCGTTCCAGGCGCCATTGGAGGCGACACCCTCGGCCAGGCGGTCGAGCCACTCGGCCTCTTCCTCGGGTATGGCGACGGTCTCTGCGAGCCCCAGCCGATTGAGAGTGTGAAACATGCGAACCGCAGTGCCGCGGCCGAACTTCGCCTCGAGGGCGCCGAAGCTGAAGGTGGGAACCAGATTGACGAACGTCTGCCAGTCAGCGGGCTCCACGGTCGTCGGGTCGGCGATCTCGTTGATGAGCTTCACGCCGTTGGCCTCGAACAAGCCGGTGTCTGCGATCTCGCCCTCGAGGGTCTGCAGCGCATCGACATCGACGAGGACCTCCTCGACCGTCCAACCCTTGGAGTCGGGACCATCGGCAGCCCCCACTGAGAACGAGCCCTCGGCGACGGTAGAGAGCACGTAGAGAATGTCGGCGACACCTGCGCGATCGGACCCGGTGTGTGCGCCGTCGAGACCGTTCAGTTCGGCGCCGGTGACCCGACCCTCGCGGAAATGAATGCGCCCGCGGCGTTGTCCCTCGATGTCGAGTGACCCGGTCTTGTTAGTGACCTGCATGATCTGGAGCAGATCGTTGATGCTCCAGTCAGAGAGCTGGCCCGAGAGATGCATCGATACCCTTCCGTTCCCTTGCTCCCCCCTATCGGCAGGAACGGGCGGGCGGTTGAGCCGTTCACGCCTGCTTGGCGGCCTTCATCGCCTTCTTCTTCTCCCGCAGCGTGAGCACGTCGTCGAAACTGGCCACGTCGGCGATGGAAGGCCAATCGGCTGCCTTCTCCTCCCAACCTTCGGGTCGCACTCCGAGACGCTTCCCGAGGAGACCGACGAAGATCCTCGACTTCTCGGCCCCGAATCCGGGCAGGGCTCGGAGCCGGCTGAGTAGCTCCGCACCGTCGCTGGCGGTGTCCCAGAGATTCTCCGCCCGGCCGTCGTAGTCGTCGATTACCGCCCGCGCCAGCTCCTGGGTCCGCTTCGCCATCGACGCCGGATAGCGATGGATGGCCGGTGGCCCGCGGAAGACCACCTCCAAGTCCTCCAAGGGCGTAGCGGCGACGATTTCCGGGCTGAGTTCCGCACCGAGGCGGTCCTTGAGGAGCTGAGGGCCGTAGAAGGCCCGCTCCATGGGGAATTGCTGGTCGAGGAGCATGCCCATGAGGAGGGCGAACCCGTCGGAGGCAAGTAGTCGGTTTGCCTCGTCGGACTCGGTGAAGGGGAGGAGGTCGGGTCGGTCCATTGGGCCAACCGTAGCCCTCAGAACATGAGGCGAATGATGACGTAGAGGACGAGCAGACCGGCTGGGGCGTAAGCCACCATGTTCGTCGGGTCTCTGCGGGGCTCGTTCATCTCTATCGTCCTTTTCAACTGAACTTACGGCTAGAAGATTCCGTGTGAAATAGGGGTTCCCCCCTATTCGACCCGGACCAAATGGCGAGAATGTGAACGGATCGAGAATGAGTGGTGACGTCTACATCGTCGATGCCTGTCGCACCCCGATGGGCAAGCTCGGAGGGCAGCTCGCCCACGTCAGACCGGACGACCTGGCCGCCCATGCCATCGCCGGTCTCCTGAGACGCCAGCCCGATCTCGACCCGATGGCGATCGAGGACATCTACTGGGGCGCGGCCAACCAGGCGGGTGAGGACAACCGCAATGTGGCCCGCATGGCCGGTCTCCTCGCCGGCCTCCCGATCGAGATCCCGGGAGCGACCGTCAACCGGCTTTGCGGCTCCGGGATGCAGGCGGTCATCTCGGGGGCGCACGCCCTTGCCGCCGGGTGGGGTGATGTCGTCGTGGTCGGGGGATCCGAGTCCATGACACGCTCGCCGTACGTGATGACGAAGCCAGACCGCCCGTTCGCCACCGGCACTCCCGAAATTGTCGACACGGTTCTCGGCTGGCGTCTGGTCAACCCGAGAATGAAAGAGCTCTACCCGCCGATCACACTGGGTATGACCGCCGAGGTGGTTGCTGCCAAGTACGACGTCAGTCGGGAGGACCAGGACGCCTTCGCGCTGCGCAGCCACCAGCTGGCCCTGGCTGCCGTCGCGGCAGGACGCTTCGACGAAGAGATCGAGCCCATCGAGGCGCCCGTCGACGCCCGACGCCGGGAGACGAGGTTGATCGAAGACGATGAAGGGCCGAGGGCCGATACTTCGATGGAAGCACTGGCCAAGCTCGCCCCCGTCTTCAAGGAGGATGGGACCGTCACGGCGGGCAACTCATCGCCGATGAACGACGGCGCCGCCGCCCTGATACTCGCCACCGAGGCCGGGATGACCACCCATGGCCTGACCCCGATGGCCCGGATCGTGTCTTCGGCCGCCGCAGGCGTGCACCCCGATGTGATGGGGATCGGCCCGGTGCCGGCGTCGGAGAAAGCGATGAAGCGAGCCGGTATCGGCCCGGACGACCTCGATCTCATCGAGATCAACGAGGCCTTCGCCTCCCAGGCGGTGGCGAGCATGCGATTGCTCGAGATAGATCAGGAGCGGGTCAACGTCAACGGCGGGGCGATCGCCATCGGGCACCCGCTCGGGGCGTCGGGCGCTCGGATTCTCACCACGCTCACCCACGAGTTGAGACGCCGCGACAGCCGCTACGGGCTGGCCACGATGTGCATCGGGGTGGGCCAGGGGATCAGCACGGTCGTCGAGCGTGTCTGACGGTCGTTTCTCCCCCCAGGAGCGAAGCGACGTTGGGGGGAGTACCGGCGCAGCCGGGGAGGGGGGTCCCTTGCGAGGCACCCTCGTCATCGAGTTCGGCAATCTGATCGCGGCGCCGTACGCCGCGATGCTCCTCGCCGATCTCGGGGCACGGGTGATCAAGGTCGAGCCACCCGAAGGTGACCTGGGCCGGGGTTTCGGTCCGTTTCTCAGCGGCGAATCCACCTTCTTCATGGCCGTGAATCGGGGCAAGGAATCGCTCGCCGTCGACACCAAGGATTGGCTGTCGAAGCGGGTGTTCGACAAGCTGATCCGGAAGGCCGACGTGCTCGTCCACAACCTCCGGCATGGGGCGATCGACCGGCTCGGTCTTGGGGCGGGACGAGCACTCGAGCTCAACCCGGGCATCGTCCACGCCTCGATCTCGGCCTTCGGCGCCGAAGGGCCATATTCGGATCGCGCCGGGGTCGACATCGTCTTCCAGGGCGAGGCCGGGATGATCAGCATCACCGGCGACCCCAAGGACGGGCCTCACAAGACCGCCACCACGATCGGCGACTATGTGGCCGGAACCAATGCCGCACTGGCGATATGCGCTGCGCTCTCGGAGTCACCGCGTCGGGGCCGGGTCATCGACGTCTCATTGCGTGATGGTGTGATGGCCGTCCAGTCGGCCTGGAACGCGCTCGCCCTCGCCAGCGACTCGCAGCCGGAGCGCACGGGGACCGCCAGCCCGTATCTGGCCCCGAACCAGGTGTTTCAGGCCGCCGATGGCCCTTTCACCCTGGCCATCGTCTCGGATCGGCACTTTGCGATCATGAGCGAGAGCCTGGGCATGCCAGAGCTGGTCGATGCCTATCCGAGCAATGAGATCCGACTGGCACAACGGGAGAAACTGGCCCGAAAGCTCAACAGCCTCTTCAAGACGGAGAAGGCGGATCATTGGGTGACCCTGCTCGGGGAGGCCGGTCTGCCGGTCGGCCACGTCCTCACCATCCCCGAGGCACTCTCCGACCCCCAAGCGAGGCACAACGAGATGATCGTCGAGTACGAGCACCCGGTGGCTGGGACCGTCAAGGGCACCGGATCGCCCATTCACATCGATGGCTCGCCGGCCAGGGCCGCATCGATCCCGGCCACCCTCGGCCAGCACACGAGACCGATTCTTCGTGAGATGGGGGTGGACCCCGACACCATCGACCAGATGGTTGCCGCCGGGACCGCAGTCGTCTCGTGAGCGGTGCGATCCACTGGGCGGAGGACGTCGGTGAGGACTGGGCTGCGGTCATCGCCGAGCTGACCAGAGCCTTTCAACTGAGCCGATCAGCGGCACAGGCCGAGGAGTCGATCGTCTATGTCGTGCGTCAGGACGATTTGCTGGGGAGAAGAGGAGCCGGGAACGCGATGGTCGCCTGCGGCCTTCTCTCGGCTGCTCGCACGGCGGCGCTGGAGGGAGCCCGCAAGGGCTGGACGGCCAATGTGGTGGCGTTCGACGAGGTGGATGACCGTGCGATGGTGGAGGAGTGGGCCCGCCGGCTCGTCGATGACGGTGCGGTCAACGGTGAGCTG
Source organism: uncultured Acidobacteriota bacterium (assembly GCA_963725075.1). GTDB lineage: Bacteria > Actinomycetota > Acidimicrobiia > Spongiisociales > ZC4RG35 > JARDZU01. The sequence goes on from CAVRXA010000015.1 coordinate 100,999, forward strand.
ATCAGGATCGGTTCGGGCCATATCGGGAAGACGCTGGCATGAACGGGACCATCGTCGTCACCGGGGCGGCGCGGGGCATCGGCAGGGCGATCGCCGAGAAGATGGCGTCGACCGGTCCGTTGACCGTCATCGGCGTCGACATCGCCCCCGAGCTGGCACTCTCCGAGTCGATCACCCCGGTACAGGTCGACCTGACCTCGATCGAGGGCACGGGTTTGGTCAGGAAAGCGGTCGAGGCATCGGGGGCACCACTGGTCGGACTGGTCAACAATGCCGGGATCACCCGCGACGCCCGATTGATCAACCTGACTGACGAGGATTTCACCTCCGTTCTCGAGATCAATCTGGGGGCGGCCTTTCGATTGACGACCGAGCTGGCGCCTTTGATGTCCGACGGCGGGTCCATCGTCAACATCGCCTCGCGGGCCTATCTGGGCAACTTCGGCCAGTTCAACTACTCGATGTCGAAGGGCGGGGTGGTCGGGATGACACGGGCCATGGCTCTGTCCCTGGCCCCGCATGTGAGGGTCAACGCGGTGGCCCCGGGTCTGATCTCATCGGAGATGAGCATGGCCATCCCCGAGGACATCCGGGAGAAGATGGTCGAGTCCATTCCGCTCGAACGGATGGGCACACCGGACGAGATCGCCAACACGGTCTGGTGGCTCCTCACTCCGCTCTCCAGCTACATCACCGGCGAGGTGATCGTGGTTGGGGGCGGGCGAAGCCTGAGCTGAATCTTCAGTAGTACAACCGACTGACCGTCTCGGCGACCATGGCCGGCTTCTCGGTGCCCTCGACCTCGATCGTGACCTGACGGTTGAGCTGGATTCCACCCTCGACGTCGGTGACCGAGACCAGACCGACTCGGGCCCTGATCCGGGATCCAACCGGGACCGGGGCGGGGAAACGGACCTTCTCCAGCCCGTAGTTGATGCCCATCAGGGGGGACCCGACCTCCAGTGGCACCTGTGCGGACAGGGCGACTGTCAGGGACAGGGTGAGAAAACCGTGGGCGATGGTCCCACCGAACGGGCTCGCCGCGGCCCGTTCACGATCGACATGGATCCATTGATGGTCGTCGGTGGCGTCGGCAAAGGCGTCCACCCGGTCCTGGGTGATCTCCATCCACTCACTGACCCCGATCTCTGTCCCGATCAGGTCCTGGAAGTCCGCAGCTTTCATTCTCGATGCACCCCGTCACGTATGTGTGACGCCGTACATTAGGAATGTGCAGGTCCTGCCCACCAGAGTCGATCCCCGGTCGGATGAGTACCGGGTCAATCGGGCCGCCATGGAGGAGAAGCTCGCCGAGTTCGAACAACTCATGGAGCAGGCCCGGCAGGGTGGAGGCGAGAAGTACATCAAACGGCATCGGGACCGCGGCAAGCTCCTCGCCCGGGAGCGCATAGAGCTGCTGCTCGACCGGGACGCCCCATTCCTCGAGCTCTCCACGCTGGCCGCCTGGGGCACCGACAAGAACCTGGGTGCCAACGTCGTCACCGGGATAGGCGTAGTGGAGGGGGTGGAATGCGCCATCCTCGCCCACGACCCGACCAGCCAGGCCGGCTCGATGAACCGTTACTCGGTGGCCAAGACGCTTCGCATCATGGACATCGCCAGTGAGAACCGGCTTCCGCTGATCAATCTGGTCGAGTCGGGCGGCGCCGACCTTCCCGACCAGGCCGAAGTGTTCATCGTCGGAGGCAAGTGGTTCCGCAACCTCACCCGGCTCTCCAAGATGGGCATCCCGACCATCGCCATCGTCTTCGGCAGCTCGACGGCAGGTGGCGCCTATTTCCCGGCCATGTGCGACTACGCCGTCATGGTGAAGGAGCAGGCCAAGGTGTTCCTCGCCGGACCGCCCCTCGTGAAGATGGCCACCGGCGAGGAGTCGACCGACGAGGAGCTAGGCGGGGCCGAGATGCACTCCAAGGTCTCGGGTCTCTCCGACTACTTCGCCCAAGACGAGCACGAGGCGATCCGGATGGGCCGTGACATCGTGAGCCATCTCAACTGGCGCAAGCGCGGCTACGGGCCGACCAAGGACCCCGACGAGCCGGTGCACGAAGTCGACGACATCCTGGGCGTGATCCCGGGCGACCTCCGGGTCCCCTTCGACATGAGAGAGATCCTGGCCCGGACCCTCGACGGCTCCCGCTTCGAGGAGTACAAGGCGGTGTATGGCACCTCGATCCTGACCGGGTGGGGATCCATCCACGGGTTTCCGGTGGGGGTGATCGCCAATCAGCAGGGGGTGATCTTCTCCGAGGAGGCGCAGAAGGCCACCGAGTTCATCCAGCTCTGCAATCGCTACGACACTCCGCTCCTCTTCATCCACAACACCACCGGCTACATGGTGGGTAAGGACTACGAGCAGAGGGGCATCATCAAAGACGGTGCCAAGATGGTCAATGCGGTGGCCAACTCCGAGGTGCCCCACATCGCCCTCATGGCCGGAGTCTCCTACGGGGCGGGGAACTACGGGATGTCGGGCCGCTCCTACGACCCCCGATTCGTCTTTGGCTACCCCAACCACAAGGTGGCGGTGATGGGGCCGACCCAGCTGGCCGGTGTGATGTCGATCATCGCCCGTCAGGCGGCAGAATCCCGCGGGGAGCCCTTCGACGAGGAGGCAGACGAGAAGCGGCGGAAAGAGGTCGAGGCGCAGATCGAAGCCGAGGAGCTGGCCTACTTCTCGACCGCGAGGGTGAGGGATGACGGGCTCATCGATCCCCGCGACACCCGACATGTGCTCGGTATCGCCCTCTCCGCCACCCATTCCGCCGAGGTCAAGGGAACCGATCGGTTCGGCGTCTTTCGGATGTGATCAACCCTCCCAGATCGTCTCACCGTCGAAATCCACTTCTCCGGTCGGCAGTAATCCGAGCGCAGCCGCCACCTTTCCCGAGGCCGCATGGTCGGGATGGATGTGAGCGATCAGCCGATGGGTACCGCTGGCTCCGAGCCATTCGATCATCGCCGTCGCAGCTTCGGTGGCGATCCCACGACCCTGCCAATCGATACCGACCAGCCATGCAATCTCCGCTTCCTCACCGGTCACAGTTGCCTGAACGAACCCGACGGCCACCCCGTCTTCGACCAGTCTGATGATCCAGTTGTGCCAGGTCTCGCCATCGGAGGACGAACCTGCCGATTGCGCCCGGTATCTCTCTTCGAGCTCAGCCAGGGTCGGCGGCGTGCCGCCGGTGAAGACGTAGAGCTGATCGTCGCCCAGGACCGGCACCATCTCGTCGGCGTCCGATGGGTCGAGCGGTGTCAGCCGCAGGCGTCGGGTCTCGAGTGTTGGCGTCATGTCGGATCAGCCGTCGATGAATGAGAGACGGACCTTCCTGGTGTGATTGTCGACGTTGGTGTCGACGAGGACGATCGACTGCCAGGTCCCCAGCGTCGGCCGCCCGCCCATGATCGGGATGGTGAGGCTGGGCGAGATGAAGGCGGGCAGGACGTGATCACGGCCATGCCCGGGACTCCCATGCTCATGACGCCAGCGGCCCAGCTCAGCCGGAAGCAGATCGTCGATGGCCGCGATCAGGTCTTGGTCACTCCCCGCGCCCACCTCGATCACAGCCACCCCGGCGGTTGCGTGAGGAACGAACACCGACAACAGGCCGTCACCCATGCCCGAAGCGAATCTGGCCACTTCGGCTGTGATGTCGAAGACGCCGGCGCGTCCCCCGGTCTGAACTATGAGCTCTTCGCTTTTCACCCGGGGAGGGTACGAGCCTCAGCCGGCGAACTCGACGACCACGTCGCGGTAACCCAGACCGAGCAGGAAGTCGGTCAGGATCTGACGGGCGTTGGCCTCGGCATCGGCCAGGACACCTTCGTCGAGGGCGGCCTGAACCAGCACCTCTTCGGCCACCTGGCGGGCATCGGTCTCGAGCCGGGGGTCACCCTTGGTGAACAGCCCGGTCTCCCGATCGAGGATCTGGGTTGCCTCGTTGTCGACCGACACGTACTGGATCTCGGCAGCCGGGACTGTGATCTCGACCACGCCCTGGTCGTCCAATGAGACGTTCTGCACGGAGATACCGCTCATGTCGATTCCGGCCCCGATCCGTGCCACGGCGAACAACTGAAGCTGTCACCACGAGCCCATTCCAGCCATCCCTGATCTGTGCCCTTGTCGACGATCGTGTATTGGACCGTCTCCACTGTGGTCAGATTGGACATGTCGCGGATCGAGCTGATGACCACCGGGCCGATCTCCTCGTAAGGCTCCGGCTCGAACACGGCCGCCAGGTCACCTGGTGTCGGCACGGCATCGACCAGATCCTGGAGGCTCGACACCACCCAGATCCCGATCACTACGAACAGAGCGACCACGCCGCTGACGATGGCAATCGGCACGATGCTTTTCCGGCGTCTCGGGGCCGGTTCGAGCTTCTCGACCGTCTCTCGATCCTGTCTCTCCATCAACTGGGTATCACTCATTTGAACGCGACTCCTCAACTCGTAGTTATGACGACAGGTCTTATGACGTTCCGGAGTGAGAAATGGTTTCCACCGGTACGCTCGTCGAGCCAATGATCCGAAGACTCCTGGTAGCCAACCGCGGTGAGATCGCCCGCCGCGTGTTCCGCACCTGTCGTCAAATGGGCATCGAAACGGTGGCCATCTACTCGGACCCCGACACGACCGAACCGCACGTTCTCGAAGCAGATCATGCGGTAAACCTTCCCGGCTCGACCCCCACCGAAACCTATCTGGACATCGATGGAGTACTCGGAGCTGCCAAACAGAGCGGGGCGGACGCCATCCATCCCGGTTACGGCTTTTTGGCCGAGAACGCCGAATTCGCCCGTCGCGTCATGGAAGAGGGCTTGATCTGGATCGGTCCGTCGCCAGAGGCAATCGAGGTCATGGGCTCGAAGCTCCGCTCGAAGACATTGGTCGAGACCGCAGGAGTCCCCACACTCGGGGCCATCGACCTCACCGAGAACGATGAGGTGGAGGCAGCCGCAGAGGGGCTTGGATACCCGGTGCTGGTGAAGGCGTCCGCCGGTGGCGGGGGCAAGGGGATGAGGATCGTCGGCGATCCCTCGGGTCTGACCGAGGCGATCGAGGGTGCGCGAAGGGAGGCGGCGTCATCGTTTGGCGACGACACCGTCTTCCTGGAGAAGTATCTGCAGGCAGCACGTCACATCGAGATCCAGGTGGTCGGTGACGGCCACGGCCGGGTGATTTCCCTGTTCGAACGGGAGTGCTCGATCCAGCGGCGGCATCAGAAGATCATCGAGGAGGCGCCCTCACCCGTGATCGACGAGAGCCTGCGCCGGCGGATGGGCGAGACAGCGGTGGCGACAGCAAAGGCGGTCGGATACGTCGGGGCGGGAACGGTGGAGTTTCTCTTCCAGGACGGCGACTTCTACTTCCTGGAGATGAACACCAGACTCCAGGTGGAGCACCCGGTCACCGAGATGATCACCGGCCTGGACCTGGTGCGTCTCCAGATCGAGATCGCCGATGGTGGCGCGATCGACATAGTGCCCACCATCTCGGGGCATGCGATCGAAGCGAGGCTGTACGCCGAGGACCCTCGCCACGATTTCCTTCCCGTCACCGGGAAGATCCACCGGTTCGATATCCCCGATCTACCCGGATTGCGGGTCGACTCCGGGGTCGAGGACGGCTCGATGGTCTCGGTGTTCTACGACCCCTTGCTGGCCAAGATCATCGCCCACGGGGCGACCCGAGACCGGGCAGCCGAGACACTGGCCCAGGCGTTGCGCCGGGCGATGCTCCATGGTCCCGTCACCAACCGCGAGCTACTGGTTCGGATTCTGGACCACGAGGAGTTTCGGTCGGGGGCGATGGACACACACTTCCTCGAGCGGCATGACCCGGCACATCTCGGCCGGCCACTGGCGGACATGGAGACGGAGCGTCTGTCGGCGGTGGCGGCGGCGCTGGCCGACCAGGAATTCGACCGGGGCCGGTCCCGCGTGCTGACCACCATTCCCTCGGGTTGGCGCAATCGGCCCGGCCACTACCAGGAGAGGGTGTATCGAGGCGATCACGGAACTCACGTGATCCGATACTCGGTCACTCCTACGGCAGTGGTCGAAGGCCTCGGCCCAATCGACGTCACCGAATGCACACCCGATCGGGTCGAACTCAGCCACGACGGTCTCGACCACAGCTTCGCCGTGGCCCGATATGGCGAGGTTCGCCATGTCGATTCCGAGCAGGCACCGGTTCGGCTGGATACCTTGCCCAGGTTCCCCTCGACCGAGGCAGCCGAGACCCCCGGATCGCTGCATGCGCCCATGCCGGGGAGAGTCGTACGGGTCGAAGTCGAAACAGGCGACAGGGTCGAGGCCGGGCAGATCCTCCTGGTCCTGGAGGCGATGAAAATGGAGCACACCCTCCGGGCTCCCCACTCCGGGACCATCACCGAGATCGCCTGCGCTCCCGGGGACCAGGTCGATGCTGGCGCCGTGCTCGCCGTACGTGGGGGAAACGGCCGACTTCCCTGGAGAATAACGGTCAGTCGCAACCCGGCTGGAGCTCCGGACCCGGGAGATACAAAACGTCGAGGCCACCCGCTGAAGCGGTCAATGTCGGCTCCGGGCCCGGGGTCATCATCAGCTCGAGGTCGAGGAGACCGTCGACTATCGCCGCTTCCCATTCCTCCGGCATCCCGCTCCCTTCGGCCCGGTGCCAGTGGACCCGGTTGATCTCACCGAGGTAGTCGACGTCGCATGCCGGGTCGATGATCAGCGGCGGGCCGGGGAACTCCGGTTCGATGAAGTGCGGCATCGGGGTGAGCTCCCGGACCGGGCCGGGCTCGGCCCGAACGACGTCGCCTCGTGCAGGGACACTGCCCGGGACCCGTAGATCGGTGGCGATCTCGACCCGCGGCGCCATACCCCTCCTCGGTCGGTGAGCTGGAAAGGAGGCGCAGGGAGTCGATCCCGCTCAACGGCGACCAGATAGGTGCGAGGAACCCAATCAGACGTGCAGCCCATCTCGTCGGTGATCGTGGGGATCACCGCATATACCTGGCTGCCGTCGAAGACGACTTCGTCCAGCCGGGTCCGGGGACAGGAGCCGCTGTGACCGATCACGAGGGAAAGCACCACCTGCTTCTCGAAGTCGACGCCAGGTGGCTCCCCGGTCATTCCGAGCTGACCCCACATCGCGCTCAAGCCCGCGGGATCGGCAAGGATGCGCGGATACTCGGTGTCGGGCATGGTGTCGGCCTCACCGAGATATGCCCACCCTTCGCCGCCCTCGAGCTGAGGGCCGTCTGCAGGTGTCGTCGCCGGGTCCTGGCCACTGAGGCAAACCGGGGAATCCCCGACAACGCTCGCTGACCGCGGCGATGTTCTCCGGGGTGAGCCGACCCACCCAGATCTCGATGAATCCCTGAACCTCGTAGATGCTTGCCGTTTCCATCCCATCGGGGAGACGGCTCTGGAGGTCCTGGGAGAGCTCCTCCAACTCGGCCGCGGTGTAAGGCATATCCACCGCAACCACCCCGACACCGGGGAACTCGGCCGCTAACGCGGTCTGATGTGCCTCGACATCGGCGTCGTCGAACCCCACGCCGATCCAGCCGTTGTGATCCCGGTCGATCCAAACATCCCGAAAGCCCTCGAGGGTCGTGGCGAATGCCCTCACCTCGTCGATTGGCATCTCGTTGCCAACGTAGACGGGGGTCTCTGCGTACCAGTCCTCGGGGGCGTGCGGGACATCGATGTCCTCGCAATTCACCACCTGCGCCGACGGCCCGGTGGTCGAGGGGATGACGGTCGACGGGGTGGTGCTCGGCTCCGGCTCGACCCCAGCAGGAGGTTGTGCGCAGGCGCGCAACAGTCAGAAGCAACACGACCGCTGCAGCGACTCGGTTCGGTTGCCCCATGAGCGTTCGACGCCAGTGGATCGGCTCGCGGTTCCCTAGAACGCCGCCAGCACACCCAGAACCTGATCGATGTCGGCCTCGGTGTGGTCGGCGCTGACCTGGAACCGGATCTCCTCGTCGCCTTTGGGCACCACCGGGTAGTTGAGGCCAGTGGCGAGGATGCCGTTTTCATGGAGATGCCGGACCAGGGCCGTGGTCCGCTCGGTGTCCCTGATCATGAGCGGCACCACCGGATGGGGGCCCGGGATCGTCTCCAGACCCAGATCGACGAGCCCGCTCTCGAATCTGGCAGTCATAGCAGCGAGATGGCTCAGCAAGGACCTGCCCTCTTCGGAATCGACGACCGACACCGCCGCAGTGGCAGCGGCGGCCTCGCCCACGGTGATCGGGTTGGAGTAGATGTACATCGGCGCCTTTTCCCGAAGGAAGTCGGAGAGGCTCTGGCTCCCCGTCACATACCCACCGTTGACCCCAAAAGCCTTGCCCAGCGTGCCGATGAGGACGTCCACCGGGCCCGACCCGGACACCTCCTCGGTTCCCCGACCGGTCTCCCCGAAGGCTCCCACTCCATGGGAGTCGTCGACGACGACAACGACGTTCTCCTCGAAGGCGTGATCATGGGCCCGGGCGACCTCCATGAGCGCCGAGAGATCGGCGTAGTCGCCGCGCATCGAGAACACCCCATCGGTGACGACGATCGCTCTCGACGCCCCCGCCGTCCTAGCGAGCAGCGTGTCGAGTGCAGCGAAGTCGAGATGCGGATAGACCTCCCTCGTCGCCGGACGGGAGAGACGAAGGGCGTTGATGATGCAGTTGTGATTCAGCTCGTCGCTGAGCACCACGGTGTCGGAGGTGATCAGCGAAGTCAGGGTCGAGACGACGGCGGCATAGGCCGAGGAGAAGATCATCGAAGATGGGCGCCCGTGAAACGACGCCAGCCGCAGCTCGAGATCGAGGTGCGCCCGATATGTGCCCGAGATGAACCGCACCGCTCCCGGCCCGGCGCCGAACTCCTTCGTCGCCGACTCCTCGGCCTCGATGACCGCCGGATGACGGGAAAGACCTAGATAGCCGTTGGAGTTCATCCTGATGAACGGCCGGTCCGAGCCCTCCAGGAGATAGCGGGGACCACGTCCCTCCTCCTCGGGCACTATCCCGACGATCACCGCTTCGGACCCCTTGGCAGTCCCCGATTGGCGCAGTGCGGACACCTCGCCGGCGATCGTCGCGTCCAGGCGATCATGGGGCATGGGCGTGGGTCTAGCACACCCCTAGAGTGCCCGGCCATGACTCGTCTCGGTTTCGTTGGCCTCGGCACCATGGGTCACGGGATGGCGGCCAATCTGCTGGTGGCCGGGAACAGCCTGACGGTGTGGAACCGCACTCCGGAGAAAGGGGTCGATCTCGTCTGTGACGTGGCCGTCGACCTGATCGAGTTGGGCAAGGTCAGCGACATTGTCTTCGTCTGTGTGTCCGACACCCCCGATGTCGAGGAGGTGGTCTTCGGGGATAACGGGGTCATCCATGGCTTGGCCCGGGACACGGTCCTCGTCGACCACTCCACGATCTCTCCGGGCGCCACGCGTGATTTCGCCGCCCGCGCCTCCGAGTCGGGGGTGTCCTGGGTGGACGCACCGGTATCCGGTGGGTCGGAGGGCGCCGAAAAGGGGACCCTGGCGGTCATGGCCGGCGGATCCGCCGTAGCTCTGGACCGGGCCCGACCCTTCATGGAGGCCTACTCGAAGACGATCACACACATCGGCGAGGAGCCGGGGTCGGGTCAGATGGCCAAAGCGGTCAACCAGGTGCTGGTCGTGCTCAACGAGTTGGCCGCCTCCGAAGCATTGCTTCTGGCGCAGGGGGCGGGTCTCGATCTGCGAACGACACTTGCCGCTGTTGAGGGTGGGGCGGCAGGGTCGTGGATGCTGTCCAATCGGGGCCCGCAGATGATCGCCCGTGACTGGCGCCCCGGATTCACCATCGACCTGCAGCAGAAGGATCTCCGCATCGTCCTCGACTCCGCCGACGAGCTGGGCATCCCGCTGCCCGGCACATCCCTGGTCTTCCAGCTCTACCGCGCCCTCCAGGCCCAGGGTCTCGGATCCGAAGGCAACCACGCCTTGGTGAAGGCGCTGGAGGAACTGGCCGGGATCGAATTGGGGGAATAGCCCCTTCCGGCCCTGCGGGCCACCTCCCCCAACGTCGCTTCGCTCCTGGGGGAGGAAATTCAGCCGAGCAGGTCTGCCTTGACCCGGGCGACATGGCCGGTGGCCTTGACGTTCCGGTAGGCCTTTTCGATCTCGCCGTCGGGGCCGATGACGAATGTCGACCTGATCAGGCCCTCCATCGTCTTTCCGTACATCTTCTTCTCACCCCAGGCACCGAGCGAGGTGGCCAGCTCCTTGTCCTGGTCGGAGAGCAGATCGAAGTTGAGACCTTCCTTCTCCTTGAACTTTGCGTTCTTCGTCGGAGTGTCCGGGCTGACCCCGACTATCTCGTAGCCGGCCTCGGCGAACTCGCCGTAGCTGTCCCGGAAATCACACGACTCCTTGGTGCACCCCGGCGTCATGGCGGCCGGATAGAAGAACATGACGAGGCGCTTCCCGGCGAAATCCTTGGAGCTGACGGTCTCCCCGTCCTGATTGGGAAGGCTGAACTTGACGGTCTCGGGCATGGCCCGAGGCTACTTCCCCCGCTGTCCCTCGTAATCGACCTCGGCGGCGGCCTTCGCTTCCGGCGACCTGAGGAAGGTCATCCCCCCGGCGAAGAAGCTGAGGGCCGCCGGCAGCCAGTAGGAGACGATCCGGTAGATGAGCACGGGCGCCACAGTGGTGGCCGCCGGGAAGCCGTAGGCACTGAGGATGAAGACGAGCCCGGCCTCGGTGACACCGAGCCCGCCAGGGGTGCCGGGGAGCCCTCCGGCGATCGACGCCGCGCCGAATGCGGCCATGACCTGGAACACATTGACTTCGATTCCAAAGGCGATGAGCACGAGGCCAAGTGCGGTGGCCTCGAGGATCAGGCGACACCAGATGTAGGTCTGGGATTCCGGGCCGGGGAGGTGGTCGATGACGGTCGTGTCGAGCCGCTTTCGAACGGCCTTGGGCAGGAATCGGGAGAGTGAGCCCAGCTTCCCGGAGCCAAACATGAGGAGGACGCCGGCGAGGAGGACGAACGGGGCGAGAACGGTCAGGCTGACCGAGGCGATCCGGGCAGAATCCTGAGGTCGGGCCAGTAGCAGTCCGACCCCGGTCATCATCAGCAGACCGGCATAGTTGAGAAGGACTGCCCGGACCGCGGCGCCGGTCGTGCCGGGCTCCTCATCCCGGACCGTCCAGCCCATCGCCACGGGGGTGATGGCCCCACCGGCAGGAATGAGCCGGGCAACGCCCGCACCGACCAAGGCCGCCTTGAATGCCGAGTATGCCCTCAACTCGCCTCCGGCCTCTTCCACCGACTCCTTGTAGAGCAACCCGAAGAACCAGCTGGCGGTGATCTGGGCAATCGCGGCGAGGGTGACCAGACCCCACGCGTACGCGTTCATCTCCGGCAGTTCGAAGTTGTTGAGGATGAAACCGGCGACGCCGGCGTAGACGATCGCGGCGATGACCGCGATCCAGGCCACCCGCTTCGGGCTCATGGAGTCAGCAGGTCGTCCGCGCCTTGCGGGAAGTCCCCACCACCCGGATCGGTGTCGAAGATCGCACGCCTCATCGCCGGGCGCATGCCGCGCGCGCTGTCGGGATTGCCCTGCATCCGGCGGGCCATGATGACAATCGAGAGCGCCAGCAAGAGCAGCGACTCGGTCGCCGGACGACCCATGGCAGTGGAGACGATGGGCAGCAGGCCCCATCCGAGAAATCCGGCCACACCCCCACCGATCTTCCAGCCGGCCACCGACCAGCCGGTGGTCCAGACCAGCAGCACCGGGTCGAGGGCGAGCAACAAACCCACAGAAGTAGCCAGACCACGCCCCGATCGTCCCCTCAGGAACACCGACCAGTTGTGGCCGATAACGGCCATGAGCCCCACCATCCCGGCGGCGCCCTTGCCAAACCCCATCCCTTGAGCGATCAGGACCGGAAACAAGCCCTTGAGGCCGTCGAGCACCCCACCGACCAGCCCCCATTGCCAACCGGCGACGCGGGTCAGATTGCCGGCGCCGACGTTGCCGCTGCCGACGTAACGCAAATCGATGCCCCGGAGGCGCGCGATGACCTGGGCGAACGGAATCGACCCCAAGAGATAGGCCCCCACCAGCAGGAGAGGCCAGTAGAGAACCCACGGTGAATCTGGCATCTGCGGTAGAAACGCTAGCCAGCCTCCGCTCGCTTCGGTAGCCGGACCTGTTCCCCGGATTCAGGTGCCGGCCATTGGTTAACGTCGGTCGCTATGAGCCCGCAACGAGCACAGCGATGCCGATGAAGATCACCTACGCCACGATGTCCACGGACAACGAGGAGATGAACAGGGCTTATGAGGACGCCCTGGAGAGCGTGAAGCCGCGGCTCGGGCAGGACCACGGCGTCGCCGTCGACGGGGGGGAACGTACGGGACAGAGAGTTCTTCGAGGAAGTCTCTCCGATCGACTCCGGGATCGTCGTCGGCCGCTATGCCCAGGCAGTGACCCAGGACGTCGACGACGCGGTGTCCGCCGCCAAGGCGTTCGCACCGGAATGGGAGGCCTGGGGCTGGGAGCGCCGACGAGACCTCATGCTGGCGGCGGCGGATCGCATGGACAGCGAGCTCTTCGAGCTGGCCGCCCTCATGTCCTACGAGATCGGGAAGAACCGTCTCGAGTCGTTGGGGGATGTGGCCGAGACCGTCGAGTTCCTCCGCTACTACGCGGGTCAGATCACCGAGCACGAGGGATTCATCACCCCGCTCAGCTCACATGGTCCCAATGACGCCAACACTTCAGTCCTTCGGCCCTTCGGGGTCTGGGGCTGTCATCTCACCCTTCAACTTCCCCATGGCGCTCGCCGGCGGTCCTTCCATCGGGGCATTGATCACCGGCAACACAGTGGTCATCAAGCCGTCCAACCAAGGTGCCCTGATGGCCCTCGAGTTCCATCGGGTGATGCTGGAGGCCGGTCTGCCCAAGGCTGCCCTACACGTCGTCACCGGTGGGGACGAGATCGGGGACTACCTGGCCCACCACCCGAAGGTCGACGGGCTCACCTTCACCGGCTCCTATCCAGTGGGCATGTACCTCTACCGGACAGTCAACGAGACGAGACCAAAGCCAGTCTTCTGTGAGATGGGAGGGAAGAACCCGGTCGTCGTGACTTCGAGCGCAGATCTCGATGTCGCCACGCAGGGCATCGTCCGGGGTGCCTTCGGCCTCAGCGGCCAGAAGTGCAGCGCAACCTCCAGGGTCTATGTCGAGGAGGAGGTCTACGACGACCTCGTCGACAAACTGGTCGAGGCCACCGGGAAAATCGCAGTCGGCAATCCGCTGGAGCAGGGGACCTTCATGGGCCCAGTCATCGACGATGCCGCCGTGGAGCGCTTCCAGAAGGCGGTGGACGAGGTCAAGAACAGCGGCGGCGAGGTCCACGCCGGAGGTGTCGTCCTCACCGAAGGCGACCTGGCGAAAGGGACCTACGTGGCCCCCACGGTGGTCAGCGCCCCGCTCGACTCGTGGGTCTGGAAGGAAGAGCTGTTCGTTCCCTTCGTCGCCGTCACCAAGGTCAAGTCTTTCGAGGAAGGGATCGCTCTCTCCAACGACACCGAATTCGGTCTCACCGCCGGGCTCTTCAGTGGTGATGAGGAGGAGATCGACACCTGGTTCAAAGAGATCCAGGCCGGAGTCACCTACGTGAACCGGGCGGCCGGCGCCACAACCGGCGCCTGGCCCGACATCAACCCGTTCGGCGGGTGGAAGGGGTCGGGGACATCCGGAACCGGCGGTGGCGGTCCCTGGTACCTGCGCCAGTTTCTCCGGGAACAGTCCCGGACCCTGATCAAGAACTGACCGGCATTCGAGAAATTCGACTCAGGCTTGCTCGAACCGAAGCTGGAGCCCATCGGGGTCGGTGATCTCGATGACGTTGTCTCCAGCGCTCATCTGGAGATCGAGACTGCTCAAATGCTGGCCCCATCGCTCCAGATCGTCGACGACGAAGGTGAGGGCTGCGGGCCGGTCTTGACCCTCGACCAATTCGATCCTCTGCCCTTTCGCCGACTCGATCACCTCGGCCGCCACCCCCTGTGTCGGGGTGCGGACATGTGTGAAGCCGAGCGAGCCGTAGTAGTCGAGCGACTTCTGCAAGGAGGTAACCCCGACACGGACCGTGGTGGCCACCACGCCGCCCGGGGCTCGCGTCGGGCCGCCACCGGCGAGCACTTGTTTCGCCTCCTCGATCGTGAAGCGGCCGGCCGTGACCTCCCGACCGACCACCACCCCGTCGAGGCTGCGCCCGGCGGCCTCGAGACGCATCAGGTCGCGCAGATCCTCCAGGTCCCTGACCCCGCCCGCGGCAATCACGGGCTGCTCGACCGTGGCCAAGGCCTCGGCCATGATCTGGAAGTTTGGCGGGTCTTCGAGAGCGTCCCGTCCGGCCTCGGACACGAGAAATGCCACCACGCCGGCCGAGGACATCTCGATGAGCGCCTCCTCGAGATAGCGACCGCTGTTCTGGGTCCAGCCCTTGGTAACGATCTCCTCGTCGGAGCGGACGTCGACCGATACGGCGATCTTGTCAGGGTTCTCCCGGCATAGATCCCAGACCATGTTCTGGTTCTCGATTGCGGCGGTCCCCATGACGATGCGCCAGGCTCCCTTTTCGATCAGACGCTGCGCCTCACCTTCGGAGCGAATGCCTCCGGCCACCTGGACCGGCACCGGGACCTCGCCGATCAGCCGGTCGATCAGCTCACGGTTGCGATAGTCCCCATACGCAGCAGCATCGAGATCGACGATGTGCATGTAGTCGACGCCCTGCTCAGCCCAATGCCGAGCCCGTCTGATCGGGTCGTTGTCGAGGGCGATGGCGTCGTCGAGCCGCCCCCGGGGAAGCCGCACCGACAGACCCCCGAGGATGTTGACCCGGGCGTACAGATCCATCACAGGACGCTAGCAAGGCCGGGATGAGTGCATCTCTAGGTTTCGGTTCCCTCCCCGATCCCCAGTGATTTCTCGGCGACGTCGAGTGTTTGACCCCCGGCCACGACCGGGGCAAACAGGTCGCCGTACCGCTGGAGACGGTCCCAGAGGTTGACGATGGTGATGTCGCCGTTCGCCACCTCGCCCAGCTCCTCCCAAATCAGAGGCGCAGAGACAGGGGCGCCAGGACGCGGTCGGACCGAATAGGCAGAGGCAACGGTCTGGCCGAAGGCATTCCGGTTGTGGTCGACGAAGACCTTGCCCTTCCGCTTCGGCTTGTCCCATTCCATGGTGAGGGCGTCCGGATTGGCCGCGGCCAGGTAGTTGCCCACCTCACCAACGAAGCGCCGCACTCTCGAGAATTCATGGACCGGATCGAGCGGGACGTAGACATGGAGCCCTCTCGACCCGGAGAGCTTGGGATAGCCGACCAGCCCGAGCTGGTCCAGTGCCAACTTCAGAAGCTGGCCGCCCTGAACCACCTGGTCCCAGATGGAGCCTTCGGCCGGATCGAAGTCGAAGATGGCGTAGTCGGGGTGCTCGAGCCGACCTTGTCGGGAATGGAACGGATGGGCCTCGATGCATCCCATGTTGGCGAACCACATCAACGCCTCGACGCTGTCGGCGACGAGGAAGTCGATGACACCGCCCTGGGAGTCAGACTCCACAGGAGTCGTCCTCATCCACTCCGGTTGGTGGCCAGGCGCCCGCTTCTCGTAGAACGACGGGCCCTTGATTCCCTCCGGGTAGCGACTCATCGAGAGCGGCCGTCCTGCCAGATGGGGCAGCAGGACGGGCGACACCGAGGCGTAGTACTGGATCAGGTCGCCCTTGGTGTAGCCCTCGTCGGGGAAATAGACCTTGTCCAGATTCGACAACCGAAGCGGCCGATCGAGCCCCACCGGTTTGAACCCATCGCCTTCCTTGATCGCACTGACCGGTGCGGGAAATGGGGCATCCACGGTGAAGACGAGCCGGCCCGAGGCCGTGGAGGGCTCGGCCTCCATCTGCAATCTCGCCTCATCCCAGATCCGGTCATGACTGGCCAGGTCCCTGGCCTCGGAGATGAGGACCATTGCGACACCCGCCTCCTGCGCCGCCTCGACCAGTGGCCCGACCCTGAGGGTTCCCTCCCCGTAAGCGATGTGGCGGATCTCGCCGCCGGCGCCGAACTCATTGTCCGAAAACTGCGTCTGCAGCGGAGCGATCATCCAGGCAGGGAACTGACTCTGGATGAAGGAGAACACCGAGACAAAGGCGTCTTTGGAGGTAAGGCCGCCTCCAGTCATCGCATGGACGTGGGCCCAATCGACAACGGGGCGAACGAACGAGTACTCGGAGGCGAGCATGGCAATGTCGCCGAGGCTCCCAAATGACCGATTGTTGCCCGCCGTCTCCAGCCCCATGCCTACTCCGAGCGATTCGACCTTGGAGACGACTGAATCGAGGCGGGACCGGATCCGGTCCATGAGGACGTCCGGCTCCTCGGAGTAGTTGGACCCGAAATGGGCGACGATCACCGGCGCCGTCAGCGCCTTGCCCAGCTTCATCGTGTGCTCGAGGGCAGCCAGCGACTGACGCCCACGGTCCTCGTCGGGCAGGGTCAGGCCGGCGAAGTAGGGCGCATGGACCGAGAGCCTGATGTCACGGTCGGCGGCGAGCTGGCCGAATGCCTGACACCTCTTCTCCTTCCAGGGGAAACCGTCGACGAAGGGCAGCTCGAGGGCCCGATGCCCCTTGGCCACCAGGTCGTCGAGAAACTGCTCATCCGGGACGTCCTCAGGGGGCAGGCGGGAGATCCCGAACCGGATGCTGCTCACCAGCGCGAGGCTATCGGGCCGATCACTCTTGGCTGCTCTCCACGCGGTCCTCTGCGGCGGCACACCCTCGTCATAACCTGAAACCATGTCCCGCGGCCGGCTCGTCACCTTGATCGTGCTTGTCATCGCCGTCGTCGCCATCGTTGCCGTCTGCAATCAGGACTCAGATCCACCGACCACGACCGAGCTACCGACCACGACTCAGCTACCGACCACGACTGGCGAGGTCACCACGACTTCGGCCGATCCCACCACGACTACCCCCGGATCCACGACCACTGTCGCACCCACTACGAGTGTCTCCGCCGATCAGACGGCGACCCTCCTCCTCTCCCCGTTCTCGGAGATGGGGCCGGGATGGACAGAGCAGATCTTTCCTTACGGCGAAGGTGAGGAGTTCCTCGGCACCTCGCCGGGCGGCGACGGCCTGATGCTCGGGCCGGAGTATGGGACCCAGACACCGGACGGCTCATGGTGGTTTCTCGACGCAGCCAGTCTCCGCATCGCCCACTTCGCCGCAGACGGGTCGTATCTCGACCAGGTGGTCATGCCCGAGGACCTGCTGGTCGACGGTCTCTACTTCCAGTATCAGATGCCACAGGGCCTCGACGACGGATCGATCACTGCAGGTGGATTTCCCTCAGAGGACACGATGTCACTGCTGCGGATCGCCGACGGCCAGGCGACCGGAGCCACCTTCGACGGCGCCGCACCCCTGGTGACGACCGACGGTGTGCTTCTCTACGGACTCGGTGACGACGGCGCGCCTCGTGCCCTCGACCCTGCGCAACCAACCCTGGATCCGGTCGACTGGCTGCTGGCCAGAGACGGCAGCCGTTTCATGGTGACCGTGAACGGGGACGAGATCGTGCTCGAGCTACCAGATGCCGGTTTGACCAGGACTCTGCAGATGCGTTACTCGGAGGATCCTGAGGTCGTCGCTCACGGCGGGATCGAGGTGGAGACCGGGGTCGACGGGACGATCTACATCGTGATCTACGGGGCACCTGAGTCGGACGAGACGCTGGGGATCGGAGGGTTCGTATCGGTGAGCCCGGACGGGCAGGTCGGTCAGATGGAACCGATCGTCGACCCGTTCAGCCCGTCAGACCCGGGCAGCCCTTCACATCTCGGTGTGACTCCGGGCACGTCGACACCCTGGATCATGGTGGTCGGGGAGGACGGGGTGCACGTCTTCACCAGGGCCGGCTAGCGATCACGGGCAGTGCGCCCGATCTCGTCCATGGCCTCTGCCAACGTCGTCATCCTCTCCGACCCGATGACGTCGAAGGTGAGCTTCCTGACCAGGGCGAGATGGGCAGGCGAGGCCTCCTCGACCACCTTCACCCCGAGATCGGTCAGCCTGGCCTCGGTGCCCCTGCGATCGATCTCGCTCGGGCTGCGCTCGATCCACCCCTCTTCCTCCATCCGTCTCACAGCATGTGAGAGCCGGCTCGGTGAGAAGCCGACATCGGCAGCGAGCTCACTCATCCGGAGGGCCCGCCCAGGGCCGCGATGAAGCCGGCTCAATATCTGATAGTCGTCGTGGCTCATGCCCGACTCGTCCCGAAGCTGGCGATCGAGGGCGTTGAACAGGGCTCTCGAGCCCCCTGCCCACCGCGACCAAGCCCTCAATTCAGACCTGGTCAATGGGCTCGGCATCAGCCGGAGCATACCCGGGAATATTTGAGACTTCAATTATCTTGACCTAGGCTCGAAGCCAAGATCAGGAGCACGCAAATGTCTGTTCATCGTCTCAACCATGCCGTTCTCTACGTGAGGGACGCCGAGCGTTCCGCCCAGTTCTATGAGGAGGTGCTGGGCTTCCGACGTCTGCCACTCCCCATCCCAGGCGCCGTATTCATGCAGGCCGAGGGCTCGAACAATGATCACGATCTCGGTCTCTTCTCCATAGGCGAGGGGGCGGCCGATTCTCCTGCCGGCAGGCAATCGGTGGGCCTGTATCACCTCGCCTGGGAGGTCGACACACTTCAGGACCTGTCCGAGATCGGGGCCAGGTTGTCGACCCGGAGATGCCCTGGTCGGAGCTACCGACCACGGCACGACAAAGGCGCTCTACGGCAAGGACCCGGACGGCATCGAATTCGAGGTCTCCTGGCTGGTGCCCGCCGACCTGATCACTGACGACGTCGTGATGACGGCCCAGCGCCTGGATCTGGCCAGGGAGATCGAGCGATACGGAAATGACACCCTGGGTGGCATCGGGATCAGCCGGGCACGGCCCGTGGAGGCGTAGAGCAGCCATGAACACCGCCCTATGGATCGCACAGATACTTCTCGCCCTCGCCTTCGGAGCCGCCGGGATCATCAAGAGCACGCAGTCGCATGAGAAGCTGACGGCGAGCATGGGCTGGCCCGGGGATTACTCCGCCGGATTCGTCAGGTTCGTCGGAATCGTCGAGATCCTCGGGGCGCTAGGTCTGATACTCCCGGCGGTGACCGGAATCGCCCCCATCCTCACGCCGATCGCCGCCTCCGGCCTGGCCGTCGAGCAAGCGGGGGCGATCGCAGTGCACGCCAGGCGGAAAGAGCCTCAGCCGATCATTGCCAACGTGGTGCTGATCGCCCTGGCTCTCTTCGTCGCCTGGGGCCGGTTCGGGGACTACCCGCTGTAGTCCGGCTGGGTCAGCGCTGACGCGCCGATCAATCCTTGCGATGCCCCAATCGCCGCATCAGGTACCAAACGGCGATTGCCCAGAGCAGGAGCGGGATGACGGTGTACGGCCGAATCAATGACAGGTCGCCTTCTTCCCATAATGCCTTGACGCCAACCCAGGCCGCGATCGCAAGAAACCCGCCGACCACCACGACGATGACGAACAGCAGGCCGATCAGCCGACCACCCCACGATGTCCGCATTCGAAGCTCCTTGCGAAGTTTCCCCATGTCCTGCGTGTCGCCACGCCATCGGTCCCCGAGGCGAGATTCGAGCTCGGCAATGACGGACTCGGTGCCGGCGTCCCGGATGGGCAGCCAGACCTGAAAGCCGTTCCCACCGTCCCCGATCATCAGGGCTCGGTGTGTGGTCGCCAGCCGGCGGCCGAGCCCGGCGAGCTTGCCGCCAAACGGGACTATCTCGAAGGGCACCTTTCGACCACCGAGTAGCTCGATCGAGTCCACCGGGAAAGTGACATCCGTTCCAGGTTGGACGGCCAGACCTGCGCCGGTGATGTCGCCCCAGCGGATATTCACCGTCCGACTCGAGAGCTGGAACGCGATCCCCTCGGTGTCGGAGACGATGTGAATCTCACCGTGAGCGGCGAGTATTCGTGCCTCCACTTGGCGAAAGTACGGCAAGGGTCTGAAGGTTCGATGAGACCGGTGCGGGAGCGGGTCGGAATTCCGATGGCTGCCGGTACCCTTTGGCACCTCCGGGTCTCTAGCTCAATTGGTAGAGCAGCGGGCTTTTAACCCGTTGGTTGTGGGTTCGAGTCCCACGGGACCCACCGGGTCAGCCGAGGTGTTCCCGGACGAACTCGACCTGCTTTTCGTAGTGCACCGAGCCGCCCCCCTCGTGCCCGTTGAACTCGTAGATCTCGATGAGGCCGTCCCCGGCGAGATGGTTGAAGGCGGCGAACACGGTTGAAGGCGGGGTGATCTCGTCCATCAGCGCCACACTGAACAGCGACGGAGCCGCGATACGTTTGGCGTGATTGACGACATCGAAGTAGGAGAGGGTCCTGAACACGGACCCGACCCGATCGGGATAGGTAGCGCAGTACTCCCGGATCTCCGAATACGGCGCTGCGTCCGTGACGGCCACCGCCCGCCGAAAATCGGATAGGAACGGCACGTCGGCAAGGACCACAGACGCCTGTTGCGAGAGACTCGCCGCGGCAAGGGCGAGCGCTCCACCCTGGCTCCCACCGCAGACGACCACAGGGCGATCGGCAACGGAATCGATCGCTCTCGTGGCTTCCACTGCCCGGGCAGCATCGACGAAAAGCCGCGAGTAGTAGTGGTCCTTCGGATCGGACAGCCCCCGCGTGACGAAGCCCCTGCTCCCCGGCTCACCGGTATCTCCCGGATCGGGTGTGTCACCCGATCGCCACAGACCGCCCTGTCCCCTCGAGTCCACGACTAGATGCGGATAGCCAACACTCGACCAGCGGAGCCAGTCGATCGGTCGGCCGCGGCCTCCGTTGTAGCCGATGTACTCGACCACTACCGGCGCTCCATCGGCCGCCTCGTGCGGCAGGTAGAGCCAGGCGGCAACCCTGTCACCGCCGTGCCCGGAGAACCGGACATCCAGGACGTCAGCCGACCTGATCAGGTCGCCGGCCGACTCCACCGCCACGTCGATGGCATGAAGGGAAGCGTCCTCGAGCTCGTGTGGACCAGAAGTCATCGAAGTCGGTCGGTATCTCGACGTCCGGGACATAGGTCCTCAGTTGGTCGAGCGGAAGATCGAAATGTGCCATTAGGTCCTGGTGGGTCGGCGCGTAATCCGGTTGCCTCTTTCGGTCAGATCAGCACCGAGTAATCCGCCTCCAGCCGCTCCCAGTCGAGCATGGCGGTGAACCCGCCCAGGCTCAACGTGGATGCAAGAGCCGCGATGTCGTCGAACGGAGGCGGGATGAACTTCGGTTCCTCGACGAGACCCTCCTCCTCCAACTGGTGGAGAGTCACCATGTCGAGCAGATCCACCTTCCCGCAGAAGAGAAGAGGTATCCGGTGTGAACGACCGAGGTTTATCGCCAGACGCACATAGAGGAGGGTGAGGATCAGACCCTTGCCGTAGCCCAGGTCTTTGGTGAAGGGCCCTCCGTCCGGAAGGCTGCCTCGAAAGATGCGAACAGCAGCCGCCCAGGCCTCGTCCTCGGTGAGCGCATCGGTCCGGAACATCTCGAACACCTCGACGAAGTTCGCTCCTTCGCTGGCTGCCCTTATCCCTTCGATGCGATGCATGAGCTTGGCGAGACGGCGGGGATGGCTGCGCAGATTGAGCATCTCGGTGAGAACGGCCAGACCCTCCTGGGTCACGGTGGTGCGTGGGGCGGCCTTGCCGAGGAAGGTGCAGACAGGCTGGGCCAGGCCGTTCTGGGTGGTCCCGATATGCACCCAGGCCTCATGGGTCTCGAGGAGATCGAGGTCACGCTGGGAGAACATGCGGTCCTCTCTCACCTTGATGTAATCGCTCCCGGCTGCGGCGTCGGCCGCGATCCCATCGTCCGGGCGGACATCGACCATTCCCTTGCCCATCGAGACGTCGACACTGGCCTGCAGGATCCCGACTGCTTCGGTGCCGGGGATGCTCCTCAAGTCCTTCTCCGTCTCCGACTGCACATCCAACCCCTGGAGCACCTTTCTCATCTGCTGCGCCAGGTCGGCAATAGTCGGGCCGCCGACGTGGAAGACGTCGTGGGGCGTCCCGTAGAGGAGGCTGGCGATCTGAGAGAACCCCGGTGTCCCGGTGGCGTCGAGCATGTCGACCGTCAGACGGAACTGCTCACACATGAACTTCATCAGGCTGCCGGCCGGGGATACGGGGCCGAGCTTGGACTGGAGGTCGGCCTCGATGCCTCGCAACTCGTTGCGGGTCGCGTCGGGATCGAGCTTGGTGTCGCGGGCCTCGTAATAGGCGTGGTCTATCGCCGGAAGCTCCTTGAACCCCGAGGCAAAGAACTTCTCCCTGATCGAGTCATCCCAGTTGATCGCGTTGAGCACCTTGATCGGCCTCTGGGCTTCGACAATGCGGTCGCTCAGCTCTTTGATGGTGTCGCGGTAGGTGTCGGTCATATGACCGGCGAATCTAGGCGAGATCCGATCCTCGGACACGGCTCCTTCGCCGGAGCGCCTGACGTCGAGGTCTCGCTGACGATCCGCATCGCGATCAGCGAGAAGACGACGATGGCCGATCCAAGGTACAGCCCGATCATCAGCGGGCTCGAGGTATCGGTGCCGGCCCACACTCCGTGCACCAGCGAGGTGACGAATACGCCGAATGAGGCGAAGTGAATGATCCGCCAGGCCTTCTGCCCGATCCAGCGCTTGACATAGAAGCTGGTACTGACCAACACCAGGCCGTAGAGAGCACCGATGCCGGCGGTGACCGCCAGCGGCCGCCAATCGGAGAGGCCCGGGACGAGGATCTCGGCCCAGCTGAAGTCCAGGAAGTCGTGGACGGACAGCACCCCGACATGAACCAATGTGGCCAGGAGAGCGCCGATCCCCAGAGACTCGTGGAACCATGTGAGCGGCTTCGCCCTGACCAATCGACCCAGCAACTTCGTGCTCAGAAGCAGGCCCCAGATCGTGGCCGCGCTGAGCAATGCGAAGGCGACGACGCCAGACCCTCTGATGATCAACCATTCCACACTCATGCCGCCACCTCGATGCCGGGCGTGGCATAGACCGACCCGTCGTGCCAGACAACGACGGTGGCATCGACCCAGGCCGTGCCGGCGGCCCAAGCAAGGCCATCCTCGCCTCGCAAGAGCACGGTCTTGGCCGCGGCCTCGGCCTCTAGCGCCGATCGGGCCAGGGCCGAAACGCTGAGGATCGGCGTATCGATCGGCGCCATGGTCCGGGGGTCGATCAAATGACACACTTCCCGATTCCCCGCCTTCCAGCGCCGTCGGGTGGTGCTGCTGGTGGCCAGAGCACCCGTCCCCAGTCGGAGACGCACCGCGATCTCACCCCAGGGATCGACCACCGAGACGATCGTCCCCGGGTCGTTGCTCATGATGTCTCCCCCGGCGGACACCACGGTCGCCAGTCCGCGTTCGACGCGCGGTCGCAGGACCATCCCTTGGCCACCCCACCCAGGTCGATGGTGGTGCCGGGCGAGCGGCCGAGCCGCCTGCCGTCCAGCGACCACTCGGGACACGGGACAGGCGACGGGACTTCGTCGAGCCCGAGTCCCTCGTCGAAAGACCTGTCGTAACCCCACCGAGACACACCTGTGCCCACGCCCACGTCGACCAGACCGTCGGTCAGGGAGCGAAGCCGATCGGCGGCCGACATCACCTCGGCGAGGAGACTCGAGACCACCACCTCGTCGGCGGCCGACCGGTTTACCCGACTCAACTCGCTCTCGGGGCGAAACCGGCTGCAGACCGACTCCACGTCCTCGAACCAGTTCTGCAGCTCGGCAGCAGATTCGCGGTCCGGGCACCAGGCGTCGATCCCCGTTCCCATCGCCGTGAAAGTGACGTGGATCATGAGCCGCTGCTCGTCATCTCCGGCGAAGAGGCCGGTGCCTGTGGACTCGGGGAAAGTTGAACAGCGCGTTGAGCGGTCTGGTCTTTGCCGATACGAATGACGATCAAGCCTCGATTGAGAGGATCGGGCATGGCTTGCCTGGCGCCGATGGTTTCGCTTAGACCTGTATCGGAGACGGCTGCGCTGCCGCTGGAGGCCGGCGGGTGCTGGCTTGCGATCAGGGCACTACCCCAGGCAAGAGCAGCACCGGTCCAGATGAGTATCCGATTCCACCGTCCCTGGTCGAAGCGGCTCATTGGTTGCCGCCCGAGGGAAGGGTGAGTGCCGCGTCGTGCTCGATGAGGGTCCGAGCGACTGCGGCCGGGATCGTCGCCAGCTCCTCGGTTGTGAGGACCCGGGCCCATCCGTCGACTTGAAGGAGCTTTTGCACCGACGGATCCAGGTCTTCGATGGCCGAAGGTTCCGACACCGAAGGCGGATCACCGAATCGGTCGCTGAGGACGCGGGAGTCGTCGTGGTGTGAAGGGCGAGGATCCCGGCAATGAAGACCACAGAGCCGGTGAGCCCCTGAATGGAGAGCCGGCTCAATCGTGATCCCCCCCATGATGATCGTGATCGTCGTCGTCTTCATCGTCGCCCCCATGACGACCTTGATCACCGTCGTCTTCATCGTCGCCCCGTGACCACCGTGATCGTCGCTGTCCGACACCACCACCGACTGCTCGCTGGTAGAGATTGGGGGCGGAGGGCTGGGTTGGGTGATGGCCACCGGTTGGGGCGCCGGAAGAGGCATGCCCTGCTCGGCGCAGATCCCGCGTAAGGCGTCGAGCGCAGCCTGTTGCAGTTCGCTGATCGATCCCGCCGTCTCGGCGGCACCATCGCGAGCCCGGCATCGCCACAGGCCGTTTCCAGGTCCGCCGTGATGGACGGGGCGGCGTTGACGGCCGACTCCACAACCGGTGAGGGCTCCGCGGCGACCACAGAGTCGGCGACACCGCTGCTCTCGACGAGGGAGGAGGCGGCAAACGCGCTGAGGGGAACCATCAGCGTGCCGAGGATCACCGAAAGGGAGATGGCCTATTCGCGACGCGAGGAGGTGTTCCGGGACGTCATCAAAGCTCCATGAAGATGCACTCGGCCGGGCACTCCTCCGCGGCCTCGAGCACGAGATCCAGTAGATGCTCCAGCACACGCGCCTGTCCCTGGAACCCCTGAGGGCCGTGGCCGGCGCCGGTCAGCCCGTCGAAGACCACAGTGGATCCGAAGTGGGCTTCAGACTCCTTGACCGCCCATGTCCCGTCGTGACGTGCCTGGAACACGTCAGGTGCGATCTGGGCACAGGTGCCGGCGCCCATGCAGGCGTCAGCGTCGATCCAAACTCTGGTCACAGTGATGGCTCCTTGGTCGTAAGGAGCCAAGGTGCCATGGGTTGGGTCAAGAGCGCCCTAAGGCCCGTTCAAGCAGTCAATAAGCGAGGGCGGCCCCGAAGGGCCGCCCTCACCGGCTCCATTGGGTAGGAGCACCCGCTACTTCTGACCGCTGTCGCGGCAGAAGAAGCCTTTGACTTTGGAAAGGGTGGCGCGGTTGGGAGACGATCTGAGCTGACCCCCGAGAACGAGCGGCCCGTGGCTCATGCCTCTCCCTACTCACGTCTCCCAAGCGCGTCCATCGCTGAGTATTCCGACGGGGGTGACGGTTGTGAATGGGCTGTTCGACCCATCCTCAGACGAGGGAGAGGGCCTGCTCGAGGTCGGCGATGATGTCCTCGGGAGCCTCCACGCCTATCGAGAGGCGGATCATGGCATCGGTGATGCCAATCCGAAGCTTGGTTTCCGGGTCGACGTTGGAGTGCGTCGTCGTCCAGGGGTGGCATGCGATCGATTGCGTCCCACCCAGGGATGTGGTGTTGGCGACGAGCCTCATCGAGTCGAGGAAGCGAAACGCCTCCTCCTTCCCCCCGACCACATCGAAAGAGATCATGGCGCCGGCCGACGACCACTGTCGCTTGGCCAGGTCGGCCCGGGGATCGTCGTCCTCGATGAGGCCCAGGTAGCGAACATCTGCGACTTTGGGGTGCCCGGCCAGGAACCCGGCCACCCGGGCGGCGGTGCCGGTCTCACGCTCGACCCTGATGGCGTAGGTCTCGAGACTCCGCCCCAGGAGCCAGGCTGTGTGTGGGTCGGCGGTGGTCCCGATCCTGTACCGCATCGTCTTCATCGGGTCGATCAGCCCGGTCGCTCCGGTCACCACCCCTGCCACCAGGTCGTCGTGACCCCCGAAGTACTTGGTGGCCGAGTACACCACGAGGTCGGCCCCGTGGTCGAGCGGGCGCTGGGCATATGGCCCGAGAAACGTGTTGTCCACGATGGTGAGGACGGGTTGATCGGGTGTCGACGCATCGGACGCGATCCGCGCCGCGAGATCGATGTCGAACACGTCGTTGCTCGGGTTGGCCGGAGTCTCCAGATACACCGCCCCCAGGCGGCGATCTCCGATCACGTCCTCGATCTCACCGCGCGACGCATCCGGGCCGTAGGCGGCCATCTCGTAGCCAAGAGGCGCCAGCACCTTGTAGAGCATCGTGTTCGTTCCCCCGTACAGCGGTGTGCTGTGCAGGATCAGGCCGCCGGGTCTGACATGAGTGAGGAAGGTGGTGAAGACGGCAGAGGTCCCGCTGGAGAAGAGGAGCGCGGCCTCCGCCCCGTCCCACACAGCCAGCCGGCTCTCGACTATGACCAGGTTCGGGTGGTCCATCCGCGTGTAGATGAACCCAACATCCTCGCCCGGTTCCGGAGTCTCCCCCCCGTAGACAATGGCGAAGAGACGCTCGGCGGCGGCCGAGGACTCGAACACGAAGGTAGAGGTGTGGAAGAGCGGCGTCTTGAGCGAATCGAGCCCTTCCTCGGGATCCCAGCCCTTGCGCATCATCTCCGATTGGGGATCGGACATCCCGGGTCAGCCCTCGCCCGGCTCGAGCATCCAGTATTCGGTGAACTCGGCGCAACGGCCGTCGGCGAAACCAAGCAGGAAGCAGTTGTGATACACCTCGTCGCCCTTGTCGCCGGTGCCGAAGTAGCGACTGGTCCCGACAGCAACGGCTCGATCGCCGTCGACGGCGTAGGGCCGGTAGGACGCCTCCCACGCAGCCGGGTCCTCGTCGAAGTCGATCCAGCTGCTCACGATGTCGGCGATACCTTCGGCGACACGTCCATCCCCGCCGTACGGCCGGAAGCGGTAGACGGCATCGCTGGTGAACAGCGCCTCGACCAACTCGGGGTCGTTCTTCTGCCATGCCTCGATGTAGCGATCGAGCCAGGCCTGGACTTCCGATGTCGTCACAAGCGCATCGTACGCCGGGCTCTGCGCGGCTCATACCGATTTCGCCGGAGAGTTGACCTAGAGGTGCGCATCCGGATGATTCCGACGTGACCCAAGCACCCTCCGATGTCGAATCGGCCATCGCCGTTCTGCCAACGGCGCAGAAGATCCTTGTTTTCACCGGTGCTGGAATCTCGACCGAGTCGGGGATCCCCGATTTCCGAGGCCCGGACGGATTGTGGAGCAAGGTGGACCCGGACGACTTTCACATCGATCGCTACCGGTCCAGCCCCGAGCTCCGAATGCGGGGCTGGAAGATGCACCTCGACGGTGAGTTGTGGGGCGCCCGCTCGCTGGTGCAACCCAATACCGGGCACGAAGCCATAAAGCGGCTCGCCGACGCCGACCGGCTGGCCGGAGTGGTCACCCAGAACGTCGACGGTCTCCATCTGGTCTCAGGTCTCGACGCCGGTCAGTTGGCCGAGTTGCACGGAAATGTCCGTAAGAGTCTCTGTGTCGACTGCGAACGCGTGTGGGACACCGAGACCGTCCTCTCGTGGGTGGAGGCGGGCGAGCTCGACCCCAACTGCCCGGATTGCGGCGGCATGGTCAAGACGGCCACAGTGATGTTCGGTGAGATCCTGCCCCAGGAGGAGATGGAGAAGGCAATGGAGTTCCTCGCAGTCGCGGACGCCATTCTCGTGGTCGGATCCACAGTGTCCGTGTCGCCGGCATCCGACATCGTGATGTACGGCGGCCACCTCTCGCTTCCGATCGTGATCATCAATCAGGGTGCCACCGAGGCCGACCGAACGCCGCGGTCAAGCTCGACGCGGCCATAGGCGAGGTCCTTCCCGAAATGGTGGACGGTGTCCTCGCCGGTTAATCGGACCCGAACGACCACCCCGGGTACCTTGCCGGGATGGACATCAGGCCCCTGACCCTGGCCGACGCCCCGGTGGTGTCGGATCTGATGAATCGCTATGAGCGTTTCTGGCACCTGCCTGTGCTGACCCCGGCCTCGGAGGTCGAGGACGATTTCGACGAGCCCTTCGTCGACCCCGATCTCGACACACGTGGCTACTGGCTCGACGGGAACCTGGTGGCCTATGGCCTCGTGTGGCATCGGCCAAGTGGCGCCCGCGAAGAGCGAGCGATCCTGATCGGGGTGGTCGACCCAGATTTCCGGGGCCAAGGCATCGGCCGGCACCTCCTCGGCTGGCAGATCGAGCGGGCCCGGGAATCCCTCTCCTCCTGCGACCCGACCCTGCCCTGGTACATCCGGACCAATGCGTTCGACTGGGTGGAGGACGAATTTCGTCTCTACCGCCGCTTCGGTCTCGAGCCGGTCCGCTTCATCAAGGAGATGCTCCGACCGCTGGACGAACCCGTGGTGCCGCGGTCACCGGACGGCGTCGACATCGTCCCCTGGGACCGATCACTCGACGAGGGGACCCGCGAGGCGCTCAACGAGGCTTTCGGCGACCACTGGGGATCGACCCAGATGGACGAGGACAGCTTTCGACACCTCATCGAGCGCAATGCGATCCGTCTCGACCTCTCTTTTCAGGCGGTCGCTGGTAGCGAGGTGGTCGGCTATGCCCTCAACGGCTTCTTCCCCGACGACGAGCAAGTGACCGGCCGCCGCGAGGGTTGGGTGAGGAGTCTGGGGGTGAAGCGGGCGTGGCGCGGACGGGGAGTCGCATCGGCTCTGCTCGAAAACTCGTTCAACGCTTTCCTCGACGCCGGACTGACCCATTCGATGCTCGGCGTCGACACCGAGAACACGACCGGCGCCTTCGGCCTCTACGAGGGATTGGGGTACGAGGTCCTCCACGGCACCGTCATCACCCAACTCGAGGTGGCTCACACCTAGAAGGGGGTCGGTACCCTCTTGGCATGTCCGGCTACCAGCCACGCATCGAGGACATGATGTTCACCCTCACTCAGATCGCCGGGTTGGACGAGGTTGCAAAGCTGGATGGCCATCACGACGCCGATCCAGACACGGTGCAGGCGATCCTGGAGGAGGCGGGCCGATTCTTCGCCGAGGTGATGGCGCCGCTCAACCGGACGGGGGACGAGGAGGGCTCGGTCCTCACCGAGACCGGAACCGTACGCACCCCCGAGGGCTTCAAGGAGGCCTACCGGAAATACATCGAATCGGGATGGGCGGGAGCGCACATGCCCGAGCATTGGGGCGGTGGTGGAATGCCCTATGTGGTGGGAGTCGTCATCGAAGAGATGTTCAAGACGGCCAACATGGCATTCTCCCTTGCCGCCATGCTCACCCACGGGGCGGTCGAGGCGCTGGAGCGACACGGTTCCGAGGAGCTGAAGGCCACCTACATCGAGAGGATGGTCAGTGGCGAATGGACCGGCACGATGAACCTGACCGAGCCCGAGGCAGGGTCCGACCTCGGCGCCGTCCGTACCAAGGCAGTGAGACAGGAAGACGGGTCATACCGCCTCTTCGGGACCAAGATCTTCATCACCTGGGGTGACCAGGACCTGACCGAGAACATCCTTCATCTGGTCCTCGCCCGGACACCGGAAGCTGCCGCTGGAACCCGGGGGATCTCGATGTTCCTGGTCCCCAAGTTCATCGTCGACGAGAACGGTGAGCCTGGTGAGCGCAACGATCTGAAGGTCGTCTCACTCGAGCACAAGCTGGGCATCCATGCCTCCCCGACCTGTGTGATCTCCTACGGCGACGAAGGAAGGGGGGCCGTCGGGTATCTCGTCGGCGAAGAGCAAGAGGGGATGCGGAACATGTTCACCATGATGAACATGGCCCGAGTGGGCGTCGGCATGGAAGGCGTCGCCATCGGCGAGCGCGCCTACCAGCACGCCCTCGACTACGCCCGGCAGAGGGTCCAGGGACGGTCCATCGGGGTCGAGTCCAAGGCGAGCGTCCCCATCGTCGAACACCCCGATGTCCGTCGCATGCTGCTCACCATGAAGGCATACGTCGAGGCGATGCGATCCCTCCTCTATTTCACGGCCGGCGAAGGTGACCACCTCGGGCATGCCGACAGCGAAGAGCGGCGAAAGCTCGCCTCGGATCGCCTGGCCCTGCTCACTCCGATCGTCAAGGCCTGGTGCACCGATGTGGGCGTCGAGATCGCCTCGCTCGGCGTGCAGGTCCATGGCGGCATGGGTTACATCGAGGAGACCGGGGCCGCTCAGTTCCTGCGTGACTCGAGGATCGCACCCATCTACGAAGGCACCAATGGCATCCAGGCCATCGACCTCGTGTTGCGCAAGATCCCGCTCGAGAATGGGGCCGTCGTCGCCGGCGTGATCGGTGAGATGACCGCCGAGCTCACCACGATGGAGGGCCACGACGAGCTCGCCCGGTTCCGCGAGGAGCTGTCGGTCGCCATCCAGGGCCTGGTCGAGACTTCGAGATGGCTAGGCGAGAGGCTGGCGTCCGGCGATATCAGGTCGGCCCTGGCCGGGGCATCGCCTTATCTGCAGCAGTTCGGGATCGTCCTCGGCGGCTGGCTGATGGCCCGCACCGCGGTCGCAGCCCTTGGCGGACCTCCCGGATTCGAGACTTCGTTCCTGGCCGAGAAAGTGACCACGGCCCGCTTCTACGGTGAGCAATTGCTCCCGATGGCCAACGGGCTCGCACCAGCGGTGAAGGGCGGAGCCTCCTTGCTCGAGAGCGCACCCTTTTGAACATCACTGATCGGGTAGTCGTCGTCACCGGTGGAGGCAGCGGAATCGGCGCCGCTATGGCCCGACGGTTCGCCGAGGAGAGCCCTCGGGGCTTGATCGTGGCTGATCTCGATATGGCATCGGCCGAGTCGGTCGCATCCGGGATCGGCGCCACCGCGCTGCATGTCGACGTCGCCGATCCGGAATCCAATGACCGCCTCATCGACGAGACGGAGGATCGGTTCGGGCCGGTCGACCTCTTTTGTGCCAATGCCGGGATCGGGTTCGCCGGCGATGAGCAGACCGCTCCGGAGCGGTGGGACTTCATGTGGCAGGTGAATCTGATGTCACACGTACATGCCGCCCGACGCCTGATCCCCGGATGGCTGGCACGAGGTGAGGGCTATTTTCTGTCGACGGCGTCTGCGGCCGGGCTCCTCACCAACCTGAAGGCTGTTCAGTACTCGGTCACCAAGCATGCCGCCGTGTCCTTTGCCGAATGGCTCGCCATCACCTACGGAGACCAGGGGATCAAGGTGAGCTGTCTGTGCCCTATGGGGGTCAAGACCCCGCTTCTCGATTCCGCCGACGAGTTCCACACGCTGCTCGACCCCCTGGCCCTGGATCCCGACGAGGTGGCAGAGGCCGTGGTCGACGGGCTCGCCGAGGAGCGCTTCCTCATCCTGCCCCATTCCGAGGTCGAAAAGTTCTTTCAGAACAAGGCAAACGATTACGACCGGTGGATAGCGGGAATGAGAAAGCTGCAACGGACGGTTTTCCCAGCGTGAGGTTTCCGGCAGAATTGAGCAGATGAGCATGCGGAAGGTTGTCGTCACCGGGATCGGTGTCGTGGCCGCGCCCGGTGTCGGCATGGACGACCTATGGAAGGGCATGCAACATCCTCCATCGGCCCCGGGGTCGCATCTGGTCGCCAACTGGGATCCCGAGCCCTGGCTTTCAAAACGCGAGCACCGGCGTCTCGATCGATGCACCCAATTCGCGCTCGTCGCCGCCCACGAGGCCCTGGAGCAGGCCGGCCCACTCGACGTCGACCCCAACCGCGTGACGGTCTCGGTGGCCACCGGCATCGGCGGCCTCGAATCTCTCGAGGAACTAGTTCACGTCGCCGATCAGGACGAGCCCCGGGCCTCACCTTTCCTCATCCCGATGATGATGACCAACGCCGCCGCTGCCGGGATATCGATCAAGTACGGATTCGGTGGGCAGGTGTCCACACCTTCGGTGGCCTGTGCCGCCGGCACCCAGGCCGTTCTCGACGGGCTGCGTCAGATCCAATGGGGATATGCCGACGCAGCGGTGGTTGGCGGAACCGAGGCGGCGGCCCGCCCGTCCGCCGAGGAGGGGTTCAGGGCGGCCAGGGCCCTGTCACCCAGCGGGATCGCCCGCCCGTTCGACGTCGACCGGGACGGGTTCGTCATGGGTGAAGGCGCCGGAATCCTGGTCCTCGAGACCGAAGACTCTGCCATCGAGCGTGGGGCGACGATCCTGGCCGAGCTCAGGGGCGGCGCCTCGACCGGCGACGCCCATCACATCACCGCACCCCACCCCAAGGGGGAGGGAGCGGAGCGGGCGATCCGGCTCGCCCTGGTCGATGCAGGTATCTCCCCCGACGAAGTCGGTTATGTGAATGCCCACGGCACCGGAACCGGCTTGAACGACCGCACCGAGGGCGGTGTGATCGACCGTGTCTTCGATGATCAGCCTGCGGTGTCGTCGATCAAGGGGACCACCGGCCACGCCATGGGAGCGTCAGGCTCCATCGAGGCCGCTGTCGTCGTGGAGGCGATGCGACGCCACGAACTGCCTCCCAACATCGGTCTGACCAACCTGGACCCCGAGATCCCCCTCGACGACGTCATCCGAGAGCCCCGGGAATGGGAGCCCGCCGCCGCCATCACCAACTCCTTCGGTTTTGGCGGACACAACACTGTGCTGGCCTTCAGTCCTGCGGACTGAAGCGCCAGCGTTCTACGTAGTACGTAATACGTATAACGTATAACGCTGAACGGGAGCTCGGTGAGACCGGGCTGAGAGGGGGTCTGTGGAGACCCCGACCGATGAACCTGACCCGGATAATGCCGGCGTAGGGACCCGCCTCATCGCTCCCGACAACGAGGAGTTGATGAACATTGCGGAAGATCCTGACCGTCGCGGTGCTCGTTGCCATTGCAGCGTGTGGAGCCGAAGAGACGGAGACGCCGGAGACCCTCCGCCTCATGGCGCATGACTCGTTCGCCGGGTCGGTGAGCGAGGAGACATTTGACGGTTTCACCGAGACGACCGGGATCGAGGTCGAGATGATCGCCGCCGGTGATGCCGGGTCGATGGTCAACCAGGCCGCCCTGTCCAAGGACAACCCACTAGCCGACGTCATGTTTGGTGTCGACGACACCTTCCTCTCCAGAGCCATCGACGAGGAGATCTTCGTGGAGTACCGGAGCGACCTGCTCGGGGAGATAGGCGACCAGTTCGTCCCCGACACCGACCTGGTGACCCCGATCGACTACGGCGATGTGTGCATCAACTACGACAAATCGTGGTTCGCCGAAGCGGAGACGACCGTTCCAACGGAGCTCGAACAGCTTCGTGATCCCGCCTACGCCGGAGTGCTGACTGTCGAGCACCCCGCCACCTCGTCACCGGGTCTGGCCTTTCTACTCGCCACCATCGACGAGTACGGGGAAGATGGCTGGCTCGATTTCTGGTCCGACCTCAAGGCTGGCGGGGTCGGCGTCGTCCCTGACTGGGACACCGCCTACTACAGCGACTTCACGCCGTACGGTGGAGACAGCCCGATGGTCGTCTCGTACGCCTCGTCTCCTCCGGCCGAGGTGGTCTTTGCCACCGAGCCGATCGAAGAGGCGCCTACCGGCGTGATCGAGGCCGGGTGCTATCGACAGGTGGAGTACGCCGGCGTCCTCGCCGGAACGGACTACCCCCAGGCCGCCGGTGAGTTGATCGACTTCATGCTGTCGGTGGAATTCCAAGAGACCGTGCCCCTCACCTGGTTTGTGTTCCCGGTCAACGAAGAGGCTCAGTTACCCCCGGAGTTCGTCGAGCACACCACGATCCCAGCCGACCCTGCCAGGCTCGACCCGACCACCGTCGCCGAGAACCGCGACCGATGGATCGACGAGTGGGTTGGCGTCATGGAGGGTTGATGAAGCCGATTCGCTGGGGCCATGTGCTGGTCGCGGCCGTCCCGGCCTTGTTCATCGGGTTCTTCTTTCTCTATCCGCTCATCAAGATCCTGACGCTGGGGCTGTCAGAGCTGAACATCGGCTTCGACGGCGTCGAGGCCCGGCTCTTTCGCATCGGATGGTTCACCCTCTGGCAGGCCGTCCTGTCGACGGTGCTGACCGTGGTGGTGGCGGCGCCGATGACATGGGCCGTCTCCCAATTCGAGTTCCGCGGGCGCAAACTGGCCACGGCGCTGGTGACGGTGCCATTCGTGTTGCCCACCGTGGTCGTGGGCGCGGCATTCGTGGCGCTGGGCTGGAGGGACTCCGTCGGGGCGATCCTCGTCGCCCATATCTTCTTCAACATCGCCGTGGTCGTCAGGACCGTCGGAGCCTTGTGGTCACGACTCGATCCCGACCTGCACGATGCCGGGCGCGTCTTGGGAGCGAGCGAGTGGAAGGTGTTCCGGACGATCACGCTCCCACTCCTACGACCTGCGATCGCCGCCGCCTCCGCCATCGTGTTCTTGTTCACCTTCACCTCGTTCGGTGTGGTGCTGATCCTCGGCGGCTTCAGGTACGCCACCCTCGAGGTGGAGATCTATCGACAGGCGGTGACCCTGTTCGACCTGCCACTGGCCGCCGCTCTGGCCGTCGTGCAACTGGTCGGGGTGACTGCCACCCTCTATGCCTACTCCCGATATCAGGAGCGTCATACGTCGACCTGGGCGCTCCGGGCCGAGGCGGATCGGCCGACTCCACGTGGCCGGGCGCGTTTCCTCGTCGGTGCCTCTGTCATCGGCACCCTGATCGCCCTGGCCATCCCCATCGTTGTCATGGTGGCCCGGTCGCTCCGGGGCGCTGTCTACGCCGGCCTCTTCCGAGAGGATCCGGTGGTTGGCACACCGATCGCGTCGGTCGGCAACAGCCTGCGGTTCGCCGTCATCGCGTCGGTGCTCGCGGTCCTCATCGGGGTGATGGCATCTTCGGTCATCATGGGGGGCAGAGGCACGATGTCACGCTGGTTCGACCTCACCCTCATGCTGCCGCTGGGGACGTCGGCGGTCACCATCGGATTCGGGTTCATCGTGGCCCTGGGCGAGCCGGTCGACCTCCGGGCGTCGTTCTGGCTGATCCCGATCGCCCATGCCCTCGTTGCCATCCCCTTCGTCGTGCGCAGCACCGTGCCCACTCTCCGCTCGATACCCGTCGAGACCCGTGAGGCAGCCCGGGTGCTGGGCGCCTCCCCGGGCCGGGTCTGGCGGGAGATCGACCTTCCCATCGTCACCCGTGCCGCCCTGGTTGGGGCCGCATTCGCCTTCGTGATCTCACTCGGCGAATTCGGGGCCACGTCGTTCATCGCCCGTCCCAACACGGCCACCATGCCGGTGATGATCGTCCGGCTTCTCTCCCGGCCCGGCTCGGCCTCGTTCGCCATGGCGCTCGCCCTCGCCGTCATCCTGGCGGGGATGACGGCCGTGATCGTTCTCTGGATCGACCGGCTCCAATTCGGCGAAATCGGCACATTCTGATGCTGGGCGTGGAGTCGATCGATGTCGTCCTCGGCGGGAAGCCGATCATCCGGGATGTCACCTTGACGGTCGAGACAGGTGAGTCGGTAGCGGTGCTCGGGCCCTCGGGATCGGGCAAATCGACGTTGCTACGGGCCGTCGCGGGGTTGGTGCCGGTCGAATCGGGCTCGATCACCTGGGACGGGCAGGACATCACCACCGTCCCGACCCATCTCCGGGGATTCGGCCTCATGTTCCAGGGCTATGCCCTCTTCCCGCACCTCGATGTCTTCGGGAATGTCGGCTTCGGGCTCCGCATGGCAAAACTGCCTGAGGATGAGATGCGTCGACGGGTTGCCGCCACGCTGGAGTTGGTCGGGCTCGACTGGCTTCGACCACCGGGCCATCGCCGATCTCTCGGGCGGGGAGAAACAGCGGGTTGCGCTGGCACGAACTCTCGCCCCGGAGCCAAAGATGATCATGCTCGACGAGCCGCTGGGCGCCCTCGACCGGGCACTCCGGGAGCGTCTCATG
Organism: uncultured Acidobacteriota bacterium; assembly: GCA_963725075.1. Lineage (GTDB taxonomy): Bacteria > Actinomycetota > Acidimicrobiia > Spongiisociales > ZC4RG35 > JARDZU01. The sequence goes on from CAVRXA010000015.1 coordinate 137,229, forward strand.
GTCGACACCCGGCGCATCCTGTCCGATGGGGGGGTGACCGCCCTGGTGGTTACTCATGATCGGGAGGAGGCGGAGGCCCTGTCCGACCGCATCGCCCTGATGCGGGAGGGCTCCATCATCCAATCCGGCACCCTCCCCGACATCCTCGCCCATCCGGCCGACGAGTGGGTGCGGGAGTTCCTGGGCTGAGCTATCCCCCTTATCTGTGGTGGCTGTCTCGTCTCCGCTGCAATCCGTTGGTTGCAGCCCGACCAAACGCAGCGCAGACGAGGGCGGTCATCGACGGCCCTCGTTCGGGCTGCAGCATGTTGTCGCCAACCCAACGTCATGCAGCCCGAAGGAGGCAGGTCGTTATCGCCTGTTCGAGGCATTTCTCCGGTTCCGACTTCAACATGTCGTAGGTGAAACGGAGGACCTGGATGCCTCGGGCGGCAAGTGCATTGTCTCGTCGACGGTCCGACTCGAATGCTTCCCATCTGGTATGCCAGTTCCGGCCATCCGCCTCGATGACCATCCGGGCCGATGGCACGTAGAAGTCCACCCGCGATGGAACACCATCCAAAGAGAACTCGAATTCGCGGGTCCATCCGGGCATCCGTGAATCGTGAAGAACCACCTCGAGCAACCTCTCGAGATATGACGACGACGTCGAAGGGGCGCCCGGCAACCGCGCTGACGTCAGGCGCCGTAGCAGCGGCGTACCGGGAGTTCGGCGACCGGCCTCACGGTCGATGGTGGCCGACATCGCCTTCAGATCGAGTTTGCCTGATACGACCGCCTCGTCGAAAACACGTGTCAGCACCTCCGCCTTCACGTCCCGGGCCAGCACCAGGATCGTCTCGGGCATGGTCGTAACAGGCAGTCCGTCAACCGTGGTCACGGCGATACGGTCGAATTGATCCGATTCGTAGATGCGCGCCACCGAGGATCTCGTGTTCGATGCCCTGGGAGTCAGGATCATCGGCTCATGGTTGGGGATGTCGCTCATGTCGAGGAGACGACAGGCACTCCAATGGGTCACGATTGCTCGAGGCCGACTCAATACGGCTGCCCACAGGGTCTGCCTCCAGGTTCGAGGTGCCGACACCAGGGCATACACTGAGTCGTCCAATCGGGTCCAGGTTCCGGTAGAGATTCGATGGTGCACGGCCCATCGATCAAATCCTGTCTCGCGGGCCTGGCCGACGTTGAACGCCCCACATTGCCTGGCGGCAATCCGATAGAGACTGGCGGAATCCCCCACCTCCTCAACATGGTGGGTCGCCGAACGTTGTTCAACCCCATCGTTTTCACTCGTCTGCGCTGCAATCCGTCAGGCCCAGGTCACCGCAATGCAGCCCGGACGAGGGGCCGAGCGGAGCTTGTCGAGCCCGCTGCACGACGTTGCGCCCGGACCCACCACGTGCAGCGCAGTCGAGTTGGGCGGGAGTTCCTGGGCTAGATCAGCCGGCGGCGCCCCGCACCCGGGGGCGGACGACACGTCGCCAGATGTACCAGCCGATGGCGACCGCGATCGCGACGAGGACGGCGTTCTTGAACAGCTCCAACGGCTCCTCGACCTGGCTCCAGCGCTCCCCGAGCAGGTACCCCGCTCCGATCAGCACCACATTCCAGACCAGGCTGCCGATGAGGGTGTAGAAGGTGAAGGGGATGATCGACATCCGTCGGAACCCGGCCGGGATCGAGATGAGCGAGCGCATCAGAGGCACACATCGGCAGAGAAGCACGGCGACGTTGGCCCGCCTGTCGAACCACTCCTCGGTCCGATCGAGATCGGTCTCGTCGAGCCGGAACCAACGGCCGTAGCGAACCACGAGTGCCCGGAGCCGTACCGGGCCGATTGCGGCTGAGATGCCGTAGAGGAGAAAGGCGCCGATCATCGATCCGATCGTGGCGGCGACGATCATCCCGGCCAGCGACGCCTCACCATTTGCCGCCACGAATCCGGCCAATGGCAGCACCACCTCGGAAGGGATCGGCGGGAACAGGTTCTCCAGGGCCACCAGGAAAGCGACCCCCCCGTAGCCGAGGGATTCGACCACCGAGGTCACCCATTCGACCAGACCTTCGAGCACCTGCAGATCCTTCCTCGTGAGCGGTGATACAACGGTAGACCCCACCGTTGTGCTGATTGTCGACAGGAATTGGCCTCCACTACAGTCTCGGCCCGCAACCCCCTAGGAGGATCTTTCCCTTGAACATGGTCGACTTTGGCTGCCGAAGGCGGCTACCAGGAATTCACCCTCGGCCCCGCCGAGTGGGCCTGGCTGTGGGTGGCGGCGGCAACTGCTGTGCTCGCCCTCCTGGTCGGATGGGCTCTCTCCCGCGGCGTGCTCAAGGCCGACCAGGGCACCCCGGCGATGAAGGAAATCGCAGCCGCGATCCAGGAAGGGGCGATGGCCTATCTCCGTCGTCAGTTCAAGACGATCGCCGTCATCCTCATCCCGCTGGCCCTCATCGTTTTCTTCACATCGACCGCCGTTCTGGACTCCGGACGGCTCCGAGGCACTCACCTTCTCCCAGTCGGGCGGCTACCGGACCATGGCGTTCATCGCGGGGTGCTTCCTCTCCGGGCTGACCGGGTTCATCGGCATGTCGCTCGCGGTGCGTGGCAACGTCCGCACGGCAGCGGCGGCCCGTTCCGGCTCGCTGCCGGCTGCCCTCAAGGTCGCCTTCCGTACCGGTGGCGTTGCCGGCATGTTCACCGTTGGCCTCGGTCTGCTCGGGGCCACGATCATCATCATGATCTTTCAGAACACCTCCTCGGCGATCTTGATCGGATTCGGATTCGGTGGCTCGCTTCTCGCCCTCTTCCTCCGGGTCGGTGGTGGGATCTTCACCAAGGCCGCCGACGTCGGCGCCGACCTCGTGGGCAAGATCGAGCAGGGGATCCCCGAGGACGACCCGCGCAACCCGGCCACCATTGCCGACAACGTCGGTGACAACGTGGGTGACTGCGCCGGCATGGCTGCCGACCTCTTCGAGAGCTACGAGGTCACCCTGGTCGCCTCGATCATCCTCGGTGTGGCCGCCTTCAACTCGATCGGCGCCAATCCGGCCCTCGGCCTGATCTTCCCGGTGATAGTGCGCGCCATCGGCGTCCTGGCCTCGATCGTCGGCGTGTTCCAGGTCAGGGCAACCGATCGTGACAAGTCGGCCATGGCCCCGATCAACCGGGGCTTCCTCACCGCCGGCCTCCTCACCGTCGCCGGCACCCTGGCCGTCGCCCTCCTCTACGTCGGCAATGAGAACGGGAACGAGGGCTGGAAGGTGTTCGGGGCGGTCGTCGCCGGGCTCGTGCTGGCCCAGGTCGTCAGCCGTCTCACCGAGTACTTCACCTCGACCGAGGAGAAGCCGGTCCAGGAGATCGCTGAGGCCACCCAGACCGGGCCGGCGACGACGGTCCTGTCGGGCATCTCATCGGGTCTCGAGTCGTCGGTGTGGGCCATCGTCGCCATCGCCGGCGCCCTCGGCGTCGCCATCGTCCTCGGCGGGGGCAACATCCAGTTCTCGCTCTACCTGGTCGCCCTGACCGGTATGGGGATGCTGGCCACGACCGGTGTCGTGGTCTCCGAGGACACTTTCGGGCCGGTCGCCGACAACGCCGCCGGCATCGCCGAGATGTCCGGTGAGTTCCATGGCGAGGCCCGGAAAGTGATGGTCGGCCTCGATGCGGTGGGCAACACCACCAAGGCGGTCACCAAGGGATTCGCCATCGGCTCGGCGGTCATCGCCGCTGTTGCCCTGTTCGCTGCGTTCATCGAGACGATCGCCGGCGAGCTCGGGCTCGTCGCCGAAGGATCGGAGCTGTTCTCCCTCCCTGAGACGTCGATCAACGTCGCCGATCCGACCACTTTCATCGGTCTCCTCATCGGTGGCTCGGTCGCCTTCATGTTCTCCGGTCTCGCCATCAGAGCGGTGGGTCGCACGGCGGCGGTGGTGGTCCAGGAGGTGCGCCGGCAGTTCGCCGACGGCGCCATCATGCGAGGCGAGCGTCGCCCGGACTACGGGCCTGTCATCGACATCTGCACCACCGCCTCCCTGCGTGAGCTGCTGACACCGGCCCTGCTGGCGGTGCTGACCCCGGTCATCGTCGGCTTCGGGATCAACTACTTCGCCCTCGGCGCCTTTCTCGCCGCCTCGATCCTGACCGGACAGCTGATGGCGAACTTCCTGTCCAACTCCGGTGGGGCGTGGGACAACGCCAAGAAGTACATCGAGGATGGCCACTACGGAGGGAAGGGCTCCGAGTCACACAAGGCTGCGGTCATCGGGGACACGGTCGGGGATCCGTTCAAGGACACCGCCGGGCCCGCCCTCAACCCGCTGATCAAGGTGATGAACCTGATCTCGCTGCTGATCCTGCCCGCGGTCATCGTGCTGCAGGACTCCTCGGCCCGCTATTGGATCGCCGGCATCAGCCTCATCATCCTCCTCTCCGCCATCACCTGGTCGAAGCGCCAGCCCAGCGTCGGCGCCATGGCCACCGGGGGCGAAGTCGAGGCGGTCCAGCCGCAGGTCTGACGGAACGGCGAACCTGAGGTTCTGCGTCACGTATTTGCTACGCGGAGCCTCACGTTCACATACGTCGAACGGTCGTGACCGAACCTGAGGCTGTCAGTTGCATATCCGCTACGTGGAACCTCAGGTTCGGGGTATCAGACCCCTGATGTGGTCGGCGAATTCGGGCGGGATGCGTCTTGGTTTGCCGGCCAGGTCGGTGAAGGCGGCCGAGACGGTGAGGCGGGCCACCTCCTCGTCGTTTCGCAGCATCACTTGACGCCAGGTCGACTTCACCCGGCCCACCTCTTCGATCCAGGTGTGGATGATCAACTCTTCCCCGAACCGGGCGGCGGCCGAGAACCGGGCGTTCAACTCGACGACCACCAGCTGCCAACCCTGCTCCTTGAGCCGGTCGAGGCCCCACCCCATCTCGGTGAGGTAGTCGATGCGAGCCGTCTCGAAATACGAGAAGTAGTTGGTGTGATTGACGTGGTCGTAGGGGTCGAGCTCATAGAAACGCACCTTGACCGACGTGACGTGCACCTCGCGATCGGTTGGTAGCTCGACGGCCAAATCCCTCTCCTCGACTCAGACCGGCCGAGGCTACCCTCGCCTCGATGAAGGCCTGGCAGCTCACCGACACGAAGGGCATCGGGTCGTACGAGCTGAACGAGGTCGAGGATCCCGAGCCGGGGCCGGACGAGATACGGGTCAGCATCAGCCATTCGGCGCTGAATCACCTCGATCTCTGGGTATCTCAGGGCCTTCCCGCACCGAAGCACCTCCCCCATATCGGTGGCGCCGATGGCGCAGGGACGGTCGATGCCGTCGGTGACTCGGTCGCCGGATTCGACCTCGGGGACGAGATCATCATCGACCCGTCCTTCTCCTGCGGTGAGTGCCCGCATTGTCGGAACGACGAGATCGTGTACTGCGACTCGTTCCAGATCCTGGGCGAACATCGGCCGGGGACCTTCACCGAGAAGATCGTGATCCCGACCATCAACGCGATCCGCAAGCCATCGTCGATGCCCTGGGAAGTGGCCGGCTCATTCGGCCTGGTGACCGCGACCGCCCTCCGCATGATGGAGAGGGCCGGGTTGAAGCCAGAGCAGACCCTGCTCGTGGTCGGCGTCGGGGGCGGGGTCTCGGCGGCGGCGATGGAGCTCGGTCTCGCCATGCGGGCGAAGGTGTACGTGACATCACGCTCTCAGGACAAGATCGACTGGGCCGTCGAACAAGGAGCGGCGGGAGGCTTTCTCTCCGACGCCGAATTCGGGACGGAGATGGCTGCCCTGGGAGGGGCCGACGTCGTGATCGAGAACGTAGGACCGGCCACCATCCGCCAGTCGATGCGGGCGGCGAAGAAGGGGGGTCGGATCGCCATCTGTGGAGCGACCAGCGGATCGAAGATGGAGCTGACCATCCCCAGCCTCTTCTTCCGTCAGCTCGAGCTGATCGGTTCGTCGATGGCCAACCACGCGCAATTCGCCCGGGCGACGACGTGGATCGGCACGCTGGGTGCCAGGGCCCCCGTGAGCAAGGTGTTCGACTTCACCGACCTTCCCGCCGCGCTCGAATACCTCGATGCCGGCGAGCAGGTGGGCAAGGTCGTCTTACGCCACGCGGGCTGAGCAGTGCGTGGCGCCAATCTCCTCATCGCCATCGGGGTCGGGCTCGTTGTAGTCGGGGTCACTCTGCGCTACTTCCCCGGCCTGTTCTCCTGGTTCGGGAACCTTCCGGGCGACATCAAACGGGAAACGGAGAACGCGACGATCTTCATACCGATCACCTCGATGCTGGTCGTCAGCGTCGTGGCCAGTCTGATCTTCAGCGTGGTTAGCCGCTTGTTCCGAGGAGAATGACGGATCAGGCCTCGGGAACCTGCGGGATGCGCCCGGTCATGACGATCAATTCGGACGCCTCCGGCCCATCGTCCTCGCTCTCGAGAGTGACCCAGATCGAGGGGTAATCGGCCAGGGGGACCCCCGACCAGAGCACGATGGGCATGTCCTCACCCCGCAGATGGAAGGTTCCAATGCTCACCCCCTCCCCATCGTCGCTCCAGACCCAGCCTTCGTAATAGCTGCCCTCGGGTGCCGGGGGGAGACCGGTGACATCGAGACGGATCCACCATCCAGCCTCGTTCGGCCCGAATTCCGCCTCGCCGAGGGCTGCCGCCTCGAGCTCGGTCCCACTCATCGCCACGACGTTGTCACCCTCGTCCTGAATGACCTTCATGCGTGCCCAGGACCAGGGCGGCGATCGCAACAAGACTGCCTGCTCCGGCGAGGACCAATGGCCAACGGCCTGATCGCTGCTCATTCACCGCCGGCCTGGGGACCGCTTCCACAGCCAGCGCGGCCAACAGGCCGTCGGCCACCTGCGGTGGTGGCTCCGCCCAGGTCGCATCGCTGGAGAGGACGTCGCGGATCAGGTCGAGCCGATCGTTGCTCTCCCCTCCCTCCGGATGCCCTGATGCCAGGTATTGCGCGCGCGAATCTTCAGTGGTCATAGCCCTCTTGCCTGTACGTCCGCCAACCGCCCCCGGTTCGCAACATCACGCCTCCTCCACATGTTTGAGCATTTCGATGAGTCGCTGATGGGCTCGATGCGACCGGGACTTGACCGTGCCCACGGGGATGTCGAGTCTCTCGGCGATCTCGACATGGGTGAGTTCGTCGAAGTGACTCATCTTGATCACCTGGCGCTCCTCGTCGGGGAGGCGGTCGAGAGCGGACCTGACCTCGAACACCTCCCACACGGTCTCCAAGCCGATGGGGAAGGAGACGACGTCGACGTCGTCGCTCACCACCACCCTGGCCCGTTTCCGGTAGAGGTCGATTGCCGTCCGGCGTGCGATGGCATAGATCCACGGCGCGAAGCTCCGGCCGGCGTCATAGGTAGATGCGGCTCGCCAGGCCTTGATGAATGTCTGCTGTGTGGCGTCGGCGGCTAGACCGTGCTCACCCAGGATGCTCATCGAAAGAGCGAACACCGGCCCACCGAATCGGTCATAGACGGCCTTGACCGCCGCCTCATCACCGAGCCGGAACCGTTCCAGAACCTCGCGGTCCACAGGGGGATTCTGCCAGGTTGTGAACCATGCGCCGATCCGATGCGTAGAGAAGGCAAGAGACAGAGGAGAAAACGATGAAGCGACGCACCCTGACCCTGTTGACAGCGGCTCTCCTGGTGATAGCTGCCTGTGGCGAGGAGGGAACCAGTGAGACAACAGTGGCCGACACCGGTGACACCACCACATCCGCCGCCGTCGAGGAGGCGACCACCACCACCGCCGCAGCCGCCGAGGAGACCACCACCCCCGCCACTGAGCCTGCGGCCGAGGGCGTCAGCACGGCCGAAACCGACCTAGGTTCGATCCTGGTCGACGCCGAGGGTTTCACCCTCTACATCTTCACCAACGACACCGAGGGCGTCAGCACGTGCTACGACGACTGCGCAGCGAACTGGCCGGCCGTCCCCGGTGACACCGCGATCGGCGCCGATCTCGATGCCTCTCTGTTCGGGACCGCGGCCCGTGACGACGGGACCGAGCAGCTGACTGTCAACGGCATGCCGCTCTATCGGTTTACGCCCGACGAAGCCCCGGGCGACGTCAACGGCCAGGGGGTGGGTGGGGTTTGGTTCGTCGTCGGCGCGGACGGGAACATGATCGAAGGCCCGTCCGCCTCCAACGACTTCGACCGCGGCGACTACTAGAGAGGGTCGTCGAGCCCGATCCAGGGACGTCTCTCAGGTGCGACAACTGAGAGACGTCCCTGTCGCGCTCCGGGGGATCTGCGTATTCTGCGACCTCGATGGCAGACGGGTTCGACACGGTCGATGCCTACATCGAGTCCTTCCCCCCTGAGGTCCAGGTGATCCTCGAGGAGATACGGCGGAGGATCCATTCCGCCGCGCCCGGCACCGAGGAGACGATCAGCTACCAGATACCGACCGTCACGCTCGACAACAGGTACCTGATCTACTTCGCCGGGTGGAAGCGGCACGTGAGCATCTACCCGATCCACCCACTCGCCGAGCCGCTCGAGGAGGAAGTCGCCGTATATCGATCCGGCAAAGACACGGTGCAGTTCCCGTTGAACGACCCGGTCCCTTACGACCTCATCGAGAGGATCGTGGGCGAACTGGTTGAGCAAAGACGGGGCGCCGGGCGCTAGAAAGCGTCCGGCGCCCTTGTCGATCAGTCACTCAGCGGATCTGACCTCTGATCTCGCCACCACGGAAGTTCTCGGTGTGGATGTTGACATAGGCGTTACCGCTTGCCATAGCCCCAAGCACATCACCGAGATCGGCCCACATGCAGGTGTTGCCTACGTCGGGCCCGGTGAAAGATCCCCGGACTCGGTCGTCAGTGTCGAGAGGCTCATGGACCAGGGTCACCCCGACAGGGCCGTTGGAACCCGCTGGCGCACAGTGGATGTGGCCCATGATCACGGCACTCGTCAGGTCCTCCCATTCCACGTCGAAGCGGACGCGGTTCCGTCGCAGCGACAGCTCGGCCTCCCCTTCACCATCCGAGACGACGGCCGGAGTCTGGAACTCCTGACCCGGATCGAGGCCAAATTCGAATTCGAGATCATCGATCCGCAGCTGACCCCTGATCTCGCCACCACGGAAGTTCTCGGTATGGATGTTGACATAGGCCTCGCCTGAAGAGATCGCGGCGAGAACATCCTCCAGATCTTCCCACGGGCAGGTGGTGTTGGGATCGGGTCCGGTGAACGAGCCCCTCACCCGGTCGTCGGCGTCGAGTGGCTCGTGAACCAGGGTCACCCCGACCGGGCCATTCACTCCGGCAGGGGCGCAGTGGATATGGCCCATGATCACAGGGCTGGTCAGGTCCTCCCATTCCACGTCATATCGAACCTGGCCGCGGCGGATGGTCAACTCAGCGTCGCCTTCACCGTCCGACTCGACAGGTGGGGTCGCTACTTCCTCGTCGGGGCTCAAGTTCGCTTCGAATTCGGCTCCGTCTGCCAGAGCGGTCAATGGGGCGGCTAAGACGAACAGCATCGAAGCCAGCCCGATCTTGAGGATCTTGCGCAACATAGGCACCTCCTTGCGCTGCCGCCTCAGATCTCAGCCATGCCCCACTTTGAACAACTTCAATACGGCTCGATCAAGCGATCGGTTCAGGTGGGCCGGCTGCAACCATCACGATGATCGCCCCGACCAGGAAGCAAACGGCTCCGACGAAGGTCCCCGCATTCACGATGGCGAGGTTCAGAGGCTCACCGGTTGTGGGCAGCACGACGGCAGCGAGGGCGGAAAGACCGAAGGCCACCGATCCGGCGAGATTGGCCGCACCCTCCCACCAGACGGCACGGCGTCCCTCCACGTTCGATGACAGGCGCCGTGCAAGTCCGAAGGCGATCGCGCTCGAGACCAGGAATGCAATAGAGCCAAACAGATCCGGTGCCCAGATCAGCCGATCCTCCTGTTGGACGGACAGGTTGGAGATGAGGGCAGAGCCGGTGCTGATATTGAAGAAAAGCGTTCCTACCGACTGGATCGCCGATGCCATGGCATCGGGCGTGAGGTTGCGGAAGGCCAGGAATCGTCGCCCTCCCCCGTCGTTGATGGACAGGTAGTACTGGATGTAGCCGGCTGACGTGAAGAACAGCGAGCCGACGAAGAACGTCGTGGCGGTGACCACGGCGCTGACGTTGTTGAAATACGCGGGCAGCGAGCCAAGGGCAAAGCAAGTGGATCCGATGGCAAAGAGCCATGCCATCGTCACCGTCAACCGATGGACCATCGGCTCAGTTGTGGCTGAACGCGGGCTGGGTCGGCTCCTCGGTTGGATGCTCCCGCAGGAAGTCAACCGCGTCGGCGATGTCCTTGACCAGGTCGTCGGCCAGGTCCCGGGTGAGGCCCTCTCGCACCACAATTCGAAGCACCGCGATGTCCGTGGCGTTGTCCGGCATCGTGTAGGCGGGAACCTGCCACCCATTCATCCTCAAACGAGCCGAGACGTCAAAGACCGTGAATCCTTCGTCGTCTTTGAGGCTGAAGGCGACGACCGGGATGGCGCTCCCATCACTGATCACCTCGAACGGCCCGATGTCGGCAATACCGGCGGCGATCTCCTGTGCGGTGTTCGAAAGCACCTCCATCACCCGGGTGTACCCGTCCCTGCCCAGTCGGAGGAAGTTGTAGTACTGGCCGACGATCTGATTGCCCGGTCGGGAGAAGTTGAGGGTGAAGGTGGGCATGTCGCCGCCCAGGTAATTGACGTGAAACACCAGGTCCTCAGGCAGATCGTCGGCTGATCTCCACACGACGAACCCGACTCCCGGATAGGTGAGGCCGTACTTGTGACCCGACACGTTGATCGACTTCACCTGCGGCAGCCGGAAGTCCCAAAGCAGGTCCGGATGAAGGAACGGGGCGACGAACCCGCCGCTCGCGGCATCGACGTGGACCGGCACGTCCCAGCCGGTCTCTTCGTTCTTCGCGACGACGGCGTCGTGGACTTCTTTGATCGGTTCGAACTCCCCGGTGAAGGTGGTTCCGAGGATCGGGACTACACCGATGGTGGTCTCATCGACCCGTTTCATCACCTCGTCGGGTGTGATGACGTAGCGCCCTTTCTCCATGGGGACGTAACGCGGTTCGACGTCCCAATAGCGGCAGAACTTCTCCCACACCACCTGGACGTTGCTTCCCATGACCATGCTCGGCGCATCGGTCGACTCACCGGCCGCTTCCCGCCGCTGTCGCCACTTCCACTTCATCGCGAGCCCGGCAAGCATCACAGCCTCGCTGGATCCGATCGTCGACACGCCTACCGCGTCCCCGTCGCCGGGAGCGTTGAAGAGATGGGCGACCATATTCACGCACCGACTCTCGATCTCGGCCGTCTTCGGATACTCGTCCTTGTCGATCATGTTCTTGTCGAACGCCTCGGCCATGAGCGTCGCTGCCTCGGGCTCCATCCAGGTGGTGACGAAGGTGGCCAGATTCAGACGTGAGTTCCCGTCGAGGAGCATGTCGTCATGGATATATCGATAAGCGACCTCGGGCCTCGTGCCGTGCTCGGGGATCACGAGGTGGGAAACGGGCTCGATGTCGAGTGCCCTCGTGTATGGGGCGGAAACGGCGGATTCGTCGTCCTGGATGCTGTGCATGATCTGTCCTCTGCGGGTCGTTCATTCGACTGGTGGGCAGCCGGTCGCCGACTCTACGCAGGAGACGACCCCCTCCTCACCTGACCATGTTGGGCCGGTGTCACCAGGCTGGCCAACAGGCAAACATATAGGCTCCCGGCCAGTGGATCAGCGGCCAAAGACTCGGTACGCCCTGAATGGGGACACCCACCTCGCCTACCAAGTCGTCGGCGACGGCGAACTCGATCTGCTCCTGATCGACACTTGGGCGCACCATGTCGAAGCGGTATGGGACTTTCCCGACGTCGCCCGCTTCTTGCGACGCCTTGCATCGTTCGGACGTTTGATCCATTTCGATCACGCTGGCACCGGGCTCTCCGATCCGGTCCCAATCGACCGGCTCCCCGACCTCGAAACCCAGGTCGAGGACTCGGTGGCGGTACTGCGTGCGGCGGAGTCGCAGGGTGCGGCGGTGATCGGCCTCAACGACGGAAACATCATTGCCGCAATGCTCGCGGTGGATCATCCGGAATTGTGCCGGTCGCTCGTGTTACACGCCTTCACCCCTCACCAAGTTCTCGGCGAAGGGCTGCCGCTGCAGTCGATAGACGAGGTGGTCGCGTTGATCGAGTCCAGCGCGGTGACGGACGACAGTGGCGTGGAGTTCCTGGCTCCGAGCCGCATTGGCGACACGGAGTTCGACCGCGGGCTGGCCCGTCTCCAACGCTTGTCGATCCGCCCCGGCGTCTACGGACACTTCTATCGGCAGACCCTGGAGGCAGACATCACCGACCTGTTGCCGGCGATTCGCTGCCCGACTCTGTTGTTGAACCGCACCGGAAACCTGATCGTGCCCGTGGAGCAAACCCGTGAGGCAGCACGTGCCATCCCGGGGGCGAAGTTCGTGGAGCTCCCCGGGACCGATCACGTCGTTTTCTCCGAGGGTGTGGATTTCCTCCTGGACGAGATAGAGGAGTTCCTGACCGGAGCGAGGGGGGGTGATCCGGATCGTCTGCTGACCACGCTTTTGTTCACCGACATCGTGGGTTCGACTGATAAGGCCGCCGAGGTCGGCGACCGTAGATGGCGCGACCTGCTCGATCGTCACCACGAGCTGACTCGCAACGAACTGATGCGGTTCGGTGGTCGTGAGGTCTCCACCACCGGTGATGGGTTCTTCGCCAGTTTCGACCGTCCCATCTCCGGGGTTCGATGTGCCCTCGCCGTGGTCGAAGCAATGCCGTCATTAGGGATTCAGATTCGGGCCGGGGTGCACACCGGTGAGGCGGAGGTGCGCGGCGCGGATCTCGGCGGAATGGCTGTCCATATCGCGGCCCGCATCATGGCTCTTGCTGACCAGGAGGAGGTGCTGGTGTCGAGCACTGTCAAAGAGCTGCTCACTGGCTCCGATCTCGCGTTCCAGGACCGATCCGAACATGAGCTCAAGGGGGTGCCAGGCATCTGGCACCTATACAGCGTCGCGGCTGACCCGTTTCCGAGTTAGAGACTGGGGGCGACCCAGAGCCGACCAGCTCTCCGCACTGAGGTTGAGCAGGAATCGGCGAGATCTATACTTCCCCGGTCGCCCCGAACCTCCTCGGAATCGGCGACGTCCCGGGGGCGTAGAACAGCCTGGAGTGTTCGCCGGCCTGTCAAGCCGGAGGTCGCGGGTTCAAATCCCGTCGCTCCCGCCGACCGAATCCATTTAGGGTTTGGTTTGGAGGTCAGGTAGCTCAGTCGGTAGAGCGCCGGTCTGAAAAACCGGAGGTCGACGGATCGACGCCGTCCCTGACCACAAATCCATCTTCGCAAGCGGTTCCCTATCCGGGCGTCCGGTCGTGCTTTTTCATGGCGAGCTGCTGTAGTTGCCATTCATGCACGCCGGGCAGCCAATCCTTGCCGAACGTGGCCGATGGGCCGATGCGCGGGTCATCGGGAGCATGGCCGTCACGCAAGGCCTGCACGTACGCTCGATCCTGTTTGATCCGTGCGCGTACCTGATCAGCTCCGCCGACGGACCCGTGACCGGGGATGAGGACATCAACGTCGTCCGCCACGCCCTCGAGCAGCCGCAGCCCAACGAGGTAGTCCTCGATCGGATTCGCGGCGTCCAGGTCGGGGAACGGAATCAGGATGTCAGAAAGCATGTCGCCGGCGACGAGAACGCCGCGCTCCTCGATCAACAGCGCCGCATGGCCCTGGGCATGCGCCGGATGCTCGATAATCCGGACCTGAGGACCATCCCAAGGAATCTGCGCAGTTTCGGCAGGCAGACCGGTGATGAGGCCGAACAGGTCCAGCGGTATCTCCTCGGCGATTTCCGGCGGTAACCCCTCGGCGACGCGGGCCTTCCAGTCCGCGTTTGACAGCAGATCTCGCATATAGGCCGCGCAGCGGGCTGTCCCGTAACGGGGCGCTTCGCCAAGTTCGGCGTGCCAGAGCACGTGATCCCAATCAGGATGCGTCGAGAAGCCTGCCACAACGGGCTGGCCCAACTCGCGAAGGTCGTTCGCTAGGCACGCCATTTCATCGCCTTGTATCCCGGGGTCGATGAGCAACACACCGGCCCGGCCTTGCACGACAACGGCGTTGTTCTGGATCAACTCGCTCTGGTGGATTAGCACACCATCCGCGACCTGCTTCAGCATGGGGCCATCTCGTTCCTCATTGGTGTCGTGCTCATGCGAGAGCCAGCGCTGCAACTGCAACGGTGCAAACTCCGATTCCCGTTCGTTGTCCGGTGCCGATCCGCTCTCCGAGCAAGCTGGCTGCAAGGAGCACGGTGATTGCGGGGTAGAGGGAGGCGAGCACCCCGGCGATGCCAAGGCTGGTCCTTCCGATGGCGACCATGAATGCGAGGGTGCCCGAGGCACCGAGCACACCGGACGCGGTCCCCCAGGCGACAACGCCTCGGCGAGGACGCCACGGCTGTTTCAGGCCCGCAGCAACAGCCAAGGTCAGGATCGCTGCCACCAGTTGGTTGGCGGCAAGCGGCAACAGACCGGCGTTATCCGAGATTTGGGCGAGTGCAACGAAAAGGATGCCGAAGCCTGCGCCGGCGAGGACGCCGTCGACGAGCGCTCCCCGCGTCGCCGCGGCCCGGTCGACGCCTACCCCTGGGCGATCCGACGCCGTGTCGCGGGAGACCAACCAGATCCCCGAGAGCGCGGCGACCAGACCGATCCAGATCAGCCAACTGGGGCGTTCACCGAGGGCTGCACCTACCAACACCGGCAGGACCGCGGCCCCTACCGCCGAGATCGGTGCGACGACGCCCATCCGTCCGCGGACGAGCCCCCGGAACAAGAAGATGCCTCCGGTCGCCGAGCCGCCTCCGGCCAGGAGCGCCCATGCGAAATCCGAGGCGGCCGGGCTACCTGGAAGCAGAAGGCCTGCTGCGAGCATGACGAGCGCACCCGCGGCCTGGCCAACCAGAACGACCTGCCACGACGAATACCGACGCGAGCCGGCACCGCCGATGAAGTCGGCGGCGCCGTACGCGAGAGCCGATGAGAATGCCAGGAGGATTCCGGGGTTCATCACGCCGAACATACGGCTGCTGCGGTCCAGCTTGAAGGTCCATTTCGGAGATCTCTGAGTAGTCCATTTTCGGTACTCTGAAGACATGACGGTGGAATGGGCGCTAGGTGGCCCCGACATTCTGCTGACGCTCGACCGCAGTGCTGGTCCGATGAAAATTCAGATCCAGGATCAGTTGCGGGCGGCGATTCGGGAGAAACGGGTCGGCGCCGGAGAGCGCTTGCCGTCGACTCGACGTCTTGCCGAGCACCTCGGCGTCTCGCGCGGCACGATCGTCGACGTGTACGAGCAGTTGCTGGCCGAAGGCTACGTCGAGTCGGCGGTCGGCTCCGGGACGCGGGTTGCCGCGATGCCAGCCGGATGGCCAGCCGGACAAGCGGCCCTCGACGTCGCGATCCCGGCTTCACCCTCGTCGCTCAAACCGGCCGAGGTCGACTTCGAGTACGGCATCCCCGATCTCGGCTCGGTGCCGTTGACCGCCTGGAGTTGGGCGTTGTCGGAGGCGACGAGGACCCTGCCGACTGCCGAGTTGGGCGACGAGGAGCAGGCTGGTTCGAGGCACCTCCGAGAGGTTGTCACTGCCTACCACCGGCGCGCTCGGTCGGGCTGCGCCGTCGCCGAGGACGCTGTCATCGTGTCTGGATTTCGCCAGGGGCTGGGTTTCGTCCTCTCGACGTTGGCACAGTGCGGCATCCAGCAAATCGCGCTGGAAGATCCCGGGCCCCGCGAGCACGACGTCATTGCCCGCCGTGCGGGTCTGGACGCTGTGCCAGTTCCCGTCGACGACCACGGACTGGACGTGGACCGCCTCCGCGAGACCGGGACCCGAGCGGTGCTGGTGACACCGGCTCACCAATGCCCCACCGGTGTCGCGCTCAGCCCGTCGCGGCGACGCGACCTGGTGGCCTGGGCGGACGAGGTCGACGGGGTGATCCTCGAGGACGACTACGACGCCGAGTTCCGATACGACCGTCAGCCGGTCGGCTCACTACAGGGCCTCAACTCGACCCGCGTGATCGCTTTGGGATCGGTCAGCAAGACGCTCGCTCCCGCGATCCGGCTCGGCTGGGTGCTCGCGCCCGCACGGTTCGTGGCGGGAATCGTCGAGGAAAAGAGGCTCAGCAGTCGTGGCGCGCCTGGCCTGGACCAGGAGGCGCTCGCGCTGCTCATGGAGACGGGCCGTTTCGACCGCCACTTGCGACGCGTGCGGGAGGTCTACCGCGCCCGCCGGGACGTCCTCGCAGCCGAGGTCGAACACGCCTTCGGGCCGGGTCGATTGCAGGGGCTGGCGGCGGGCTGTCATGCCCTGCTGCGTCTCCCAGACGGGACATCCGAGCGTGCCGTCGAGGCGACTGCGGCGACCATGGGCGTACGTGTGAACGGGCTCGGCCACTATCGGTTCGTCGCCTCCGACGCGGAAGTCGAACTGGAACCACGCCCGCCCGCCCTCGTGCTCGGCTTCGGGAACGTCAGCGAAGCCCAAATCAGCAAGGGCATCCGCAAACTCGCGGAAGCTGTCCGACACCAAACCGAGAGCCAGATCGTTCAAGCCATCTAGAAGCACCCCAGGGATTAGCACAGCTTCCTGTGTACCGATGAGCCCGGGACGGGTAATCGAGAGTCCCGCCACCAGAAGGAGGAGAACGGATGCAGGAGCTATTAGTGGACTTCATCACCTCACTCGACGGGTACGGAGCCGCCGAAGGCTGGCCCGGATGGTGGGGGCTCCAGGGACCTGAGTATCTCGCCTGGCTCGAGCAGGACTCCGAAGGCGATTACACGACCTTGATGGGAGCGAACACGTATCGGCTCATGTATGGATTCACCGCCGAATCCGATGCCTCGGAATCAGACATCGGAACAGACGAGCAGGACTCCATGGCTGAACTCACAAGATTGCCCAAGGTGGTGTTCTCCTCGACCTTGGAGGCCCCGTTGTCATGGGCGAACACCCAGCTAGTCAGGGAGGATCCAGTCGAGGCCGTGGGAGCCATGAAGCAGGGACGGGCTGACCCCGATGCGCACGCTCGGCAGCCTCACCTTGTGCCGGACGCTCCTCGAGGCGGGCCTGGTGGACCGTTTCCGGGTGGTCGTTTTCCCCGTGATCACCGGGAAAACGGGCCGCGACCGGATCTATGACGGTTACCCGGATGTCGCCCTCGAGATGATTTCCAGCCGGACGTTCGACGACAGTATCCAGCTCGTCGAGTATGTC
The DNA here is from genome assembly GCA_963725075.1 of uncultured Acidobacteriota bacterium. Classification (GTDB taxonomy): domain Bacteria; phylum Actinomycetota; class Acidimicrobiia; order Spongiisociales; family ZC4RG35; genus JARDZU01. The sequence goes on from CAVRXA010000015.1 coordinate 154,623, forward strand.
CCCACGGTGCTCGCTGGTCCCGCCCGCGCCACCCGTCTCCTGACCACTGGACCGGGGGGGTGGTTTATCACTGGCCACAGCCGGGTAGGACGGACGCTATGGCCCAATCGAGCCGTCCCACCAGGCGCCTCAGGTGGCTGGGATTGGTCGCTCTACTCACGCTGACTGGAGCTTCGGTCGCCGTGGCCCAGGAGACAGAGCTCGGCGGCAAGCTCCAGACAGGAGGCCAGATCACGATCTCGGCAGATCAGACGGTCGACGGAGACCTTTACGCATCGGGCGGGCGAATCCTCATCGAAGGCACGGTGGACGGCGACCTGATCGCAGCTGCCGGCCAGGTGACCATATCGGGCGACGTGACCGGCGACCTGATGGCCTCGGCAGGCGCCGTAGATATCTCGGGAGAGGTCGGAGGCGATGCGAGAGTCGCCGCTGGACAGACAACCGTGAGCGGATCGATCGGTGAAGACCTGTTCATCGCCTCGGGACAGACCACCGTGTCCGATTCAGGTGAGGTGGGAGAGGACCTGGTGTTCGGCAGCGGTCGTATGACCATGAATGGCACGGTGGGGGGTGACATCCTCGGGGCTACCGGTGACTACGACCGCCAGGGGACCGTCGCGGGAACCGAGAACGTGACGATCCGGGAAGTCGCGGCTCCCACGACCACCGATCGGATCGTGGACGCCCTGCAGCGGCTCATCAGCCTCCTGCTGGTCGCCGCTCTCTTCCTCTGGCTGGCACCCCGATACGTCGAGGAGCCCACCCTGATGCTGAGGCAGAGGCCCTGGACGTCTCTCGGGGTCGGCTTCGTCGGTGTGATCGCGTTCGGTGTTCTGCTCTTCCTCGTGGTCCTGGTGGCGGTCCTTCTCGCCATCGGGCTGGCTCTCGTCGGACTCAACGATCTCGTCGCAGCGATCGCCTTCGCAGCCTTGGCCGCGATCGTGACGCTGACCTTTGTCTTCTTCCTCTCCTGCGTGTTCGGCGCTCCCACTTGGGTAGGTATGGGGGGTATCGGGATCTCGCTCGACTCGGCCGCACGTCGATGGACCGCCCTGATCGTCGGTCTGGTCGTTGTCGTGGCGCTGACTTCGATCCCCGTCGTCGGTGGCTGGCTCGGCCTCCTCGTCATCTGTTTCGGTCTCGGAGCCGCAATCCTTGCTCTCCGCCCTCGCAAACCGACGCCGGCGACGGTCGAACCGACTGACATCTCACCCTCGAGCGTCTAGACGTACGCCGGATGACGGTCGGCGACGCCCGCTGACGTCTCAGTCGGTACGGAGCAGCGGCTTGACGTCTATCACGGGTGTCCCATCGATTACCTCGAGATCGCTGACCAGCACCCTCGTCCCCTCGGCGGCGAGCACGGTCACGGTGTGGAGGCCGAGGGGATTGGGCCGGTCCTGCGACCTCGTGCCGAACACACCGCGATGGGCTGGCTCTCGTCGTCTCGGGGATGGACCCGCAGCACAGAACGGTCGGCGAGATGCAGCCATGTGATCACATGGATTCGCTCCCCGACCCCAGCTCCCGCATCGCCGGCTCGTACTCCTCCTCGAAGACGAGCCAGGCGCGGGACCTCCCTCAACACCCTGTTTGGGCGCCACGGCGGGATCGGTGAGATCGGACTCGACGTGTCCTACCGGATGCAACTCATAGCTCATGATGGCCCCGATTGTCGCGGGTCACCCATGCTCCTAGCGGAGTCCGGCACACCCCAGCTCGATTCGCTAGTTTCGCCATCCGATCCATCCGAGAAGGAGGTACCGATTGGCCGACAGGAAGAGGTCATGGAAGCCCTCGGGAGGTGTTTCGACCCATGCTGTCAGGAGCGGGGCATCTCGATCGTCGACATGGGGCTGATCCAGAACGTCCGCATCTCGGGTGAGAACGTGGCGATCGATGTGCTCCTCACCACGGGATGGTGCCCCTCGGTAACGAGCATCCACAAGATGGTGGTCGACGAGGTGTCGACCGTCGACGGCGTCGATTCGGTCGACGTGCAGGTGGTGTTCGACCCGGTGTGGACCATGGATCGTCTTTCGGAGAGCGCCCGAGAAAAGCTGGAGATGGATCTCGAACCTCTGAAGAAGTACCGCGACGCCCGGTTGGCGGGCGTGACTCTCGTGGAGGTGACCCGGTGATCACTGATAAGGATGGCAACTCGGCATTCGTCTTCGACTGTGTCTGCCACATCTTCAACTTCGACATGAAGAACACGTTCGGGCCACCCGGGGAGCTGTTCATCAACCATCTCTACGCCTTCCACCAGCTTCTCACCAAGGAGGGTGAGGAGGTCCTGGGACCGGAGGACTTCCTCAGAGAGTGGTCGGTGGATGAGATCTACGAAATGGTGATCGAGCACTCAGACACCGACATGATCGTGGCCCAGCCGCTGCCATTGACCGACCTGTTCGAGGACGGGCTTTCTTCCTGGGAGAAGTGCGCCGAGATGGCGCAGAAGCACCCCGACCGGGCCGTGTTCTGGGGGTCGGTCAACCCACTCGAGGGCAAGCAGGCCCTCGATCTCATGGAGGTGCAGGTCAAGGAATTCGGAGCCAAGGCGTTCAAGTTCTACAACGTCCGCTACGACTACGGCCGCCCATTCCCGTGGCGGATGGACGATCCCCAGGTGGCCTTCCCGGTGTTCGAGAAGGCCCAGGAGCTGGGCATTAATCTCATCGGCGTCCACAAGGGAGTGCCGCTCGGCCCGCAACCGATCGAGCACACCAGGACCTTCGACATGGACGGGGCGGCAGCGGCGTTCCCCGACATCAACTTCGTCATCTTCCACGTCGGGCTGCCCTGGCTCGACGAAGTGCTTTGGCAGATCGTGAGGTTCCCCAACCTCTACGGGTCGATCGCGGCCACGGTGAACTTCATCTCCCGCCAGCCCCGTGTCTTCGCCGAGATCCTGGGCAAGATGATGTGGTGGGGTGGTGAGGACAAGATCATCTACGGGGGCGAGTCACCGATCTGGCACCCGCAGTGGGCCCTCGAGGAGTTCATGAACTTCCAGTTGCCCGACGACATCGTCGAGGAGCGGGGCTACCCACAGCTCACCATCGAGTCGAAGCGCAAGATCCTCGGCGGCAACCTGGCCCGGCTCCACGGCATCGACCTCGAGGCGAAACAAAAGGAGCTCAGCCTGGTGTGACCGTCGATGTCGACGTGGTCGATTGTGGAGAGGGCGCCGGCGAAGCCGGTGCCTTCTCCATTGGGAGGACGCCTGTCACCAACGATCGCTATGCGGCGTTCGTTGCCGCCGGCGGCTAGGCTCCGCCTCCCTATTGGGGGGGTTCACGCCCACCGAGCCACCTTCTCAGCCACCCGGTGGTCGATTTGACCCGGGCCGACGCCATCGGCTTCTGTCAGTGGGTGTCGGGGGAGAGTGGTCGCGAGATTCGGCTCCCAACCTCTCGAGAGTGGCTCTGGGCAGCCCAGGGCCCTGAGCACGAGGACCTATCCCTGGGGCGACAGCTTCGAGGCCGGTCGGTGCAACTCGGTCGAATCCAACATCGGCACAACCACCCCGGTCGATGCGTACCCAGCCGGGGCGAGCCCATTCGGGTCCCTGGACATGGCGGGAAACGTGTGGGAGTGGTGCAGCGACGATGACGAGGACGGCTGGGCCGTCCTCAAGGGTGGATGCTGGCTCGATGCGGATTGGGGGGTGCGACCGAGCCGATCCCTGTCTGCCGACCCTTCCCGCGCCTCGGTGACGGTTGGCTTTCGGGTGGCTTTGCCAGGCCAGGCGTGAGCGATCTGGGCCCCGATCTAAGTCGAGAGTGTCGCGCTAGCCGTCCCAGACGGAGCCGGCCGCGATCCTCCGGCCATCCGGCACTGAGGCCGTGATGATCGCGCCGTTCCCAGCGCGGACGTTGGCGCCGATGCTGATCCCCAGATATGTCGTTACCCCCATGCCGAGCAAGGTGGCTTCACCAACGGTGATCCCCCCAGCGAGAAGACAACCCGGGGACAGATTGACATGGTCCGCGAGGACACAGTCGTGTGACACCACCGCACCGGTGTTGACGATGACCCCCCTGCCCACCACTGCATCCGAGCCGACATATGCAGTGAGCCAGGATCTGGGCGCCATCGCCGATCGAGGCGCTGGCCTCGACGAAGGCGGTGGGATGGACGAGGGCCGGGAGGGCAAACCCACGGGCGACCAGCGCCTGCGACACCTCGACACGCGAAGCCATGTTGGAGATGCCCCCGATGGCGTTCGCTGCCAGACCAATGCCGTCACGCCGTATCGATCCCAGATCGTCACGGCTGCCCATCACCGGGACACCGAGTACGTCCGAGCCTCTCGCCAGGCGGTCGTCGACGACGCCTACAGGCTCCAATTCGCCGGCCGCGCGGATGAGCTCGATCAGCGTCTTGCCGTGACCACCGGCACCAAAGATGACCACGGAGGAAGGATCGGCGGGTGGTGCCTCCACCCTGTCCACATCGGCCGCCTCACGAACGTGACGCTCGGTGATCAGGACACCAACCGGGAGTGTGCTCAGATCGAGCCCGAGCTCCCTGGCGACCGCCAGCGCCGGCTCGGTGATGCGCAGGTCCTCAGGGACATCGTCGCCCTGATCTCCATCGTCATCGGCAGGTGGGGTCCATTGCGGATCGTCGGACAGGTAGCACAGCACGTTCCCGGCGGTGACCATCGAACCCAACTTGGCAGCCAGACCAAAGACGTATCCCGACACGTCGGCGTAGACGTCCTCGACCGACTTCGAGGTCTCCAGCGAGCAGAGGACGTCCCCGGCCGAGGCATGGCCGCCTTCGGGCAACGCAACATCGACAACGAGGGCGTCCGGCTCGTTGGGATTGACGAGCGGGACCTCGACGACGACCGGATCAGCCATCGAGTGCGGCAACGAGTTTCTGAGCTGCGCCGACTATGGCGTCGACGTCGGGCAGGACGGACGCCTCCAGCGCCCGGGAGGCCGGCACCGGACTATCGAATGCAGCCACCCGGGCGATCACGAGCTTCTGCGCTGAGGCCTCCACGGCCCTCGCCACTACTTCGGCACCCCACCCATGAGTGTGCGTGCCCTCCTCCACGGTGAGCAAACACCCGGTCTGCCGGAGCGAGTCGGCGAGAGCGCGAGGGAGATCCCCGCTGGGACCCAGCGGGTCCAGCTGTTCCAGGGCGACCAGCTCAGAGAAAATCTCCAGCTCGTAGGCCATCTTGAGTTGAGCCTCGGCAGCCCTCTCCGCCATGTCGCCATAGGCCGCGATGGTCAACTGGGGTCGCGGCGCCCCGGCCACACTCACCGTGGCGGCAGTGGCGTAACCCTCCTGGGGCTGCACCCGCGTCTCCAGAGCAGAGAAGGAGGGTCGTCGAGCCGCCTCTGGTATTGGAGCTTGTTCTCCACGAACAAGACCGGTCCGGGATCGTCGATCGCCGCCCGCAAGAGCCCCCCGGGATCCGTGAAGGCAGAAGGTGCCAGCACCCGCAAGCCGGGAACACCGAGGAAGAGCTTCTCCAGGGTCTGGCTGTGAGTAGGCCCGTAGCCGCGACGGCCACCCATCGGTGTGCGGATCACGACAGGTATTTCGAGGGCGCCCCCGTACATCCATCCGTACTTGGACAGACCGTTGATCACCTGGTCGGTGATCAGGGTGACGAAGTCGCCGAACATGATCTCCACCACCGGGCGAAATCCGCTGAGCGCTAGTCCGGTGGCAACGCCGACAAAACCGGCCTCGGATACCGGCGTGGTGATGACACGGTCCGGAAATGCCGTCGACAGGCCACGCGTCACCTTGAAGGCGCCCCCATATGGGTCGAGGACATCTTCGCCGAGGATGTACACACTCTCATCGGCCTCCATTGCGGCATGGAGTCCGGAGTTGAGGGACTCGAGGACGGTGCTCACGCCGCCCCCACTTCGACGTCGGGCTCCGGGTCGGCGAGGGCGGCAGCGAAAGACACGGGACACTTCCTCGGCGACCTCGGCGGCAAGCTCGTCACACTGACCGCGATCGAGCCGTTGCGAGTAGATCTCGATGGGGTCGTAATTCGCCCACATCGCCTCGATCGCCTCCTCCGGCCTCGTGTCGTCGCTCTTGGAATGTGGTGCGAAACGGTTGGTGTCGATGATCAGTGCCCGAGGGGTCATACCGTCACGGACCTCTGCGATCGCCTCGGATGCGGCCAATGAGATCTCGTCGACGTCGGACGAGGCCAGGGCGCGGGCGGGCACTCCGAAGCCCTCGAAGCGAGCGGGAATACTTCCGGCCATGGCCAACTCGATCGGTGTGGTCTGTGCAATCCGGTTGTTCTCCACCACGTAGAGCACCGGCGCCTGCCATAGGGCCGCCATGTTCAGGGCCTCGTAGATCACGCCTTCGCCCAGGGCGCCGTCTCCCATGAAGACCACCACGATGCCGTCATCACCTCGAAGCCGGCCGGCCAGCCCGACCCCGGTGGCGACCGGGATGGTGGAGCCGAGCACACCGTTGGAAAAGAAGCGGCGCCAGTGGATGTGTTGGGAGCCGCCGCGGCCTCCGCATATCCCCGTGGCCTTCCCCATCAGCTCGGCGAAGAGGCCGCGCATATCGCCGCCATAAGCAAGGAAATGCCCGTGGCAGCGGTGGTTGGAGAACACCGAATCGCCCTCCCTCACATGGTCGAGGATCCCCACCGCGTTGGCTTCCTGGCCGATGTACGTGTGGGTGGTGCCGTGAAACACACCGGTGGGGAATTTCTCGAGGATGGTTTCCTCGAACCGGCGAATCCGCAGCATTGCCCGGTATCGGGCGGCGGTGTCACTCACGCTTCCTCCCCGAATTTGGGCATCGTGGCATGGCCTTCGGCGCTGATCCCTTCCCTGGCGAACACCTGACCGATCGTCAGGCCCAGAATGCGGAGATCGAGGCTGATCGAGCGGTTGTCCACGTACCAGATGTCTCGCTCGAACTTCTCATCCCAGGTCAAGGCGTTGCGCCCATTGACCTGTGCCCATCCGGTCACGCCGGGAGGCACGTCATGTCGTCTCATCTGCTCCGGCGTGTAGCGGTCGAGGTACTCCATGAGGAGCGGGCGCGGGCCGACCAGGCTCATCTCCCCCCGCAGGACGTTGAACAACTCAGGAAGCTCGTCGAGGCTGCTCTGGCGGAGAAACCTCCCGATCGATGAGATGCGCTCGGCGTCAGGGAGTAGATCGCCGCCGGCGTCCCGTTTGTCGGACATGCTGCGGAATTTGACCAGTTGGAACGGTCTACCTCGATAGCCGGGGCGGGTTTGGCGAAAGAAGACCGGCGGACCTTGCAGCAGCCGGACCAGGAGCGCGATGACCAACAGAACCGGCACCCAGACAGGTGCGGTCAGCAGGGTCAAGACCACATCGAAGACGCGCTTGGCCCCCAGTCCAGAAGGTCTGCTTCCCACGTTCACCCACGGTGATACTAAACCGCCTTTCCCTCGCTCACTAGAGCGAGGATGGCCGTGCCCGATGACCTCGGTCAGGACGCATCGACGCCGACCCCTGACCACGAGCTAGAGCGACCAGATCACGTCCGGACCGCGTAGAGGGCAGAATGCGCAGCTGTGAAGCTGGTCGTCACCGCATTCGTCACCCTGGACGGCGTGATCGAGGGGCCAGGGTTCGATGAGCACCGCGATGGCAAGAACGCGTGGGCATTGCGGGTTCAGAACGAAGAGGACGGGCAATACAACCGGTGGCAGGTCTTCTCCGCCGACGCCTACCTCTTGGGCAGGAAGACCTATCAGATCTGGGCTGCTTTCTGGCCAACGGCCACCGGGGACGAGGAGCTCGCCGAGCGGGTAAACACAATCCCGAAATTTGTGGTCACCAACACGCTGACAAGGGCCGACTGGACCAATTCGACCCTTATCAGCGGCGATGTCGCGGGTCAGGTGAGGGACCTGAAGGAGCAACCGGGTGGTGATCTGGTCGTCTACGGCAGCCCGGACCTGGTCGACTTGCTACTGGAACACGACCTCGTCGACGAATACCGGCTGCTCATCTACCCCACCATCCTGGGGACCGGGAAGCACATGTTCCGCGATGGGATCGACACGCACCATCTTCAGCTCGTCGGCACCCGGATCTTCAGCTCCGGAGTGGTTCTCCTGACCTACCAGCCTCAGCGAGAGGAGCCGACCAGCCAGTACGTGGCGGACTATGCCTGGACCCAAGAACAGGAGCGTTCGCTCCAGGCCGCGCAAGACGTGGACCGCGTTCTGGCCTCCGTGATGTTCACGGACCTTGTCGATTCCACCGGGCGCGCTGCCGAGCTGGGCGACCGCGCTTGGCGGCGTCTCATCGACCGTCACGACGAGGTGGCCCGCTCCGAGGTCGACCGATGGAAGGGCCGGTTCGTCAAGACCACCGGAGACGGGGTGCTGGCTACCTTCGATGCACCGACCAGGGCCCTGCGCTGCGCCTTCGATCTCCGCGACGCCCTCGCCCGTCTCGGACTCGAGATGAGGGGCGCCGTCCACACCGGCGAGATCGAAGTGCGCGATGACGACGTCGGCGGCATCGCCATCCATATCGCGGCTCGAGCCCTTGGATCAGCGTCGGCGCATCAGGTGGTGGCCACCCGGACTGTCCGCGATCTCGCCACAGGAACCGATCTCAGCTTCGATCCCCTGGGCTCGGTGAGCCTCCGTGGGGTCCCGGTGAATGGGAGCTCTTTGCGGCCTCGCTCACCTAATTACGGTCTCGTCTCGTGACCGAATACACGCGCGAGGAGGTTGCCCATCAGGCCGGGGTTGCTGTCTCCTACATCGACTGGTTGGTCGAGCTCGGGATGTTGACACCTCTTGTCGGAGACACGTTTTCGTCGGGTGACGTCCGCAGAGCGCGTTGGATTCACAGCTTCGAACGCTCCGGCGTGCCGCTCGACGATATGTCACTGGCGGTCAGCAACGGAACTCTCTCGTTCTCCTTCCTGGATGAGAGCGCATTCGACCGGTTCTCTGGATTCAGCAACACAACCTTCAGGGAGCTGAGCAGGACGACCGGGATTCCGCTCGAGCTTCTTGCCGTCGTCCGGGAGACGTTCGGCCATCCGGAGCCGCGGCCAGAGGACTACGTACGGGAGGAAGAACTGGCCGTGGTATCCGCTGTTGAGCTTCAGCTTTCCAGTGGCTTCCGTCCGGTCGTCATCGAGAGGTGGTTGAGGGTCTACGAGGAGAGTCTTCGCCGCATCGTCGAGACTGAGACCGACTGGTACGGGTCCGAGGTCGTGTCGCCCCTGCTCGAGACAGGCATGGTCGAGGCCGAGATGTTGGAGGCCCAGGGCGAGTTCGGGTCCAAGATGGCGCCGCTCGTCGAGCAGGCTCTGATCGCCATCTACCACGGACAGCAGGAACGGGTCTGGACCAGGAGCGCGGTGGAGCGGACCGAGGAAGCCCTGCAGAAAGCCGGCCTACACAGTCGGCTTCGTGGCCCGCCGGCGGTCAGCTTCCTCGACCTAACCGGATACACCAGGCTGACCGAGGAGCAAGGCGACGAGGCCGCGGCAGACCTGGCTGCAGAGCTCAGGGCTCTGGTCCGGCGGTCGGCGCTGGAACACGGTGGCGAGTCGGTCAAGTGGCTGGGCGACGGCGTGATGTTCTATTTCCCCGATCCGACCAACAGCGTCCTGGCCGCATTCGACATGGTGGAGGCCGCCGGAGCCCATGAGCTTCCGCCGGCACGCGTGGGCATTCACGCCGGGCCCGTGGTCTTCCAGGAGGGTGACTACTTTGGCCGGACGGTGAACGTCGCGGCGAGAATCGCCGACTACGCCCGGCCGGGCGAGGTCCTGGTGAGCCAGCAGGTCGTCGATGCATCCGCAGGGGCGCAACTGACGTTCGAGGAGATCGGGCCCGTCGACCTGAAAGGGGTAGCAGGCGCGATCTCCCTCCACACTGCACATCGAGACGATGGCGGGACGTAACGCACGATCGGGGCCTGCGATGATCAGAGCCTTCAGAGAGGAGCTGGGTTGAAACAACCGGACCTGTTGGATCTTCTCATCAGGCACACCGAGGCATGGAACCGCCACGACCTCGATGCACTCATGGATCTCTTCGTTGACGACTGCGCGTTCGAGGCGTCAGGAGGCGATGAGGTCTGCGGAAAGCGGTACCAGGGCCAGGTCGAGGTGAGGCAGGCGTTTGCCGGGGTTTTCGAATCGATGCCTGATGCCAATTGGGGAAACGGGCGCCATTACGGCCTCGCTCCCGACTACGGGGTGTCCGAGTGGACGCTAACGGGCACCCTGTCCGACGGACGACGCCTCGAGGTCAACGGCTGTGACTTCCTGACTGTGCGCGACGGGATGATCGTCACCAAGAACGCATTTCGCAAACAGCGACCACCATTCGACAGCCGTCAGTAGGCGGTTAGCCACGGTCTGGCTTCGAGCCATCCTGGGCGCGCCCGCCGACGATGAGGAAGTAGATGGAGATCATCAGGACCCACGCCGGGAAGACGAGGAACACCCAGAGGCTCACGTTGATCACGAAGAGGAGGACGAGTGCCAGGAAGTAGGTGGCGATGTTCAGCCACAGCGGCATCGTCCTGGTTTTGGTCCCGATGGTCGCCAGAGACAACATGAAGACCGCCGCCATCCGCATCGAGTAGATGCTGCTGATCCGATTGGTGAGGTCACGGCCGAAGCTGTAGATCCCGGTGTCGAAGACCTCATCCGGAAACTCGGCGTAGGCGACCAGTAACGAGCCCGCCGCAGCAGCTGAAACGAAGACCATCGCCAGGAAGAGGAGGCCGCTTCCGAAGAACACGGTCGAGAAGAAGCGGTCCTCGTAGTCACCGATGCGGTCTCGAACGACCCCCATGAACCAGAGGAAGGCGATCCCTGCGAACGGGATGAGGCCCAATGCCAACCTCACTGTGCCGGCGTTCTCGGCCAGCCACTGGCTTTCGCCGGGGTCCAGCGGTATCGAGAGGCGGATCAGCATGTAGGAGGTTCCGAGGAGGAGTGCGAAGGCAATGCCTGCAACTGCCGCCGCACGGGGAGTTCGCAACCGTCGTCCCGTGAGAGTCATACCGCCCAGTCTGGTCTCTGGGTGTCGCAGGCGGAGTGACGCGATGTCGCCGGCAAATCTTGAATGAGGTCATTCCGGCTCGGGCAGCGTCGGGTAATCCGGGATCGGGTAGACGCCGACTACGAACCCGTAGGCGGTATCCCCGGCACGGGGAAGCCGGTCGAAATCCTGCACCAGCGCCATGACCTGGGTCCAAAACTCGGAGACCCGCTCCGGCGCGATCCGGGCGTGTCGGATGAACGACCACAGCTGGTGGGCCTGATAAGCGGGCTGGGACTCCTGGGCGGCGACATCGAAGTCGTTGAAGTCCAAGGGCATCGCCGCATCGGCCGGGCTCTTGCCGACCCCCACGTAGAACATACGAGCCGTCCGCCCGTAAAACCGCTCTTCGATAGCCCGCACGCGACGCGTTCGGACTACTCGAACCAAATCGGCTTCGTGCAAGACATCCACGTGGTAGGCAACCGTGCTCTTCGGCCGGCCCACCGCGCTCGCGATCTCGGTCACGGTGGCTGCCCTCTCGTGTAGCAGGCCGAGGATCGTCGTTCGCAAGGGGTGGCCGATGGCCTGCACCTGGGTCGGGTCGGTGAGCTCGATGGTGTCGGCCAGCTCGTAATCAGGCACAACGGGCTTGATGTCCATGACCGTTCAGACTAACGTTCTCGATTGTTCCAATATTTTGGATCAATTTGCAAAGAGGAGGACAAGTCATGGCCGAAATTGTGTTGTTCCACCACGTAATGGGGCTTACCCCTGGAATCAATGACTTCGCCGACCAGCTGCGTTCCGCCGGCCACATCGTTCACACACCCGACCTATTCGACGCTCACACCTTCCCGACAATCGAGGAGGGCATCGCCCACGCCAGAACGGTCGGATTCGAAACCATCCTCGACCGCGGTGTCACCGAGGCCCAGGAGTTTGGGCCCGAACTGGTCTACGCAGGATTCTCGATGGGCGTGATGCCTGCCCAGAAGCTCGCCCAGACCCGGGAAGGGGCTCGGGGGGCACTGTTCTTCGACTCCTGCCTCCCGGTCACCGAGTTTGGTGATGGATGGCCCAATGGCGTGCCAGTCCAGATTCATGGGATGGACGCCGACCCGGAATTCGCCGGCGAGGGCGACCTCGACGCGGCGCGAGCCCTCGTCGACTCCACCGACGATGCGGAGCTGTTCCTCTACCCCGGCGACGTGCACATATTCGCGGACTCCTCTCTGCCTTCATATGACAGGCCGGCGGCGATTCTGATGACCGATCGTGTGCTCGCCTTCTTGTCCGGGCTCAAGTGAGCTGCAGGCTCGCCAGTCACTCCGTTACAACGATCACACCGCATTCGTCCTCGAGCACCTGGATCACCGTCTGGGTGGCGGTGGCGGGTGCTGTCGGCGGAGGGTTCTCGACCAGCTCCTCGAGTGGCGGCGACGGATTCCACTCGTAGGCCTCATAGAAGTCGTAGATAGCCTGCTCGTAGAGGAGGAACTCGGCAAAGGCTGCTTGCTCCGCCCCGTCCACCAGTTCGACTGCCTCGGTGTAGAAGGCCAGGGACGCCGTGCGAACGATCTCCAAATCGTCAGGCCCTTCCACCGGGAGATGACCGTCAATCGTTGTCTCGAACTCGTCGTATGCGACACAGAGCGGGTCGGCGCCTCCGGTGGTCGACACTGGCTCCGAGGTGGGCGCCGTGGAAGACGACGCGGAGGTGGTCACTGTCGTACTGGCGGACGCTGCGGCCGAAGTAGTCGTCGGAGGCGCCTCCTCCTCGAAGGCGCCCAGGGCAAAGGCCACACCCAGACCGGCAGCGACCAACACCACAACGATCCCGACGATCCGCCCGGCACTCATCTATTCCGCCGGAGGTGGCTCGGGGCCGCCCAGGTCCCTATTGACCTGGAGAAACTCCTCTCGGGTCATCTCACCGCGGGCGTAGCGAAGACGGATCGCGTCCAGTGCCTCGTCTCCGGAGGAAGTATCGACCGTGGCGTCGTCGCCGCCACGTCGCCATAGCAACGCAACCCCCAGAGCCAGTAGGGCGAGGAACGCCATCAGCAGAAACCAGGCGATCCAGCGGATGGCCAATCCACGCCCCCACGTCCAGGGATCATTGACGAGCTGGAGAATCAGATCGGAAGCCATCAGCCGAGGATACGCGTCAGAGTGACATCTCCTCCCCGAAACGGCTCCTCGCCTCATGCGGGATCAACGGCTTCTCGCCCCGTGCTTTGATCTGCTGGACCGACCATGTGTTGCCGTCGGGGTCGGCGAACCCGAAGAAGGTGCCCCCGTCCCGCTCGTCGAACACAGTGATCTCACTCGCCTCCACCCCCCGCTCGATGAGCTCCTGACGGGCCGCCTCGGCGTCGGCGACCACCAATTGGAGACCTCGCATCGAGCCCGGGGGCATCTCACGATGTGCATCGAGATCGCCGAGGACGATGGAACAACCCGAACCCCGCGGAGTCAGCTGCACCACATGCATCTGATCGGTCCTGGTGTCGTGATCGAGATCGAATCCGACCTTGTCCCGATAGAACTCGATGGCCTGGTCGATGTCACTCACCGGGAGCAGCACTACTTCCAATGTCCAGTCCATGGCGTCAGCTCCTTTCGGCCAGAAGGCTGGCCAGCAAATCGTCGAGACGTTGATATCCATCGTTCATCCCGACCTCCATTCCCCCGCTGACCATCCCGTCACGTGCCTCGAGTGAGGGATAGGTGGCGTGGCCACGGACCCGGGAGCGCCCGTCGCCGAGGTCCTCGAAAGTGAGGCTCTCGATGCTGACCGACTCGGGGAACATCTCGAACTCAAAGGTCTGGATGGCGAACTCGTTCTCGCGCACGACGTGGAATACCCCGTTGAACGCGTACTCCTCGCCCTCCTGGTTTCGATGGACAAAGCGCCACCGACCCCCGGTTTGGAAGTCAAAGATCTCGATATCCGTTTCGTACTCGCGCGGTCCCATCCACTGCTTGACGAGGTCCGCCTCCTTGTGGGCCCGGAATACTGCGGCCACCGGGGCGTCGAACTCACGCTCGAAGTCGATGAAGGGCAGGCCTTCTGGTGCACTCACCGTTAGCGAGTTGGTCATTTTCGTTTCTCCTTTTTCAGGTCCTCGAGCACGGCGTCGAGACGCCGGTACTGCTCCTCGTGCTCCAGCCGGTATCGATCGATCCAAGCGGTCATCGCCTCCAGTTCGGCCGAGTCGAGGTGCACGGGACGCCGCTGCGCATCACGGCTCCGGGTCACCAGGCCGGCCTGTTCCAGCACCTGGATGTGTTTCGACACGGCTTGCTTGGTGATCTCGAACGGCTCGGCCAGTTCGTTGACTGTTGCCGGTCCCCGACTCAGCCTGGCGATTATTCGCCGCCGTACCGGGTCTGCCAGCGCAGCGAACGCCCGATCGAGACGATCCTCAGCCGACGGATCGATGATCATTATTCAACTGTTTCCTTTATCAATCGATTGATTGACTACGGTACTGCATTCGACGGCAAACTGTCAAGAGGAGACTGATAGGTTGGATGGATGGCTGAAGAATTCGAACGAACAGCGGTGAATGTGCCGGGGCATCCGGCCCCGGCAGGGCACTACTCGCACGGGATCGTCACATCGGGGCGCCTCCTCTTCGTCGCCGGTCAGGTGGCCCTCGACGAGAACGGAGAGTTGGTCGGAGGTGACGACGCCGCGGCCCAAGCGCGTCAGGTCCTCACCAATCTGCAACGGGTGATCGAGGCGGCCGGTGGCCGGATGGCAGACGTGGCCCGAACCACCCTGTACCTGACACGTCTCGAGGATCGTGGTCCAGTCGCCGAGGTCCGGAAAGAGTTCTTCCCCGCCCCGGCGCCGGCCAACACACTGCTGGTGGTGTCGTCGCTGGCCAGCCCCGAGTACCTGGTCGAGATCGACGCCATCGTCCCCCTTCCCTGACAAACGATGGATCCGGCATCGGAGCTGGCCGGCCACATCCGCGAGATCGCCAGGGATCGGCCCGGTCCGATTCTCGTGGCCCTGGACGGGCGGAGTGCGGCGGGGAAGTCGACCCTGGCCGCGGTGGTTGCTCCGTTGGTGGGGGCCGTCGTGATCGATGGCGACGACTTCTACTCGGGTGGCAGCGCAGAGGCTTGGGATGCAATGAGTGCAGCCGAACAGGCGAACCATTGCATGGACTGGAGAAGACAGCGACCGGTGCTCGAGAAGCTGGCCAGGGGCGAGACCGCTTCCTGGTACCCGTACGACTGGGAGGCAGACGATGGCAGCCTGGCTTCCACACCCGTGATTTGTGAGCCGGCACCGGTGATCATCCTCGACGGCGCATACAGCGCCCGACCCGAGCTCGCCGACCTGTTCGATCTCCGGGTGTTGCTCGATGCCCCGGCCGAGCTTGCGGAGGGCACAGCTGATCGAGCGGGAGGGCGAGGACTACCGGGAGGAATGGAACGCCCGTTGGGATAAGGCGGAGCAGTGGTATTTCGGCAAGGTGATGCCGCCGGAATCGTTCGACCTGGTCATCGAGGCCACTCTGAGACCGCGAACCTCAGGTTCTCCGTAACGGATACGTGACACGAACCTCAGGTTCGCAGTATCCATACTTGCACATTTCTTTTGCATAACTATTGTGCATGCTGTGACAACCGCAGCCGCCCCCTATCCACGACTCGATCCAGACTGCAGTCAGGGTCCTCGCTCATCCGCTGCGCAGTCGGCTTCTCGGCGAGCTTCGACTCAATGGGCCGGCAACTGCCACCACTCTGGCTGATGTCCTCGGAACAAACACCGGGGCGACCAGCTATCACCTGCGAAAGCTGGCCTCGGTCGGGCTGGTCGAGGAGACCGGCGAAGGGAAAGGGCGGGAGAGGTGGTGGCGACCCTCCCACGAGATGCACTCCTGGTTCTCCAGCGATCTCGGCGAAGACCCCGACGGGATCGCCGCGGCCGAATGGCTGCACGGCGAATCACTTCGCCGGTTCCAGGTGTTCGCCGAGGAATGGTTCGCGTCAGAGTGGGACTGGCCGGTGGAATGGCGGGATGCGTCCGGCTCCTCGGACTACCTCCTCGAGCTCTCGGCTGGTCAACTCAAGGCACTCGGCAAGGAGCTGTCTGAGGTCATCGAGCGTTATCGCAAGCTCGAGGCCGGCCCTGACCCTGCCCGGGTCATCTTCTGCACCTTCGCCTTCCCCCAGCCGGACGGGCGGATATGACCCATGCCCTGACCGCCCGCGCGGTCCGGCGGCGATACCTGACACTGGTCGCGATGCGGTGGTTCCCCACCGGCCTCCTCATCCCCGTGTTCGTCCTGCTGCCGTTGGAGCGTGGCCTTTCCCTGAGCGAGATCGGGCTGGCCGCCGCCGGGCAGGGACTCATCGTCCTGTTTCTCGAACTGCCCACCGGTGGCCTGGCTGACTCACTGGGTCGCAAGCAAGTGCTGATGGCATCGACTCTCGTTGGGATGACCTCGGTTGGGATCTATCTGTTCGCCGACTCCTTCGCGGGCTTCTTTGCGGCATTCGCGCTTCAGGGGGTGTTCCGGGCACTCGACAGTGGCCCTTTGGAGGCCTGGTACGTGGATGCGACACATGCCGTCGATCCCGAGGCACAGATCCAGCAAGGGCTCAGTGGCGCCGGCGTTGCCCTCGGGGTGGCCATTGCCGCCGGTGCCCTCCTCAGCGGGCTACTAGTCACCCTCGATCCGATCATGGGGCTGGAGGCTCTGGCCACTCCGGTGGTGGTGTCTTTGGTCCTGCAAATCATCAGCCTCCTCGGCCTGATCGTCCTGATGACCGAGATTCGCACCGACAAGGGCTGGCAGGCGGCGACACGCGCCGCTCGCGAGACACCCGCTGCCATCAGAGGTGGGCTTCGACTGCTGCGTGACAACCGAGTCCTCCTCGCCATCGTGTCGGTCGAGTTGTTTTGGGGTTTTGGAATGGCGACATTCGAGACCTTCACCCCGCTGCGTCTATCCGAGATTCTCGGTGACGCCGATCGGGCGGCAGCGATCACCGGCCCTGCCGCCTCGGCAGCCTGGCTGGTATCGGCCGCAGGAGCGGCCACGGTGCCCTGGCTGGGTCGTCGTCTCGGCCTGGCTCCGGCAGCCATGCTGCTCCGGGTGCTTCAGGGGATCGCCGTGATCGGAATCGGGTTCGCCGCTGGTGTGCCGGGCGTGATAGTCGCCTATCTGGTCGCGTACCTGTTCCACGGCGCCTCCAACCCGATTCACATGACCCTCCTCCACCGCCAGGTCGATGGAACTTTCCGCGCCACCGTTTCCTCCCTCAACTCGATGGCAAGCATGTCGGCCGGGGCGTTGGGTCTGATCGCGCTCACCGCCCTTGCCGAAGCCACGTCGCTCAGCATCGCCACCTATGTCGGCGCCGTGGTCATTGCTGCCGCCGCGCCCCTCTACATCCCCGCCTGGCGCCAATCGCGGAAGAAGGAGCCCGCTCGGGTCTGACCTCCGTGGAGTGCGCCTAGAACGGCCAGAACACCGGGACCAGCAGGACCGCCGCCGCCATGAAGAGGAGCAGCATGGGGAGGCCGAGCTTCCAGTAGTCGCCGAACTCGTACCCGCCAGGGCCTTGGACCATGAGGTTGACCGGAGTGGCCACGGGTGTGAGAAACGCACCGGCAGCCGCCACGGTCAATGACATCAGCACCGGCCGGACCGAGATCCCCATGTCCAGGGCTGCGGTGACGGCGATCGGGATCACGATGAGGGCGGTGGCCATGTTGGAGATGAGCTGCCCGAAGATCGCGGTCAGGACGAACAGCCCGAGGAGGAGGGCGTAGGGACCGGCATCTCCAACGACGTCGATGAGCAGCTGGGCGATGTCGTCGGCGGCGCCACTCTGGGTGACTGCCGTGGAGAGCGGGATCATGCCGGCGACCAGGACGACCGTGGTCCAGGAAACCGATTTGTAGGCCTGATAGATGGTGACGACCCGGGTGAGGATCATGGCCCCGGCCGCGAGAAGCGCCGCCTCCACCGCGGGGACGGCGTTGGTGGCGAGGAGTATCACCATGCCGACGAGGATCGCGATGGCCCACCAGGCCCGTGGACCGAGCGCCACCGCCTGGCGGCGGAGAAGCGACGGGGAGTCCACCACGAGGACATCCCGGTCCGACTCGACCCTTCGGTCCAGTGCGTCCCACGTCCCCTGGAGCAGCATCGTGTCTCCGACTGCCAGCGAAGTCGGCTCCCGGTCCAGGTTCTCACCGCTGCGCTGGATTGCCAGGACGACGAAGTCCCCGCTCTCGGTGATCATCCCGGGGAACATCTTCTCCCCGATGATGGCCGACCGGGGTGGGACAACCACCTCGACCACGCCGATCTGGCGATCGATCAGCTTCCCGCCGGTCTTTCCCGGCAAGTGCGCCAGGAGGTTGGCTTCGGCGAAACGATGGATGACGTTGGTCTCGCCACGGGCGGTGATGACATAGCCCACTCCGATCGGTGAGTTCGCAGGAAGGGCGACGCCATGCTCTCCCTGGACTCCGACCAGGGTGAGGTGGGGGAATGCGTCGAGACCGATCGATGAAGACGTCTCTCCGACCAGCGGCGAGCCGTCCTGGACCTCGAGCCGCGCCACCCACTCGCCCAGTGAGTACTGATCGATGAGAGTCCGGGCGTGGTCGCTGAGATCGGGCGGGATCGACTCGGCCACCCGCTCCGGCAGGAGGCGGGTCCCGAAGAAGACAACGATGGCGATCGCCCCGATCACCACCGGCACGCCCACCAGGCCGAACTCGAAATATCCGAATCCGGCCTCACCGGCCTCGATGGCGGCATCGGATACGAGGATGTGCACCGGGGTCCCGGTCAGGGCCAGCAGGGACCCGGCGTGGGCGCCAAAGGCCAGCGGCATCAACAGGACGGACGGCGCCCGGGCAACCCGAAGGGCGATCACTACCACCATCGGGCAGCAGCGCCGCCACCGCCCCGTTGACACTGATTACCGCGGTGAGCAAGGCGACGAGCAGCATCATCAGGATGATCAGCCTCGTCCTGCTCGCCCCCGCCCGGTCGATGAGCTGCTGACCGGCCCACGTGGTGACCCCGGTGGAGTCGATTCCCTCGCTCACGACGAAAAGGGCGGCGATGAAAAGCACGGTGGTATCGCCGAAGCCGGCCAACGCCTGGTCCAGACTGAGCACGCCGGTCGCCGCCAGGGTGAGTGCGGATCCAACGGCGACGACCTCGACCGGCACCTTGTTCCAGATGAACAGGGCGACGACCGCCAGCAGCACCAGGTAGACGATGGTGGCGTCGGACATGCCCTAGGTCGTGATCGGGTAGCCGGGCCCCAGCGGGATCCCGAGCCAGAACCAGATCACGAACAGCAGGATCCACGCGATCAGGATGGCGATCACGAACGGGATCATGAGCGCCACGACGGTCCCGATCCCGGCATCCTTTCGGTACCTCTGGGCGATGGTGACGATGAAGGGCAGATACACCATCAGCGGCGTGATCACGTTCACCGGCGAGTCGCCCACCCGGTATGCGGCCAGCACGGTCTGTGGGGTCACACCGAGGCGAATGAAGATCGGGATGAACACCGGGGCGAAGATGGCCCACTTCGGCACCACCCCGGGCAGGATGAAGTCGAGGATGACGATGACGATGATGAACCCGACCAGCAGGGCGAGACCACCGATGTTGGCCTGCTCGAGCAGGTGGGCCATCTCGATGGCGGCGACCCGGGGCAGGTTGGTGTAGTTGAAGTAGGCGATGAACTGGCTGATCATCAGGAGCATGAAGACCAGCCCGGCCAACCCGGCAAATGTCTTGGTGACACCAGCAATGACATCTCCGCTGCCCGACATCGACTTCGCCCCCATCCCGTAGAAGATGCCGCACACGAGGAAGATCAGTGTGATCAGGAAGAGCAGGCTGTCCATGAAGGGCGTGGTGCCGACGATGGCCCCGGTGACCGGATCACGCAGCGGAGCGCCCAACGGGAAGGTGAGCAACGCGATCACCGCCAAGGAGCCGAGCAGCCCGTAGAAGGCAAAGCGCAGACCCCGCGCCTCGGCTGCCTGCGCATCGTCGTCCAACTCCTCGGTGGTCGCGTCGGCCGCTCCGTGGGCCGGGTCATAGGGACCGAGTCTCTTCTCCACGATTCGCTGGGTCACGAACATGGCGACGATGGCGAGGACGACGCTCGACACGACCGAGAAGAAGTAGTTGGCCGTGACGGTGAGAGGCTCGGTCCCAGAAGGGATCGCTTCGTTGGTGATCTCGGTCAGCATGCTGTCGATGGGCGTGATCAGGAGGTTGACCCCGAAGATCGCACCGACCCCGGCAAAAGCCGCCGCCATGCCCGCCAGGGGATGACGGCCCAGTGTGAGGAAGGCGGCAGCGCCGAGCGGGATCAAGATCAGATAGCCGGCATCCGAGGCCACGCTCGACAGGACTCCAACGAAGATCAGGATGAAGGCGATCACGTTGCGGGGCGCCACCTTGACCAGCTTTCGGATCAATGCCGCCATCAGACCCGCGTGTTCGGCGACACCGACTCCCGCCATGGCCACGAAAGTCACAGCCACTACGGTGAACCCGGCGAAGTTGTTGACGAAGGACGTGAAGATGAATCGCAGCCCTTCGACGTCGAGAAGGCTCTGAACCTCGATCGTCTGTGTCTCGATCTCGTACTCGGGGTCGAAGTCGGGCTCGAGCGGGCGTCGAGTCGTACGGGGCGTCTGATCCCCCGAGTCCCCCGTGAGCGTCCACTGATCTCCGATTCGGGGACCGGGACCGCGATCTCCTCGGTGACGGTGACGCCGATCCAGGCAAGGACAGCCGACAGCACCGCAATGAAGATGATCAGATAGACGAACATCATCACCGGATGGGGGACCTTGTTCCCCGCCTTCTCGATTCCGTCCAGCATTCGCTCTGAGAAAGGTCTTTTCTCCGCGGGCTCGAGTAGTGGTGGCGTCCATCTCGGGGTGGGCTCCTTTCAGGCCGCCGGCCGTTTGAAGTTGAGGGCGAGCTCGATGAGGAGCCGGGCGCCGAACCCGGTGCAGCCCGGCGGGCGCCACGACATGTCTCGGTCGTTCTGGGCGGTGCCGGCTATGTCGATGTGGGCCCACGGCTTGCCCCCGACGAACTCGTCGAGGAACAGGGCGGCGGTGATGGCGCCGGCGTTGGCCCCTCCCAGGTTCTTGATGTCGGCAATATCGGAGTTGAGATCGCCCCGGTAACGGCGCTCCAGGGGCAGCTCCCAGACCGACTCCCCGGTGACATCGGCAGCCGCCTCGACCTGAGCGACCAACCCGGCATTGTTGCCGATCAATCCCGCCACCTGGGTGCCGAGAGCTCGCATTGCCGCCCCGGTCAGAGTCGCGATGTCGACGATGGCATCGGTCTCGTCCTCGGTGGCGAGCACGAGGGCGTCGGCCATGACCAGCCGGCCCTCCGCGTCGGTGTTCATCACTTCCACGGTCATGCCCCCGTACACCGTCAGCACATCCCCCATGGCGATCGAGGTATCCGAGGGCCGGTTGTCGGTGCACATGAGGTACCCGGTCACAGCCGTCTTGCAGCCGAGGGCCTCGAGCTGGGCCATGGCAGCCAGGATGGCCCCGGCTCCCGACATGTCGTTCTTCATCGTGGCGTGGACATCGTCTGCCGGCTTGAGGGCCATTCCACCGGCGTCATACATGATCCCCTTGCCGACGAGAGTCAGATGCCCCCTCGGGCGGGCGGGCCGGTAGCTCAACTTGATCATGCGGGGCTCCTCGGCGCTGCCTGCGTTGACCCCGAGCAGGCCGCCGCAGCCCAGGTCGATCAGTGCCTTCTTGTCGAAGATCTCGACATCCAGCCCACGCTTCTTCCCCAGCCTGGTCGCCAAGTCGGCCATGTCTATGGCGGTGAGAAGAGCGGGTGGGGTGTTGGCGAGGTCACGGGCGATACTGGTCGCCTCGGCCGTGATAACCCCCCGGGCGGCGCCGCGTCTGACAGCAGCCGAACGTCTCCCGTCCACCACGAGGGCGAGGTCGGTGATGGGCTCCACCGTGGGCGTTGCCTTCAGGACGTCGTATCGATAGCGAGCGAGCAACGCCCCCTCCACCAACGCCTGACCGGCGACATCGGCGGCGACCGAGCCCGTGTCGCCCAGCGTCAGGGCCAGATTGCCCTGTTTCTGAGTGGCCCGGGCAAAGGCGGCTCCGGCATCCCTCAACTTGTCGGCGTCGAGTTCTTCCGGCTCACCGACACCGACCAGGACGCGTCAGCGGGCCGTTGGCGGCGGGCAGGACGATGGTCTGGCCGACCTTGCCCTCGAAGCCGGCGGCCTCGAGCTGGGCACTACTGAGATCCAGGTCGTCCGGCGCGGCTGAGCCCTGGGCGACGAGATGACCGATGACGGGTGTGTCGGGTGCTTTGGTCGAAACGGTGACCGAGGCCGACCTTTGCAGGGAGGGCACCGGGTCGAAGTCGGTCAGACCAGTGAAGACGCTCATGCAACAAACCTATCTCCGGCGGCGGTCAGGCGGCGGACCAGGACACCCAGGACCCGTCGTGGACGTTGACCGGGTCGCCACCGCCGACGAGGTGGACCCAGATGCCCGTGTCGTCGTCGATCGCACCGGGCAAGGCGAACGCCGCCGAATCTGGAGACCACAGCTGCAGTGATTGGCCGTACTGGTCGAAGAACCGGAGCACATCGGCGACGAAGGTCGGATATGGCGACATCGTCGCGAGCTCGGTCGTCTCACCGGCACGCCAGACAGTCGTGGCCAGCTCTGCGGCGCCTCCTTCGTCAGGGCTCAGGACCAGCAGCGATTCCCCATCGGGGCTCCAGAACAGACCAAACGAGGCGGCGTCGACGACCTCGGACATCTCTCCGCTGTCGACGTCGATGACAACGACCGTGTTCGATGGGATCGCCGGTGTCTCGGTGACAGCGGCGTTCAGCCCGGGAGGTGTGTCTTCCTCGACGAACGACTGAATGGCCACGCTGGTGCCCTGGCGATTGGCCACGAAGGCAACCGGTCCGGGGACCGTGGCGAGCAGACGAGCTTCGCCGCCGGTCTGGCGCAGCTCGAGCCCCGCTTCGGCGAGGTGAAGGATCCCCGCCGGGATCCAATGCGGCGCCTGGTAGCCCGGGGCGGTGGCCCCCAGGTCGGAGCTCTCGCCATCGAGGCCGATGGTGCCGAAGAACTCCGGCTGGACATGCGCGGCGACCTGGCTGCTGTCCGGGCTCCACGAGAAGTAGAACGAGGAACCCTCCGCCAGCACTTCGGACGTGGTCGCGCCAACGTCGACGACCTCGAACTCGATCGTCCCGCCGACGCTGTTGTGCAAGACACCGATCCCGTTGCCGTCGGGTGACCAGAACATGTAGAACGGAGGGGCAGTCATCGGGATCGAGACGCGGTTCTCACCCTGCCCGTCACTGGAGCCCAAGCCTGATCCCTCGGCATTGATCTCCGACCAGGCAACAGTGTCGGACGCCGGGGAGAAGGTGGGCTGCCGATAGCCGGCTGCCTCACCGCCGTCCTCGGTGATGTTGGTCGAGCCAGAGCCGTCGGGCTCCATGGTGACGATGTTGCCGTCGTCGTCCACGACTACGAGGCGGCCGGGGAGTTCCGACACGTCGGTGGGTAGGGGCTCGGTTGCCTCTGGCGCTGATGTCTGGTCGACGACCGTCGACGTCGTCCCCGAATCGCCCGTGCACGCCGCGATGACGATGAGTGCGGCCGCGGCGGCGGTCAGCCGGTGCATGAGTCAAGGCTACCGATGGGGCTCCGCCCCGTTCTCACCGACCACCCTGACGAACAGCGACCGATCGACGCTTCCTCCACTCACGACGCAAACGCTGAGACCCCGCTCCTCCACCGGCGTTGCCAGTGCGGCGGCGACGGCCGCTGCACCCGCTCCCTCGGTGACCAGTTTGTCGCCCAGAGCGAGCAGCCGCATAGCCGCCATCACCTCATCCTCTCCGACCAGGACGAGGTGATCGACCAGCCGACGGAGCATCGGGAACATCTCGTCGGTGATGACGGGGGTCGAGGCGCCTTCGACGATGGTGTCCTGCCATTCGATCCATCTCGGCCCTCCAGCTTCGAACGCAGCGGCGAGCGCCGAGTTGACCCGGGCCTGCACCGCGTAGACCCGGATCGACGGCTTGAGCGCCTTCAGCACCGAGGCAACCCCACCGAGCAGGGCACCCCCACCAACCGGGACGAAGACAGACTCGAGTTCGGGTAGCTCCTCGAAGATCTCGATTCCCATAGTCCCGTGACCAGCGACCATCAGCGGCTCACCCCAGGGGTTGAGATAGCTGTGAGGCTCCTCCCGCCATGCCTCCTCGAACATGAACCGCATCAGATCCGTCATCGACACGTGGACCAGATCCACGCCGTAGGCGGCGAGTGCTTCCCGTTTCGACTGGTGGAGGGAGTCGGGAACATGGGACCGCGCCGGCACATCGAGGATCCGGCCCATGTACCCCAATGCCATTGCCGTGTTCCCTGCGCTGGTGGTGGCGATCCCGCGCCGTCGCTCCTCCTCGCTGAGGCTCAGCGCCCAGTTGGCGACACCCCGGATCTTGAACGATCCCACCGGCTGAAGGACTTCGGGCTTCAGGTAGATATCGGCCGCCGCCTCGTAGCTGTGCATCGGCATCAGGGGAGTTCGCACCACGAGGCTTTCGATCCGCTTCGCCGCGTCCCTCACATCCTCGAGATGCGGCGGCAGGACCGGTTCCCCGCCCCATCCGGTCGGGCGATCGTCGCTCACTACCTTCCTCCTCGCAGGACAGCGACTCTATTGGCCAGGAGGTCATGACATGGAGAAGGTCGTCGTCGAGGGACTCGCCCGTGTTCCCTCGTTCAGCCACGCCGTGATTGCAGGCGACTTCGTCCACGTGGCGGGAAGCCTGGGGACCGTGGGCGACACCACGGAGTTGGTCGAGGGAGGCGTCGGCCCTCAGACCACCCAGACCATCCGGAACATCGAGAGGATCCTCGAGGCGACGGGTCTTGGCCTGGGAAACGTCGTCAAGATGAACGTGTACCTATCAGACATGGCCGACTTCCAGCTGATGAACGAGGCGTACATGGAAGCAATCGGTGATTCGCCTCCGGCACGGATCACTGTCGGCGGTGTCGATCTCGCTCTCGGGGGTGCCGTCGAGATCGACTGCGTCGCCTACCGGGGGGATTGACCCGACGGCGCCTTCAACTCGAAGGCGGAATGTGTCGATAGTCACCCATGGCACCGACCAACAGGCCGGTCATTACGCCGCGCTTTAGTGTCGCGGTGCTGCTGGCCGTCGTCGTAGCCACCGTTTTGGGCATCGCCGCCGAGTACGGGACGTGGTCCGCCGCCTCGCCTGGTGCCGGATATCGCCTCGCCGCATATGCCGTCGTCGGACTGACCGCCACCTATCAGTTGATCCGCAATCGACGAATCGAGGTGGTTGTCGCCGCGGCCGCACTGACCCTCTGCGCCCTCAGCCTGACCGAAGCGTGGAATACGCCGGGGTTCGACAGCGGGTACACCCTGGCGTGCCTGATCCTGATATCGGTGGTCTATGTAGCCACCCGAGAGGGAAAGTCGGTGGCGCCACTCGTGCTCGTCTCAGGCCTCACAGCCGCATTCACCGTTGCCTCTCTCCTCCTCGACCGCCCACCGGCCTCCGTTGTGTTCGCCCGGCTGATGATCGGCATCCCGGGGCAGGCATTGGTCATATGGATCACCTGGCAGCTGATCCAGTCGCTGGCGGACGCCTCGGAGCATCAGGCCAACACGGCGAGAATCCAGAAGGCGCTGGCGACCTGTTCTCAGGCGCTCCTCACCGGTCGTGATGAGCAGCCGTTGACCGCCGCGCTTCGGGCCCTTCTCGACGCCACCGAAGCCGACTACGCCTACATCGACATCAACCGGGTCGCCAAGGACGGCAACGTGACATGGGAAATCGTGGCAGAGGCCCTCGGTGGCAACGTCCCGCCGGGGCCCGACACCTTCGATGAGGGCGACTACAGCCAGTTCCCGGACATCATCGAGGTCCTCTCCACGGGCCGGCCGGCCCGGATCCGGGTCAGCGACCTGCCGATGCCGGTGCGGGCTCGATACGAAGCGGAGGGCATCCGCTCTGAGCTGATGGCCCCGATCATGATCCGGGATCAGTGGGTGGGGACCTTGGGCTACTCAGATTTCTGGCGGGACGATGTCTGGACCGATGTCGAGGTCGAGGGGTTGATGCGGGCGGCGGACATGGTGGGCGCCTATTGGGAGCGGGAGTCGGCCCGTGAAGGTCTGGAGGAGTTGGCCGAGGCCAAGGACCGATTCATCGCCACGGTGAGCCATGAGCTGCGCACCCCCCTGGCCGCAGTAGTCGGGTTCTCCGGTGAGTTGGCCGACAGTCTCGACGGCTACTCACGCGAGGAGATCGCCGAGATGGTCGTCCTGATCTCCAGCCAGAGCCAGGAAGTCGCCCATCTGGTCGATGACCTGCTCACCGCCGAAAGGGCGGCATCGGGCAACCTGACCATCAGCCCCCGGTCCATCGATCTCCTCGACGAATGCCGGTCCATCGTCGAGTCCCTGGGGGTGGACCTCGACGTGGCGATTGTCGGAGACCCCTCGATGGCATGGGCCGACACGCTGCGAACCAGGCAAATCGTCCGGAATCTGCTCACCAACGCCCACCGCTACGGAGGCGACAAGGTGCGGGTCGAGGTGTCCAGCCAGCGGAACGTGGCGCTCGTTGGTGGTCAGCGACGACGGCCCCGGGGTCAAGGGAATCGACGCTGAGCACATCTTCGATCCGTACTACCGCTCGCAGTCGCCGTCGGACGCCAGACCGGACTCGGTCGGCCTCGGCCTGGCAGTTGCCAGACAGCTGGCGCGGATGATGGGTGGGGACCTCGTTTACAGGCGGCGGGGTGGCTGGACGCGCTTCGAGCTCAGCCTCCCGATGACCGAGCAGACTGCATCACTGGCCGGCTGACCTCTCAAACGAACAACTGGACGTCGGCATCGGCTGCGAAGTCGAGGAATGCGGCCGCGCCGGCGATCTCGCACCCCTTGATCAGGTCGCCCTCCTCGACGCCCATGACTCCCATCGTCGTCGAGCAGGCGAAGAATCGGACGTCGAGACCCTGAGCCATCTCGATGAATTCGGGGACGGTGGGCATCCGGGCGTCGCTCATCCATTTCTTCATGATCTTGGTGGCGGCAGCCGTCGCACCTGGAAGCGCGCCGAGCAGGTTGGGGAGCTGGATCGGCCCGGCCGGGTTGGCCAGCGACGCCACCTTCAGGCTCTCCAGTCGGTCGTTGTGGATGATGTCGAGGCCGTAGAAGGTGAAGTAGACCCCGGCCTCCCATCCGAGACTCGCCGCCGTCGTGGCCAGGATCAGAGGCGGGTAGGCCTGATCGAGCGTCCCTTTCGAGGCGACCAGGGCGATCCGGCGCCGGCGCTCCTCCTGTCGATCTTCGGTAGCCGGCTGCGTGAGAGTGTCGGTCATGGCCGCACCGCCTTCTCGATCCAGAACAACTGACGGGTCTCCTCACGTTCGACACCGAGCAAGACGTTGCCGGTCTGCCTGGCCAGGGCGGGGATGTCCTCCAGCGCCCCAGGGTCGGTCGTGATCAACTTGAGCACCTGGCCGGGCGACATCTGGCCGAGAGCCAACGAAGCCCGATAGACCGGTAAGGGGCAGAGCACCCCGGCGCAGTCGAGCTCCACGTCGACGCGCTCATCTGTCACCTTGGCGTACTGGCTGGTCATGGACTCTCTCCTTCTGTGGTCCGGAGCGGCCCATGAACGACAAAGGCCCGCATCCGGTGCCGGTGCGGGCTTTGTGTGTCTGTCTCTTGCTGACTCAGGACATCGCTACCCACACGGCACGGCCGCACAGCGACAAGCGCAGCAGCGGGTCGGGCTCGTGGGGCAAGTCATGTCGGGGACGATGGTAGGCGTTTCCGAGCACGGGTCAATACCGGGAGCGTCATCGTCAGGGTTTGCGAGGCCAGTGGAGCGTTTGAGGAGGAGAAGGAGTCCGCTGGGAGTAGCGGAAACTGGCTCCACTGGCCCTCGCAAAGTTTGGAGGAGGGGAACAGCTTGTGATTCTGTTCACAAATCGACAACGTATGCGGACCCGATTTATTCCCGACCTCGGTTCAGCTGCTGAATGTGACCGAGAAGGCGGGGGCCCAGCGGGAGACGACCCGGCCGTAGTTCTCGCCGGCAGTCATCATGTCGCCGTCGGCCAGGGCCTCGATCGAGCGTCGCACCAACTCCACCGAATCGTCGAACACCAGCTCTTGGGGAGCGAAGAGGTCGGAGACCGTCGAGTAGTCGAGCTCGAGCATCGATTCGGAAGGGAAACTCTCGATCCAGTCCGACAACTGGGCCAGCTCCTCGGCAGGCCCCTGGAAGACCTGAAGGCCACGGAGCACGCCCAGGGCGTGGTCGACCCGCTTTCTGCCCACCGCCAGGTCGACCCGCAGCCGGATCCGGGGAGCGCCGTCCACCTCGTACACCTCCTTGTCCTCTGGCTGGAAGGCCGTGAACCAGCGGACCGGCACGTGCCATGCAGAAGTGAGGACATGGGAGCGATGACCGGGGTGCTCCTGGTGATACCGGCGAAGCTCGCTGTCGGCGGCCTGCGCCGCCTCCTCGGGGATGAGCCCGGCTCCCAGGCCCCGGAACGCGTTGGCGAAAGCGACCGTCGACTCGAGGACACGAAGACGCAGATTCCGAGGGCACACCATTCGCTGCCCGTTCCACTCAACCACCCAATCGGCGTCGCTTTCCGCCTCGGAGAGCAGTCCATAACGCCGGACAAAGGCCGGCACGGGGTCACCGTCATCGGAGCTCTCTGGGGTGTAAACCCGGAGATGGGCGGTCTTGGTCACACCCTCATCCTGGCATGGCTTGGCCCGCAGGTCACCCGTCCCACCAAGCGCAAGGCGCAGGCCGTGCCAGGGGGCGCCCAGGTAAGATCGGTCCGGAGTGAGAACCGCCCCTCGAGAATGGAGGACCGGACTTGGTCGTATTCGATGAGGTTGCCCGCGGAGGTCACGAGCAGATCATCTACGGCTACGACCATGTATCGGGCCTTCGGGCCATAATCGCCATCCACTCCACGGCTTTGGGTCCCGCTCTCGGCGGGACCCGTTTCTTTCCCTACCAGACCGAGCAGGACGCACTCATCGACGTTCTCCGTCTCTCCAAAGGGATGACCTACAAGGCAGCCGCCGCCGGTCTGGACCTGGGCGGCGGCAAGGCCGTGATCATCGGCGACCCGGCTACCGACAAGACCGAGCGTCTCCTCCGAGCGTACGGGCGAATCGTCGACTCACTCCGCGGGCGCTACATCACCGCCGAGGACGTAGGGACCACCACGACCGATGTGGACATCATCCGCCGTGAGACCCGCTGGGCTCTGGGTAGCTCACCCGCCGAGGGCGGCGCCGGTGACCCATCGCCGGTCACGTCGCGAGGTCTCTTCGCCGCGGCCAGGGCCGTGGCCGACTTCATTTGGGGAGATACCGATCTCGCCGGGCGCCGGTTCGCCGTGCAGGGAGTAGGCAAGGTCGGATCGGCCTTCGTCCAGCTCCTCGTCGAGGCCAGGGCCGAGGTCATAGTGGCCGACGCGAGCGAAAGAGCGGTCACGGACGCGGTGGAGACCTACGGGGTGAAGAGCGTCGACATCGATGACATCCACACCGTCGACTGTGACTTCTACTCGCCTTGCGCTCTCGGGGGAGGGCTGAATGACTCGACGATCCCCCGTCTCAACTGTCAGGCGATCGTCGGCAGTGCCAACAACCAGCTCGCCACCGACGAGGACGCCGATCGCATCGCTGCTCGCGGCATCCTGTATGCCCCGGATTTCGTGGTCAACGCCGGCGGCCTGATCAATGTCCACGACGAATTGCATGGATACTCGAAGATGCGGGCCATGCACCGGGTCGATTCCATATTCGACGCGACCAAGGCCATCCTCCTCGCCTCGAAGGATCAGCAGATCAACCCGAATCAAGCGGCCGTCATGGTCGCCGAGGACCGGATCCGGGAAATCGGTGACCTGCGCCGCTTCCGGCGCAGCGGAGAGGACACGAATTGACGAGCCACCGCACCTACGGCATGGACTTCGACCGGAATCTCCACCACGGGGAACTGGGCCTGAGCGACGAGCAGGTCGTGGAGATGTACCGGCTGATGCTGACGACGCGGCGGATCGACGACCGTCTCTTCGCCCTCCAGCGTCAGGGGCGCGCTCCCTTCGTGGTCGGGTCTTCGGGCCACGAGGCCGTCCAGGTGGCATCGGGTTTGGCGCTGGATCGAGAGAAGGATTGGGTCCTTCCCTACTACCGGGACATGGGGGTGGCGCTGGCCTGGGGTTTTGAGCCAGAGGAGATCTTCCTCGGCGCGTTCGCCAAGAAGACCGACCCGATGTCCGGGGGTCGTCAGCTACCCGGCCATTGGTCGAGCCGGGAGCGCCGTGTCCTGACCCAGTCCTCGGTGATCGGCACCCAGTACCCCCATGCCGTTGGCATCGCCCAGGCTGTGGCCAACCGGGGTGACGACTCGGTGGTGGCCGTGTACGGCGGCGAGGGCTCGACGTCTGAGGGGGACTGGCACGAGGCGATGAACTGGGCCGGGATCCACAAACTGCCCCTTATCTTCGTCATCGAGAACAACCGATATGCCATCTCGGTGCCACAGGAGGAACAGGTCGCCGGAAGCCTCGCCGCTAGGGCTGAGAGCTACGGGTTCCCCGGTGTCGAGGTCGACGGCAACCGGACACTCCGGGTTTACAAGGTGATGAAGGAGGCGGTTCGCCGGGCCAGGGCCGGGGAGGGACCCACGCTGATCGAAGCGGAGACTTATCGCTATTACGCCCACACCTCCGATGACAACGACACCCTGTACCGCAGTCGGGAGGAGGTTGAGACCTGGCGCAAACGAGACCCGGTGGCCAGGGTCCGTCAGTACCTCATCGAGAACCGCCTGCTCACAGAGGCCGAAGAGCTGCGGATCGACGACGACGTGATCGAGGCTCTGGCCAGGGCGGTGGAGAACGCCGAGGCCGCCCCGAATCCCGATGAGCCGACCAGCCGGGTGTACGCCAAGGTCATCGAGCCAGGTCCCCCGGTCACCGAACCAGAGGAGACTTCCGGCGGCGAGACCGTGAATCTCATCACGGCGATCAACATGGCCCTCCACGAAGTGCTCGAGGCACACGAGGACGCGATCGTGTTCGGCGAGGACGTGGCGAGGCGCAAGGGTGGAGTCTTCAAGGCCACCCAGGACCTGACCGATCGCTTCGGCGCCGACCGCTGCTTCAACACCCCGATCGCCGAGTCGTCGATCATCGGCGCCGCCATCGGCATGGCCGTTGCCGGATTCAAGGTGATCCCTGAGATCCAGTTCGCCGACTACATCCACCCTGCTTTCGACCAGTTGGTCTCCGAGGCGGCGCGGATCTCGTTCCGGTCCGACGGGAAATGGAACGTGCCGATGGTCGTCCGCACTCCATACGGCGCCGGGATCCACGGAGCGCTCTATCACTCTCAGTCCATCGAGTCCTTCTATGCCCACGTGCCCGGGCTGAAAGTAGTGGTGCCTTCGACCCCAGCTGACGTGAAGGGGCTGCTCTTCACGGCTGTCGAGGACCCCGACCCGGTCATGTTCCTCGAGCCGAAGAAGCTCTACCGCCTGGCCAAAGGTCCCTATCCGGCAGGCGAGCATCGGGTTCCTCTGGGTCGGGCGGCCATCCGCCATCAGGGCGAGGACCTCACGATCATCGCCTATGGGGCGATGGCCCATTTCGCCGTCGAGGCGGCATCGCTGCTCGAGGAGTTGGACATCAGCCCCGAGGTGATCGATTTGCGCAGCCTCAAGCCACTCGACTGGCTCACCATCGAAGAGTCGGTGAAGAAGACGTCGCGTGCCCTGATCGTCTACGAAGACAACGAGTTCGCCGGATATGGCGCAGAGCTGGCCGCCCAGATCGCAGACAAGACCTTCGAAT
Organism: uncultured Acidobacteriota bacterium; assembly: GCA_963725075.1. Lineage (GTDB taxonomy): Bacteria > Actinomycetota > Acidimicrobiia > Spongiisociales > ZC4RG35 > JARDZU01. The sequence goes on from CAVRXA010000015.1 coordinate 186,653, forward strand.
GGCTCGACGCACCGGTGCGGCGGTACGCCCTTCCCGACGTTCCCATCATGCCCTACGCCGGACCGCTGGAGAACGAGCTCTACCCCACACCTGAGGGCATCGTCCGCAAGGCCCAGGAGCTGGCGAAGTATTAGGTCGTAGGTTCCAGGTCATAGGTCCTAGGTACTGTCGATAGGCCATGTCGCTGCTCTCGCATCTCTCATCTATTGCCGGTGAGGCTTTCAGTGAGCTCGGGTTGCCCGCCGAGCTGGGTGAGACGGTCCCCTCACAGAGACCTGAACTGGCGCAGTTCCAGGTCAACGGTGCCATGGCCGCCGGGAAGGCGACCAACCAGGCGCCCAGGGAAATAGCCCAGAAGGTCGCGGACCGCCTGGCGGGACATCCCGATATCGCCAGCGTCGAAGTGGCCGGCCCCGGCTTCATCAACATCACCATGACCGACGCCTCCATCGCTCGGATCGCCGTCGAGGATGCCGCCGACCCCTATCTCGGTTTCCCGGTCACGGACGATCCGGAGAACGTGGTCATCGACTACGCCGGCCCCAATGTGGCCAAGGCGATGCATGTGGGCCATCTCCGGGCCACCATCATCGGAGACTCGCTCGCCAGGCTCTTCTCGTTCGCAGGGCACAAGGTGATCCGCGATCCCCACTTCGGCGACTGGGGCTTCCAGATGGGCTTGCTGATCGCCGCCATCGCCGAAGAGCAGCCCGACCTGACCTATTTCGATCCCGATGCCGGTACGTATCCGACAGAGTCACCCGTCACGCTCGAGGACCTGCAGCGGATCTACCCGGAGGCGTCGGTGCGGGCCCGCAGCGATGACGACTTCGCCGACGTCGCCCGTCAAGCCACGGTCCGACTCCAGCAGGGCGACCCCGGGTACCTGGCCCTCTGGCGTCACATGAAATCGGTGTCCGAGGAATCCCAGCGTCAGGACTTCACCGCCCTCGGAGTCAATTTCGACCTGTGGTACGGGGAATCGGACGTACACGACAGGCTGGGCCCGCTGGTGGCCACGTTGCGCGAGTCCGGCGTGGCCGAGGAGTCGAAGGGTGCGATCGTCATCCGGATCGGCGAGGAGGGAGACAATCGGGACATCCCGCCATTGATCCTCGAGTCATCCAGCGGCGGATTCCTGTACAGCACCACCGACCTGGCCACGATTCAGATGAGGATGGAGGAGCTGCGGGCCGACCTCGTGCTCTACGTCGTCGACCGGCGCCAGGCCGACCATTTTCTCCAGATCTTCCGGGCGGCGGCGAAGGCCGGCATCGTCCCCGACGGGACCAGATTGGAACACATCTGGTTCGGGACGATGAACGGGCCGGACGGCAAGCCGTTCAAGACACGAGAGGGCGGAGTCGTCCGGCTCTCCGACGTGATCGAGATGCTCACCGAGGCCGCACGACAGCGGCTCGACGAGGCCCACCTTGCCGAGGACTACCCCGAGGCAGAGAGATCGAGGATTGCGTCCATCGTGGGCGTGGCCGCCCTCAAGTTCGGCGATCTGATCAACAACCGCACTTCCGACTACGTCCTGGACCTCGACCGGTTCACCTCCTTCGAAGGGAAGACCGGGCCGTATCTTCAGTACGCCGCAGTGAGGATCAAGTCGATCCTGCGCCGGGCAGAAACGGAGGGAGTTGAGCAAGGGCCTCTTCTCGCACCGACCGTCGATGCCGAGCGCGAGCTCATGCTCGAGCTTCTCCGCCTCCCCGACGTCATCGGCCGCGCCATCGCCCTTCGTGCGCCGAACCACGTCGCCGAGTTCGCCTACGACGTCGCGGGGCGTTTCAACCGGTTCTACGACACCTGCCACATCCTGTCCGAGCCGGACATCGCCCGCAGGGGATCCTGGCTCTCGCTCGCGGCGTGGGCACTGTCCGCCCTCGAGCGCCTGCTCGATGTCCTCGGCATCGAAGTCCCCGACCGGATGTAGCCATGTCGTTCGTCATCCGCCCGGCCAGGGCCGAGGACGTCGCGTCGATCGGGCGTTGGACCCAGGACACTTTCATCTGGGGTGACTATGTGCCCGAGATGATGGGCGGCTGGCTGGAGGAGCCAGATTCTCTGGTCATCGTCTGTGTGTTCGACGACGACATCCCGGTTGCCTTGTCACGGGCGCAACTCCTATCCCCGACCGAGGCCTGGCTCAGCGCCACCCGGGTCCATCCTGACCATCGGCGGTCGGGCATGGGCATGGCCATGAACGACCATGCCGTGGAGTGGGCCAGATCGCAAGGAGCCCTGGTGGCCCGACTCGTCATCGAAGAGTCGAACGAGGCTGCTCGCGGCCAGGTCATGCGGTCGGGCTATCGGCCATCCGGTCGTTGGGCATACGCCACGGCCCCTGAGTCGACGGGGCGGCGTCTGCCACAGGACGAGCGCCTCAGGGCGGGTGTCACTGTCGATGCTGACGCCGCCTGGACGTTCTGGTCGCAGAGCGATCTCGCCCACGCCGCCCGTGATCTCATCTCGCTGGGCTGGCGATGGAGGAAGGCATCCCGTGGCGATCTGGAGATTGCGGTGAATACCCACACCTTCTATCAAAGCCCTGGGGGATGGGTCGTCGCCGAGGCCGACGAGGAAGGGATTTCGGTGCGGTGGCTGGCGACCACGGCTCCGGACGCTCCGCTGCTCCTCCAGGGTCTGCGCGACCTCCAGCGAGATCGGGATGGTGAACGGGTCGAGGCAATGGTCCCGGTCACGGTCTGGAGCGTCGAGGCGTTGCTGCGTGAGGGCTTCGAGGTGCACCCGGCTCAGATCTACTCGAAGGCGCTCTGAGCCCTCTCAGACTCAGTCAATGATGGCCATTGTGGCCACTGCCCAGACCACGAACATGATGGGTATCTCGGTGGAGCGGAGCCAGTCCGGCCCGTCGGGATACCAGCGGGCGGCGAGTGCGACAGGGACGCCGAGGAGTGGCATGACGGTCATCCCGGCCACGCCGACAGCCCGGATCCCGGCCACCCCGGTGGTGACCGGCAATGGCAGACCTTCCACCACGCCGTCGACCAGTCCGTGGACGAGCAGGAACAGGAGACCAACGACGAAGACGGCGATGATGCGGCCCAGGCCGACCTCCCAGAGCCTGAAGCCGATCAGACGCCGGCCCCGTCCCAGCGGGCCTTCGGCGGCAACACCGAGGCAGAAGAGGCCGATGACGGCCAGCACCAGCGATGAGGCGAGCATCGCCCCCGTCGACAAGTCCTGGATCACGTTGACGATGTCGAAGCCGGCGAGCACGACTGATGCAGCCAGGCCAACGAGCAGACTCCCGATCACCATCAAGCCCACGTCGAACATGGTCCCGAACGAGCCGTAGGCGAGGATCGCATAGCGCTTGGCGGCGTCACGGCTGTCGACCCGGGCGATGTCGTCGGTCATCTCGCTTCCTTCACCGAGGCGACCCTACCGGGCGGCCCGGCGGCTGCGATAGCGCTCAGATACCACTCGATCGGGTGCGCGATCTCGTAATCAGGTCCCAGGGCAGACCTGAGCTGCATCTCACATCCGGGGTTGGCGGAGGCCACCCTGCTCACTCCGGTTGAACGTATCTGGGCCGCCTTTCGGTTTCCGAGCTCTTGAGATGCCTCGGGTTGGAGGACCGTGTAGAGACCGGCGGCGCCACAGCACATCCCGGCCGGGTCGATCTCCACGACCTCGTATCCACCTGCCTCGAGGATCCGCCTCGGCTCGGCGGTCACCCGCTGGGCATGCCGGAGGTGGCATGGATCCTGGATCGCCATCTCGCCCGAGCCTCCGGGTAGCGAGGGGAGGAGGCCGGCCTCGATGGCACGTGCCACCGCCACGGTGACGTCGACTGCCCGGGTCCCGATTTCCTCGCCGCCTTCAGCCCAGTGCGCCGTACTCGCGGACATGGGCCGAGCATCCGGCGGAGGTGACCACCACCTGGTCGTAACCGGAGAGAACCGGCATGTTCCGCGCCGCCAGGGCCCGGGCGGCGCCTGACTTGCCGTCGTGGGCAGCCAGGGCGCCACAGCAGGTCTGACCGCGGGGAACTTCCACCCGGTAACCGGCCAGCTCCAGCAGCTCGATGGCGGCGTGGTTGACAGGTCGGAACCATTCGTCCTGGATGCAACCGGCGACGACAGCGACCGAGCCCGACACGCCGCTCCCCCCTCGATGGCCGAGGGTCGGCTCCGGCCGCCGACCGAGCGGACGAACGCCCTCGGAGAGCCTCCGATACCGCGACGGTGCGATGGAAGTGGCCCGGGTTGCCTGGGCCATGCGAAGGGCCCCCGTCCCGAAGCGGAGCGATCGCCTGGATCCGATCGCTGTGCCGAGCAGGAACGAGCGAAGCCGGTGACCAAAGGTGGGGCGTTGCGCCGCGATCTCGGCCCGTGTTCCCTCGAGTGCCCTCCCGTAAGGGACCATCCCCGGGCATACCGGCTCACAGGCCCGACAACCGAGACAGAAGTCGATCACGCCCTGAAAGGGGCCGTCGAGCTCGAGCACACCGTTGTGAACCGCTTTCATCGCCTGGATACGACCTCGCGGGGAGGCGGTCTCCCGCCCGGTCAAGCGGAAGGTGGGGCAGGCGGGCAGGCACAGCCCGCACTGGACACAGGCATTGAGCTCGTCAGTGGTTGGATGATCGGTGGTCACCCATCCCATCACAGCCCTCCTGGGAGCCGGCCCGGATTGATGACCCGACCCGGGTCGAACTGGGCGATGAGACGGCGTTGGATCTCCAGCCCCGGTGGCGGTGACCCCCAGGGGTCGAGACCGTCGAGGCCCCCGTCTGGCGCCTCAATCGACACCAGAGCGCCGCCGGAGGCCTCAACCCAAGAGCGCAGCGCATCCGCCCCATCCGAATCGGACGAGGCGGCCCGGATGTCACCGGCGCCGTGGACGGCCAGGTAGTCCCACCCTGGGGGGAGCCGGTCTATCGCCGCCGACGTCAGGGCGGGTGGGACTCGCACCGACCATCGGTACAGGCCCTGTGGGTCGGCGGGCCATCGGTGCCCCTCGACCGCCGCCCCGCCGAGACGACCGCCGGAAGCTGCTACCTCCTCGGGGGTGCCCCACAGAAAGACCTCGATCACGCCCTTTTCGCTCCAGGACAGCAAGAGGCCTCTTCACCCGGTCGGCAACCTCGAGGTCATCGATGGTCACCGTCGCCGAGGCCGGAGGCTTGGGCCACAACTTGAGACACACCGAGGTGATGACCCCCAGTGAGCCAAAGGCGCCGACCACCAGACGGGGCAGGTCGTACCCGGAGACGTTCTTGACCACCCGGCCGCCACCCCGAACCACCCGACCGTCCCCGGTCACCAGGCGAACCTCGAGCATTCGCTCCCTGGTACCGAGGAGACGCGCCCGTCGCAGTGAGGAGATTCCGGCCGAGATCACACCTCCGACAGTGGATGCGCCGGGAACCTCGGGTAGCACGGCGGTCTGTGAGCGTTCGCCCAGGGCGGCTTCCAGTTCCGCTACCGGGGTCCCCGCCCCAACGGTCACAGTGAGGTCATCGGGGTCCCACTCCTCGATCCCGGAGAGCCCGCTCATCTCCAGCATGAGGTCCGGAGGCGGCGGCGAGCCATAGCCCTGTCTGGTCCCGCCCCCGACCACATTCACGACGCGTTGCTCCTCGGTGGCCTCTTTCAGGACGGTGGAAAGATCCTCGACGGTGGAGGGCGCGACACGCTCGGGACCGCCCCCGGCGGCCCCGGTCATACCCAGGCCCCGTCCGGTATCTCCCGTCTCACCCCGCCGAAGTCGAAGCATCGAGAGCCCTCTGGAAGCACTTTCGCCGGATTGAAGATTCCGGCGGGGTCGAAGGCCTCCTTGAGCCGGGCCTGGGCGTCGAGGTCGAGCTCTGTGAAATCCGCCCGCATCATGTCCCGCTTCTCCAGGCCGATCCCGTGCTCACCCGAGAGGGCGCCACCGCGGCTGAGACATGCCGCAACCATCTCCTCGCCCGCCTTGTGGACCTTGTCCATCATGACCGGGTCGGAGGCATCGAACGCCATGAGCGGATGGAGATTGCCATCGCCGGCATGGAACACGTTGTAGACGTCGAGCCCGTATCGGTCGGCGATCGCCTGGACCTCCTCCATGGTCTCCACCAGACGCGACCGCGGCACGACCGTGTCGTGCAGGTAGTAGTTCGGTGAGACCTGGGCCACGGCCCCGAACGCCGACTTGCGCCCTTTCCAGAGGATTGCCCGCTCGGCCTCATCCCTGGCCACCTTGACATCGCGTGCCCCGTTGGCGCGGCCGATGCGTGAGATGAGGGCCGCCTCGGCCTCCACCGCCTCGGGCTCCCCGACCACCTCGGCGAGGAGGATCGCGGCGCAGTCGCAGGGAAGGCCGGCCTTGAGCCAGTTCTCGACGGCGGTCGTCATCTTCTGGTCCATGATCTCCAGCGCCGCCGGCACCAGCCCGGATGCGATGACCTGTGACACCGTCCGCGTGGCCCCTTCCAGCTCCTCGAAGTCGAGAAGAAGCGTCCTCACGTCTGCTTCGATGGGCAGGAGTCGGACCAAGGCCCGCGTGACCACACCCGAGCGTGCCTTCCGATCCAACCATCAGCCCCTTCAGGTCCAGACCTGGCATATCGGGGGCCTGACCGCCGAGGACGAGGGTCTCGCCACCGGCCAGGACCACCTCCATGCCGAGGACATGGCTGGTGGTGGCACCCTCGGCCAGACAGTGGGCCCCGCCCGAATTGTTGGCGACATTGCCGCCGATCGTGCACGCCGACTGCGAGGACGGATCGGGGGCGAAGGCCAGACCGAATGGCTCGGCTTCTGTGCTCAGGTCGAGATTGATCACGCCGGCTCCGACCCAGGCGGTCCTGTTCTCGACGTCGATGTCGATCTGGTTCATCGCGGTGGTGGACAGGACGATCCCGCCGTCGACGGGTATTGCCCCGGCGGCCAGCCCGGTCCCTGCGCCGCGGGCGACGATCGGGACGCTGTGTCTCTCCGCCACCCGGACCACCTCGGCGACTTCCTCGGTGGTTTGGGGGAAAACGACACAAGTCGCCTGACCCTGCATGAGGGAGGCATCTCTCGAATAGAGATAGAGCTCGACCGGCTCTTCGAGCACCCGATCCTCACTCAACACAGCACGCAGATCCCCGACAAGGCTCACAGCGTTGAGGGTAGTTGTGGCCGCCTGAGGCGCTACTGCGAACCTGAGGCTCTGCGTTGCGTATTCGCTACTAACAGCCTCGAGTTCAGTCTGGGTCGGCGAGCCAACATCAACCTGAGGCGCTTCGTAGCGTATTTGCTACGTGGAACCTCAGGTTCACGGTTGGCCCCATCCTCCGCCGCCGGGGGTGAGGACCAGGAGGCGGTCGCCGGCTGACACGGGGATGGTGGATTTGGCGGGGAGCCGCTCACGGCGGCCATCCGGTTTGATGAGTAGGTCCTCGCCGGTGGCCCCCGGTCCACCCCCGGCCAGGCCCCAGGGTCGATGCCGCCGCCGCTCCCCCATCAGTGAGAGCGTGGCGTCGGCGAGGAAGAGGATCTCACGTTCGATGCCCTCCCCACCGGGGAACCGGCCGTCACCGCCACTTCCCCGTCGCAGGGTGTAGCGCTCCACCCGGAACGGATAGTGGGTGTCCAATGCCTCGATCGGGGTGTTCTCGGTGTTGGTCATCCCTGTCTGGATACCCGACTGACCGGCTCGGCCGGGTCGCCCGCCCTGCCCCCCAGCGATGGTCTCGTAGTAGGCAAATTCGTCGTTACCGATGAGAACATTGTTCATGGTCCCCTGGGAGGCCGCAGGCACCCGGTCGGGGGCAGCCTGGGCCAACGCCCCCAGGAGGACGTCGGCAATTCGCTGGCTGGTCTCCACGTTGCCGGCGGCCACCGCAGCCGGTGGGTTGGCATTGACCACCGATCCCGACGGGGCGATCAGGGTCAGCGGTCGATAGCACCCGCCGTTGGCGGGGATGGTGGGATCGGTTGCAACCCGAACCGCGTAGTACAGACAGGATCTGGTCACCGCCTCGACCGCGTTGAAGTTCGCAGCCACCTGATCGTCGCTTCCGGTGAAATCGGCTGTGAGCCGCCCATCGGCGATGGTCACGGTGACCCTGATTCCGACATCGGCTTCGCCCAGCTCCATGAAGTCGGTGAAAGCGAATTTACCTTCGGGCAGTTGACGAAGGGCAGCGATCGTCCGCCGTTCCCCGTAGTCGAGAAGAGACGCCGCCATCGACGAGAACGGCGCCCCGCCGACTCCGGAGACCAGTTCCGCCATCCGGTTGGCGCCGACTGCATTTGCCCCGATCTGCGCTTCGAGGTCCCCCCGGCGCTCCCACGGAGTACGGGAGGCAGCGATGAAAGGCTCGGCGAAATCATCGACCCAATGGCCCGATTCGAAAGCGACCACTGGAGGGACACGATGACCCTCCTGATCGACCGTCACCGCATGCGCCGGCATCGAACCGGGCGACTCACCCCCAACGTCGGCGTGATGGGCCCGATTGGCCACCCAGCCGACGTGTCTCGAGGCGACAAAGACCGGGGCGACGAGGGTGAGATCGTTGAGATGGGTGCCACCAAAGAACGGATCATTGACCGCGTACTGGACACCGGGAACCGGTTCGAACCGGGCCAGGCATGCCGCCACAGATTCGGGCATCGACCCGAGATGAACCGGGATGTGCTCCGCCTGGGCCAGCATCTCGCCGTCGGCGGTGAACACGGCCGCCGAGCAATCGGCCCTCTCCTTGATGTTGGGCGAAAGCGAGGAATGCCGGAGGACGGTGCCCATCTCGTCTGCCACCGAGGCGAGACGATGACGGGCCACCTCGAGTGCTATCGCATCGGCAGTCACGACGGGAGCAGATGCCCGATGTGCTTGGTGGCCTCCCGGTAGGACAAACCGGAGAGCTGATCTCGATGCTCGATCACGAAACGGGCCACGGCGTCGGGATCGACTCTGGCGTGCTGACGGAGCGCCCAGCCGATTGCCTTGCGGATGAAGAACTCCTTCTCGAACGCACGCGCCTCGCAGAACTGGAACAGCCTGGCGGCATCGGTGTTCTCCTTTGCACCGACCTGGCAGATGATCGCCGTCCGCCTCAGCCACATGTCGTCGTCATCGATCCAGGTATCCACCGTCGGCCAGACCTCATCAGGATGACCGACTACCAGATCGCGGATCAGATGAGTGGCCACCTCGTCGACGAGGTCCCACCAGGCACCCTCCACGATCAGACCTCGGTACAGCGGGAGACCCTCGGGCACCACGTACTCCCGGAAATGCCCGGCCACACCGAGCGCCAGATACTTCTCCTCCCGGTGGGGAAGCTGCCAGAGCGCCACGACCAGCGCTTCGTACCCGGCACGATCCGAGGGCGGGAAGCGATGGACCAGGTCCCGGAGGATTCTCGCTCGTGCCGGCTTTTGCACGCCGTAGAAGGGCATGTCGGTCTTCATGTAGGCCTGCATGTCCGGCGCCTTGGATGGATCGGCGACCGCGGCGAGGGCGGCCGATGCGAACCGGCTCGCCTCGGTCACGGTGCCGCTCATGAATGAATCTCCAAGGTCCCGTCTTCGTGGACCGCACAACCTGTCACCGGGCTCGAGCCAGATTGCCGAGTCCCGTTCGACGATGATCGCTGCCCCCTCGATTTCCTGACCCGGGCGGAGCCCATCCCGGGACCACACGGGGATATCGCCTGGTCTCCGGGGACCGGGACTTCCATGACCCACGGAGTTGGGAGGGATTTCATCCCAGGTCATCGGTGCCGGGCTCGTCGCCTCGGCTCGGACATTCACCAGCTCGATCGGCTCCTCGGGCTTGGTGAAGCCGAAACGGGTCTGGTGCAAGTCCTCGAACTCCTCTCGCAGCGCAACCCAATCACTCGCCAACGGCACGGCCAGCTCATGTGACTGGCCGGCATAGCGGACATCGGCCCATGCCTCGTTGCCGGTCGGCTCTCTCCCGTGGTCCCTGGTGAAGGTCGCGTTCGCGTCAGCCAATATCCGGCCGGCCACCGCCTTCAAGCGGTCGGAGCCTTCCTCCAGCATCACCGTTCGGCTCGCGTCGCTGCTCGGCTCGGCCAGCAGGAGGCCCAGTGCCGAGAACACCCCGGAAAGCGGCGGGATCAGGGTCGTCCTCATGCCGAGACGTCGGGCGAGGCGGGTTGCGTGCAGGCCACCCGCCCCGCCGAAGGCAACCAGCACCGAATCGCGCGGATCAACTCCCTCTTCGACCGAGACTGCCCGTAACGCTCGCTCCATATGTGAGTCGACCACTTCGATGATCCCCGCCGCCACCTCCTCGATCTCCAGGCCCAAGTCGTCGCCAAGCACTTCCAGGGCACGCCGGGCGGCGCCGATGTCCAGACTGATCGATCCACCGAGGCGGAGATCAGCCGGGATGCGGCCCAGGACGACATTGGCGTCGGTGACGGTGGCCACGTCGCCGCCACGGCCATATGCGGCCGGTCCAGGATCAGCGCCGGCCGACTTCGGTCCCACCCGCAGCGCACCCCCTTGGTCCACCCAAGCCAGACTCCCTCCGCCGGCGCCGATGGTCCGCACCGGCAAGGAGGGGACGCGATTCACCCATCCCACCCCACTGTGCCTCGTCGTGTGGACCGCCCGGCCGGTGACACGGCAGACATCGGTCGAGGTGCCGCCCATGTCGAAGCTGATGATCGACGCATGGCCTTTGGCCCGGCCGAGGGCCGTGGCGGCCACCACCCCGGCGGCAGGGCCCGACAGGACGAGACGCCCGGCCTGGGCCGACGCCACCGCAAAGGGGAGCAGCCCGCCCGAAGAGGTCATCACGAGTCGCCGCCCACCCCCGACCGCCCTATCGAGACGGGACAGATAGCCGGCCAACTCCGGGGTCAGGTAAGCGGTGAGGACGGTGGTCGCGATCCGCTCGTACTCCCTGAACTGGGGTGACACCAGGGCGCCCACCGAAATCGGGGCATCGACCCGGTCCCGAAGTCGGTCGGCCAGCTCCATTTCCTCGGCTGGATCCAGGTAGGACCGAATGAGGGCGACTGCAATCGCCTCGGCGCCTGCCTCATCGAGCATTCTTCCGAGCGCCTCGATGTCGCCCGTATAGCCGAATCGAAGATCCCGCGGACAGAGGGCATCCGGTCTGTCCACGAACGGGTCATATAGGGAAGGACGGGCCTGACGGCCGATCTCGAGCAGGTCCTCGAACCCGGGGGTAGTGACGAGCGCCGTCCTCGCCCCTCGTCCCTCGATCAGCGCATTGGTGCCGGCGGTGGTCCCGTGGAGCATCGTGGTGCCCTCATCGATACCGGCGTCCGAGAGGGCCCGGGCCACGCCGTCGGATTGATCGGGTGTGGTCCGCACCTTGTGGCCGACGATCGATTCACCGTCGAGCATCACCACATCGGTGAAGGTGCCCCCCACGTCCACCCCGATCACACGGGACACGGGATTAGCCTCGGCCGGCAATGGCAGTGACAGTCGCCCCTTCACCGAACCCAAATGCCATGAAATTCACCGTGGGCACGCCGGTCGGCGGGCCAACGACGCATGTCGCCGGAGCTCCGCCGGAGGAGGGCTTCGCCCGCGATCTTCTCGCCATCCCGGGTGTGACCAGCATCTTCTTGACCGCGGATTTCGTGACCATCTCCAAGACCTCGGACATCCCCTGGGAGTCGATCATCCCCGAGGCCACCTCGATCCTAGAAGGGGAGTTCGGGAGCTGATCACGAAGCGGGAATCGGCACCGACACCGGGCGGCTGACCCCGTCGGGTGTCGCCGCGAGCACGACCACCTGCCAGCCCCCGTCTGGAGTCTGCAAGCCCCCGATCACCTCAGACCCACCCGATTGCTGCAGGGCGGCGGCGCCGACCTCCTCGGGGACCGTCACCAGCGCCAGCTGATGCGCCGGGCCGGGCTGAGCCGGCGAGACCTGAGGGGCCATGACCACCTGGGGAGCCTCCCCCGCCACGGACACGTCCACCGCGACCTGCAGCGGCGCCTGACGTTGGTACTCCGCATTGGCAGCGGCCGCCAGTGAACGGGCGAGGACCGTCACCCGGTAGACGAGCTGACCGATCTCCTCCACGGCCGATGCCCGGACCCACTCCACGAACACTCGAGTCCCATCGGCCGCCGCCGGCACGGGGACGCCGGCCGGAAGCAGGGCAGTCAGGGCAGCGCGGCCCTCCTCTGTGCCATCCATGGTCAGGTACTCGGCGACGAACCACTCGGCATGAGCGACCGCCCGATCGATGACTCTTTCCGGGTGGACCGCATAGAGATCGGCTTCCGCCGTCACCACCGGTGCCGTGGTAGCCACCGGTTGGGCCGCGGCCTGCGGCACCGGAGATGCAGCTACGGATGTCTCCGGCATGGCGGCGGCCACCGTCGAGGCGACAGGCATGGGTGCCGGCCGATTGCTCATGAATGAGTAGGCGAGGGCACCAAGCACAACGGCTCCCGCCACCGCCATCATCATCCATTGACGGTCGGGCTTCTTCTCCTCGAGCGTTTCCCAGGGGATCCGCTCGTAAGTCTCGTTCCTCTCCGGCTCCATGTTGCGAACGTATGTGCCGGCCGGCACCGGATCAAGGGGTTTGAACAGGCCCCGGAGACGAGGCGCAGGGAACTACAAGGTGCCAGCTATCGTTTCGCCGGTCATGGCTGTCAACCCCGACCCGAAACCGGGCCGCTGGATCCTCCCCCTTGTCATTCTGGGAATGATCGCGTTCACCTATTTCTTCGTCCGTTCCCTGCCCGAGGCGTCACCCGACACGACCCTGGCGGCAGGTGACACCACCCCGACGACAGTGGGCGAGGGAGGTGCCACCACCACCAGCGTGCCGGGGGGCACGGGATCGGTCCCGGACGCCGCCGCGGCGTACATAACCGAGCTGGACCGGATCAATGGGGAGTTCCAGGCATTGGACGCCGAGCTGGTGGCGGTCAACACCGGGTTCGACGCCGACCCGAGAGAGATCGAATTCCCAGACGCCGAACCCAGGATGGAGGCGGTGGCCACCTCGTCACAGGCTCTGTCCGATCAGGTGGCGGCCCTAGTTCCCCCGGCAGGTCTCGAGGCCAACCAGGAGGCGCTGGCGGCAGCGGCCAGCCTGGCGGCCCGCGCCGCCGGGGAAGCACTATCAGGCCTCCAGTCGGCCGACCCCGGCGATCTGCGTCGGGCGGCGGTGACCGCCTACACCGGTGCCGTGGCCGACTTCGACGTCGAAGTCCAGAACGCCCGTACCGCAGCGGGGACCGCACCCGACGCCTGATGGCGCCAAAGATCTGATGGCCACGGTGATTCGGGCCATCACGCCCGACGAGTTCGAAGAGATGCGGCGAACCATGGGCCTGGCCTTCGGATTCGATCCCCCGGACGGCAACAACCGGGTTCTCCGACTTCTCCCCCTCGACCGCACCCGGTGCGGATTCGATAGCGGGAGGATGATCAGCACCTCAGGTGCTTACGGCTTGCGGATGACGGTGCCCGGAGGCGAGGTCGCCTGTGGCGGGACCACTGCCGTGGCAGTGTCACCCAGCCATCGCCGGAGGGGGGTGCTCCGGGAGATGATGCGAGCCCATCTCGACGACGTGAAGGAACATGGGGAGCCCATCGCAGCCTTGTGGGCATCCGACAGCGCCATCTACGGGCGGTTCGGGTATGGGTGCGCCTCCATCTGCTACGACATCAAAGTCGAGCCAGAGCACGCGACACTGGGCCGTCTCGCCCCACAGCCGGAGCGGGGCCGCATGATCGATCGCCCCGAGGCCCTAGAGGTCGTGCCGCCCCTATACGACCGCCTGCGCACGGAGATCCCCGGGTTCTTCGTCAGGACCCCCCATTGGTGGGAAGACCGCTCCTTCTGGGACAGCGAAACCACAAGTGACACGACAAATCTCCGGTTTGCCGTGGTCGACGGTGAGGATGGCGTAGCGGGTTTCGCCTCCTTCCGAACGAAGGCGAAATGGGAGGAGGGCCACGGATCGGGGAAAGCCATCATCCAGGATCTCTTCGCGGCCACTCCCGAGGCGTGGGCGGGAATCTGGTCGCTGGTGGCCAATCAGGACCTCGTGGCCCGAGTCGAGGCCGGCCTCAGACCACCCTGGGATCCGATCTTCGACCTGCTGGCGGGCACACGAAGGGCAATGAGCTTTCGATATGACGCCCTCTGGGTGCGTCTGATGGATGTTCCGGGCGCCCTGACGGCTCGCTCCTATTCCGCGCCGGTCGACGTCGTGCTCGGAGTCGAGGACCCGCTTGGCGACCTCACCGGCTCCTACCGCCTCCGCGCCGACGTTGACGGCGCTGAGTGCGAGCCGACCACCCAGGAGCCCTCGGTCCACCTCGACCTCGAGGATCTGAGCGCCGGCTACATGGGGCGCTCTCGTTTCCGCCAATGGGCTCGTGCCGGGCGCCTCCGCGGAGCCGACGATGCCCTGGCCGCCATGGACGCCGCCTTCGCCTGGGACCCACAACCCTGGTGCCCCGAGCTCTTCTGAGGGCAGCACGAGGGTCCGTCTGCCGACGGACCCTCGGCCTACGTACTACGCAGAACGTAGAACGTAAGACGTGAGATGAGGCCCCGAGGGCCTCATCTCAGATGTCGTAGTAGAGGTGGAACTCGTAAGGGTGGGGGCGCAGACGCACCGGGTCGACCTCGTGCTCGATCTTGTAGTCGATCCACGCTTCGATCAGCTCCTGGGAGAAGACGCCTCCCTGGAGCAGGAACTCATGGTCCGCCTTCAGGGCATCGAGAGCCTCCGTCAGGCTCCCCGGCACCGACGGCAGCCCGGCCAGCTCGGCAGGCGGCAGGTCGTAGATGTCCTTGTCCACCGGCTCGTGCGGCTCGATCCGGTTCTGCACCCCGTCGAGACCTGCCATGAGCATGGCTGAGAAGGCCAGGTACGGGTTGCACGACGGGTCCGGGCAGCGGAACTCGAGCCGCTTGGCCCCGGGCGCCTGTGAGTACTGGGGGATGCGGATCGCTGCCGACCGGTTCCGGCTCGAGTACACCAGGTTCACCGGTGCCTCGTAGCCGGGGACCAGGCGGTGGTATGAGTTCGTGGTCGGGGCGGCAAAGGCGAGGATGGCCGCGGCGTGCTTCAACAACCCGCCGATGTACCAGCGGGCCATATCGGACAGACCTGCGTACCCCGCCTCGTCGAAGAAGAGCGGCTCGCCGTCCTTCCACAACGACTGGTGGGTGTGCATGCCCGATCCGTTGTCCTCGAAGATCGGCTTGGGCATGAAGGTCACCGACTTGCCGTACTCCCAGGCCGTGTTCTTCACGATGTACTTGTACAGGGTGACGTTGTCGGCCGTCCGGAGCAGTGTGTCGTAGCGCATGTCGATCTCGGCTTGACCGGCGGTGCCCACCTCGTGGTGCTGCACCTCGATCTCGATGCCGGCCGCCTCGAGGTTGGCCGTCATCTCCGACCGGAGGTCCTGGAAATGGTCGGTCGGGGGCACAGGGAAGTAGCCCTCCTTGTACCTGGGCTTGTATCCGAGGTTGCCCCCCTCCTCGAACTCTCCCGAGTTCCAGGCGCCCTCCACCGAGTCGACGAAGTAGTAGCCGGAGAACTGGTTCTGCCCGAAGCGGACGTCGTCGAAGATGTAGAACTCGGCCTCGGGACCCCAGTACGAGGTGTCGGCGAGGCCGGTGCTGATCAGGTACTCCTCCGCCTTCCTGGCCACGTACCTCGGGTCCCGGTCATAGGGCGTGCCAGTGATCGGGTCATTGACGAAGCAATAGATGATGAGGGTCTTCCGGGCGCGGAACGGGTCGTCGATGGCGGTGTCCGGGTCCGGGATCAGGATCATGTCCGATTCCTGGATCTGCTGGAAGCCTCTGATGGACGAGCCGTCGAAACCAAAACCGGCCTCGAAGGAATCCTCGGTCAACTGCTTGACCGGGACGGTGAAATGCTGGACCTGGCCGGGCAGGTCACAGAAGCGAAGGTCGACGAACTCGTACTCCTCGTCGGCGACGAGGGACAAGACGTCGGCAGCCGTCTTGCTCACGGTGCTCCTTTCGGTTGGGTTGCCAAGCGTGAACGTGGAGTTTTTAGCCCGTTCCCCGTTTCCATGCCGTTGCTGCATCGTGAACGCTGTGTTTCGAGTCGCCCCCAGCGTCCTAATTGGGAGTCACACGACCGCATTTGACACATCTCTGTCCCAATTACGGCAAGGTCACAGCCAGTCTTTGCGTCTGAAGATGTAATAGAGACCGGCCGAGACCCCGATGATCAGCAGCGTCGCCCAGATCACACCGGAGATCTCGCCAGACCCGGGATAGGGGACGTTCATCCCGTAGAAACCGGTTATCAAGGCCGGTACCGCGATGATCGCCGCCCAGCCCGACACCTTTTTCACGATCAGGTTCTGCCTGTAGTCACGGAGGCTGAAGTTGGTCTCGACAATCGCTGTGACCAAATCACGGAGCGAGTCGGAGGATTCGCTTATCCGCAGGATGTGGTCGTAGAGGTCCTGGTAATACGGGTACAACCCCTCGGGGACAACCTCCTGCTCGTGCCGCATCAGCGCGCTCACCACCTCGCGCATCGGGACGACCAGGCGGTGGAATTGCACCGTCTCCCGCCGCATCTCGAACCAATGCCGTTGTCTCGATGGCTCGACGGGACGTTCGGCGAAGATCCCCTCGCTCACCTCCTCGTAGAAGTCGTCGAAGGAGGCGAGCACATCGAAGTAGTCGTCGATGATCACGTCGAGAAGGCCGTAGAGGAGAAACCCCACACCGTGCTTCATCAAGCCCGGCGAGCGGTCCCAACGGGCGAGGACGTCCTGGATGGGGAAGTCGTCGTCCTTCCGGACGGTGATCAGCCAACGGTCGTTGAAGAAGGCGTTCACCTCGAAGGTCTGAAGATTCGCGGCCTCCACGTCGAGCCGGACGTGGTAGGCAGTGAGAAAGAGATGGGTGGCGTATCTGTCGACCTTGGGACGTTGGCGGGGGCCTATCGCATCCTCGACGGCCAGCTCGTGCAACCCCAGCTCCTCGGCCAGCTCATGGAGCGCCTCGGCCGACGGCTGGACGAGATCTACCCAAACCATCGTGTCCCGCTCGGCGAGATAGTCAGAAACGTCGGCGACGGGGAAGGACTCGGTTTCGAGCACGCCGTTGCGATACACCCGGGTCGAGATGTTGCTCATCGGACTGGACGACAGACTACGACCGGCGGCCGTCGCCGGCTGACTACCGTCGCTCCACGTCATGCCAGCCACCGTCGTCTTGGGGGCGCAGTGGGGTGACGAGGGGAAGGGCCGGGTCGTCGACTTCTTCGCCGAGTCAGCCGACTTCGTCGTCCGCTACCAGGGTGGGAACAACGCCGGGCACACCATCGTCGTCGGCGAGCAGCGTCTCGCCCTCTCGATGATCCCCTCCGGGATCCTCTACCCCGACTGCATCCCCGTCATCGCCTCGGGCACGGTGATCGACCCACGGGTGTTGATCGCCGAGATGGACATGGCCGCCGAGAAGAACCTCGACCCGTCACGGGTGAGGGTGTCCTCGAACGCACATGTGATCATGCCCTACCACCGCAAGCTCGACGCCGCCATCGAGCGCTATCTGGGCAAGAACCAGATCGGGACGACCAAGAAGGGCATCGGCCCCGCCTACACCGACAAGTACGCCCGTTTCGGGATCCGGGTCCAGGACCTGTTCGATCCCAAGATCTTTCGGGAGAAGGTCGAGGCAGCTCTCGTGGAGAAGAACAAGGTCCTGCCCCGGGTCTACAACACGCTTCCCATGGACCCCGAAGAGATCATCGTGGAGTACGCCGGGTACGCCGAGCGCCTCCAGCCCCATGTCACCGACACGTCCCTACTGCTCTGGGAGGGTCTCGAGGCCGGGAAGCAGGTTCTCTTCGAAGGCGCCCAGGGCACGCTGCTCGATCTCGACCATGGGACCTATCCCTTTGTGACATCCTCCAACCCGACCGCCGGAGGCGCTTCGGTCGGGTCGGGAATCGGCCCCAAGGCGATCGACGAGATCATCGGAGTGGCCAAGGCCTACATCTCGCGGGTCGGCACCGGCCCTTTCCCGACCGAGCTGCATGACGAGATCGGCGACCGGATGATCGAGCTCGGCGGTGAGTACGGCACTGTCACCGGGCGTCGCAGAAGATGCGGCTGGCTCGACCTGGTCGCCCTGAAGTACGCCTGTCGGGTCAACACCTTCACCAGTCTCTTCCTGACCAAGATGGACATCCTCTCCGCCTTCGACACCATCAAGGTGGCGACGGCCTACACGAGTCAGGGCGAGCGGCACGAGCATTTCCCGGCCCAGCAGAGCGTCCTCTACCACTGCGAGCCGGAGTACGACGAACTCCCCGGTTGGCACGAGGACATCACCGGCGTGCGGTCATACGGCGACCTTCCATCGGAGGCCCGGGCCTATATCGAGTACATCCAGGAGGCAGCCGGGGTGCCCGTGGGTTGGGTGTCGGTCGGCCCCGAGCGCAGTCAGCTCATCGAGATCTCATGAGAGTCCTCCTCGTTGGCAGCGGGGGACGCGAGCACGCGCTGGGCTGGAAGCTGGCTTCGTCGCCCCGGGTCGACGATCTCATCTCTCTTCCAGGCAATCCGGGTCTCAGCCGGCTCGGAGCGGTGGTGGACGGGATCTCGGCGACGGATGTCGGGGCGATCGCAGCAATGGCCCGGGTCCAATCGGTGGATCTGGTCGTGGTCGGCCCGGAAGCGCCTCTCGCTGCCGGCGTCGTCGATGCGGTGTCAGCCCTCGGCATCCCCGTCTTCGGGCCGACCCGGGCCGCCGCGCGCCTCGAGTCCTCGAAGACCTTCGCCAAGGAGGTCATGACCCGAGCCGGGGTGGCAACCGCAGCGTCGGAGTCGTTCACCGAGCCCGACACGGCCCGCGAGTATCTCTCCCGTCGCGATGGCCCTTTCGTGGTGAAGGCCGACGGCCTCGCCGCCGGCAAGGGTGTCTTGGTCACCGAGGACAGGGACGAGGCAACGAGGTGGTCTGAGCAGTGGCTCGCCGAGGGCCCGGTCGTTGTGGAGGACTTCCTCGAAGGGCCGGAGGTGAGCGTCTTCGCCGTCTGCACCGATGCGGGCGCTGTGCCGCTGGCGCCGGCACGTGACTACAAGCGGCTCCACGACGGAGACGAGGGACCGAACACTGGCGGGATGGGAAGCTATTCACCGGTCGCCGACCTGCCGGCAGGTCTCGCCGAGGAAGCGATGCTGGGAGTCGTCGATCCAACCCTCGCGCAGATGGATGAGGATGGGAGCCCATTCCGGGGTTTCCTCTATGTCGGCCTGGTCCTCACGTCCGAGGGCCCCAAGGTGCTCGAGTTCAACGTTCGACTCGGTGACCCCGAGACACAGGCGATCCTGCCTCGCATGACCACCGACCTGCTCGACGTCCTCGAAGGAGCGGTGCCCGAGTGGACCCGGGAGACGGCGGTGAATGTCGTGCTCGCCGCGGAGGGCTACCCAGAGTCACCGATCAAAGGAGCCCCCATCCGAGGCCTCGACGCGGTGGCCGACGACGTGCTGGTGTTCCACGCCGGGACCAGGTCGGAAGGAAAGAAACTGCTCGTGGACGGAGGCCGCGTGCTCGACCTGGTCGGAATCGGCCCATCGGTGAGCGAAGCCCGAGAGAAGGCCTACGGGGCTGTGGCGGAGGTGAGTTGGCCGGGCATGCAGTTCCGGACCGACATCGGGGCTCAGTCGTAGCTGTGGCGGAACATGAGGGCGATGCGGGGTGGGGCAGACGCGCTCTTGGGAATGGTGTGCTCCCACAGCCGCTGACAGGCGCCGCCCATCACCACCAGGTCTCCTCGGCCCAGGTCGAACCCCATTGATTCTCCACCACCTCGA
>CAVRXA010000016.1:0-38382 GCA_963725075.1 uncultured Acidobacteriota bacterium
CAGACGCCCACATCCTCGAAGCCGAGGCCGGATCCCCGGAGCCGGAACCAGCGGACCGGGACGCGCTGGCCGGGCTGACCTGCCCGGTCCTGGTGATCCACGGGACGAAGGACCGGGTTGCCTCCCACGCCGCCGGCGTGGAGGCCGCACGTCTCACCAGCGGCACCATGGCCAGCCTGGTCGGCTCCGGTCACATCCCCAATGTGAGGGACCCGATCAAGGTCAATCTCCTTCTGCGTGACTTCGTGGGACGGGTGGCGTCATGAGGGCCGCATACCCGCTGTCGGAGGGGGCGGTCGACCGGGACGGGATCGGGATCCACTACGAGGTCTTCGGCGACGGTGACCCGACCATCCTCCTCCTTCCTACCTGGACGATCATCCACTCCCGGTTCTGGAAGCTGCAGGTGCCCTACCTCTCCCGTCATTACCGGGTGGTCACCTTTGACGGCCCAGGCAACGGGCGATCGGATCGCACCGTCGACCCTGACCGGTACGCCGTCGACTCCTACGTAGACGATGCAGTGGAGATCCTCGATGTCTGTGGAGTCGAACAGACCGTGGTGGTGGGGGTGTCCAGAGGCGCCCAATATGGGCTTCGCCTCGCTGCCCTGCACCCGACCCGGGTGCGCGGTCTGGTCATGATCGCGCCGGCCTTACCCCTCGGACTGCCGGCCGCCGGGAGGGAGCGAATCGAGGAGACGTTCTGGCAGCCCTATCCACAGGCTCCGAAGGGCTGGGACAAGTACAACCTCGCCTACTGGCACGACCACTATCGAGACTTCCTCGAGTTCTTCTTCGCTCAGGGCTTCGCCGAGCCTCACTCCACCAAGCCCATCGAGGACACGGTGGGCTGGGCGCTCGAGACCGGGCCAGAGATCCTCGAGGCCGATTCGAGGCGCCCATTGCTCGGTCTGACCGGTGAAGAGGCGATAACTGCAGTGGACTGCCCGATACTGGTGATCCACGGCACGCAGGATCGAATCCAGTCGCACAGTGCCGGCGAGAAGGCAGCCCGGCTAGGCAATGGCACCTTCGTGTCCTTGCAGGGGGCGGGGCATTTTCCCAATGTGAGGGACCCGATCAAGGTCAATCTCCTCCTGCGTGACTTCGTGGAGCGGGTGGCGTAGTGAGAGCCGCATACCCGCGGGTGGAGGGGGCGGTGGATCGAAATGGCGTCGAGATCCATTACGAGGTCTTCGGCGACGGGGACATCACCCTGCTGATGATCCCGCCTTCGCCGATCACCCATTCCCGGATCTGGAAGGGTCTCGTCCCATATCTGGCCCGTCATTACCGGGTCGTGACAGTCGACGGGAGGGGGAACGGGGGGTCGGATCGTCCCACCGATCCAGCCGAGCACACCGGGGAAGCAAACCTCGGGGACATCGTCGGGGTCCTCGACGCCACCGGGACAACGAGTGCCGTCGTAATAGCGCATTGCCATGCCAATTGGTGGGCGGTGGCCCTCGCCAATCGTCATCCGGACCGGGTAGACGCCCTCATTGCCATCGAGCCGGGCGTGCCCTATCTGGGCCGTCCTCAGCCGCATTGGGTCGAGACCGCTCCCCACTGGTACGAGATCCTCGATGACCCCTCCGGATGGGAGCTCAACAACAGGTACGTCTACGTCACCAGGCACCGCGACTGGATCGAGTTCTTCTTCGGCCAGCAACTGGTCGAGCCGCACTCCACCAAGCAATACGAGGACGCCGTCGCCTGGGCACTCGAATCGACCGGGAAGGTGCTGGCAGCCGGGGAGGAAGGCTTCGACGAGGGCCTGCCAGACCGGGAGACAGTTGAGGCGATGTGCCGGTCACTCCGGGTGCCCACGCTCACCATCCACGGCGACCTCGATGTCTGCCAGCACGTCGACCGGGGCAGGGACTTCGCCCGGATCACGGGGGGCGAATTGCTCGTCATGGAGGGCGCCGGCCATCTGACACCCGCCCGCGAGCCGGTCAAGGTCAATCGCGCCATCAGGCGTTTCGTCGACGACAACAAGGAGTTGCCGATGCCCAGCCAAACCTGGACCCGTGGCCTCAACCGGGAGAAGAAGGTGCTCTACCTGTCATCGCCGATCGGGCTGGGCCATGTCCGCCGTGATGTGGCGATCGTCAAGGAGCTGAAGCGATTGGAACCCGATGTCCAGGTCGACTGGCTCGCCCAACACCCGGTCACCACGGTCCTCGAGGCAGAGGATGAGACGATCCACCCGGCCAGCGAGTGGCTGGCCAACGAGTCGGCCCACATCGCCTCGGAGTCCACTGGTCACGAGCTGCACTGCTTCCAGGCGCTGCGACGGATGGACGAGATCCTCGTCGCCAACTTCATGGTCTTCCAGGAGGTGGTGGAGGAAGGGAACTACGACGTCGTCGTCGGGGACGAGGCCTGGGACGTCGATTACTACTGGCACGAGAACCCCGAGCTGAAGCGGGGCTCCAATGTGTGGCTGACCGACTTCGTCGGGTACCTACCGATGCCCGATGGCGGCAAGCACGAGGCGTACCTCACCGCTGACTACAACGCCGAGATGATCGAGCACATCGCCAGGTTCCCTCGAATCCGCGACCGGGCCGTATTCGTGGGCAACCGCGACGACGTGATCCCCGAGACCTTCGGGCCCGACCTGCCCAAGATCCCGGACTGGACCGAGGAGCACTTCGACTTCTCCGGGTACATCACCGGGTTCACCCCGCCCACGCCCGAGGAAGCCGATGAGTGGCGGTCGGACCTCGGCTATGGCCCCGACGAGAAGGTGTGCCTCGTCGCCGTCGGCGGCTCGGGTGTGGGACGCGACCTCATGGAGAAGGTGCTGGCCGCCTATCCGATGGCCAAGGAGAAAGTCCCCGAGTTGCGCATGGTCGCCGTCGCCGGGCCCCGCATCGACCCGGAGAGCCTTCCCCGCCCCAACGGGGTGGAGGTCCACGGCTATGTCGACCGTCTCTATCGGAACCTCTCCGTCTGCGACCTGGCCGTCGTCCAGGGGGGCCTCACCACCACCATGGAGCTGACCGCGGCCAAGCGGCCCTTCCTGTACTTCCCGCTCAAGAATCACTTCGAGCAGAACTTCCACGTCCGGCATCGTCTCGACCAGTACGGGGCGGGTCGCTACATGGAGTACGCGGCCACCGACCCCGATGCCCTGGCCGAGGCCATCACCGCCGAGATCGGCAAGCCGGCCCGATACCGCGACGTGGAGACCGACGGCGCCCGACGCGCGGCGGAGATGATCGTCGATCTGATCTGATCGAAAGGAGCTGATGATTCCCAAGACGTTGACATTTCATACACCCATGGTCGGTCGATCGGCCGACCAATATCCTCGAAGCAACCAGGAGGAAGAGAACGTGACAACAGCAACCATGAGGAACGGCGTCAACACCGAAGGGCTGTTCGGTGCCCTCGACGCGGTCAAGGCCCAGCCCGAGGCGGCCAAGTTCCAGTTCCGGGCGACCAATCGATGGATCAGCGGCACTCACAGCCAGGGCACGATCCACGGGTTCTTCGGGCTCGGCGAAGAGCAGACCCACAAGCAGGTGTTCACCTATGACGCCGACCACCCCGAGCAGTTGGTGGCCAAGGACATGGGGCCTCACCCCGGTGGAGTTCCTGCTCCACGCCTTGGCGGCCTGCATCACTGCCGGCATCGGCAACATCGCCGCGGTGAGGGGCATCGAGCTGAGGAGCGTCGAGTCGACCGTGAGCGGCGACATCGACCTCGTGGGCCTGCTTGGGCTCGACGATTCGGTTCGCAACGGATACCAGGGCATCGAGGTGAAGCTGCGCATCGAGGGCGACGCTCCGGCCGAGCAGCTTCGCGAAGTCGTGGAGCGATCCGTGGCCAGATCGGCGGTGTTCGACGTGCTCAGCAACGGGACCCCGGTGTCCCTTCAGATCGATGCCGGCTGAGGGCGGGCACAAGGTGTGGCCGGAGGTCGCTCCGGCCACACCCGGGTCCGGGAGGATCCCAATGAGCAATGACTACGACGTGATCGTGGTCGGGGCCCGCGTCGCTGGGGCATCGACCGCCATGCTGCTGGCGAGACACGGGCACCGCGTGCTGCTGCTCGACCGGGCCACGATGCCCTCGGATACCGTGTCGACACACGCACTGTTGCGCAGCGGGGTTCTGCAATTGACCCGGTGGGGACTGGCCGATCGTGTCCTCGGCGCCGGGAGCCCGCCGATTCGCCAGATCATGCTGGGCTTCGGCGACGAACGCATCGGCTTCGACGTCAAGGACGACTTCGGGATCGAGTCGCTGCTTGCTCCGAGGCGGATCGTCCTCGACGCGATACTGGTCCAGGCCGCGGTGGAGGCGGGTGTCGACTTCGTCGGCGGGACCAGTGTCAAGGACCTGCTTCGTGACCGCGGGGAGGGTCTTGGGCGTGGTCGCCGGGCGCACCACAGATTCGGCGACTTACAGCGCGCCGATGGTGATCGGGGCCGATGGTGTCCGATCCCGGGTCGCCGGTCTGGTCGATGCCCGGGTCTACCGCTCACATCCCCCGACCAACGCGGTCCACTACGCCTATTTCACCGGCGTCGACGTCCCCGGGTTCTGGTTCCAGTTCACCCCCGGCATCAACGCCGGTGTGATCCCGACCAACAACGACGAGGCGTGTGTCTTCGTCGGTCGTCCCCGCAAGCGCCTCCACGCCTTCACCGTGGATCCCGAAGGCGAGTTTCACCGTCTCCTCGCCGAGGCCGGGGCGGATCTGGCGACGACGGTGGAGGCGGGGCGCCGGGCCGGCGGGTTCCGTGGCACCTCCGGGTTGCCCGGCTTCTTCAGGCAGGCATGGGGCCAGGGATGGGCCCTGGTCGGCGACGCCGGCTACACGAAGGACCCGATCTCCGCCCACGGGATCAGTGATGCCCTTCGCGACGCCGAGCTGTGCGCCCGCGCCGTGGATGGTGCGCTCCGCGCCCCCGATCAGGCCAGTGAGCTGTTGTCCGCGTACCAGACGCTGCGGGACGACCTCTCGCTGCCGATGTTCCGGGAGTCCCAGGCGCTGGCAGGCTACGAATGGTCGGCGATGGAGGCCTCAGCCCGGATGCGGGCGGTGAGTGAGTCGGTCCGAGCGGAGTGCGACGCCCTGGTCTCGCTCCCAGACTGGTCGGGGGTGAGGACACCGGTCGGTCGGTGAAAGTGCGCTCTGGTTTCTCCCCGTAGGGGGAGTCCGCCGCAGGCGGGGAGGGGGATCCTCCGGCCCTCCGGGCCACCTCGTCTTCGGGGAGGAAATCGTCAGTAGTCCTCCGTCGGGCGTCGTCTGCTTCGACGGCTGGACTCGAGGGGGCTCGTCGGGCATCTTCGGATAGTGCGGGGGCCAGGGGGCGTCGCCGAGACCATTCTCCTGATCCCGAGCCACCCATTCCATCAACGTGTCGATTCGCCCTGGCGACTCGTCGATGCCGGCGGTGAGGTCGCCCACCGCTCCATACCTGTCGGCAAACGATCCCAAGGGGAAGTCCTCGATGGCGACTTCGGCCAGCTCATCCCAGGTGATCGGAGTCGAGACGTATCCGGTCGGCCGGACCCCGTAGGCCGAGCACACCGACTTGTCCCTGGCGTTCTGGTTGTAGTCGATGAAGACACCATTCCGCTCCTCTTTCCACCACTTCGTGGTGACCAGGCCATCCATCCGCCGCTCCAGCTCACGGCCCGCCGCCAGCACGGCCCGCCGGGTCTGGAAGAAGTCCCACAGCGGCTCGATGCGGACGTAGACATGTATGCCCCGGCTACCCGACGTCTTGGGCCAGCCCACCAGGCCCACCTCCTCGAGCAGCGTCTTCATGCCGGCTGCCGCCTCCTTCACCTTCACGAAGTCGAATCCCGGGGTTGGATCGAAGTCGAAGCGGAGCTCATCGGGATGGTCGATGTCCTCCGCCCGGACCGGCCAGGGGTGGAAATCGAGACAGCCGAGTTGGGCCAGCCGAACGACATCGGCCGCAGTTCGAGGGACATTCATCATCCCCGGCCGTTGTGAGGGGAACCTGATCTGCACCGTCTCGAACGGCGTGTTCTTGGCGGCACGCTTGTGATAGATCGGGGTCTCGTCGACGGTCCCCATGAACCGCTTCAGCATCGTGGGACGACCGAATACCCCCCGGATCGCCCCTTCGGAAACCATGGCAAAGTGATTGGCGACGTCGAGCTTGGTCCACCCCTGCTCGGGAAAGATGATCCGTCCCGGGCTCGAGATCCTTATCTCCTCGCCACCAACGCTGACAGTGGTCTCGTCACTCATCGGCTTCCTAGTCTTGTGGATCATCCCGGGAAGGGCGAAGGATGGATCTCGTCGAACAGGTGAGAGAGGCAGTGATCGGCAAGGACACCGCCGTCATGACCCCGTTCGGGCTGCGCCGGGTCACCTACGCCGATTACACCGCCTCAGGGCGATCGCTGGCAATGATCGAGGACTTCATCCGCGCCCAGGTCCTCCCCCTGTACGCAAACACTCACACCGAAACCTCTGGCACCGGGCTGCAGACCACCAGGTTCAGGGAGGAGGCGAGGGAGGTCATCCGGCAGGCGGTCGGGGCCAGCCACGAGGAGCACGCCGTGATATTCGCGGGGAGCGGCTCCACCGGCGCCGTTGACCGATTGGTGGGCCTGCTCGGCATCCGGATACCGAAGGGACTCAGCGAGACCTACGGGCTCGAGGATCGGGTCCCCGATGACGAGCGCCCGGTGGTCTTCGTCGGGCCTTATGAGCACCACTCGAATGAGCTTCCCTGGCGAGAGTCGATCGCCGATGTGATCGAGATCAAAGAAGATGCCGATGGCCACATCGACCTCGTCGAGCTGGAATCGAGGCTGGTCGAACACTCACATCGCCCACTGCTCATCGGCTCTTTCTCTGCCGCATCCAATGTGACCGGGATCATCTCTGATACCTCGGCCATATCCGGCCTGCTCCATGCCCATGGCGCTCTCTCCTTCTGGGATTTCGCCGCATCGGCGCCATACGTGGACGTCGAGATGGGCTCGTCCGCCGCCGGCGATGGCATCTACAAGGACGCCATTTTCCTGTCCCCTCACAAGTTGATCGGCGGTCCGGGGACGCCCGGGGTGCTGGTGGTCCGCCGGGACCTGCTCCGCAACGAGGTGCCGGTAGTGCCGGGCGGGGGCACCGTCCTGTACGTGTCACCCGACCACCACAGCTACATCAGCGATCCTGAGCACCGCGAGGAGGGAGGCACCCCGGCGATCATCGAGTCGATCAGGGCTGGTCTCGCCTTCCGTCTGAAGGAGACCGTCGGGGTAGACACCATTCGGGCACTGGAACACGACTTCATCCGGCGGGCCATCGAGTCCTGGTCCCGCAACCCGAACATCGAGATCCTGGGGAACCCGGATGCCGAGCGTCTATCGATCGTGAGTTTCGTGATCCGTCACGGCGACAAGACGCTGCATCACAACTTCGTGGTCGCCCTGCTCAATGATCTGTTCGGCATCCAGGCGCGTGGTGGTTGCTCCTGCGCCGGGCCTTACGGTCACCGCCTGCTCGGCATCGATCTCGAAACCAGCTCACGGTTCGAGGAGGTTGTCGCCACCGGATGTGAGGTGATCAAGCCGGGGTGGGTCAGGGTCAACTTCAACTACTTCATCGACGAGGAGGAATTCGCCTATCTCATCGAGGCGGTGCATCTGGTGGCCGACCAGGGATGGCGACTCCTCCCCCTCTACACCTACGAGCCCGAGACTGCCGTGTGGCGTCATCGCGAAGGACTCCCCAAGCCCCCGACCTCACTCAGCGATCTCGACTTCGCCGGCGGAAGTCTCGAGCCCCCGATGACTGCGCCGATCGGTGATCTGGGCGGATACCTGGCCGAGGCGAAGCGGATCCTCGCCGAAGAGCCCGAGCCCGGTGGGACATCGCCCGATCTGGGCGCCGCCGGTGAGCGTCTGCGATGGTTCCCCAACCCAGCGGAGATCGAACGATGACGGATCCAGGCGAAAACCCCGAAGCGGCCGACCTCGAGGCTTGGCACCGCACGTTCGCCCCGCTGGCCTTCAATGAGGCGTGGGAACTCCTCGATGTCGCCGATCCCACCCGGGAACAAGAAGAGGAGATGCTGGCCGCGACGTTCGCCCAGCGCTATCACTGGTACGAGGTCGGGACACCGCGCCACCAGGCGATCTCCGATTGGCAGGTCTCGCGCGTGGCTGCGGTCCTCGGCTACGCCGATCTCGCCCTCCGGTTCGGCGAGCGCTCGCTGGCCGTTTGCCTCGACAACGGCCTCGACCCTTTCGTCACCGGGTTTGCCCATGAGGCAATCGCCCGGGCCGCCGCCGATGTCGACGACGTCGACATGTTCACCGAGCATCTGGAGGCGGCCAAGGAGAAGCTCCTGGAGATCGAGGACCCCGAGGAACGGGACCTGCTGGAAGCCGATCTGACCGAGATGTCGGAGCGATAGCGTGGTCTTACGTTCTACGTCTTAGGTTCCACGAGGAGGCCATGCATGACGATCGACGTTGGGACCTGGGCTGACAGATATGCCCGTGCCTGGGTAGAGACGGACCCGGAAGCGGCCGCCGATCTGTTCACGGAAACCGCGACCTACCGGTCGTTCATCTTCGAGGAGCCTCACGTCGGCCGGGATGGAGTCAGGTCGTATTGGAGGGACGTCACCTCCACCCAGGCCGAGGTCCAGGTGACGATGGGACGGCCGGTAGTGGACGGCCCCCGAGCCGCGGTCGAGTTCTGGACCACCATGGAGAACTCGGGTGCCGAGGTCACCCTGGTCGGCTGTCTCCTGCTCACCTTCGATGACGACGGGCGTTGCAGGACCCTCGACGAGTACTACGAATTCGCCGAGGGTCGCCTCGAGCCGCCCGACAATTGGGGTGCTCTCTAGCGGGCCTGTGTGGTGAGCACGCCAATCGAGGACTACGCGATCATCGGCGACACCGAGACGGCAGCACTGGTGGCGACCGATGGGTCGATCGACTGGCTCTGCCTCCCTCGCTTCGACTCGGGTGCTTGTCTCGGTGCGCTGCTGGGGAACGAGGAAAACGGTCGATGGCGGATCACTCCGGCCGGCGGGCAGAAGCGAGTGCAACGGCATTACCGCCCCGGGACCCTGGTGCTCGAAACAGAGATGGAGGCCGAAGGAGGAAGGGTCCGGCTCATCGACTTGATGCCGGTCCGGGGCCGGGATGGTGGCAACAACGCCGACGTGGTCCGCATCGTGGAGGGAGTTTCGGGTCGTGTCGAGATGCGGATGGACTTGACCGTCCGCTTCGACTACGGCCATCTCGTGCCCTGGGTCACCCGGTCAGGTGGACAGTTGGCAGCCGTCGGCGGCCCGGACGCCCTCACGCTGACCACCCCGGTCGAACTCCACGGCGAGAACCTGAGCACTGTCGCGGAATTCGCCGTCTCGAAGGGTGACCGGGTCCCGTTCGTGCTCACCTGGCACCCATCGCACCGCCAGACCCCGCCAGATGTCGGGGCCGAGGATGCGCTGGAGGACACCGAAAAATGGTGGCGAGAGTGGGCCAAGGCAAACACCTACGACGGGGATTGGGAAGACGCCGTCCATCGGTCCTTGATCACACTCAAGGCCCTCACCTACGCCCCCACCGGTGGCATCATCGCCTCCCCGACGACATCCCTCCCCGAGGACATCGGCGGGGTGCGGAACTGGGACTACCGGTTCGTCTGGCTGCGTGACGCCACGTTCACCCTTCAGACGCTGCTCATGGCCGGCCATCGCAAAGAGGCTCTCGCCTGGAGAGACTGGCTGCTGCGCGCCGTGGCGGGGGATCCGGAAGACCTCCAGATCATGTACGGGTTGGCCGGCGAGCGCCGCCTCCCCGAGCTGGAGCTGGATTGGCTCGCCGGATACGAGGGCTCACGACCGGTTCGTGCCGGCAACGCCGCCCATCAGCAGATACAGGTCGACGTATACGGGGAGTTGATGGACGCGATCTACACCGCCCGGCGGAGCGGGCTGGATCACGAGGAGACGATCTGGGACCTGCAGCAGCTTCTCCTCGAACACCTGGAGGGAAAATGGGCAGAGCCCGACCAGGGGCTCTGGGAAGTGCGGGGCGACCCGAGGCATTTCACCCATTCCCGGCTCATGGCATGGGTGGCCTTCGACCGGGCTGTCAAGTGCGTCGAACAATGGACGTTCGCCGGGCCGGTCGATCACTGGCGTGAGCTGCGACAAGAGATAAGGGGCGAAATCGAGCAGCGCGGCTATGACCCGGACCGCAGGACCTTCACCCAGTCCTATGGATCGACGGCGCTGGACGCCTCCCTACTCCTCATACCCCAGGTCGGCTTTCTCGCCCCGACCGACGAGCGCGTCCTGGGCACGATCGACGCCATCCAACGAGAGCTCTCCCTCGACGACAACCTGATCCGGCGATATGACACTGATGAGTCCGACGACGGCCTGCCGGGAGACGAAGGGGCTTTCATCCTGTGCTCGTTCTGGATGGTCGATGCGCTTGCCATGGCTGGGAGGTGTGACGAGGCTCGTCGAAGGTTCGAGTACCTGCTCGGCCTCCGCAACGACGTGGGCCTGCTCTCCGAGCAGTACGACCCGGTGGCCAAGAGGATGCTGGGCAATTTCCCCCAGGCGTTCAGCCATCTCGCGCTGATCGACTCCGCCTACAACCTGCAGGCCGAGGGCGAGGGCCCCGCTCGGAAACGGGCTTCTGATTCGTGAAGGCGGTGACGGTTGTACCCGGCGATCCCGAGACTCTCCGACTCGACGAGGTGGCCGAGCCGGAGCATGGAGCGGATGACCTTCTCGTCGAGATGGTCGTCGCCGGGGTCTGCGGCACCGACCACGAGATCCGGGAAGGTGACCTCGGCTACCCGGCACCCGGAGGTGACCGGTTGGTGCTGGGCCATGAAGCCCTGGGCCGGGTGGTGGCCGCCCCTTCGGCGGTCGACTTCGCCCCGGGCGACCTCGTCGCTCCAATCGTGCGCCGCCCCGACCCGGTCCCGTGTCCCAACTGCGCCGCCGGGGAATGGGACATGTGCCGCAATGGCCGATTCACCGAGGCCGGGATCAGGGGTCTGGACGGGTACACCGCCGAGAGACTGGCGCTCCCGCCCGGGTTTGCGGTGAAGGTGAGCCCCGACCTCGGGCACCTCGGGGTGCTGGTGGAGCCGGCCAGCGTGGTGGCCAAGGCATGGGAGAACATCATCCATTTCGGGAGCCGCGGGCAGTGGTCGGCCGATCGGGTGCTGGTGACCGGGGCGGGGCCGATCGGGCTGCTGGCCGCCCTCTTTGCCACCCGCCTCGGCGGAGAGGTTCATGTCCTCGACCTGGCAAGCGACGGGCCCAAACCGGATCTGGTCCGCGATCTCGGCGCCCACTATCACAGTCGGGGTCTGCACCGGATCGAAGGGCAATTCGATGTGGTGTTGGAGTGCACCGGAGATGCCAATCTGATGATGGCCGTGGCCGCGATGACCGGCCCCAACGGGATCGTCTGTCTCGCCGGCGTCACCGACGAAGGGCATCAGATCACCATGACCAGCGATCTCGCCCGCGACTTGGTCCTGGAGAATCGCACCGTCTTCGGGACTGTGAACTCAAACCGTCGCCACTACGAGGAGGCGGCCAGGGTGCTGGCCGAAGCAGACGCATCCTGGTTGGGGCGGTTGGTCAACCGCCGGGTTCCTCTGGATCGGTGGGAGGAGGCATACACCCGCCAGCCAGACGACGTGAAGACCGTGATCGAGTTTCTCCCCCGGCCCGATGCCTCTTCGTAACCGGGTCGATCCCTGGGGCGACCTGCATGACGTCCCCGAGCGAGGGTTGTTCACCGGCAACCGGGGCTGCCTGGTCGACAATGGAGGCCATCTCGCCCGACACCATCGAGGCCCGCTCTGGATCACCTGTCTCCTCGAGTACCAGGGATGGAGGCACCCGCTCGAGCGGGCCGGCACCTGGACACCCCTCTTCTTCCTCGACGATGCGGTGGCGCTGGCGGCGGGACACCGTCCTTGCGGCCTCTGCCGACGTCAGGCCTATCTCGACTACCGGGATGCGGTGACCAGGGCCGAAGGATCGGGTCAGCCAATGAGCGCCGGCGATATGAACCGTCGGCTCGCCCGGGAACGGCTCCGCCGCGGCCGCGGTCTCGATCGCGCCTCCGACCGCATCATGTGGACCGAGAGAATCGAGCAACTGCCGATTGGGGCGGTGATCGTCGATGAGCACGGCATCCCGAGGCTGGTGTTGGAAAACCGCTTGCCCCGTTTCACTTTCGGCGGATGGTTGGATCCTGAGCCACGGCCCCGGACAGGCGAGGTGGGAGTCCTCACCCCGCCCACCTCGGTGGTCGCCCTTGGTAACGGGTACGCACCGGTCTTGCACCCGACGGCTAAGCCTTGAAGAATCGTTCCGGCAGCATGAAGACACAGCGATACACCACGGTGGTGGCAGCCGATGCCAGGGGTCGTGTTCTCGTGCCAGTCCCCTTCGACCCGGACCAGGCCTGGGGCCAGAAGCCGGAGCACCGTATCGCCGGCACGGTCAACGGGATGGGGGTGCGGGCGTCCATCGAACCGCTGGACGACGGATACGGCATCCTCCTCGGACCGGCCTGGCGCCGTGACTGCGGGATAGCGGCGGGAGACGAAGTAGACGTCGCCCTTGCTCCCGAGGGGCCACAGCGCGACGATCTCGCCCCCGACTTCGCAGCTGCCCTCGAGGCCGAGCCCGAGGCAGGCGCCTTCTTCGACTCCCTCGCCCAGTTCTATCGCAAGGCTTATCTCCGATGGATCGACTCCACGAAGCGCAGCCCCGACTTGCGGGCGTCCCGTATCGCCGAGACGGTGGCACTGTTGAAAGCCGGAGAGAAACAGCGGCCCTGAGTTCGGAGCCGGTCCAAGGCCACCACGTTCACCGTCAACCCCTGATCTCCGGTAAACCGGGTCCCCAATAGACTCGCTCGATGCCTCATATCGCCCTGCCACCTGAACTGCCCGGGATTACGAGCGCTTTCGCCTTTCGTCCGGAGACCGCCAAGCCAATGCGTGAGCTCGCCGAGACGTTGTTACGCGGCCCCAACACGTTGTCCAGGGCCGAGCGGGAGATGATTGCGTCCTATGTCTCAGCTCAGAATGACTGCCACTTCTGCCATGCCAGCCACCGTGCGGCGGCGGCCAACCATCTCGAAGGCGACTATGCGCTGGTGGACGCCGTCCGGGACAATCCCGAGGACGCCGAGATCACTCCAAAGTTGAAGGCGCTGCTCTCGATAGCGGGCAAGGTGGCGCGGAGTGGTCTGGAGGTCACGACGGCTGACATCGATCGAGCCATCGCGGAGGGTGCCACCGATGTCGAGATCCATGACACGGTGCTGATCGCTGCTGCCTTCTGCATGTTCAATCGGTACGTCGACGGTCTCGCCACCCTCACGCCAACCGACGATGCCATTTACGACATCATGGGCAAGCGGATGGCTCATGAGGGCTATGTGCCCGCCGCGCCGGAGCCCGTTAGCACCGGCTAATTCCGCCTGAGAAGGCGGTGAGCGTCGATACCGTCTGTCGCTGCCCATGACCGCCGCTAACCCGTCCTATCGCGCCACGCTGTCGACCTACCTCCGCCCGCACCGGGGGCGGGTCGTCGTGCTCATGCTGCTCCTATTGGGCTCGATCGGCCTCCAGCTGGTCATCCCTCTGATCCTGCGCGACTTCATCGACTCTGCCATGGCCGGGTCGGCCGTCGCCAGTTTGACCACGGCAGGCATCGCCTACCTGATCGCCGGAGTCCTCAACCAGTTGCTCGACGCCGGCGCCTCCTACCTGGGAACCGACATCGGTTGGAGCGCAACCAACCGTCTCCGTGAGGAGCTGACCTCACATCTCTTCTCCCTCGACATGGGGTTCCACAACGACACGACCCCGGGGGAGATGATCGAACGGGTCGACGGGGATGTCACCGCCATCTCTGAGTTCATCTCCCGTTTCCTGGTGAGATTGATCGCCGCCGGAGTCTTGCTCACAGGCGTCGTCATCGTCTGCTGGTTCGAATCGCCGGCGATGGGCCTGACCATCACGCTCTACGTGGTGGCGGTGCTCCTCTTCCTCATCCGTCTGCGAAAGGTGGCGGTGGCCGCCGCCGAGGAGGAGAGGGAGACATCGGCCCGTCTCTATGGGTTCATCGAGGAACGCTTGGCAGGAGTCGACGACATTCGTTCCCTCGGGGCGGGCCGGTTCACCATGACCCGTTTCATCCCGGTGATGCGTGACTTCTACACCCGCACCACCAACGCCTGGCGGAAACGGATCTTCGTCTGGGTCTCGGCCAACACGGCTTTCTGGGCCGGAGATGCCCTGGCCCTGATCGTCGGGGTGTGGCTCACCATCCGCGGCTCGATCACGGTGGGGACCGCGTTCCTCATCCTCCAGTACGTGCAGTTGGTGCGGAGACCGATCGAGCAGATGACCCAGGAGCTACAGGAGCTGCAGAAGGCGGCAGGTGGGATCGTCCGGATCGACCAGTTGCGTCATCTCGGCTCTTCGATCGCCGACGGTTCGGAGGACCTGCCCACGGGGCCACTGGCAATCGAGTTCGACGACGTGTCCTTCTCATACGAGGACCGAGGCGTCCTCGAGGAGATCAGCTTCGCCCTTGCCCCCGGCAAGTCGCTCGGCCTGTTGGGCCGGACCGGCGGGGGCAAGACCACGATCACCCGTCTCATAGCCCGGCTCTACGACCCCGATCGTGGAGTGGTGCGTGTGGGGGGCCACGATCTCCGGAGTCTTCGCTCCGAGTCACTGCGTCGGTCGGTGGGGGTGGTCACCCAGGACGTTCAGCTGTTTCAGGCGAGCGTCAGGGACAACCTCACCTTCTTCAGCGACCGGCAAGACGAAGACATCCTCGATGTTCTCGAGAAGGTCGGCCTCGGACCGTGGATCCGGCAGCTCGGGCTCGACACCGAGCTCGGCGCCGGCGGCCAGGGTCTGTCGGCCGGTGAGCAACAGCTGCTCGCCTTCGCCCGTGTGTTCCTCCAGGACCCCGGAGTGGTCATCCTCGACGAGCCCTCGTCGCGGCTCGACCCGGTCACCGAGATGCTTCTGGCCACCGCCACTGAGAGGCTCTACGCCGGGCGGACCGTGGTGATCATCGCCCACCGCCTGGAGACCGTGCGCACGGCGGACGAGATCATGGTGGTGGACGCAGGCCGAATCGTGGAGCACGCGCCGAGACAGACGCTTGCCGCCGACCCGACCACCCGTTACTCCGCTCTCCTCGCCACCGGGCGGGGCGACATCCTGGGAGACACCCGACCATGAGCACCCTGCGTCTCGTTTGGGAGGTGATCCGCTACCGGCCGGGTAGGTGGTTCTTCTGCTTCGTCATGTGGACCTTCGTCCACGGGCTACCACTGCTCTTCGGGATCCTGATCGGGGTTGTGTTCGAACGGCTGTCCGAGGGAAGCCCCGTCGACGAGACGGCGTGGGCGCCTGCCATCGCTTTCGGTGTCCTCGCCATCGGTCGCAACATCATCATCTGGCTCGGTGACCGGCAATGGATCAACCACTGGATCGAACAGTCACTCCAGCTTCGACGCAACTTGCTCCGCTGGCTGATGGAAGCGCCCGGCTCGCGGGTCATTCCGCTGGCTCCAGGCCAGGCTGTGAGCACGTTCCGCGATGACGTCGACGACGTCCTCGAGTACATGGAGAACTGGGTGGACATGGGTGGCCTGGTCGTCTTCGGCGTTGGAGCCGTGGCCGTGATGGCTTCGATCGATGCCGGGCTGACGGCCATCCTCCTCATCCCATTGGTCCTGACGATGGTCCTCACCCAGTCCCTGAGCCCGCAGATCCGGAAGCGGAGACGGGCGATGAGGGAGGCGACCGATCAGGTGACCGGCTTCATCGGCGAGACCTTCTCCGGTGTCCAGGCCATCAAGCTGGGCGCGGCTGAGCGGCCCATGCTGGACCGGCTCCATGGTCTGAACCAGACCCGACATAAGGCAGCTCTCTCCGACACGGTGCTCACCGAGATCCTGCGCGGCATCAACCGCAACATGTCGACCATCACCGTCGCCATCGTGCTGATCGTTGCGGCACCCTCGATCAGCGATGGAAGCTTCAGCATCGGCGAGCTCGCGCTGTTCCTGACCTATCTGCCCAGGCTGACCGACTACATGTCTTTCGTCGGCGACATCATCGCCCAGCATCGCCGGACGGGGGTCGCCTACGAGAGAATCCGCGCCCTCGCCGTCGACGCCCCCGACGATGAGCTGCTCGACCGGGAACGGGTGTCGTTGGAAGGCGACATCCCGGACATCGAGCTCCCCGACATCGGCATCGAGCCACTGGAACGGCTGGAGGTCCGGAGACTCAGCCACTGGTTCCCGGACGGAGGTGAGGGTCTCGAGGGGGTCGACTTCGATGTCGAGCGGGGATCGTTCACCGTGGTCACGGGCAAGATCGGTTCAGGCAAGAGCACCCTCGTCCGCGCCTTGCTCGGTTTGGTCCCGGCCGACGGAGACGTGCTCTGGAATGGGGAGCCGGTCGAGGACCCCGCCTCGTTCTTCGTCCCACCGCGCTCCGCCTACACCGCCCAGGTTCCCCGCCTCTTCTCTGAGTCTCTGGCCGACAACATCGCCCTCGGGCAGAGGGTCGCCCGCGAAAGACTCCGCGAAGCGGTGCAACTCGCAGTGCTCGACCCCGATCTGGAACGCCTGGAGATGGGTGAGCAGACCATGGTCGGTGCCAGAGGGGTCAAATTGTCCGGGGGCCAGGTGCAGCGCTCGGCGGCCGCCCGAATGTTGGCCACAGAAGCCGAGTTGCTCGTGTTCGACGACCTGTCTTCGGCTCTGGACGTGCACACCGAGACAGAGCTGTGGCAGCGGCTATTGACCAAACGTGACGTGACCTGTCTGGTCGTCTCCCATCGCCGCGCCGCCCTCTCGCGGGCGGATCAGATCCTGCTCATGGACGGGGGGAAGATCGTGGATCGCGGAGCCCTGCCCGACCTGTTGGAGCGATCGGGGTTGATGCGCTCGCTGTGGGCGGACGAAGGGGAAGCGGCCTAGCCCGCGTACTCCGTGACCGGGAGGCCTGCCACGCCGGGCTCGGCGACGAAAAGCGATCCGGCCAGCGGATCGTCGTCGGGCTCGAGATTCTCTCTTGACGTGGTGATGTAGAGCCGGTCGAGGTCGGGCCCGCCAAACGTGCATGCTGTCACCTGACGCGCGGCGACATCGATGATCTCGTCCAGCTCGCCCTCGGTGTTGAAGCGATGGACCGCGCTCCCTCCGAAGAGGGCTACCCAGACCCCACCTTCGGAGTCGACCACAAGGCCGTCCGGCCCTCCCCCATCGGGGTCGAACTCGACGAACGTCCTCCTCCCGGTCAACCCACGCTCTGAGTCGTAGTCGAACATCGACACCTCATAGGTCAAAGTGTCGATGTAGTAGGCAACCGAGTTGTCGGGGCTCCAGTCGAGGCCATTGGAGATCGTGACGTCTTCGATCACCACCGTGACCTCGCCATCCGGATCCAGGCGATACAACGAGCCGCCACCCTGACGCTGGTCGTATGCCATCGAGCCGCAATAGAACCTCCCGTCGGGGTCACATCCACCTTCGTTCATGCGGACGTCGCCACGGCTCCACAGATCGCCGAGGCGGGTGATCGTCCCGTCGGGATCCTCGAGGGCGAAACCGCACTCGATGCCGAGTACTGCTCCACCTCCGCGACGAGGCCAGGCGACCGCTGCGATGTCATCGACATGACGTCGTTGGATTGAGCCATCGGGACCGAGCGACATGACGTCGCCGTCGAGCATGTCGACCCAGCGCAACCCGCCCCAGGCCTCGGACCACACGGGCCCTTCGCCGTGATAACAGATGGGGTCGGTGACCGTCTCCGCTTTCATCGAGCGCCTAGACAGCTACCGCTGCTGGTGGGGTGGGCGCCGCTCCTCCACCGGTGAAGGCGGCGATGAGCCGCATGAATCCAATCACGATCATCCAGACGCCCGCCACGACCGCGACGGCGAACAATGTGATCTCCGGCCAGGTGATGGCGATGATGCCGGCTCCGATCGACGCCAGGCCAGAGACCAACTCCCAGCCCCAGCCTGGGCCGCGATCGACGACGGACCCGATCGACTCGATCAGGCCACCGACCACCCAGAACACCGAGATCACGACCAACAGCGCCGGGAGGTTTCGCACCGGCCGGAGGAATAGTGCGGTCCCGGCGATCAGGGCCAGCACTCCGAGGATGACGGCCAGGACACGACCTTCGCCGGCCTGGAACGCATTGACCACCAACAAGATCCCCCATATCAGGATGTTGATGCCGAGGAGGATGACGAGGGCCAGGATGGTCACCTCTGGCCACACGAGGGCGAGGACCCCGGCGATGACCGAGATGATGCCAAAAAGAATCAGGGCCCATCTCGGCCAGCCCAGCGAGCCATAAGCGGTTTCCGAGGTCAAGCGTGTCTCCGAATTTGAATGTCGAGGAAGTTAGCCAACACCAGATCCGGCATGTGGCTCCGACCTAGCATCGGCAGACTTCGGACAAGGAGCGAGCCGATGCTCGACGAAGTCACTCTGCAGGAAGCCCTCGAGCGCCACTGGAATTACTCGGGCAAAGACGAAGACATCTCCCACGAGATCTACAAGGACGACGCCGTCCTCGAGTTCCCTCAGTCAGGTGAGCGTTTCGAAGGAGTCGAGAACTTCAGAGAATGGCGTCGCCAATATCCGACGCAACTCGAATTTCGAATCCGCCGAATCAAGCACGATGGCGACCTGGTCGTTGCTGAGAACCTGATCAGCTACGACGGAGCGCCCTGGATGTTCACGGTGAACATCATGGAGTTCCGCGGTGACAAGGTGGAGCACGAGCGCATCTACACCATGGATGGATGGGAGGCAGCCGAGTGGCGGTCACCGTGGCGCTCGGAGACACCTGCCGACCCGCCGGTGGCCTAGCTCGTCGCTCTGCCCATTCAACCCAGCCGCTCGCCCAGGAAGGACAGCGTCCGAGCCCATGCCTCATCAAAGGCGGCGGGGTCGAAGGTGTCACCATCGGGCTCGGCGAACCCATGACGGGTGCCCGGGTATTCATCGACCTCGACCTCGAGGTTCTCGAGACGCATCGTTGCCTCCATGAAGGCAGCTTCGTCATCCGACACGTACTCGTCTTCCTCGGCGAGGTGTACCAGGTAGGCGGTCTTGGACCCGGCGAAATCGATTTGCTGGCTGCCGTAGAAGGAGACCCCCGCACTGACCAGGTCGGCCAGACGCACCGATGCCCAGAGGGCGAGAGACCCGCCCATGCCAAAACCCACGATCCCGATCGGGCCCTCGGTTGACTTCTCGTGAAGGAGCTTGGCCGAGGACAGGACCAGCGAGGCGAGTCGGTTGGGGTCGGCCTTGCCCAGATGGTCGAGGGCCTCCTGCTCCGAGGCAGGCAGCTCGCCGAAGTTGATGTCCGGGGCAAGAACCGTGTAACCGTGATCGGCGAGGTCGTCGCACAGGCTCTTCACCGACGGCGTCAGGCCCCAAAACGAGTGGAGGACCATCACTCCCGGTCCCGGGCCTGAGTCACCGGAGATGAAGTAGGCGAGGTCCCGTACCACCTCGCGAACCTACCGGGCCTACGCTGGTAGGAGATGCCCTCGGCGGTCGCCCCTCTTCGTTATGGCTCTTTCCGCACGCTCTGGGTGGCGTCGATGCTGTCCGCCTTCGGCACGTTCATCCAGAGTCTCTCCTCGTCCCAGTTGATGTTCGACCTCACCGGGTCCAACACCTGGGTCGGTCTCATGGTGGCGTCGACTTCCCTCCCACTTCTCTTCTTCGCCCTCGCCGCCGGCGCCCTCGCCGACATGTTCGACCGGACCAAGCTGATGTTGGTCGCCCAGGGAATCATGGGGGGATCGGCTCTCGCCATGGCGATCTTCACTGCGTCCGGGGCCATCACGCCGGGGCTCCTGCTCGGGCTCGGCTTCGTCCTCGGCACCGGGGTGGCTCTCAACCTCCCCACCTGGCAGGCCCTGCTCCCCGACATGGTGCCTCGCGGTCTGATCGCCTCGGCAGTGGCCCTCCAGTCCGCTGCCTTCAACGTGGCCCGGGCCGTCGGGCCGGCACTGGGTGGGATCATCTACGCCGTTTTCGGAGCCGCAGTCGGATTCGGAATCAACGCTCTCACCTATGGCTTCGTCATCGCCGGGCTGCTGATGGTGAGGCACACGTTCGAGAAGAGGGAGCGCGATCCGGCACCGCTCGGCACCGCAATCCTGCTCGGCATCCGTTACGCCAGGTTCACCCCGGTCTTCCGCCGGTTGCTACTCCTCGTTTCGCTCTTCGCCATCACCTCGTCGGTTGTGCAGTCTGTGTTGCCAGGTCACAACGAGGCCATCGGCGGCACCGCCACCACCCTCGGCGTCCTGCTCGGCGCCATGGGAGTTGGCGCCTTGGTGGCGACGGTGGTGCGTCAGCGCTTCATCGATCGATTCCACCGATGGGCTCCCATGGTGACGATCGGTCTGTTCGGCCTGGTCGGGATCGGCCTCGGTCTCTCGACCAGCATCGCCACCGCCGCCTTCTTCATGTTCCTATCCGGTGCTTTCTGGGTACTCACCCTGACCAACCTCAACGCAACGGCGCAGTTGATGGCGCCGGAGTGGATCCGGGGCCGTGCGATGTCGCTGTACAGCTTTTCCTTCCTCGGCGTAATGCCGCTGGGTTCCATCCTCTCCGGAGTCCTCGCCGACGCGGTGGGAACGGGGACCGCGATCGTCATCCTGTGCTCTGCTTCGGTGGTGCTCGGCGCCCTGGTGCCGCTGTTTCACCTGCCGGGCCTCGATCAGATCGAGTCGCCCGAGTTCACACCCGACCGTCCCGGCCCACTGCACGAGGAGGAGACAGTCGAGGGTGGGCCGGTTCTGATCCTGAACACGTGGAAGATCGATCTCGCCGACCTCGAGGAATTCATCGCCGTGATGAACTTGGTCAGGCTCGTGCGTCTCCGCACCGGTGCATACCGGTGGCGGTTGTTGCGCAACGTCAGCGACCCGACCCGTCTCACCGAGTTGTTCGCCACCGGGTCGTGGGAGGAGCACCTGGCTCAGCATCGCCGCATCGACGACGCCTCTGCCGACATCATCGCTCGGGCCCGATCATTCGATCGGGCGGACGGCCCGGTGACGAGACATCTGATCTCGGTGGACGTGGAGGACCCGCCCAATTTCGCCGAGTTGATCAGCACCCACGAGGTGATGCATCAGACCGACGGCTCGATCCCGACGATGGCCGATCAGGACGTGGACTGACCCAGCGTGTGCAAGGGAACACGCAGGAGGTGGCGGATTGCACACGCAACGCTCACTTCGCGGCGAACTCCATCTCTCGCTTGAATTTCTTCCAGTCGGATTTCTTCGTCGACCACACGATGTCGATAGCGATCTCGACCACCCCGATCACCACCAACGCCCACACCACCCATGTCGGGACCCCGGCGGCAATGGCAGCGCCGAGAAAGACGAAGGGCATCAGCTTGGTGACGATCGCGCCTGAGGCGTGCATCCAGGCCCGCGAGGTCGCCGGGGCTCTGAGATAGGTGGCGTAATCGAGTTTCACCCCGGGCTGGGGTTGCGTGAGCTTCCCGATGAACCAGTGAGTGAATCGCATCCCCATCAGAGTGCCCACCGCTAGATGGGTCAGACCATGAGTGGTCACGAGGATGATCCCGAAGCCGAGCAGGAACACCAGTGCCGACCAGGTTCCCTCCAGGTAGTAGGTCCAAGCCACCAGCACCAGCCCGATGAGGGTGGCCCCGATGATCAGCACACTGCCAAGCCAAATTGGGACCGCGATCAGTGCCCATGCCTTGAAGGCAGCCCGATCGATCCGGGCGATCCGGTCGGCATGTCGCTCAGTCAGGTCCGGGTCTCGTTTGACTGCGTCGACTGCTTTCCAGAAGCCTGTCGGACCGACGGGGGCGCCCGCCGAGACCGCGCTCTCTGCGTCGTCCAGCGTCGCCCCGACCCGTGAGCCGTCCATGGCCCTCATGTAAGTACGGTGCGAAGGTGCAACCCGTGCATCCCGTTTGGTGTTCTCTTTTCGATGGATGATCTGACCGCAGCCCTGGCCAGGGACCTCGACGGCGCCTTTCCCACCCTTGTGGAGAGCGCCGGCCCCAAGCTCTACTGGGGTTTGCGCCGTCTGTGTGGCGACCATCAGGAGGCCGAAGACCTGACCCAGGAGACCTTCATCCGTGCCTATCGATCGCTCGGTGGGTTCGACCGGGTTCGTTTCGAGGAACTCAGGCTGTCGCCATGGCTGTGGACCATCGCACTGAACCTGGGGCGGAACCATCTCCGAAGCCGATCGAGGCGTCCCACGTTCGTGGAGATGCACGAACACGCCACAACGGAGGACGCAGAGCCACCCGACACTGCGGCCTGGGACGACCGGCTCTCCGCACTGCCGATCAACCAACGAAGAGCGGTAGTGCTGCGGCACGTTGTCGGGCTCGGGATCGGCGAGATCTCGGAGGCGACAGGGCGACCCGAGGGCACGGTGAAG
Source organism: uncultured Acidobacteriota bacterium (assembly GCA_963725075.1). Classification (GTDB taxonomy): domain Bacteria; phylum Actinomycetota; class Acidimicrobiia; order Spongiisociales; family ZC4RG35; genus JARDZU01. The sequence goes on from CAVRXA010000016.1 coordinate 22,552, forward strand.
GCAGACATCCATCGTGGACTGGACCGCCTGAGACGAGTGATGGAGCAAGAACAATGAGCATCGAAGACCAACTGTCAGGGCTTGCCGGCGGGTTGCCGGACGGAATCAGCGAAGGGGTTGCACTCGGCACCGGGATGGCGGATGGGTATGACCTCTATCCCTCACCGCTGGGCGAGGTTGTGGTCACCTTCAATATCGAGGGAGTCTCATCTCTCGATCTGGCGACCAAGGGCTACGAGACGCGATTCGCCGACCGGCACGGTCGCCGCCTGTTCAGGGCCGAGCCTCCTACCGATTGGGGCCGACACATCCCGGAGGCGATGGAAGCGGGGACCCCCGGCCGTCTCCCGGTCGACCTCAGGTCTCGGACCCCGTTCGAGAACCGGGTTCTCCACATCGCTGCCACCATCCCGAGGGGTGAGGTCCGGCCCTATGGCTGGCTGGCCCGGGAGGCGGAGAAGCCAGGAGCGTCCCGGGCGGTCGGATCAACGATGGCCCGCAACCCGATCCCGCTCATCATCCCTTGCCACCGGGTGGTGCGATCCGACGGTCATCTCGGCGAGTACTCGCTCGGTGGGCCCCACAACAAATGGGAGCTCCTCACGCATGAGGGCGTGGAGCCGGCACGTCTCGTCGAACTGGCCGAGCATCATGTTCGAGTCCAGGGCGATCCTGCCACAGGGGTGTACTGCCATCCCACCTGTCATGTGATCAGGGCATCGGGGGAATGGAACGTGGCCGACTTCAGCTCAACCGCCGCTGCTCGATCTGCCGGATTCCGGCCCTGCGAGGTATGCCGACCCGGTTAGCCGCCTCCTACCGGCGCCGGTAGCCTCCCGGGGCCTATGGCGAACAACGGGATCGAAAAACTGGCGGTCGACACCGTAAAGGCGCTGGCCATGGATGCGGTGCAAAAGGCCAACAGCGGTCATCCTGGGATGCCCATGGGCATGGCCGAGATCGCGGTGACCCTGTGGGGGCGTTTCCTCAAGGTGGACCCGGCGGTGCCCGACTGGCCCGACCGCGACCGCTTCGTCCTCTCCAACGGGCACGGCTCCATGCTCCTGTATTCGATGCTGCATCTGTGCGGATTCCCGCTGACCATGGACGACTTGAAGAACTTCAGACAGTGGGACAGCCACACTGCGGGGCATCCCGAGATCGATCAGAAGCTGGGGATCGAGATGACGACCGGGCCATTGGGCCAGGGGTTCGCCACCGGTGTCGGGATGGCCATCGCCGAGACACACCTCCGGGCCCGCCTCGGCGAGGACTTGGTGAACCACCGGACCTTTGGGTTCGTAAGCGATGGCGACCTCATGGAGGGGGTGAGTGCCGAGGCCGGGTCCCTTGCCGGCCGGTTCGGACTGGGCAGGCTCATCTATCTGTACGACGACAACGACATCTCGATCGACGGGTCAACAGATATCACCTTCGGCGAAGACGTGGCAAAGCGGTTCCAGGCTCAGGGCTGGCATACCCAGGAGATCGATGGGCACGATTCGGAGGCCATCAGCGAAGCGCTGGAGGCAGCTATCACCTTCGAGGATCGGCCCTCGCTCGTCATCTGCCACACCCACATCGCACACGGGGCCCCCAATGCCCAGGACACCGCGGCCTCACACGGCTCTCCCCTTGGCAACGAGGAGATCGCCCTGGCCAAGCAGGCCATGGGATTTCCGCTCGAGCCTGCCTTTCACGTCGAGCCCGAGGTCTACGAGTTCTTCGAATCGGCGATGGCCCGGGGGAAGGAGGAGCACTCGCAATGGGCGAAGCGCTTGGAAAGCGCCGACGAGGACCAGAGGGCCCTGTGGGATCAGTTGCACTCCTCCGCCCCCGTGGAATTGAAGGGCCCTGGGTTCGCCGTCGGCGAGAAGATGGCTACACGATCGGCCTCGGGCAAGCTCTTCGGCGAGATCGCAGAGAAGGTGCCCGGATTCCTCGGCGGATCGGCCGATCTGGTCGCTTCGACCAAGACAGTGATCGATTCCTCTCGTAGATACTCGGCGGCCGAGCCGTCGGCTCGAGACATCCCTTTCGGAGTGAGGGAGCACGCCATGGGCTGCATCACCAACGGGCTGGCAGTGCACGGCGGGCTCAAGCCGTACGCCGCCACCTTCTTCGTCTTCAGCGACTACATGCGGCCTGCTGTCCGACTCTCGGCGTTGATGTCGGCTCCGTCCGTCTGGGTTTGGACCCACGACTCCGTCTTCCTCGGCGAGGACGGCCCGACTCATCAGCCAATCGAGCACATCCCCTCGCTCAGGGCGATGCCAAATCTCTGGTTGATCAGGCCCGCCGACGCCAACGAGACCCTTGCCTCCTGGGAGATAGCCCTCAACCGAACCGATGGTCCGGTGGGTCTCCTCCTCACCCGTCAGGATGTCCCCATCCTCGACGCCGACCCGGCCGGAGTGAAGAAAGGCGGCTATCTGCTCCGGGACGGCGACGATGTGACCCTGATCGCCACCGGCTCAGAGGTGCATGTCGCCGTCGATGCGGCGGGGATCCTGGATGGCGAAGGCATTACCGCGCGAGTGGTGAGCCTCCCCTGCTGGGAGCTCTTCTTCGAGCAGGACGAGCCGTACCGGTCCCGCGTGCTTGGTTCTGCTCCCCGGGTCGCGGTCGAGGCCGCCTCACCTTTCGGCTGGGAGCGCATCGTGGGCCAGGAGGGGCTGATCCTCGGCATCGACCATTTCGGGGCGTCGGCACCCGACACTGTCATCGCCGAGAAACTCGGCTTCACCGGTCCGGCCGTCGCCGCCCGGGTCCGGGACCACCTCTCGACCTGAGGTGAGCCGCAAGGCCGACGTCGTCGTCATTGGCGCCGGGATCGCCGGAGTCTCTGCCGCGTATGAGCTCACGGTGAAGCATGGGATCGGAAGCGTCGTCATCGTCGATCCGCTCCCGCCCCTGTCCCTCACCTCCGACAAGTCGACCGAGTGTTATCGCAACTGGTGGCCGAACCTTCCCATGGTGGGCTTGATGAGCCGATCCATCGACCTGCTGGACAGGATGGCCGCCGAGTCGGGGAACGCCTTCGCCCTGAACCGCCGTGGCTACCTCTTCGTCACCGGAAACGACGACAACTTTCACCGGATGGTGGAAGACGCCCATCACACTTCGACCCTCGGAGCCGGACCCGTCCGACTTCATCCGGGGCCGATCCCCTACCGCTCCTCTCCTTCCGACGACTTCGTCGGTGCGCCGGAAGGCGCCGACATCATGGTCGGGCCAGATGAGGTGCTCGATCACTTTCCGTACCTGACTCCACACGTTGTCGGTGCGATGCATGTGAGGCGGGCCGGCTGGTTCAGTGCCCAGCAACTCGGCGCCTGGATGCTCGACCAGGGGAAGGAGCGAGGGCTGGAGATCTTGGATGACGAGGTGACCGGCATCGATGTCTCCGCAGGGAGGATCCGGTCGGTCTCACTGGCCGATGGTGGCGAGATCGACACCGAGGTGGTCGTCGACGCCGCCGGGCCGATGGCCGGGAAGGTGGCAGCCCTGGTCGGCGTCGATCTGCCCTCTCTTCTCGGAGCTTCATATCAAGGCGGCTTACCGGGATCACCTGGGTGTGGTGCCACGGGATGCCCCGATGGTCATCTGGAGCGATACCCAGCATCTCGAATGGAGCGAGGAGGAACGAGGCGCCCTCGCCGACGAGGGCCGGGATGACCTGTTGGGCGAGATGCCGATCTTCTGTCATTTTCGGCCCGAGGGCGGGGAAGGCTCGCTGTATCTCCTTGGTCTTTGGGAATACCACGGAGTGGTGCAGGAGCCGTCGTGGCCCTTGCCCGAGGATCCTCTCTACCCCGAGGTGGTGCTGCGCGGCCTGACGACGATGGTGCCCGGGTTCGACGTCTACAAGGAACGGCTCCCTCAGTCGGTCGTCGACGGTGGCTACTACACCAAGACCAGGGAGAACCGTCCCCTCATCGGTCCTGCCGGCCCATCCGGGTTCCACCTGATTGCCGGGCTCTCCGGGTTCGGGGTCATGGTCGCCGCCGGGGCAGCCGACCTCCTCGCCAGGCATGTCACCGGGGCCGAGTTGCCCGCCTACTCAGATGCCTTCCTGCTCGACCGTTACGAAGACCCAAAGTACCTGGCTTCGATAGCGGGCCTGACGAGCTCGGGCCAGCTCTGAGCCTCAGTCTTCGAGGACGGAGAGGACGTTTCCTGCCGGGTCGAGGAACCAGGCGATCGACGGGCCGTTGTCACGCATGATCCCTTTTTCGTCCTGGTTCATCCCCTCGTAGCGCACCATCTCGATCCCGCTCCGGGTCAGATCGTCAACCGCCAGGTCGATGTCTACGACGGGAAAGTTGAGAATCGTGAACGTGGCCGGAGAGTGGTCCGGTTTGGGATAGATGAGGATGTCTCCACCACCGTTGATGTGGAGGCCGAGCATCCCGTTCTCCTCGGTGACGTTCAATCCCAGGGTCCCCTCGTAGAACTGGCGTGCCTGCTCGATGTCATCGACCGAGAACCCGCTGTAAGCCTTGGTGTTTTCGAACACAGCCACCTCCTGTGGTCCTTGTGGGATGAGTTTCCCCGGACGGGAGAGTCTCAATCACGTTGGATGCAGAAGCCGATTCGAGAAGACCTGCCCTGGTCTGTGACATGGGCGGAGTCACATCGCCCGATCTGGCCACGATCGAGGCACTGTGCCGGTTTCGGCTCGCCCTCGCCGACGAGGGATATGCCGTCGAGCTACGCGACGCCTCGCCGGGGCTCCGGGAATTGCTCGGTCTTTGCGGTCTGGAAGCGGGTGCTACCCCTCGTAGACCAGGGGCAACCCGAAGAGTGGGAACAGCCGGGTGGTGTCGAGGAAGAAATTGAGCCCGGCGATCCGGCCTTGTGATATCTCGAGGACCTGAATCGCCCAGGGCACGTAGCCGCCGTCGGGTCCCGGCTTGTACTGACCGAAGGCTGGTAACCCGTTGGCCGACTCGACGGGTATGACCACCGAACCGCGGCAACCGATCCCGGTGCCCAGAAACCACCCTCTGATGGCCGCATGGCCCCGCAGCCAGAGGTCGTAGGGCGGCATCGACTGCACGACATCGTCGTGAAGCAGGGTGACCAGGGAGTCGAGGTCGTATCTCTCGAAGGCGTCGACGTAACGACTGAGCAGAGCTTGCTGCTCATCGTCCATGGGCAAGAACGGGTCCGATTCGGCCGGCTCGATCTCTGACAGTGTCGCCCGCGCCCTCTGCAGTGCGCTGTTGACCGACGCCACCGAGGTCTCCAGCAGATCGGCGACCTCGTCGGCCTTCCAGCGGAGCACCTCGCGCAAGATCAGGACCGCCCGCTGGCGGGCAGGAAGATGTTGCAGGGCCGTCATGAAGGCGAGGCGCACCGATTCCCGCGATATCGCCACCTCCGCCGGATCGGCGCTCGGCGGAAGGATGATGCTGTCAGGGACAGGCTCGATCCAGGTGATCTCGGGCAACGGAGCGGGCAGCATCGTGTCGGCGGTGGAGGCAGGCCCGAGGTCCATGGGGCGAGCCCGACGCTCCCTGCCCTCGAGCATGTCGAAGCAGACATTGGTCGTGATGCGGTAGAGCCAGGTCCTCAAGGACGAACGACCTTCGAATCGGTCGCTGGCCCTCCAAGCCCTGATCAAGCTCTCCTGGACCGCATCCTCCGCCTCGAATGAGGACCCCAGCATCCGGTAGGCGTAGCCGGTGAGCTCGCGCCGATACTGCTCCAGGTCCTCGAGCGAGGGTGCGTCGCTCTTGGCTTCGGTCGCTGTCGATTCGGTCATGTGCTCTCCCAGTATGGGACATCTACACCTCGAGTCGGACAGGGAATACGCCCCCTGCCCGATGACGCGGCCGTATCCGGCGATTAATTCTGGCTCTGATTGCGGTCTGAATCGATGGGGTAACCCCCAGAGCTGTCCACTCTCGCCACTGAGAGGAGAAACCAATGCAGAACCCTTCCATCACCACCAAGGAACTGTCGATCCCGAAGCTGCGCGAGGTGCTCGACGGTGAGGTGATCACACCTGACAATGCCCCCTACGACGAGGCGCGGGCGGTGTACTACGGCATCGATCGCAAGCCGGCTGTGATCGTGCGCCCCACCGACGTCAACGAGGTGGCGTACGTGGTGTCCGTCGCCCGCGACACCGGAACGGAGCTGGCGGTCCGCAGTGGGGGCCACAGCATTGCCGGCTACGGGAGCTCCGACGGCGGGATCGTCCTCGATCTGTCGGCGATGAAAGCGGTCCATGTCGACCCCGAACAACGCACCGTCTGGGCCCAGACCGGGTTGACCGCCGGTGAGCTGACCAGCGCCCTCGGCGAACATGGCCTCGCCGTGGGATTCGGCGACAATGGTTCTGTAGGCATCGGCGGAATCACCCTCGGTGGCGGTGTCGGCTTTCTCTCGCGGAAGCATGGTCTGACCATCGACTCACTCCTCGCCGCCGAGCTGGTCACCGCCGACGGGAAGGTCCTTCGTGTCGACGCGGAGAACCACCCTGATCTCTTCTGGGCGATTCGCGGAGGGGGAGGAAACTTCGGCGTGGCGACCAGGTTCCAGTTCCGGCTCCATGAGGTGGATCAGATCGTTGGCGGGATGCTGATTCTTCCCGCCACGCCGGACACGGTGCACGGATTCGTCGAATTGGCCGCCGCGGCTCCCGAAGAGCTCTCCACCATCGCCAACGTGATGAAGGCGCCACCGATGCCGTTTCTCCCCGAGGAGCTGCACGGACAGGTGATTCTCTTCGGCCTGCTCGTCTACACGGGCGACGCCGAGACCGGTGAGTCCGTTGTCGCGCCCTTTCGAGAGCTCGGCCACCCCCTTGCTCGACAAGGTGGAGCCGGGTCGCTACGCGGGCATCTATGAGGAAGAGGAGGAGGGCCCGCCTCCAGGGGTGTTCGCGGTACGGAACCTCTTCGTCGACGGCATCGATCGTGCCGCCGCCGAGACGATCATCGAGCAGGTCAACGCCTCTACCGCCGCGATGGCGGTGACCCAGATCAGGGTCCTGGGCGGCGCCATCTCCCGGGTGCCCGAGGAGGCAACGGCCTACGCCCACCGCCAGCGGCCGATCATGCTCAACGTGGCGTCGATGTTCCAGCAGCCGGACGAAGCCGAGGCCCATGAATCGTGGGTCGATGGTCTCGCCACGGCCCTTGGCGACAACGGCGAGGCCTATGTCAATTTCATCGGCGACGAGGGCCAGGAGCGGGTGAGACAGGCCTATCCGGGCCAAACCTGGGACCGTCTCCGCGAGGTCAAGCACCGGTACGACCCGACCAATCTGTTCCGACTCAACCAGAACATCCCGCCAGCCAACTCTGACTCCATCTCAGCCGGCGACGGCCAGCTCATGATGGGGCCGAAGGGCATAGGCGATGGCATCCTGCGGTGTCATCTCCTCACCGGCTCGACGGGCTTCCGCGAGGGCGGGCTGATCGGTCTCTGCCGCCACCCCGGCCGCGTCGAGCAACTCCGCGATCAAGGCCCATCGGACCAGTCCGACTCGTGACCTGGTGGCATTTGCGGCGCCCAATGCCGTCATGGCGCGCACCGGGTCGTTCTCGACAAACGCCAGCCACGAGACTGCATCCAGGAAGACGGCCAGCGATTCCAGGCTCCTCACTCGGTCGAGGTTCTCTGCAGCTTCCTCCAGAGCGGCACGGGCGGCCCCGACCTCACCTGCAACGAGATGAGTCATCGCCACCTGGCTATAGGTCTGGATCACCAGCGACACGATTTCGAGTCGCTTGGCGATCTCGAGAACCTCCAGGTGATTGGCCATGCCGGTGGCGATATCGCCGTCGAGCGTCGACATGGCCGCCTGAAAACTGAGCGAATACCCGAGCACGAACGGGTCATCCAGGGAACGAGCAATGGCTACCGCCTCGGCGATCTGCTGTCGCGGCTCGGGGTCAGAGGCGTCCTCGATGAGGAGCGAACCGGCCAGCATCAATCTCGACCACGCCTCGGTCTCGCGGTCCTCCACCTGCATGGACAATTCGATGGCCGGTCGGGCGTAGGAGATGGCGGTCGGTGCCTCGCCCCTCTCCATGCGAAAGCCTGCGGTGACGAACAGGAGCCGGGCCCGAAGGTGATCGTCGAGACGATGGCTGACCGCGACGAACTCCTCGGTGTATCTATCTGTGTCGAGCCAGTGATCACCCTGCCAGGCCAATATCCAGCAGTTGGTGTACAAGGAGGCAGCCAACTGGATGCGATCCGTGCTCAACGCCCAATCGGCCGCCGCCCGAAAATTCGGCCAGTCATGCGACAGCGTGTTGATCATCTCTCTTTGCCGGGTCCCACGCATCATTGGATAAGCCGTGACTATCACTGATTCGTAGTGCTCTGCATGACGAAGCCGGGCGGCTTCCTCATCGCCCACCACGGCGAGTCCCTCCGCGGCGAACTCCCGCATGGCGGTCCCCATACTCATCCGGCCCGCGGAGTCGACTGAGATCATGCTCTGTGCGGCCAGCGTTTCCAGCCCGAGAAAGACATCGGGGGCATCGCCTCCGGCCACGGCCTCCGCTGCTTCGAGCGTCCATCCATTTACGAAGACGCCCAACCGACGAAACAGGGTCTGATCAGGCTCCGTGAGGAGCCCGTGACTCCATTCGATGGTCGCCCGCAGACTCTGCTGACGGCTGGGGAGGTCCGGGGAGGCAGAGGCCAGATCGAGAACGCCACGAAGACTCTCGAGGATCGCCTCTGGTGGGAGCAACCGGGCTCGGGCAGCGGCCAGCTCGATCGACAGCGGGTACCCCTCCATTCGCGCAACCAGATCGCGGACCACCCCGGCGTTGGATGGGGTGAGCTCGAGGTCGGGGCGGACTGCCCGTGCTCGCTCGATGAAGAGATGGACTGCCGGAGACGCCTCGATCGCCTCGAAACCTCCGCGTTCAGGCGCAAGCTCCAGAGGGTCGACTCGGATCTCCCGCTCGGCGCCGATTCGGAGGGCGGCCCTGCTGGTCACCAGGATGCGGAGGTCGGCGCAGCCGGCCAAAAGCTCGGCAAGGCCAACTGCGGCATCGGTGACGCGCTCGAAGCCATCGAGCACAAGCAACACCTCGAGGGCCGAGTAGTGATCGATCAGGGCGTCGAGCATCGAGCTGCTCGGATCAGCAGGCACACCGAGCTGCTCGGCCATCGTCTTCGCCACCCTCTCGGTTTCGGCCTCGTTGGAGAGGTCGACGTAGCCAACGCCGTCCGTGAAACGCGTGGCGAGGCGTGCAGCCACAGCCATCGCCAGACGGGACTTTCCGATCCCTCCCGGCCCCGTGAGCGTGACCAGGCGTGCCCCGTCCTCGATGAGATGGACCACCGTCGAAATGTCGTCATCGCGGCCGATGAGTGGGGTGGCGGGAACCGGTAGGTCGACCTCGCGGCGACGTGCCCGCACCGGCGGGAAGTCTCCCGGTAGACCAGGCCCGTCCAATTGGTACAACCGCTCGTGTCGGCTGAGGCCCTTCATCGCGTACAGACCGAGCTCCCGGCACTTGACCGCGGTGTTGGAGATGAGCGAACGGGTCGTCTCCGAGATGAGGACCTGGCCTCCCCACGCGGCGGACATGATCCGTGCGGTCCGGTGGACATCGATACCGGTGTAGTCGTCGCCGATCAGCGTGGGGGCCCCGCTGTGGATGCCCATCCGCACCTTCACCTCCGCCTGCCCTGGCCAGTCCGCAGTGTCGTAAGCCTGCTGGGTCGCGATGGCGCTCGACACAGCTTCGCCAGCTTCGGCAAAGGCCGCGAACAAGCCGTCACCCTCGCTTCCGAATATGACACCCCCGTGGTCGCGCACCGAGTGCTCGGTCGTTTCGCGATAAGTAGCGAGGAGCTGCGGATAGTCATCCGCGAGCTTTTCCAGCCAGCCAGTGGAGCCCTCTATGTCGAGGAATAGGAAGGTCACAGTCCCGCTGGGAAGGGCGGATTCGGGCAACGTCACGTGTTCTCGGCGTGGAGACCGATGAACTCGAGGACCCGGCTCCAGGCGTCGGCCGACTCCCTGGCGAACTTCTCCTGCTGCCGGTCGAAGAAGGAATGCGGAGCGTCGGAATACACCACCACTTCGTTCTCCACGCCGGCATTGTCCAAGGCCTGCCGGAACCCCTCGACCACCTCGTTCGGGATCCCGGGGTCATCGCCTCCCATCAAAGCCAGGATCGGGCACGCGAAATCGCTCACCTCTTCCATAGGCCCCTTCGGTGGGCGCAACGGGTTCCCATAGAAGCCGATGGCGCCGGCGAGACCGTGCCCGGCAGCGGCCTGATGCCAGGAGTTGGATCCCCCAAAGCAGAAGCCGAGGGTGAAGATGGGCCGTGCCGGGTCGGAGTCACGGAGATGGGACACGGCGGCCGCGGTGTCGGCGGTGACGCCCTTCAGAGTGGTCCGTGGGACGTGCTCCTTGTAGGCGAATTCATCGTTCCTCTTGCCCACTCCGGCAGTCCGTCCGAAGTAATCGATCGCCACCGCGTCATAGCCATGCTCGGCAAGGCGGAGCGCCAACTCCTCGTAGAAGTGGTGCAACCCACGGACGTCAGGGAGGATGACGACGCCCGGACCCTTGCTCTCGGCACTGGTGGCCGCGAAGGCAGCGAACCGATTCCCGTCGACGGAGGCCAGCACGAGGTCGCTACCCGAGGCACCACCCTCGATGGGGTCGACTGGCGGCAGGGCATCACCGTTGTAACACATGGAAGTCTCCGGTTGGACGCGGTAGGCACGAAACTACCTGACGATGACGCAGACGAAAGCGGGAGCTCGACCTCAGCTGGGACCAGGCACTCGCCTGGCGACTGGGTCAACAGCTCCTCGATGCGCCCGGGACCGACCCGGTGCGCGTCATCTCGAAGATAGGGGGCGTCCAGGCGCAGGTTGCCTCCTCTGCCGCCCAGGCAGTCGCCATCAGGTGCAAGCGCCTTGCCGACATCGAGCATCTGTTGTGGGAGAAGCGGAGCCTCGTCAAGACCTGGGCCATGAGGGGAACGCTCCATCTCCTGCCCGCATCCGAAATCGGCGTATGGATTGCCGCTCTTCGCCAGCGACCGTGGAAGATCACTCCGGCCTGGGAGAAATATCACGGGATAAGCAAGTCTCAACTCGACTCCCTGACGGGGGCGATCCCGACGGTCATTTCCGGTGAGCCGATGACGCGTGAGGAGTTGACCGCGGCGATCGTGGCCAAGACCCGTGATCGCGGGCTGGGTGAGGCGCTCTCATCCGGCTGGAGTCAGGTGCTCAAGCCGGCTGCCAACCAAGGTCTGCTGGCCCAGGGACCGCCCCGTGGGCGCAATGTCACCTTCGTCGATCCTGGCGTCTGGCTAGGTGCCTCGTTAGAGGAGCCGGGTCGCGAGGAGGCGATGCGGGTCGTGGTCGAGCGGTTTCTCGACGCCAACGGCCCGGCCACCATCAGCGACTTTGCTCGCTGGTTCGGAGTCGACCCGAAGACCGGCCGGGAGCTGACGACTCCCGTTCTCGAGAATCACGTACCAGTGGAGATCGAGGGATATCAGGCGTGGATGACCAAGGCGGGCGCCAAGGCAGCTTCGAAGACCGACGCCCCCGAGAGTGCTCACCTTCTGCCCGGGTTCGACCCCTACACACTGGCCCCGATCAGCCATCGTGAGCACATCATCCCCAAAGGCAGAGTCGACGAGGTGTCCAAGGCGGCGGGCTGGATCGCACCGGTCATCCTGGAAAACGGGCGGATCGTCGGGACCTGGGAGACAGACGACGGGAGCATCGTTCTCCAACCTTTCGGAAAGCTGCCCAGAAAGACGATTTCGGCCTTGAAGGATCACGTCGAGCAGCGATATCACGGTCTTCTGGGCAAATCGATCGCCGTAACGGTCCCGTGACGAGCCCGAGCCATGATTTCGTGGATGAAGAATGAGTGACGGCGATCACTGATTGGGGCCGGCGACGGCTGGCCTGGGCCCTATGGGTGGTGACGATCCTCGCCTACGTAGTCGAGGTGGCTCTGCTATTCGCCAATGCCGATCTCCCCGTCGCCGATCCGTTGGACGCAGCGGACCCATGGCTCCAAGCCATGGAGGACCTCGCTTTCGTGGCGGTAGGAACACTCGGACTGCGCCTCGTGCTCTCGCAGCCGAGGAATGCGTTTTGCTGGTGGGTCCTCGTGGCCGGTCTCTCCTTTCCGTTGGAGGGCCTCGCTGCCGAGTTCACTCGCTTTGGGATGGACCGCTGGGGTGCAATTCCGATCGTGGCTCTCGTCGGTTGGATGTCGTTGTGGTTGTGGATCCCGGGCTCATTCAGCATCCCATACCTGTTGCTTCTCTATCCGGACGGGCACTTGCCCTCGTCTCGCTGGCGACCGGCACTTTGGTTCACCAATATCGCGGTGGTCGCCACCTTCTTGGCCGCTGCTTTCCTGGTCGAGCGGGAGCCGGTCATCGGACTGCCACCCAACCCCCTGGGCATCCCCGCCTTGAGTGAGTTCATCAACGCGGTGTTCCAGTTTGTGGTTGTTCCTGGACTATTGATAGCGATCGTCCTCGGCCTGCTCTCGCTGGTAGCGCGTTATCGCCAGGGGGAAGGCGTCGAGCGGCAGCAGGTCAAGGTCCTGCTGTGGGTCGGAGCAGTTGCGGTGATTTTCTTCTCCGTGGATACGCAGAGCTGGGGCCCGATCTGGCTCGGTTCCGTCCTCAATTTCGTGTTCAGCATCTTTGTCGGCGCCGCGGTGACGCTGGCCATCCTCCGCTACCGGCTGTTCGAGATCGACCGCCTCATCAGCCGCACAGTCACCTATGCAGTCCTGGCCGGAGCCCTGGCCATCATCTACGGGTTCGGGGCCGTCTGGCTTCCCTCCCAGATCGTTGGAGAGCAGACCCCGCTGTTCGTGGCCGGCTCCACCCTGGCGGTGGCCGCGCTGTTCAACCCCCTCCGGCGCCGGGTCATGCGCTGGGTCGACCGGAGATTCAATCGGTCGTCCTACGACCTCGAGCAGATCACCGACGGGTTCGCCGCCCGCTTGCGTGATCAGGTCGATGCCGAACGTCTGGCCGACGACTGGGCGGACGTGGTGACGGGGACGTTGCAGCCGTCGGCCGTCGGGGTCTGGGTGCGCGGGGACGCCCGATGAGATGGAGACGCTGGCTCGGAGTGGCGATCGGTTTGGTCGCGCTGGGGATGTTCGTGGTGGTGGGTAGCCAGGACGTCGGCAGCGACTATCCCCTAGTCGACATCCTGGGCATCCTCGCCTTCGCTTCACCGGCATTGGTGGGCGGCTATTTGGTCTGGCGGCTGCCCGCCAATCCGGTCGGATGGATCCTCGCCACATTTGGCCTCACCTTCACCCTGGGAGTCATGGGAGAATCCCTTGCCGCCATCGACCACCCACTCACCGCTTGGGGCGTCTGGTTCGGTACCTGGCAGTGGGCATTGAGCATGGGCCTGATCCTGGTCTTGTTGCCGCTCCGTTTCCCAGACGGCCGCCTGGCTTCCTCCCGCTATCGATGGGTGACGCCGGTGATGCTGGTAGGCCTGGCGATGCTGATCTTCGGTAACGCTTTCAAGGAATCCGCCCCGGTCACCGTCGGCCAGACTGAGGTCGAGGTTCCACTCCCTCTTGGTCTGCCACTGGCGACAGACGTCTTCGACACGGTCTCGCTGCTCGGACTAGTACTAATGCTGGCCGCGGTTGGCGGAGCTGTGGTCAGCGCCGTCATGCGTTTTCGGCGGTCCAGCGGTATCGAACGTCAGCAAATGAAGGTCTTCGCCGGAGCCCTGTCCATCTCCATCGTCGGGATGACACTCAATCTCATTCTCTACGAACTCGGCAACGAGCCGGCCGCCAACGCCCTGTTCGCGATCTGGGTCTTGGTCCTGGTGTCATCGATCGCGGTGGCCGTACTTCGTTATCGCCTCTACGACTTCGACCGAGTGATCAGCCGAACCGTTTCGTACGCACTGTTGGTACTGATCCTTGGGGCGGTCTACGTGGTGGGTGCCGTGTGGTTGCCCACCCAGATCGTCGGCGAGCAATCGCCTCTGTTTGTTGCCGGGTCGACTCTGGCGGTGGCCGCCATGTTCACACCCGTCCGCAGGAGAGTGATGACCTGGATGGACCGCCGGTTCTACCGATCCCGATACCAACTGGAACGAGTGATGGACGACTTCGCATCACATCTCCAGGATCAGGTCGACCCGGATCGCATGGCCTCGGACTGGGTGAACCTGGTGACCGACACTCTCCGGCCGACCAGCGCCGGGGTATGGGTCAGGGGAGCCTGACGGTCAGGGCTGGTCGGGTCCGGTGGTGTAGCTGTGGCCGAGTGGGCTGGTCCATTGGTAGGTCCCGGGTCTGATCTGTTTCAGTTTCCAGCCGTGTTGGTGATGGCTCATGTGATCGTGGCGGCAGAGGGGTCCTAGTTCTCGGATGGTGGTCCGGTGGGCTTGGACCCAAGGGATCTCATGGTTGAGATCGCATTGGTCGGCCGGCATACGACATCCGGGGAAGACACACGTCGGATTCCGGGTCTCCACGATCCGTTTCTGCACGGCGGTGGGTCGGCGTCTGGTGGTTACCACGCCTGACGGTTGACCGTTCTCGTCGGTGATGGTGATCCGCCATTCCGCATCATGTTGTTCGTCGACGATCTGACGGGCGACATCGGCTAGGACAGTTCCCCAACCAGGAATCTCTGCGGGTTGGTCGTCGAGCCCGGCCAGAGTGGTCATGTCGACCCGAATGTCGACTACTCCCCGGTCACCGCCTGAACCTTTCTCGGTCTGGTTCCGTCCGGTGAGCAGATCGAGGTAGATGTCGGCTCGGATCTGGTCGATCCTCCGTTTGTCTCCTCTGGCTTTCAATGCTCGGGCCCGCCGATTGATCCGGCGCATCGCAGCATTGGCGTCAGCCGGCGGCAAATTCAGACCCAGACAGATTGGCCGTCCCGTCCTCACCGGCTTCGGAGACGACACGTCGTTCCTCCAACCGGTCCTCGTAGCGTTCCTGCGCCGCGGCCGGGTCAACGCTGATGATCAACCGTCCCAGATGGGTTCGTAGCTGTCCGGTGGTCAGGTCCGGCGCCCGTATCAGGGCAGCCTTGGTGACATCTCGGGCCAGTTCCCGCGGTAGTGGTGAAGTCAGATCAGACAGGATCCGGGCCCGAGCCAGATCGATCCGCCCGTCATGTAGCGCCTCCCACACTTGGGGGAGACGCTCACGGAGGAGAAAGGCCAAATCCACCTGGATATCAGCGCCACGACGAGTCAACGTCAATGCCGCCCGGACCTCGGAGGAAGCCGTCTCGAAAATGACCTGAGGGTCAGGATCCACCGCATCGGGCAGCTCGGAGACCGAATCAGCCACTGATTCGATATCGGCATACAACCGAGCCTGAAAGTGGGACACCATTCGAGCATCAGCCTGCAAGACCCGCACCCGGTCGTACCCCGACAGCCGCTCCCGGTCGACCGAGGACAGGATCACCGCCAGCAACAGACCCGGCGAGATCGTCTCCAGATCGGCAGGCAGACCCTGATCGTCGTCGGATTCCGGATCGAGAAGATCGAGATCAGCAGGCAACATCTCGGTATCGAACATACGTTCGACACTACAACCCGCCCACGACAGATTCCATACCCTCGTGTACGGATTCTCGAGATCGTGCGATCTCCATCCGGTCCCTCGATCGAGCAGATCCGTTTTCATCAGCTGTGTCACCCACTCCCCCACTCGGGCATGAGGTTCAAACCCACACGAAATACCCCGGCGCCGAAATCGGTTGCCACCTACCGTGCTCAGGCGGTGCAGGCCATTGCGGACCGAACATGTCCGCATTACCGCATAGAGTCGAGAAGGTCCAT
>CAVRXA010000017.1:0-177280 GCA_963725075.1 uncultured Acidobacteriota bacterium
GACTCCATCCGAGTTGTCACCGTCATAGATGAAGAAGACGTGGTTGGGTGAGCCCACCATGTCGAAGTTCAGGTAGAGGGCGATCTTGGCCCGTTCGGCCTGGCTCATTCCCGCAACGTATTGCGTCGATCCGATCAGACCTGCTTCCTCGGCGCCCCACCAGGCAAACCGCACCTTGTTGCGCGGATTGACCTTGGCCATCTGCTCCGCCACCTCGAGCAGTGCGGCCGAGCCGGAGCCGTTGTCGTTGATCCCGGGACCACGTTGCACCGAGTCGAGATGACCACCAGCCATGACCACGTTGTTCGGGTCACCACCGGGCGATTCGGCGATCACGTTGTACTGGGTGATGTCCTCCGGCGGGTCGACGTTGACAAACGCAGTCGAACCGGCTTGAGCCAGAGCCTCACCGTTGGCGAACGAACCACCGACCACCGGAATGGCGACAACGTTGGTCCCCCCCAGCGTGCCGACGATCAGATCCTCCCGGAGCGGGGTATCGCCCTGGTTGAAGATGATTACCGCCTCCGCCCCGGCCGCCTCGGCATTCAGTGCCTTGTCCGCGAAGGGACAGGTGCCACGTTGTATGAGGGCGATGTCCGACGGACCACCGAAGTTGAGTAGGGCGAAGTCACCTGCCTCGCATCCTGAAGTGCTCGCTCGCGGCGGGACCAGATTGATGTCGACCGGGATCACATTGCCGGTGACCGTCCCAAATCCGGTGCCGGTGAAGGCCCCGGTCTCGTAGGTGGCGCTCACCGGTGTCAGCTGTTGCAGGGTCGGCGGTGGGACGAACACGAAGGGAAAGGCGTTCAAAGTGACCACGTAGCCGGCAGCCGTCATCCTCTCCGCTACATACTCGAGCGACTCGTCGTAGCCGGGCGTTCCGGCTGCTCGGGTGCCGCCGTTGGCAGTCGGCAATCGCCTGGAATGCCGCCTGATGTTCGCGGACGCCGGTGACGTCCACACACTCGAGCAGCTTCTTGATTGTGTTGTTGTTCCGGTTGGCGCACGCTGCAGGCGGCGCAGCGGTGGCCACCGGTACGGTGGCTCCGAGCAGGGCGAAGATACTTGCCAGCACGACAAGTCTTCTGAGAGAGCGTCTCATGTACCTCCAGTCACGCACTCCCAGCCCGTGCCCGGGGCGGACCATACCCCCGTCGGCGTTACCGTGAAACCCTTGAATCCATCCGATCTCGTCGACCAGCCCATCGGTCCCCACCACTTTCGGGTTTGTGTCGAGAACGTCAACGATTTCGTTCGGGCCACCGGCGACGAAATCGAACGATGGGAGGACGCTGCGCCTCCGGGCTTCATGGCCACGCTCTTGTTTGTCGTCGCATCCGACTTGCTCCGCCAACTGGCTGACCGATCGGTGATACATGGCGAGCAGACCTTCACCTGGCATCGGCGCATCGGCATCGAGTCCGAGATGGATGTGACGGGAAAGGTGAGCCGGGTTCGCGAACGTGGTGGGGTGGCCTTTGTCGACTTCGATGTCGAGGTGGTCGACAACATCGGCCCGGTGGCCGACGCTACTTCCCTGTTCCTGGTCTCGCCAATGGCCGAACCCGACGAAGTCGCCGAGCGGGTGGAACCTGCGCCGGAGGACGACGGGAGACCGGACAGCGGGCAGGTGAGCGTCTCGAGAGCCGGCTTGGTCAGATATGCCGCAGCTACCCGGGACTGGAACCCGATCCATTGGGACCATGACACTGCAGTGGCTGCAGGGCTTCCC
The DNA here is from genome assembly GCA_963725075.1 of uncultured Acidobacteriota bacterium. Taxonomy (GTDB): domain Bacteria; phylum Actinomycetota; class Acidimicrobiia; order Spongiisociales; family ZC4RG35; genus JARDZU01. Next base: position 1,739 of record CAVRXA010000017.1, read on the forward strand.
GGGGTAGTCGCCCACGGGCTTCTTCAGGCCGCCTGGGCCCTGGCTGCCGCCTCGAGGCTTCGCCCCGGCGACGCGCCGCTCCGCTCGGCGAAGGTCCGATTTCGCAATCCGCTGGCCCCGGCACGCCCGGTGTCGGTGGGAGTCGAGGAGACCGGGGACACGGCGGTTGTTGCGGTCAGCGACGAGGACGCCGAGTATGTGAGTGCTCGAATCGAGTTGATGGGGCAGTAACCACATGGACATGGCCAGGGTCGAACGCGACAAGGAGAAAGAGCTCATTGCCAGGGCGCAGGCCGGCGACCGAGCCGCCTTTGGCGCACTGGTCCGTGAGCATGGAGACGAGGTCTACACCTTGGCGCGAAGACTCGTTGGCGACCCACATCTTGCGGCCGATATCGCCCAGGAGGCCCTGATCCGGGCGTGGAAGGCGTTGCCCAACTTCAGAGGCGATGCGGCACTGTCGACCTGGCTGCACCGCATCACCGTCAATACGGCATGGACCCAGCGCAGACGGGCCCGCAGGCACAACGGGCCACCGCTGGACGACTTCATCGACGTCGCCGCCCCGATGGGCGCCGATCACCCGGAGATGGCCGGCGAGATACTCGAGCTGCGCGGCCGGCTGCGTCGCGCCCTCGACACGCTGCCGGAGCCCCAACGCCAGGTGGTGGTGCTGAAGGACGTCTACGACTGGTCCCACGCCGAGATCGCCGAGGCCATGGGGATTTCCGTCTCGGCGGCGAAGGTGAGGCTCCACCGGGCCCGAGCCCGACTGGCCCGCCATTTGGAGCAGTCGGCATGAACGTCCTCTGCGAGGTGGCCGCCCCCTTCGTTGCAAACAGCGCCGTGGAAGGCACCCCGGTCGCCCGGCCGTTCCGTGCCCACGCCGATGAATGCCTCAAGTGCCAGGCAAGGCACGCGGCGATGGCTCGCACCGCCCGAGAGCTGGCCGCCATGTCGAACGAGACGTTCGATGCACCGCTCGATCTCGAGTGGCGAGTCATGTCGGCGTTGGAAGGGGACCTGGCGGTCGCCCGCTCCTGGCGCACGCCGGTCGCGGTGTCGGCTGCAGTCCTCTCCATGGCTGCCGCCGTCCTCATCTGGCGTCTCCGCCCTCGCACCCAGACCTGAGGCTAGGGGCCTTCGGCCCTGTTTCGACCGGTAACCCCTGCCTATACCTGTCTACAGACCGCCAATAAAGGGAGATCTGATGAGAGTGTTGGTCACGACGGCCAGCAAACATGGTTCGACCGAGGAGATAGGCCGCTTCATCGGCGAGGTCTTCTTGGAGCAGGGCATCGAGATCGGCGCTCTTCCGCCCGAGGATGTCATCTCCCTGCATCGTTACGACGCTGTCATCATGGGCAGCGCCGTGTACGCCGGGCATTGGATGAACTCGATGAAGAAGATGGCGCATCGCCTTGCTCCCGAGCTCATCGATCGCCCGGTGTGGTTGTTCTCCAGCGGTCCGATAGGCGATCCTCCCAAGCCGGACGAGGATCCAGTGGATGTGGCGCCTCTAGTCGAGGCGACCGGAGCACGGGGCCACGCTGTCTTCGCCGGGAAGCTCGACAAGGATGTTCTCGGTTTCGCCGAGAAGGCCATCGTCGCTGCCTTCAAGGCGCCCGACGGCGACTTCCGTGACTGGGAGGAGATCCGTGGGTGGGCCACCGGGATCGCTCAGGAGCTGAAGACCAAGGTGTGAAGTTACGCTGAGGCGATGCCCCGTCTCATCGACCTCTCACACACGATCGAAGAAGGGATGATCACGTATCCCGGTCTGCCCGGACCGGTCATCTCGGATCATCTCTCCCGCATCGACTCCAGGGCGAACTATGCGCCCGACACCGAGTTCCTCATCGGGCGAATCGACATGGTCGGGAACACCGGCACCTATCTCGACACCCCATTCCATCGCTTCGAGGGCGGCTCCGATCTCTCCGGTCTTGCCCTGGATGACGTCGCCGACCTGCCCGGGCTATGTATCGATGCTCCCGGCCCCGAGATCGGCCCGGAGGCAGTGAACGGTCTGGATCTCACCGGCAAGGCGGTCTTGTTCGCTACCGGGTGGGACCGGCATTGGGGCACCGATTCTTACGGCGACCCCAGCCATTCCTTCGTGTCTGCCGGTCTCGTCGATGCCCTGGTCGCTGGGGGCGCGGTGCTGGTAGGTATCGACTCGGTCAACATCGACGACACACGTGGCGGGGAACGGCATGCCCACACCGGTCTTGCTCGCCGCCGGGATCCAGGTGGTGGAGCATCTAACGGGTCTCGGTCAACTGGTCGGCAGGGACTTCCGGTTCTTCGCGGTCCCACCCAAAGTGAGCGGTTTCGGGACCTTCCCGGTCAGGGCGTTCGCCGCCGTCGTCTGAACGGGCGACGAGACGATCACGGTCCGGAATCGCTGGACGCTGGCTCGAGGATCACCACCGCGGTCTCTCGGGACCGGAGCGCGGCGAGATCGTCCAACCTCGCATCAAACTCCAGCCAGCGATTCCAGAGGCGCACTCGCTCATCGCCTTTTGCGGCCCGGCCCTTCACCGTTCGTCGGCCATCTGTCAAAGAGAGTTCGGCCACCGGGTTTGCCTGGAGGTTGAGCCACCAGGCGGGTTCGTCATCGGCCCAGCCGTTCATCGCCATCGTTATCACGTTTGGGCCGTCCTCGAAGTACCCGAGAATCACGGATCGTTCCTGACCGGTTCGGCGCCCGGTGGTCGTGAGACGCATCGTGCCCCACTTCTGGGGTTCCGGAGGCCACAGACCGAATACGGCCACCGGTGACTCGGTAGAGGCCGCGGTGAATCGACCCACGCCACACGAATGAACCAGCGAGGCGGGATCCTGACGGGTTGGCCTTTATCCGACACGTGATCACCTGCCTCGAGCTAAGCGGGACCCAGCAGGTCCCACCGGTTTCCGCAGATGTCGACGAACACGGCGACCCGCCCGTAGTCCTCGGCCCGTGGTTCGGTGACGAACTCCACGCCGGCACTCATCATCCGGTTGTAGGCCGCTCCGAAGTCGTCGACTCGGAGGAAGAAGCCGACGCGTCCGGCAACCTGGTTCCCAACGGCGAGCCCTTGATGGTCGCCATCGGCGCGAGCCAACAGGATTCCTGTCTCTGCCCCACGAGGTCGCACCACGACCCATCGCTTTGGACGACCGTCGTTGGTGAGTGAAGGTGAATCTTCCACCAACTCGAATTCGAGGACACCAACGAAGAACTCGATGGCAGGCTCATAATCCTCGACAATGATCGTCACCAGCTCGAGGACCGCCATCGACGGAGTCTGGCATTCGAACCCCGGAGTTTCCACACCAGCGCCCTTCCCTTATACTTTGTCATCCCGCGAACCCCCTAGGGGTGTAGCTCGAATTGGTAGAGCGCCGGTCTCCAAAACCGGAGGTTGGGGGTTCGAGTCCCTCCGCCCCTGCCAGCCTTTGTCTGTGGATACGATCTGGAAGAACTGATGAACCGAGAAATGCGCCGGATGCAGGAACGCGAGGAGCGCCTGCAGAAGAAGAACGAGACGGGCCGCGACAAGGCCAGCCGTCGCGCCGCTGCCATTCAGGGCAAGTCGGGCGCCACCGAGCGCAAATCGTTGTGGGCACGTCTCCGTGAGTACCTGCACGAGGTGCGTCAGGAAATGCGCAAGGTGACCTGGCCGACTCGCGAGCAGATGATCGCCTTTACCGCCGTGACCCTCATCACGTCGACCGTCTTGACCGGGGTGATCTTCGGGCTGGACATCGTCATGAAGGAGTTCGTCTTTTGGCTGGTCGAAAGGTCCTGATGCCGGACCTGGAGACCGCCGAGATGGAGAACCCGGACGTCGAGACCGCGGTGGAAGTCACCGACGAGGCCACCCCCGACGTCGGGACCCCCGAGGCGGAGGTGCCGCGAGATCGAGGTCGACACCACTGAGGTGGACACTGTCGAGATCCAGCCGGTCGAGGTGGACCAGCCAGTTGTCGAGGAAGCTGCCGCTGAGGAAGGCGCCGAAGCGGCCGATGGGATCGAGGCCGAGGGTGACGAGGCCGCGCCGCAGGTTTCAGCCAGCCCCTATGACATGCCCGGTGACTGGTACGTCATCCACTCCTACTCGGGATATGAGAACAAGGTCAAGGCCAACCTCGAGACCCGGATCCAGTCGATGCACATGGAGGACCGGATCTTCGAGGTCCACATCCCGATGGAGGACATGGTCGAGTTCAAGGGCGGGAAGAAGCAGACCGTCTCGAAGAAGGTATTCCCCGGCTACATCCTCGTCCGGATGACCCTCGACGACGACTCCTGGTACGCGGTCCGCAACACTCCCGGCGTCACCGGGTTTGTCGCCGGCAACGCACAGAAGCCAACGCCCCTCTCCCGCAGGGAGGTCGAGCGGTTCCTCGGTGTCCAGGAGGAAGAGGAGAAGGCCAAGCCACGCTTCAAGCCCGAGTGGGAGGTCGGAGAGCAGGTGCGGGTAGTCACCGGCCCGTTCGCCGACTTCAACGGGGTCATCGAGGACATGAACATCGATCAGCAGAAGATCGTGGTCCTCGTCAACATCTTCGGCCGGGACACTCCGGTCGAGCTCGGTTTCGAGGACATCCAGAAGAGTTAGTGCCCTACCGGCACGGAGAGAATCATGGGACGTAGACGACTTGTAACCACGCTCAAATTGCAGTTGCCCGCCGGGCAGGCCACACCGGCCCCTCCGGTCGGCACCGCACTAGGCCCGCACGGGGTCAACTTGATGGACTTCGTGAAGGCCTACAACGACGCCACGGCCAGTCAGCGGGGCCAGATCATCCCGGTCGAGATCTCGATCTACGAGGACCGGTCATTCGACTTCGTGATGAAGACGCCGCCCGCTGCCGCCCTGCTCCGTCAGGCCGCCAGGGTGGACAAGGGCTCTGGTGAGCCGAACAAACAGAAGGTCGGCAAGGTGACCAGGGCTCAGGTCAAGGAGATCGCCGAGACGAAGATGCCCGATCTGAATGCCGTCGACATCGAGGGCGCCATGAAGATCGTCGAAGGCACCGCCCGATCGATGGGAATAACGGTCAGCGACTGACGTCGCTGACCCCGAAGTGGGAGGCCGTGAGGCCGCCTGGACCACAAGGAGAGAACATGGCCAAACATGGCAAGAAGTACCGCGAGGCCGCAATGCGGTACGACAAGCAGACCCCGTACGATCCGGAAGAGGCCCTCGAGCTGGTGAAGACGCTGGCTCCCGCCAAATTCGACGAGACGGTCGAGGCGGTGTTCGGGCTGGGGATCGATCCCAAGAAGGCAGACCAGCTCGTCCGTGGCACGGTCTCGCTCCCGCACGGGACCGGCAAGGATGTGAGGGTGGCGGTCTTCGCCCCGTCAGACCGGGAGAAGGAGGCCACCGAGGCCGGCGCCGACGTCGTCGGGGGCAAGGAGCTGGTGGAGAAGCTGCAGGCGGGCGGTGAGCTCGATTTCGATGTCGCCATCGCCACCCCGGACATGATGGCGGAGGTGGGAAAGCTGGGGAAGATCCTCGGACCGCGCGGTCTCATGCCCAACCCCAAGGCCGGGACGGTCACACCGGATGTGGCCAAGGCGGTGTCCGAGTTCAAGGCAGGTCGGATCGAATATCGCAACGACCGCTACGGGAACGTCCACGTCGCTGTGGGCAAGGTCTCTTTCGGTGTCGACCAGTTGTCGTCCAATCTGGCCGCCCTCTCCTCGGAGTTGATCAGGGCCAAGCCAGCAGCGGCCAAGGGTCGGTACCTTCAGCAGATGACGCTGTCGTCGACCATGGGCCCCGGGGTCAAGGTCGATGTGGGAAGTCTCGAGGACTTTGCGAAAGCGGCCGGCTGACCCACCACTCATAACCCACGACTCAAAACGAAAGGCCCCCGCCTAGCGGGGGCCTTTCTCATGAAACAGGGGGGATCTCCGCGCTTCGGAATCCCGTGGGCTTAGAGGGCTTCGGCTGCCAGGTCCACCGTCCGCACGCTTCCGACGACTCGTCTGTGGACCAGGGTAGGGGCTGGTCTCAACTGTCGGTTACGCGACCCTCAGGTTATTTGGGGCCCGAAGAGCGGGTGGGGGCGGTCAGGGAACCCACCCGGTCACACGGAGACCCCCTGTTCTCAATGTCAATAGTGTCGCGCGGCCGGTAGGGGGTGTCCAGGGAGAATCTGGAAGGTGAGCACTTACTTGACGCTTGTAGGCGCCATTTCTCCCCCCGAAAGGGGGAGTACCGGCGAAGCCGGGGAGGGGGCCTCTTATGGCCCTGATCAGACCTGGATGCCCTGAAGGAAGCCGACCAGGGCGCGGTTGAACTCCTCCGGCTGCTCCAGGCTCGGCAGATGCGCGGCGCCGGGCACCACGATCGGATCGTGATGACTGAGGGCCCCGGCCAGCAACTCTGCCGATTGACGGCAATTTGGCAGATCGTGCTCGCCGACCATGACCAAGGTCGGTGCTCTGATCTCGCTCCACCGCTCGGCCCGGGGCGGGTCCAGCGGGATGAGTAGCTCGTCTCGGCGATCCTCGTTGGGGAGAATCTGCAGGTCCATCTCGATCACCATGTCCATGACCTCGGGGTCGACCTCGTCCCGACTCCGCCCATACCCGATGACCCAGATCTCCGCATCCAACTCAGCGACGCGGGCCATGTCGCCGGCCTCGTATGCCTTCAGCACCTCGGGCCACTGTGGAGATTCGTATTCGTCGACGTCGAAACCGGGCGCCCCGGTTCCGACCACCACGAGCCCGGTGACCCGATCGGGAGCAAACAGGGCGACGTCGAAGGCGGTCCCTCCACCCATCGAACAGCCGACGACCACCGCGCCATCGATGTCGAGATGGTCCATCACCGCGAGGACGTCCTCGTGGTTGGAGAATCGCGCCTCCGTGAGGGCGGTGTCCCCGTGGGCGCGGAGATCGAGGCTCACGTAACGGAAGCCGGTCGGGACCTCGGCGAGCTGGGAGCGCCACATCCGCCGGTCGGCGATGCCGGCATGGATGAAGATGACCGGCTGACCCTCCCCGGCCGACTCGTAGGCGATGCGAGCGTCTCCGGACGGGGCGTAGCCACTCGTTGAATCGGGCATCGGGCCACCCTACCCACCGATCGGCTCCCCGCTGCCAGGCATCGAACCACGAAGTTGCCCAGCGTCGGGCGCCCTGTACAATTCCACCTCGCAACTCCAATACCTCGGCCCCAGACCGTCGGTGCCCTCGGGCTCAATGGGAATCTCCCGCCAACGCAGGTCGCTCCTCGCGAGCCCCTCGTCTGATGTCGAGGGGTTTTGTTGTCTATCGACCGGAGGAGCGAATGCCAAGACCAGAAAAGGTCCAGGCTGTTGCCGATATCAAAGAGAGTCTCGAGGGATCCGAAGCGGTCTTCCTGACCGAGTACCGCGGCCTGTCCGTGAAGGCGGTCCAGGAGTTGCGGGCGAGCCTGCGTGCCAGTGGCGCCGAGTACAAGGTCGTGAAGATGACCTTGGCCAGGCTTGCCGCCGGCGACGCGGGGATCACCGGTCTCGACGAGTATCTGCTCGGGCCGACCGCGCTCGCGTTCGCCAAGAGTGACCCTGTCGCCACGGCGAAGGCTCTCAAGGACTTCTCCAAGTCCCACGAGGTCTTCATCCTGAAGGCCGGCGTGCTCTCGGGGAACATCCTCGGCCCGGAGGAAGTCTCCAGGCTGGCTGAGATCGAGCCCCGTGAGGTGCTGCTGGCGAGGATCGCAGGCGCCGCCAGGGCCCCTCTTGTGCAGGCGGCCGGGTTGTTTTCGTCGTTCAATCGAAGCGCGGCATCGATGTTCCAACAGCTTCTGGAGAAGAAAGAGTCGGGCGAGCTCGCACCGGCAGGAGGCGAATCGACTGCCACCCTGCCTGCGGACGAGCCCGTTGAAACCGAAACGGCCGTCTCGGCCGAGGAGGAGTGAGAAATGGCCGCCAAGACCAAGCTCAGCACCGATGAGCTGATCGCAACGTTCGAGGGCATGACCGTCCTCGAGCTCAAGGAGTTCCTCGATGCTTTCGAGGAGAAGTTCGAAGTGACCGCCGCCGCACCGGTGGCCGTCGCCGCTGCCCCCGCCGCCGGTGGCGATGGTGGTGCCGCCGCTGCAGCGGAGGAGCAGGATGAGTTCGACGTCGTCCTCACCGCCGCCGGCGCTCAGAAGATCCAGGTCATCAAAGAGGTTCGTGGGCTGACCAGCCTCGGTCTCAAGGAGGCGAAGGATCTCGTTGACGGAGCTCCCGCCAACGTGCTGGAGGCCGTCGACAAGGAGACCGCCGACAAGGCCAAGGAGACCCTCGAGGCCGCCGGCGCTTCGGTGGAGCTGAAGTAGTTCGTTCTACGTTCTAGGTGAAAGCGGCCCCGCACGGGGCCGCTTTCTATTTGGCGAAGTACTCGGTGACCACCGGAGTCTCCCGCTGGCGGAGGAGGACGTTGGTGTCGAGGAGCTCGAGGTTCTGGGTTAGGAAGCGGGCAGCCTCGGGGATGGGGTGCTCGGCGAAAAAGCTCTTCACGTCGGCGGCGACCTCTGGCTGGGAGAGGGCGGGGAGTCCCTCCACCACCCGTCTCTTGGTCATGCCTGGCATCACCCCCAGCACGTCGTCCCACTGGGTCCGGGCACTTTGCCAGACGGTGGGCCCGGCGTCACCTGATAGGAGGCGGGCGAAGACCCAGAACCCGTCCTGGGTCCTGATGTCGCCGTTCACGATCTTCTCCATGGTCGACAGCGCCAGTTCCTGCACCTCGACGCCGGCCACCGAGCGCAGATAGCGGACCTTCTCGGCCGGGGCGTTGGTCTTGTGGTAGGCGGCCCAAAGTGCGTCGTATTCATCGGCTCCGCCATGGTGCGAGTACACGGACAGGGCGGCGGTGCACACCTCGGGATCGAACTGAGCGCCCTCGAGAACGTCGCCGGCGAGCTCTCGTGCTTTCTCAACCGTTGTGGGCTCGTTACCCAGGATGCCCAGCGCCGCGATCACATCGCCCCGCAGCTTTCGAGTGAGGTCGCTCTCGTCGCCCGATCCCTCCCAACCGAGGCGGTCGAGGACCGGGCCGACCAGCTCGCGGACGAAGGACTCGAACGCGGGACGGGTCTGCTCGTCCAGGGCGTGATGCTCTATTGACCGGAGCCCGCCGATGATCACCGACCAGATGGCGTGCTCGGTCTCGTCGCCGAACTTCCCCACGAGGTCGAGGAAGGCAGACGCCGGCACTTGTGCCGAGCGAACCATTGCCCACGTGTCGGAAACCAGGCTGTGGCGCTCGATGTCGCCGAGGGTGTCGAGCCGACCGAGGAGGCCGGCGAACAGCTCCTCGGAGTAGCGGGTCCGATAGAACCCATGACCGCCGGCGTTGGCGACCACGAAATCGAACGGTCCCTCTATCGGCACCACCGTCTCGTCCTCGGTGAGGAGGACCTTCGTCTCGAAAGGCTCGCCGCCGGCCACACCACGCAACTGGATGGGGACGTCCCAGATCGTGGGGTCGGTCTCGTCCGGAATGGCCAGGAAGCGGCGCTGGCTCAGGTGGATCCCCTCTGGGACCACCTTGACGTCGATCTGAGGGAAGCCCTTCTGGTTCACCCAGGTGTCCATGATCTCTCCGACCGGCCAGTCGGATGCGCCGTCGAGCCCCTCCCAGAGGTCGCTGGTGACCGTGTTGGCGTACTCGTGCTTGCGGAGATAGTTGCCGACGCCGGTGCGAAACTCTTCCTCGCCGATGAACTGTTCGATCATCCTGAGGACGGCCGAGCCCTTGCCATAGGTGATGGAATCGAACATCTCGTCCACCTCGGCGGGCGAGTTGACCTCGAACTCGATGGGTCGTGTTGTCGCCAACTGGTCGGTGCCCATGGCCCATGGGACCTCGAGGTTGGCGAAGGCGAGCCACCTCTTCCAATCCGGCTTCCGTGCGTCGGTGGCTTTGAGCTCCATGAAGCTGGCGAAGGCCTCGTTGAGCCAGGCGCCTTCCCACCACCGCATCGTGACCAGGTTGCCGAACCACTGATGTGCGATCTCGTGGCCGATCACGTCGAGGCAGGCCTGCAGCTCGCTCTGGCTGGCCTTTGCCTCGTCGAGGACGAGGTAGGCGTCGCGATACGTGATCAGCCCGACGTTCTCCATGGCGCCGGCAGCGAAGTCCGGTATGGCGATGTGGTCCAGTTTCTGTTCCGGGTAGGGGATCCCGTAGTAGTCGGAGAGGTACTCGAAACAGAAGACGGCGTTCTCCAGGGCGAGGGCGGTGAGATGGAGATTCCCCTTGGGAACGATGATCCGTATCGCGGTGCCCCGGCTCGCGATGGGATCCGTTGTCTCGAAGGGGCCGACGATGAAGGCCAGCAGGTAGGCCGACATCTTCATCGTCTCGGTGAACTCAAACCGGACCCTGCCGTCATCGAGAGTGGTCCGGGAGACCTCTGCGCCGTTCGAGTAGGCCTCCAATCCCTCGGCGACAACCATCGTCGTCTTGAACGTGGCCTTCAGGTCGGGCTCGTCCCAACAAGGGAGGACGCGGCGGGCGTCGGTGGCCTGGCACTGCGAAGTGGCGATCACGTGCTCGGCACCGTCTTCGTCCCGGTAGATGGACCGGTACAAACCGCGCAACTGGTCGTTGATGATCCCGGTGTAGGTGATTCCCAGGGTGTAGGTGCCTGGGGCGACCGGGTGCTCGAGGGTCATCGTGGCCCTGGAGTACTCCTCGTCGTAGGTGACACCGGTGACCGCGGTCTCCCCATCTTCCCCGGTCAGCGTCATCGTCTTGATGTCGATCTCGGCGGCATTGAGCACGATCTGATCGAGGGTCTCCGTGACGCCGATCCGAATCGAGACCTCTCCGTCGAAGGTGAAGGTGTCTAGATCCGGCTCGAGATGGAGGTCGTAGTGGACAGGTATTGCACTTCGAGGCAAACGGAACGGGTTTTCAGACAATTGGAAGCCTCCCCATGAACGTTGGACGCGGCCGATGGTAACGGCCTGACATTGTGCAAGGCATCGAGAGCTTTACCCTGAAGGCCTGTGACTGAACACTCGACGATCCTCGTCGCGGTCCATGGACCAGATGGCCCGGGGATCTCGGCCGGGCTGATGGCGGTGCTCGCCGAGGCCGAGGTCGAGATCTACGACGTCGAGCAGATTGTCGTCCGTGGCCGTCTCACCCTCAACGTGCTCATCGGAGTCTCCGGCGAGCGGGCCACGATCAGAGATCTTCTCTTCTTCGGATGGGAGCGTGGCCTCAATGTCGAGTTCGAGAAGGTCGACGACACCCCGACCCCGACCCGCCCGATGTCGGTGGTGACAGTGATTGGTATGGGTGTCGGCCCCGAAGACTTCGGTTCGGTCGCCGCGGCGATTGCCGACGCCGGAGGGAACATCGACCGCATCTACCGCCTTTCCCGCTACCCGGTGGTGAGCTATGAGCTCCTGGTCGGCAACGGGAATCTCGACCGCATGAGAGAGAACCTGGTGCGAGCGGCTGCGGAGCGCCCGATCGACATCGCCATCCAGCGCGACGGTCTGGAACGTCGAGGCAAGCGGATGGTGATCATGGACGTCGACTCGACGCTGATCCAGGAGGAGGTCATAAATCTCCTCGCCCGGGAGGCTGGTGCCGAGGAGCGGTGCGCCGACCTCACGAATCTCGCCCTGAACGGGTCGATCGACTTCGAGGAGTCGTTGCGCGAGCGGGTCGGCCTGCTCAAGGGCCTCGACCAGACAGCCATCACCAGGGTCCACGAGAACATCACCCTCACCAGTGGGGCGCGGACCTTCATCCGCACCCTCAAGCGGCTGGGCCTGGTCACAGCGATCGTCTCGGCCGGCTTCACCCGGTTCACCGATGTCCTCGCCGCCGATCTCGGCATCGACTACTCACTCTCCAACACCCTCGAGATGAAGGACGGGTTCCTCACCGGCCAGCTCGCCGGAGAGATCGTCGATGGCCCGCGCAAGGCAGCCTTTCTCAAATCGATTGCCGAGGCCGAGGGCATTCCGCTGTCACAGGTCGTGGCGGTGGGCGATGGGGCGAACGACCTCGACATGCTGGCCACGGCTGGGCTGGGCATCGCCTTCAACGCCAAGCCCGTGGTCAAGGAGAGAGCGGACACCGCCATCTCGGTCCCCTACCTGGACGCGATCCTTTTCACTATGGGGATCCGGCGTCAGCACGTCGAAGAAGCCGACGAAGCCGATCCTGGTTTCGAGACCGGGGAGCGAATCGCCGTACCCGGAACCCCGCCGATCTGAGGGTTACCAGTCGTGGTGGAAGAACTCGCCCCGGGAGCTGTCCACGCGTTCGAAGGTGTGAGCCCCGAAGAAGTCCCGCTGCGCCTGGATCAGGTTGGCGGGTAACCGCTCCGACCTCATCCCGTCGAAGTAGGACAGGGCACTGGAATAGGCAGGTGCCGGGAGGCCGGACAGTGCGGCTCCGGCAACCACCTCACGCCAGGACATCTCTGCCTCCTCGAGGGCACTCGAGAAGAAGTCGTCCTCGATCATGTCGGGGAGTGATGGATCGCGCAGGAAGGCAGAGGTGATGTCCTCCAGGAACACCGCCCGGATGATGCATCCTGCACGCCAGATCGAGGCGATCGTCGCCAGGTCGAGATCCCAGCCGTATTCGTCCGAGGCCGCGCGCATCAGGCGGAACCCCTGGGCATAGGAGATGATCTTCGAGGCGTAGAGGGCGCTTTCCACGTCGTCGGGCGTGACCGCTCCGAGTGTGCCGGGGCCATTGGGGTAGGTGGCGGCTGCACGTTTTCGGGCCAGCGGGTCGGAGCTGACGATCCGGGCATACACCGCCTCGGCCACGAGTGTCGTCGGCTGGCCGAGGTCCAACGACGAGATAACCGTCCACTTGCCGGTGCCCTTCTGCCCGGCGGCGTCGAGGATCACGTCGACGATCGGCTGACCGTCCAACTCCCTGGCCAGGATGTCGCTGGTGATCTCGATGAGATAGGAGCGGAGTCGGCCCTCATCCCAACGGGCGAAGACCTTGGACATCTCGGCAGGGCTCATGCCCATGCCACGTCGCATCAGGTCGTAGGCCTCGGCGATGACCTGCATGTCCCCGTACTCGATGCCGTTGTGGACCATCTTGACGAAATGGCCGGCTCCGCCGGTGCCGATCCACTCACAGCATGGCTTGCCGTCTGGGGCCTTGGCGGCGATCGACTTGAGCATCGGCTCGACGTGTTCCCATGCCTTCCTGCTCCCCCCAGGCATGATCGACGGCCCGTGACGCGCCCCTTCCTCACCACCGGAGACGCCTATCCCGAGGTAGAGGAGACCTCGAGATTCGACGAGAGCCTGGCGTCGGTCCGTGTCGGAGTACAGCGAGTTCCCACCGTCGATGACGATGTCACCTTCTTCCAGGTGATCGAGAAGGCTGTCGATCACCGCGTCGACCGGCTTGCCCGCCGTGACCATGATGAGGACGACGCGCGGCCGGCTCAGCATCCCCACCAACTCTTCGATCGACGTGGCAGGGAGAACGCCCAGGTCCCCGGCCTCGCCGGCCATGAACTCGTCGGTGACCGATGTGGTCCTGTTGTAGGCAGCCACCTGGTGTCCCTTGTCGGCCAGATTCAGGGCGAGGTTTGCCCCCATCACCCCGAGCCCGGCTACCGCGATATCGGCCTGGCCACTCATCGGAATCCGAGAGTAATGGTTCGATTTGGCACCCCACTAGTCTCGCCCGCCGTGACAACCAGGATCGGCGTCGACGTAGGTGGGTCCGGCGTGAAGGCCGGGGTGGTCGACGTGGAGGCCGGTGAGCTGGTGAGTGACCGTCTGCGGGTGGACACCCCCGAGCCCTCCACCCCGCACGCCGTTGCTGCCGCGGTCAAAGAGCTGGTCGACCAACTCGAGGCCCCCGGGCGCATGGGTCTTGGCTTTCCGTCGGTGATTCGTCAGGGCTGGGTGACCACCGCCAACAACATCGACAAGTCGTGGATCGGTGTGAACGCACTCGAGCTCTTCGAGACAACCGTCGGGCGGGAGATCGTCATGATCAACGACGCCGACGCGGCAGGGCTGGCCGAGGTTCGATACGGAGCTGCCAAGGGGGTGAACGGGAAGGTCCTCGTGCTCACCTTCGGCACCGGGATCGGAAGTGCCCTGATCGTCGACGGGAAGGTCCTGCCCAATATCGAGCTGGGCCAGCTCGAGCTCGGCGGGGTGCGGCCTGCAGAGAAGCGCTACTCGGCGAAATCGAGGCGGGCGGAAGACCTGAGCTGGGACGAATGGGGGAAGCGTGCCCGGGAGTTCATAATCCTGGCCAATGAGGTGTTCACTCCTGACCTGATCGTGATCGGCGGGGGAATCTCCAAATTCTGGGATGAGTTCGCCTCACACGTCACCTTCGACGATGTCAAGACGACCAAGGCGGCTCTGGCCAACAACGCCGGGATCGTCGGAGCCGCTGCCCTCGCCTTCAGCGACTGAACATCAACGACTGAAGGGTGCGAACTGGGCGCGGGCGGTCTCGGGGACCCGCACCTCGAGGATCATGCCGTTGTCGTCGTGCTTTTCCTCGATCACCTCGCCCACCCGATGGACGGCGGCCACCAGGTCACCCCGGGCGTAGGGGATCTCGAGGGTGAGGGAGACCATGGCTCGCTCGACCAGTGAGCCGATCCGCTCGAGCAATTCCTCGAGCCCGGTCTCCTTCAGCGCGGAGATGAATACGGCATCCGGATAGAGGTTGGTCAGGCGATTCAGTGCCTGCTCACCGATCATGTCGCTCTTGTTGATGACGGTCAGCTCGGGGATCTCGGCCGCGCCGATCTCCATGAGCACCTCCCGCACGGCGGCGATCTGCCCTGCGGGATCCGGATCGGTCCCGTCGACAATGTGAAGCAGGAGGTCGGCCTCGGCCACCTCGGAGAGGGTCGACCGGAACGCCTCGACGAGGTGATGAGGGAGGCGCCGCACGAACCCAACTGTGTCGGCCAAGAGCACGGTCTGCTGGTCGGTCAGTTCGAGCCTGCGCACTGTGGAGTCGAGGGTGGCGAAGAGCCTGTCCTCGACGAGGACGTCGGCGTCGGTGACAGCGTTGAGGAGGGTGGATTTCCCGGCGTTGGTATACCCGACGATGGATATCTGGGCGATGTCGGATCTCTTTCTCGCCTTGCGCTGGGTCTCCCGGTGCTTCACCGTCTCCTTCAACTCTCGCTCGAGCTTCGAGTTGCGCTCGAGAATGCGCCGTCGGTCCGTCTCGAGCTTTGTCTCGCCGGGACCGCGGGCGAGCACTCCGGCACCCTGTTGGGAGAGGCTGGTTCCTCGACCTCGAAGCCGAGGGAGGTTGTACCGGTTCATCGCCAGCTCCACCTGGAGCGCTCCCACCTTGGTGTGGGCGTGCTGGGCGAAGATGTCCAGGATGAGGCCTTCCCGGTCGACCACGTCGCAGCCGAAGAGCTTCTGGAGATTGCGCTGTTGGGCCGGTGTCAACTGGTTGTCGAAAACGACCACGTCGATGTCGAGCGCCTTGGTCAGCGTGGCGATCTCCTCCGCCTTGCCCGAGCCGATATAGGTAGCGGGGTCGATCCGGGTGCGGCGCACCAGTTCCTGATCCACCGGTTCGGATCCGGCGGTGTCGGTGAGCAGGGCGAGCTCCTCCAGGCTGCGCTCGGAGTCGACGGAGGTCATCCCGGGCAGCTCGACGCCGACCAGGAAGGCCCGCTGTATGGCGACTTCGAGATCTGTGATCGTCGCGGTGAGGCGACGACGGCGTCTGGAGGCGTGTTCTTGGGTCATGAGTCTCGGAGAGCGAGATGTTGGCGGGTCGGCGCGGCCGATGACGGGGGATTAAGGCCGCTCAGAGGTACTGACCCTCGTCTCCGACGTGATCGACTTCCTCCTCGGCGATGATCTGGGACTCACGCACCGCAATGACCGGCTTCCCCGTGGACGGCCAGATGAACCGCCAGGCGCCGGTGGGCACGGCCCAGAAGCGCTGGCCTGTCCTGACGTCGACGAGGGTGAGTGCGTCGTTTCCGTCCTTGGTCCCGATGGGGACGAGGAGCCCCGAGCGGGTGGTGGACTCCTCGGGGGCGTGACCGACTCGCCAGCCACTCATGACCTTGTAGCCGTTGTCGTGGTAGATCGGGAGGTTCGAAGTCATCATCGCTCCCTGCAATTCTCGCATGTGCAGGGGTCAAGGGGAACTCCCGGCCTGCGGGCGGCCGCGCCCATGATTGCGTCTCCCATCTAGGCTCGGGCGCTGATGGCCCGCAAACCCACTTTCTCCGAGGCCCTGGAGTATCACGAGAAGCCGACCCCGGGCAAGACGGCGATCCGCTCGACGAAGCCCACAGCGACCCAGGCCGACCTGAGCCTCGCCTACACCCCGGGCGTGGCCGAGCCCTGTTTGGTCATTGCCGAGGATCCCGACGCCGCCTTCCGGTTCACCAATCGGGGCAATCTGGTGGCCGTCGTGTCCAACGGGACAGCCGTGCTCGGTCTGGGCAACATCGGGCCGCTGGCCGGCAAGCCGGTTATGGAAGGCAAAAGCGTGTTGTTCAAGCGCTTCGCCGACATCGATGTCTTCGACCTCGAAATCGACGCCACCGAGCCGGAGGACGTGATCAGGTTCTGCGAGATGCTGGCGCCGACCGTCGGCGGCATCAATCTCGAGGACATCAAGGCGCCGGAGTGCTTCGAAATCGAGCAGACCCTTCGCGATCGGCTCGACATCCCGGTGTTCCACGACGACCAGCACGGGACCGCCATCATCGGTGGGGCGGCGTTCCTCAACGCCCTCGAACTGACGGGGCGGGACATCTCCCGCGTAAAGGTGGTGTTCGCCGGGGCGGGAGCGGCCGGCATCGCCTCGGCGAGATTCTTCATCGAGCTCGGCATGAGCCCTGAGAACATCCTCATGGTCGACTCGGTCGGGGTGATCCACAACGGACGCGACGACCTGAACGAGATCAAGAAGGAGTTCGCCGTCGAGACCGATGCGCGCACCCTCGAAGACGCGCTGGTGGGGGCAGACGCCTTCATCGGCGTCTCCATCGCCGGCACCGTGACCAAGGAGATGGTCCAGACCATGGCCGAGCAGCCGATCGTCTTCGCGCTGGCCAATCCCGATCCCGAGATCAGCTATGCAGACGCTCTGGCGGCGAGGCCGGACGTGGTCATGGCCACCGGGCGCAGTGACTACCCGAACCAGGTGAACAACGTCCTCGGGTTCCCCTTCATCTTCCGGGGCGCCCTCGATGTCCGGGCCCGGGCTGTGTCGGAGAAGATGAAGATCGCTGCGGTTCATGCCCTCGCCGAGCTGGCCAAGGAGCCCGTGCCCGATTCGGTCCTTCGTGCCTACGACCTGGACCGGCTCCAGTTCGGACCCGAGTACCTGATCCCAAAGCCGTTCGATCCCCGGGTTCTGTGGCGGGTCGCACCGGCGGTGGCGAGGACGGCGATGGAGGAGGGTCTGGCCCGAGCGCCGATCCACGACTTCGACGAGTACGTCTCCCAGCTCCAGACCAGGTTCAATGCCTCACACGGGCTGATCAATGCCATCACCACCAGGGCGATGGAGCAGCCGAAGAAGATCGTCTACCCGCATGCCGAAGACGTGCGCATGATCCGGGCCGCACGGAGGGTCACGGATGAGGGGATCGGCAACGTCGTGCTCCTCGGTGATGCCGGGCGAATCAATGGCATGGCTGAGGAGGCCGGAATCTCCATCGATGGGATCGAGGTCGTCGATTACCTGCGGGAAGAGTCGGAGCGGGACCGGTATGCGCTAACCCTCGAACAGCTTCGCCGGCACAAGGGCCTGTCACTCCAGGATGCGAGGAGGCAGACCGAGGATCCTGCCATGTACGCGTGTCTCATGGTGAGGGAAGGGGCGGCCGATGCTGTCATCGGCGGGCTCAGCAGTTACTACCCCGAGACGATCAGGCCCGCTCTGCAGGTGCTCCAGGTGGAGGAGGGCCGGTCGATCGTCAGCTCCGTGTACCTGGTCGTGGTCAGGGGGACTGCCTATTTCTTCACGGATTGTGCGGTCAATATCGAGCCGACCGCCGAGCAACTGGCCGAGATCGCCCTAGCTGCCACAACGACCGCCGAGGAGGACTTCGCCCGGAGCCCCCGTGTCGCCTTCATCAGCTACTCCGACTTCGGGTCGGCCGGTGGCAGCGAGCCGGCCCGGGTTCGTCGTGCCGTGGAGTTGTTCCGTCTGGCCCGACCCGACATCCCCGTCGACGGCGAGATGCAGGCGGACACCGCGGTGATACCTGAGCTCTTGGCAGATCGACGTCCCAGGGGGGCCTTGAGCCGGGCGGCCAACGTCCTGGTCTTCCCCAACCTGACAGCGGCCAACGCTTCCTACAAGCTTCTGAACCGGCTCGGGGACGCCGAGGTGATCGGGCCCATCCTCAGCGGGCTGTCGAAGACGGTCCACGTCATGCAACGCGACGCCTCCGTCAACGACGTCGTCAACATGACCGCTATCGCCGTGGCCGAGGCCCAGCGCCGGGAGCGGGCGGGCGGGTAGAACTCGAAGGCGTCGCTCAGGCGACCGCGGTCTTGACGAGCGCCGTGAGCTTCTTCTCGACCGCCGGGGTCCATTCGACGATCGCAAACACGACCGGCCACATCGAGCCGTCGTCGAGCGCGGCCGCATCTTCGAATCCCAACATCGCGTAGCGGCCGTCGAACTTGGACGCCGCCTTGAAGAAGCAGACAAGCTTGCCGTCTTCCTTCGCGTATGCGGGCATCCCGTACCAGGTCCTGGGGAGAAGCTCCGGTGCGTTCACGCTGACTAGTGAATGGATGCGTTCTGCGAGCGTGCGATCGGCATCAGGCATCTCGGCGATTGTGTCGAGCACGGCGCCCTCGTTGTCTGCCTTCTTCTGGCCGCTGCGGCCCTGCGCCTTCAGCTCCTGGGCCCGAGCCTTCATGGCGGCACGCTCCGCTTCCGAGAACCCGTCCGTTTTCTTCGTCGTGCTCATCTCTTGACCTCCTGTATGAGTCACTGTTGAAACTACGGGCAATGCGTTGCGGGCGCTTCTCGAATCCTGCTCGATCCTGCCACAGACGAGCGGTTCTCAGCGGTCCGTCCAGTACTCCTCGTAGTGAACGTTGCCCCGGTCCTTGCGGTGGTCGATGGTGAAGCCCTTCTCGGAGAGCTGCTGGCAGACGCCGAGCACATCTGGGAAGACCAGCCCTTCCTCGGTCCACTTCGGCAGCCCGATCATCGCCGGGTTCCCGCATAGGAAGACATGGGTCCCGGCGGGGTCGAGGGAAGCACCCAACTCCTTCTCTATCTGGCCTGAGGTGATCAGATCCTGGATGTAGACCTTCTTTCCCTCGTTCTCCGGCTCCCTGGTTGTGATCGCGACGTATCGGTATGACGGATAGCGGTCCACGAGGACCGCGTGCTGCTCGGTGTAGGCGAGGTCGGACCAATAGCGGACGCACACGACGTCGAGGATGCGGCCCTTGTGCTCCCGACGTAGCAATTCGGCGATCATCGCGTTCTGCGGTGCCTCGCCCGTGCCGGTGCTGAGAAACACGATGTTGTCATCGGGCTTCACCCCCTCGAGGGTGTAGTGCCCGGTGAACTTGCGGCCCATGTAGAGACGGTCGCCCTCGCCCTTGAGAAACAGGCGGGGAGTGAGGGCTGGTATCTCCTCCTGGCCGGGCTTGACTTTCACGATGTAGAACTCGACGTCCGGGGTATGGGGCGGGAGGAGCTCGCCCGCCTCGTCGATCATCGAACTCGAGACCGAATATGACCGGCGCGCCATCTTGTGGTCCTGATCGGGCTTCAGATTGTCGTGAGCCTCGTCAGCTCTCGGCTCCCAGTAACCCAGGGCCAGCGTCGTGTACTGGCCGGGGAGAAACGGGTCGATCGGCTCGTCGGGCGTGACCCTCATCACCCAGAGGTCCTCGTTGTGGGCCCTGATGTGGCTCAGAGCCGCGTTGTAATTCGCCACCCTGAGTTGCTCGAACTCGTCGGCCTCCGCAGGGCCGGGCCCCTTGGCGTAGTGGACGAAGAGATTGGCGATGACGTCTGCGGCCCGGCCCACCGCTTCGTCATCCCAGCTCTGGCTTCGTCGGACCGAGACCGTATTGGAAAGGACATGGACGTGGTCGATGAGCTGATCGGCGTCGAAAAGGCGTCGAGCGAGCTCATTTGGCGGGTCGGCACCTTCCGGGGCCCCAGGGGAGAGTCCGACCCCGTCCTGGCCGGTGAGTGAGCGATCAGTGGAGAACAACTGCGACGGTGGCCCATCGGACTGGCCTCGACCTGGATCAGTTGGCCCATGTGGGACGCAAGTTACCGTCCGGGAACAAGGCGGTCCGTCCCGTCGGTTGGTGCGAGATGGATACCGTCGGTCAGGGATGCTCTCGAGCGAGGTGGCACCGTCGACATCACGACGATCGGTCGGAAGTCCGGTCTGCCCCGCCGGATCGAGATCTATTTCCATCAGTTCGATGGGAGGTTCTATCTGACCGGCCGGCCCGGTTTCAAGCGCGATTGGGTGGCCAACATCGTGGCCAACCCGGAGTTCACCCTCCACCTCAGACAGGGAGTCAGCGCAGACATCCCGGTACGCGGCGAGCCCGAGCCCGATCCGGAGGAGCGGGGCCGGATTCTCTATCGGGCACTGACCGAGAGCTGGGGCTCGGACCCGGAGCGGTCGAGAGCGGCCCTCGACCGGTGGGTCGGGACCGCTCCCTTCATTCGCTTCGAGTTGGTTGATCAGACCTGAGTCGGCGGCTCGGTCGTCCGCTCCGCCACGTCCCGGATGCCGAGCCCGATCAGGACGAAGAGCAGGCCCACAGCGACGGCCATGGCCGCCACACCGAAGGCAAGCACCGAGGTGAACAGCGAGGACTGGAGGAATGATGCGTTCATTGCCACTTCGCGGAGCGGGTCCTCCCGATCCATCTCGGCGTAGTAGAGGCCCTCGGTGGCCTCGAGCGCGTGCTTGCTCGATCACCTTCGCCTCGCAGTAGGCGGTGAAGGGCCCGGTCAGGCGCGGCCGGGCAGACATGCATCGTCGGAGGTGGTGATTTGTTGATCGGCGAGCGTGTCGCTCACGACGAACCAGGTGGCGATGCCGCCCACGATCATCAGGACTCCAAGGACTAGGGACGCAATCGATGCGGCTTTCCTCATGGTCAGGCACCTTTCACAGATAGGTTGATCTCCAACCTACCGGAAGCGTCGAAGGGCCATGAGGGCCGAAAGTCACACTTGCCCGCTGGGATCGGCGGTCAGTGACCACCTTCGACGAGCATCGTCGCCGTTGCCACCATGCCGAGTGCGCCGTCTGCCCGATAGACGATGCGCAAGCTCGTCGCCGCGGGCAGTCTGATCTCGAAGCGCCGAAGAGGCTCGAGGGCAGCGCCTTTCGCCCAGGGGCCATGATCCCTGACGATCCGCTCGTCGACCCACAGTCCGGGTATGGCACTCACGGCGTCATTGCCTATCGACGCGCCCCGGGGAAAACCCGGGAGACAGCACATCGGCGTGGACGATCACGGCGCCGCCCGGACCTTCGTTCCACAGCTCGAACGTGTCCGGATGGCCGGGCACGCGCTCGGCCCGGACTTTCGGCTTGGCCTGGTTCAGGGCGATTCCGACGAACACGACCCCGACCGCCGCAAGGGCGATTATCGCGATCTCCATGGGAGAAATGCTAAGTCGAGCGCCATTTCCATCGATGGTTCTATCGACCCGTTCCGGTTCGGCGGAAGAATCCCCCTCCGGGCCTTTCGGGCCACCTCCCCCTTCAGGGGAGGAAACTGGCGGAGGCGGACGGGAATCGAACCCGCCAGGGGCCGATCAGACCCCTCACCGGTTTTGAAGACCGGGGGACCCACCAGGCGTCCGGACGCCTCCACGGTGGCCGAACGAGCATAGGACTGCCGGCATTCGGGTCATGTGAGGTTGAATCCCCCTTCGAGCAAATTTCACATACCGGTACTATTCAAGCCCGGATGCCCGAGCGCTCATTTGGAAGAACAGTGCGCTATCGCCGCACCAAGATCGGCTTGAGCCAGGCTCAGCTTGGAGAATTGGTCGGTCGCTCGGCCAGCTCTATCAGGAGCTGGGAACGCGACGTTGCCACGCCCACCGATCCATCGGTGCTCACTGCCCTCTCCGCGATCCTCGACATCGACGGACGCGCCTTGTTCGACAAGGCCGGAGTCGAGTCACCGCGCCAAGAGACACATCCGACCGTCGAGGAGTCATTGGCCAGTCTGGCGCCGCTCCCACTCGAGGAGCCGATCGAGGAGAGGATCGACCCGGACCCGCTGATCGCGACCGCGGCTGCAGCCACAGCAATCGCGCCCGGTCTCGATGCCGATTTCGAACTCGAGGCCGAGGTCAAGGAGCACCTTCCAACCGAGCCGGAGCCGGAGTCGATCGAGCAGCCGGAGCCGACGATCGATACATTCTCCCTACCACCGGACTCGGTGGCCAAGCCCGAACCGGTGGGAGCAGCCCAGATGACAACCTCGAACGAACCTGCCTACGTCAGCCCGCCCGAGCCCTATTTGATCACGGCCCCCACACCCCCGGTGGTCGAGCCCTCTTACATGGAGGACGAGAACCAGCGGCAGATGTACCGGGTTCGGAACCTGGCGACGGTGGTCCTGGTTGTCGCTCTCGCCATCGTCCTCCTCTGGTCGTTGAGCAATGCGCTCGAGGCGGTGGGTTCGTGGTGGGAGGAGTTCACCAACACCCTGCGTCTCTAGCGGCGCTCTAGCGTTGGCACGACAGCCAACATGAGCATCGAAAAGGGCGTCGCCATCGTCGGTGGGGGACCGGCCGGTCTCTATTTGTCGATCTTGCTGAAACAGGCGCGCCCGGAGCTCGCTGTCTCGGTCCATGAGCGAAACACGCCCCAGGACGCCTATGGATTCGGGGTCGTTTTCAGTGACGAGACCCTGGACAACTTCGAGGTGGCAGACCCGATCTCGTATCGGGCGATGACGGAGAAGTTCCGACACTGGGGAGAGATAAAGACCCGCCATCCCGAGGGCGCCGAGGTCATCTCTGGCGGCCACGGATTTGCAGCGATAAGCCGCCGCGCCCTCCTGGAGACGTTGACCGATCGTGCCCGCCGGCTCGGCGTCGGCCTGCGCTTCTCCACCGAAGTCAAGAGCCTGTCGGACCTCGAATCGGTCGGGGTGATCGTTGGGGCCGACGGCGCCAACAGCATGGTGCGGCGGGAGCTGGAGCCCCATTTGAGGCCATCGCTGGAGCAGGCTCGTAACAAGTACATCTGGTTCGGCACGACCAAGGTGTTCGACGAGTTCAACTTCATCTTCGAAGACACGCCTTCGGGGATGGTGTGGGCCCACATCTACCCGTATAGCGACGAGGGCAGCACCTTCATCGTGGAGATGCGGCCGGAGACCTGGTCGGCTCTCGGCTTCGACAAGACCGAGCATGAAGTGTTTCTGCCGGGTGTGAGCGACGACTATGCCCTGCAGCGATGCGAGGAGATCTTCGCCCCCCATCTCGACGGACTCGGTCTTCTCGGCAACAACTCACGCTGGCTCCAGTTCCCAACGATCACCTGTGATCACTGGCACCACGGCAATGTCGTGCTCATGGGTGACGCCGTCCACACAGCGCATTTCTCGGTGGGCTCGGGCACCAAGCTGGCCATGGAGGACGCCATCACCCTCGCCGGGTTGCTCCTGGCCGACCACCCACTGGACCAAGCCTTCGACCGCTACGAGGAGATGCGCCGGCCCGAGGTCGAGAGTCTGCAACGGGCCGCCAAGGCAAGCCGGAACTGGTTCGAGGGCGCCGATCGCTACCGGAACCTCGACCCGGAGCAGTTCGTGTTCAGCATGCTGACCCGGAGCCAGCGGATCACCTACGACAATCTGCGGGTTCGTGACCCCGGGTATATGTCTCGGGTCGACGCCTGGTACGCAGCCTCGGAGCACTCATGCCCCACCTCTGTCGGACCGGAGGTGCCTCCCATGTTCCATCCATTCCGGGTGCGTGGTCTCGAGCTGGCCAACCGCATCGTGGTGTCGCCCATGGACCAGTACAGCGCTGTCGAAGGGGTGCCCAACGAGTGGCACCTGGTCCATCTGGGTAGCCGGGCAGTGGGTGGCGCCGGTTTGGTGATGACCGAGATGACGTGTGTGTCGCCCGAGGGCAGGATCAGCCCCCGGTGCACCGGTCTGTGGAACGAGGAGCAGGCGGACGCCTTCACACGGATCGTCGACTTCGTCCACACCCACACCGACTCCCGGATCGGTCTCCAGATCGGACACTCGGGGCGCAAGGGATCGACCAAGTTGATGTGGGAAGGGGACAGCGAGCCACTGGACGAGGGCAATTGGGAGATCATGGCGCCTTCGTCGATCCCTTATCGGCCCGACAGCCAGGTGCCCCGGGAGATGACCCGGGCCGACATGGACCTCGTTCGTGACCAACATGTCGCCTCGGCTCGCTTCGGGAGCGACGCCGGGTTCGATCTGCTCGAGCTCCACTACGCCCACGGCTATCTGCTCTCCAGTTTCCTCACTCCGCTCGCCAACGAGAGGAGCGACGAGTACGGCGGATCGGCCGAGAACAGGATGCGATATCCGCTCGAGTTGTTCGAAGCGGTGCGGGAGGTCTGGCCCGACGAGAAGCCGATCTCGGTGCGGATCTCGGCTACCGATTGGGTCGACGGAGGGTTCGATGGAGACGATGCGGTGGCATTCGCCGCGGAGTTGAAAGAACGTGGCTGTGACCTGATCGATGTGTCGACCGGTCAGACCACGATCGATGCCGACCCCGAGTACGGGCGGCTCTATCAGACCCCGTATTCGGATCGGATTCGCAACGAGGTCGGGATCGCAACCATGACGGTGGGAGCCGTCTCCAGCATCGATGATGTGCACAACATCCTGGTCGCCGGGCGGGCGGATCTCTGCCTGTTGGCGCGTCCGCACATCGTCGACCCCTACTGGACACTCAACGCTGCCATCGACCTCGGCTATGACGGCCACTCGTTTCCCAACCAGTATCTGGCCGGTCTTGGGACGAGACGTCGGGAGCAGGATCCGATCCCTCCGGATGTCTTCCGGAGACCGATCTAGTCGGGCTACCGGCGTCATTGCAAAACCCCTCACCAATCCGCCCGAGTTGTGGCAGACTGTCTCCACCAGAGAAAGGAGGTGGTCCTAGGTTGTATGAAAGTCTTTGGACTCTGGAGGTGGTCGAGCGCTGAGCGGCGCTGACCGCAGCCGCCGCTCGTCCCCAGAAAGTGTTCTGGCCGGACAGGTGGCGACTCCAAACTCGGACCACCCGGCTCTGGATACCGCGAACCTCGTCCATTCGTGGCGGCGTAACTCGCCGAAGCAATGCCATAGCTGATCTTCAAAGGAAGGGCCCTCGATCCGTCGAGGGCCCTTCTGTTTCAGACGTCGAAGCCCCGCTCGGCCATCCAGTCGTCGTTGAAGATCTTGGAGAGATAGCCGCGCCCGGAGTCGGGCAGGATGACCACCACCAACGCCCCATGGTCCTCCTCGGCCATCTGCAGCGCGCCGTGGGCGGCCATCCCACAGGAACCCCCGACCAGGATGCCTTCCTCTCGGGCCAGCCTCTTGGTCATTGTGAACGAGTCGGAGTCATTCACCTTGATCCAGCGGTCGATCAGGGCCAGGTCCACAGTCTCGGGATAGAAGTCCTCTCCGACTCCCTCTACCGAGTATTGATGCACTTCGCTCTCGTCGTCGGCAGTGAAGATGGAGCCTTCCGGATCGATGCCGACCACTTGCACCCCCGGCTTTTGGTCTTTGAGGTACCGCCCGGCGCCACTGATGGTGCCTCCGGTGCCCACTCCCACCACCAGCACGTCGACATCACCCTCGGTCTGTTGCCAGATCTCCGGGCCGGTCGTTTCGTAGTGGGCCTGAGGATTGGCCGTGTTCGAGTACTGGTCCGGGTGGAAAGCCCCGTCGATTTCTTCGGTCAACCTGCGAGCCACCCCGTAGTAGGAGTCGGGATGCTCCGGAAGGAGGTCGGTGGGGGTCACCACGACCTCGACTCCGTAGGCCCGGAGGAGATCCTGCTTCTCCTTGGAGACCTTGTCGGGAACGGTGCAGATGACCCGATACCCACGAACGGCCCCCACCAACGCCAGCCCCACCCCGGTGTTTCCCGAGGTCGGCTCGACGATCGTGCCGCCCACCCCCAGCAATCCATCTCTCTCGGCGGCATCGATCATTGCCACGGCAATTCGCTCCTTGACCGAGCCACCCGGGTTCATGTGCTCGACCTTGGCCACGAGATTGCCTGGAGGGTGGATCCTGGAGAGCCTGATCAGAGGGGTGTTGCCGATGGCGGCGAGGATGTCGGGATGGATCTCCATGGGCGGGGCGAGGGTATCGCACCGGACGGCGCAGCTTGCAACGACTTCTAACCTTGCCGGCGTGACCCGGATCGCCCGTTACGCGTGGTTCACCCTCGTGTTCAACGTCGGAGTGATCTTGCTCGGCGCCCTGGTCCGTGCCACCGGTTCGGGAGCGGGGTGCGGCAAATCGTGGCCCACATGTCAGGGGGAAGTGGTGCCCCAACTGTCGGGTGCCACCGCCGTCGAGTTCACCCATCGCGCCGCCAGCGGAGCCGCTCTGTTACTCGTGGCGATCCTCGTCGTGTGGGTGTGGCGCCGCGTGCCCGCCGGGGAGCCGGCACGGACAGGCGCCGCGCTGTCACTGGCCGCCATCGTCGGGGAGGCATTGATCGGGGCGATGATCGTCCTCGCCGAGTGGGTTGCTGAAGACACCTCATTGGCTCGCGTGGTGGCGGTCCCATTACATCTCGTCAACACCTTGTTTCTCCTCGCTGCGCTCAGCCTGACGGCCTTCTGGCTGTCGGGAGGGCGGCGGCTCTCGATCCGTTCACATCCGGCAGTCTGGAGGTGGGTAGTGCTCGGGGGGTTGGCAATCGTCCTGCTCGCCGCCACTGGCGCCGTGACAGCCCTCGCCGACACGTTGTTCCCCAAAACGGGGTCGGGGGGCGGCGAATCAGGAGAGGCCCATTTCCTCACCGACCTACGCATCGTCCATCCGGTGCTGGCCGTCGTCGCTGCCTCGATCGGCTGGTGGGCCTCGGGTCGGTTGGAGACACCGAGGTCGAAGGCTGGCAGGGCGCTGCCGTTGTTGGTCGGGTTGATGCTGATATCGGGGGCTCTCAATGTCGCCCTCGGGGTCCCTGTGTGGATGCAACTCCTTCATCTGCTCCTCGCCGACGCCCTGTGGATCGCTTATGTCCTCGCCTCGGCCCAGGCGTTGCAGGTCCCCGCCGAGGTCGGTCAGCCCGTTTGATGTTCGACCAACTGGCCGACGGGGTGTTCCGGAGACGCTTCGAATCGCTCGACCTCAACGTGGGCGTGGTATTCGGGGAGGACGGGATCCTGGTCATCGACACCCGGGCCTCCCATGTCGAGGCCGACGAGCTCCGAGACGAGTTGCGCACGCTGACCTCGCTACCGGTGCGATGGGTCGTCGACACCCACTGGCACTGGGACCACACGTTTGGCAACGCCCGGTTCCCGGAAGCGGAGATCTGGGGGCATGAGCTCTGCCGGAAGGCCATGGTCGATTTGGGCGAAACGATGAAGGAGGATGCTGCGGCCTGGCTCCCCGATCGGCTGGAGGAGATCGCCGAAGTCGTGATCACACCTCCGACCAGGGTCTTCGACACCGTCGCCGGAATCGACCTCGGTCCCGTCGTGGTCGACATGACCTATCACGGCCGGGGTCACACCGATGCCGACATCGTGGTGACGGTGGGCGAGGTGAGCTTCATGGGTGACCTTCTCGAGGAGGGGGCGCCCCCGGTGTTCGACGATGGCTTCCCGATGAGCTGGCCGGGCACCCTCGAGTCGGCCGCCGATATCGGATCTTCGATCATGGTGCCCGGGCATGGCGACACCCTCGATCGGGTCGGAGCCGCAGCCCAACTCGAGGAGATCCAGGCGGTGGCAGATTTGGCCCGTCGCTGTCTCGAAGAGGGGCTGCCCGTCGCCGATGCCGCCGCGCTCGGCCCCTATCCCCCCGAAGTCATGACTTCGGCCTTGGAGCGCGCTCTAACCGTCAGGCAATAGCTGGCCGGCGAGAGCCGCGAGGTCGGACGTGGGCAAGGCGCACACGTGGTTCTGGCAGACATAGGCCAGGGTCTCACCCGGCTTCGACCTCCCCTGGAGCAGGGGAATCGGCTCCTCACCCTGGGAGGACGGGGCGAGGACGACCTCGGGCCGGTACCTGGACCAGTAGACCTTGGCCAGATCGGCCCAATCGGATCCGACGATGGCGAGCTCACGACCATTCAGAAAGGAGTGGAGGACACCGAGATGGTGCCCCACCATCGACGGGTAACGCTCCATGAGCATTCCGGCACCGCGCAAAGTCGATGCGGCGAGGTCCCGTAGGGCGGCATCGCCGGTGTAGGCGGACAGAATGAGCAGTGACTCGGCGGCCATGCCGTTCCCGGAAGGCAGCGGGTTGTCCGCCATGCTCTTGGGCCGCTTGATCAAGGTCTCCCCGTCGAACGGCGTGTCGAAGAACCCGCCCTTGGGATCGGCAAAGCGCTCCGGGATGGCGAGAGTCAGCCTGGCGGCTTCCTCGTACCACTCGTATTCCCCGGTGGCTGCGTAGAGCGCGAACAGCCCGAGTGCCACCGCCGCATCGTCCTCGAGAAACCCGGGTCCCCCGGCGCGGCCGTCCCGCCAGGAGCGCCGAAGGATTCCATCGATCACCATGTGATCGAGGACGAATCTGGCCGTCACCCGGGCCGCCTCGAGATAACCGGCATTGTCCAGCGTGGCGCCGGCCTCTGCCAGAGCCTTGATCGCCAATCCGTTCCATGAGGCCACGACCTTGTCATCGAGGCCGGGCCGGACCCGGCTGGCCCGGTGCTCCATCAGGCGGACCCTTATCGACTCGAGCCGGTCGGTCCAGGATTCGGCAGTGGGTCGGTAGAGGATGTTGGAGCCCTCGAAGTTGCCGTGTGGGCTGGCCCCGAAGAAGCGGGCTGCTTCGGCGGCATCTTCGGGCCCCAGGACTCGTTCCAACTCGTGGGTGGTCCACACGTAGAACTTGCCCTCCACCCCTTCGGAGTCGGCGTCCTCCGCCGAGAAGAACCCGCCCTCGGGATGCCGAAGCTCACCCAGCAGGTACCCCAGTGTTGATCTCGCCACGTCGACGAAGCGTGACTCGCCGAGCTCGATCCCGGCCCACAGGTAGATGCGTGCCAGTTGAGCGTTGTCGTAGAGCATCTTCTCGAAATGGGGGACCAACCACTGGGCGTCCACTGAATAGCGGGCGAAGCCACCTCCGATTTGATCGTGTATCCCGCCGTCCGCCATCTCGGAGAGGGTCACCCTCAGCATGTGGTCGGCCCGGTCGGCCCAGGTCTCGCTGCGCACACGCAGCAAGAAGTCGAGCTGGGGCTCCTGGGGGAACTTGGGGGCGCCCCCGAAACCCCCGTTGATCGGGTCGAAAGAAGAGGCAAGGGACTCATATGCCCTGGTCAGGGTCTCTGTCTCCGGGTCGTTCTCTGAACTCGGAATCTCCCGGCTGATCGCTTCGGTGAGCCGGGCCGATTGCCCAAGCACCTCTTCTCGCCTGTTGTCCCATGCTTCAGACACCGCACGCATGACCGTGCGAAAGGAGGGCATGCCATGCCGGTCGGTGTCAGGGAAATAGGTGCCGGCGTAGAAAGGCTGTCCCTCGGGAGTCAGCCACACCGTCATCGGCCACCCCCCTTGGCCGGTCATCGTCTGCACGGCCTCCATGTAGATGCTGTCGACATCGGGACGTTCTTCCCGATCGACCTTGACGTTCACATAGAGGCGGTTCATCTCCGCAGCGGTCTCTTCATCCTCGAAAGACTCATGGGCCATGACGTGGCACCAGTGGCAGGCGGCATAGCCAACGCTGAGGAGGACGGGCACATCTCGCCGGCGTGATTCGGAAAAGGCCTCTTCCCCCCATTGGTGCCAGTCCACCGGGTTGTCCTTGTGTTGCAGGAGATACGGCGAGGTGGCATCGGCGAGACGGTTCGGCATCGATGTCGAACGTACACGGTCCCGATTAGGGTCGCCGCGGCGAGAATTGACGGAGGGAAAGTGACCGATCGAGACATCCAGGCGCTCTACATGTCCGCCGAGCAGCGCTGGATGCAGGGCTGGCTTGCCGGCCCCACCATCGAGGGCAACCCCCTGCACCGGGGGGATCAGGCCCCCGACGTGGACGTGCTCGACGAGCACGGAGCGTCCGTGCCTCTTGCCGCGGTCTGGGAGAGCCAACCCGCCCTCGTCCTTCTCTGGCGTCATCTCGGATGCGGGTGTGGTCTGGAACGGGGGGAGCGTCTCAGCGAGGAGTACCAGGCGTACGTCGACTCCGGTCTCAATGTCGTGATCGTTGCCCCGGCCGATCTGGAGCGGGTGGCCCGGTACAAGGAGCGATATGAGATCCCCGTGACGATGTACTCGGATCCCGGGTACACGGCGCACAAGGCATTCGGTCTCGGCCACTGGTCCCTGGAGCAAGCCCTCTACGACGCCCCGGATGAGTTCTGCGAGCTGTCGGAGGAGACCGGCCGTCAATTCCAGGAGGATCGGCGGTCACAAGGGAGGCCACTCGTCGACGATCCGTGGATGCAATCCGGTGAGTTCGTCGTGGCTCCCGATGGGAGGATACGAGTCGCCTATCTGTACAACTACTGCGCCGACTACCCCGACCCACGGGTCTTCACCACCGCCGGCCGCATTCTCGGGTAGGGCAACGCTCGATGAAGACGCTGTTACTGATGCGTCACGCCAAGTCGGACTGGGATGCCGACTACGGGTCCGATCACGATCGCCCGCTCAACGAGCGCGGGCTGAGGAGCGCCCGGCTCATGGGCCGGGTCCTGGCTGAGGAAGGTCTCGTGCCCGATCTCATCATCAGCTCTACGGCGGTGCGGGCCAGGAGGACTGCAGAGCTGGCTGTCGAAGCGGGCAAATGGGGCAGCGAGATCCTTCTGGACCGATCACTGTATGACGAGGGAACGCGTGGGGTGCTGGCTGTCGGGGCGTCGGCCCCGGACGTGGACGGCCTCATGCTCGTCGGCCATCAGCCCACCTGGTCGATGCTGGTGTCGGCGCTTGACCGGGGAGCGGGCCGACATGAAGACCGCCGCGGTGGCCGTGATCGAGCTGGATATCGAATCGTGGGCCGAACTTCCCGATGCCTCCGGCACCTTGACCCGGGTGCTCGAGCCGAAGTCGCATGACCGGGAGCGATGAGGCAAGGCTCAGCCGGCGTCGGTCTCCGCCATACGGGCCTTCACCAACGTCTCGACCAAGGTGGCAGGTAGCGGGGCGTCGACCTGGAACCTCACCGTGCCCTTGGCGGTGTCGTAACCGGCGAGCTCAGACTGGTGCGCCTCCATCACCGCCGGGCTCTGCACGTAGAAGGCGCAGTGGTTCTTCCCGGCGCCATACGAGACCAAGGGCCGCTTCTTGTAGTAGAAGGCGGGCACCCCGTAGCCAATCCGCTCCTCGGCTTCCGGGGCGGCGCCTCTGATGATCTCACGGAGCTTTTGGAGAGCGGCGCGCTCATCGTCCGGCAGATTGGCGAGGAACTCGTCGACGTCTGGAGCTGGGCCCGTCATGTCGTTCCTTTCGTTTAGATCAGGGGAACAAAGGGGTAGGGGAGGTTGTTGTCATCTCCGGCAACCGTGTGTCGTCAAAGGACTACACCTGTGACCACGGTACAATGTGGGTCTCCCCGATCACGCAAAACGGCGCGAGCGTCGTGCAAAAGAGGGGGGTTCACAAACCACCCTGCATGTGTCATAGTTGGGCGTCCGGGAGATCTCTGCCCGACGGGCTCAGGAGGACTTGATTTAGATGCCAGCCGCTGAAACGCGTACTGATAAGACCGAGAAACCACGCATCCGACTTCATTCGAAGCTGACGGATGAGCGCGGGCGTCTCACCACAGACCTGGTTTCCCAGTACCTGACGGCTATTGGCGAGTACGACCTTCTCACCGCCGAGCAGGAGGTCGAGCTGGCCCAGAAGATCGAGGCCGGCGAAGAGGCCGCCGAGAGGCTGGAGAAAGGCGAGTACAGCGGCAAGCGGGAGGAGATGGAGCTACGCCGGATGGCCCGTCGCGGCGCACAGGCCAAGGACGACTTCCTCACAGCCAACCTCCGGCTCGTCGTCGCCAACGCCCGTCGCTATGCCAACACCTCGGGGATCGACTTCCTCGACCTGATCCAGGAGGGCAACCTGGGTCTCATCCGCGCCGTCGAGAAGTTCGACTGGCGCAAGGGTTTCAAATTCTCGACTTATGCCACTTGGTGGATCCGTCAGGCCATCACCCGGGCCATCGCCGACAAGTCCCGAACGGTTCGCATCCCGGTCCATCTCCATGACACGCTGGCCGCGGTTCGCGCCGCACAGGCCTCGCTCAAAGCCGAGCTGGGGCGTGATCCCAGGCCCGAGGAGATCGCCGAGGAGGCAGGTGTCACCGCCGACAAGGTCGAACTCGCCCTGAGTGTCGCCGACACCGTCTCACTGGAGCAGCCGATCGGTGAGGACGGCGCCCAGTTGGGTGACTTCATCGAGGATGAGGACGCCGCCGACCCGGTGCAGATGACCGAGGAGATGGACGTGGCCAATTCCCTGCGCGTCTCCATCGAGCGTCTTCCCGAGCGCGAGGGCAGGATCCTCGCCCTCCGCTACGGCTTCTATGACGGTGTCCCCCGCACACTCGAGGAGATCGGCGACGAGTTCAACCTCACCCGGGAGCGGATCCGCCAGCTGGAGAAGCTGGCCCTTTGTCGTCTCCGCCACCCTTCCTTCGGAATCCGCGAAGCAGACCTCGTCTGATCCGCCGGTAGGCCGTCGCCTATCGTGACATCCGATGCGTCTGGGTGATCTCGTCAGCAACAGTCCTCATGTCTGTGGTCCGGACACGACCCTGCTCGAGGCCGCGGTCGCGATGGAGGGGTCCGACATCGGCTCGCTGGCGGTCGTCGAGGGGCGGGAGCTGGTGGGGCTGATCACCGAGCGGGACATCAGGCGCACGGTCGCCGAGGGCATTGACCCCGGCACCACGGTCTCATCGATCATGAGCGGCGAGCCTGACACCTTTGATCCCGATCTCGACGTCTGGGATGCGGCGGCGTGGATAGCCGAATCGGGTTATCGCCACTTGCCGGTGATGGATGACGAAGGGTCCTTGCTGGGGGTGGTCTCGATCCGGGACCTTCTCAAGGCCCTCGTCGACACTGTGTAGGACGCGGTCTATCGCGTCAGACCTCGGGCGGAGGGATGTAGCGGGCGGTGGTGAACTTGCCGCTGTCCACTTCGACGACCCAAATCGAGCCCTTGGAGCAATGGAAACGGGACTCGAGACTGAGGCCGGCCCACATCATCCGGTTGATCAGGCCGGGATCACGTCTCCGTGTGAGCTGATGACCGCGTTGTAGCCGACCAGGTCATCGACCAGGGCGTAGGCGGCGTCGAGGTCAGGCTCCTCGCCGATCAGAGGCGATGTCTCGATCGGCGCCTTGATCAGCTTCGCCAATGGCTTGACCGACTGCACACATCTTTCGTAGGGGCTGGAGAGGATCCGCTCGATTCCGGCGTCCGCCAATGAGCTGGCGACGGCGTCGGCTTCTCGCCAACCCTTCTTGGTGAGCGAGCGGTCCTCGTCTCTGCCTCTCCACCTGGATCGATCGCCTGCGGTGGTGTGGCGGAGCAGGTAGAGGGTTCCGGTCTGGGCCAGCTTCTTCAGATCGGTTCCCTCGATCAGCTCCCGGTCCTGGTCGTAGCTCAGCTGGTCCAGCGCTTTGCGGGGTGATAGCCATTTCACTCCGTCGACTTCGGAGTTCTTGGTGAAGCCAGGACTTTCGGGGAGGGGCCTCATTGCATACCAATGCACTTCCTTGACGCCACCTTGGACTCGATATCGGGTCGCCCCGAGCGGGGCCACGATTCGGCAGCGGTAGCCGGTCTCTTCGAGCACCTCGCGGATCGCGGTCTCTTCCGGCGCTTCACCTTCGTCGGCCTTGCCCTTGGGAGGTGTCCAGTCGTCGTACTGCGGGCGATGGACGAGCAGGACCCGGATCTTGCCTTTGGACGTCTTGCGGAAGACGACTCCCCCGGCCGCACGAATGAGTCGTGTCACGGCGGGGACTCTAGATCCGGGAACCCCTAGCGCTCCAAGCGATTGGATGCCACCGCGTCATCGACCGAGACCGCTTCCCTGAGATCGATGGTCACGGATCCACAAGAGAGGCACACCTGGCGCAGGATCCCACCACCCACGTGTCGCGGCGATCCATAGTGATGAAGACCTCGTCGACACGACGACTTGCGGTGTACGGACGAGACGTCTTCAGGGCGGAGGTGCGTCATGGGCGGTCATCAGGCTCACGATGGACATCCGAAAGTCAAGACACCTCCCAGGCAAGCTCGATCTGACTAGTCAGACAGTCGGGCCAGGATGCGCTCGACGCCGTCGTCGACAGTGTCTGCCCAGACCACATCGTCCTCGAGGGCCCCATCCATGTCGACCAAGGCCCGGGCCAGCGCCTTCCACCCCGGCCCGACGGCCACGCTGATCCTCGGCTCGGCCCCTGTCCGGCGAAGGATGTGGTTCGTGTTCCAGGAGATGAGGAGCTCGGCGGCGGTGCCGATGGAGCCGGGCAACGCGAGGGTGGCCCTGGATCGCTGCATCATGATGTCGATTCGATTGGCCAGGCTCGACGCCTCGATCAACTCGTGCACGAACGGGTTGGCCGCCGAGCGGTCGGGAAAGAGAACAGGCGCGGTGACCCCGATCACGTGGCCTCCGGCCACCGCCGCTCCGCTCGACACTGCTTCCATCGTCCCGCCGTAGCCGCCGGTGATCACCGCGTATCCCGCCTCGGCGAGCCGGGTGCCCGCCCGACGAGCGTCCTCCCATTCGAGCGACCCCGGTTCGGTCTGAGAGGACCCGAAGACGGCGACAGCTTCGGTGGTGGTCACCCGGCCATCGCCTCGTTGATCCCCGACACAACCCGGTCCACATCGATCAGAGCGTGGGTCTCGATGGCGAACTGAGGCCAGGGGACATCGAAACCGGTGACCCGGACGATCGGGCCCTGGAGGTCGTACAAAGCCCTTTCGGCGACCACGGCTGCGACTTCGGCGGCCACTCCCGCCGATCCCTGGGGCTCCTGCACGAGGAGAAGCCGGCCCGTTTGCCTCACAGAGTCGAGCACCGTCTCCCGGTCCCAGGGAAAAAGGGTCCGGAGATCGATGACCTCGACCGACGATTCGACCCTGTTGGCGGCTTCGAGCGCAACGGGGACCATCCCGCCGTAGGTGACGAGGGTGAGATCGGCGCCGTGTCTCCTCACCCGGGCCCGGCCGATGGGAAGCGTGTAGTGCTCGACCGGAACCTCCTCTCTGCCAGCCCGGTAGAGAACCTTGGGCTCGAGGAAGATCACCGGGTCGTGACCGGTGAGAGCCGAAGCAAGCAGGCCTTTGGCATCGATCGGGGTGGACGGGCAGATGACCACGAGCCCGGGGGCGTGGACGAAATACGCCTCAGGTGAGTCGCAATGGTGCTCGTGGGCGCCGATGCCGGCCCCGTTGGGGAAGCGGACGACGACAGGGACCTCGGAATTGCCACGGGTGCGGAACCGATATCTGCCGAGATGACTGACGATCTGGTCGAAAGCCGGATACACGAAGCCGTCGAACTGAATCTCGGCCACCGGCCTGGCCCCGGCGAGAGCCATCCCCACGGCGGACCCGACGATCCCCGACTCGTTGAGCGGTGTGTCGATCACCCGGTCCTCGCCAAAACTCTGCTGGAGGCCTTCTGTCACCCTGAACACCCCGCCGGTCAGGCCGACATCCTCGCCGAGCACGATGACACCCGCATCCCGTTCCATCGATTCGTGGAGCGCGGCGTTGATCGCCTCGGCCATGGTCATCGAGCGGGTCGGCCCTCCGGGGATGGCGTCCTGGCCGACGGACCAGATCTCGTCGGGGTCGAATTGAGTCGGCGGCTCGCCATGGGACCGCTGCATGGCGTGGAGTTGCTCGACGACATGACCCGGAATCCGGTGAAACCCGTGTCGGATCGCGTCGTCCCGCTCCGGTAGGGGCTGAGCCTCGATCTCGGTGATCGCCGCGGCGACGAGGTCGGAGGTCTCCATCGTCACTTTCTCCTCCACCGCCTCGTCCCACTCATCGCGTTCATGGAGAAACCGGCGCAGTCTCTCGATCGGGTCGCGCTGGCGCCACGACTCTTCCTCCTCGCGGGAGCGGTAGAGGGTGGGATCGTCGGCGGTGGCATGGGGGCCGTAGCGATAGGTCATCGCCTCGATCAGGGTCGGGCCATCCCCGTTGCGTGCCCGGGCGACAGCTTCCTGCGTAGCCAGATACATGGCGACGGCGTCCATCCCGTCCACCCGGACCCCGCCGAAGCCATACGCACCGGCCTTCTGGGCGATGGTCTCCGCGGCCGTCTGCTTCTCGTAGGGCACCGAGATCGCGTAGAGGTTGTTGGCGCAGATGAACACGGTCGGGGTCTTCCAGACCCCGGCGAAGTTCATGCCCGAGTGGAAGTCCACTTCCGAGGTCGCTCCGTCCCCGAAATAGACGGCGGTGACGGTGCTCTCGCCCCTCAGCTTGGTGACGTAGGAGTACCCGACGGCGTGGGGGAGCTGACTGGCGATGGGGACAGAGACGATTCCGGTGCGGTACTTCTCCATGTCCCATCGGCCATTGGGCAAACCCTTCCAGTAGGCGAGGAGCACCTCGATGGGGAGCCCGCGGGTGACCTGGACGCCGTGCTCCCGATAGGAAGGGAATACGAAGTCGTCAGGGTCGAGGGCCAATGCCGATCCGATCTGCACGGCTTCCTGCCCCTCGAGCATGGCGTAGGTCCCGATCCGGCCCTGACGCTGCAGGGCGAGCATGCGCCGGTCGAGCTCACGGGACAGGACCATGTTGCGATACATCCGCTGGTAGAGCTCGGCGTCGAGCCCGGGGTCCTCGCCGACCAATCGGCCCTGCGGGTCGATTACCTGAAGTGTCGTCTCCAATTCCGACCCACCATACTTTCGGGCCGTCGCCCACCACCCGCGACCCACCACCCATTACCTTTGCTCCATGCCAAGGATCCGGCCGGACGTCGCCGCCATCAGCCCGTACGTTCCCGGCCGATCGATCGAGGAGGTCGCCTCCGAGATCGGCATGACCCCGGACGAGATCGTCAAACTGGCCTCGAACGAGAGCCCCGACGGCCCGTTTCCCGGAGTGGTCGAGGCCGCGACCAGAGCCCTGGCCGAATCGAATCGCTACCCCGACGACGATCTTCGTGAGCTGACTGCGGCGTTGTCGGCCTACCTCGACGTTCCGGGCGATCATCTCTGGTTCGGGAACGGGAGCGTGGGCTTGATCACCCATATCGCTCTCGCCACCGGCGGCCCCGGAACGAGCGCCGTCTATGCCTGGCCATCGTTCGTGATGTACCGCATCGCATCCCGATGGGCGACGACCGAGATGATCGAGGTGCCGCTCGACGACGAGCAGGTGCACGACCTCGATGCAATGAGCGAGGCGATACGTGATGACACGACGATCGCCTACCTGTGCAATCCCAACAACCCGACCGGGACCATCGTCACGTCGGATGCCATGACTGCCTTCCTCGATTCCGTGCCCGAATCGACGCTGATCGTGATCGACGAGGCCTATCACGACTTCGTGACCGACGCCAGCTACGCGACCGCGATTCCCGAGGCCTTGCGCCGTTCGAATGTCCTGGTGTTGCGGACCTTCTCCAAGATCTTTGCTCTCGCCGCACATCGGGTTGGGTACGCGGTCGGTCAGCCCGGCACGATCAGGGAATTGCGCAAGGCACAGCCGCCGTTCACCGTCGCTCAGGTGGCCCAGGTGGCAGCAGCCGCCTCGCTCCGGGACCGAGGCGAGCTGGAGCGGAGGGCCACGGCGAATTCGGCGGCACGTCATCAGCTGCTCGGCGTCCTGGCCGAGAGATCGCTGCCACACACGAGGAGCGAGGCGAATTTCGTCTATTTCGCCCTGGGGATCCCGGCCGAGGAGGCCGCCGAGCTCTTCACCAGGCGAGGTGTGATTGTCCGCCCGATGGGTGGTGAGTGGCTGAGGGTGACCATCGGGGCCGAGCACGAGAACAGACGGTTCGTCGATGCATTGGACGAGATCCTCACCGCGATCTGAGCGGGAGCGCCTCAAAAAATGGGCCGAACGAACCACTGGTATTAGCTACCCC
This sequence comes from uncultured Acidobacteriota bacterium, assembly GCA_963725075.1. GTDB lineage: Bacteria > Actinomycetota > Acidimicrobiia > Spongiisociales > ZC4RG35 > JARDZU01. The sequence goes on from CAVRXA010000017.1 coordinate 40,007, forward strand.
GATCGGAGAAAATGTCCCGGGGGAGGGCAATGGGTCCCCCATGGGAGGCGGAGGGCTCCGGGCGGGATGGATCTTCATCGAATTGGCCACGAGGCGGCGCGGTTGCTGCCGCTCGCCCAAAAGGTGCTCGAGCATTACCCATTCCGGGTGAGGGAAGTGGAGCATCTGGCCACACACTCCAATGTCATGTACCGCGTGATCACCTCCGACGGCTTCCAGTGCGTCCTGCGGGTGGGGAGCCCGGGCGCCAATTCCCGGACCAACATCGACTACGAGGTTGCCTGGTTGTCGGCATTGAACCGGGACACCGACCTGGAAATCGTCACCCCGATCAAGACCGGGTACGGGACCTTGATCGTCGATGCCGCGGAGCCCGACTCGGACAAGACCAGGCCATGTGTGCTCTTCAGCTGGATTCCCGGTGCTCCGCTTGCCGATGGCGCCGGCAGCTTTGGATATCGCCTCCTGGGGCGAATCAGCGCCTCGCTGCAAGAGCACGGGCGAACCTGGCAGGTTCCGAACCCCGACGGGATGAGACGCTGGGACCGGATCTTCTACTACGACCCCGAACTCGATCCCGTGATCATCGAGAGCCCGAGATTCGACCATGTCTTCGACTCGTATCGCCGCCGGACGATCAGCAAGGCATCGGAGCTGTCCGAACGGGTCATCAAGGATGCCTGGGCGACCGGATTCCCCCATGTCGTGCATGGCGATCTCCATGAGTGGAACGTCCATTTGATCCGTTCCCGGCTCCACGCATTCGACTTCGAGGATGTGATGATCGCGACCCCGGGCCAGGATGTCTCGGTGTGTCTCTACTCGTCACGCGCCAGCGATCGGCGGGAGGAGATCAGGTCGGCCTACCGTCAGGGGTACGAGGAGATCGCACCCTGGCCCATCGAAGACATGGAGCAACTGGACGGATTCCATGCCGCCCGCCAGATAATGCTCATGAACTACGCGGCGCGGACCCTGCCCATGGGGGAGGCCGAGGAGTATCTGACCCAGGTCACGCCCTGGCTCCAGCGTTACGTGGATCACTACGGCTGAGCCCATGAGGTTCGCCGACCGCCGGGAGGCGGGGGCGAGCCTCGGTCGGGCGGTTGCCGCCCACTACCCACCGGAACCGCTGGTGAGTGCCCTCCCCCGAGGAGGGGTTCCTGTCGGGATTCGAAGTTGCCGCGACACTGGGCTGCGAGCTCGACGTGCTGGTCGTTCGAAAGGTCGGGGTTCCGTTTCATCCCGAGCTCGCCATGGGAGCAGTCGCCGAGGGCGACGTCGTCATCAGGAACCAGGAGATCATCGACGCGGTCGGGATCGACGATCAGACCTTCGACGCTCGGGCCCAATCGGAGAGGGCCGAGTTGGAGTCGAGGCTGTCTCGATACCGGGAGGCAGTCCCGGCCATCGACCCCGCCGGTCGCACAGTGGTCGTGGTCGACGACGGTCTCGCCACAGGGTCGACCGCGCTCGCGGCGATGAGCGTGTTGCGCGCCCGCGATGCGCTCGGCGTATGGCTGGCGGTCCCGGTGGCGCCGGCTGACGCGGTTGCCCGTGATGGAGGGAGTAGCCGATCGCGTGATCGTGATCGAGCATCCGAGGAGGTTCATGGCGGTTGGCGCCTGGTATCGGGACTTCAGCCCGACTCCGGATGCCGAGGTCGTCGAGCTTCTCCGACGCTCCCGCAACTAGCGTTGATCGTCCCGACCCAGGAGCACGACCAAATGCCCTCATTGGAGTTGTTCTGCACGATCAAGGCCGAGATGGGGAGGAAGATCATTGGCAGCACTCCAGCCGGGATGCGCATCGACTTCCCGTTCGAGGGCACAGCCACGGGACCTCATTGGGAAGGTGAGCGGCCGGTGAGCGGCATCGACTATGTGACGCTTCGCTCCGATGGGAACATGGATCTCGACATTCACGCCACCGTTGGCGAGAAGCGGGAAACCGTGGCCTACAGCGGGAGCGGGGTTTCCATCGTCAACCCGGATCAGTCGGCCGAGCCGCGGGAGTTGTTGACCTTCCAGACCGGCAACGAAGACCTCGCCTGGCTGAACAGCGAGATCGGCGTGGCGTTCGGCAGAGGCGAAGCCGGGAACCTGACTGTCGAGGTGTTTCTGGTCAAGCCCTGAAGTCGGGCTTCCTCTTCTCCATGAACGCCATGACGCCTTCACGATGCTCTGGCGTCTTGCCGAGACGGCCCTGTTCTGCCTGTTCGGCCCGCAAGGCGTTTTCGAGGGAGGTGCCCGAGGCCTCCCGAATCAGACGTCTGGTTGTGACCAGGGAATCGGGGACGAGGTCTGCCATCTGCCCCGCCAATGAGCGGGCTCGATCGAGGAGCTGGTCACCGGGCACCACAGCGATGCAAAGCCCCAGCTGAAGGGCCTCCTCTGCGCCGACCCGTCGATTGGTGAAGGCGATCTCGAGGGCCCTCGGCACACCGAGATGGTGTGACAGCCACCAAGTCGTGCCCGAGTCAGGCACCAGCCCGATGGCCGTGAAAGCGGAGGTGAGAAAGGCGTCCTCTGCCATCACGCGAAGATCGCAGGCGAGAGCCAGGCCAAGACCGGCGCCGGCCGCCACGCCGTTGATCGCCCCGATGACGGGCACCTTGCATTCGAGCAGGGCCCGCAGGGCGGGATGGAACACTTCATCGAGCAACCGCGCCAGGTCGGGCCCGGCGCCACTCTCATAGTCCGCCATCAGGTCGTTTAGGTCCGCACCTGAGCAGAAGGCCTTGCCCTCACCGGTGAGGACGATCGCCCTCGCCTCCTCTCCGGCCCGACCCAGGGCGTGGATCAAACCCTTGGCGAGCGACGCCTCGATGGCGTTGTACCGGGCAGGTCGGTTGAGGGTGACGATGGCCAGATCACCCTCGAGGACGTAGTCGACGCTCATTCTCCTCCTGGTCGGCGAAGGCTAACCGGCCGGAAAGCCAAGCAATGCTGGGTTTTTCGCCTATGGTTACTCGGACGTCACCAGATACACGGTGCCGCACGTCGACCCACAAGGAGGGGCCGTGAACAAATCCGAGATGGCGGACAAGCTCGCCGATAAGGCGGATATCTCCAAAGGCAAGGCCTCGGAGATCATCGACCACATCTTCTCCACGAAGCCGGGCGAGGGAATCATCGCCGTGGAGCTAGATGCGGGCCGCAAAGTGAACATCACCGGGTTCGGCAATTTTGCCACCAAGCATCGCTCAGCCCGTCAGGGTCGCAACCCGGCCACCGGGGCGACCATCACGATCGCAGCGAAGAGGTACGCCCACTTCTCCGCCTCGAAGGGCCTGAAGGACCGAGTCGCCGAGTAAGCGCCCTCAACCGGGATTCAATGGGCCCCGTCGGATCGACGGGGCCCATTACTTTTGCCCTGGAATGAGCCCTGACCACTGGCACCCCCCGGTCGCCATCGCCCATCGTGGTAGCCGCCTCCTCTGGCCCGAGAACACGATGGAGGCGTTCTCCGGGGCTGTCCGGCTCGGCTATCGCCACCTCGAGACGGATCTGAGGGTCACCAGAGACGGTGTCCTGGTCTGTCTCCATGACCCCACGGTGGACCGCACCACCGACGGATCAGGTCCGGTGACGGAGTTCACATTCGACGAGCTTTCCACTCTGGACGCCGGCTATCGGCACGCGGGCGTCGAGGGTCGCACCTTCCGGGGCAGGGGAATCCGGGTCCCCACCCTCGAGGAGGCGGTGCTTGCCTTTCCGGAGGCCTCCTTCGTCGTCGACCTGAAGACCGAAAACCTGGTGGGGCCCCTGCACGAGTTGATCGAGCGACTTCGCCTGCACGATCGGCTCATCGTGGGCTCGTTTTCCGATCGACGACTGCAGGAATTCCGGCGGGCGTCGGCCGGGCGTGTCGCCACTTCAACGGGGGCAACCCTGGCCAGGTCCTGGCTCGTGGCTTCGAGAGTTGGCCGGGGAGCGGTGGGTGAGGCATCGGCGCTCCAACTCCCGCGTCATTCCAGGGGACTTCGGGTGATCGACCGAAAGCTGATCGAATCGGCGCACGCCCACGGTCTCCAGGTGCACGTCTGGACCGTCAACAACCGCTCTGAGATGGCCGAGCTGCTCGATCTCGGAGTAGACGGGATCATCACCGACCGACCCGATGTGCTCAAGGAGCTGCTGGAGGACCGGGGGCAGTGGGGTTGAGGCGGGGAAGGGTGTCGCAGGGTCGCAGGTACCATCGCCACCGATGATCAGGTTGGCCGCCGTCCTTTTGTTCGCGGTTGAGGTTGGGACCGGTTTCGGCACGGCCTCTGCGTCCGTCGTCTCCATGACCGACGAGTCCATGATCATCGACGTTCGGGTCGAGGTGGAGACCTCTGCCGATTCGGTGGTCGTCCATCTCGCCCTGCCGGACGAGGACCCAATCACGCTTCCGATGCTCCAGCGTGATGATGGGGCGTACGGCGTCACCACCGAGGTCAAGCCGGCCAACTACATCGTGATGTTCGAAGCGATCGGCGACCCCGGCGCCGAGTCGGACCAGGTCTCACTCACCGATCTCGGTGTCGACTTGAGCTCGACCTCGGGCACGACCTCGACCACGGAAAGCGAGGAGTTGAGCGCCGGCACGCAGCAGTGGCTGTGGCTTGGCATCGCCCTCGGTGCCGCATCGCTGTCGGCTCTGGCCTTCTGGGTCCTCGGTGGGCGTGACCGGGATGAGGGTCAGACGAGCCGAAAGTAGAAGCACAGGCGGACGAGTCGGCCCCACCCGGAGAGGAGCCGTCTCACGTTCCCTGAGCGGGCCGACGAACAGGTCATACGTGATGCTCTGCCGTCCGATGCCGCCGGTGTGGCACGGGTCAACGTCGCCAGCTGGCGGCAGGCATACCCGGGTCTCATCGACCAGGCATTCCTCGACTCGCTGGATGTCGAAGGCCGGACCGAGACCTGGAACCGGATCCTTCGCCAGACCAGAGGGCGCGTCCTCGTGGTCGAGGACGACGGCGTCGTCGACGGCTTCTGTGCGGTCGGTCCCTCCATCGAAGACGATTGGGGTGAGGTGTATGCCATCTACCTGGACCCTGAGCGTTGGGGCCAGGGGGTGGGGCGCGATCTTCTCGCCGCCGGTGAGAGGGCCTTGCTCGATGACGGCTACTGGCAAGCCCTGCTCTGGGTGCTCGATGGGAACACCCGGGCCCGAACCTTCTACGAACGCCAGGGATGGGCGCTGGGCAAACCGATCCGCATCGAGAACATCGGGGGCGCCGACGTCAACGAGGTTCGATACGAGAAATCTCTAGGCCCGACCTGACGAGATCCAGGTCACCGGGAACCGTCACCTTCAGATTGTCGGGGTCCCCGGCGACGCCCTCGATGTCGATGTCAGCGAATCGGCGAACGATCGCTGCAGTGTCCTGGGCTTCGTATCCGACGACTGCCGCGGCGGCATAAGCAGTCATCAGAGGCTCGCCCCGGAACACCTGGGGTGTCTGGGCGACGAATGCGTTGGCGACCGGGGCGAGGTCAGATTGCCCGACGATCGGGCCTGACGCCGGCACGACCGGGACGGCCCCGCCGACTCGCGCCGCGGTCTCGAAAAGGGCTTCGATCAAATCGGCCGGGACCATCGGACGCGCCCCGTCGTGGATGCCGACGAGGTGGGCGGGCTCGCCGATGGCCTCCAACCCGGCCCGTTCGGAGGCGGTGCGGCTCGGGCCTCCCGGGAAAAGGTCTGCGCCCGTGACCAGCGGGGCCAGGACCGGCATTTGGTCGGGCCGGCACACGAGGATGCAGCGATCGACATGGTCGATGACGGCAGCCACGGTGTGGGCCACCAACGGCTTACCCGCCACCATCATCAGCATCTTGTCCCCTCCGAATCTGACACTGCTCCCGGCGGCGACTACGACCATCACTCGATCGATCACGGCTCGAGGGTACTTTTCGCCGGTGATCGACTGTCAGACCTTGCGCCAGATGGCAGCGGCTGATCCGGTCGTGGTGGTCGATCACAACGGCGAGCCGATGGATCGTGCGGGGCTTCCCGACGAGCTTCCGATCCCGGGCCTGCTGGTCTCACCGGTGAACGAGGCGGTCAAGCAAGTCGAGGCGGGAAGGCTGATCGCCGATCTCGACCGTGATTCTCTTTGGGCCGTGGGCGGATTCGTCCTCGACATGACCGTCCTCGACGCCCTCGGGGAGGGCACGTATTCCGCCTCGGAGTTGATAGGCGCGGTGACTTCAGCGGGCTTCGTCTGGCAGCCAACCATCTTGTAGGGCGCCCCGGCGCGATATACGTTCGAGGTCATGGTGGGGATGGGGAGATCTCCGGGCCGGCTCGGCGTACTCGCAGTGACTTCGCCGGACCCGGTGCTGTCGTTGCTCTCGGCCCTGGGCCTGGCTCAAGTGGCAGGGAGCGCCCTTGTCATCGACATGTGCCGCGATCTGGCGCTTCAGAGTGGACGCACCCTCTCGGATCTCGCCGCCGAGGGCCCTTCATTGTCCGAGCTGGGTCCGGGCCGGTCTGGTGTGGCCCTCTTGTCGTCCGGACCGATCGAGCCGGTCGAGGCGTTGCCCCTCATCGACACTCTGGCCGAAGGGTGGCCCGCAGTGGTGATTCGATGCGAAGGTGGAGGGTGGTCCGGTCCAACCGTCCCGGTCCGGCCACTCTTTCCCGGTCTTCTCAGGTCCGTCGATGAGAGCCCGGCCGTATGGCAGCCGACGGCAGCTGGAGCAAGACCGAGTGGACCGGGACCGGTTCTTCCCCGCCTCAGCGGGTCTTTGACCCGGCGCCTCCTCTCGGGAAAGTCGGCGGCCAAGGCCCGTTGGGTGCGGGCATGGGAACGGGTTTGGGAGATGCCGTGGGCGTGATCGACAAGGTCATCAGCGACATCGCTACCGGACTGGTTCCATTGCGCCGTTCCGAGGTGACTGCAGAGGCGGAACGTCTCCTCTCCGTGGCCTCGCCCCATCACGTGGCTCGGCTGGCGGGGAGCATCGCCGATCGGATCTTGGGCCTCGGGCCCCTGGAGCCGCTGCTGGCGGACCCGAAGGTCACCGACATCCTGGTCAACGGGCCTGATGACATCTGGGTGGACCGGGGTGGGGTGTTGACCCGGGTCGCCGAACGGTTCGCCGGAGAAGCCGACCTGTACGCAGCGGTGGAGCGGGTAATTGCCCCGCTTGGGCTGAGAGTCGATCGGTCTTCGCCAATGGTGGACGGGCGTCTGAGCGACGGGAGCCGGATCCACGTCGTAGTGCCGCCGGCCGCCGTCGACGCCCCCATCGTCGCCATACGACGCTTTACCAAGGCGGTGAGCTCGCTCCAAGAGTTGGTGACGGTGGGAACGGCGACACAGGAGCAAGTCGAGTTGCTCTCGAAGGCCGTGGCTGAAAGGCAGACCGTGATCGTCTCCGGTGGAACCGGTGCAGGCAAGACCACGCTCCTCGATCTTCTCGCCGGCCTGATCCCGTCCGACGAGCGAGTGGTGACGATCGAAGATGCCGCCGAGCTCCGCATTCCGGGACACCGGGTGCGTCTGGAGGCACACCCACCAAACCCGGAGGGGATCGGCGAGATCACGATCCGCCAGCTGTTGCGATCTGCGCTCCGCCTCCGCCCCGATCGCATCATCGTCGGCGAGGTGCGGGGCCCGGAAGCTCTCGACCTCATCTGGGCGCTCAACACCGGTCATCGCGGCTCGATGTCGACGCTCCACGCCAACAGCCCGGAGGAGGCGCTGTGGAGGCTGGAGACGCTTGCTCTGTCCGCCGGAGACACCTCCGAGCTCGCGGTCCGACGCCAGCTCCACGCCGCCATCGACATCGTCGTGCAGATGGAGCGGGTCGATGGCAGACGTGTCATCACCGAACTGGCCCTCGTCGGATATGAGGGCATCGAGGGCGGTTTGTGACCTGGTCACTGATCGCCCTCGCTGTCGGAATCGGGATCGAGTGGCGGCGTCTCGCGCTTCTCTCGATGGCTGTCGTGGCCCCCCTCCCGATGGCCCTTCTCGTAGCCATCCACTGGTGGCGGGCGCGTCCCGGTCTCTCCATGCGCGCCACCCGGTTCTGCGAGGCGGTTTCGGGTGAGCTCCGTGCCGGTGCCTCGCTTCGCTCATCGGTGGAGACGGCCGCCGTCTCGGTTGAGGCGGCAGAGCTCGCCCGGTGCTGCCGGATGGGGGCACCGATGGATCAGGTCGCCCGGGCGGCGCAGGACGAATTCAGCGAGATCGGTCCCGAGCTCGGGACGCTGCTGGCGCGGGTCGACGGGCTCGGCGTCTCGCCTGCTGCACTGTTCGACGAGATCGGGGCCCTCGCCCTGGCCCAGGTGGAGGTCGCCCATGAGGTGTCTATCGCATCGGCACCAGCGAGGGCGACCGGTGCCGTGCTACTCGTGGTTCCGATCCTCGCTCTTGGTTGGGCCCTGACCCAGGGCAGTCTCGAAGGGCTCCTCCGCCATCCGGCTCAGAGGGCCGCCGTCGTGGTGGGTCTTGCCCTCGTGGTCGCCGGCGTCACCCTGTCGGTGCTGATCCTGCGGAGAGCACGATGAGCGCCGTAGTGTCGGGCTCGATCGGGCTGGCCGTGGCAGGTTTGCCTGGCGCTGTCCTCGGCATTTGTGTGTCTGCCGGTTTCGCACTCCGGCATCGGCTCCGGAAACGACCAACCCTCCTCCGACCGGTCTTGATCGTCCTCCTCATCGAGCTTCGATCAGGCCGCTCGGTGCTCGGGGCGCTCCAAACCGTCGGAGCCGCCTTTCCCGCTCGTGCCGAACTGACGCTGGCGGCCCGGGTAGCCACCATCTCTGGTTTGAGTCAGGCCGCCCTCCTCATGACCGGCGAGATGAAGGGAGTCCTGTCCCAATTGGCCCGTGCCCAGAAGTCGGGTGCTGCCCTGGGGGACACGGTTCGGTCGATGATCGAAGCAGACATCGCCGCCGAGAAGGCGAGACGAGTGGCCCGGTCTCGCTCTCTGCCGGTGCGGCTGCTGCTTCCGATCACGCTGTTGCTCCTGCCAGGTCTTGTTCTCCTCCTCTACGCCCCTTCCATGCTCCGCCTCTTCGAGGACCTGTCGGGGCCACTGACATGAGATCCGCACTTCTCCCCGCACCGGTCGGAAACCGGACGAAAAGGAGAGGAAATGGCACGGATGTTGACCTGGCTTGCCACTCGCGACGAGCGGGGGCAAGGGACGGTCGAGTACTTCCTGGTAATCCTCGCCGCCACCGCACTGGCTGTGATCGCCCTGAAATGGCTGCAGTCGGGGAGCGGGGGCGGTCTGTTGGGGAGCCTGTTCGGGAAGGTGATCGACTGGGTGGCGGGAAGATTCTGAGAGAAGACCGAGGCTCGGTGACTGTCGAGTTGTTCCTCGTCCTCCCCATCGCGATCCTCGTTCTGGTGGCATCGATCCAGCTGATCGGCGTGGCCAGGGCGCGGATCGAGCTGCAGGGTGCGGTGCGGGAGGGGGCTCGTGTGGCTGCGACGACGCCTGACCCGGCTCGGGCGGTCGAGGCGGTACTGGCGGCCTTGTCCCCCGAGATGCGTGAGGTTGCCCGGGTCTCGGTGGAGAGGCCGTCCAGGGTCGGCGCGGTGGCCACCGTCACCATTTCGATGCGGCACGTTCTCGGCCAGCCGTTCCCCCGAAGCCTCGGGGTGGACCTGTCGGCGAGGGCGACGATGCGAATCGAGAGATGATGGGCGAGCGGGGCGCCGGGACGATCCTGATGATCGGTCTCGTCGCCCTGATCGCCACCATCGGCATGGGCACGACGGCGCTGGGCGTGCTGTTCGACGCCCGCGAGAAGGCGGCCACCGCAGCCGAAGCCGCTGCGCTCGTCGCGGCGGTCGCCACGTATCCGCCGGCCGCAGCCGAGGCCCCCGACGATCTCGCCGCTGAATATGCGTCCCGCAACGGGGCGCGCATGGTGAGCTGCTGGTGCCCCATCGACCCCACGCTTCGATCGCGCGTGGCCGCGGTCACCGTTGCATTGAAGGCGGATGTGCCGCTGTTCGGCGAGGTCCTGGTGGGCAAGACTGCCCGGGCGGAGTTCGAGCCGCGGGCCTGGCTTGGCCGCTGAATCGCGCACTGCGTTAGGTTCGCCATGTCGTGTCTACAAATGTGCACCTGGTCGATCGCTTCATCGAGACTCTGGAGGCCCGAGACTGGGAGGGCTGGGCCTCCCTGCTCGATCCGGAAGTCGTATACGAGATCCCCCAGTCGAAGGAGCGCATCAGGGGGCGTGACCGTTACCTCCGGTTCAATCAGGAGTACCCGGGTGACTGGCATCTTCGTCTCAAAGTCTCCATCGCCGACACCGAGCACGGTGTCGCCTGGTTCGGCTGGGAGGTCGACGGCTCAGAGTCCGGCGACGCCATGGCCTTTTTCACCTTCTCCGACGGGCTGATCACGTCAGTCACCGACTTCTGGCCCGAGCCCTATGAGCCGCCGCCAGGACGCGAGCATCTCGTCGAGCGTTGGTGACGATGGCAGGCGCGGCTACCAGGGCTACCGCTGCCCTCGACGGGGCGGGCGCGACCTACATGGTTCATCGGTATGACGTCTCCGAGAAGGTGGGCGATGGATACGGGGAGGCAGTGGCGGCGGCGATCGGGATGAGCGCGGCCAGGGTCTTCAAGACCCTCGTTGCCGAAGTAGACGATGAACTGGTGGTAGCCGTGATCCCGGTCGATCGACGTCTCTCAACCAAGAGGCTGGCCAGTGCGGTGGGTGGTAAGCATGGATCGCTGGCGTCTACCACGACGGCCGAGCGAGCGACCGGTTACGTGACCGGTGGGATCAGCCCCTTCGGGCAGCGCAAGCGGCACCGGTTGATTCTGGATTCCTCGGCGCCGAACCACGAGACCATTGCCGTGTCCGGAGGGCGTCGAGGGCTGCAGCTCGAGATCTCTCCGACCACCCTCCTCGACCTGACCGACGGGTCTATCGCTGTCATCGTCGACGACTGAGGGCCGGATCTAGGCTCCAGCAGGTGGCCACACGTCTCGAAGTCCTGCGAATGTTGGCCGAGCTGGCCAAGCTCACGGCGCTGGACGAGGGAAGCCCTCAGGCATTCCGGGTCCGGGCCTATGAGAACGCGCTTCACGGGATCGAGGGATATCAGGGCGAGCTGACCGGTCTCAGCAAGAAGGAGCTCACCGAGATCAAGGGAGTGGGTGGCTCCACCGCAGACAAGATCCTCGAGTTCATGTCCACCGGCTCGGTGGCAAAGCTGGCCGCTCTCAGGGAGCAGTACCCGCCGGCGTTTGTCGAACTCACGAAGATCCCCGGTCTAGGCCCGAAGACGCTCAAAGTGATCCGCGCCGAGCTCGGGGTGGAGGACATCGAAGGCCTGCGCAAGGCCATTGCCGCTGAGCAACTCCGTGACCTCCCCGGTCTGGGCAAGACCTCCGAGGAGAAGATAGGCAAGGCGATCGAGCGCCTGGGTCTCCATGGGAAGGACCGTCGGACTCCGTTGGTCGAGGCATTGCCTCTGGCCCGATCTCTCGCTGGCGCGGATCGCCGCGGTCGCCGGTGTCGAGGCAGCGGTTCCTTGTGGCTCGATCCGCCGATTCGCGGACACCGTCGGGGATATCGACATCGTTGTCGCCACCACCGACCCCACAGCCGTCTCCGAGTTCGTCGTCGGCCTGCCCGAGGCGGCCGAGGTGATCGGGTCCGGCGGGACCAAGACCTCGTTTCTGACCCGGGAAGGCATGCAGGTCGATGTCCGCACCGTAGAGCCCGGTCAGCTGGGCTCTGCTCTTCTCTATTTCACAGGCTCCAAGGCTCACAACATCGCTCTGCGTCAGCGAGCCATCGAGCGAGGATGGCTGCTGAGCGAGTACGGGCTCTTCGAGGATGGGAAGCTGATCGCCGCCGAGACCGAGGATGACATCTACAAGGCCCTGGAGATGGAGCCGGTCCTTCCGCCGATGCGGGAGGGAACCGGCGAGGTAGAAGCCGCGGCGGACGGCACATTGCCCGAGCTCATCGACCTATCCCGGATCAGGGGCGACCTTCACTATCACTCGGACCGTTCGGGGGATGGCCGCTCCACCCTCGAAGAGATGATCGAGGCGGCGATCGCCCGCGGCTACGAATACGTGGCGTTCACCGATCATGGCGAGGACCTGGCCATCAACGGGTCGCCCCGGGAGGTGATGCTCGAGCATCGCGATCGGATCCACGAGCTTCAGGCCGAATACCCCGATATCCGCCTCCTCTTTGGCTGCGAGCTCAACATCGGCCCCGATGGGGATCTGGATTACGACGCCGAGTTTCGCCTCGAGTTCGATTACTGCGTCGCCTCGATCCACTCCCACTTCGACCTGTCCCAGGATCGACAGACCGCCCGGATTCTCGGCGCCCTCCACGATCCAGCGGTCAACGCCATCGGTCATCTCAGCGGCCGTTATGTGGGCCGCCGTCCGGGGGTCGAGCTGGACATCGATGTGGTGTTGGAGGCACTCGAAGTGACCGGGGTAGCCCTCGAGATCAACGGGGCGCTCGATCGCCTCGACGCCACCGCTGAGGTGGTGCGCCGGGCGATGTCCCGTGGTGTGGACTTCGTCATCGACACCGACTCGCATCACACCAGCGATCTGGTCCGGATGGGCTACGGAGTCACCTACGCCCAACGGGGATGGGTGACGACCGACCGGGTGGTCAACGCCAAGCCCGTGGATGACTTCCTCGAGTGGACCGGTCGGCGACGGTGAAGGGCTAGCTTCCCCGCGATGGTCAAGCAATACCAGGTCACCAGGAATGTGAATCGGCTCATGTCGTGGGCCGCGAAGAGAGGTATGGGCAAGACCCAGCTGTTGACGACGACGGGGTGTAAGACCGGTCAGAAGCGAGACGTTCCCGTGAGCCCTCTGGAGATCGATGGCGTCGAGTACGTGGTCTCGCCATACGGGGAGGTGTCCTGGGTTAGCAACGTGCGGGCCGACCCAGCTGTGACTCTGCGTCATGGGTCCAAGGAGCGCAAGGTTCGTCTCGAGGAGGTGACCGGCGACCACAGCAGCATCGGTCGCAGCCGCCTATTACGAACGGGAGAGCTTCGCCCGCCCCTACATGGACGTCCCGGAGAATCCGAGCGAGGCCGACTTCGCAGCGAAGTCGGCACTTTTCCCGATCTTCAGAGTCGACCACTGACCCCGGTTTACCGGCGATCCTTGTAATTCACCGCCAGGAACGGGAAGCTGTGGTCCTTGGCGACGACCGCTGAACAGACTGAACAAGTGTCCACCTACGTACTCGACACCTGTGTGCTCCTCGCCGACCCCCAATCCCCGCTCCGATTCGATGAACACGACGTGGTCCTGCCACTCGTCGTGGTCGAGGAGCTGGATCGGAAGAAAACCCGCATGGACGAAGTGGGAGGCAACGCCAGGGCCGCGATTCGTCTGCTGGAGGAGCTGGGCGCCTCCCGGTCCGGTGGCCTGCGCGAGGCTGTCGAGCTTCCTGGGGGCGGCACCCTCAGGATCGAGCTCAACGGGGTCGTCTCCGAGCGTCTGCCCGCGGTTCTCGACCCCCACACCCCGGATCACCGGATCCTCGCCACCTGCCTGAACCTGCACGAGCAGTCGCCGGCGGTGCTTGTCACGAAGGACGCCTCGCTGCGCATCAAGGGAGCACAGCTCGGCGTTCCGGTTCAGGACTACCGCGCCGACACCGTGCCGGTGGAACAGCTCCAGTCGGGTCTCGTCGAGCACCCCACCGACGGAGACACCATCGATCGGCTGTTCGACGAGGGGAAGATCACTCTCGATGACATCGAGGCGATGGTCAACCAGTTCGTGTTGCTCAGGTCCGGGGCTTCGCGCTCTGCACTCGCCCGTGTCATCCAGGCCGAGCCAACAGTCGTCGTGGAACGTGTTCCCACCCATGTCCGAGCCTTTGGTGTCGAGCCCAAGAACGTGCGGCAGACGGTGGCGCTTCATCAGCTGCTCGATCCCGACATCCCTGCCGTGTCTCTGATGGGCATGGCGGGAACCGGGAAGACATTCCTGGCCCTGGCGGCTGCTCTCGAGCAGGTCATCGAGCAGGGCAGGTACAGGAGAGTCTCGGTCTACCGTCCCCTGGTCGCGGTGGGTCGCCAGGAAGTCGGGTATCTGCCGGGCGATCTCAACGAGAAGCTGGCACCGTGGATGGCTGCGGTACACGACAACCTCTTCGCCCTGTTCTCCGATGCAGGGGCCGACGGCGCGAAGCACGCCATCGAGGAGCTGGTCGACCGGGGTGAGCTGGAGATGGCTGCGGTCACCTATCTCCGAGGCCGCTCGATCACCGGTGAGTTCGTGATCATCGACGAGGCGCAGAACCTGGAGTTGCCCACCCTCAAGGTGATCTTGACCCGGATGTCGCGCGACTCCAAGGTCGTGTTCTGCGGTGACTTGACCCAGGTGGACAACCCTTACATCTCGCCGTTCGGGGGAATGGCCGCGCTGATCGAGAAGTTCAAGGGGTCGGCCTTGTTCGGCCACGTCACCCTGGAGAAGACGGTGCGGTCCCCGCTGGCCGAGATGGCTGCAACCGTTCTCTAGCCCGCTACGACCCGATTCTTTCCCTTCGCGCTGCCAGCAGCTCGGCGGCTCGCTCGATGGTGATGGTCTCCGGAGAGTCGCCCTGGCGTAGGGAGGCATTGACCTCACCGTCGGTCACGTAAAGCCCGAAGCGGCCGTTTCGGACGGTGACCGTCTTTCCGCTGACCGGGTCGGCCCCGAGCTCTTTGAGTGGCTCGGCCGACCGTTGACCTCTCCGGCGCGGTGGCTCGGCGAGAAGCTTGAGCGCCTCGTCGACGGTGAGGGTGAACAGCTGTTCCTCGCTCTCCAGACTGCGGCGATCGGACCCTCGCTGGATGTACGGGCCGTATCGCCCGTTGAGGGCAACGATGTCGACACCCTCAGGGTCGGGGCCGACGGTGCGGGGCAGGGCGAGGAGTTGAAGAGCGGTGTCCATCGAAAGTTCGTCCATTGTCATGCTCTTGAACAGGGAGGCCCGCTTCGGCTTGGTCTTGCTTCCCTCTTCGGCCTCACCGAGCTGGATGTATGGCCCGAATCGGCCGGTCTTGCCGTACACGGTGAGCCCTGACTCTGGGTCGGTCCCGAAGATCTTGTCGCCGACGTTCTGGTGCAGGACCAGCTCGGTGGCCTTCTCGACGGTCAGCTCATCCGGAGCCAGGTCGTCGGGGATGGAGGCCCGCTCCTCTCCGATCTCCACATACGGGCCATATCGCCCGATCCTGGCCACGACATCGGTGCCTGCCTCGTCCACGCCGATCGGAATCGAGCCCACCGCACGAGGGTCGATCTCATCGAGACGGGTCGCCACTTTGTGCTTGAGCCCATCGTCGCCGAAGTAGAAGTGAGTGAGCCACGGGACCGACTCCTCCTCACCCGCGGCGATCCGGTCGAGGTCGTCCTCCATGGATGCGGTGAAGCTGTAATCGACGAGTTGGGGGAAGTGCTTCTCGAGCAGCCCGACGACGCCAAAGGCGACGAAGCTCGGGACCAATGCGGTCCCCTTCTTCCAGACGTAGCCGCGGTCCTGGATCGTGGTCATGATCGAGGCATAGGTCGAGGGCCGACCCACTCCCAGCTCCTCGAGACGTTGGACCAACGAGGCCTCGGTATACCGGGCCGGGGGGCGTGTCTCATGCCCGGTGGGCTCCAGACGCTGCACTGCAAGGGCGTCGCCCGGGGCCAGCTTCGGCAGCACCTTTTCCTTGTCGTCGGCGTCGGAATCCGGGTCGTCCGAGCCCTGCACATAGACACGGAGGAAGCCCGGAAAGGTGATGGTTCGGCCGCTGGTGCTGAATACGGCCTCGCGCCCGTCGGTCGACTGCGCTCCGAGACGAGCAGAGACGGTGAAGCCGACGGCATCGGCCATCTGCGAGGCGATGGTCCGCTTCCAGATGAGGTCGTAGAGCCGTCCCTCGTCCGGGCCGACGAGAGTCGCCACCTGCTCCGGCGTCTGGAAATGGTCATCTCCCGCGGGCCGGATGGCCTCATGCGCCTCCTGGGCGCCCTTCACTTTGGAGGCGAAGGTCCGGGGCTTGGGCGACAGGTACTCCTGCCCGTAGAGCTTGGTGATCTGAGACCGGGCGGAGGCCACGGCGGAATCGGCCAACGAGGTGGAGTCGGTCCGCATGTAGGTGATGTACCCGTTCTCATAGAGACGCTGGGCCACCGACATCGTCCTCGACGACGAAAACCGAAGCTTTCGTGCAGCCTCCTGCTGCAAGGTCGATGTCCGAAACGGGGGATAGGGGGATCTCTTGTACGGCTTCTCCTCGACCGACTGCACCTCGAATCGGGAGTCGAGCAGCCCTTCGGCCAATGCTGTCGCCAGCGCCTGGTCGAGGACGAGGGTCCCGGGCTTCGCCTGTCCGTCTGCGCCGAACTCCTTGCCCGTGGCCACTCGGGCTCCGTCGACTTGAAGCAGGGTTGCCTCGAAGACCCTGGCCAGGTCGTCCTCCGGGGCGAAGGTGCCTTCGAGGCTCCAATATTCGGCCGAGGTGAACGCCATGCGCTCGCGCTCTCGCTCGACGACGATGCGGACTGCCACGCTCTGGACGCGGCCGGCCGAAAGCCCCTGCTGGACCTTGCGCCACAGGACCGGGGACACCTCGAACCCGTAGAGACGGTCGAGGATGCGGCGAGCCTCCTGCGCTTGGACCAGGCGAAGATCCAGATCTCGAGGGCTGGCGAAGGCGTCTTCGATCGCGTGCTGGGTGATCTCGTGGAACACCATCCGATGCACCGGCACTTTGGGCTTGAGGATCTCGGTCAGGTGCCAGGCGATGGACTCGCCTTCTCGATCCTCGTCAGTCGCCAGATAGAGCTGGTCGACCCCGGCCAGCATCTCTTTGAGCTTCTTGACCCGGTCCTTGCGCTCCTTGGGCACTACGTACAGGGGCTCGAAGTCGTTGTCCACGTCGACCCCGAGCCGCGCCCAGGCCTTGCCCTTGGCGCTGGCCGGGATCTCGGCAGCCGACCGGGGCAGGTCGCGAATGTGCCCCATCGAAGACTCGACGGCCACGTCCGGACCGAGGAATCCGGAGATGGTCCGAGCCTTCGTCGGGGACTCGACGATGACGAGGCTCTTAGGCATAAGTGTGGTGAGTTGACTTCATTTGACCGCCTGATGTCAATACGACTCGTGTCACAGGAGACCATTACCGTCATTCAAAGTGACCGGTGAAACGCCCCGTAACCACCGATATATTGCGCTGGAAGGTGGCGATGGCAGCGGCAAGACGACTTTGTCGGCCGCCTTGGCCGCCAGGCTCCGCTCCATTGGCGACGATGTCGTGGAGGTGCGGGAGCCCGGTGGGACCCCGCTGGGGGAGACCGTCCGTGAGCTCGTGCTGGACTCCGATAGCGTCGATCGCTGGGCGGAAGTGTTTCTTTTTGCAGCACAACGGGCCCAACTCGCCCGGGACGTGCTGGCCCCCGCACTCGAGCGGGGAGCCTGGGTGATCAGCGATCGCACCTACTACTCGTCGATCGCCTATCAGGGTCGTGCCCGCGGGATGGGTGAGGACCGGGTGCGCGAGATCAACGAGATCGGCCTCGAGGGCGTCGAGCCGGGGCGGGTGTTCGTGATCGACGTCGACCCGCGCAAAGCCCTCGGGCGTCAGGGTCGGCCGGATCGGATCGGCAGCGAGAGCATGGCCTTCCAGGAGGACGTGACAGCTGCCTATCGGGACCTGGCCGTGGCCGAGCCGGGACGTGTTGTGCTCCTGGACGGCTCGGGCTCGATCGAGGAGTTGGTCGATCAGGTCATGACGGAGTTGGGCATATGAGTGATTCCTTCGATGGGGTGATCGGTCACGAGAGGGTTGTCGAGTTGCTGCGTCGGGAGGTGTCCTCGCCCGCCCAGGCCTACCTGTTCACCGGGCCCGACTCGGTCGGGAAGGCGACCCTCGCAGTGCGATTCGCCGCAGCCCTGCTCTGTGCCGAGCGTGGTGAACACGACGTGGAATGTCGCTCGTGCCGGTTGGTGCGTGAGGGAGTTCACCCCGACGTGTCGGTGGTCGAACCGGAGGGGGCGACCAGTCTCGGTGTCGATCAGGCCCGGGAGGTGGTCACCCGGTCGTCTCTGCGCCCGGTCGAATCGGACCGGTCGTTGTTCCTCTTCCCGGAGGCGGGGACGATGACGGAGCAGGCCGCCAACGCCCTGCTCAAGACGTTGGAGGAGCCGACGGCATCGGTCGTGTTCCTCCTCGTGGCGGAGTCCGAGGACGACTTCCCCGCGACCGTGGCCTCACGATGTCGCACCATCCACGTCGGCCGGGTGCCCCAGGCGTCGATGGTGGCGGCGCTCGAGGCCCGGGGACTGGATCACGCCGCGGCCGAGGGAGTGGCCGTCGTCTCGGGTGGCCGGCCCGGTCTGGCCCTGGCGTTGATGGACCGCCCCGAGGTTTCCCGATTCCGGGATCTGTGGCTGGCGATACCCGGTCAGGTGACACCCCATCCGGGAGACGGTCAACGGCTCGCATCCGAGGTCCTGTCCGAGATTGCCCCCCTGGTCGATCAGTCGGTCTCCGAGGACATGACCAAGGAGCGGGAACAACGGGCCAGACGGCGCGCCGAGCAATCCCTGTTGGTCAACGGTCTGGAGATCCTGGCCTCGTGGTACACCGACTCGGCCTCCTTGCAGATGGGTGGGCCGGTCCGCAACAGCGACCTGCCCCTGGGGACCTTCACCGATGTGAGCCCGCGCAAGGCCGTGGCCTCTGCGGAGAAGATCCTCGACGCCGTGGTCGACATCCAGGCCAATCTGCGGCGAGAGCTGGTCCTGGCCAATCTCTTCGCCGGTCTCGGCTCCGAGACCTGATTTCTGTCCCTCGGTCCCGATACCTTCGATATCGAGGGTGTCGATGGGGAAGACCAACGCCAAAGGGGAGATCGGGGAGGCGATGATCCTGGCCGACCTTCAGCGCCAGGGCCACGGCATCGCTATCCCATTCGGTCATGACCTGCCGTTCGATCTCATCGTGGTGCGCAAGGAAGACGGCGCATTGGAGAAGGTCCAATGCAAGTACACGACCTCGAATGGACGGGTGATCTTCGCCAAAGTGACCAGCACCTCAGCCTGGGTGCATCATCGATACACCAGGGACGAGGTTGACTGGATCGCGGTCTATGACGCGACGACGGATCAGTGCTTCTATCTCCCTTCGTCACCGTGGGATGGGCAAGCAACCTCAATCTCCGTCTGGCTCCAACGGCCAATGGTCAAGCCAAGCGAATCAGATTCGCTCGGGACTTCACGCGCCTCGTCGGAGATCCCAGTTCATCTGGACCAGGGAACCCTGAGCCTTTACCATTGGGTGCTCCTGCCGGAGTAGCTCAGTGGTAGAGCAATTCACTCGTAATGAATAGGCCAGGGGTTCGACTCCCCTCTCCGGCTCCTACCGCTCGTTAGATTCGGCTCGTGGCTGCCGACGACCCGATCCTCGACCAAATGCCACCCACCGTGCGTCGCTGGCTGGCCGTCAACTTCGAGCTGATCTCCGTCATCGTGATGTCTGTGACTGCAATCGCCACCGCTTGGTCTGGCTTTCAGAGCTCGCAGTGGTCCGCGATCCAGGCGACCAGCTACGGCGACGCCGCCAACGACCAAACAGAGTCGGTACGGGCCTCGAACGAGGCGAGACAGGCAACGTCGATCGATCTGGCCGTCTTCATCGCTTGGCTCGAGGCAACGACCGACGGCGAAGACGAAACCGCCGAGTTCATCTACGAAGGGATGCCGGAGCGGCTGCGCGTCGCCACCGACGCCTGGCTGGCCGAGGACCCCTTCGAGAACCCGGATGCCCCGACGTCTCCGTTTGTAATGGAGTCGTACGTCGTTCCGGCGGCGCAGATCGCCGATGACCTCGCTCAAAGCGCCGAGGAGCACACCATGACCGCTCAGCAGGCCACCGAGCGGGCCAATGAGTACGTGCTGACGACGGTTCTCTTCGCCACAGTTCTGTTCTTCGCTTCCATCAGCTCCAAGCTGAAAGGCGTTGCCAACCGGTGGGCGATCCTGTCGATCGCATTAATCGGCCTCGTGGCAGGGGGCATGATCCTCCTGGCATTTCCAAGGGCGCCGGCGACTTAGATCTTTCAGCCACTGCCCTGTACCGTCCCGGCTCATGGCTGACCAGGCCACCTTCGAGCGAGACGCCATGCAGTATGCGCGGCAGCTGTACAGCGCCGCCATGCGCATGACCCGAAACCCATCTGATGCCGAAGACCTGGTCCAGGAGACCTTTCTCAAGGCCTACCGGGCCTATCACACATTCGAGGAGGGGACCAACCTCAAGGCGTGGCTCTACCGCATCCTGACCAACACCTACATCAACAAGTACCGCAAGGACTCGCGGCGTCCCTCCGAGGTCGACCTCGGCTCGGTGGAGGATCTGTACCTGTACCGGAACATCGGTTCCGAGGAGTCGGCCGAGGCCGCGCGCACCACCGAGGACAGGGTCCTGGACGGGTTGGTCGAGTCGGACATCAAGAAGGCAGTCGAGGATCTGCCGGAGAACTTCAGGCTCCCGGTCCTGCTCGCCGACCTCGAGGGTTTCTCATACAAAGAGATCTCCGACATCCTTGACATTCCGATCGGTACCGTCATGTCGCGGCTCCACCGGGGAAGAAAGGCGATGCAGAAATCGTTGTGGGAATACGCAGTCAAAAGAGGCCTTGTGCCTGAAGGCGCGGAGCGACCATGAGTGGCCACGAGTGCGATGACGCACTGACCAACCTGTATCAATATCTCGACCGGGAAATCGAACCCTCCACATCGGAGGTGATCCGCGCCCACCTCGAGGACTGCTCCGGTTGTCTCAAGAGCTTCAAATTCGAAGAGCGGTTGCAGATCGTGGTCAGAGAGCGTCTCTCCGAGGAGGTCCCCCCCGAGTTCCTGGAACGGCTGCGCGAGGCGATCGCCCGCGAGGCGGCATCTTCCTAGTTCCCCACTAACCTGCGTGGCAGATGAAGCGATTCAGCCGCATCGCAGCACTCGTCGCCCTCCTCGCCGCCCACGCCGCTTTCATGATCACGCCGGCGCTGGCGACCGAGGGGACCGAGGAGGAGACCCCGACCACGGTCTCAGAAGAGCCCGCCCCCACATCGGGCATCGAGCCGGCGGTCCCCGTGACTACCCCCGAGCCGACCGAGCCACTCCCTGACTGGACATACCGCTACATGATCCCGACGGGGATCGTTCTCGCCGTCATCGTCATCGTCATGACGACGATCCAGTATTTCACGAGGGTTGTTCGCAAGCGGTACCGAGTCGTCAAGGAGTGACTTCCAGCCGGTCCGGGTCGGGCCGTCTCGCCGGAAGGATCGCAGGGAGT
This sequence comes from uncultured Acidobacteriota bacterium, assembly GCA_963725075.1. Taxonomy (GTDB): domain Bacteria; phylum Actinomycetota; class Acidimicrobiia; order Spongiisociales; family ZC4RG35; genus JARDZU01. Next base: position 61,325 of record CAVRXA010000017.1, read on the forward strand.
TATCCCCTGGCCGAGACCTATCACAGCTCTGCGGTCGAGTCGGACATGACCCGACTCACAGAGCAGGTCTCACACCTCGTTACCGGGGCTACGGGGCTCGACCTGCCCGGTGACCCGACAACGATCGTCATCGGGCGAGAAGAGTGGATCGAGCGCAATGTGGCCAGCTTCAGCCATTTGATGAAGCCTCTCCAGCGCCAGCTCACCGAGAAGATGGAGGCCTCTGGCCCGGGGGGACGGAGCGTCGCCACTTTCGCCAATCGGATGGTCCAGGCCGAGCTGACGGCAGTTCTCGGAGTGATCGCCCGCCGGGTGCTGGGCCAGTACGAGCTGGTCCTCCCGACCGGCGAAGACGCCGATGTGGTCGCCTTCGTCGGTCCGAACATCATGCAACTCGAGCGTGCCCACCAGTTCCGGCCGGAGGAGTTCAGGTTTTGGGTCGCGCTCCACGAGATGACGCACCGCGCCCAGTTCCAGGGTGTCCCCTGGCTTCGTGAGTACTTCATGAGTCTGGTCACCGAGTTGGTGGAGCACTCCCGACCCGAGCCAGGCCGGATGAACCGGATCATCGAGGAGGTCAGCCGGCGTCGCGGCGAGGGAACTCCGATCATCGACGAGCGGGGCCTGCTCGGGCTTTTCGCCTCATCGGAGCAGACCGTTGTGATCGACAAGGTCCAGGCGCTGATGTCGCTCCTCGAAGGTCACGGGCATGTGGTCATGGACCGGCTTGGCCACGAACACCTGCGCACACAGGAGCGGATGAGCAACGTCCTCAAGGCGCGGCGGAAGGACAAGCGGACGGCAGCGTTTTTCAGGCTCACCGGGATGGAGATGAAGATGAACCAATACCGGATGGGGGAGCTCTTCATCGAGGTCGTCGAACGCGAGGCCGGCTGGGATGCCGTCGGCCTGGCCTTCAGGGGTGCGGGGAGCCTGCCCACGCTCGAGGAGATCGAGAGTCCCGAGCGATGGTTGAGACGCGTCGCCTGAACGAGCTGAGGGGGAGATCGGGCGATCTCCTTCGGCTTCCGACCGGGGATCTGGTGGTGGCCCTGTCCGGTGGCGCCGACTCAGCCACGTTGGCCTACCTGATTCGTCACCTCGGCCGGGATCTCAGGGCAATCCATGCCAACCACGGGCTACCCGCGTCCGATCGATTGGAGGAGGCGGCTCGCGCCGTGGCGGGTGCTGTTGGCGTCGGTCTGGAGGTGGTGAGGATCGAGATCCCACCCGGCGCCTCGATCGAGGGCCAGGCGCGCAAGGCGAGATACTCCGCCCTCTTGAGAGCCTTACGACCGGGCGAGACCTTGCTCACCGCACACACCCTCGATGACCAGGCCGAGACCGTGTTGATGAGTCTGTTGAGGGGCGCCGGTCCCACCGGGCTGGCCGGCATCCCGCCCCGTACCGGGTCTGTTGCTCGCCCCATGCTTGCGGTCAGCCGATCCGACACGAGGGAGCTGGCGGGTTTGGCCGGCCTCCCCTTCTATGACGATCCATCGAATCTCGATCGCGGCCTCCGTCGGAACGCGCTGAGGCTCGAAGTCATCCCCGACCTGGCGGCGCGGTTCAACCCGCGGTTGGTCGAGTCGCTGGCCAGGTCGGCGGCTCTGGTCCGATCCGATGAGTCCCACCTGCAGGACGAGGCGGCCGCTGTCCCTCTCGTCGAGTCCGGGACCTCGTTGTCCATTTCTCTCGGAGCCCTCTTTGCCGTGGCGCGACCCGTGGCGGACCGCGCCCTCAGGCGATGTCTCAGCCGGATGCGACCACCACACGGCGGGACCGCCGACGAGATGGAACGCGTCTGGTCCGTGGCCCGGCGTGCCCGACCCTCCGTCATCCTGGGTGGAGGATTGGAGGTCACCCACGACGGCCCCCTGCTTGTCTTTCGCCCGGTGGAGATCGCATCGCCGGCCGCGACTCGGGTCGACCTGGAAGTCGGGGCCAATGAGGTCGGCACCTTTCGAATCGACGTCGAGCGCGTCGATCGAGTGTGCCGGGTGGTGCCGATCGGCGCCTGGTCGGCCGTCTTTCCCCCCGATGTGATGCTGGCGGCCCGGGTGGAGGCGGGTGGGCGACTCGTGGTCGCGGCCAACGACGAGACCGCCTGGTTGCCGGGGGAGCGGCGGCTTCCGGTGGCCTGGTACGTGCCAGGGACCAGCGGCTACCTTTCCGTGTTCGCCAGAGAGGAAAGCGGATGGACATCAAGCCCCTGATCACCGCCGAGGAGATCGACAGCAAGCTCGCCGAGCTCGGTCGGCAGATCACGGCGGATTACGCGGGCAAGGACGTGCTGCTGGTCGGCGTCCTCCGTGGCGCCTTCATGGTGATGGCCGATCTCGCCCGCCATATCGACCTGCCGGTGGAGTTCGACTTCATGGCGGTGTCCTCCTACGGGGCGTCGACGCAGACCTCGGGTGTGGTCCGCATCCTCAAGGATCTCGACGAGGAGATCGACGGTCGCCACGTGCTGATCGTGGAAGACATCATCGATTCGGGTCTGACCTTGAACTATCTGATGAAGAGTCTCAACGTCCGTAAGCCTGCTTCCCTCGAGATCGCCGCCCTTCTTCTCAAAGAGGGGATCCAGCGGGTACCTCTCGAGGTCAAATATGTGGGATTCCCCATCGGCCCCGAGTTCGTCGTCGGGTATGGCCTCGACTACGCGGGGAAGTACCGAAACCTGCCCTATGTGGGCGTCATGGGTGCAGAAGCCTGAGACCGATTCGGCTTCTCGGCCCTCTACCAACAAGGGGTTCGACTATCCAGGGGTTTCACGTAGCATTGTTGTCTCGGAGTCTTCCCCGGAGTCTGTCTTGAGGTCTCAGTGAACCGAACCATGCGCACGCTCGTCGTTTACGGGCTGTCGATCATCATGCTGGCCATCCTCGCCCAGTGGTGGTTCGACCAGGTCCAGGGCCCTGAGGTCATCGAGCTCTCCCAGTTCATCGACAACGTCGAGGCCGGCGATTACGAGCAGGTGGAGATGTTGGCGCGCTCCAACGAGCTCCAGGGCCGCCTTACCAGCTCGACGCTGCCGGAAGAGGCGTTCGACCAGGTGTCCAGCTATCCCGAAGGCGCCGAGGGCGACCTCGTCACCGTGATCCGCGAGTCGGGCACGGCGTTCAGCTCGGACCCCCAGCCACCCGGCTTCTGGGAGGTCCTGATCAGCTTCCTCCCGTGGCTGTTCCTGCTCGGCTTCATGGTGTTCATCTTCATGCAGATGCAGGGCGGCGGGAACCGGGTCATGCAGTTCGGCAAGTCCCGGGCCAAGCTCGTGGGCAAGGAACAGCCGAAGATCACCTTCGACGACGTCGCCGGCCTCGTCGAGGCCAAGGAAGAGCTCGAGGAGATCAAGGACTTCCTCCAGAACCCTGACAGGTACCGCCAGATGGGGGCAAAGATTCCCCGCGGCGTCCTTCTCTTCGGCCCTCCCGGTACCGGCAAGACCCTGCTGGCCAGGGCTGTGGCCGGTGAGGCCGGGGTCCCGTTCATGTCCATCTCGGGCTCTGACTTCGTCGAGATGTTCGTCGGTGTCGGCGCCTCCCGTGTGCGCGACCTGTTCGACCAGGCCAAGCAGAGCGCCCCGGCCATCGTCTTCATCGACGAGATCGACGCCGTCGGCCGTCATCGCGGAGCCGGTCTCGGTGGCGGGCACGACGAGCGGGAGCAGACGCTCAACCAGCTCCTCGTCGAGCTCGACGGCTTCGAGGGGAACAGCGGCGTCATCGTGATGGCGGCCACCAACCGCCCCGACATACTCGACCCCGCCCTGCTTCGCCCCGGGCGCTTCGACCGACAGATCGTGGTCGACGCTCCCGATGTCGAAGGGCGCAAGGCGATCCTCGAGGTCCATTCGAAGGGCAAGCCGCTCAACGACGAAATCGACCTGATGGTCCTGGCTCGACGCACCCCCGGATTCACCGGCGCCGACCTCGCCAACCTGATCAACGAGGCTGCCCTCCTCGCCACCAGGCGACGTCGCAAGGACATCGGGATGCTCGAGCTCGAGGAGGCCATCGATCGGGTGATTGCCGGCCCGGAGCGCAAGACGAAGGTCATGACCGACGAGGAGAAGCGTCTCATCGCCTATCACGAGACCGGTCATGCCCTCGTGGGATTTGCCCTTCCCAACTCCGACCCGGTGCACAAGGTCACCATCGTGGCCCGGGGCCGCTCGTTGGGCCACACCCTCGCACTTCCCACCCACGACAAGTACCTGGTGCGCCGATCCGAGCTGGTCGATCAGCTCGCCATGCTGCTCGGGGGCCGCACCGCCGAAGAGCTCATCTTCGCCGACCCCACCACCGGCGCCGCCAACGACATCGAAAAGGCCACAGCGATTGCCCGGCGGATGGTCATGGAGTACGGGATGAGCGACATCCTGGGCCCGATGCAGTACGGCAAGCCCAACGGTGAGGTGTTTCTCGGACGTGACTACTCACGGCAGCAGGACTACTCCGACGAGGTCGCCGCCAACATCGACAACGAAGTCCGAAAGATGATCAACGCCGCCCACGAGGAGGCGAGGATCATCATCGAGCATCACCAGGACGCGATGGAGAGGATGGTCGCATCCCTCCTCGAGAACGAGACGGTGGATCGGGCAGAGGTTGCCGAGCTATTCGCCGATGTCCCCAAATGGGAGCACACCTCGGAGGGGGCAATGCGGCTCAAGTATCCGGACAACCCGGTCATCCCTCAGCCCCGGGAAGAGCAGATCGCCGCAGCCGAGGAAGCGGATGAGGAAGAGGAGCCGGTCACCGAGTCCCTCACTCTCAACCGCAAGATCCGTCGCTCCACCCGCCCCGCCACCGACGCCGGATAGGCGTTTCACGTTTTACGTTCTACGTTTTACGTAGTGCGTTCGATCTTGAGGTTCCCCGAGATCAGTCGGACCTTGAGGGTGATTTCGCGTTCCGGGGGCTCGGGATGCGCCGGGGGAGCGGGCAAAGTCACCTTTCCAGAGAGCGTGTCTGCGTCGAGCTCGACGCGGGTCCTCGGCGGGATACCCAGCCGGACACCACCAGACATGGACTTGATCTTCGCCGTCGGCCCGGTCAGCACCTCGATCCGGATGCTGCCTGACAAGGTCGCACACGACACCGTTCCGGCACAGCTGCCGATGACGACTGATCCCGATCGGGTCGAGAAATCCGCTCGATCGAGGATCTCCGACACCTTGATATCCCCGGATGTGGTCACACACGTGGCCTCACCATCGACCCGGTTGCCCCGAATGTCGCCGCTGGTGGTCTTGGCCTGAAGTCGGACAGCCGAGTCGAACTCGATCTCGCCACTGACCGTGGTCACATCGAGCCGGCCGACTCGAAGATCGACATTCACGTCGGCGCTGGATGTCCCGACCTCGACGTCGGACATTGGGGGAACGATCGCCGTTACGAACGCCCGGCCGCCTCGTTGACCCGAGGCCACGATGGCGTCGGCAGCCTGCCGAATCTCAAAGGTGCGATCGTTGGCGTCGACCTTGAATCGGACTACACCGGGCTCACCGCTCTCGATGTTGACCCGACCCGACCTGATGCTGATCCGCAACGTCGGGGTGTCGTCGACCGTGAGCTCACGGTCGATCACAGATCGATCGTCCGTCTGACGCTGCTCGATGGAGCCCGTTCGTACGCCTTGGTGCGGAGGGCCTCGACCACGAATGTGTTGACCGAATCGCCGGCACCTTCGGCGGCCTCGGCGATCAGGTCCTTGAGATATCCGGGGAGTCGAAGCGTGATTCGGGCCTCGGCATCGATCGGCTCCCCGGAAGGGGGCGGAGGGGGAGGGACGGCCGACGCGTCGGGCCGGACGTTCAGCTCGGGGTCGCCGTCGACAAGCTGGATCTCGACGCGCTGACCGGCGAGCTGCCCATTGACCTCCTGGGCGGCCATCTCTACGACCTCCATCAGGGTCAACCTGATCGCGGGACGCAGGACATCGAGCAGCTCAGATCCGAGGGCGGCGAGCTCGGGGTCCGCCAGTCTCAACTGGGCCTGCACCGCCGCCTCCATCACGTTGGCCGTTTGCGTCAATTGCATCGCCGAATCCTATGTCGGGTGGGTCCAGCGGGGTGTGTTGACGATGGTTCGGGTTGGGGGATCGATCGGATCTCGGTCCTTCTTCCTCAGGACTCGTCTGATTCTCTGGCCCAACGTCCGCTCCAGATCATCGGGGGTCTGAATGAACATTTCTGTCTCCTTGGCTTAGACATCATAGCGATGTCATAATGACATCACCATAATGCCAACTTGACATCTCTGTCAAGTGATTTCGGAGTTTGACGGAATAGGAAGCGATGGTCGGCCTATTTTCTTTGAGGATGAGCGAGATCGAGGCGAAGACCGAGGAGAGGATCGACCGGGGGCGCATCGAAAAGGCGGTGCGCGAGATCATCGAGGCCCTGGGCGAGAACCCGGACCGCGAGGGTCTAATCGAGACCCCGGAGCGGGTGGCCGCCTTCTACGCCGAAGTGTTCGATGGCCTCCATCGTGACCCCGGGGATGTCGTAGACGCCTTCTTCGGCGAGGAGCACTATCAGGAGATCGTGATGGTGCGGGAGATCCCCTTCTACTCGATGTGTGAGCACCATTTCGTGCCGTTCCATGGTCAAGCCCACGTCGCCTACATCCCCAAGGGACGGGTCACCGGGCTCTCCAAGCTGGCCCGGTTGGTCGAGGGCTTCGCCCGTCGCCCCCAGATGCAGGAACGGCTGACGGCCCAGGTGGCGGACGCCCTGAGCGAGCGACTCCAGCCCCTCGGAGTCATGGTCGTGGTCGAGGCGGAGCACCTGTGCATGTCGATGCGGGGTGTGAAGAAGCCAGGGGCGACCACCGTCACTTCGGCGGTTCGCGGGATCATGGAGTCGCAGCCGGCCACGAGGGCCGAGGCGATGTCGCTCCTCTTCGGCACTGCTCGCTAGCTCGCCGTTCTACGTTTTACGTTCTACGTTCTACGTATGGGCCTCTGGAAACTGCGGACGAGGGAGCTGGACGTTTCGAGGGGAGTGATCATGGGCGTGATCAACGTCACCCCTGACTCATTCTCCGACGGTGGTCTTCATCTCGACGAGGCCGTGGCAGTGGCTGCCGGACGTGCGATGATCGAAGAGGGAGCCGATCTTGTCGACATCGGAGGCGAGTCGACCCGGCCCGGCGCCGAGGGCGTGCCCGCCGTCGAGGAACTTCGCCGGGTGATACCGGTCGTGGAGGCACTTGTCGCTGACGGCGCGGTGGTGTCGATCGATACCTCGAAGCCGGAGGTGGCCCGCGCCGCCCTCGATGCGGGGGCCGAGATCGTCAACGACGTCACTGCCGCCGCCGCACCCGGCATGACGGATGTGCTCGGCGAGTCGGGTGCCGGGGTCGTCCTCATGCATATGAAAGGGACGCCAAGGACCATGCAACGCGACCCGACCTATGACGACGTCGTCGGCGAAGTGGCGACGTTCCTCGACACGAAGGCCCAACAGGTGATTGATGCAGGGGTTGCCCCGGCATCGGTCGCTATCGATCCGGGGATCGGGTTCGGCAAGACGGTCACTCACAACCTGGAGTTGATCGACGGGCTGGCGAAGCTCGCCGGTATGGGCTTCCCGGTGGTCCTGGGGACCTCGCGCAAGACGTTTCTGGGACGGGTTGCCGGCATCGAAGACCCGGCCCGCCGCGACGGGGTCACCGCAGTCACCACCGCACTCGGTTTCGAGCGTGGGGCAAGGGTTTTTCGGGTTCATGACGTTGTTTCGTCAAGAGCGGCGCTGAGCCTTGCCGCCGCTATCGTGAGTCCCCAGCAATGGGACGAATGGTCGCAGGATTAAAGCCCCGGGGATTCACCTGGGTCATCACCGATCGTCTCGCTGTCTCGGAACGTGTCGGTGGCTCTGGCTTCCAGCATCGCCGGGTGCGACGCGAAGAAGAGATCACCTGGCTGGTGGAGGAGGCCGGGATCAACACCGTGGTATCCATGCTTCCCGGCAACCAAAACCTGCTTGCCTACCGCGAGGCCGGGATGGCCACATTCTCGGTACCGATCGGTCCTGACCTCACCACCCACGAGGTCGACGAGTTCTTCGCCACCCTGGTGAAGGCGACTGCCAAGCGACGGTCGAGGGTCCTCGTGCACCGGGAGGCGATCGATGACACGGTGGGTGGGCTGCTCGGAGGGTTTCTCGTCGTCTCCGGGCTGGTCAACGACCCGATCCTCGCCCTGGCGGTGATTCAGCAGATTCTGGGACGTGCGCTAGGGCCTGAGGGCCGCTCGCTCATCCCGGCGTCCGCCGCCTCGTGACCGATCGGATCGAGCTCAAAGGAATCGAGGTGGTCGCCCGACACGGAGTGCTCGAGCACGAAAAGCGGGAGCCGCAAACCTTCCTGATCGACCTGACCCTGTATCTCGACCTTTCCACCGCCGGCAAATCCGACGACCTCGCCGACACCGTGGACTACGGAAAGCTGGCCCAGCTCACCCACGATCTGGTGCAAGGTCGAGAGCCATGATTTGATCGAGTCGGTGGCCCATCAGATTGCGAAGGCCGTGCTCGAAGAGCCCCTTGTCGACAGGGTCACGGTGACGGTGCACAAGCCTGAGGCCCCTATCCCTCTGACCTTCGCGGATGTGGCTGTCACCGTCGATCGATCCCGATGACCCGCTACGCCATCGCCCTCGGCTCCAACGAGGGCGACCGGCTGGACCATCTCCGTCGAGCCGTGGCGGAGCTCGAGGACCTGGGCTCAGTCGAGGCGGTCTCGGGTGTCTACGAGACGGAACCGGTCGGGGGCCCGGCTCAGGACCCGTTTCTGAACGCGGTGGCGGTCCTCGACACCATGTCCGAGCCGCAGGACCTGCTCGTGTCGCTCCAGCAGATCGAAGCCGCCCATGACAGGGCGCGAGAGGTGCGCTGGGGGCCGCGCACCCTCGATCTGGACATCGTTACCAGTGACGGGGGCCTGATTCGAGCACCCGATCTCGAGATCCCCCATCCGAGGGCGGCGGAGCGCCGCTTCGTCCTCGAGCCACTGTGTGAGGTCTGGCCTGAGGCGATGGTGGGTGCGGGTTTGTCTGCAGCGGCGGCCAGGGCGCTCGTTTCCGACCAGGGAGTGGCGCTCCTGGCAGCACGATGGCTGGAGGACGAGCCGGATCGGTGATCCGGATTCCTCCGAACCTCACACGGACAGCAGGACCCGTGCTAGCTTCCACTCATGGGAAGCGGCCGCGGCCCACCTCTTGGTTCGGACACTCAGCAGGGTCCAGGACAGGAGGAATGATCTAGATGGCAAAAAGGTCGCGGGAGCATCGCCAGGACATCCCCGGATACAACGACGGCCGCCCGAAACGCGAAGAGCGCAAGCAGCAGCATCGTGCCGTGCGACATCACACCCACCAGGTGTTGCACATGACGGACGACCCCGATGACGTCGTCGTGCCGGAGGTGAGAGGCACCGGGTCCAATCATGAGAATCATCTCGCCGACCCACAAGATTTGGAACGTAGGAGATTCAAGGTCTGGAAGACCAAGTTCTGGAAGCGCCGGGACGAGTTTCACACGATGAAGTCGGAGTTGGACTCGAACTGGCCGGTCATCACACCCAACCAGCTCGAAGACCAGGCCTGAGCCGGTAGCGGTCTGTCACCCGATTGGGCTGCGCGGCCCGCTGGCTAGCCTCGCCGCCACGCCGGCCGAGGTAGACCTGTGAGACTGACAATCGTCGGCCCGGGAAGGGCTGGAGGCTCCATCGCAATCGCCGCTGCTCGCTCGGGTCACCAGATAGCGGGGGTCCTCACCCGATCAGGGGTAAGCCCCTACGGCCCCATCCTGAGCTGGGATGATCCCTTGCCCGAGTGTGACCTTCTCCTCATCGCGGTGCGGGACGACGCCATCGAGGAAGTGACGAGTCGGCTTTCCCCCCACATCGGAACCGTGCCGGTGGCCGCCCACATGTCGGGATTCACCCCGGTCGCCGCCCTCGATGAGCTCGCCCGCAAGGGAGTTGTCACCGGTGGCTTCCACCCTCTCCAGACGCTTCCCGACCCGGAACGCGGGGCGGCAGCATTGGCCGGCGCCTTTGTCGGCATCGGTGGAGGACCCGGGGCCATGGCCATGCTGACGGAGCTGGCCACTTCTCTGGACATGAACCCATTCCCTCTCGCTGACGAGTCGAGGCCGGCCTATCACGCCGGTGCGGCGGCGGCAGCCAATTTCGTCATCACCGCTCTCGCCACAGCCGGGGATCTGATGGTCTCAGCCAGGATCGACCCGTTGGTCACCCGCCCCCTCGTCGAGCAGGCAGTGGCCAATCTCTATGAGATCGTGGGCGAATCTCCGTTGACCGGCCCGATCGCCCGGGGGGACATCTCGACTGTGATCGGCCAGCTCGAGGCGGCACGTCGGACCTCGGACTCGGTGGGCGAGCAGTACAGGCTGATGGCTGAGGCAACTGCGATTCGCGCCGGTCGGAAAGACGACATCAAACAGTGGAGGTGACCGCCACCTTCGCCGACACGCGGGAGAAGTACGAGGGCACCGTCGGCCTCCTGCCAACGCTCGGGTTTCTCCACGAGGGTCATTTGGCGCTGATGGACCTGTTGCGCGAGCGATGTGACACTCTCGTCGTCTCCCTGTTCGTCAACCCGACGCAATTCGACGACAAGGACGACTTCGCCGCATATCCGAGGGACACCGAGCGTGACGCCGGGCTCGCCGAGGAGCATGACGTCGATCTGCTCTTCGTGCCGGAATTGGACGAGGTGTACCCCGTGGGCGAGACGACGATCGTCGAGGTGGGCGGGGTCTCACAGGAGATGGAGGGCCGGTACCGGGCCGGCCACTTCACGGGAGTGGCCACCGTGGTCGCCAAGCTCTTTGCCGGTCTGCAACCCGACATCGCCATGTTCGGCCGAAAGGACGCCCAGCAGCTCGCCGTCCTGAAGTCGATGGTGCGCGACCTCAGGTTCCCGGTGTCAGTCATCGATGCCCCGCTGGTGCGAGAGCCCGACGGCCTGGCTCTGTCCAGCCGGAACGTGAGACTGTCCCGCATGGACCGGGAACGAGCCCTGGCCATCAGCCGTGGTCTCTTCCAGGCGGCCGAGCAGGTCGACGCCGGCGAGCGGCGCGGCGAGCGTCTCGAAGGAACGGTCCGTCGCTCCGTGAAAGGGTTGGAGGTGGACTACGCGACCCTCGCTTCGCAGGACACGATGGTCCCGATCGGTGAGCTCGATCGACCGTCGGTGCTGGCGGTGGCCGCACATGTCGGGGACGTCCGTCTGATTGACAATGTCACCTTCGACTGGGTCGACGACAGGCCGGTCCCGGATCGTGGGCTTGCTCCTCGGCGAGCCGAGCCGGCTCACGTAGTAACTACCCTGCCCTGACCCAGCCACCCGAGCGACATGAGCGAGACATCCGACCAGGGCATGGACCCACTCGTCGCCGGGCGACGGGATCGTCATCACGAGATCCTCGAGTCGGGCGGCTACCCCCATAGGTACGAGCGCTCCCACCTGGCAGCTGAGCTCCATGAGACCTTCGCCGACCTTCCCGCAGGGTCCGAGACCGACAACAGGGTGACAGTTGCCGGCCGCCTGATGCTGCACCGCTCCTTCGGGAAGCTGCAGTTCGGGACACTCCAGGACGACACGGGAACGATCCAGCTCTTCGTGGACCGGGCCACCATCGGAGATGAGAAAGCGGACGGGTTCGCCCATGTCGACCTGGGTGATTGGCTCGGGGCCACCGGGACGGTCATGACCACCCGCAAGGGCGAGTTGAGCGTCCGGACGGACGACTACGTCATCCTGCAGAAGAGCCTTCGCCCTTTGCCAGAAAAGTGGCACGGGCTGCAGGACATCGAGCTGCGCAGCCGGCGGCGGTATCTCGACCTGATGGTCAACGATGAGGCCAGACGGGTGGCACGGGTACGTGCCGTGGTGGTCAGCGAGCTACGCCGGCAGTTCGAGGCTCGGGGATTCGTCGAGGTCGAGACTCCGATCCTTCTCCATCAGGCGACCGGTGCCACCGCCCGGCCGTTCGCCACACACCATCAGGCCCTGCACATGGACATGTACCTGCGCATCGCCACCGAGCTGTATCTAAAGCGCCTCGTGGTCGGTGGGTTGGAGAAGGTCTTCGAGATAGGCCGCATCTTCCGAAACGAAGGGATCGACTCGACCCACAACCCTGAGTTCACGATGCTCGAGGCCTATCAGGCTCTGGCCGACTACACGGACATGATGGATCTCACGGAGGAGGTCGTCTCCGACCTGGCCCGAGAAGTGACCGGAGGCACGAGCCTGACCTACCAGGGGCGGGACCTCGACCTGTCACGACCATTTCGTCGGGCGTCGATGATCGATCTCGTCTCGGAAAAGCTGGGTAGCGAGCGTGGATCTGGACACTCCCCTCGAGGATCTGGCTTCTCTGGCCCGCGAGAGAGGGATCGAGATCGAAGACGGGTGGAGCGAGGCCCGGATCATCTCCGAGATATATGAGGAGATCGTCGAGCCCGAGATCTGGGATCCGACCTTCGTCACGCATCAGCCGGTCGAGATCTCACCTCTGGCTCGTCGCAGCGCCACCGATCCACGTCTGGCCGACCGGTTCGAACTGGTGATCGCCGGATCGGAATATGCCAACGCCTTCAGTGAGCTCAACGACGCCGATGACCAGAGACAGAGGTTCGAGGAGCAGGCCGCCGCCCGCGCCGCCGGGGACGAGGAGGCACACCCCGTCGACGACGATTACCTGCTGGCGCTGGAATACGGGCTGCCCCCTACCGGAGGGCTGGGTATCGGGGTCGACCGTCTGGTGATGCTGCTCACCGACCAGGCGCACATCCGGGAGGTCATTCTCTTCCCGACCTTGCGGCCCGAGGCCTGATCAGTTGGCCCTGGCGGCCTCGACCCGACCCAGCAGGTAATCACCAAGCCCCTCGAGGATCCCCCGGGCGTCGCTTTCGGGAACACGGCTCAAGGCCCCCGATGCCAGCTCGAGGTGCCGCGACGCCTCGGCCAGCGAGGAGTCGACATGCCCGCCGGCCCGGACGATCTCGATCACATCGTTGACCACGTCGTCGGCGTAGGGATGAGAGCTCTCGAGGAGTGTCCGCACCCGATCGCCGTCCGGGCCGGACAACGCCTCGAGCACCGGCATGGTGAACTTGCCCTCCCTGATGTCCGATCCCGCGGGCTTGCCGATCGTCTCCTCGTCGGCGACCAGATCCAGGGCGTCGTCGGCGATCTGAAACACCATCCCGACCTCCCAGGCCCAGTCGGAGAGTGCCTCGACGATGTCATCGTCCGCTTCGGCGGCCATTGCCCCCAGCCGTGCAGAGGTCCGGATCAAAGACGCTGTCTTGCCGGCGATGACCTGCTCGTATTCGGCGACGCCGTGGCCGAGGTTGAAATCGAGCTGGAGCTCGCGGGTCTGCCCTTCGACGAGCTCCGCATATGTGGCAGCGAGCAGCCGCACGGATTCCTGGCTGAGGTGGGTGGCCGCTACTTCCGAGGCGCGAGCCATGAGAAAGTCACCGGCCAGGATGGCGACGGTGTTGCTCCAGTTGGCATTGACCGATACCGCTCCGCGTCTGACGTCTGCCTCGTCGATGACGTCGTCGTGATAGAGGGACCCGACATGGATCAGCTCCACGGAGACCCCGGCCTCCACCGGACGATGGTCGCGGGCCTCGCCGAACTCGGCAGCAAGCAGTGCGAGCAGGGGGCGAAAGCGCTTGCCGCCTGCCAGCAACAGGTGCTGGGCGATCTTGGTCAGGTAGGCATCATCGGCGGTCGCGGCTTCGAGCAGACGCTCCTCCACACGGGTGAGGGAGTCCCACACCCGGGGTATCCGAATGAGACTTTGGAGGTCGTCCATCCGTGACGATGGTATTACGTGCACGTCGCTCGGAAACCATGCTCGAAGGTCAAGGATCACCCGGTGGTAAAGTTGCTCACGTCAGGCTTGGGAGTCAAGAGTGTTTGAGCGCTTCACAGACCGTGCCCGCCGGGTCGTCGTTCTGGCCCAGGAAGAAGCGCGTCTGCTCAACCACAACTACATCGGCACCGAGCACATCCTCCTCGGCCTCCTGAACGAAGGGGAGGGCATCGCCGCCCAGGCCCTGGAGAGCCTCGACATCGACCTCGCCTCGGTCCGTGAAGAGGTCGTGAAGATCATCGGCCAGGGCCAGCAGTCGCCCTCCGGCCACATCCCGTTCACCCCGCGGGCGAAGAAGGTCCTCGAGCTCAGTCTTCGTGAGGCGCTCCAGCTCGGCCACAACTACATCGGCACCGAGCACATCCTCCTCGGCCTCATCCGGGAGGGAGAGGGAGTGGCCGCACAGGTCCTCCAGCAGCTCGGAGCCGAGCTGCAGAAGGTGCGCCAGACCGTGATCCAGCTGCTCTCCGGGCCGGCCGGGAGCGAACAGCAGTCATCCGAGCCCGCCGGGAGCGGGGGACGCGAGTCGGCTGCGGGCGGCTCCACCGTCCTCGATCAGTTCGGGAGGAACTACACCCAATTGGCACGGGAACGGAAGCTGGACCCGGTCATCGGCAGGCTCCGCGAGATCGAGCGTGTGATGCAGATCCTCTCCCGCCGCACCAAGAACAACCCGGTGCTGATTGGCGAACCCGGAGTGGGCAAGACCGCCATCGTCGAGGGTCTCGCCCAGCGCATCATCGCCAAGGAAGTCCCGGACAATCTCCAGGGGAAGAACCTCTATTCGCTCGACCTCGGCGCCCTCGTCGCCGGCTCCCGCTATCGGGGCGACTTCGAGGAGCGTCTGAAGAAGGTGCTCAAAGAGATCAAGAGCCGGGGCGACATCATCCTCTTCATCGATGAGATCCACACGCTGGTGGGCGCTGGAGCGGCCGAAGGCGCCATCGACGCCGCCTCGATCCTCAAGCCGATGCTCGCCCGGGGCGAGCTGCAGACGGTCGGCGCCACGACCCTCGAGGAGTACCGCAAGTACCTGGAGAAGGACTCCGCCCTCGAGCGCCGTTTCCAGCCGATCCAGGTCGACGAGCCGTCGGTCAGCGAGACCATCCAGATCCTGATGGGTCTCAAGGACCGCTACGAGGCCCACCACTCTGTGCGCTTCACCGACCAGGCCATCGTCTCCGCAGCCAACCTGGCCGATCGCTACCTCTCCGACCGCTTCCTTCCCGACAAGGCGATCGACCTCATCGACGAGGCCGGGAGCCGTCAGCGCATCCATCGCACCAGCGATGTGCCCGAGATAACCGCCATCGACGAGAAGCTCTCCACGCTGCGCCAGGACAAGCAGGACGCCGTCTCCCGGGAGAACTACGAGCGGGCCGCCAATCTCCGGGACGAGGAGCGCGGGTTGCTGAGCGATCGTGCCGACAAGGAGGCCAGCGAGGGTGATACCGGCTGGGTGATCGATGAGGAGGAGATCGCAGAGGTCCTCGCCCAGTGGACCGGGATCCCCGTTCACCGGCTCACCGAAGAGGAGACAGCACGGCTCGTCCACATGGAGGACGAGCTGCACAAGCGCATCATCGGCCAGCACGACGCCATCACCGCGGTGTCCAAGGCGATCCGACGTACCCGCGCCGGGCTCAAGGATCCCCGCCGGCCGTCGGGCTCGTTCATCTTCCTCGGCCCCTCCGGTGTCGGCAAGACCGAGACCGCCAAGGCCCTCGCCCAGTTCCTCTTCGGGCAGGAGGATGCCCTCATCCAGCTCGACATGTCCGAGTACATGGAGAAGCACACGGTCAGCCGTCTCGTCGGATCACCCCCCGGCTACGTGGGTTACGACGAGGGCGGCCAGCTGACGGAGGCTGTGCGACGCAAGCCGTTCTCAGTCGTGTTGTTCGACGAGATCGAGAAGGCACACCCCGACGTGTTCAACACCCTCCTCCAGATCCTCGAGGAAGGCCGTCTGACCGACGCCCAGGGCCGGACCGTCGACTTCAAGAACACCGTCATCATCATGACCTCGAACCTGGGGACGCGCGACCTGCACAAGAAAGCGGTCGGGTTCCACGCAGGCGACTCGGAGATGGATTACGAGCACATGAAGGAGCGGGTCACCGAAGAGTTGAAGAAGAGCTTCCGCCCCGAGTTCATCAACAGACTCGACGAGATCATCGTGTTCCACGAGCTGTCCATGGACGAGCTCAAGCTGATCGTCGATCTGATGTTGGATCGGGTTCGGGAGCAGCTCGAGTCACAGCATCTCGATCTGGTTCTCACCGATGATGCCAAGGTGTTCCTGGGCACCCGCGGTTATGACCCCGAGCTCGGCGCCCGGCCCTTGCGTCGGGCGATCCAACGTCTGCTCGAGGACCCGCTCAGCGAGCGCGTCCTGCTCGGGGAGTTCAAGGCCGGCAGCACGATCCTGGTTGGGCTCGACGCCGAGAACGACGAGCTCACATTCGAGGCGGTTGCTCCACCGGATCCGACCGACGCGACACCACAACCGGAGATGGCCGGTCAGGATTGACCGTTAAAGCTTGAAGGCCTTTCGGCCGATGATTCTCGGGCAAACGAACTCTCGGTCGCATGCCCATACTCGCACTCATCTTCACCATCTCCACAGCCCTGGCCCCCCTGCCCACGGCCGAGTACGTCCCGGCGAACGACGAGGCCTACACCCTCGATCTCGAAGTCGACGGCTACGTGAACGGATCCATGCCCGATGACCGGTTGATGTCGTTTGACGGTTGCACCCTGGAGCGCGATGCGGCCTACATGTATGCACTCCTCATGGAAGCTGCCGAGGAGGACGGCATCTCGCTCAGCTACGAAGACTGCTACCGGTCCTTCAGCACGCAAGCCGCCTCGTACAACCGACGGTGCCCGGTGGTCGAGACCCCTGTATACGGAGTCGACCCGGCCACTGGCTCCAAGGTGCAGACTGGTGTCAAGTCGGGCCGTTCGTGCTCAGGGCCACCGACGGCCAGACCCGGCCACTCCAACCATGGTTGGGGCCGGGCCGTCGACTACACCGACGGCAATGGTGTCCTGGGTTGCTCGGATGAGACCTTCCGGTGGATGCAGGGAAATGCTCACCGCTTCGGCTGGGTCCACCCGGACTGGGCCCACTGCGGCATGAGCACCCAGGAGCCCTGGCACTGGGAGTTCGCCGGCGTCACCGACTCCATCTTCCCCGGCTACGGCCAGCTCGACCCGAAACTCCTCGACGTCGTCCAGTAGGGGTTGCTACTCGCAACCTGAGCTTCACTGACCCACATACGGGTCAAATCAGCCTCAGCTTCGGCGATGACCGTGAGATCGAGAGACCGAGCCCGGCTCGAATCGATGAGGCGATCAGCTCGGGCTCCTCGTGAATCTGACGCCATGTGAATCGAAGGATCCGCCAGCCTGCCAGCTGCGCTTGATTGTCTCGATGCCGGTCGTCTCGAAGGACTTCATCAGGAGGTGCCACTTGCGGCTGTCTCCTTCGATGATCAGGCGATGGTCCGTCGTAGGCGAAGTCCACTCGCCCGTTCATCGGAACGAGCCACGGCGGACGTGAACTGCGTTGTCGGAAGCGGCAGCCCCGAGTTCTCGATGATGGCCAGGAGTCGTTGCTCGAGGACGGTGTCTGGGGGCACGTGGGATTGGCCTCGCTTCTCGAGCAGTCGCCGCATCGGTGTGGTGCCGGGTTTTCCACGCCGGCCGAGGTCACCGAACAAGAGCCCCAAGCCTCTCAGATCGACAGCACCGGACGAGAGCGCCCGGTCGAGTATCCAGTCGAGTCGGCTTTCGGTGACCGTTACTGCCAGATCGATGATCGTTCGCTCGGGATTGGTAACTCGAAGTCCAGTGATTGCGATCGAGTTGATCGTCAGATATGTCGGTCGATTGATGGACGATCACTCCGTTGAAGATCTTCGTGAGTCGATGCGGGACAGTGACGGTCGGCAGTGATCCACGGCAGACCATCGAATCGATGGAGCTCGGCCCGCAGACTCATGCGACACCACGGCACCAAGACTGTCGACACGCTGCCTCGAGATATGCAGTCGTGCTCCTCATCGGTACCCGGCAAGCAGGAATACACCTCGGCTTGATTCGACTGAGGATTCCGGAATCGACGCGCCTTGCCAACGTGGTCCTGCTCATCCCGAGGGCGAGGGCTTCGCCCCTGGTCACGATCCCACCGTTGGACCGTGCGTATTCGATGAGATCTCGGGTCTTGTCTCCCATCCCGACTTCCAAGGTGCCAGATCTCGGTAGGCATCGCTAGAGACACGTCGAACCTGAGACGGTTTGACCCGGATACGTGGACCTCAGGTCGAAGCTGAGCTTCGTCGGTAACTTGCCCTCGTGAACCGTGGAGTCCGGTCGTTGTTGGTGGTGGGTGGGGCGTATGTCGCGGCGCAGATGATGGCCGACATCGCCAGTCTTCGCATCATCGAGATCGGCGGGCAGGCCGTCGACGCCGGCACCCTCATCTACCCCTTCACGTTCACGCTGCGCGACCTGGTGCACAAAATCGCCGGGAAGTCGGCGGCGAGGACACTGATCTTCCTCGCTGCCGGGATCAACGTGTTCATGGCGGCCTTCTTCTGGTTGGTGTCTCGTCTCCCCCCCGACCAGGTCACCGGGCCGCAGCTCGAGTTCGGGGTGGTCCTCGCCCCGGTCTGGGGCATCGTCGTGGCGTCGATCATTGCCGAGATCGCCTCCGAGCTGATCGACACCGAGGCGTATTCACGCTGGGTGGCGCGGTTCGGCGAGGACAAGCAATGGGGCCGGGTCCTGTTCAGCAACGCGATCGCCATCCCGGTCGACTCTGCTGTCTTTGTTGGTCTGGCGACCCTGTTCGGAGTCTTCCCACCCGAGGTGGCGTGGTCGATCTTGTGGGTGAATGTGGTTCTCAAGGCCTTGATCACCGTGATCTCGATCCCCTGGATCTACTGGGTCCGCCCCGAGCCGCTGGCGGCGACTTACACCCAAAATGGTCGTTAATGTGACTTGTCGGGCAGGGGGTTCCCTGCCGTTCACATATATGGAGGACTATCAGCGTGAAACGCTATTTGCGGTATCTCGCTCTGATCTCCGCCCTGGCACTGGTCCTCGCGGCCTGTGGGGGCGGCGAAAGCGGAGATACCACCACTACGGCGGGCGAGGCCACAACCTCCGCCGCCGCCGAGCCCACCACGACGGCGGGTGAGGCAACCACCACATCGGCCGCCGGCGACACCACGACGACGGCAGGTGCAGCCCCGGACGGCACCGGCCGCACCGTGGGCATGGCTTTCGATGTCGGCGGGCGTGGCGACCTGTCGTTCAACGACCTGGCGGCCCTCGCCTGGGATGATGCCATCGCGAATTATGGGGTCACGGGCGAAGAACTGGCGCCCGATGCCGGTGGCGAGAACCGTGAGGAGAACCTGCGTCTCTTGGCAGAGTCCGGCATGGAGCTGATCATCGCCAACGGATTCGCGTTCGCCCAGAACGTGTGGCGCGTCGGCACCGAGTTCCCCGACACCCTGTTCGCCATCACCGATGACTGCCCGCAAGACGACACCTTCACCGTGGTGGAGATGCCCAACGTCCGCTGCATGCTCTTCTCCGAGGAGCAGGGCTCGTTCCTGATGGGTGTGGCTGCCGCGCTGAAGAGCACGACAGGTACCGTCGGGTTCATCGGTGGCGTCGAAGTGCCACTGATCCTCAAGTTCCAGGCTGGTTTCGAGGCCGGGGCGCTTGCAGCCAACCCCGACATAACGATCCTGCCTGCCGTGTACCTGACCCAGGTGCCCGACTTCACCGGGTTCAACGACCCGGTCAAGGGCAAGGAAGCCGCTCTGGCACTGTACGGCCAGGGGGCGGATGTCATCTTCCACGCCGCAGGCGGTTCCGGTCTCGGTTTGTTCGAGGCCGCGGCGGAGCTGTCGACCGACGACAGCTTCCTCTGGGCCATCGGCGTCGACTCCGACCAGTACGAGTCGGTGGGTGATCCGGCCCTGCAGGAGCACATCCTGACCTCGATGCTGAAGCGGGTCGATGTGGCCGTGGACAAGGCCATCGTCGATTTCCTCAACGACGAGTTCACCCCCGGCGGCGTCCGTCTCGGGCTGGCCGAGGGTGGCATCGGCTACTCGGAGTCGGGTGGCTTCGTGGATGACATCAAGGCTGACCTGGACGGCTACGCCGAGCAGATCATCTCCGGGGAGATCACGGTTCCCACAGAGCCAGGGGCCTGACAGAAGGCAGTCCTGCTAACTTGCGCCGGGCCCAGATTCCTGGGCCCGGCGTTCTATTTGGACAGGGGAGATGGCTCAGGCACCCGCAATACAGCTCGAGGGCGTCACGAAGCGGTATCCCGGGGTAGTTGCCAACAAGGACGTCGAGCTGACGGTGGCCTCAGGTCAGGTCCATGCCATCGTGGGGGAGAACGGCGCCGGCAAATCGACATTGATGAAGATCATCTACGGGATGGTCCGCCCCGACGAGGGCACCATCACCATCGACGGCGCACCGGCAAACTTCCGCTCCCCCAAGGACGCAATCGACGCCGGAATCGGGATGGTGCACCAGCATTTCATGCTGGCCGACAACCTCACCGTCCTGGAGAACGTCATCCTTGGATCCGAGCCCAGGTCCGGGGTGATGATCGATTTCGAAGGTGCCTCGGAGCGCATGCGCATCCTCGGTGAGACCTACGGGCTGAGACTTCAGCCGAACCAGAAGGTGGAGAAGCTGTCGGTCGGAGAGCGGCAGCGGGTGGAGATAATCAAGGTTCTCTACCGCGGCGCCCAAATCCTCATTCTGGACGAGCCCACCGCCGTGCTCGTCCCCCAGGAGGTGAATGAGCTATTCGACTCGATCAGGGACCTCCGCGAAGAGGGTCACACCATCATCTTCATCTCCCACAAGCTCGACGAGGTGCTGTCCATTGCCGATCGGATAACGGTCATGCGGGATGGGCAGACGGTGGGGACGACCACACCGTCTGAGGTCGACGCCCGCCAATTGGCGGAGATGATGATCGGGTCCGAGTTGCCGTCCCCCGAGACCAAGGAGTCGACGGTTCAGGAAGAGGTGCTCCTCGACGTTTCGGGCCTCGAACTCCTCTCCGACAATGGGCGCGCTGTCCTCGAGGACATCACGTTCGTCGTGCGAAAGGGCGAGATCGTCGGGATCGCCGGCGTCGAGGGCAACGGGCAGGCCCAATTGGTGGACTCCTTGCTCGGTCTGGCGCCGACGTCGACGGGGACCATCACACTGGCAGGTGAGTCGATTGTGGACCTCACGACGAGAGAGCGCAGGGCTGCCGGGATCGGCCTCATCCCCGAGGATCGCCATCGGCAGGGCCTCCTCCTCCCTTCGCCCCTGTGGGAGAACGCCGCGCTGGGCCACCAATACAAGGAGCCCTATGCCAACGGCATCTGGATCGACAAGCAAGGGACACGGGAACACACGGCTGAGATCGTGCGGCGCTTCGACGTCACAACTCCGAATGTCGATGTCCCGGCCACCGCCCTGTCCGGTGGCAATCAGCAGAAACTGGTCGTCGGCCGGGAGATCATGGCCAACCCGACAGTCCTTCTGGCGGCGCAGCCAACGCGGGGCATCGACATCGGGGCACAGGCCGCGGTATGGGAGGAGCTCAAAACTGCCCGTGCGGCCGGAATGGGGATCCTGCTCATCTCCGCCGACCTCGATGAGCTGATCGGGCTCTCCGACACGATCCACGTCCTCTTCGAGGGCAAGCTGGTGGCGAAGCTGGATCCGTCCGAGATCACCCCGGAGATCCTCGGGTCATACATGACCGGAGCAGGAGAGAAGAAAGCATCGTGAAGTCCGGGAGGTTCCTGACCGCGGTTGTGGCGCCCGCGATCGCCCTCATCATCGCCTTCGGGTTCGCCGCCATCGCCCTGCTGCTGGTCGGCATCGACCCCCTCACTGCCTACAAGGAGATGTGGGTCTTCGGGACCACCGCCGAGTCGCTCATCATCACGGTCAACAACGCAATCCCTCTATTCGTTTCTGCTCTCGCAGTGGCGGTCGGCTTCAAGATGGGGCTGTTCAACATCGGCGTCGAGGGCACATACCTGCTCGCCTCGTTGTTCGCCGCGTACGTCGGGGCGCAGATCTCGACGACACCGGTCCTGCATGTGACCGCAATCCTCCTGGTCGCCGTCCTGGTCGGCGCTGCGTGGGCCTGGATCCCGGCCTATCTCAAGGTGAAGCGCGGTGTCCATGAGGTGATCGCCACGATCATGCTCAACTACATCGCGTTTGCCCTCAGCGCCTACCTGTTCCTCAATGTGTTCCGGGCAGACACCGCCGGTCTCACCATTGCGACCGATCTGATCCCCGAGTCGGGCTGGATACCTTCTCTCACCCCGCTCTTGGCGGCCATTGGGATTGAGGTCAGGGCGGGGGCAAACCTCCAAGGGTTCCTCATCATCGCCATCGCCCTCGGCGTGGGGTATCACTATCTGGTCAACAAGAGCCGCTTCGGATACGACCTTCGAGCGAGCGGGATCAACCCGACGGCGGCCAACGCAAGCGGGGTCGACCCCAAGAAGATGATCATCAGGACGATGCTCATCTCGGGAGGGCTGGCCGGTCTGGTCGGGATCGCGCCGCTCCTCGGTTTCTACCACCAGTACCCGCAGGACTTCCCCCGCAACTACGGGTTCAACGGCATCGCCGTGGCCCTGCTCGGGAGGAACAACGCGGTCGGGATGGCCTTCGGCGCCCTCCTGTTCGGGTTCATGCAGAGGTCGGCGTTGATCCTGGACCTGCGAGACGTGCCGAAGGAGATCGTCACGATCATTCAGGGGATCGTGGTGCTGGCCGTGGTCATCGTCTACGAGGTCATCTCGAAGTACGTCCAGCGCCGCGTAATTGCCTCGGCGGCGGCGGCAACCGACTTCGACCCGGTCACCTCGGCGGAGGCGGCATGAGCACTCTGGTCGATCGCTATCGGAAGGCCGATCGGGGTGTACGGGTCGTAGTGATCGCCGTGGCCGCCGTCCTGGTCATGACCATCGCCGAGCTGGTCACCGGCACCTCCGACCTGACCTCACGGAGCACGGCCAGCGCTGCCCTCCGTCTGGCCATACCCATCCTCCTCGCCGGGCTGGGTGGGCTCTATTCGGAGCGTTCCGGCGTGGTCAATATCGGTCTCGAGGGCATGATGATCAGCGGCACCTGGTTTGCCGCATGGGGCGCCTGGATGTTCGGCCCATGGGAGGGAGTCATCCTCGGCGTCGCAGGTGGCGCCGTCTTCGGCCTTCTCCACGCCCTGGCCACCGTGACCTTCAACGTCGACCACATCGTTTCCGGCGTGGCCATCAACATCCTCGGGCTCGGAGCCATGCGATTTCTCTCATCGATCGTCTACACCCCCGAGACCGGGGGCTCGGTCATCCAGTCGCCCCCGATCGACGGTCTCCCCAACATCGATCTACCCGTCCTCGCCGGCGGTCAGCTCTTTGGCTGGGACAGCCCGGATTTCTTCGGGTGGCTGGAGAACCTGGAGCTGTTCTTCCTGTCCGACGTTGCCGGGATACTCCGAGGATTCACCGGCGGGATCAACTGGCTCACCCTGTTGGGACTCGCCCTCGTGCCGCTCACCGCCTGGCTGTTGTGGAAGACACCCTGGGGGCTGCGTCTTCGGTCCTGCGGCGAGGACCCATGGGCGGCCGAGTCCCTCGGTGTGCGAGTGCTGCGGATGAAGTACTACGGCGTGATCATCTCCGGCATGCTCTCCGGGCTGGCCGGCGCCTTCCTGGTCCTGGTTCAGGCCGGGATCTATCGGGAGGGGATGACCGGGGGCCGCGGATTCATCGGTCTCGGAGCGTTGATCTTCGGCAACTGGATGCCAGTCGGAGTCCTGGGAGGTTCCCTCGTCTTCGGCTTCGGCGACTCGCTGCGCTTCCGTGGCCCCGAGGTTGTGCGGTCGTTCATCCTCGCCGTGGCCATCGGGCTGATCGCCTTCGGGGTGTACTCGGCGATTCGCTCGAGATTGCGCGCCGCCCTCATTCAGATCGTGATCGGCGCCGCTTTCCTCGTCTACTACTTGCAGGTGGTCGAGGTCTCCAATCAGCTCCTCGCCGCTCTGCCCTACGTGATCACGCTCCTCGTCCTGGCGGCGGCCTCCCAGCATCTTCGAATGCCGGCGGCCGATGGGGCCCGATACGCCAAGGGCGAGGCCCGGTAGGGGCTTCGCCCGGAGGCAGATGTTCGACCCGTATTCGCCCGAGTTCCTCGACGATCCCTACCCGACATATGCCCGGCTCCGTCAGGAGTCCCCGGCTTTCTACGACCGGCATCATGGGAGCTCACCTTCTTCACTCGCCACGACGACGTCTCGGCCATCCTCAAAGATCGGGAACGCTTCGGGCGGGACTTTCGCCACAGGCTCGAGCCCGATCAGGTCGACCCCGACATCTACCGCCGCATCTACCCGCCACAGTGGCCGACTTGGACTCGATACATCCGTGAGTCGTTCATCGACCTAGAACCGCCCCGGCACACCCGTCTCCGCCGTCTCGTCTCGAAGGCATTCACCAGGAGATCCTCGGAGGCGTTCCGACCCAAATTGGAGGAGGCCGCCGCCAGGATCATCGACCGAGCCCTGGAGTCGGGCACCCTCGACGTGATCGAGGACTTTGCCACGCCGATTCCGGTGGCCATGATCGCCGAATTGATGGGGCTGCCGGCCAGGGACCATCAACAGGTCCTGGATTGGAGCCACGCCATCGTCAAGGTGTTCGACCAGAACGTCTCCGATGCCGACGGGGACGCCGCCGAGTCGGCCACCAGGGACTTCGTCGCCTATCTCGAGGAGGTCGTGGATCTGAGGCGAAAGAGCAGGGGAGAAGACCTGATCTCGTCCATGGTCGACGTGGAGGATGCGGGGGACACCCTGACCGACGAGGAGATCGTCGGGACGTCGATTCTCACGCTGAACGCGGGCCACGAAGCGACCGTGCACGCGATCGGCAATGGCCTGTTGTCGTTGGCCCGGGACCATGGCGAATACCGGCGATTGCACCGGGGAGAGGCCAGCGTGGAAACGGCAGTGGACGAGTTACTCCGTTACGACTCCCCGCTTCAGATGTTCGAGCGCTGGGTCCTCGTCGACACGGAGGTGGCCGGTGTGCGTTTGGAGCGGGGATCAAAAGTGGGGCTCCTCTTTGGCTCGGCAAACCACGATCCCGAGGTCTTCGTCGACCCGGAACGTCTCGATCTGGCCCGTCAGCCCAATCCCCATGTGTCATTCGGCGCCGGGCTCCACTATTGCGTCGGTGCGCCCTTGGCCCGGGTGGAGCTGGAAGCCGCGTTGGGAAGCTTCGCTTCTCGTGTTGCCGGAGTCGAGCTGAGGGAGGCCTCAGGGCGCATCCACTCGTTGGTGTTCCGCGGGTTGGAGAGCCTCAGGGTCGATATCGAAGCCGCCTGAGGGCTCCCGGCCTTTCGTCTACGAGGCGGCCGTTGTCGGGGGCACGGTGGTCGGGGGCACCGTGGTGGGTGGCACGGTGGTCGACCCCGGCACTGTTGTCGGCGTGGCACCGTTGGTTCCGTTGGTGATGCTGCCGGGGCGGCCGATGACCCTGATCTCCTGAATCGCCATCTCAGTGAACCTCTCCTCCTCGACCACCTCTGCCGGGTAGTCACTCTCGATCGTGATCTCGATCGAGGTTGCGTCGAGGGCCGCGAAGGCGACCGGCTGGCTTCCAGCGAGGTCCTCCAGCTGGTGCAAGAGCGGCTGCAGGGAGTTGTCGGCGGCGATCTGTATGCCCCGGGCCCGGTAGTTCCGCTTGAGACGGGTGGCATCTTCCAGGTTCACCCAATCGATCCTCTGCACAACGGTCGGACGGTCGAAGATGAGCTTGATGGTGATCGCCTCCCCCTCGGGGACGGCCTCGTAGTCGAACTGGTATTCGGTTTCCGTGCCATCGATCAGGTTGTCGCAGACGAAAGAGCCCACGCCTTCCTGGTTGCACTCGACGTCGAGGATGTCGATCGGGGCGAGCTCGGCGATGGTGGTGCTGGTGTTGGAGGCGGCGGTCGTGCTGGTCTCCGTTGCCGCGGGGTCATCACTGAAGATGTTGAAGAGCAGAGCGATGACGACGACGCCGAACAGCAAAGCACTGATGGCGAGGGCGGCGCGCACTCCGGCTGTGGCCTGAACCGCAGGACGAGGTGCGGTGGGGAGCGGGCCCTGGCTGAGCCGGGCGCCGCACTCCTGGCAATGACGGTTGTTGGCCGGGTTGTTGGCCCCGCATGATGGGCAGGTGACCTGGCCGCGGCCCGTGCTCGAGCGGTCTCCGGCCGGTGGGGGAGAGCTCAATTCGAATTCTTCGTAGTTGCCGTCGGAGCTGACCGAGATCACATTTTCCCGGCCCTTGGGGGCCTCTGGCTCCAACGGATCGAGGAACGAACCGCAGTTCGGGCAGAATTGTTCGTCGGCCGCGACACCCGCGCCGCATTGAGCACATTTGCGAGAGGCCACATCCCTCCTTCGTAGTTATTGTGCCACGGGATGTTTCTGTGGGCGATTAGAACCAATGAGCCCTGGACGATCGCCTCAATCCTGACCTCGACGATCGTGTTCGCGGCACTAGTGGCTGTCTTGATTTTCGTCGTTCAGCGGCGCAATCGTTAACCAGGATAGGAAAACCATGGCATTCCGTTGCGAAAACTGCGGCCACCGATCCGCCAAATGGATGGGCTTTTGCCCCCAATGCGGGTCGAGCGAGCCTCTGGCCGAGGTCGCCGGCGAAGCCCGGGGGAAGGTCAGGGCGGCCGAGACCGTGGGCCTCAAGGCTGCCTCTGAGCAATCGAGCGACCGGAGGATGACCGGTTGGGGAGAGATCGACCGCGTGCTCGGTGGTGGGGTGGTGGCGGGCTCGGTTCTTCTCCTCGGCGGTGAGCCCGGCGTGGGCAAATCGACCCTCCTCCTCCAGTTGGCCGGTTCCTTGGCGGGCAGAGGCGACTCGGTGATGGTGGCCAGCGCCGAAGAGTCGGCGGATCAAGTCGCCATGCGAGCGGGCCGCCTCGGGATCGGACACGAGGCGATAAGCCTTGTCACCGACGACGACGTCGATGCCATCGTGGCGCTTGCCGAGCGCGAACGGCCCGCCCTGCTGATCATCGACTCGATTCAGACCGTGGGTGTGCCCGAGATCGGGGCAGCCCCCGGTGGCGTCGCCCAAGTGCGGGAAAGCGCGGCCCGACTGGTGCGGCTCGCCAAGACCACGGGGGTGGCCGTGGTGTTGGTGGGCCACGTCACCAAGGAGGGCGGGCTCGCCGGCCCCAAGATGCTCGAGCACATGGTCGACGTCGTGTTGTATCTGGAGGGAGACCCCGATCGCGGGTTCAGGGTTCTGCGCAGCACCAAGAATCGCTTCGGGGCAACCCATGTGTCGGGGATGTTCGACATGAGAAGCGAGGGCCTCACCGAGGTGGTAGACCCGTCCAAGCTCTTTCTCGACGGATGGGAGTCCGATGTCCCGGGAACGGTCATCTATCCGGCCGTGGAGGGGCGACGATCGATCCTGGTGGAGATCCAGGCCTTGGTCTCACCGACGAAGCAGGCGCAGCCCCGCCGGTCTATCCGGGGACTCGATCCGACCAGGGTGAACCAGGTGCTCGCCGTCCTCGATCGCCACAGCTCTCTGAGCCTTCACGACAAGGAGGTCTACGTGAATGTCGTGGGGGGCTGGCGCATAGACGAGCCGGGTTGTGATCTGCCCGTCGCCCTCGCTGTCGCATCGTCGTACTCCGACCGTCCGTTGGGCCGGATGGCGGCCTGGGGTGAGATCGGCCTGGCCGGGGAGGTGCGGTCGATACCCATGGAGATGAGGCGGATCGAGGAGCTCGATCGGATGGGACTGGAGCACCGGGTAGCTCCCATCGGGGGCAAGCCGCTTCGTCTCGGTCAGGCTCTGGCCGATGCCGGTCTCTAGGACTTCACCTGGGTGAGCGTCATCTGAATCGGGTACTCTGGGACTCGTGGGTGGACCGTCGATATCCGAGACACTCGAACGTTTGGCTCCGGGGACTCCAATGCGTCGAGCCCTCGAGCGCATCATCCAGCAGGGGAAGGGCGGCCTCGTCGTGCTGGGCGACGGCGCTCAGGTCAATGAGGCCAGCTCAGGTGGCTTCTCCTTGAAGGGCGCCATCTTCAGCCCGGCCCGCTTGGCCGAGCTGTCCAAGATGGACGGGGGGATAGTCCTCGACGACACGTGGTCGAACATCCTCGAGGCAGGGGTGCACTTCATCCCCGACGGCTCGATCGCCACCGACGAGACCGGCGCCCGTCATCGCACCGCGGAGCGCATGGCCGTACAGACCGGGAAGCCTGTTGTCGCGGTGAGCGAGGGCCGCAAGGTGGCGACGCTTTTCTACGGAGGCCAGAAGATCGAGCTGGCATCGCCGACCGAGGTCGCCGCTCACGTCAACCAGGAGCTCCAGAGCCTCGATCGGCTGCGCGGCCGGCTCGACGATGCAGAGATCAAGCTGACCCGTCTCGAAGTGGCCGGATTGGCCACTTATCGATCGGCTGTCACCGTTTTGCAGCGGGCCGAGCTGGTGGAGCGGCTTGGCCGCGTCGTCGAGGCGCGCACCCTGACCCTGGGAGACGAGGGGCGTATCGTCTACCTCCAGCTGAGCGACCTGCTCGCTGGTGTCGATTTCACCAAGAGAGCGGTGCTCAGGGACCACATCAAGCCGCTGCGCAACAGCGCCATACGTCAGGCCATGGAGGACCTGAGTGCGATGACAGCGTCCGATCTGGAGGACCCGAGCCGAGTGGGTAAGGAGTTGGGTTTCCCCGACCTCGATGATCCCGCCGATCCGCGTGGCTATCGCCTGCTCTCCCAGGTAGGCCGTCTCCCTGATCCCGTCCGCGACGACATCATCCGGCACTTCGGCTCTGCGTCCAGCCTCCTCGAAGCCCGGGTCGACGAATTGCTCTCCGTGGAAGGGGTGGGCGAGACCCGGGCCGGCCAGTTGCGGGCCTACTTCGACCGGCTTCGGGACAGCGCGGACGAATGGGAGCCGGTGCTGGATTGAGCGAAGGCGCCCCTACACTCCGCTCCCGCTAATGGCTGCGACAGCAACGAAATACTCGGTAGGAGACAAAGTGGTGCACCCCCAACACGGGGCGGCCACCATCCAGAAGAAGGTCAAACAGGAGTTTGGCGGGAAGAAGCAGGACTATTTCGTCCTCGACATCGCCACCGAGCAGCTGACCGTCATGGTCCCCCTGGACAAGGTCGACGACCTGATCCGCCCTGTGATCTCCAAGACCAAGTCTCGTGATGTGCTCAAGTCCCTGAAGGGCGAGCCCGAGGAGGCAGGGTCCAACTGGAGCCGGTGGTACAAGGTGCTCAACGAGAAGATGACATCGGGTGACATCTTCCAGGTGGCCGAGGTCGTGCGCGACCTCTCCTTTGCCCAGCAGACCAAGGGGATCAGCCCGGCACTGAAGCGGATGCTGTCCAAGGCGCGTCTCACCCTCAGCTCCGAACTGGCTTTCAGCCTCGAGATCGACGAGGAGGAGGCGATCAAGAGGCTGGATCGGGCCCTGCCCAAGGTCGAAGCGGACGAGGAATAGATGCCGCTTGCCGGCACCCGTGTCGGATGGGGATTCGACGCACACCCTCTCGACGGTGAGCCACCTCTGATCCTTGGTGGTGTCAGCGTCTCGGACACGATCGGCGTCAGCGCCACCTCCGATGGGGACGTGCTGGCCCACGCGGTGACGGACGCCGTCCTCGGGGCCTGTGTCATGTCCGACATCGGGGAGCACTTCCCCTCCGGCGACCCGGCGTTGGTCGGTGCTGACTCCATCGACCTACTCGGTCAGGCAGCCGTCATGGCTGTCGCCGCCGGGTGGCAGATCCAGCACGTCGACGCCACCGTCGTCGTCGAAGATGTCCGCATCGCCCCCCACCGCGACGAGATCCGGGCCAACCTCGCTCGTGCCCTCGGCATCGTTCCCGATCTGGTCTCGGTGAAAGCGACCACTACTGACGGGTTGGGCTTCATCGGCAGGGGTGAAGGAATGGCTGCAGCCGCTGTGGTCACGGTCAGCGCCCTGTCGTAGGATTTCGACGATGCTCCGTCTCTACAGCACGCTTCACCGCGCCGTCGTCCCCTTCGAGGCCAGGGACGAGGGCAAGGTCGCGATCTATGTATGCGGGCCGACTGTCCAGAGCGAGCCTCATGTCGGTCACGGGCGATCGGCTGTCGCCTTCGACGTGATCCGCCGCTATCTGATGTGGAGCGGTCACGAGGTGACATATGTCCGCAATGTCACCGATATCGAGGACAAGATCATCGCCGCCGCTGCGGAGGCCGACGAGAGTGTCGAGGTTCTGGCGGAGCGGATGGCAGCGCGATTCGCCGCCGGTTACGAGGCGCTCGGTGTCCTCGCTCCCGATCTCGAGCCGAAGGCCACCGAGCACATTCCTGAAATCGTCGACATGATCCGCGCGCTCATCGATCGCGGATTGGCCTACCCGTCAGAAGGGGATGTCTATTTCTCGGTCAGGGCCGATGAGAGCTACGGGAGGCTCTCGGGTCGCAACCCTGACGAGCTTCGCTCCGGTGTGCGGATCGAGGTGGAGGAGGCGAAGCACGATCCGCTCGACTTCGCCCTCTGGAAGTCGGCGAAGCCGGGTGAGCCGTGGTGGGACTCACCGTGGGGCCCGGGCCGCCCGGGATGGCACATCGAGTGCTCGGCCATGGCGGGCAAGTACTTGGGTGATGGCTTTGACATCCACGGCGGCGGCACCGACCTCATCTTCCCCCATCACGAGAACGAGATCGCCCAGAGCGAGGGGGCAAGCGGCACGACCTTCGTCAGGTACTGGCTGCACAACGGGATGGTGAACCTCGGTGGCGAGAAGATGGCGAAGTCGACCGGCGTTCTCGTCGACCTGGCCTCGATCACCGGAGAAGCATGGGGGCCGGGCCCTGCGGCTTCTCCTCCTGCGGGCTCACTACCGGTCCCCGATCGAATACTCCGACGAGCTACTCGCCGAGTCGGAAGACGCTCTCGACCGACTCCAGCGCTTCCGTGAACGGGCCACGGCGGGCGAGCCGGACCCCGAGGCCATCGCCCGTTTCCGGGAGGTGATGGAGGACGATTTCGGCACGCCGCTGGCCGTTTCGCTGCTCTTCGATCTCGTACGGGACGGCAACCGCCTCCTCGACGAGGGCGGCGATGCATCAGCCGCTGCCGGGGCTGTAGAGACAATCGTGGGGGTTCTCGGTCTGGACGACGCCAGCTTGCCCGTCGAGGAGACGCTCCATCTGGGGGACCTCCCCAGCCGATTCGGTCTCGAGGGTGACGGCCATGATGTGGTGGACCGGCTTGTCGAGCTTCGGGCCGTGGCACGTGACGAGCGCAGGTTCGAAGATGCCGACGCGATCCGGGATGGCCTGGAAGAGGCCGGGGTGACACTGGAGGACGGCCCGGATGGCACCCGCTGGTTACGGAAATAGAGTCGAGGGCATCCATTCGGTTGCAGCCGCCGCTGCGCGCGGCCGGATCCGCAAGCTCTGGGTGGAGGAGAAGAGGCTGGGCCGGTCCGAGATCGCCGAAATCGTCGGGGTAGTTGGCAGCGAGAAGACCGCATTGGTCCGTGATGTGCGGCCGATGGCGGAGAGCGAGGCGCCCCAGGGCGTGGTCGCCGAGTGTGCTCCGATCATGCCGATCCCGATCGACGAATTGGGAGTCCCGGAGGCCGCCGTCGTCGTTCTCGATCACATCGAAGATCCGCACAACGTCGGCGCCATTGCTCGTAGCGCCCTCGCCTCGGGAATGACGGGCATGGTGGTGTCATCGAGACGGGCAGCCCCATTGTCGGCCACGGCGTTCAAGTCGGCGGCCGGCGCCCTGGAGACCCTCCCGGTGGCCGTGGTTGGGTCGATACCGGAGGCGCTGAGCCGTCTCAAGGATGGGGGCGTCTGGACCGTTGGGTTGGAGGCGGCGTCTGCCACGTCGTTGTTCGGGTTGGAGCTGTTGACCGAGCCAGTGGCGGTAGTGATCGGCGCCGAGGGATCAGGGCTCAGCGTGCTCACCGCGAAGCGATGTGACATGCTGGTCTCGATTCCCATGGCGTCGAACTTCGAGAGTCTCAACGCATCGGTATCGGCCGCCCTGGCCTGTTTCGAGATCATGCGGGTGCGGGCAGAATCCGACCCCTCCCTACAATCCGACCTTCCGCCGGGTTAGCTCAGTCGGTAGAGCAGCTGTCTTGTAAACAGCAGGTCATCGGTTCGATTCCGGTACCCGGCTCCCAAATCCTCAACTAATCAAGGGCCTAGAAATACTCTCATCAGCATGCTGAGTGCTGAGGATCGGTCCATCCTCGAGTTCGAGCGCGGCTGGTGGCTGGAGCCTGGTCCCAAGGATCAGGCCATCGAGTTGCGTCTCGGTCTGCCCGCCGCCGTCTATTACGAGCACTTGATCAGGATTGTCTCCCTTCCCGGGGCATCCCGATTCGATCCGCTCACCGTGGCCCGGGTCATCGCCATGATCGAGCCCGGCCCTGCCGCTGGGGAGGCCGTATCGTGAACCGCGGTCGTCATTCCGCCGAGAGCAGCAGTTCCTTCTATCGGGACCTCACCATGATGGTCGTCGGCATCCTCCTGGTTGGGGCTGCGGTGTTCCTCCTTCTCTACCTCTTCGCCGGCGATCCCGAACCGGTCGCCGGAGAGACGACGGTCCCGGCAACGACGTCCAGCAGCGTCGTTGGCTCCAGTGGTCCATCGACCACCAACACCACCGCGCCTGCAGTCACCACCACGGCCCCCGCCGGCAACACGACAACGGTGCCGGTCCGGTCTCCTCAGGAAGTACGGGTCATCGTCCTGAACTCGATCGGCCTCGACGGCGCCGGAGGTCGGATGACGCAGCAGCTGGCCGACGCCGGGTATCAGACCCAGCAGGCCGACGATCTCGCGCCACAGCAGGATCAGTCCCGCCTCTGGTACAGGGAGGGATTTGCCGCGGAGGCCAATGCCCTTCTGGCGTTCCTTCCCGGGGCGTCGGTGGAGCCCATTCCTGATGGCGAGGTGGGGCCGGGTGCGGACGTGGTGCTGGTGTTGGGCACCGGTTATACGGAATGACCCATATCGCCGGTGGCTCACGCCGCGGCGTGCCGAAGGTGTGGATCCTGCCGGTGCTGGCCGTGGTCGTGATTCTCGTCGCCATCGCACTCGGCATCCTCAGCCGCTCGGTGTTGGTCGACCTGATCGCCTGGTGGCCGGTATGGGTGGTGTTGGTGGTGTTCGCCTTTCTGGCCAGAGGCAGACGATGGGGGCGGGTTCGTGTCTCTGCGTTGGTGGCGATCCTCTCGGTGCTTGTCCTCGGTGCTTTCATCACGGGCCACATCCTCGGTTGGGCGGTAATGCCATCCGCCGCGACCGTTCTCAACGGCCCACAGGCAGGCTCGGTGTCGACCGGGGCTCTCTCCGCCCGGATTGATGGCCAGCTCGAGGTCGGGTCCGGCCAATCGGGCTTCCTCTACGCCGTGGAGCCGGTGAGACGTGGCGGGGAAATCGGGCCGCCGGTGGCGAACGAACAACTCCAGGGGCCCAACATCGCTGTCACCCTCGACCCGTCCCCAGACCCCGGTCTGTACACATTTGCCGGGTGGGTGCTCGATCTCGACGAGGCGCCGATGTGGAGTCTCTCCCTCGCTGGAGAGATCGATGCGGATCTGACCGGCCTCCGGCTCACATCTCTGCAACTCGATGGGGAGGGCTCGGCAGCGCTGGGGGCTGTCGCCGAGGACATCGTGGTCACGGTTTCCGGCGATTTCGAGATCAGTCTCCCTCCCGGAGCCCCGGCCCGGGTGGTGGGTGAGGCAACGGTTCCGGCCGGATGGGCAGAGACGAACGACGGATACGAGAGCTCCACACCCGGCGCGGGATGGGTC
The DNA here is from genome assembly GCA_963725075.1 of uncultured Acidobacteriota bacterium. GTDB lineage: Bacteria > Actinomycetota > Acidimicrobiia > Spongiisociales > ZC4RG35 > JARDZU01. Next base: position 95,204 of record CAVRXA010000017.1, read on the forward strand.
ATCTCGGTGCCTGAGGGGTCTTCCCTGACACTCAGAGAGGGCTAGTTACACTCCAAATCGTGCTTTCCGAGCGCTTGAAGCGTGTCGCACTGATCGTTTGGATCGCGGTGGGGGCAGTGGCACTGGGCTACGTCCTCCTCATCGTCGCCGGGTCGATCCGGGTGATATGGCTGCCCATAGCGTTCGGGGCGGGCATCGTCTTCCTTCTCGAGCCGCTGGTGCGGACCCTCGAACGGATGAAGCTGCCCCGTCCGGTGGCAGCGGTTCTCGCCTTGCTGGCTCTCATCGGACTGGTGATTGCAGTCGGCCTCCTTGTTTTCCCGACCATCAGAGAACAGGCAGCCGAGTTCGGTCAGAAGCTGCCGGATCTATATCTCGCCGGCATCAACTGGGTCCGCGAGGTCGGTGCCAATCTCGGGCTCGATGTCGACGAGTTGCTCAGCCAGCAGGCCATCGAGGACTGGCTCAACGACCCGGCGAATCAGGAGACGGTGCAGAATCTGCTTCTCGGGTTCGGGGCCGGGGCGGGACAGGTGATCCGGGGCGTGGCCGAGGCGGTCGCGATACTCGGTCTGGCCCCGATCCTCGCCCTCTACATCCTGATCGACCTGGAGAGGTTCAAGGCAAACACCCTGGGCATGACACCTCCCCGGCATCGGGAGGAATTCGCCTTCGTCTCGGGTGAGGTGGGGACGGCCATGAGCTCGTTCGTCAGAGGTCAGCTCCTGGTGGCGCTGATAGTCGGCGTCGCCTCCAGCTTCGGGATGTGGCTCATCGATCTCCCCTTCTGGCTTTTGATCGGGATCATCGCCGGTTTCCTCAACCTGATCCCCTTCCTGGGGCCGGTGGTCGGAGGCGCGTTGGCTGCCCTGGTCGCCCTTCTCAACGGCGATGTCAGTCAGGCGGTCTGGGCGGTTCTGATCATGATCGCAATCCAGCAGATCGACAACCACGTGATCACCCCGTTGGTGCAGCGGACCAGGGTCAACTTGTCCCCGCTGGTGATCATCCTGGCCCTGATCATCGGCGGAACGGTGGCCGGGCTCCTCGGCGTGCTCGTGGCCGTGCCGGTGACTGCGGCTGTCAGGATCATCGTGGGCCATCTCTGGCGGACCCGTGTGTTGGGGGAGACCTGGGGCGAGGCCAGTCAGCACATGATCGAGTACACGGAGCCGCCGGAACGGATCGCCGGGATCAGGCGCCGACAACCCAATCAGAGCCGGCTGTTCGACACCCAGGAGCTTCCGTCGCTCGTCGAGGACGAACCGGCAATCCTCGATCCGTCGGATCAGACGTCGCCTAGATAGGCCGCCCTCATTTGCGGGTTTGCCAGCAGCGCCTCCGAGGTGTCGTTGAGCACGATCTTCCCGGTCTGGAGCACGTAACCCCGGTCGGCGATCGACAGTGCCATGTTGGCGTTCTGCTCGACCACGAAGACCGTGACCCCGGCCTTGTTGATCTGCTCGATGATCTCGAAGTTCTGGGCGACAAGCACGGGTGCCAGTCCCATGGAGGGCTCGTCCATCAGGAGGACTTTGGGTTGCGCCATGAGCGCCCTCCCCATGGCCACCATTTGCTGCTCGCCTCCGGACAGGGTGCCTGCCTTCTGGGTGAGGCGTTCTTTGACCCTTGGAAACAGCTCGAACACCCGCTCGTATTCGGCGTCGAGGTCGGCGCCCTCGCGCAGATATGCCCCGATCTCCAGGTTCTCCTTGACCGTCATCCGCTTGAACAGACGTCTGTTCTCGGGGACCATTGTCAGACCGTGCCCGACTCGCTGAGCCGTGCTCCACCCGTTCACGTTCTCCCCGTCCATGAAGACGGCCCCTGAGGACGGGCGCAGATAACCGAGCATCGTCTTCAGAGTTGTGGTCTTCCCTGATGCGTTGCCCCCCAGCAGAGCACACCATCTCGCCGGCGTGGATGTCGATGTCGACATCCTTCAGGATGTGAGCCGCGCCATAGTGAGTGTTCACTCCCCTGAGCGAGAGGATGGGGGGCGCTCCGTTGGTGGTCATGCGCCCAGCTCCGCCGGACGACCCAGGTAGGCCTCGATGACCTTTTCGTTGGTCGAGACCTCGTCGTACGAGCCCTCGGTCAGCTTGACCCCATGGTCGAGCACGACGACCCGGTCGGACACGTTCCGCACCACCTGCATGTCGTGCTCGATGAGGACGATGGTGTAGCCCCGCTCGCTGCGCAACCGGCCGATCAGCTCCGTCAACTCGATTGTCTCTCGCGGGTTCATGCCTGCCGTCGGCTCGTCGAGGAGCAGCAGCCGCGGACCGGTGGCCATGGCTCTTGCGATCTCGAGACGACGTCGATTGGCATAGGAGAGGACCATGGAGAGCTGGTCGTGGCGGTAGCCGGCCAGCCTGGTGCCGAAGAAGGACAGCACCTCCTTTGCTCGCTCTTCGATCTCGGCCTCTTCCCTTCGTTGGGAGGGCGTCTTGAAAATGGCGCCAAACAGACCTGCCTTGGTGCGCGCAGTGCTGGCCGACCATGACGTTCTCGAGGACGGTCATGGCGGGGAAGAGGCGGACGTTCTGGAAGGTCCGGGCCATACCCAGCTTCAGGATCTGGTTGGGTCGGAGTCCCACGACGTCCTGCCCGTCGAAGACGATCGAGCCCTCGTCAGGCGTCTCCATCCCGGTGACCAGGTTGAAGAAGGTTGTCTTCCCTGCCCCGTTGGGCCCGATGACGCTGACCACCTCGCCCTCGTCGACGTGCAGCTCCAAGCCGTTGATGGCGCGTAGTCCGCCGAATGCTTTGTTCAGACCTTGAATCTCGAGCAGGGTCATCAGACCGTTCCCCCCTCGGGCACCTGCTCGGCTTGGCCCTTCTCGCCGTATATCTCGAGCCATGCGTCCTGCGACAGCTCCTCAGTGTGCAGCTCCTGCGCCCGCCGTTTGCTGGGGATGAAGCCCTCCGGCCGCTTCAGCATCATCACGATGAGGAGCACGCCGTAGAACAGGAACTGGTACTCGGAGAATTCGCGAAGCAAGTTGGGGAGGACGATGAGGACCAGCGCACCGAGAGTCACCCCGGGGACGCTCCCCATGCCACCGACGATGATGATCACGAGGACGGTGATCGAGACCACGATGTCGAAGGTGTGGGGAAAGACCGAGCCGATCTGTGATGCGAAGAGCGAGCCGCCGAAGCTGGCCAGGACGGCTCCGACCACGAAAGCCGAGAGTTTGGCGGTGACGATGTTGACCCCCATCGCCTCGGCAACCGACTCGTCCTCACGCATCGCCATCCAGGCCCGCCCCCAACGGGAGTTCTGCACCGCGAACGTCACATATGCGGCAAGCAGGACGAACAAGAAGACCGGGTAGAAGTAATCCTGGGGCGTGCTGAAGGTGAGCGGCCCAATCTTGAGATCGGGGATGTTGGTGATGCCCTGAGCCCCGCCGAAGATAGGGGCGAGCCATTCGGAGTTGAGCAGGATCCGGGCTATCTCACCAAAACCCAGGGTGACGATGGCGAGATAGTCACCACGCATTCGTATCACCGGGGTGGCGACCAGGATGCCTGCCACGGCGGCCGCAATCATCACGAAGGGGAGTGAGGCGAGCACAGAGATCTCCGGGGTGAATGCAGGCGACTGCGGCGAGGTGAGGATCGCCGTTGTGTATGCGCCGACGGCGAAGAAGGCCACGTAGCCCAGGTCGAGCAACCCGGCGTAACCAACAACGATGTTGAGGCCGAGAGCCATCAGGAGGTAGATCCCGGCGGTGACCAGGATCTGGCTGACGAAGGGGCCCATGATCCTGGGCACGAAATAGAGGACGACGACGATGATCAGCGCCGCCCCGATCTGCCAGCGTGAGCGTTGGCCCTTGGGCATCGCCTGAACCCGCTGCCGGAGCGTGCTGTCCCGGCCCTCCATCCACCAGAACAGGACGATGAACGCGCCGAAGATGGCCACGGCTCCGATGATGGTCAGGGCGCCGCCTCGCCCGGTGTAGAGGAAGTCGATGACCGATTCCAGGCTCACCCCGGCGAAGAACTGACCCACCACGTCGGTGAGGAGAGAGAACAGGATCACCGCGGCGAGGGCTCCCATCAGCGCACGACGGATGCGTCTCGGGAGCAGGTGCACCGCCGCCCCCAGGGCTCCGACCGCCGCAGAGACGAGAATTATCACCGGGACCGCTGCCAGCTACAGGCAGCCCGAAGCCGAGGATCTCGGCCAGCTCCGGGGACAGGTTCATGAACACGCCACGAAGGTCGAATTGAGGTGATCACGATCAGCAGCAACCCGAGGCAAAGCCCGCCGATCCCACCGGCCAGGGCACCGGCGAGAACATTTGCGAGCCCCCGCCGCCGCCGGCTCGTAGCCCTCCAGGGTTGCCGGCGGCTGACCAGCCATCCAGCCGAAGTAGAACACGATCAGTAGAGGAAGAAGGTTCCCAACGGGACGATTGGGTCGATCACCAGTCGTGGCTGGAAGGTGGCCACGATTCCGATGGCGGCGACGAGCACCAATCGCCGCACCTCCGGAGAACCCGAGCTTCAGCGCCCTCCGCATGTCGAGAGGAGGAGCCGGCCGTAGCTCGACTTCGACCGGTGCCGGTGGGTCCATGACCTGGGACATCGGTTAGGTCCTCTCCTGGGCGAGACGCTCGCCGAGGATGCCCGGTCGGGCGGAAGATCAGGACCAGGACGAGGGCGGCGTATGCCACAACGTCCTTGAGCTGACTGAAGGCTGGTATCTCGTATCCGGCGAGCACGAGGCTGGGGCCGACCGACTCGAATATCACCGAGAGTCACGCCGCCGAGCATGGCGCCAACGATGTTGCCGATTCCGCCTAGGACGGCCGAAGTGAAGGCCTTGATCCCGGGGAGGAAGCCGGAGAAGAAGTTGAGGCTGGGGAAGACCAGACCCCACAAGGCGCCGGCCACACCGGCCATGGCGCCACCGATCGCGAAGACCTTGACGATGGTGCGATCGACGTCGATGCCCATGAGAGCGGCGGTTTCCGGATCCTCGGCTACGGCGCGCATCGATTTGCCCGTTCGTGTCTTCTCCACGAACAGGTAGAGACCGCCCATCATCACCAGTGCGGCGACGATCACGACCAACTGGGTCTTGAGGATGACGAATTCACCGAACTCGAACGTGCCCCGCAGGGGCTCCATCCGGGGGAACGACTTGGTGGCGGGCCCGACCAGTCCCCGCACCAGATATTGAATGGTGAACGAGGCGCCAATCGAGGTGATCAGGGGTATCAGCCGCGGGGCTCCCCGGAGGGGGCGGTAGGCGATCCGCTCGACGATGACGGCCACTCGATGGTCGAGGTGAACATGACCGCCACCAAGACGATGAGGAGTGAGACCGCAGGGCTGGACGTCCAGAGCGGGGTGACGGCAAGGGCGTTGGCGACGTAGAAAGGCCATCATCGCCCCCACCATGAAGACCTCGCCATGGGCGAAGTTGATGAAGCGGAGGACGCCGTAGACCATGGTGTAGCCCAGCGCGATCAGGGCATACATCGAGCCGGTGGAGATACCGAATACGACGAGATCTCGCCACTGTGCGGCGCTGAGCCTCCCCGAGGAGATGCTGAGATACGAGCCGTAGAGGATTATCGCCAGGATTGCGATCCCAGCGGCCCAGAGAAAGACACCTACAAAGGTGATCCGTGAGGCGCGCCGTGTCGGGCGAGCTTCGACAGTGGCGGCTTCTGTCATCTGACGGGCAGCCTCCCCGTTTGTTCGGCGTCCGGCGCCGTGTGGTACACGGCACCAGGCGACTAGGGCATGCCTCGGGTCAGAGACCGAGTTCCTCCCTGGTGTAGTGATCAGAACGTTGCCGCGGACCGCTTCGATGTCGGCGGTGTCGGCCGTGTTCTGCATTATGTCGATGCTCGGGGAGCAGCACAGTCGCCGAAGTCGTCACAGCTCAGCGTGCCGGTGAGACCCTCATAGGTCATTTGCGCAAAGCGTCCCGGAACGCCTGCAGGTCGATGGTCAGTGTTCCACCGTCGTCCGTCGATGCGGTCTCGATGGCTGCGAACACCATGTTGGTCGCGTCGTAGGCATGGGCGTGGAACGACTGGATCGGAGCCTCACCGTATTCCTCGGTCGTACTTGGTGACGAACTCGTCGTACGCATCAGTGGTCGGAGTCTTCGGACCGGAGAAGTACATGTTCTCCGTTTGCGGCAACACCACAAAGGTGTCCGAGAGCAGACCATCGGCGCCCATCCGGATCGTCTCTTCCAGGCCGGCGACTTCCAGGGCCTGCTCGGCGATGAAGTCACCGGCCGGCTGGAAGATCGGGAAGAAGACCAGCTCCGCTTCGGCGGCTGCGACCTCGGTCAGCACCGGAGCGCATGTCGGTCTGGTCGGCCGTCACCGCCGTGCTGAGGACGATCTCCCCGCCGAGATCCTGGAACGGACCTTCGAAGGCGCTGGTGAGACCCTGGGTGTAGGGATCACCATCGTTGATGGTCGCGACCTTGGTCAGCCCGAGCTCCTCGAACACGAACTTGGCGGCGGCGGCTCCCTGGATGGCGTCGTTGTGCGCCGTCCGGAAGTAACCGTCGTGGTACTCGGGGGCCTCATTGCCTGCCAGGTCCGAGGTCAGCGCCGGCGAAGTGTTGGACCCTGAGATCAGGACCCTTCCCGCCGAGGTGACAACGTTGGATGCCGGGACTCCTGCGCCCGAGCAGCTGGTGCCGATGACGGCAACCACCTGCGGGTCGGCGATGATCCGGGTGGAACCCGTCTGCCCACCTTCCGAGTCTACAGCCGTCGTCCTCGTTGAAGGCGAGCTCGATGGGATGACCAAGGATCTCGGCCTTGTCGGCGATGGCGATCTCGATCGCCCGCACCTGGTCGGTGCCCGAGGCTGGCCGTCTGCGCCGCTGATCGACTGCAACGACGCGATCTTGATCGGATCACCTGGTGCGACCTCGATCGTGCCCAGGCCTTCAGCCGGCGCCGTCGTGGTCTCACCGGCCGCCGAGGTCGTCGTGTCCCCACCGGCGGCGCTGGTGGTCGTCTCGGCTTCACCGGCCGTAGTCGTGGTGTCTCCACCCTCCCCGCCGCCACAAGCGGCGATTACGAGGGATAGGACACCCACGAGCGCGAGAAGCTTTAGGCCTCTCTTCATTTTCATGTTTCTTTCCTCCATGTGGAATGCGCGGCGAGACAGGGAGCCACGCCGCGCCGAGACTTTAGACTCATATTCGGGCTGAGTCACTCGGGAACGGCCCTCAGATCTCTCTTTCACGCGTACCGTTGCGACGTGGTGTCGGCACCGAAAGTCGTCGAGGACGACCGAGAGTCTCCTGAACCACGGGGCTCTCGACCCGCCTTGGGATGGCTCGTGGTGGGTCTGGTCCTGGGCGCCGGTCTGACCGTGCTGGTGCTGCGGCCGGGCCCGTCGGGGGAAGCCGTCACGAGCACGACGGCCTCCGCCGGGGCCGGTGCGGAACAGGGTGGGATTGCCGACGTGATCGAAGGATTTCCCGATGGTCTGGTCGCCGTCACCCGCAGCGACGGCCAGAGCCTCGAGTTGTTGGTCTGGCCCCTCCGCGGAGAGCCGATCGAGCGGACCATCCCCGTCGGAGTCTCCCGTCCGCCCGGTCCGGTCGAGTTCGACGTGTCGGCTCGCCGCCTCGCCACCATGCTTCCGGTCCCCGACGAGACCTCCGGTGTCCTCTATGCAGGGATGCCCCGAGAACGCGGCGATCATCGCCACCGATGTCACCGGGTATGCCTGGCATGACACCGTTGCCTCACAACTCGCCTACACCACGTTTGTCGACGATGAGCTCCAGCTGTGGAAGGTGCATCAGGGCAACGGCGTGCCCGAGCTGGTCACACGGGCCGTTGGCATCGACGGGCACGTCGAGGCATGGGGGGATTGGGGTTTTGCCATCCAAGACGACACCCGTGACAGCATCGTCCTCTTCACAGAGGCCGGGGAGATCAAAGACACCAAGACCGGGCGGATCCTCGACTCCGTCGGCACCGGCTGGCTGGCCATCGACAACCAGGGCGTCAGTCTGCTCAGTTCCGGTGGCGGGGTCCGGATGGTTCCGGCCGTGACTCCGTCAGAGGAGTGTGCTCGCCGGTCGGTTCTCGAATGACGGGCAACGGCTCGCCCTTCTCACCAACGAGGGCATCCACGTGCTGCCTGTCGAGAGACGGCGGCCCATCCGTCCAATCGGACGCTCGGCCGGGCGTACCCCAGCTCGCCTGGAGCTCGGACGGGCGCTTCGTCGCCTACCCGGGATCGCGGGGCATTTGGGTGGTCGACACCCAGCGGCGCCGAGACGGTGGAGATTCTGGCCAACAGGACCTTCACCGGGTTGGAGATGCTGCCCCTGGGTGAGTCGTAAGGCGTTGCCGACCTTTTCCCTGCTCAACGTGGGCTACGGCGGGGATCGCGTCGCCTCGACCATCTCGTTGATCGAGGCGGGCTCGTCGCTGATCGTCATCGATCCCGGGATGGTGTCGTCTACATCGGTGATCCTCGACCCGATCGCCGGGCTGGGTCGGTCGCCGCAGGAAGTGACCGACGTGATCCTGTCCCATCACCATCCCGACCACACCATCAACGTCGCCCTCTTTCCCAACGCCAGGGTCCACGACCATTGGGCCATCTACAAGGACGACGTCTGGACTTCCCGACCGGCCGAGGGGTTCGAGGTGGCCGAAGGAGTCGAGCTGTGGGAGACGCCAGGTCACACAGCGCAGGACATAACAACGATTGTCAGTGACGGTGGGGAGAAAATCGCCTTCAGCCATCTCTGGTGGTACCGGGATGCTCCGTTTCATGACCCGCTCTGCACCCACCCCGATGACCTGCACAGACACCGCGAGCGGGTTCTGGAGGTGGCCACATTGATAGTTCCCGGGCACGGTCCGCCCTTCGTTCCCGACGATTCCACATCCCGCTAGTGATCAGTGGCGCCAAACCAGGTAGATTGATGTCAACGAACAGACGGGACCCCTGATGGCAGCTGGATATTTTCAATGGAAAGGCCGCCTTGGGCCGCTCGACCTGATTCTCGGGGAGCACACGTTTGCCCCGACCACGATCTCGACGCTGGTGGCCGACGCCATGGACGTGAAGGAAGGCGACGTGGTCATCGACGTAGGTACCGGCACCGGTGTCCTGGCAATCATCGCCGCCAAGTTGGGAGCGTCACGGGTGCTGGCCATCGACTCCAGCCCCGAAGTCGAGCAAGTGGGCCGGGCCAATGCCGAGGCGCACGGCGTCGCCGATCGGATCGAGTTCCACCATGGTGACCTGTTCGATCCTCTCGACGAGGACATCGATGCCGACGTGATCATCGGCGACGTCTCCGGCGTGCCTGATTCCCTGGCCGAGGTGAGCGGCTGGTTCCCCGACGGAGTTGGGGGTGGGCCGCGGGGCAGCGAGCTGCCGATACGGATGTTGCGAGAAGCGGTGCGTCGGTTGCGACCCGGGGGGCGGGTATTCCTTCCCACCGGCAGCCTTCAGGATGAGTCAGCAATTCTCGACGCGGCCCGTGCTCTCTATGAGAAGGTGGCGGCCCTCGCCGAGAAGAGGATCCCCCTGCCCTCCTTGATCGCCGACAGCGAGACGCTGAAGAACCTGATCGCCGACGGCATCGTCCATCTGGTCCCCAAGGGATCCAGGTTCCTTTGGGAGTCGAGGGTTTGGCGGCTCTCCGGTCTCACCTCAGGCGAGACCTCCTGAGGAAGGCCGGCTTCAGACCGGTCTAGGCTCGCCACCCATGGCCGGGTCGGGACCCACAGAAGAGCTGGCGTCGACGGACGCCTATCTGGCCGAGGCCGAAGGATCGGTCTCGAGCGTCACCGACGAGGGGCTTTTTCTCGACCGCACAGTCTTCTATGCCCGGGGCGGTGGCCAGCCCGGTGACATCGGGGTCATCCGCTGGGACGGTGGGCAGGTCGACGTGGCCGACACCATCCGCAAGGACGGCCTGCCCTTCCATGTCGTCGCCCCCGGCGCGATGCTCCCCGATCCAGGAACGCCAGTTCACGGGATCATCGATTGGGATCGCCGCTATCGGACGATGAGGACCCACACCGCCCTGCACGCCCTTTCCGGGGTCATATTTCGGGACTTCGACGCCAAGGTGACCGGAGGCAACATGGAGCCCGGCGTCGCCCGGATGGACTTCGAGTTGGAGGGCATCTCGGTCGAGTTCGGTCAGGATGTCGAACGAAGACTCAACGAAGAGCTGGTCCGGGGCTATCCGACCGAGGTGGTCTTCATGGCGCGCCAGGAGGCGATGAAGGACCCGGACCTGATCCGGACCAAGGTCAACCTCATCCCGGAGTGGGTGGAGGAGATCAGGGTGATCGACATCGTCGGTCTCGACAGACAGGCCGACGGTGGAACCCACGTCGCATCCACGCTGGAGGTGGGACAGGTGCGAGTGGTCAAGACCGAGTCGAAGGGGAGAGCCAACAAGAGGATGCGGATCGAGCTCTCCGATAGCTAATTTCTGCCCACCAAGAGGCGAAAGGCAACCATGAGCGTGATTGTCGGGTACATGTCCGCAGACCGGGGCCGGGCGGCGCTGGAACTGGGCATCACCGAGGCCAAGCTGCGGGGTACCGATCTGGTCGTGGTTCATTCGCTACACGGTGCCGGAGTGGACGACGACGAGGACGTGGTCGCCAGCGATCGCGAGCTGGCGATCATCGACGAGGAGCTGTCGAAGGAAGGCATCACCTACTCGATCCACAACTTCGTGCGGGGCAACGCTCCGGCTGAGGACATCGTCCAGGCGGCGAGTGACCTCGGCGGCGAGCTGATCGTGATCGGTCTCCGGCAACGGACATCTGCGGGCAAGTTCCTGCTCGGCTCGAACGCCCACGACATCCTGATGAGTGCCCCCTGCCCGGTGTTGACCATCCGGGTGTAGCCGGCAATACCGCGATACGTATCACGCAGGACGTACAACGTAGAGGCGCAATGGTCGACTTCGTCCTCGGGCTGTTCATCGCCGGGTTGTTGGTGCGGGGCTGGCTTCGTGGGTTCGTCAGGGAGTCTCTCGATCTGGTGGCCCTCTTCATCGGCCTCTGGATTGCCTTTCGTCTGAGCGGCCCGCTCGGCGAGTTCCTCACCGATCGCTTCTCGGTGTCGCCGGAGGTGGCCACCATCGGGGCGGGTGTGGTCCTTTTCCTGCTCTTCGGTGTTGCGATGAGCATTGCCGCCCACTACCTGTCGCGGGTGATGTCACTCCCCGGTCTGAATCTGATCAACCGCCTCGGTGGCGCCGCCGTCGCTGCGCTGTGGGGGATCGCCATCATCCTGGTGGTGATCAATCTGGCCCGGGTGGTCCCCGGCGGCTGGGATGCCCGTTTCGAGGACTCGTCGGTGGCTCAGGCCATCGCCGGGCCGGATGCGGCGCCCCAGCAGGTCTTCGAGACGATGGCGCCCGACGGAGTAATCGGCTCGCTGGCGGCGATACAGGGGTTGTTTGGTGTGAACCGCGTCGTCCCGGAAGGAAGCGAAGTCCTGACCATTCCTCCCGCCGCGCCCGACGAGGTTCGCCAGGTCCGGGATGAAACCGCCGGTGTGTTGGAGCAGGTCAACGAGCATCGGACCGGTCTCGGTCTTTCTGCCTTGGGGCGCAGCGCCGGCCTGGACGGGATCGCCGAATCGAGGGCGATGGGGATGTACACCAGCGGCCGGCTCTCTCGCGACTACCCGCCCGGCGGCAGCGTGGCCACCGATGTCGCCGCGGCCGGGATCCGTCTCGCGGTGGTCGGCGAGAACCTGGCCCTGGCCAGCAGCGCACGGGCCGCGGTCGACGCCATGCTTGGATCGCCGACCGCCCTTTCCCAATTCGCCATCTCCGCCTACGACCGCGCCGGCATCTCCGTCGTCGACGGCCCCACCGGCCGTCTGGTGGTGATCGTGATGGGCGGCTGATACCGCGAACCTGAGGTTCTCCGGCCCATATCCGGGTCGAACATCTCGAGTTCACAAGGTCCTGGATTTCGTAGCGGAACCTGAGTCGTTTTGACCCCCGTATCCGGGTCAGAGAAGCTCAGGTTCAGGGTTGGGCCGGGCGATTTCGGGGGTGCGGCGGGCGCGGGAGATGGCGACGAAGCCGACGCCGGACAAGACGAGGGCGGCGCCGACCCATTGGATGGTCGAGGGGCTCTCCGAGAAGATGAGGACGGCCCAGATCATGGTCAGGACCGGCTGGAGGAGGATGATCGTGGCGGTCTCGACCGCAGGGAGCCTGGGCAGTGCATATCCGATCAGCAGCCACCCGGCCACTTGAGAGGTCAGGGCGAGGACCAGCAGCCAGCCATGTGCCGGCCAGGTCGGAGTGAATTCGACACCGGCGGTCAGGGTCCCTGCGACGAGAATGGCAAGGGCGGCGCCGGCGGTCGACTCGAGCAGCGGCCCGGCCGACGGAGCCTGGATGTCGTTGGAGATCCGGAAGCCGAGGATGAACCCGGCGTACAGCAGAGCCGACACCAGGGCCAGGATCGTCCCGAGCAGCGGGTTCGAGCCGAAGGAATCACCCCGGCCGAGACCGCTCACGAGGCTCACTCCGAGCAAGACAACAGGCACCGCAATAGCCACCTGCCGGCTAGGGCGCTCACCGAGGAAGATCCAGGCGATGACCGCCACGACGATCACCTGCGAGTTGGCGATGAGGGTCGACAAGCCTGCGCCGATGTATTCGATCGAGATGTGCCACACCAGGATGTCGAGACCGAGGAACAGCCCGGCGGCGACCGCCACCCACCGCTTGTTGAGGGTTCGGTGATCATCCCGGCGCCGCAACCACCACAGGACGAACAGGATCGGGAGGGCGTAGAAGACACGGAAGAAGGCACCAGTGATCGGCGACACACCGGCGAGGGCGTAGAGGATCGCCGAGAAGGAGATGGCCACGGCGCCGGCCAGCGCGGCAAGCAGCGTCACGGAAGCGGGATCAGATCCGGTTCAACCCAGGATGTCCGCGTCTCCTCGCTGTCGAGGTTCGACCAGTGCTTTTCGGGCAATGAGGGATCGCCAAGCGGCGGGTAGACATCGAGCATGTGCCCGACCGACGTTACGTCGGGATGGGCTTCGCGCAAATGCTCGAGGAGCCGGATCCAGAACATGGTGACGGTGGCGTGGTACTTGGCGGGATTGCCACCGATGTCGGCGGCATGGCGGATCGTCAGACAGGCGACCCGCTCGGCATCCTCCACGTCGTCGGTCTCGTCGAGCACGGTCCAGGCGAATCGGAGATGGGCCTCGTGCCCGAAATATCCACCCTCTCCCGCCTGCTGCATCATCCGCAGCCCGTCGGCGAGATCGAGATTGCTCACGACGGCAGGTTCTGAAGCTCCCGGAGCGAGTCCTGGATGGCAGCGAGGAAGCGGTCGGAGTCGGGCAGCGTGTCGTAGTCGGCGTGAATGCCCCAGAGCAGACGCCCGTTGTAGGAGAAGAGGGCGATCCCGATCCCGTGCTGTGCCCAAAGCGGAACCATCGCGTAGTTGGCGATCATCTCCGACTCCAACAGGTACATCGGGAACTGCGGGCCGGGGATGTTGGTCACGGTCATGTTGAACGGCCGGATCCTCTGCCCCACCACGCGATTGGCCAATGAGAGCAGCGTGATCGGTGTGCCCGAGCTGATCTCGACGAGGGTGGCCGCCCCGAGCGCCTGGTTCGTCTTCTTGAGGTTGCTCGTCGCCTCTTTGACCTTCTCGAACCGAACCCGTGGGTCGGGTTCCTGAATGGGAAGGTCGAGGAGCCACATGGCGATCTGGTTGCCGAGGGCGCCACGCTGGTCGGCCGTGCGGGTCGACACCGGGTTCATCACCCTGAACTCGGCGCCGCTGACGTCGTAGTCGCGCTCGTCGATGAGGAACCGTCGCACGGCGCCGGCGGTGATGGCGAGGACGACGTCGTTGACGGAGCCACCCAGTTTGTTCTTTAGATCCTTGATGGCGTCGAGAGGCGTATCCGTCCAGTCGAACCGCCGGTTTGGACCGATGTCAGGGTTGAGCGGCGTCCGGTCGGCGGCTCGCAGCCAGCCCGAGCGGAGCGACGAGAACGCAGCCGCCGATTTGTCGAGCGTGCGATCGGTGAGCAGGACGCCGTCACGCACCGCCTCCGACAGGTGAGAGAGTCGGTCGACCAGCCCACCGGTGAAACGAGCCAACTCGGCGACCGAGAGCTGGGTGGGGGTCGGGGCGGGACGCGGCACCCACACTTCTGGCTCCTCGACCTCGGAGCTGGGGACGACGTTGAGGAGGATGGTGGTCAGGTCGACCCCCGAGATGCCGTCGATCATGCAGTGGTGGATCTTGGCGATGAGCGCGAACCGGTCGTCGTCGAGCCCCTCGACGACCCACAGCTCCCAGAGCGGCTTGCTCCTGTCGAGGGGGATGGAGACGATTCGGCCGGCGAGTTGTTTGAGCTGGGCCTCGGTGCCCGGGCGGGGGAGTGAGCTGTGGCGCAGGTGGTAGTCGATGGAGAAATGCTCGTCATCCACCCAGACCGGTCGCCGGTCGAATGGAACCCAGTCGAGACGTTGTCGGTAGCGCGGTATGTACCGCAATTTCGACTCGACGTGGGCGCGGATACGGGCGATGTCGATGCCACCGTCCTCGCCTTTCAGCGGCGCGGCGTCGAGGAGCGCCACCCCGGCGACGTGCATATGGCTGGTCTTGGTCTCGAGGGCCAGGAAAGACGCATCGAGATAGGACAGCGGCTCGTAGTGAAACTCGGTCATCGGCATGTTCGTGAGCCTCCAACCTAATCCGCGTGCATATTTGGAGAGCCGGCGAAGTGGGCAGGGAAGCCCCTCTGCATAGAGTCGCTCGATGTCGTCGAGGAGCGAAGAGGCCGTCCTCACGGCGCTCCGCGACGTCGTGGGCGAGCCCCATGTCCTGACCGAGCCCGACATGGTGGCCGGCTACGTGCGTGATTGGACCGGGCGGTGGACGGGGCACACCGCCGCAGTGATCAGGCCAGGATCCGTTGAAGATGTCCAGGCGGTGGTCCGGATCTGTCACAGCGCCGGGATGGCGGTGGTGCCTCAGGGCGGGAACACCGGTCTGGTCGGGGGATCGGTGCCTCACCACGGAGAGATCGTGCTCTCGCTGCGGCGCCTCGACCAGATCGGGCCCATTGATGCCGGAATGCTCTCGGTGACGGTCGGGGCGGGAGCGACGATCGGTTCCCTTCAGGAGCACGCCCGGCGGGCCGGGCTCCGCTACGGCGTCGATCTCGCTTCTCGTGACTCGGCCACGATCGGAGGGACCATCGCCACCAACGCCGGGGGCACGCATGTCGTGTCGAACGGAGATACCCGTCGTCAGGTGCTGGCCCTGGAGGTGGTCTTGGCCGACGGGACTCGTCTGTCAGGACTCGACGGGTTCCCCAAAGCGAGCCTCGGCCCGGATCCTCTACAGCTGATGGTCGGCAGCGAAGGAACCCTCGGTGTTATCACGGCGGCGCGGCTGAGACTCCTGCCAGGGGAGGTCGAGCCACCGATGGTCGTCCTGCTGGCCGTTCATGCCCTGAGCGAGGGTCTCCGCTTCCTCGGTCCCGATGTCCGTGCGATCGAGTTCTTCGACAGGGCCTGCCTGGAGGCAGTGATCGATCATCGTCGCCTCCCCAAACCCCTCCCTTCTGAGGCTCCGTTCTACGTGCTCCTCGAATCTGGAGCCACTCCTCGGGTTCCTGAGGATGCCGTCGCGGTCGTGGATCGCACGCTCTGGGCATACCGGGAGTCGATAACCGAGACGATCAACGGTCTGGGGGTCCCGGTCAAGCTCGATGTGGCGGTCGCGCTCGATCGCGTCGACGACTTCGCCAGTGCGGTGAAAAACCTGGACCTCGGGGGAGATACCTACCTGTTCGGGCATCTCGCGGAAGGGAACTTCCACGTCAACGTCGTGGGTAGTCGTGATCCGGAGGGCGTGGTCGACCGGGTGCTGGAGCTCGTCGTCGGCTTTGACGGTGTCATCGCCAGCGAGCACGGGGTCGGGGTGGCCAAGGCCGACTGGTGGCGCCGAACGACTGAGCCCTCGATCCTGGAGTTCGAGCGACGTGTCAAGGCAGCCCTCGATCCGGACCGGATCTTGAATCCGGCTGTGTTCTGGGGCGAGTGAGTGTCGTTAATCACAGTCGCCGGTAGCGTTGGTGTCGATGAAGGTGGTGCTTCTCTTCACCGTCGTGGCGCTCGCCGAGATGGCGGCGTTCATATGGGTCGGATCCGTGATCGGGTTCGGCTGGGCCCTGGGCATTGCCCTGGTGACAGCGGTGCTGGGCTCCATCCTCGTCCGCCGCGCCGGCATCTCTGTATGGGGTCGGTTTCGGGGCAAGGTGAATGAGGGGGTGCTCCCAGGGCGTGAGCTCAGTGATGGCGCGGCCATCCTCGTGTCCGGCGCCTTCTTGATCTCACCGGGATTCATCACCGACACTCTCGGCTTCCTGCTCTTGATCCCGGCCGTGCGGGATGTGATCTACCGCAACATCACGAAACGGCTTTCCGGGCGGGTCAATGTGCTCACCCCCAACCGTCGTATTCGCCCGGATTGGCCCGGTGGCTCGCAGGAAGTCCTGCAGTACGAGATCATCGACGCCGAGGCCGAAGACCGGTCGTAACCGGCGCCATGTTCGTTCCAGACGATTTCGACGTGCCCGCAGCGTTCGAAGGCCCTGGCTTCCGTCTCGAACCGCTAGGGCCGGTCCACAACGAACGTGACCACGAAGCGTGGATGTCGAGTATCGAGCACATCCGCGCCACGCCCGGCATGGAAGGGGGCAGTTGGCCCCAACCCATGACGATCGAGGAGAACATGGCAGATTTGGAGGGACACGCCCGCGAGTTCGTCGGCCGGGAAGCGTTCGCCTACTCGGTCCTCGATGGGGACGAGGTGATCGGGTGCCTCTACATCGACCCGGCCAAGGACGAAGGTCACGATGCCGAGGTGAGCTCGTGGGTGACGTCGAGCCGGGCCGATTTGGATCCGGTGGTATGGCGCTCCGTCAGCGAGTGGCTGGCGGAGAGGTGGCCCTTCGAGAACATCGCCTACGCAAGCCGCTGATGATGCTCAGGCGGTGGCCCGAGCGTCACGGCGCCAACGTCAAGGTCGGCCTGACCAGAGGTCAACAAGCTCCTGTGCGATGACATCCGGCTCGAGATGATCTGTCGTCACTTGAGTGAAGCGCTCGTAGTCCGGGCCACGTTCGTCGAGTAGCTCGATGATCCTTTGCTTGGGATCTGCAACCTCGAGTAGCGGACGGTTGACCCGGGAGGAATCGCTGGCCACACGTTCGTAGATCTCCTCCGGAGAGGCAACGAGGCAGAAGATTCGACCGTTCTCGCTCAGCACCGTGAAGTTCTCGGGATCGAGGAGCATTCGGCCGCCGGTTGCGATGACGAGACCCTTTCGCTGGCCAAGCTCGCCTGCCAGAGTCCGTTCGATATCACGGAATGCAGATTCTCCCTGACGATCGAAGATCTCTTGGATCGGGCCATGACGCTCCTCGATGACGAGATCGGTGTCGACGAACTCACGCCCGAGTTTCTCTGCCACCAGCCGCCCAACAGTTGTCTTACCGGTTCCCATGAACCCGGTGAGAATGAGGTTGTGGTCAGGGGACATCTTCATTCAGAGGTTATCGGCGCTCCCCAATGTCTCTGTTTCGGCCTCGTGCACACCACGGGATCGGTCGTGTCAGACGGACCGCTCCCCAGTGTCTCCGCTTCGGCCTCATGCACACCACGCGGGATCGGTCGTGTCAGACGGACATCGCGTTCCGGCTCTAGCGCGCTCGAGGATGAGATCGAGGCCAAACTCGAACTCCTTGTCGACGCTGTATTCGGATCTCATTGCGTGTTCTGCGACCTCGACGAGATGCGGGTAATCGACCGCCGTGACCTGCTCGAGGGTGGATCCCGTCGAATCAGTCATCTCCTTCGAGCTGCTGATGGGCAAGCTCGTCTCCTGGATCACCTGTCCGTACACGAAGCTGTCGAGGAGCCAGAACGCGTGGACGGCGTTCTCGATCGAGAAGCCGGCCGACCGCAGGTTTCCGAGGATCGAGTCCACGTAACGCAAGGAATTGGGCCCGGTCGAGCCGCGGGCTTCCAGTAGTCCGATCGCCCACGAATGGCGGCTGAGCACCTCGCGGGCCGAGATCGCCCTCCTCCGCATGGCCACCTTCCAATCCGCCCCGTCCCGTGGAGTCTCTATTTGACCGAGGATGAGCTCGATGATGCCGTCGAGGATCTCCTCCTTGTTGGTGACGTGCTTGTAGATGGACATGGCTTGGACGCCGAGTTCAGCGCCCAAGCGACGCATCGTCAGAGCCCCAAGTCCGTCCTGATCGGCCACGTCAACGGCTGCTTCAAAGACTCGCTCTCTGGTCAGGGGCGGGCGGGGGGTGTTTTCATCGAGCATCACACTTGACAGCTTACTAAGTAACCCATAGGATTACTTAGTAAACCGGAGAAGCGACGAACGGAGAGCGAAATGACCACCCAGACCCAGATGACAGCCAAGACCACCGACATCGAATTCGAACCGTTCAAAGTGAATGTGAGGATGAAGATCTCGGCGCTGTGGACAGCGATGCTGTTTGTCTTCGCCTATGTCGACATCTTCAGCCAGTTCCGACCCGACTTCCGAGCCGAAGTCGAGACAGGGGTGGTAGGTGGCTTCACCGTCAACCAGACGTTCCTCCTGGCGACGACGGTGTATGTCGCGATTCCCAGCCTGATGGTGTTCGGCGCACTCGTCCTGCGACCGAGAGTCAACCGAATCGCCAACATCGCACTGAGCCTCATCTATGCGATCACGATCATCGCCGGCGCGGTCGGCGAGTGGAACTACTACATCTTCGGCAGCGCCATCGAGGTCGCACTACTCGCTGCCATCTTCCACTACGCCAGGACCTGGCCGAAGGTGGCGCCGGCGGTCACGATTTGAGAGGTGGTGCCGCTCCTACGAGGAGGTGTGCTCGACGATTTCAGGTTGCCGACCTCGCCGCAGGTCGGGAGACCGGCTTGATGTGGGCGAAGAGGCTGCGGGCGTTCCAGGTGGGGAACGCCCGTACGAGCCACGAGGGACCGTGGAGTTGGATGCGGTCGTTGCGGGTGGCTTCGGCCCAGGACAGCTGGCCAGCGTGCCATTTGACGAAGGCTTCGGCTTCCGCCGTGATGTAGAGGTCTTCGTCGAGGCCCGGATATGTCTTGCAGATCTCGGTGTCACCGTGCTCTATCAGCAGCCAGAACCGTTCGGTCGCGGCGCCGCCCGTGAAGTCGAAGCGGATCACGACGCGTCGATCGGGGAGACGCTCTCGGCGCAGCGCGTTGCACATCGACCACAGAGCCACGAAGGGATCGAGGTGCTCTGGGGCGATCTGGAGCCAGCGAGCACCCCACTCGCCGAGCGACCCGCAGACCTTGAAGAGGTCGTGGCCAGCGGGTGTGAGCTCGTAGTGGCGCCCATGCCCGTCGGGCTTTGGCACCGACTCGACGATGGCGAGCCGTTCTAGCTGCTTGAGCCTCTGTGAGAGCAAGGTGCGGGAGAGTCCGGGCGCGCCCTCCAGGATCTCACCGAAGCTGTCACAGCCCAGGTACAGGTTGCGGATGATCAGTGGCGTCCAGCGCTCGGCGAAGATCTCGGCGCCACGTGCGATGGGGCAGTACTGGCCGTACGTCCGCACGACGCGAGTGTCGCGCGCCTGGCCTTCTCCTGTGAAGTCCAGATTCTTGACTTCTCAGCCGTGGTCCCCGGTGGTGTGATGAGGCCATCGAGCCAGGAGGACCGATGCCGGCAACGACGAGCGAGCAAGTCGGCCATCTCAGCCAGGGGGCGACCGTGATGGAGATCGACGGGTTCCGAGGCGAGCTGATCACGGCTGACCACATCGACTACGACACCGCTCGAGCCGTTTGGAACGGCGCCGTCGACCGACGCCCAAGGCTCATCGCCCGATGCGGCGGGAGCGCCGACGTGGCTGCTGCCGTGCGCTTCGCCCGCCACCACGACCTGGAGATGGCTGTACGGGGTGGAGGGCACAACGTGGCCGGCACCGCGGTGTGCGACGACGGGATCGTGATCGACCTATCGGAGATGCGGAGCGTGTGGGTCGACCCCACCGCTCGCACCGCCGCCGTGCAGGGTGGTGCTCTGTGGGGCGACGTCGACCACGAGACGCAGGCCCACGGTCTGGCCACCACCGGCGGCATCGTGAGCCACACTGGCGTTGCCGGGCTCACCCTCGGCGGCGGCCTCGGCTGGCTGATGCGCAAGCACGGGCTCACCGTCGACAACCTCCTGGGCGCCGAGGTGGTCACAGCCGACGGGAGCATCGTCCGGGCGTCTGCCGACGAACACCCAGATCTGTTCTGGGCGCTGCGGGGCGGCGGCGGCAACTTCGGCATAGTCACCTCGTTCCGCTTCGCTCTGCACCCCATCGGTCCGACAGTGATGGCCGGACCTGTGTTTTGGGCCGCCGACGACACCGTCGACTTGCTGCGCTTTTACCGGGACTTCGTTGCTGAAGTACCCGACGATCTAGGCACTGTCATCAGGGTCGGCACCGTCCCCCCACTGCCGGGCATCCCCGAGAACCTCCACTGGCGGCCGGCCATCGCAGTTGCCTGCTGCTACGCCGGGGCCGTCGAAGAGGGCGAGCGTGCTGTGGGTGAGCTCCGCCGGTTCGGGACGCCCCTGGTGGACCTGGTCGGGCTCAAGCCGTATGTCGCCCACCAGGGCGCTATCGACGAGACGGTTCCGCACGGGTGGCACTATTACTGGAAGGCAACGAGCTTGACCGGGCTTTCAGACGCTGTCATCTCGGTCGTCGCCGATCACGCCTACACCGCCAGTTCGCCTCGGTCGTACGCGGTGATATTCCACGTGGGTGGTGCCGTCGCCCGAGTCCCCGATGACGCCACCGCCTACGCCGGTCGCGACGTGGCGCACAACATGGTCATCGAGGGCGTGTGGCTCCCCGAGGAGTCAGGCAAGCACGCCGCTGCCGAGACGGCCTGGGCACGTGGATTCCTCGACGCTCTCGACCCCCACCGCACGGGTGTCTACGTCAACTTCCTCGATTCCGACGACGACACCAGTCGCGTTCGAGAGGCCTACGGTGATCGGATCTACCGGCGACTCGCCGAGGTCAAGGCCCGGTACGACCCGGACAATGCCTTCCACCACAACAAGAACATCCCGCCCGGTTGAGCGACGGCTTCAACCTTGCCGAATCGTGATCCAACCCGTCCGCCCGTCCAAGGAAAGTTGACTCCCACGCAGCCCTAAACGTCAAGATGCTCGCGCCCATCGCTAAGTCTCCGTCAGGATCTACAGACACCAGCGCCGAGGCCCATAGCGTCCCTCTGATGGCAAGCAGAGCCACTGATCAGACGAAATTGGCAGCCACGATGGGGTCGCTGGGGCTTCTCATCTTTTCAATGTTCTTGGTGCCGCTGCGTGATTTCCTGGGTGCCGCCAACGTCGCGATCATCTTGCTCCTTGGTGTCCAGGTCGTCGCCATCGTCGGTGGTAGACAGGGCGGGATCCTCGGAGCCATCGTCGCTGCCCTTTCCTTCGACTTCTTCTTCACAGAGCCTTATCTACAACTCGTGATCACAGACCGTTACGACATCAGTCACAGCCGTGCTCCTCCTTATGGCCGGGATAGCCACCAGCGAGCTGGGCGGCCTGCGTGTCCGACGGGAGCTCGAGCGGGGTCGTGATCGCGACCTGTGACAGCCGGTCCGAAGACGGCCTGCGGATAACGGTTCAGTCGCCCGAACCGCCATTGGTGCGGAGATGGAAGGGGACACTGGTGACTGCAATGCCCGCTTCCGCCGGCCAGGATGCCCTTGATGGCAAGGCCGGTCTGATTGTGCAGAAGTTGGGTGACCCGCCCCGGGACGATGAACTCAGGGATCACGGCCGAGATCAGGGTTCCGGGACTGGCCGCCCGCCGACGATCACGTAGATATCTGACAAGCGGGCTCACGATGCTTCGGTACGGACTGGAAATGACGACGAGCGGAAGCTCGTAGCCCGCTTCTACCCACTGTCGCTCCAGCCGATCTCGTTGTGCCTCGTCGACGTCGATGTGAATCGCTGTCACCGGAGACCCAAGACCTTGGGCGTAGGTGAGCGCCTCCCTGATGGGACGGGTCATGTCGGAGACGAGCACCACTTGTTCGATCTTGCGGGTCGGAACGCGGGGCAATTTGCTACGTCGTGAGCGAACGGGGACATTGAGGTCGGTCACCACCGCCCCCGGCTCGAAGAGCAACCGGGACTTGATGGCGAGACTGTGGCGGTGGGCGAATGGGGCGAGCATCGACCGAGTGCGCACACGGTCAGCGAGGATGACAGTGATGATCGCCGCAGGGTGGGCGTCTCGCTCCTGACGAACCCGGCGCACGGCCCGTCTCGAGATCGAGTCACGCTCACCGGGGATGATCTCCAATGCGTGACCAGGGTGGGCCGCATCCCACGTGTAGACGAGGTCGTCGGATCCAGGCTCCTCGGCATGTACACAGGTGACGGCATCGGCGTTGACCAACTCTGCGTAACGCAGAGCCCGGTCGGTTCCTTCGTCGTGATGTGCCACGAGGACGATGATTCTCGTGGAGCGAGGCTCAGCCTCAACGGGGACCAGTTTGAGTTGGGCGGCAACTCCCAGATAGTGGCGGCGAGTGCTCAACATCAGGCCGACGAGGATCGGCATCATCAGGATGACGATCCACGCCCCATGGGTGAACTTGACCGTGGCCACGACGATCAGCACCACTCCGGTGGTCAGGGCGCCGACCGTGTTGATCACCACCGACCGTCGCCACCCATGCTCTCTCGTCCTCAACCAGTGGCGCACCATTCCGGTCTGACTGAGGGTGAACGCCGTGAAGACACCGACGACATAGAGCTGAATCAGACGACTCACCTCCGCCTCGAACACGATCAGAAGCGCGGCGGCGACCACGGCAAGGGTGATGATTCCGTTTGAGAAGACCAGACGATCGCCACGGTTCAGAAACTGGCGAGGCACCAGCTTGTGCCGGGCCAGAATCGCCGACAACCGGGGAAAGTCCTGGTACGCGGTGTTGGCGGCCAGGATCAGGATCGCGGCCGTGAACACCTGCAGGATGTAGAAACCAACGCCGCCACCGAAGGCAGCTCGTCCGATCTGTGAGATCACCGTCCCGTATTGGTCGATGGTGTCCTCGGAGATTCGAACATCGAACCAGAGCGCAAGCGTCGAGATGCCAAGAAACATCGTGATCGAGATGACACCCATGACCCCGAGGGTGGCTGCGGCGTTCTGCGACTTGGGCTCTCGAAAAGCTTGCACCCCGTTGGCGACGGCCTCGACACCGGTGAGAGCCGTCGATCCAGAGGCGAATGCCCTGAGAATCAGGAAGAGGCCAAGAACGCCCGCCTCCGCTTCGAGGTCGGCCCCCGACGAGATCGCGGTCGGGCACACCCCGTCGAAACACTTGGCGAAGCCGACAACCAGCATCGTCCCCACGGTGGCCACGAACAGATAGGTCGGGAGGGCAAACACGGTGGAAGCCTCTTTGACCCCCCGAAGGTTGGCGACTGTCAACAGAACCACGAACCCGAGTGCGATCCCCACCCGCCAAGGGATGAGAGCCGGCGCCGCCGACGTGATGGCGGCGACACCCGCGGCCACCGATACCGAGACCGTCAAGACGTAATCGATCAACAGGGCAGATGCGGCCACCCCACCGGTACGGATGCCGATGTTGTCGTTGGCGACTATGAACGCCCCGCCCCCGTCGGGATACGCCTTGATCGTCTGTCGGTAGGAGACGATGACGATGACGAGCAGGGCGGCGATTGCCAGGGAGATCGGCGTCAACAAAGCGAAAGCTGCGGCGCCGGCGAGAGCCAACACCAGCATCGCCTCCTCGGTCGCATACGCCACCGAAGACAGGGGGTCTGAGGCGAAGACCGGGAGAGCCAGCCGCTTGGGAAGGAGTTGGGCGTCCGCTTCGTGAGAGGCGAACGGCCTACCGAACAGCCTCTGCTTGAGATTCACTTCCGCCTGAGCCCTCACCTCTAACCCCGTCATTTCCGAGTCCAAGTCGGCCGCGCAACAACAGGCGCCACTCACCGATCGGCGCGCCACCTCTCTTGCTAGCGCCAACCGTGCCCCTAGGAGAGGGTTCCTAACGCGTTATTAACGCGGCGAGGTCCGATGCTCGGTGGTCTGCGAAGCCGGAAACAACCGGTCTGAAGGAACGAACGCCCGTCCGGGCTCCCGTTTCACGACTCAATCTGTGCGAATCGACCGGGCCAGGGCGTGCCAGGCACGGGCGGTACCGTGTCGAGTTCGGCCACAGCCGATGGCCTGAAGCCCTTCACGACCAGGTAGACGCCCAGGCCCGAACTCCCATGTCGCGATCGGGAGCACAGCGATCCCCGCAAGGACCGATGCCCGTTCCCCGATGAGACCGAACAGCGTGGCGATGTGGAAGGAGACGAGCGCGGCAGCTCCGATGAATCCGAGTACGGGAAGAAACCGCGGTACCAGGCGCGATTGGTACAGCAGGGAACCCAGCAGCAGCGCGTTCACGGCAGGGATCAAGCTCTGTCCGACCAGGAACGCTCGGTCATAGAACGCCACAAGCGTCTCCCCCATGAGCAATGCGTCCGCTCCGGCACCGTCCTGGCGCAACGTGACGATCGTCCAGAGGCTGGCGACGCCGATGAAGATGGTCGCGGCTTCTAGGACACGCGCACCGACGAAGCCCATCGCGATCGCTTCGTTCTGCCGCTTGACCACCGGATACAGCGCGACGGCGGTGCCGATACAGGCGAGGCCCACGATCAGCTCCAGGATCCCACCGACGAGGGCACCGCTGTCTGGACCAGAACCGGCTATGTAACCCGGCTCCTTGACTGGACCGTACAGGGCGAGGGTGGGGATCGAAACAAAGGTCAGGAGGTACAGCGCCCCCGCCCACAAGGCAGTCTTCCTCATCGAATCCATTGGTGTCCTTTCGTCGGAGCGCCCCGGGCTATTCGTGCTCATTGCCATTGCTGTTCTCTCTTCCGGTTACGGCGAAATGCGATTTGAACCCACCCAGGTCTACAAGGTGCATTCGAGCATGGTGGACGACAAGACCGGCGTAGCTTCGCGGCTATCACGAATTCGAACGGCATCAATCCGGTGATGTTTCTGAGTTCAGCGGGACCCTGCTGTCGTTGATTGCCCGAAGCCTGCCGGACTTCGGGCCGATTTTCGAACGATATGCGGCCGACTTGAAGGCTGAGTCGGAGAAGTAACGGGCGACGTTGGGCTGCATGCGAGCGATATTCATCGACAGTTCATTGGAAGGAAGCCCGACAGATACCGGGGTGACAGGTCCATGACGGACACTTGGTCAGCGGGCAAACATGGACCTCCAGACCAGCAGCCAGTATCAACTCACCATCCACCGGCCGGGCTACTCCGAGCCAGAGCGCATCGAGGTGCGATACGAGAGACGTGAGCGGCACGACGATGGCGAGGTCTATTACTTCGCGGGGCCCGATCAGTTCTATCTCGGAATACCGGACCATCTGATCGGATCCGATTTCGAGATCGAGCCGATCTAGGGCGTGGCGCACCGTCGGCCCAGCCGATGATGGATGAACTGGACGTTGTGCGCGAGAACGCCTCCGACTGGGGGGTGCCGGAGGCGCTTTGGTTCTCGCCTCCCTTTGCTGAGGCAGGAAGTCTTCTAGTGGCCCGGACCGGCTCCGTGGCTCTTGATCAGTTGCTCGAGAAGGGTGAGCGACATCTCATACGATTCGTGGTCCGGTGGCGTTCGCACGATCGCCTCACTGAGCACCTGGGCTAGCCGACGTTGTTCCACGCGGGGAAGGGTGGCGAACGGGTCAAGCGGAATCAGATCGGCCCCTGATCTCTCCATCGGACGTGGGAGGCTAGGACCGCCCCATCCTTGCCGTCAAACGGTTCCCAGACGGCACATTCGACTTCACCCTGGCTGTCGATGATTGCTGTTCGGGGCGCCGCGGCTCCTGCGCGCCCATGCTCGCTGGTCATTGTCAGCCGGCAAACCGTTGGTGGATCAGCCCGAGCCGGGTCATAATGGGTCGCATGTTTGCTCCAGCCGCTGCCGCTAGCTGATCACGCGTTTCCGCGTGATCACGCCCGTCGTCGTGACGACGGGCCACGTAGTGCAGTCCTTCGCCTAGGAGCTCTTTCCTGATGACCATCCAGTCCTCGTGGGTCGAGATCGCGTGTGACGAGTCCGGGTTCTCCGGGTCCAACCTCCTCGACCCCGCCTCGCCAGTGATCACCCACGCCAGCGTCGATCTCGCCCTACCGGAGGCCGCCGACGTGGTCGCAGTACTGCGATCCCGTCTTCGCCACGGCTTCCGAGTACAAGTCCAACCAGTTGCTGCGACCCGAGCAGCGACCCGCGCTCGAGTGGTTCCTCACGGCGTTGAGCGGGCGGGCACACGTCAACGTGATCGACAAGACCGGGTTCGTCGCCGCCCGGGTGCTGGAGTTGTTCACCGAGGAACCTTCGTTTGGTGCGGGCACCAGCCTGGGCCAGGATCACTCCGACGCCGTGCTCGCTCTTCGGTGGCGGACCGGGTTCCTGACGGCGTTTGTGGACCTGACCCGTACGAAGCGGGTCCGGAAGATCGACCATGACGCCATCGATCGGTTCTTCGCGACGATGCCAGACGATCTACCCGCACTACGGGAGGTGACGTCGACGCGCGTCGAGGAGGTGATGGATCGGTTGATCGGTAACGATCCCGCGTTTCCACCTCCGCTGGAGCCGCTGGTGCCGGCACTCGCCGAAACGCTGTTGTTCTGGAGCGCTGGAGAGCGGTCGGTCGCCGTGGTGCATGACGAGCAGAGCGCGCTGACCCCGGGCCGGGTGTCTCGGCTTGGGACGTTCCTCGCCGAAGCGGTGTCTCCGGCGCCTCCGCCGTTGCGCTCGTTCCTGCAGGTCGATTCGAGAGATGACCCTCGGGTACAGGTGGCTGATCTGCTGGCCGGGATCACCCGTCGGCGGACGCCAAAGCTGAATGAGATGCTTTCGCCATACCTTCAGGCCCCTTCGGATAGAAAGTCCGCCCAGGTGTGAAGTCGGTCTGGGTGCCCTGAAGCTCCCCCGATAGTCTTCGTCGGTGGAGCTCACTGCTGTCGACTGGCTCCTCGAGGGGGATCCTGCAGTCGCCTGGCAGACGCAACGCGACCTAATCGACCCCCTGCGAAGGAGTGGGAAGCCACCCAGCGCCTGGTGGCCACCGAGGGTTTGGGGGCGAGGCTGATGGCGGAGCGCGAGCAGGGAGGACGCTGGGACGGCGGCCTCTACACCCCGAAATCGACTTCAACCACCTACACCCTCCTTCAGCTGTGGCGAATGGGCGTACCCCGCGACAATCCCCAAGCTCGTGAATCCATGGCACTTTGCCTCTCGGGGGGAAGCATGGAGGCCGGTTCGCGCCCGAGTCGCTGGAACACGTTGCGTGCCCTGCGAGTCCTGCGCTGGTGGGAATACGCCTGAGAGGTGAAAGCCGCTGTGGATCGGGCTCTCGACACCCTGGTCTCGATTCGTGAGGTCCGGCCGCTTGTCAGATCATCACCAGGACGAGTGTCAAGATGGCGGCATCGGCCACGATGTGCGCGACGATGGGGAACACCAGGCCACCGCTGATGTGGCGGATCCAACCAAGCGCCAAACCGTATGTGAAAGCGAGGAGGACACCCGGCCCACCGGAGGGGATGCCACTCACGTGGAATGTCCCGAAGGCGACAGCCTGGGACACGATGGCCAAAGGCGCAGTGGCGATCGAGATGGCGCCTTCGAAGGCAATGCCCCGATAGGCCATCTCTTCGATCAAAGAGTTGACCGCGACAAATGTCACCCCGGCCAGCGCCAACCCGGCAGGGGGGAGTTCTCGGGCCAGATCGATCAAATCGACGGTCATTTCCGGGATGCGATCGGTGGAGCGAAACCAGATGAGGATCCCGATCGGGGCCCCTACAGCAACGCCCAGAGTGGACCACCACACGACCGACCGGGCTCGACCCGCCGGCAGCCACCCAACGGCCGGCGCAAGGAGATTCCATCTCCGGCTTGTCAGCCACATCGCTCCGATAGCCAGCCACATGGCGAACGGAATCCCGAAAGCACCCACTACTGCGAGAAGGAGGGCAAGCGTCCCAATCCTTACGGCGTTCCAGTAGCGGGATCGCCGACCGACAACGACACACCAAAGGCACAGTGCGGCACCGAAGACCCCAAACGCCACGTGTATCTGACCGAGAGGCACCAGGGTCAAGCCGACGAGGGCAAGGGCGGTGGATCCTCTTTCGGTCACCCCTGTGGCCAGCTTCCTGACATGGAGGAGGGAGGGCCTTCAGCCTGCTGGATCTCCCAAGGCGGTTGGGTCGAGTTCGCCCTCAGCGTGTTTCCAACAGACTTCGATGCGTCGTTGTGATCCATTGCTGACGACGATCCAACGCTCACTGATGGCGTGATCGGTACACCCTGCAATTTCACAGATGGACACGTCGCTCTTCTCGACATTCGTGTTCATCGTGGCGACGCTACCTGGCCGGACCTCAGGGCTGACTGGCTGAATCAGCCCCATGGCTTTTGATCAGCTGTTCCAGCAGGACGAGCGACATGCCGTAGGTTTCGTCGTCCGGGGGAATCCGCACAATCGCCTCACCGAGCACTCGAGCCAGCCGGCGCTGCTCTAGACGGGGAAGGGACACAAATGGGTCGAACGAAGTCTGATCGGCCCCTGATCTCTCCATCGGACGTGGGAGCTAGAACCGGCCGCCGCCGGCCGTCAAACGATTCCAAATCTGACGTGTTGGGGATACCACGATGAAACCTGGCTCGACGATGGTGGTTCCTGGGGAAAACGCACCCGACAACGGGGATGGGGAAATAGGGACGACCAGGGGTTCCGTCGAAGTCAGGCCCTCGCGGAACTCCGGTCGGTCCCACCAACGAAGGCGTCGACAGAGCTTTCGTGTTGGGCATGCCCGAAGACCAGGTCCGGCATAACTTTCGAGATCAAGCTCTGATGATCGAATGGTCTCCGAGATGCAGTCCTCCGGACATGTCGCTGAAACCTGGCACGGTCACTGTGCAGACCGAGGCACTTCCTCCTAGTGGGCCTCAGCGAATGGGACCGACGACCGGAGTCCTGGTCAAATAGCCCACGGGATTCCGGTCACGTCCCACCAGGATGAAGCCCCGCCTGTTAGGCGGGTCGTCTTGCTTACTCGGGCGACTGTTGGCCTCTGAAGTTCACCGCCATTGGTTCGGGATCGTCGAACTCGACTTGAGGCCGGGCGGTCCTGTCGACGGTCAGTTGGAACACGTCGGGCCGGTTGTAGTGGCCGGCCGGATCGAGGGTGTAGTGGGCGGCTTTGGCCTCGGCAACGTCGATGTCGGCCGTGAGGATGCCGTGCTCGCCATGAAGGGGGCCGGCCACCACCCGACCTGCCGGGTCGATGACCACCGAGTCGCCCGAATTGAGCCACTCGTCTGGATCGGGATAGAGACGGTCGCGGTCGGGGAAATCGTCGGGTATCTCAGCGGCCTGGACCGCACATCCTGCTCCGAGCACCCAGCAGCGACCCTCCTTGGCGATGTGCCGCAGCGACGCCAACCAGGTGTCACCCTCATCCCAGGTGGGGGCGACGTAGATGTCGATCCCCTGCGCATACAGCGCGAACCGGGCCAGCGGCATGTAGTTCTCCCAGCAGATGAGCCCTCCGATCCGACCCACCGGGGTGCTGGTCACCCGCAACCCGGTGCCGTCACCAGGGGCCCAAACCATCCGCTCGGGGTTGGTAGGGACCAGCTTGCGGTGCCGGTTGAGCACGCTCCCGTCGGGGCCAATCGTGACCAGAGTGTTGTATAAGGTCGCTCGGCTGAAGCGGCCGTCGAGTTCGTGGACCCCCAGCATCACGACCATCCCGTGGCCCTCGGCTGCCTCCCTGACCGGAGCGAGATCGTCG
This sequence comes from uncultured Acidobacteriota bacterium, assembly GCA_963725075.1. GTDB lineage: Bacteria > Actinomycetota > Acidimicrobiia > Spongiisociales > ZC4RG35 > JARDZU01. The sequence goes on from CAVRXA010000017.1 coordinate 125,225, forward strand.
GCGTCGAGATCTACGGCATTCTCCAGCAGACGAGCGTGGATCTGGCGGGAGAGGTGGTAGTCGTGCGAGTCCCCGGGACGTAACCGCCAGATGTACTCGGGGTAGCCCGGCAAGTAGGTCTCAGGGAACACCACAAGCCGTGCCCCATCTCCGGCCGCCTCGTCCATCCCCTCGAGGACGCGCTTCATCGTGGCGGTGCGGTCAAGGGTGACTGGCGGCCGTTGCACGATCGCCACACGGATCGAATGTGTCATCTCCACCTCGGCAACGGACAAGCGGGCACTCTACGGCCGTTGTTGCCCTGGCGCTACAGGTGGCCTGACAGGCGAGGTCACGGACCACCGTCGACTAGATCCTCTCACGGGTGCAATGCGACCCGGTCCGATCACTGCCAAGCGCCTTGAGTACCCTGTGCGAATTCTTGATGACCCAGGTGCATGGCTGAGAGCGCTGAGCGGCTGACCGCGGTGGAGCGATCCGTGCCCGGGGTCGCGTCCCTTCGCAACTACCAACGGCGTTGGCTGCGCTCCGACCTCGTAGCCGGGATCGTCCTGGCGGCGATCCTGGTCCCACAGGGCATGGCATACGCCGAGCTCGCCGGGCTGCCCCCGGTGAATGGTCTCTATACGACGGTCGCCTGCCTCGTCGGCTACGCCCTCATGGGGCCGTCGAAGATCCTCGTACTCGGCCCCGACTCATCTCTTGGGCCGCTGATCTTCGCAGCCATCACTCCGCTCGTCGTGGCTGGCGACGACCCTGGCACCGCCATCGCGTTGGCCGGCATGCTCGCCATCCTGGTCGGCCTCATCGAGGTTGGGCTGGGTGTCGGCAAGCTCGGGTTTGTCGCCGACTTGCTCTCGAGCGAGGTCCAGGTCGGCTACATGAACGGACTCGCTATCACCATCATCGTTGGGCAGCTGCCCAAGCTCAGCGGATTCTCGACGGACGCCGGCACCTTCATCGAGGAGGTCCGCGAGTTCGTGACGAACTTCGACCAGCGTGACGCCACGACCCTCACCGTGGGTCTCACCACGCTCGCGGTGCTGCTCGTACTCCCACGGGTCACCCGTGCGATCCCCGCCGTCCTCGTCGCGGTGGTCGGCGCCACCGTCGTCACCGCCGCCCTCGGCCTCGAGATCGCCACGGTCGGCACGCTACCGAAGGGGTTGCCCACCCCCGAAGTGCCGTGGACCAATATGGGCGACGTCGTGCCGCTGCTCGTCGCCGCGATTGGCATCACACTGGTGTCACTGACAGACACCATCGCCTTGTCCACCTCGTTCAACGCCCGCCGTGGCGAGCAGGTGAAGCCGAACCAGGAGATGATCGGTATCGGCTCGGCCAACATCGCAGCCGGGTTCTTCCAAGGGTTCGCCGTTTCATCCAGCAGCTCACGCACGGCCGTCGCCGAGCAGTCCGGGGCCAAGAGCCAGCTCACCGGTGTGGTCGGCGCCGCTGTCGTGGTGCTCCTGCTCTTGTTCTTCAACGGACTCCTCGCAGACCTGCCGAACTCCGCGCTGGCCGCAGTCGTCATCGCTGCGGCCCTCTCTCTCAGCGACTTCTCCGTCCTCCGCCGACTGTGGAATATCCGACGGTCTGCGGTGGTGCTCTCGCTCGTTGCGAGCATTGGCGTCATCTTCCTCGGAGTCCTCGAGGGCATCGTCGTCGCGGTCGTGCTGTCGGTCCTGCTCTTCTTCAAACGAAACTGGTGGCCGAACGGCGAAGTACTTGGACGTGTAAACGGCCGTGAGGGCTGGCACAGCGACACCGGAGGTGACAGCCTTCATGAGCACCCGCAGGTGGTGGTGTTCCGGTGGGAGGCGCCGCTGTTCTTCGCCAACTCTGGCCTGTTTGCCGAACAGGTCCGCCAACTGGTGTACGAGCGCCGTCCGGCGTGGGTGGTGTTGCAGTGCGAGGCCATCACCGACATCGACGTCACTGCGGCGGGGATGCTCGAGCGCCTCGACAACGAGCTCAACGCCAAGGGCGTGCACCTCGCCTTCGTCGAACTGCGCACCCGCCTCCGTGACCTCGTGCACGATTACGGGCTCCTCAAGACCCTCGACCGCGACCACTTCTACGCCTCGATCGAGGAAGCCCTCAGCGACATCGACACCACCCTCGGCGAGGAGAAGCCCGGGCGGTGAGACTCTGGCGACATCGCCGCGGGCGTGCGGGGTCGGCGGCGGGGATGTCATGAGCGAGGGTGAGCCTCCGAACCGGCTCGAACGTGTCCGTGCGCTCGACACGGCGCTCTTCGAGTGGGTGGCAGACCGGCACGCTCCTTGGCTCGATCGCACCATGCCGCAGCTCTCGCTGGCCGCTTCCTACTCGCGGCTGTGGATGGTCATGGCTGCACTGATCGCTGTCTTGTACGGGCGACCCGGCCGGCGGGCGGCCGCGGAGGGGATGATCGCCATCGCAGTCACCTCGGCGGTGGCCAACCAGGCCGTCAAGCCACTCGTCAGACGCCGGCGACCCCGCGGTTCGGTCCCCGAGGGGCGACGCCTAAAACATCCGGGCTCGACGTCGTTCCCGTCGGGTCATTCGGCCTCGGCAGCGGCCTTTGCTGGAGCCGTCGGCGCCCAACTGAAGCCGGTGAGGCTGCCGATCAACGCGTTGGCTGCGCTGGTCGGCTTCTCCAGGGTCTACACCGGCGTGCACTATCCCGGGGATGTCGTCGTCGGTTGGCTTCTAGGCAAGGGAGTCGCATTGATCGTGCACCAGGTGAGTCTTCGCCTGGGCGGCAGGTCTCGGGGGTTGTCGGTGACCGGAGCGAAGTAGTCAGCGATCGCGTTTTTCAAATTTCGAAGTCGTCGCGATCCCGGTGGATGGGTGCCCGGTCGGCCCACCATCCTCCGAAGGGGGGCTCACGCTCGCCCGCGGCTCCCGCCCCATGGCCACGGCGGCCAAATGCGCGAACTGGATGTCGCGGGACCGCCGACGCTCTGCGATCTCGAGGTTGCCCTGGGGCACCAGGATCCGTAGCCCCAGGGGATGGATCCGAAATCGCAGCGGAGTCTCCGCATCGAGGGCTTCGCCGTCGACGCCCAAATAGGCCCTGCCGCTGCGAGAGTGCACCTCGAATTGATCGGTTGTGAATTCCGACCAGTGGGAGCTGATATCGGGCATCCCAATCGCTGCCAGGCTCATCAGGCGGGCGGCCTGGCTCGCGGTCTTGCTGGAGATGGCGAACACCCCCAGTTCCCCGGCGTCCATCCATCGGCGCTGGGCGGCGTCGCGCCTGGCCCCCATCACATAGCGGTTGTTGGAGACCAGGATCAGGAAGGCGCCGTCGATGTGCCGGCCGCTCGGAGTGGTGTATTGGAGATCGAACGGCTCGGCCTCGCGGCCCAGCAGCTCTGCGGCCATCGTCAGACTGGTGTCGACCTTCGAGTCGCGGTAGTCCCCTGACTGGACGATCGTGGCGTAGATGCCCAGCGACACGTTGTTGACGAAGAGCCGGTCGTTGACCGTGGCGAAGTCGACGTGGCGCTCCACCGCGTCGCGAAAAGCATGCATCGCGGCCCTGGGGTCGTCGCGGTCAAGGCCGAGATCGAGGGCGAAGTGGTTTCTGGTACCCGCCGGGATGCAGACGAAAGGAAGGCCGTGTTCGACGGCAACCGAAGCCACCAACGCCTGCGAGCCGTCGCCACCGGCCATGCCAAGGCAGTCGGCTCCTCTGGCGACGGCATCGCGTGTGAGCTCCTCGAGGTCGAGTCCCTCGGCCAGCGTCACCGTCTCGATCCCAAGCTCGGCCGCGAGTGAGAGGAGACCGAACTTCTCGACCTTGCCTCCTCCCGACCATGGGTTGCACAACAGCACGGGCTGCTGCGGCCGGCGGGGTCGGGTTCGAGCAGCCGACGCATGGTCGGGGGTGGGACGGCGGAGCGAGTACTGGGCGAGGCGAACCGCGGTGGCAAGGATCGCCAGGACCAGGACCGTGCGCCACGCAGCGTCGATGGCGCGGCTGGTGGCGACGCCGAAAGTGATCACGACGAGGACGAGGCCGGCGAACCCGAGCACTCCCGCCGTCATCCGCAGGACCGAGGCCTCGGTCACCAACCACCAGGCTGCACAGGTGAGCAATGTCACACCAACTAACCCGAAGATGAGGGCGCCCTGGTTGCGCACGAGAACTACCACAGCGAAGGCCAAGGCGAGACCTATGAGCGGAAGCGCGACGAGGGCAGCAGCTCGCCGATCCCAGCCGACTCGACCCATTGGCCGAGGATAGCGACCAAGGCGAGAGCCACGAGCGAGCTTCGGCACGAAGCTCTGTAACGGTTGCCTCGAGGACCACACGGCTCCGTCGGGTGGCCCCGAAACCAATGAACACAAGGGAAATAGAGCAGAGCGCCCTCGGCAGGATTCGAACCTGCGACACCCGGTTTAGGAAACCTGCTCTGTATTGGGCCTCTCGACACCCGAAAACGCCAATGAACATAGGGTTTTCGCGTTCTGTAGGTTTGGCGCGTTCCGGTGCTGAGTTTCGCACGACGCGAGGATGCGAGGCCTGCACATCGAGTCCCGTGAGTTGACCGGGACCGGCCACCGTCACCACGGCGAACTGCTCTCTAGGCATCCTTCCTCCGGCGCTCTGAAGCTGGTACTACGTTTGTGGGTCCTGCGAATGGGCCGCTGGGGTACGTCGACGAACTTAGGACAGCGACGTCGGACGCTCATGCAATCAGGGACAGAGGAAGATGGCCCATGGGAACTCGAGGTGCTGATCGGACAGGCGTCGGACAGGATCAGTGGGTTCGCTGGGTGCTGGCGAACGTTGTCGGCTTCGCTGCTGGTGGAGCGATAGCTGGGACCATGGCTAGGGGGTTGGGACAGCCGAACTACGGCGTGGCTAGGTCGACGACGGACGCGGTGTTGATCGCGGGGCGCACTGCCGGCGTGGCGCTGGCTGTGTGGGGGGCGGCGATTGGAACGACGCAGTGGCTGGTCATCCGAGGAGAGTTGAGGCGTGCTGGCTGGTGGATGCCGGCCACCAGTGCGGGATGGGCATTGGCCGGAGTGGTGGCCGGTGTCCTCAGCGGACTGATGGGCGGGGCGGTTACGGGGATCGGCCGCGATGTGGGGGTGTGGGGCTTCGTCGTTGCGGCCGCCGTTGGCATCTTGGCTCTTGGCTTTCTTCCGGTCACGTTCCAATGGATGATCCTGCGGCGACAGGTTGACGACGCTCGCCGGTGGCTCCTGGGTTCTGCCGGGGCGTTCATCGTCGCGGCATGCCTCGGTGCAGGCGTTGTGAGGTGGGGCATGGTGAACGTGATCGGGTTGCTCCGACCAGAGGACTTCCCTTCCGCCAAGGCCTGGCTTGCTTTCGGAACGGTTGTGGGAGTCCTCTATGGGGCTATGACGGGCACCGTGCTCGGCCGACTGCTGCGAGGATCATTCGGGGGTTCTTCAGGTCTGGAGGCATAGGTGGTGCGGGGACCGCAGGGGATCTTTGCCAGGATCCCCGGCAACGGCGCAGCCCTCAAAGCTCTGACCCTGGGGCCGCCGCCGGGTCGTCAAACGCGACGACACGCTCTTTCTCGAGTAGCCCCCTTCGGGGCTCCCTGAGCATGTTGGCGCCCTCGCGGTCGAGTTCGCGGGGTCAATGCTCACGTATTGTGCGATGGTGCCATCCACCCGAGGGTCGGGATTCGAGCCCATCGACGAGCCCATCCGGGCGGAGCTCTTCAGCGTCGAGCGGCTGGAAGACCATGCTCGCAGTCTCGCCGAAACCCAGGAACTGAGTGGACGGCGAGGACGACTCCGACTCATATCGCGGCGCCTGGCGGATAACGGTGAGATCCTTCTCTCCTCCTACCGGGAGTTGTCGAAAGCGATTCGGGAGGAAGCGCTCCTCACCCCTGCGGCCGAATGGCTGGTGGACAACTTCCACCTTGTGGAAAGCCAGCTGCGCGAGATACGAGAGAACCTCCCTCCCGGTTACTACCACGAGCTACCCAAACTCGAGGGTGGTCACCTGGCTGGTTACCCGCGGGTGTACGGGATCGTGTGGGCGTACGTCGCCCACCTGGACAGCCGCTTCGATCACGAAGCGCTGCGCAGGTTCGTGGCTTCATACCAGGAGGTCGAACCCCTCACCATCGGTGAGCTCTGGGCCATCCCCATCACCCTTCGCCTGATCCTCATCGAGAACTTGCGCCGCATGGCCGAGTCGATCGTATGGGCCAGGAGGCTCCGACGAGAGGCCGACGAGATCGCCGACGGGCTCCTGGGAATTGGCCGCGGCCGCGCCGGCGAGGCTCGAGCAGCCCTCGACCGCTACGGCCGAACCGAACTGCCCCAGCCTCTTGTTGTCCAACTGCTTCAGCGTCTTCGCGACCGGGATCCGGAGACGACTCCCGGTCTCAGCTGGCTGCTTGATCATCTGGCCGCCGAGGGGACGCCACCCGACGAGGTGGTCGACGAAACCCATCGTCGCCAATCGGCCACCAATGTCACCGTCCGCAACGTCGTGACCAGTCTCCGTCAGATCAATTTCTTCGACTGGGCCGACTTCGTGGAGGGGGTCAGCCTGGTCGATCAGGCCCTGGCTGCGGAAAGCTCCTATAGCGAGATGAGCTTCGCCACCCGGGACCGCTACCGCCACGCCATCGAGGACTTGTCGAAGGGATCCGGCACCTCCGAGCTCGACGTCGCGAAAACCACACTTCGGCTGTCCAAAGCCCACCTCCCCGATCGTCGCCAGAGCGATCCTGGCTTCCACCTGCTTGGAGAGGGCAGGGCCATGCTCGAGGATCAGATCGGGTTCCGTCCCGGTGCCGGGCTCGTCCTTTCTCGATTCGTCCGACGACACGCCACGGCCGTGTACCTGGGTTCGGTTGCCATGGTGACCGGTCTGACCCTGACCGTTCCCCTGCTCACGATCGAGCGTGGGTCGCCCTGGCGATTGCTCATGGCATTCCTCGCCCTCATCCCGGCTTCCGACATAGCGGTTGTATTGGTGAACCGGGCGATCGCGGCCCTGACCCGCCCCGACGAGCTTCCTTCTCTGGCTTTGCGTCATGGACCAACCGCGGAGCTGCGCACTCTGGTGGCAATTCCCGCCCTGTTGTCGCGACCCGACCAAGTTGAAGAGCTGGTTGAACGGCTGGAAGTCCACTACCTGGCCAACCCAGAAGGCCAGTTGCATTTCGCCTTGGTCAGCGACTGGCGGGATGCCGAGGGGCCCGAGCTGGCCGACGACGCCGAACTATTGGCTGCCGCTACCCACGGAGTGGCTCGGCTCAACAAGAGACATGGGCCGGGACCGGGAGGGGCGGATCGGTTCCTCATCTTCCATCGGCGGCGAGTGTTCAATCCTGGCGAGGACGTGCACATGGGCTGGGAGCGCAAGCGTGGCAAGCTCCACGAGCTCAACCGTTTCCTCCGTGGGGCGGCCGATACCAACTTCATTGGAACCGACCGGATGCCCCCGGAACGGGTTCGCTATGTGATCGCCCTCGACGCCGACTCGCGGCTACCGCCCGGGGCGGCCACCCGGCTCGTGGCCACCATTGCTCATCCTCTCAACCGGGCCCGGGTCGATGAACCGCTCGGACGGGTGGTGGAGGGGTATGGGGTCCTCCAGCCTCGAGTCACCGCGTTTCTGAGAGCGGGTGGCATCAGCTTCTTCCAGCGTGTCTTCTACCCACCGACCGGGATCGACCCCTACGCCGCTGCTGTCAGTGACCTCTACCAAGACTTGTTCGGCGAGGGGTCCTATGCCGGCAAGGGGATCTATGAGATCGATTCCTTCGAGGCAGCATTGGAGGGTCGCATCCCGGAAAACGCGCTGCTCAGCCACGATCTCTTCGAAGGCAGCTTCGCCCGGGCCGGCCTGCTCACCAATGTCGAAGTGTTCGAGGAGTTCCCGAGCCATTACGAGGTGGCCCTCTCCCGCCAGCACCGCTGGGTGCGTGGCGACTGGCAGCTCCTCCCCTGGATCCTCGGCCGGCACGGACCGCTTCCTCCTGTGGCCCGTTTGAAGATGGTCGACAACCTCCGCCGCAGCCTCAGCGCACCCGCCGCCCTCTTCACCTTGTTGGCATCATTCATTCTGCCGGGGATACCTGTCTGGCCCTGGACTGGGTTCATTCTCCTGGCGTTGGCCCTCCCCGGTCTGCTGCCACTACTCGAGCGAATGATTCCCCGTCGGACCAGCACACCCGGGGCGGTCCGGCTGAGGCGGTGGGGGACGGACGCATGGCGGACGCTGGGACGAACCCTGTTGCAGGCGGCGTTCCTTGCCCATCAGGCCCTGAGAATGACCGATGCCATTGTCGTGACCCTGTGGCGCCTGGTGTTTTCGCGTCGCAGATTGCTCACCTGGGTAACGGCCGAAGAAGCGGAGCGACAGTTCGGCCTTGACTTAGCGGGCTTCGTCCGGCGGATGTCCCCGTCGATGGTGGTCGGCCTCGTAGGCGCCACCGCCGCCGCCTTGGTCAAACCGGATGCATTGGTGCCCGCTCTGGCGTGGTTCGGGATGTGGGTGCTGGCTCCCTTCATCGCCCACCAGGTCAGCATCCCCCGCTCGATCAAGGTGGCGGACCCGCCCACACTCGAGGAACAGGACGCTCTCCGACTGACGGCCCGGCGCACCTGGCGATACTTCGAGAGGTTCGTGACTGGCGATGAGAACTGGTTGCCACCGGACAATTTCCAAGAGGATCTGGCGGAAGTCGCGCACCGCACCTCTCCCACCAACATCGGGCTCTACCTACTGGCGGTGTTGTCGGCCCGGGAGTTCGGCTGGATCGGTTTCGAAGAGACGGTCACCAGGCTCGAAAACACGGTCTCCACCTTGAGCCGGTTGGAGCGATTCCAGGGTCACTTCCTCAATTGGTACGACACCATGTCCTGTGAGCCCCTAGCACCGCGTTACGTGTCGACCGTGGACAGCGGCAATCTGGCCGGCCACCTGTTAACGGTGTCCCAAGGCTGTGAGCGCCTCCGCCAACTCGTACCAGGCCCTGAGGTGGCAGCCGGCATCAGAGACGGAGCACTGCTGTTGCAGGAGGCGGTCGACCCTCTGGCTGTCGAGGATGACATCGAGGTGGTCGCACCCCGCGAACTCGACCAGGCCCTAGCTGAGTTCCTCACCTCGCTGCGGAGCGGGGAAACCGCCGGGTCGCCGCCCTTGGCCGAGATCCTCGCCGAAGCCGAAACCGTGGCCGACATCGCCCGTACCCTTGCCACCAGGGAGGTTGCTGAGGAACTGGCGGTGGCGGCCGAAGCCTTGCTCGCGACGGTGCAAGGCCACGTCCACGACCTCCAGATATTCGACGAGGAGACGAGCCGGGAGCTTCTCTCCGCCCGTCTTGCCGCCTTGACAGAGAGGACAGCCGGTCTGGCGGCGGAGATGGACTTCTCGTTTCTCATGGACCCCGAAAACAAGCTGCTGGCCATCGGATATCGAGTCGCCGAGAACGCCCTCGATCGAAGCCACTACGACCTGCTCGCCTCCGAGGCCCGTCTCGCCAGCTTCGTCGGCATTGCCAAAGGTGACCTTCCCCCTAGCCACTGGTTCCGCCTCGGTCGGTCGATGACTCCAATGGGTGGCGGGGGTGCCCTGATCTCATGGTCGGGCTCGATGTTCGAGTACCTGATGCCGTTGCTGGTGATGCGCTCTCCACCCGAAAGCATCCTCGACACCACCTACCGGGCAGTCGTACGACGCCAGATCGAGTACGGGAACGAGCGCCAGATCCCTTGGGGAATCTCTGAGGCGGCTTATGCGGCTCGAGACATCCACCTCGTCTATCAATACCGGGCCTTTGGCGTCCCCGGGCTTGGTTTCGAACGGGGTCTGAGCGAGGACCTGGTGGTGGCGCCATATGCAACCTTGCTGGCGACGATGGTCGAGCCGCGGGATGCGGTGGCGAACCTGATCCGGCTCAACAGTCTGGGCGCGCTGGGCGACTACGGCTACTACGAGGCGCTCGACTTCACCCCGGCCCGCTTGCCCGAAGACGGAGAGACCGTGGTGGTACGGGCCTATATGGCGCACCACCAGGCGATGTCTTTGGTTTCTCTCACCAACGTCATCTTTGCCGGGCTCTGCAGAGATCTGTTTCATTCCGACCCCTCGGTTCGGGCGGCCGAGCTGTTACTGCATGAAAGAGTTCCCCGCGATGTGGAAGTGGCGCGTCCCCGCGCCGAGGAAGTCGCCGAATCGGCCCATCCCCCGGAAGAGGCTAAGGGTGTCGTCCGCCGCGTCTCGTCGCCGCATGGGCCGGTCCCGGTCACTCACGCTCTATCCAACGGACGTTTCAGCACCATTGTCACCTCCGCCGGTTCCGGTTACAGCCAATGGCTTGGGTTGGCGGTCAACCGCTGGCGGGAAGACGCCACTCGCGACAATTTCGGCAGCTACTTCTTCATCAAGGACGGGTCCGGCCGAACCTGGTCGGCGGGCTACCAACCCACTCTCGCCGAGCCCGACTCGTATCAAGTGGCCTACAGCGAGGACAAGGCCGAGATCTTGCGTCGTGACGGCAGTCTCTCCACGAGGTTGACGGTGGTGGTGTCGCCGGAGGACGATGCCGAGGTTCGCCGGCTGACTATCACCAATCTGGGTGGAGCGGGTAGAGAAGTGGAGGTCACCTCCTACGCCGAGCTGGTCCTGGCGTCCGCCCGGTCCGACAACGCTCACCCCGCCTTCTCCAATCTATTCGTGCAGACCGAAGCGGTGCCCGGGCGCGACGCCCTGCTGGCGAGCCGCCGACCACGCTCCCGCGAGGAGGAGACGGTGTGGGCGGGTCATGTACTCGCGGTCACCGGCGAGGTGGTGGGTGGGGTGCAATACGAGACGGATCGGGCCCGGTTCCTCGGACGAGGAAACCAGGCTCATCGTGCAGCCGCCGTCGATCGGCCCCTGTCGAATTCGGTGGGCCTGGTGCTCGATCCGGTGTTCAGTCTGCGGAGGAAGGTGCGGCTCCAGCCCGGCGCCAGCGCCCACCTCGACTTCACGACCGTGGTGGCCCGCACCCGGACCGAGGCCCTGGATCTGATCGACAAGTTCTCCGACCCGGCGGCTTTCGAGCGAAGCTCGACCCTGGCGTGGACCCAGGCCCAGGTCCGCCTCAATCATCTGAGAATCGACCCCGACCAGGCCCATGTGTTCCAACAACTCGCCGGGTCGCTCATTTACTTCGACCCGGTGCTGCGAAGCACGCCGGCTCAGACGACTCTGTCCTCGGTCAGCCAGAACGGTTTGTGGCGACACGGCATCTCCGGGGACCTCCCGATCGTCCTGGTCCGGATCGACCAGCCCGAAGAACGCGGACTGGTTCGGGACCTGCTCCGGGCTCAGGAGTACTGGCGGATGAAGGGATTGGCCGCCGACCTGGTGATCATCAACGAGAGACCGAGCTCATATTCCCAGGATCTGCAGGTAGCCATCGAAGAGCTGATCAGGGAGAGTGGCCACCTGGTGGGTGAGGAGCCCGACGGAGGAGTTTTCGTTCTCAACGGACCTCTCCTCACCGCTGAGGATCGGACGACACTCCAGTCGGCGGCGCGGGCGGTCCTGCTCAGTCACCACGGGACCCTCGCCGACCAGATCGCTCGCCGGCCCACCGAGGTGTTGACCCATCCCACCCCTTCCAGGCCGATTGCTGCCGATCAGACGGGCGGGCCGCGACCGAGGCCGGACCGCGAGTTCCACAACGGTCTTGGAGGCTTCGCCGCCGACGGCACCGAATACGTGGTGGTGTTGGGAGAAGGTCAATCGACGCCGGCCCCGTGGATCAACGTCGTCGCCAACCCCCGCTTCGGATTCTGTGTCTCAGAATCGGGGTCCGGGTACAGCTGGGCGGAGAACAGCCGGGAGAACCAGCTGACGCCTTGGTCCAACGATCCTGTGACTGACCGTTCCGGCGAGGTTCTCTATGTTCGAGATGAGGAGAGCGGGGAGGTCTGGGGACCGACCGCCCTGCCGATCAGGGATGAGGCCGCTGCCTACCTGGCTCGCCACGGTCCCGGCTATTCCGAGTTCGAACACACATCCCGAGGGATTGCTCTCCACCTGCATCAGACCGTCCCGCTCGAGGATCCGGTCAAGATTTCGCGTCTGCGGCTTCATAACCTGACCGGTCGCCGCCGCAACCTGTCCGTAACCGCCTATCTGGAATGGGTGCTCGGCACTACCAGGTCCACGTCGCCCATGCAGATCGTGACCGAACGCGACGAGGAGACGGGCGCCATGCTGGCCCGCAACCCATGGAACGCCGATTTCGGGGAACGAGTGGCCTTCGCCGACCTCGGAGCCGGCGAAGTCACGGTTACGGCGGATCGGGCCGAGTTCCTGGGAAGACACGGCAGCATCGACGACCCGGCAGCTCTGAGACCCACCAGGAAACTGTCGGGGGCCGTCGGAGTGGGGCTCGACCCCTGCACCGCCATCCAACGCTCCCTGGTCCTGGCTCCGAACGAAGAAGTCGAGGTGGTCTTTTTGCTCGGCCAAGGTGAGGACCTCGGAGAGGCCCGGACACTCGTCGAGCGCTATCGCCGGATCGACACGAAGGCGATACAAGCGGAAGTGGCGGTCCGGTGGAAGGACATCCTCGGCACTGTCCGGGTGAAGACCCCCGACCGATCCTTCGACCTGATGATCAACCAGTGGCTGCTTTACCAGACGCTCGCTTGCCGAGTGCTGGGCCGGACCGCGTTCTATCAGTCCGGAGGAGCCTTCGGTTTCCGCGACCAACTGCAGGATGTCATGGCGCTAGTGATGCCGATGCGGGACACGACCAGAGAGCACCTGTTACGAGCCGCCAGTCATCAATTCGAAGAAGGCGATGTGCTCCATTGGTGGCACGGCCCCTCGGGGAAGGGGGTGCGGACCCGTATCTCCGATGACTACCTCTGGCTCCCCTATGCCGTGGCCCACTATGTGGACGTGACCGGGGACCAGGACATTCTCGAGCATGTGGTCCCCTATTTGCGTGGAGTGGAACTCGCTCCGGACCAAGACGAGATCTACTTGACCCCAGAGAAGTCCTCCACGGAAGGAACCATTTTCGACCACTGCCGACGTGCCCTCGACCGGGCGCTCTCCAGGCTGGGGAGTCGTGGCCTTCCCCTGATCGGAACGGGTGATTGGAACGATGGGTTCAACCGGGTGGGTCGGGAGGCACGAGGTGAGAGCGTGTGGCTCGGATGGTTCTTGGAGGCGAACCTGAAACGATTCGCCGACATCGCCGCCGGGCTGGAGGAACCCGAACTCGCCGCAACCTGGCGGCAGGGGGCGCTTGGTCTCCGGGAGAGCCTCGAAGCCGAGGCATGGGACGGTGACTGGTACCGGCGCGCCTTCTTCGATGACGGGACGCCGCTCGGTTCAGCGGTGAATCCCGAATGTCGAATCGACTCGATCGCACAATCCTGGTCGGTCATCCACGGCGGCGCACGAAGCGGGCGGGGCCAGCGGGCGATGGACTCGGTGGAGGAATACTTGGTCCATCGAGGTGACGGTCTGGTGCTCCTGTTTACCCCACCGTTCGACAACTGGGACGTCGACCCTGGATACATCAAGGGGTACCTGCCCGGTGTCCGCGAGAACGGCGGCCAGTACACCCACGCCGCCATCTGGTGCGTCATCGCCTTCGCCACCCTGGGCGACGGTGATCGGGCGGGCGAACTGTTCGGTTTGCTCAACCCGATCAACCATGCCAGCACCAGAGCGGGGATCCACCGCTATCGGGTGGAGCCCTATGTGGCGGCGGCGGATGTGTACTCGGAGGCGCCCCACGTAGGCCGGGGAGGTTGGACGTGGTACACGGGCTCGGCGGGCTGGATGTACCGGGCGGGTGTGGAGTGGATCCTTGGCTTCCGTTTGCGGGGAGCGAGCCTCCTTGTCGATCCGTGCATTCCGCGCGCCTGGAGAGGCTTCGAGATCGCCTTCCGCTATCACTCGTCCCAATATGAGATCGAGGTCAGCAATCCCAACGGCGTCAACAAGGGTGTCGTGGGTTTGACCATGGACGGCACCACTCTCCGCCCCGGCTCGGAGCTGAACCTGGTCGATGACGGCTCCACCCACCACGTGCGGGTGGTCTTGGGCTGAGCCCCACAGAGACCGAGCCAGGATCGATCCGAGTCCTGTTCCCGGTCAGCTTCAGGTCGGCTGAGCGAATGAGGAATCGACTGACAATTGTGCGGATCGGCCAAAGGCCCCTCGCCATGCCGCGCCAAGCCATGTAACAGCCTGAAGGATCGCGAGCCGTACTCTCACGCTTCCGGACCGAGCGGGCGGAGGACGGCTAGTTGCGGGTGCCATGTCGATCCGTGAGCGGTGCATGGGGAGGGGCTTCCGGCTGATACGAGCCGGCCTCGATGGCGGCGTCGACTGCAGCCATCTCGGCAAGGGATGTGGAAGCCAGCTCTCGGGTGAGGGCAGCTTGGGTGCGCGCCCAGGTGTCGTGGACTGGACAGGTTTGTTCCCAGTCGCAGGGACCATCGCGTAGAACGCAGTGGTCGAAGGTGGCGGGCCCCTCGGCGGCTTCCACGATATCGAGGAGGCTGATATCGCTGGGATCTCGAGCCAGGCGATAGCCGCCGCGGGGACCGTGGGCGGCCACCAGCAGTCCCTCGGCGACCAGTCCGGCCAGGATCAGGGTCAGCGTCTTGTAGGGGATGTTCATCTCGGTGGAGATCTGACGGGCTTGGCGCAGACTGGTCCCGTGTTGCCGGCCGACCGAGATCATGGCCCTCACGGCGTAGTCGCCTTTTCTTTTGAGACTGAGTTGCATGAGCTCCCGACAACCTACCCCAAAACTACGCGGGTGGTCCAGAATTCCGTATTTGACTTAGAACTCCAAATGTCTGTTAGAGTATGTCTCACGCAAGCAGCTATATGAGGAGGACTCATGATTAATACTGCGATCCGCCACTCGGTGACGGACTATGGCAAGTGGAAGAGCGTGTACGACACGTTCCTACCTACAACGGCAGGAGCGAAGTACGCAAGAGTGAATCGCTCAGTTGAGGATCCCAACACGGTGACCGTTGTCGCCGGTTTCGACACCCTCGAGTTGGCGAAGACATTCCTCGACAACCCGACCCTCAAGGCCAAGATGACCGAAGCCGGCGTCGTTGGCTCCCCGAGGATCGAAATCAACGAAGAAGTCGAGTCGATCTAGTTCGCATGCCCGGATCCTTTAAAGGACTCGGGGAATGCTGACAGAGGTCTGACAAGACATCTGAAAAACTGAGGCTCCCTGAAGGACAATCCTACGGGGGGCCTTTGTCGTTCGATCGTGTTCAGCCTTTAACCGCGTTGCACCGCGATGGCGGGTCGGAATGCCGGGGTATCGCCGAGGGCTGTGAGGAGGGTGCGGAGCAGCTGGGCCAGGTCGGCTTTCCCAGTGGGGTGGGGGAGGGCTTTGTTTGCTTGGGCAAGCGTGGCGGCGTCAGGCGGCGGTCCTGGTGATTCGACGGCGAGGGTGGGACTTTATGACTAGTCGATCACGTCGAAGGGGCCGACCGAGAACACACCCGCGTAGTCGTCGGTATCTAGCTGCTCGCAGAGCACCGCATAGGTCCCGGCGGTGAGATCACCCTCCAAGACCCCTGACTGGCCCGAATCAAGCGTCGGTGTTAAGTCCACGTTTGTCGTGTCAGGTCGTGGTGGGCCGTCCCGCTCCACACGCGGCGACTGACCCTCCCGAAGGATCTCATGCTCTTCGGCGTAGTAGGCGGCGAACTCGTCGTAGGTCACCTCGAGGCGCTCCAGTTCAAAAAGAGCAGGGAATGATGAGCCGTTGAGAACGGTGAACGCGAAAATGCCCGGTGACACAGCGCCGATTTGCTCGGACGTACAGCTCTCGTTGGTGAGTACCACAGGCTGTGGTGAAGTGGGGCCGGCCAGCTCACCCGAAGGGTTGATGGAACTGAGCGCGACCAGAAGACCCACCATCGTCAACACCGCAGCGGATGCGACTACGGCTGCGGGTTGAATTCTCAGCCGGGCCAATGGCGGTCGGGTGCGGACAGTGGGTGCAGACTTGGTTCCGGGCTCGTCCGTGACGCCATCGACCGGCTCCACCCGTGGAGTCGATCCGAGCGATTCCGGGTCAGGGATCGGATTGGCCGCAACGATGAGCTGACGGACCCGGTCTGTGTCGATGGTCATATCTGGCCCTCTGCTTCCATGGGCGGGTTCGAGATTCCTGCATTGCTGGGATCGACGAACATTCCGAGGTGCCGTCCGAGTTTCTTATGAGCACGGGTCAGTCGTTTGTCCACGGCCATTCTCGACAGGCCGACGATCTGTGCGATCTCCTGGCGGGACAAATGTTCCCAGGCATCGAGCATCACGATCTCACGGTCCTTGGGAGGAAGACGACGTACCGCTTTGTCGACCACGAGATCTTGCTCCCGCCTGAGCACGACCAAAAGCGCATTCTCGGGAGGGGCCACACCCAGGTTCTGCAGCTTCGTTGTCAGCGTTGCTCGTCGGCGAATCGAGCGCCGCTGATTGGCTATCACCCGCGAGGCCACCCCGTACAAATAGGGAAGGACCTGGTCGTCCGGCGGTAACTCGTCGAGCCGGCGCCACATGACCAGGAAAGTCTCCGAGGTGGCGTCCTCGGCTTCGCTGGGAGGCGCGCGCCGACCGCAATAGGCGAGGACACGCAGACGATAAGTGCCATAGAGGCGCTCAAACCTCGCCAGTCTCGGATCACCGGTCTTCGGCTGCACAGTCGACCCTTCAATGTCCGGCATGAAGCGCCCGGAGACACATTTCTGCACCCACTCGTCCCCGCCTCCGCAGACACACACCCCTGAGCCCTGAGGCTACGCCTCGATCCTGTGCCCTCCATGCAGTCAGCTAGGCGGTGACGTCGAACGGCCCGACCGAGAAGACGCCGGCGTAGTCACCGGCCTCGTCGAGCTGCTCGCAGAGCACCGCATAGGTTCCCTCCGTCAAATCGCCCACCAGCTCACCCGAACCGCCAGGCGCCAGGTCGAGGACCTGGTGCACATCTGTCGCCTCGGGGAGTACGCCACCCTCTGAGGCACGCGGGGGTTGACCCGCCTGGAGGATCTCGTGCTCCTCGGCGTAATAGGCGGCGAACTCGTCGTAGGGCACCCCGAGACGAAACAGTTCGAAGTCCGCAGTCGAGGAAGAGTCATTTCGAACCGCCAGTGTGAAAGGCCCGGGAGACATGGAAGCGACCGGCTCGGAGGTGCAGCTGCTTTCGGTGAGCACGGCAGCGTTGCTGGTGGGCCCGACCGTTGACGGCTCGGCTGCGGAATTGCTCGTTTGGTCTGCCCCAGTGCTGGTGCAGGCAGTGACAGCGACGAGAACGAACAGCGCTGCCCACCGCCTCGCCGGTCGTCTCTCGACAGCAGCGGCGACGGTGAGTAATCGATCGTTGTCGGAGTTCATGGCTGGTCCTTTCCTCGTTGACCGGACAATCCCGTGTATGTCCGAGAGGATGCGGTCGCGGACAGGAAACGTGTCCCGCCAGGGTTTACGCCGGACATATGCTCACCATGAGTCGCAGTCGCAGCTACGTCCTCATCGGAGTGCTGACCGCGGCGTCGCTGCTGGGCGCCGTGGTTCTCTTCACGGCGGGAGACGACGAGGAACAAGCCATCGCGTCGCCCGGGCCGGCACCCACGTCCCCGCCCGTCACCGCGCCGCTATCGACCACCACGGTCACCACTCCAAACAGCACCGACCCACCAGGCACCGGAAGTCTCGAAACTCGATTGGGTCCGGTGGATTGGACGCATCTCACCGGGACAGCAGGGTCGCTGCCCTACCCGGATGGAGGAGTGGTAGCCGTCACGAGCGGGTTCCTGGCGATCAGCCACGAGCCCGACTCGTCGGGCACAGACTTCAGCTTCTGGCGGTCCCCGGATGGCTATCGATGGGCTCGGGAGTCACTCCCTGTTCCGGTGTCGGCGGAAAGGGCGAGAATCCTCGAGCTACAGGATGAGGCGTGGCTGATCACGCCAAATCCTGACACACTGTGGCGCTCCTCCGGCGTGGCCACCTGGACCGAGGTGACCGTTCCCGCCGGTGCTGTTTTGGATCGCGACAGCCTCGTCGAGGCTGACGGGATCTGGCTGATGGGGTCGAGTCTCTGGCGCTTGGATGACTCGACATGGGCAGAGATCGATGATGATCCTCCCTGGTCGTCGTACTCAGGGACTCCTATTGACGAGCAGACCGACCGGGCGTTGGTCGCCCTCGAAGAAGGACTCGCCGCCTATGTCCTCAACCCAAACACACGTCCGGGCGTGACCTTCTGGACCTCGCCAAACGGAAGAGACTGGTCAGACCCTGTTACGGAGTTGAGGGACGATTGGCCGCCGGCCCGTTTCCGGTTCATCCTTGCGCGGGACGGCGCGGTAGTGGGAGTGGCCGAAGAAGGGAATGACTGGACGCGTGTCTGGGTGTCAAGACAAGGTGAAGAATGGGTTTGGGGTCATGGCAACACCGGGCTACCGAACTTCCTCCCCCTCGATGAGGGCGCAATTCTGCTCGACGAGGTGGGCGGGAACATCTGGGTCTCGGAGGACCTGAACGACTGGGGGGTGAGGAGGGTGGGGTTTCCCTGGCATCGGTGCTGAGAGCCCGGCCCATCAAGGGATTCGGGGCCGGCGACAAGATGTTCGCGATCTTCAGCGATGAATCTGGTCACCGAGAGATGTGGGTTCTTGACTTTCCAACGTGATATCGACGAGCGAGTCGCGCCGCACACGGTGCTCAGTTTCTGGCGCACTTGTGTCCTGGGCGCCATCGCCGGGGTGACATGGAAGCGGTCTGTCAGAATTCCGGCGTGGTGGACATCTCCGTTTAAGGCGTCAGCGGAATCCCACCAGAAACAGTCCGTGCACAGTTGAAGTGGCAGAACCGGCGAGCGTTTTCGGCACGACAGGCGTGGCTGACAGCCGTGGTGATCCTGGCCTCCTGCACAAGCACTTCAACAACACCCACGTCCCCGCTCGTAACGGCCACGACCGCCACCACCTCCGAGTCTTCCCTCCCGGAACAGCCGATGGCGACCGTGGAGTCGAGGAACACGGTGCCCCTATCAGGTTGCAGAGGTCCAGAGTCCCCCGAGTGGTCCCAATCCCTTAGAGGGTGCGACATGAGCCTTTACGGCAACAACACCTATGTGTGTCCGCCAGAAGGGCAGGCTTACACGGTTTGGGGGACCGAGATCTACACCGACGACTCATCGGTGTGCACCGCCGCGGTTCACGCCGGCCTGATCAACTTCGAGAATGGCGGCGAGGTGTTCATCGTGGTACGAGGGGGTGAGTCTTCTTACCAGGGGACCACGGCCAACGGGGTGACCACCATGAGTTACGGGTCCTGGGGGCGGAGCTTCGTTTTCGACGAATCGAAAGTAAGTTCGCCTGAGCCCGCAGCTTCGACGCTCCCAGACATGTCCTTACCCAGATATCCCCCGTCCGTCCCCGGTGAATACGGCTGGACCGGCGCATTGGGATCGCAAGCAAGAATGCATAGCGTCGTCGCCGAGGACCCCAGCAGCAACGAGTTCCGACAGACCCAGCTTGCCTTTGCGGTCCGGAACGACTGCTTCGGCGAGAGTGGAAACCCGGTAGCGGTGGAGGTGGCTGGGCTCGACAGCCTCTATGTCGAACCATTCGAACCCTGGTCTATGACGTTCCTGCCGCCGCGAGGCGGCGAGACGACGGGAGCCTATGCCCTGCCAATAGGCGACCGGACATTGTGCGTCTACCTCACCTGGGACCCTACGACCACCGAGGAGGAGTTGGCTGCGGGCCGCGAAATCGTAGAGTCCATCCGTGGCCAGCCCTACGGCGAGGACGGCATCCGGATCAACTTCACGCTCCCAGCAGGCTGGGATACCGGCTGACCCGGAGAAGCAGGTAACCCGAGAAACTATCGGGCTCAACCGGAAATGCCAGCATTATCCGATGGAACTAGAGGCGCAGAATCACCAAGTAGTAGCAAGGAAACATCGCACTAAGCGCCCTCGGCAGGATTCGAACCTGCGACACCCGGTTTAGGAAACCTGCTCTGTATTCGGGCCTCGGAACACCCGAAAACGCCAATAAACATAGGGTTTTCGCGTTCTCTAGGTTTGGCGCGTTCCGGTGCTCAGTTCCGTGAGAAGCTGATCCGGCGCCTCGCTGGTGGCGCGGTTTCATCCTGCTCTTGGAAGAGCCGCTCTTCTGGGGGCCTCATAGACTTGGCGTGCCCACATGGCATCCGACACTCGTCTCGTCCAACGGGAACTGGAGTTGCAGCGGCTGACTGGGGCGGTCGAGCGAGCGGCAGGTGGCTCCGGTGTGTTCGCGCTCGTCCGTGGTCCAGCAGGTATCGGGAAATCGTCGCTGCTGAGAGGCTTCATGAGTGCGAACGCTGATCGTGTGCACCTGATGTTCGGGGCATGTGACGATGTGGCGTCAGCTCGACCCTTCGAAGCTCTATGGGACATGGCTGGCCACGAGCCGAGGTTGCTGCCGGCCTTGGAGACCAACGATCCAAGGGCTGTGTTCGATGAAGTCATGGAGCTCCTAGGCCGGAGGTTGCTACCCACGGTGGTCGTTATAGACGACGTGCATTGGGCGGAACAAGCGACCCTCGACCTAATGCTGCGGGTGGGTCGCCGGATCGACCGGACTCATGGGCTCTTGGTAGTCGCCTTCAGGGACGAGGACACGCCTGCGGAGCATCCACTGAGACGGGTTATTGGCGATGTGCCGGTGGAGTCGATGCTGCGGATCACGCTGGAACCGCTGAGCCGCGAATCGATTGCTCTGCTGGCCGGTGAGGATCGGGCCGACGAGTTGTTGCGGCTCACCGGTGGCAATCCGCTCTTGGCGACGGAGATGATCCGTTCGGGGTTGGAGGTCCCACCTGCGGTCACGGACATGGTGTTGGCGAGATTGGCCAAGCTGCCTCGCACCGCTCGCGCCATCGTCGAGCTCGTGTCAATTCTGCCCGGTGGCTGCCCGCTCGACCTTGCGATCGCCTGCGTCAGTTCCTCCCATCACGATCTCGAGCAAGCCGAAGCGAGCGGGCTGCTCACTGTCGATCGAAACGAGCTCAACTTCAGGCACGAGCTGTTGAGGAGTGCAACAGAAGCGACGCTCCCAGTCAGCATCAGGGTCGACCTCCACTCCCGGGTTCTGGGCGAGTTGGAGAAAATGGAAGCCGACGCCTCGGTTCTGGTGCATCACGCCTTGGAGGCAGGTGACTCGAACGCACTTGTTGCCTATGCCCCGGGCGCAGCACGTCGGGCTACCACCGCCGGGAGCAGACGTGAGGCGGCGGTCTATTACCGCGCGTTGGAGCCACATCTCGATCGTTTCCACCCGACTGAAAGGGCGCGGCTCATGGAGGAATGGTCCGCGGTCGAAAACGATCTAGGGCACACCGCGCTGGCTTTCACCCTCATCCGGAGAGCAATTGATGTACATGAGGAAATCGGCGACGCGTTGGCGGCGGCGTTGGCAAGGCAGAGGACCGTGATGTTCCTGTGGCACACCAAGCAAAACGAGGAGGCGTTGCGAGTTGCATCACTGCTGGTGTCAGAACTCGATCGAGCCGGTGCGTCCAACGAACAGGTTGCCATGGCCCTCGTCGATGTGGGGTTCGTAAACAATCTGGCCGACAAGGTGGACGTAGCTGCGGAGGCGACGACGCGAGCTCAACAGTTGGCCTCACCCGGCTCGGAGGCGGAGTTGGTTGCTCGGGCTCTTGAAGTCTGGATCGAAGAGGACGCTGAATCCGCCATGAAGAAAGGGGAACACGTAGTCCGGGCCGCCGTCGAGGCTGGCTCGGTGCGAGCCCTGGACACGGCCTATAGCGGTATGGCGGTTACTTGCGTGCGGGTACACCCGTCCCGCCGTGATGGCGTCATCGACAGAGCGATCGCCTTCGCCGAAGAGCACGGCCTGGAGGATCGACGGGCCTTTTATCGCATGGCCCAGGCCGATTGCGATCTGTTGGCCGGGTATTTGGCCGGTGCCGAGGACATCGGACATGACGTCGCCGCCGTGTGGTCCGATCTCGATATCAACATGACGTTGTGGGCGCTGGAAACCACCGCACTGGCCCAGGTCCGGAGGGGCAGCCCGCTGGCTGGCGAGTCGATCGCAAGACTGTTCGCCATCTCCGACCGTCTTCCACCTGTCGCCTACGGCGTCGAACCCGTTCTGGCGGAGGCTCGCTGGCTGGACGAGCGCTCACCGTTCGACGTGGACTCGGCCGTGCGCGAATACACGTATTACGACGAGTGGTACCAGCGTTACCGGCGATCGGACGTGGAACCGGTTTCAGCAGCTTCTTTGTTCTGGTGGCTATGGAAGCTCGAAATCGTCTCTGACGTGCCCGCTTGGCTTCCCATGCCGTACCGGAAGCAGGTTGTTGGCGACTGGGAAGCGGCGTCCGAGATTTGGGCACATTGGGAGCGTCCCTACGAACTGGCAATGGCCCTGGCCGACGGGGATGTGCCGGCCAGGCTGACTGCATTGCAGATCCTGGAGGAGATGGGTGCTGTTCCGTTGGCAACCCGGATTCGTCGTGAACTCCGTCGCGACGGGGTGAGCAACGTACCCCGCGGCCTCCGCCCTTCGACTAGGGACAACTTGGCCCACCTGACGTCGCGACAGTCCGAGGTCCTCGAACTGATCGCGCAAGGCCTGACCAATCTGGAGATCGCTGACCGTCTGTTCATTTCGTCCCGCACCGCCGAGCACCATGTGGCGGCGGTCCTGTCGAAGTTGAATGCCTCTTCGCGCCACGACGCGGCTGCCATCGCCCGAGGACTCGGAGTAAGGGCCACCGAATTGTTCGCGACCTAGTTGGCTAACAACTCCAAATTAGGTAGCGCCTACCGATGACCTCTCATTGCTTGCGTCTTACGTTCACCTCCATCGAAGGCACCAAATAGATCGCGGATCAGCCGCCGAGGGCCGAATGAGGAGTCCCATGACAACCCGACACCGTATCGCCGCACTCCTAGCGGTCGCGAGCCTGATGGCTCTGTTGCCGTCCGTCGCCGCCGCCAGGAGCAACGTCGTTGTCATGACCCGTAACGTGTATTTGGGTGCCGATCTCGCCCCCGCCATCGCCGCTGGAAACCCGGGTCAGCTGGTCGTGGCGGTGGCGGACATTCACCAGCTGATGGTGGAAACCGACTTCTCGGCCCGTGCCAAGCTCCTGGCCCAGGAGATCGCCGACACCTCACCAGACCTCGTCGGATTGCAGGAAGTTGCGCTGTGGCGCTCTGGGTCCTTTAACAACCCCGCCTCTGCGACGACTGTCGAATACGACTTCCTGGCTCTCCTCCTCGCCGAGATCGATGGGCTCGGTCTGGGCTATGCCGCCGCGGTCATCCAGGAGAACTTCGACGTCGAGGTCCCTGCCACGTTCACATCGGACCCAGTTCCGGTGCCCGTCCTCAGGGATGTTCGGCTGACACTCCGCAATGTCATCCTGGTTCGAGACGGAGTGTCGTATACGAATCCAAGATCCGACCATTTCGAGACCAACGTCGTCTACTCCAATATCGGTGGCATCCCAGGCAACAACATCGTCGATCTGCGTGGATGGGCCTCGGTTGATGTCCAACAGGGCAAGAAGCAGTTCCGATTTGTGAACACCCACCTCGAGTCATCCGTCGCCTCCGTCCGCGACGCCCAGGCACACGAACTCATCGCCGACCCGCTGCAGACGACATTGAAAGTAGTTGCCGTTGGCGACTTCAACTCGCCGCCAACCGGGTCTGACAGCGGCACCTACCAAATCCTCACCAAATCTTCGCAAGGAAAGATGCGGGATTCCTGGAGCGAGGCGAACGGCAATAACGCCGGGTTCACTTGGGGGCAGGCGGCGGACCTGCTCAATCCGACGTCGACAGCTTCAATCCGTATCGATCTCATCCTCACGAAGACACCTGCCGTCAAGACAGCGGATGCCGTGCTTGTGGGCACTACTGCTAAGACTCCGGGCGGCCTGTGGGCATCCGACCATTTCGGGGTCGTCGCCGAGCTCTCGATCCCATGAGGTGTGTGTCGTGAGGGCAGCGGACGGCCGTGAGCCACGCGCCTTCTGGAACGTCTCCCGTAGGGTGGGCCCTTGATGCGAATGACCGGGAGTGGGGTGAGTAGTCGACCGGCGGTGATCAGGTCTTGGCCGCTCCCGCTCTTCCTGTGTGCCGTCTTTGCCTTGGTGTCCGGGTGTACCGAGACGGGTCAGGAGGCAGCCGCGACCCCTACGGCAGCGCCGGTCAGTTCGTCCTTGCCGACCACCACCGTGGCTCAATCGACCGCCACAACGGAGGCTGCTGGCGAGCAGGTCTTGCAGCCGATGATCGAGGCCTGGGCCCACCAGGCGGACGTCGGGGTTGCTGCCGGCGCCCGATTTGCAGACGGCGGTGTGTGGCTCGGTGCAGCGGGTCTTGCTGACCGTGAACAGGAGATTCCGGTGGCCGAGACCGACCGGTTCGTGATCGGCTCGATCACCAAGACCTTCATGGCCGCGCTCACCATGCGTCTAGTCGAAGAAAACATCGTCCAACTCGACGACGCGGTCGCTACCTACCTGCCGGAGTTTCCTGCCGGGGGTGAGACAACAATCAGGAATCTGCTCGATCACCGCGCCGGTGTCTACGACCCCAGCGACGAGATTCTCACTCAGGGAGCTGCAGAGCCGTCGAGGGTGTTCACCCCGGACGAGCTCCTGACCGCAGTCGCGGCCGGCATACCGACGTTCGCCCCGGGGAGCGACTGGGCGTACTCCAATGGCGGTTACTGGGTGCTCGGTTCCGTACTCGAGGCGGCGACCGGCACCGATGCCGGATCGCTCCTCGACAGTTATGTCATCGAACCTTTGGGCCTCGAGAACACGCTCTTTTTCGACTCATCGCTCCCCGAGGTCGTGGTGGTCAACGCCTATGAAGATCTCGACGGGGACATCGACATGGATTCCCTGGGTACCACGCCCTTGCCAGGGCTCTTCACCCCGGGGTGGACTGCAGGCAGCATCATCTCCACGGTGGACGATCTCCTGATCTTCCTCGACGGCCTGTTCGCCGGCGAGCTGATCGAAGAGGAGTCACTGGATGAGATGCTCGACTTGACAAACGGGGACGGTTGGTACGCCCTGGGCATATATCAAGTTGAGTCGCTGTGGGGTCACGATGGAATGATTTGGGGGTATCTCTCCCAGGTCTTTCACGACGTGGACACCGGCGTCACCGTTGCCGTCCTCGTCAACAATTCGAACGCACCCCAGCCCGAGTCTCTGGCTCAACAGCTCGCCGCTTCGGCCAGCGAACTGCAGCTGGCCGAGTCGTGACCTGCGCACCCCGCGTCATGTCGCATGGCTTAAATCCTCAAGGCGGACTTGGGTGGACGCGTGACGGGGGCAAAACCTCGTGATCGAAGAGGTTGCCTCCTTCCTCCAACAGGTTTGGGCTTGGATTTTGGATTGGTTTTGGATTCTCCTCGCCCTTGGCATCGCTGCCGCGGTTGGCGTGGGAAGGAGACCACGGGCTAGTGAAGACCACGACCACTATGAGCCACCTACCGGATATTGGTAAGACTCCTGCAGGGCTTTGCCCCTAGCGAATACTGAGCTTCCCGAGAACCTTTGACCGAGTCGGGGATTCTCTGCGTCCAGAGCTCAAGGCCTAGGACTGGTGCTCGTTTCTGGACCTACCCTCCTGAGTCACTTGTCTAGTCGACCACTGTGTATGGACCGCAAGGCCACCACCGGCGCTCCTTCGGCGCCGAGGAGCGACTAGATCCTCTCACCGGTGCAATGCGACCCGGTCCGATCGCCGTGAAGCGGCTTGATTACGCTGTGCGAATTCTCGATGACCCAGGTGCATGGCTGAGAGCGCTGAGCGGCTGACCGCGGTGGAGCGATCCGTGCCCGGGGTCGCGTCCCTTCGCAACTACCAACGGCGTTGGCTGCGCTCCGACCTCGTAGCCGGGATCGTCCTGGCGGCGATTCTGGTCCCACAGGGCATGGCGTACGCCGAGCTCGCCGGGCTGCCCCCGGTGAATGGTCTCTATACGACGGTCGCCTGCCTCGTCGGCTACGCCCTCATGGGGCCGTCGAAGATCCTCGTACTCGGCCCCGACTCATCTCTTGGGCCGCTGATCTTCGCAGCCATCACCCCGCTCGTCGTGGCTGGCGACGACCCTGGCACCGCCATCGCGTTGGCCGGCATGCTCGCCATCCTGGTCGGCCTCATCGAGGTCGGGCTGGGTGTCGGCAAGCTCGGTTTCGTCGCCGACTTGCTCTCGAGCGAGGTCCAGGTCGGCTACATGAACGGACTCGCAATCACCATCATCGTTGGGCAGCTACCCAAGCTCAGCGGATTCTCGACGGACGCCGGCACCTTTATCGAAGAGGTCCGCGAGTTCGTGACGAACTTCGACCAGCGTGACGCCACGACCCTCACCGTGGGTCTCACCACGCTCGCGGTAATGCTCGTACTCCCACGCGTCACCCGTGCGATCCCCGCCGTCCTCGTGGCGGTGGTCGGCGCCACCGTCGTCACCGCCGCCCTCGGCCTCGAGATCGCCACGGTTGGCACGCTACCGAAGGGGTTGCCCACCCCCGAAGTGCCTTGGACCAACATGGGCGACGTCGTGCCGCTGCTCGTCGCTGCGATTGGCATCACACTGGTGTCACTGACAGACACCATCGCCTTGTCCACCTCGTTCAACGCCCGCCGTGGCGAGCAGGTGAAGCCGAACCAGGAGATGATCGGTATCGGCTCGGCCAACATCGCAGCCGGGTTCTTCCAAGGGTTCGCCGTTTCATCCAGCAGCTCACGCACGGCCGTCGCCGAGCAGTCCGGGGCCAAGAGCCAGCTCACCGGTGTGGTCGGCGCCGCTGTCGTAGTGCTTTTGCTCTTGTTCTTCAACGGACTCCTCGCAGACCTGCCGAACTCCGCGCTGGCCGCAGTGGTCATCGCTGCGGCCCTCTCTCTCAGCGACTTCTCCGTCCTCCGCCGACTGTGGAATATCCGACGGTCTGCGGTGGTGCTCTCGCTCGTTGCGAGCATTGGCGTCATCTTCCTCGGGGTCCTCGAGGGCATCGTCGTCGCGGTCGTGCTGTCGGTCCTGCTCTTCTTCAAACGAAACTGGTGGCCGAACGGCGAAGTACTCGGACGCGTAAACGGCCGTGAGGGCTGGCACAGCGACACCGGAGGTGACAGCCTTCATGAGCACCCGCACGTGGTGGTGTTCCGGTGGGAGGCGCCGCTGTTCTTCGCCAACTCTGGCCTGTTTGCCGAACAGGTCCGCCAACTGGTGTACGAGCGCCGTCCGGCGTGGGTGGTGCTGCAGTGCGAGGCCATCACCGACATCGACGTCACAGCGGCGGGGATGCTCGAGCGCCTCGACAACGAGCTCAACGCCAAGGGCGTGCACCTCGCCTTCGTCGAACTGCGCACCCGCCTCCGTGACCTCGTGCACGATTACGGGCTCCTCAAGACCCTCGACCGCGACCACTTCTACGCCTCGATCGAGGAAGCCCTCAGCGACATCGACATCAACCTCGGCGAAGAGGAGCCCGGGCTGTGAGACTCTGGCGACATCGCCGCGAGCGTGCGGGGTCGGCGGCTGGGATGTCATGAGCGAGGGTGAGCCTCCGAACCGGCTCGAACGTGTACGTGCGCTCGATACGGCGATATTCGAGTGGGTGGCAGACCGGCACGCTCCTTGGCTCGATCGCACCATGCCGCAGCTCTCGCTGGCCGCTTCCTACTCGCGGCTGTGGATGGTCATGGCTGCATTGATCGCTGTCTTGTACGGGCGACCCGGCCGGCGGGCCGCCGCGGAGGGGATGATCGCCATCGCAGTCACCTCGGCGGTGGCCAATCAGGTCGTCAAGCCACTCGTCAATCGCCGGCGACCCCGCGGTTTGGTCCCCGAGGGGCGACGCCTAAAACATCCGGGCTCGACGTCGTTCCCGTCGGGTCATTCGGCCTCGGCCGCGGCCTTTGCTGGAGCCGTCGGCGCCCAACTGAAACCGGTGAGGCTGCCGATCAACGCGTTGGCTGCGCTGGTCGGCTTCTCCAGGGTCTACACCGGCGTTCACTATCCCGGGGATGTCGTCGTCGGTTGGCTTCTAGGCAAGGGAGTCGCACTGATCGTGCACCAGGTGAGTCTTCGCCTGGGCGGCAGGTCTCGGGGGTTGTCGGTGACCGGAGCGAAGTAGTCAGCGATTGCGTTTTTCGAATTTCGAAGTCGTCGCGATCCCGGTGGATGGGTGTCGAGTCGGCTCACCATCCTCCGGAGCGGGGCTCACATTCGCCCGGGGCTCCCGCCCCATGGCCACGGCGGCCAAATGTGCGAACTGGATGTCGCGGGACCGCCGACGCTCTGCGATCTCGAGGTTGCCCTGGGGCACCAGGATCCGTAGCCCCAGAGGATGGATCCGGAATCGCAGCGGAGTCTCCGCATCGAGGGCTTCGCCGTCGACGCCCAAATAGGCCCTGCCGCTTCGAGAGTGCACCTCGAATTGATCGGTTGTGAATTCCGACCAGTGGGAGCTGATATCGGGCATCCCAATCGCTGCCAGGCTCATCAGGCGGGCGGCCTGGCTCGCGGTCTTGCTGGAGATGGCGAACACCCCTAGTTCCCCGCCGTCCATCCATCGACGCTGGGCGGCGTCGCGCCTGGCCCCCATCACATAGCGGTTGTTGGAGACCATGATGAGGAAGGCGCCGTCGATGTGCCGACCGCTCGGGGTGGTGTATTGGAGATCGAACGGCTCGGCCTCGCGGCCGAGCAGCTCTGCGGCCATCGTCAGACTGGTGTCGACCTTCGAGTCGCGGTAGTCCCCTGACTGGACGATCGTGGCGTAGATGCCCAGCGACACGTTGTTGACGAAGAGACGGTCGTTGACCGTGGCGAAGTCGACGCGGCGCTCCACCGCGTCGCGAAAAGCATGCATCGCGGTCCTGGGGTCGTCGCGGTCGAGGCCGAGATCGAGGGCGAAGTGGTTTCTAGTACCCGCCGGGATGCAGACGAAAGGAAGGCCGTGTTCGACGGCAACCGAAGCCACCAACGCCTGCGAGCCATCGCCACCGGCCATGCCAAGGCAGTCGGCTCCGCGGGCGACGGCGTCGCGAGTGAGCTCCTCGAGGTCGAGTCCCTCGGCCAGCGTCACTGTCTCGATCCCAAGCTCGGCGGCGAGTGAGAGGAGACCGAACTTCTCGACCTTGCCTCCTCCCGACCATGGGTTGCACAACAGCACGGGCTGCTGCGGCCGGCGGGGTCGGGTTCGAGCAGCCGACGCATGGTCGGGGATGGGGCGGCGGAGCGAGTACTGGGCGAGGCGAACCGCCGTGGCAAGGATCGCCAGGACCAGGACCGTACGCCACGCAGCGTCGATGGCGCGGCTGGTGGCGACGCCGAAAGTGATCACGACGAGGACGAGGCCGGCGAACCCGAGCACTCCCGCCGTCATTCTCAGGACCGAGGCCTCGGTCACCAACCACCAGGCTGCACAGGTGAGCAATGTCACACCGACCAACCCGAAGATGAGGGCGCCCTGGTTGCGCATGAGAACTACCACGGCGAAGGCCAAGGCGAGACCCATGAGCGGAAGCGCGACGAGGGCAGCAGCTCGCCGATCCCAGCCGACTCGACCCATTGGCCGAGGATAGCGACCAAGGCGAGAGCCACGAGCGAGCTTCGGCACGAAGCTCTGTAACGGTTGCTTCGAGGACCACACGGCTCCGTCGGGTGGTCCTGAAACCAATGCGGACAGCGACTTGGTTGGGCGTTGCCGGAGCGGACGACATTCGGGACGGTTGTTTGACGGATTCGGTGTTTGTCTCATACAGCCGCAGCGATAGACGGATGGCGACCCTGGTCGTTCAGCTACTTCGCGCTCGAGATGACGTGTTCTACGACGTCGACAGCATCCCTGCCGGCGAGCGCTGGCGAGATGTCCTTGTTCAGGCGATCGACAAC
The DNA here is from genome assembly GCA_963725075.1 of uncultured Acidobacteriota bacterium. Classification (GTDB taxonomy): domain Bacteria; phylum Actinomycetota; class Acidimicrobiia; order Spongiisociales; family ZC4RG35; genus JARDZU01. The sequence continues at coordinate 155,186 of CAVRXA010000017.1, forward strand.
GCCAGCCATTTCTACCTGTTGTGGTGCACACATTCGGCTGGCTCCCAGGAGGTCCAGTCGGAGTACGAGCGAGCGATCTCCGCTAACAAGCGGCTGGTTCCCGTCCTGCTCGACTCAACGCCATTGATCAAACCCTTGACCGATTACCAATGGGTCGACTTTCGTGGGGTCGTGGAAGGACACGAAGCCGCCGACCCGCCGGCACCACGGGCAAGGTGGCCGTTCGCCATCGGCGCACTGACAATTATCCTCGTCGTGACGGCCCTGCTCGTCTCCCTACTTGCGAGCGATCCCTCGGCAGCTCCTTCGACACAGCCCGGCGCCTTGTTCGCTCTGTTAGTCGTCGTCGCCGTACTGGCGTTGCTGGCGCTCATCGCGAGGAGCTACCAGGGCAGCCGCGAGGCGCGCCGGGCCGCCGAGCAAGTTGCCGAGGCGATAGCCCAGGATCTCGCGACACGCTGAGGTCGCCGACGATGATGGAGTTGCAGACGACCAGCTCTCCGCTGCCCGGGGTCGAGGCCTGATCGCGCTATTCAATCCTGCGTCGTTCGGGGTCTGGATGGCCAGCGACGAAGCAGCAAAAGGCCAAAGAGGAAAGTGATCAGGTTGATACCGAGTGGCGCCTCCACAATTCGGCCGAGGTAGAGGGCAGCCCAGACAACACTCCACCCGATAGCTGCCCAACCGAGCCAGCGGGGGAGGACTTCGGTGCGGAGAATGGCCCAGCCGAAGGCCAGCTGGGCAAAGCAGGCCAGCACCACGTAGTTTCGTTCGAGTTCGAATATCCATGGCAGCCCGCCCAGCGCGACGGCATCCGCAACGATCCACGAAATACACCCAAGAAGAAAAGCGATCGTTCCCAGTCGCCCCAGAACGCGCTCCCCGGCGTCACGGACGACAAGTTCGAATGTTGCCAAACCGAACAACGTCACGACCAATCCCAAGCCAAGGGCAAGGGCCTGCCATTTAGGAAAGGTTGGTCCGCCTGGTCCTCCCGTGAACAGGACAGCAGCGACCATAAGGAACCCGAACCCCGAGACCAGCAGAAAACCGGCGGTGCGTCGCTCATTGGGTGACACCGTGGTCGAACCCTACGAACTCCGCTACGAAGATTCACCAAGGCCGGTCAGGTCCCAACGGGGCCGGCAAGACGACGCTGCTTCACTGCGCCACCGGGCTGACCCGACCGTCCGCGGGCACGATCCGGGTGCTCGGCGGAGAACCGGGAGACCGGACATTGCCCGGTGTCGGGTTCGTTGCCCAGGACGCCCACTCGCCCGCCGGGAATTCCTCTCCGCCATGGTCGACGCAGGCGAGCACTTAACATCACCTCCCCGGGAAAGTACTGGATATCAGAAACACCCTCAGGCTCGGGGCCGTCGCCGTCGTCGTCGTCCTCGCCGGATGTGGAACACCCACGGCTACGGTCAGCGACCCGACAACCGCGCCTCCCGCCGCGCCGGCGACCGAGCCGGAACCGGGCCCGTTCGACTTCACCGCCCAGACCCTCGACGGGGAGACCATCGAGGGCGAGTCGCTCAAGTACCACGATGTTGTGCTCTGGTTCTGGGCGCCCTGGTGCCCGATATGCCTGGTCGAGGGCAAGGACCAGGTGGCTCCGGCGTTGGCGGAGCTGCCCGACGGAGTCCAGTTCGTGGGAATCGCAGGGCGCTCCGACGACCTGGTGTCGATGGACGAGTTCGTCGAATGGACCGCCACTGGCGGCGTGACCCACATCTTGGATCTCGACGGGTCGATCTGGGAGGGCTTCGGAGTGCTGTTGCAGCCGGCTTTCTACTTCGTGAACCAGGACGGCACGGCACGCAAGGCAGGTTCGGGTCTCACCACCGCGGATCTCCTGGCCGAGTTCGAGATCCTCACTAGTAGCTGATCCCGTCGCCTAGTTCCGGTGCGGCATTCCGTCCTCGACGGCATCGACACTCTCGGGTGACAGAGCCCCGGAATCGCCACTTCCCCGCCGGTAGACCCAGATCGCCAACCCGGCCACGGCCATCATCACTGCCACCAACAGCGGTGTCCCCCACGACCCGATCGCACCGGTCACCGCCGACTGCCAGCGGGCCGTTGTCAACAAGACCGGGTTGAGCACGTCGATGCCATGACGGGGCAGGATCTCGGCGAGCCCGAACACCACCACATAGAGCCCGGCGAGGATCATCAACGCCCCGCCCACCCTCATGATCAGGCTGGTGTTGTTACGCAGCGCCGCCATGACCCCAGAGCCAGCCACCACCGCCAGCAGGGTCACGGCGACCACTGACGCCCCCATGCCGACCCCGTAGATTACGAAGGGGAGCACCACCCCCAAAGGGTTGGTGGCCACCAGCGCCTGGGAGACCACGGCCAGGAACAGGCCGATGGTGCAGCTCAGCGAAGCCACGGCGAACCCCGCCCCGTAACCCACCTGAGACCAGAAGGTTGCCCGTGGCGCAGACAACTGCATGCGCAGCCCCGGCCCCCAAGGCTCGCCCCGTACCACGACCATCACGCCCAGCCCGACGAGCAACAGGCCGACGGCCACGGTGACATAGGACACGTACGGGAGGATCGAGCCCTGGAGGCTCAGGCTTACCGCGCCAAACAGCAGTCCGAGCCCGGTGAACACCACCAGGAAACCCAGGGTCATGGCAAGGGCGAACCCCACCCCTCGTCGCAGCGCCACCGGGCGGGCCACCGCGCCATCGGCGCTACCGGTCACGATCAGGACGACGTAGGCGGGCAGCAGGGCGAAACCGCAGGGATTGAATGCAGCGACCGCCCCCAGAAGCAGGGCATACGAGGCGGCTGAGGCATCGAGCATGGACGCTCCTTCCGAAATCGCAGCCTAGGCAATGGCCAGGCTCATCCCCCGATGTCGAGCGGGCTCAAGCCGGCTTGGCCCCCACACTCCCCACGATTACAAGCGAATACGGGGATCGACGCCCTCGGCAGGATTCGAACCCGCAACACCGATTTAGGAAAACTGCTCTGTATTCGGGCCTCGGAACACCCGAAAACGCCAATGAACATGGGGTGTTCGCGTTCTCTAGGTTCGGCGCGTTCCGGTGCTGAGTTTCTGGCGGGGACCGCAGGGGACCTTTGCCAAGATCCCCGGCCTCGGCACAGCCCTCAAAGCTCTGACCCTGGGGCCGCCGCCGGGTCGTCAAACGCGACGACACACTCTTTCTCGAGTAGCCCCCTTCGGGGCTCCCTGAGCATGTTGGCGCCCTCGCGGTCGAGTTCGCGGTGTCAATGCTCACGTATTGTGCGATGGTGCCATCCACCCGAGGGTCGGGATTCGAGCCTATCGACGAGCCCATCCGGGCGGAGCTCTTCAGCGTCGAGCGGCTGGAAGACCATGCTCGCAGTCTCGCCGAAACCCAGGAACTGAGTGGACGGCGAGGACGACTCCGACTCATATCGCGGCGCCTGGCGGATAACGGTGAGATCCTTCTCTCCTCCTACCGGGAGTTGTCGAAAGCGATTCGGGAGGAAGCGCTCCTCACCCCTGCGGCCGAATGGCTGGTGGACAACTTCCACCTTGTGGAAAGCCAGCTGCGCGAGATACGAGAGAACCTCCCTCCCGGTTACTACCACGAGCTCCCCAAACTCGAGGGTGGTCACCTGGCTGGTTACCCGCGGGTGTACGGGATCGTGTGGGCGTACGTCGCCCACCTGGACAGCCGCTTCGATCACGAAGCGCTGCGCAGGTTCGTGGCTTCATACCAGGAGGTCGAACCCCTCACCATCGGTGAGCTCTGGGCCATCCCCATCACCCTTCGCCTGATCCTCATCGAGAACTTGCGCCGCATGGCCGAGTCGATCGTATGGGCCAGGAGGCTCCGACGAGAGGCCGACGAGATCGCCGACGGGCTCCTGGGAATTGGCCGCGGCCGCGCCGGTGAGGCTCGAGCAGCCCTCGACCGCTACGGCCGAACCGCACTGCCCCAGCCTCTTGTTGTCCAACTGCTTCAGCGTCTTCGCGACCGGGATCCGGAGACGACTCCCGGTCTCAGCTGGCTGCTTGGTCATCTGGCCGCCGAGGGGACGCCACCCGACGAGGTGGTCGACGAAACCCATCGGCGCCAATCGGCCACCAATGTCACCGTCCGCAACGTCGTGACCAGTCTCCGTCAGATCAATTTCTTCGACTGGGCCGACTTCGTGGAGGGGGTCAGCCTGGTCGATCAGGCCCTGGCTGCGGGAAGCTCCTATAGCGAGATGAGCTTCGCCACCCGGGACCGCTACCGCCACGCCATCGAGGACTTGTCGAAGGGATCCGGCACCTCCGAGCTCGACGTCGCGAAAACCACACTTCGGCTGTCCAAAGCCCACCTCCCCGATCGTCGCCAGAGCGATCCTGGCTTCCACCTGCTTGGAGAGGGCAGGGCCATGCTCGAGGATCAGATCGGGTTCCGTCCCGGTGCCGGGCTCGTCCTTTCTCGATTCGTCCGACGACACGCCACGGCCGTGTACCTGGGTTCGGTTGCCATGGTGACCGGTCTGACCCTGACCGTTCCCCTGCTCACGATCGAGCGTGGGTCGCCCTGGCGATTGCTCATGGCATTCCTCGCCCTCATCCCGGCTTCCGACATAGCGGTTGTATTGGTGAACCGGGCGATCGCGGCCCTGACCCGCCCCGACGAGCTTCCTTCTCTGGCTTTGCGTCATGGACCAACCGCAGAGCTGCGCACTCTGGTGGCAATTCCCGCCCTGTTGTCGCGACCCGACCAAGTTGAAGAGCTGGTTGAACGGCTGGAAGTCCACTACCTGGCCAACCCAGAAGGCCAGTTGCATTTCGCATTGGTCAGCGACTGGCGGGATGCCGAGGGGCCCGAGCTGGCCGACGACGCCGAACTATTGGCTGCCGCTACCCACGGAGTGGCTCGGCTCAACAAGAGACATGGGCCGGGACCGGGAGGGGCGGATCGGTTCCTCATCTTCCATCGGCGGCGAGTGTTCAATCCTGGCGAGGACGTGCACATGGGCTGGGAGCGCAAGCGTGGCAAGCTCCACGAGCTCAACCGTTTCCTCCGTGGGGCGGCCGATACCAACTTCATTGGAACCGACCGGATGCCCCCGGAACGGGTTCGCTATGTGATCGCCCTCGACGCCGACTCGCGGCTACCGCCCGGGGCGGCCACCCGGCTCGTGGCCACCATTGCTCATCCTCTCAACCGGGCCCGGGTCGATGAACCGCTCGGACGGGTGGTGGAGGGGTATGGGGTCCTCCAGCCTCGAGTCACCGCGTTTCTGAGAGCGGGTGGCATCAGCTTCTTCCAGCGTGTCTTCTACCCACCGACCGGGATCGACCCCTACGCCGCTGCTGTCAGTGACCTCTACCAAGACTTGTTCGGCGAGGGGTCCTATGCCGGCAAGGGGATCTATGAGATCGATTCCTTCGAGGCGGCATTGGAGGGTCGCATCCCGGAAAACGCGCTGCTCAGCCACGATCTCTTCGAAGGCAGCTTCGCCCGGGCCGGCCTACTCACCAATGTCGAAGTGTTCGAGGAGTTCCCGAGCCATTACGAGGTAGCCCTTTCCCGCCAGCACCGCTGGGTGCGTGGCGACTGGCAGCTCCTCCCCTGGATCCTCGGCCGGCACGGACCGCTTCCTCCTGTGGCCCGTTTGAAGATGGTCGACAACCTCCGCCGCAGCCTAAGTGCACCCGCTGCCCTCTTCACCTTGTTGGCATCATTCATTCTGCCGGGGATACCTGTCTGGCCCTGGACTGGGTTCATTCTCCTGGCGTTGGCCCTCCCCGGTCTGCTGCCACTACTCGAGCGAATGATTCCCCGGCGGACCAGCACACCCGGGGCAGTCCGGCTGAGGCGGTGGGGGACGGACGCATGGCGGACGCTGGGACGAACCCTGTTGCAGGCGGCGTTCCTTGCCCATCAGGCCCTGAGAATGACCGATGCCATTGTCGTGACCCTGTGGCGCCTGGTGTTTTCGCGTCGCAGATTGCTCACCTGGGTAACGGCCGAAGAAGCGGAGCGACAGTTCGGCCTTGACTTAGCGGGCTTCGTCCGGCGGATGTCCCCGTCGATGGTGGTCGGCCTCGTAGGCGCCACCGCCGCCGCCTTGGTCAAACCGGATGCATTGGTGCCCGCTCTGGCGTGGTTCGGGATGTGGGTGCTGGCTCCCTTCATCGCTCACCAGGTCAGCATCCCCCGCTCGATCAAGGTGGCGGACCCGCCCACATTCGAGGAACAGGACGCTCTCCGACTGACGGCCCGGCGCACCTGGCGATACTTCGAGAGGTTCGTGACTGGCGATGAGAACTGGTTGCCACCGGACAATTTCCAAGAGGATCTGGCGGAAGTCGCGCACCGCACCTCTCCCACCAACATCGGGCTCTACCTACTGGCGGTGTTGTCGGCCCGGGAGTTCGGCTGGATCGGTTTCGAAGAGACGGTCACCAGGCTCGAAAACACGGTCTCCACCTTGAGCCGGTTGGAGCGATTCCAGGGTCACTTCCTCAACTGGTACGACACCATGTCCTGTGAGCCCCTAGCACCGCGTTACGTGTCGACCGTGGACAGCGGCAATCTGGCCGGCCACCTGTTAACGGTGTCCCAAGGCTGTGAGCGCCTCCGCCAACTCGTACCAGGCCCTGAGGTGGCAGCCGGCATCAGAGACGGAGCACTGCTGTTGCAGGAGGCGGTCGACCCTCTGGCTGTCGAGGATGACATCGAGGTGGTCGCACCCCGCGAACTCGACCAGGCCCTAGCTGAGTTACTCACCTCGCTGCGGAGCGGGGAAACCGCCGGGTCGCCGCCCTTGGCCCAGATCCTCGCCGAAGCCGAAACCGTGGCCGACATCGCCCGTACCCTTGCCACCAGGGAGGTTGCTGAGGAACTGGCGGTGGCGGCCGAAGCCTTGCTGGCGACGGTGCAAGGCCACGTCCACGACCTCCAGATATTCGACGAGGAGACGAGCCGGGAGCTTCTCTCCGCCCGTCTTGCCGCCTTGACAGAGAGGACAGCCGGTCTGGCGGCGGAGATGGACTTCTCGTTTCTCATGGACCCCGAAAACAAGCTGCTGGCCATCGGATATCGAGTCGCCGAGAACGCCCTCGATCGAAGCCACTACGACCTGCTCGCCTCCGAGGCCCGTCTCGCCAGCTTCGTCGGCATTGCCAAAGGTGACCTTCCCCCTAGCCACTGGTTCCGCCTCGGTCGGTCGATGACTCCAATGGGTGGCGGGGGTGCCCTGATCTCATGGTCGGGCTCGATGTTCGAGTACCTGATGCCGTTGCTGGTGATGCGCTCTCCACCCGAAAGCATCCTCGACACCACCTACCGGGCAGTCGTACGACGCCAGATCGAGTACGGGAACGAGCGCCAGATCCCTTGGGGAATCTCGGAGGCGGCTTATGCGGCTCGAGACATCCACCTCGTCTATCAATACCGGGCCTTTGGCGTCCCCGGGCTTGGGTTCGAACGGGGTCTGAGCGAGGACCTGGTGGTGGCGCCATATGCGACCTTGCTGGCGACGATGGTCGAGCCGCGGGATGCGGTGGCGAACCTGATCCGGCTCAACAGTCTGGGCGCGCTGGGCGGCTACGGCTACTACGAGGCGCTCGACTTCACCCCTGCCCGGTTGCCCGAAGACGGAGAGACCGTGGTGGTACGCGCCTATATGGCACACCACCAGGCGATGTCTTTGGTTTCTCTCACCAACGTCATCTTTGCCGGGCTCTGCAGAGATCTGTTTCATTCCGACCCGTCGGTTCGGGCGGCCGAGCTGTTACTGCATGAAAGAGTTCCCCGCGATGTGGAAGTGGCGCGTCCCCGCGCCGAGGAAGTCGCCGAATCAGCCCATCCCCCGGAAGAGGCTAAGGGTGTCGTCCGCCGCGTCTCGTCGCCGCATGGGCCGGTCCCGGTCACTCACGCTCTATCCAACGGACGTTTCAGCACCATTGTCACCTCCGCCGGTTCCGGTTACAGCCAGTGGCTTGGGTTGGCGGTCAACCGCTGGCGGGAAGACGCCACTCGCGACAATTTCGGCAGCTACTTCTTCATCAAGGACGGGTCCGGCCGAACCTGGTCGGCGGGCTACCAACCCACTCTCGCCGAGCCCGACTCGTATCAAGTGGCCTACAGCGAGGACAAGGCCGAGATCTTGCGTCGTGATGGCAGTCTCTCCACGAGGTTGACGGTGGTGGTGTCGCCGGAGGACGATGCCGAGGTTCGCCGGCTGACTATCACCAATCTGGGTGGAGCGGGTAGAGAAGTGGAGGTCACCTCCTACGCCGAGCTGGTCCTGGCGTCCGCCCGGTCCGACAACGCTCACCCCGCCTTCTCCAATCTCTTCGTGCAGACCGAAGCGGTGCCCGGGCGCGACGCCCTGCTGGCGAGCCGCCGACCACGCTCCCGCGAGGAGGAGACGGTGTGGGCGGGTCATGTGCTCGCGGTCACCGGCGAGGTGGTGGGTGGGGTGCAATACGAGACGGATCGCGCCCGGTTCCTGGGACGAGGAAACCAGGCTCATCGTGCAGCCGCAGTCGATCGTCCGCTGTCGAATTCGGTGGGCCTGGTGCTCGATCCGGTGTTCAGTCTGCGGAGAAAGGTGCGGCTCCAGCCCGGCGCCAGCGCCCACCTCGACTTCACGACCGTGGTGGCCCGCACCCGGACCGAGGCCCTGGATCTGATCGACAAGTTCTCCGACCCGGCGGCTTTTGAGCGAAGCTCGACCCTGGCATGGACCCAGGCCCAGGTCCGCCTCAATCATCTGAGAATCGACCCCGACCAGGCCCATGTGTTCCAACAACTCGCCGGATCGCTCATTTACTTCGACCCGGTGCTGCGAAGCACGTCGGCTCAGACGACTCTGTCCTCGGTCAGCCAGGACGGTTTGTGGCGACACGGCATCTCCGGGGACCTCCCGATCGTCCTGGTCCGGATCGACCAGCCCGAAGAACGTGGACTGGTTCGGGACCTGCTCCGGGCTCAGGAGTACTGGCGGATGAAGGGATTGGCCGCCGACCTGGTGATCATCAACGAGAGACCGAGCTCATATTCCCAGGATCTGCAGGTAGCCATCGAAGAGCTGATCAGGGAGAGTGGCCACCTGGTGGGTGAGGAGCCCGACGGAGGAGTTTTCGTTCTCAACGGACCTCTCCTCACCGCTGAGGATCGGACGACACTCCAGTCGGCGGCGCGGGCGGTCCTGCTCAGTCACCACGGGACCCTCGCCGACCAGATCGCTCGCCGGCCCACCGAGGTGTTGACCCATCCCACCCCTTCCAGGCCGATTGCTGCCGATCAGACGGGCGGGCCGCGACCGAGGCCGGACCGCGAGTTCCACAACGGTCTTGGAGGCTTCGCCGCCGACGGCACCGAATACGTGGTGGTGTTGGGAGAAGGTCAATCGACGCCGGCCCCGTGGATCAATGTCGTCGCCAACCCCCGCTTCGGGTTCTGTGTCTCGGAATCGGGGTCCGGGTACAGCTGGGCGGAGAACAGCCGGGAGAACCAGCTGACGCCTTGGTCCAACGATCCTGTGACTGACCGTTCCGGCGAGGTGCTCTATGTTCGAGATGAGGAGAGCGGGGAGGTCTGGGGACCGACCGCCCTGCCGATCAGAGATGAGGCCGCTGCCTACCTGGCTCGCCACGGTCCCGGCTATTCCGAGTTCGAACACACATCCCGAGGGATTGCTCTCCACCTGCATCAGACCGTCCCGCTCGAGGATCCGGTCAAGATCTCGCGTCTGCGGCTTCACAACCTGACCGATCGCCGCCGCAACCTGTCCGTAACCGCCTATCTGGAATGGGTGCTCGGCACCACCAGGTCCACGTCGCCCATGCAGATCGTGACCGAACGCGACGAGGAGACGGGCGCCATGCTGGCCCGCAACCCATGGAACGCCGACTTCGGGGAACGAGTGGCCTTCGCCGACCTCGGAGCCGGCGAAGTCACGGTTACGGCGGATCGGGCCGAGTTCCTGGGAAGACACGGCAGCATCGACGACCCGTCAGCTCTGAGACCCACCAGGAAACTGTCGGGGGCCGTCGGAGTGGGGCTCGACCCCTGCACCGCCATCCAACGCTCCCTGGTCCTGGCTCCGAACGAAGAAGTCGAGGTGGTCTTTTTGCTCGGCCAAGGTGAGGACCTCGGAGAGGCCCGGACACTCGTCGAGCGCTATCGCCGGATCGACACGAAGGTGATACAAGCGGAAGTGGCGGTCCGGTGGAAGGACATCCTCGGCACTGTCCGGGTGAAGACTCCCGACCGATCCTTCGACCTGATGATCAACCAGTGGCTGCTGTACCAGACGCTCGCTTGCCGAGTGCTGGGCCGGACCGCGTTCTATCAGTCCGGAGGAGCCTTCGGTTTCCGCGACCAACTGCAGGATGTCATGGCGCTGGTGATGCCGATGCGGGACACGACCAGAGAGCACCTGTTACGAGCCGCCAGTCATCAATTCGAAGAAGGCGATGTGCTCCATTGGTGGCACGGCCCCTCGGGGAAGGGGGTGCGGACCCGTATCTCCGACGACTACCTCTGGCTCCCCTATGCCGTGGCCCACTATGTGGAGGTGACCGGGGACCAGGACGTTCTCGAGCAGGTGGTCCCCTATTTGCGTGGAGTGGAACTCGCTCCCGATCAAGACGAGATCTACATGACCCCAGAGAAGTCCTCCACCGAAGGAACCATTTTCGACCACTGCCGACGTGCCCTCGAACGGGCGCTCTCCAGGCTGGGGAGTCATGGCCTTCCCCTGATCGGGACGGGTGATTGGAACGATGGGTTCAACCGGGTGGGTCGAGAGGCACGAGGTGAGAGCGTGTGGCTCGGATGGTTCCTGGAGGCGAACCTGAAACGATTCGCCGACATCGCCGCCGGACTGGGGGAGCCCGAACTCGCCGCAACCTGGCGGCAGGGGGCCCTTGATCTCCAAGAGAGCCTCGAAGCCGAGGCCTGGGACGGTGACTGGTACCGGCGCGCCTTCTTCGATGACGGGACGCCGCTCGGTTCAGCGGTGAATCCCGAATGTCGAATCGACTCGATCGCACAATCCTGGTCGGTCATCCACGGTGGCGCACGAAGCGGGCGCGGCAAGCGGGCGATGGACTCGGTGGAGGAATACTTGGTCCATCGAGGTGACGGTCTGGTGCTCCTGTTTACCCCACCGTTCGACAACTGGGACGTCGACCCTGGATACATCAAGGGGTACCTGCCCGGTGTCCGCGAGAACGGCGGCCAGTACACCCACGCCGCCATCTGGTGCGTCATCGCCTTCGCCACCCTGGGCGACGGTGATCGGGCGGGCGAACTGTTCGGTTTGCTCAACCCGATCAACCATGCCAGCACCAGAGCGGGGATCCACCGCTATCGGGTGGAGCCCTATGTGGCGGCGGCGGATGTGTACTCGGAGGCGCCCCACGTAGGCCGGGGAGGTTGGACGTGGTACACGGGCTCGGCGGGCTGGATGTACCGGGCGGGTGTGGAGTGGATCCTTGGCTTCCGTTTGCGGGGAGCGAGCCTCCTTGTCGATCCGTGCATTCCGCGCGCCTGGAGAGGCTTCGAGATCGCCTTCCGCTATCACTCGTCCCAATATGAGATCGAGGTCAGCAATCCCAACGGCGTCAACAAGGGTGTCGTGGGTTTGACCATGGACGGCACCACTCTCCCCCCCGGTTCGGAGCTGAACCTGGTCGATGACGGCTCCACCCACCACGTTGGGGTGGTCTTGGGCTGAGCCCCATCGAGAGACCGAGCCAGGATCGACCGGGCGGAGGACGGCTAGTTGCGGGTGCCATGTCGATCCGTGAGCTGTGCATGGGGAGGGGCTTCCGGCTGATACGAGCCGGCCTCGATGGCAGTGTCGATTGCAGCCATCTCGGCAAGGGATGTGGAAGCCAACTCTCGGGTTAGGGCAGCTTGGGTGCGGGCCCAGGTGTCGTGAACGGGACAGGTGTGTTCCCAGTCGCAGGGACCATCGCGTAGAACGCAATGGTCGAACGTGGCGGGGCCTTCGGCGGCTTCAACGATATCGAGGAGGCTGATTTCGTTAGGGGGCCGAGCCAGGCGATAGCCTCCACGGGGCCCGTGAGCGGCTACCAGTAGTCCCTCGGCGACCAGTCCGGCCAGGATCAGGGTCAAGGTCTTGTAGGGGATGTTCATCTCGGTGGAGATCTGACGGGCCTGGCGCAGACTGCTCTCATGTTGACGGCCGACCGAGATCATGGCCCTGACGGCGTAGTCGCCTTTTCGTTTGAGACTGAGTTGCATTCGGCTCGCACCAAGCTACCTCAAAACTACGCAACCGGTTCAGAATTCCGCATTTGACTTAGAACTCCAAATATCTGTTAGAGTATGTCTCACACAAGCAGCTATATGAGGAGGACTCATGATAAATACTGCAATCCGGCACTCCGTGACGGACTACGGCAAGTGGAAGAGCGTGTACGACACGTTCCTGCCCACCACGGCAGGAGCGAAGTACGCAAGAGTGAATCGCTCGGTTGAGGATCCCAACACGGTGACCGTTGTCGCCGGTTTCGAGACCCTCGAGTTGGCGAAGTCATTCCTGAACAACCCGAACCTCAAGGCCAAGATGACCGAAGCCGGCGTCGTTGGCTCCCCGAGGATCGAGATCAACGAAGAAGTCGAGTCGATCTAGTCCACATGCCCGGATCCTTTCCAGGACCCGGGGAATGCTGACAGACGTCTGATAAGACATCTGAAAAGACTGAGGCCCCCCTGAAGGACAATCCGACGGGGGGTCTTTCTCGTCCGGCCCTGTCTAGCTCTGTCCGCGTTGCACCGCGATGGCGGGTCGAAATGCCGGAGTGTCACCGAGAGCTATGAGGAGGGTGCGGAGCAGCTGGGCCAGGTCGGCTTGCTCTGATGGTTGGAGAGTTCCAAGGCTGGCCGCTTGCGTGTCGAGGAGGGTGGCCAGGGCGTCTTCGGCCAGTTCCTTCCCGATAGGCGTCAGACGCACCAGGACCCCGCGGCCGTCACGAGGGTTGGGGAGCCGTTCGATGAGCCCGGCTTTTTGCAGACGGTTGAGACGGACGGTCATTCCTCCTGTGGTGAGGAGAAGGGTCTCGGCCAGCTCTGACGGTGTTCGCTGATGGGGCGGGCCGGCCCGGTCGAGATCGGTGAGAACGTCGAGATCGCCGGTATGACTCAGACCGTAGGCCTCCGCGATGGCGTCCAGCCTCGCTTGAAGGAAATGCGCGGCGCGAATCACCCGGGCCACGACCTCGAGCGGGGCGAAGTCGTGGCTGGGCCGACGTTCGTGCCACTCCCGGATGATGCTGTCAACCCGATCGTCCATTCCCTCGCTCCCCTTCTGGTCGTGTATGTCAGTTGTCCGGTCTAGGGTACTTTATTTGACATATAGTTAGATTACAAGTAATCTCTCAAGTAGATCACCCAACGAAGGAGTTTGTCGTGGTCAAATACAGATTCGGTTACGCCCTCCAAGCCCGTCTCGCCGAGATCGTTTATCAGCGACCGTGGCCGATCAGGCCCGATCGTCTCGTCCCTGTACCGATAGCGGTCTCACCCACCCCTCCGCCACCTGTCCCATCGCGGTCGAAATGAGCCAGCCGCACACGATCTCCAGCGAAGTGAGTGACCGGACTGTCCCAGTACCTGATACAACGGCCGAACCCTTGACAACTTCCCGAGCGGCAGCCAAAGAGCGGGTCTTTGTCGGCACGGGGCTTTTCTGGGGGCTCATCATCGGGGTGGTGTTGGCGATCGGTGTCCTGATCCTGGCCGCACAGAACACGGCCAGCATCACTGTGACCTTCATGGCATGGGACTTCTCGACCCCGTTGATCGTCCTTATCCTCGGTGCAATTCTGATCGGCGTGGTGTTCGCCGAGTTGTTCGGCCTCTTCTATCGGACGAAAAGGCGGCGGACCCAGCGTGACCGCGACCATCTCGAGCGCCTACAACAGTCCCAGAGCCTTTCCTGATGCAATGGCGACACGATGTGAAAGCACGTTGTGACCATTGCGGGCATCCACGCCGAGAGCACTATGAGAGCAGTTGCTCGGTTCCGAAATGCGTCTGTGAGGGATATCTGCTGGTGGAGCCCGAGCTGAGAGGTCACAAGGTCAAGGCGAGCTGATGGAATGGCGCTAGCCGAGTGGTGCCCTTGCGCGCACTACGTGGTCGCACACGACCAGCTCCTCCCGACGCAGGTTGAGGGGTCTAATCGCGTTGTTTCAATTCTGCCTCGTGGGGGGTGCGGATGGCCTGGCGACGCAAGAGCAAAAGGCCAAAGAGGAGAGTCATAAGGTTGGGACCGAGTGGCGCCTCCACAATCCGGCTGAGGTAGAGGACAGCCCAAACCACGCTCTACCCGATAGCCGCCCAACCGAGCCAGCGAGGGAGAACGTCAGTGCGGAGAATGGCCCAGCCGTAAGCCACCAGGGCGAAGCAGGCCAGCACCACGTAGTTCCGTTCGAGATCGAATACCCATGGCAGCCCCGCCAGAGCGAAGGCATCCGCCACGATCCACGAAATACACCCAGTAAGGAAAGCGATCGTTCCCAGTCGCCCCAGAACACGCTCACCGGCGTCACGGACGATTAGTTCGAGTGTGGCTAGGCCGAACAGTGTCACCACCAATCCCAACCCCCGAGGGCGCGGCTCTGCCATTCAGGCAAGGCGGGTCCGCCTGGTCCTCCCGCCCCGAACAGGACAGCGGCGACCATGAGGAAGCCGAACCCCAAGACCAGCAGAAAACCGGCGCGCGTCGCTCACTTGACACCCGTCGTCCAACTCTACGAACCCTGCTACGAGATCACCAGGGCACACTCCGCTCGCCGCCAAGCTGCCCATCTTGGACAGGGAACAGCTGCTCCAGAACCGGCAACACCGCGTGGTGCCCTTACCTGCACGATGGGGTCGCAGTCCTAGGGAAACTTGGATTCGGCGCCCTCGGCAGGATTCGAACCTGCGACACCCGGTTTAGGAAACCTGCTCTGTATTTCGGCCTTGGAACGCCCGAAAACGCCAATGAACATAGGGTTTTCGCGTTCTCTAGGTTTGGCGCGTTCCGGTGCTCAGTTTTGGGCGGGACCTGGTGCCCTGATGGTTCGGCGGTCTTGGGGGATCTCCTCGTCTTGTGGTACGACCGGCCCGTATCGTGCCTTATTGGGTGTGAGAGTCGAGGGACAGTCATGGTGACCGAAAAACCCGAGGTCGATTCCTTTACCCGGTTTGTCGTCGCCAACGAAGCAAAGCTCCGCCACGCACTGATAGCGACATGCGGTGGGGAGGTGGGCCGGGAAGTAGCACAAGAAGTCCTGGCCTACGGGTGGGAGCATTGGGGGCGTCTTCAGAACATGGAGAACCCGGTCGGCTATCTGTATGTGATGGGCCGGAATCTGAGCCGTCGCCGCCGGCGACGAGGGCCAGTGTTCGTTGAGGTTCCCTTCGACCGGACTCCCCACGTCGAGCCTGCCCTTCCCAAGGCTTTGGCGGCTCTCTCCACCCGACAGCGGACCTCTGTTGTGTTGGTGCACTGTTTCCAGTGGACCCTGAGCGAGGTCGCTGAGGTGATGGGGATCTCCAAGACGGCGGTGCAGAACCACCTGGAAAGGGGAATGGCATCGCTCAGACACCAGATCGGAGGTTTCGGACGATGAGCCTCGAGAAGCAGCTCGCCGACTACGGGCAACTGCAAGAAGAGATGTTCGGCCCGATCACTGTCGATGAGATCACCACCCCAGCGGCCGACCAGCGCCGCGTGACCGTCGGGACCCGGCCACCGCAGACGAGGTTGGGGCGGGGTCTTGCCTGGGCGGTGGCGGCATTCGTGGTTGTCCTCACCGTGGGTGGGTTGTATTTCGCCTTCAGCGGAGACGATGGCCAGATTGTCGATCAAACCACCGTCCCCACCCCGACCACGGTCCCGACACCCGCCCCCGAGCGGGTAGGTGATGGGCCGCTCGACCCCGGTAACTACTACCTCAACGCCACCACAGACCCGTCTACTCCGGCAGGCGGCACCTTCATCATCGAGGCCCCAGGGTGGTCTGGCCAGGCAGACGGTGTGTACAGACCGAATCCGTTGGGAGGTCGTCCGGTCGCGCTATATATGTACCTGATCGACGAGCCGCGGGCACCTGGGTGCGGGTCAGGACACGCGATGCCCGCCGGGTCGACCGCGGCTGATCTGGCCGACGCGTTCGCTGCCAGTTCATTGACAGTAAGGGAAGCGTCAGCGCAGGTCAGTGCCTTCGGCCGCGACGGATACCGTGTGGTCGTCGAGGTGCCTGAAGAGTGCACTGGCGCCCGGGGCTACGCCAGGAACGTTTTCCTTCTCCCCGGTGACGTGATGGAGGTCTGGGCTTTTGACATGTACGGCCAAATACTGGTAGTAGACACAGCCTGGACCGTGGAGTCGCCGGAGGATGACCTGGCCGAACTTGGGGCCGTGATCGACACCCTGGTGCTCACTCCCTAATCGCCTAAACGGTCGGAGTTTCCCGCGCCCACGACCGGCTGAATTTGCAGGACAAACTTGTCTTGTGAACTCGGGGGTCGTCGGCCGGATTCAATGGTGGCAGTACAACGAATCACCGCTGACAGCGTGGACTCCGGAGTCCATACACCACCGGCGAGCAGATAGGTTTCGATCGTCCGCGGCGTCTTATTCCCAGCGCGCAGTTCATGCCGCCAAGAGTCGAGAGCCATGCCGAGTTGCACGGCGTCACAGTAGAGGGCACGGCAAGTGATAACCGGTGCTGAATCGCGCCGCTCTAACCGTGATGGGTAGCTCTCGCGCTGACTCTCGGTTGGGTCCTCCTGGCTCGCCAAGAACTCTGAGTTTGATGTCTTACAGGATCGTTCGGTGAGGCACTATCACCGTGAGCATGGATCAGAGAGCCCCGGTAACCGACGCCTTCACGGAGTTCGCACGAGTCGCTGAGCCGCGGCTGCGTTTGGCGCTTGGGGCGGCTTTTGGATTCGACCTCGCCCAGGAGGCGACCGCCGATGCGTTGGCTTTCGCTTGGGAGCATTGGGACCGGGTCATGAAGGCTGCCAACCCGGTCGGCTATGTGTTTGGAGTCGGCCGCAACAGGGCGCGTCGGAATCTGAGCCGGCAGCGTGTCGTGTTTCTGCCGCCGGTCATGTCCTCGGAAATTCCATGGGTTGAACCGGGCCTGCCTGGAGCGTTGGGTCGGCTGTCGGTGCGTCGAGCGCGAGGTGATCATGTTGCTTCATTGCTTCGAATGGACTTTGAGTGAGGTTTCTGAGCTATTGGGCTTGGCCAGAGGGACTGTGCAGATCCATGAGCGACGGGGGATGGCCAGGCTTCGCAGGGATCTGGGGGTGGCGTTGTGACCGACCTAATGACTCAGCTCCGTGATTACGGACGACAGATCGAGTCCGATCCGATGCTCGGCGCCACGCCTCCGCTCAAAGCGGATGTGGCTACCCGGTCACCGCGGACCGGTTGGGCGGGGGGATTCGCCTGGGCGGTGGCGGCGTTTGTTGTGATCCTCGGCATGGGCGCGTTGTATTTCGCCTTCAGTGGAGGTGATGGCCAGGTTGTCGACCAAACAACCGTGCCCACCCCTGCCACGCCTGAGAGCCTCTTCCTGGACACGTGGGTGACCATCGACTCCGACGGGAGCACTCCAACGATGATGATCGAGGTCTCCGAGGACGGCACCGTCGGGATCGCGGTGCACGACGACCCTGCATCAGTGTGCTCTGGTGCCCCGTCGACGATGAGCGGATCCGGGGGCTTGGAGGGCGATGCCGAGCTGATCATCCCCTCGCCAGTTCTGACCTGTGATGACGGGAGCCAGCCCGAGGCTCTGAGCGACCCTCCCCTCGAGGAGCAGCTCCGAAATCTGACCTTCACGCTTGATCCACAGGCCGACACCCTCACTGACAACTTCGGGTCGGTGTGGACTCGGGAGGGTGCGGAAGCCCCCAGCCCCGAGCCGACGGTGTCGACGGAGATGTGGCCCCAGTCGAACCTCGAGGAAGTACGGGAGGCACAGGAGCGCGCCGATGCCGGCGACGCCGACTACACCTGGCAGCTCGACGCGACGCTGGCCGCCAACGAGGAGCCATGGGGGGCGGAGATCTTCGCCCGGTTCATCGAGGAGGAGCTCGGCTGGGAGGACAGCTCTGGCTTCGGGGGATACGCATCCGCGAGGAGGTGTCTACGAGGAAGTCCTGTTCATCCGTTGTGCGCCCGGCCAGACCAACCCCCTGAACCTGCAGTACGCGGACGCACCGCCCGAGATTCGCCGGTGTGCGCCGACGATCGACGAGCTCAGCTACGAGACGGTGAGGTTCAGGGTGACCCAGCCCGGGCGTCGGGGTCCTTCAGGGATCTGGGTGGTGGACGAATGGGAGATGCAGCAAGCCTGCCGATCAGGGCTCCCTCTGGGGTCTCCTCTACCCCGACTTTGCCTTCAGCCAGGTCGAGCAGGTCGTCCCGCCATCAGACGCTGAAGTCAGCGCTTTCCTGGAGGCGTTCCTCCGAGCCCGGGTGGATGGTGAGGGGGCCGAGCAGTATCTGCTCCGCGAGCCAGAGGAGTCAATTTTCCGAGGACCATGAGGTGCCAATCCTTTACGCCACGACCACCGGCGCCCCCTATGAGCGATCCGAGATCGAGAAGGTGCAGGGCCCGGTGTGGCCGACCGGTTGGATGGAGTTCAAGGTTCGGCTGTTCGCCGAGGGTGGGACCGTGGTCGAGCAGTATTTCTACGTTGTCCGCCAGGAGAACGGGCAGCTCGGTCTGGTGTATGGATACAAATATGACGGCCTCCCGACCACCGAGAACGGGCAGTCCGTGCCCCTGCCCTACAGCATCCTCGATGGCGAGGTGACGTTCGCCGCTGCCCCGCCGTGGGGCACCAGCGACACTTCCGACCCTTCCGACACACTTATAAGGCTCAACGGGAGTAGAGACGATCACGTCGTGATCGCGACCGACCCCCTGCCGGTCGGAACGGGCTGTGAGAACGGTTCGGCTCCCGCCGATGCCGAGGCGCTGGCTCGGAGCATCATGGCCGACCCCGACTTCGAGACCACCGGGACCGTGCCGGTGCGCATCGCGGGTATCGACGGGCTGCAGATGGATGTGGACGCGGCGGTGGGCGATTGGAACGACTTCTGCTGGCCGTGGATACCCGGACCAGAGCGATCGGTGGCGGATGCGCCTGTACCTGATCGACTATCCCGGCGAGTCGGCTGCGGTCCTGACGATCGCGGTCATCGCTGCTCCGGAGACCGACTTCGAGCGTGTGCTCGAGGAGACGACACCCATCGTGGAGTCCCTCGAGATCCAGACCGATTGATGGCGACGGAGAAGAAAGGGAATGTGAATGAGGATTCGGGCTGGAGAAGAGGGAGAGACATGATGAGAAGGTTGAGACCGGCAGGAGTCGTAGCGGCTCTGCTCGTGTTGACGGCGTGCACGAGCGGGGGAGCTGCAACAACGACGGAACCCACAACAACCGCCGCACCTACCACCAGCGAGCCCACCATGTCCGATCTCGAGGTGATCGAAGCCGGCGTGGCTGCGTTCTACTCCGGGGACGCGGAACGGGCCGCCGAGTTGTTTGAGCTCGCGGACCGCACCGACGACCAGATACGCGCCGAGTCGGCCTATCAGGCGGCTATAAGTGGGCGATTGGACCTGAGGTGCACTGAGAGCACGCCCGGGTCATTCAGCTGCAGCACGCCGTACCGCAACGCGATGACGGATGCGATCGGCGACAACGGCGGCCATGACGTGTGGCCGGTGGTGGTCGAGGACGGGGTGATCACGCAGTTTGGATTCACCGAGCACAGTGGGATGCTGATCGAGATGGCGACCTTCCTTGCGAGCGAAGGTCGCTTCGACGGTTACGAAGAGTGCGTCTTTGGTCCGTTCCCCGAGTCGTGCGCCACCATCCAAACGGAGAACCTCGACGCCTGGGCGGCGTGGCGCGAGACGTTGGAGCCGGCGGACAGGGTGGAAACCGTGGTGGAGTCCTGGTACGGAGGGGACTGTGAGGCAGCCTTGCTGCTGTCGTGGGGCGACACCGATTGCTCGGCATCGTCCTTGCCCGCTCAGACGATCTCGCACGAGTCGATCCTGGGTGCACAGGCCTCCGTCGAAAACTGTGAAACCACGTCTGGCGGGGATAACCCCGTTCTCTCATGCGAGGTGCATTACTCGAATGCCATGAACAGCGCGGTGGGTCAGCCGCCGTCGGTTACCGCCCGAGAGTTCGTCCTCATGTTCGGCGTACTGACGGCAGGGCCGAATGAAGAGCCCTGGTACGAAGCTGACTACCCGGAAGACGCCGAGCTCCGTGACAGCTTCAGGCTGTTCGCCGAAGGGGGCGAACTGGCGGACGAGTATGCGGACGCAGGCTGCGCATCCGCACGCTCACCCGAGTGCGCCAACCTCATCGTGGACAACCTCGACACCTGGGCGACTTGGTACGAGACCAACGGCTAACCGTACCTCGCAGATTCCGGTGCTCAACCAGGAAGGCTCGCCCTGTCCGGTGGAACTAGAGAGGTGGATCACCAAGTAGTAGCAGGGGAAACGGGAATCGGCGCCCTCGGCAGGATTCGAACCTGCGACACCCGGTTTAGGAAACCTGCTCTGTATCCGGGCCCCTGAACACCCGAAAACGCCAAAGAATATGGGGATTTCGCGTTCTCTAGGTTTGGCGCGTTCCGGTGCTCAGTTTTCTACGTGAACCGGGGACACAGGGGATCAGGATCTCTCCGTATCGCCTTATCGCCGCATAGACTTCGATCGAGACATCGCTCCCGGGCAAACCATCTGCCTCATGGTTGGATCCGCTATTCCCGGATCCAGATGGCCCGCTGTGCCGGGGCCACCGTATCGTCGACAACACCGAGGAGATCGCCCACCAGGGTGTTGACGTCGAGCTCGTCACGGATAAGTAGGGAGAAACCGTCGATCACCTCCGGTGGGGAATACGCCGAGCGGGAGAAGCGCCGGTCTAACAGGTCATGGAGGCGCCGGCGCATCGGGTTGAACAGAGCGGCCACGACCAATGTCGACACTGCAATCTGGATCTCACCTTTGAAGGCGAGGCCGCCGAGAAGGAAGACCCCGAGGAAGTAAACCGCGCCGAGGAGGAAGGCGAGGAGTCCATACGAGATGGTGCGGCTGATCAGGCGGTCGACGTCGTAGAGGTGATAGCGGGTGATCGCCACGCCCGCCGTGACCGGGATCCCCAGGACGCCGGCCAGGGCCACCGTGGTGAGAAGGTCGAGCCATGGCGACGGTTCGGAGACCCATAGCTGGGCGATGTATAGGCCCGCGAGGCCGACACCGGCCAAGGTTGCCGAGAAGGCAAGCCACTTGAGCTGGAGGCGCTCCACCGCTTTGGACCTGCGGAACCGATAGACCATGGCAGCCGCTGGAGCGAGAAGGCTGAGCGCGAGCAGAGTCCCGGCGAAGACGGTCATCGCCGTCGATTCGAGGAATCCAGCGGCGCCTTCGATCCCCAACGGGTTGTCCACCCGATACACGATCTCCCCGGCCACCTCCTCGGTGTGCTCGGGTTGGATGGTGATCAACACCACTGCCGAGACCGCCATCGTGGAAACCACCCACCACACCCATCGCCAGCCACGGGAAGGCACCTCACCGTCGGGAAACAGCAGGAGGGGGAGGGCCACCAGACAGAGGATCATCGGAAAGTAGACGGCCTGGCTGAGCCAGACGGCATACCCGACACCAGGCCACCCGTTCACTCTCGCCGTTTCGTAGTACGTCTGTGTAATCATCCAGATCGCGGCAAGGAGCCCGCCGAGTGAGAAGATCCAGCCCATCCGGTTGTCGGGGACCTTCATGATGAGCATGAGACCGACAGTGGCGAAACACAGCACGATCAGCAGGAACACGGCGGGTCCATCTTCTGCCACGCCTCCCCTCACGGCGATGATCAGCGACGTAACCATGAGCATGAGCGTCGCCACCCAGCAAGTGAAGGCAATCAGCTTCCGGCGACTGATATTCAGCACCAGAGCCCTCCGTGTCTCGTCCGACAGCGCCAATACTGTCAGACGAGCGTTACGGAGTCGTTACCGCCGATGAATACAAGGGAAAAGCGGGAATCG
>CAVRXA010000018.1:0-89150 GCA_963725075.1 uncultured Acidobacteriota bacterium
ATTGCTCATGTGGAGTATGAGACTGAGGCTCGTCATTATGCGCATGTGGATATGCCGGGTCATGCGGATTACATCAAGAACATGATTACGGGTGCGGCGCAGGTGGATGGGGCGATTCTGGTGGTGTCGGCGGCTGATGGTCCGATGCCTCAGACCCGGGAGCATGTTCTTGTTGGCCCGTCAGGTGGGTGTGCCCAGCATTGTCGTGTTCCTGAACAAGGTGGACATGGTTGATGATGAGGAGCTGTTGGACCTGGTCGAACTCGAAGTCAGGGATCTTCTGACTGAATACGAGTTTCCGGGGGATGAGGTTCCTGTCATCCGGGGGTCTGCGTTGAAGGCGTTGGATGGGGATGAGGCGTCTTCTGATCAGATCATGGAGTTGATGACTGCGGTTGATGATTATGTGCCGGAGCCGGATCGGGATACTGAAAAGCCGTTTCTCATGTCGATCGAGGACGTGTTCAGCATTACTGGGCGGGGCACGGTGGTTACTGGTCGGGTGGAGCAGGGGATTTTGAAGGTGAATGAGGAAGTGGAGATCGTGGGGATCCGTCCTACTCATAAGACGGTGGCTACCGGTATTGAAATGTTCCGCAAACTGCTCGACGAGGGTCGGGCGGGGGACAATGTGGGTGTTCTCCTCCGGGGGGTGGGTAAAGATGATGTGGAGCGGGGTCAGGTCCTGGCCAAACCAGGGTCGATCACTCCGCATACTGATTTCGAAGCTCAGGTGTATGTCCTGACCAAGGAGGAAGGCGGTCGGCATAACCCGTTCTTCCCCGGGTATCGACCCCAGTTCTATTTCCGGACTACTGATGTGACCGGAGCCATCCAATTGCCTGAGGGGACTCAGATGGTGATGCCCGGTGACAATACGGAAATGACCGTCGAATTGATTGCTCCGATCGCCATGGACGAAGGACTCCGCTTCGCCATCCGGGAAGGTGGCCGCACCGTCGGCGCCGGCCGAGTCGTAAAGATCGTCAAATGAGCGACCAGCAGAAGATCCGCATCCGCCTCAAGGCTTACGACCACAACGTGGTCGATGAGTCTTCGAAGAAGATCACTGAAACCGTCGTGCGGACCCAGGCCAAGGTGAAGGGACCGGTTCCTCTGCCCACCGAGATCCACCGCTACTGCGTCATCCGCGGCCCGCACGTGGACAAGGACTCGCGCGAGCACTTCGAGATGAGGATCCACAAGCGTCTCATCGACATCCTCGAGCCGACGCCGAAGACGGTCGACTCGTTGATGCGTCTCGAGCTGCCCGCCGGTGTCGAGGTGGAACTCAAGCTATGAGCGCGCTACTCCAACTCGCATCCGGGCTTGCTGGGGATCGCAAGACCCACTCCCACCCGCAACCCGAAGCCGAAGGGTTCGGCCATGAACGCCATCCTCGGCACGAAACTGGGTATGACCCAGGTCTTCGACGACCAGGCGCGGGCTATCCCCGTCACCGTCATCAAGGCCGGGCCCTGTCGCGTCGTCCAGATCAAGACCGAGGAAACCGACGGTTACAACTCGATCCAGATCTCGTTCCGCGAGGCCAAGCCGGGGAAGGTGAACAAGCCCGAAGCCGGTCACTACGCCAAGGCGGGCGTGGCCCCGGCCCGGCATCTGGTCGAGTTGAGAGTCGATGACCCCAGCGCGTACACGGTCGGCCAGGAGATCCGCATCGCCGACCTCTTCCAGGCCGGGACCAAGGCCGACGTTTCCGGCGTCTCCAAGGGCAAAGGCTTCGCCGGGGTCATGGAGCGGCACAACTTCTCCGGCCAAGGCGCCTCGCATGGCAGCCACAAGGTGCATCGCGCTCCCGGTTCCATTGGCGCCTGTGCCACACCTGCCCGTGTCTTCAAGGGCACCCGGATGGCCGGCCGACTCGGCGGCGAACGGGTGACCACCCTGAACATCGACATCGTCGGCGTCGATGGCGAGCGTGACATCCTCCTGCTCGGCGGCGCAGTTCCCGGGCCCAAGGGCTCGGTGGTCCTGGTTCGAGAGGCGGTCAAGGCCCATGGCTGACGTGAAGGCCCCTCTGTACACCTCGGACGGCACAGTCAAGGGCGATTTCAAGCTGGACGCCGAGGTCTTCGGGATCGAGCCCAACCTCGCCGTGCTCCATCAGGTGATCACAGCCCAGTTGGCGGCGAAGCGATCCGGCACAGCCTCGACCAAGACCCGTGGCGAGGTGCGTGGCGGAGGCCGCAAGCCCTGGCGCCAGAAGGGCTTGGGCCGGGCCCGTCAGGGTTCGATCCGCGCCCCGCACTGGGTCGGCGGCGGTGTCGCCCATGGGCCCAAGCCTCGTGATTTCACCCAGCGGACGCCCAAGAAGATGAAGCGCCTGGCCCTTCGCAGCGCACTCTCCGCCCGTGCCTCCGAGGAAGCGGTCATGGTCATCGAGGACATCGACTGGTCGACACCCAAGACCAAGCAAGCGGTCACCCTGCTCGAGGCGATCGGAGCCGGTGGCAAGTCATTGGTCGTCCTCGGGAAGCTCGACGGGACCGCCGGCCGTTCCTTCCGGAACCTCCCCGACGTCCACCTCTGCGAGCCCGGTCACCTCACGCCTTACGACGTGCTGTGGGCCGACCAGGTGATTTTCACGTCTCACACCGTCGGGTCGGTGGGCCGTTCCAGCTCGTACGAGGTCAGCGACAGCGACTTCGTGAGAGACGAAGGGAGTGAGTCCTGATGAAGGACCCACGTGATGTGATCCTCGCTCCAGTCGTCTCGGAGAAGTCCTACGACCTCATCGAGAACAACAACACCTACACCTTCGTGGTCGACCCTCGCACCAACAAGGAGGAGATCAAGGACGCCGTCGAGTCGATCTTCGGTGTCCGGGTGCTGCGGGTCAACACGCTCAATCGCAAGGGCAAGATGAAGCGCCAGGGATGGTCGCGTGGTCGTCGCAAGGACACCAAGCGCGCCCTGGTCACTCTCGCCGACGGCAATTCGATCGATCTGTTCGGAGTCTGAGATGGCAGTCAAGAAGCGCAAGCCGACCTCACCGGGCCGCCGGTTCCAGACCGTCTCGGACTTCGCGGAGATCACAACGGACAGGCCCGAGAAGACGCTTGTCTCCAAGAAGGGCAAGACCGGTGGCCGAAACACCCAGGGCCGGGTCACTTCACGTCATCGTGGCGGTGGCCACAAGCAGCGTTACCGGATCATCGACTTCCGTCGCGACAAAGACGGTGTGCCCGCTCGCGTCGCCACCATCGAGTACGACCCCAACCGCAACGCCCGCATCGCATTGCTCAACTACGCCGACGGCGAGAAGCGCTACATCCTTGCCCCGGTCGGGGTGAAGGTGGACGACAGGCTCGAATCGGGCTCGGGGGCGGAGATCCGCCCGGGGAATGCACTCCCCTTGCGGAACATTCCTGCCGGCACGAACGTTCATGCCATCGAGATGCGCCCCGGTGGGGGCGCCAAGCTCGCTCGCTCCGCCGGCACCTCGGTGCAACTGATGTCGAAGGAGAGCAACCTCGCTCTGTTGCGGCTCCCCTCCGGTGAGATGCGCCAGGTGCCGCTCGACTGTCGGGCGACCATTGGCCAGGTAGGCAACACCGAGGCCGAGTTGGTCAAGATCGGCAAGGCGGGTCGCAACCGGTGGAAGGGTGTCCGCCCCCAGACCAGGGGTGTCGCCATGAACCCGGTCGACCACCCGTTGGGTGGCGGAGAGGGCAAGTCGTCGGGTGGACGTCACCCGGTGAGCCCGTGGGGAAAGCCTGAGGGCCGCACCCGGAGCAAGAAGAAAGCGTCCAACCAGTACATCGTCCGCCGTCGCGCCAAGAAGGGCCGCAGATAAATATGAGCAGAAGTCTTAAGAAGGGCCCGTTCGTCGACGACCACCTCGCCAACAAGGTGGACGAGTTGAACCGTTCGGGGAGCAAGCGTGTGATCAGGACCTGGTCCAGGCGCTCAACGATCATCCCCGAGATGATCGGGCACACGATCGCGGTCCACGACGGTCGCAAGCACGTGCCGGTCTACATCACAGAATCGATGGTGGGTCACAAGCTGGGCGAATTCGCCCCCACCCGCACGTTCCGCGGGCATGCCGACAAGGCAGCGAGGAAACGATGAAGGTCAGAGCACAAGCCAAGTACGTGCGGCATTCGCCGTACAAGGTTCGACGCGTGCTCGACCTGGTGCGCGGCCTGCCCGTGCAGGAGGCCGAAGACGTGCTTCGCCTGACCTCGCGCGGCGCCACCGAGCCCATCAGCAAGGTCTTGAAGTCGGCCGTGGCCAATGCCGAGCACAACCACGCTCTCGACGCCGACGACCTGGTTGTCGCTGAGGCCTTTGCCGACGAGGGACCGACCCTCAAGCGCTACCGGCCCCGGGCCCGTGGACGGGCGACCCGTATCCGCAAGCGGACGAGCCACATCACGATCGTGGTGTCGGACATGAATGAGGAGGTGAGCTGATGGGTCAGAAGGTTCACCCCTATTCATTCCGCCTAGGTGTCTCCACTGACTGGAAGTCGAAGTGGTTCTCCGAAAAGGAGTACGTCAACTTCGTCAACGAGGACTGGAGGATCCGCGACTATCTGAAGAGGGAGCTGGTCCGGGGCGCCGTGTCCCGGGTCGACATCGAGCGCACCCGTGACCGTCTCATCGTGGACATCCACACCGCGCGCCCCGGCGTCGTGATCGGCCGCAAGGGGGCCGAGGCCGAGCGTCTGCGTGGCGATCTGGAGGCCTTGGCCAAGCGGCCGGTCAAGCTCAACATCAACGAGGTCAAGGACCCCGATCTCGACGCTGCCCTGCTGGCCAGGGGCGTTGCCGATCAGATCGAGAATCGCATTGCCTTCCGCCGCGCCATGAAGCGGGCCATCGCGTCCGCCCTGAAGGCCGGAGCCGAAGGGGTTCGGGTCGAGTGCAAGGGCCGTCTCGGCGGCGCCGACATGGGTCGTCGCGAGTGGTACCGAGAGGGTCGGGTGCCGTTGCACACTCTCCGCGCCGACATCGACTACGGGACCGCCACCGCGAAGACCACCGTCGGGGCAATCGGCGTCAAGGTGTGGGTATACCGGGGCGAGGTCGTCAGCACCGGCCAGGTCTCCGGTGACCGGATCGCGGCCGAGGCCGATCTCGCCACCGGCGGGCCGGCGCGTCGCACCCAGAAGAGCATCAAGTCCCGGGCCGAAGAGGCCGCCGGAGCCGGTGAGCGCAAGCCGCGTCTCATCGAGGCCGGAGGCGGTAAGCGTCTCGTCGAAGCCGGTGGCGCCCCCAAGGAGGGCGGACGGCGCCTGATCGAGGCCGGCGGTGGCCGCAGGCCGACCGCGGCCGAGGCCAAGGTCGAGTACGAGTCGGCTGTCGAGGACGTCGATGTCGAGGCCACTGCCCCGGTCGTCGAGCCGGTAGCTGAGGAGCCGACCGATGCCCCGCCCGAGGCGGTAGTGGCCGTCGAGCCCGCCGAGGGGATAGAGGCCGTCGAGCCCGCAGAGGCATCCACCCCCGAGAGCTCGGAGGAGGAGTAGGCCGTGTTGATGCCCAAGAGGACAAAGCACCGCAAGGTTCATCGCGGACGTCGCTCCGGTGTCGCCAAGGGTGGGACCCATGTGACCTTCGGGGAGTACGGCTTGCAGGCGCTCGAGTCAGGCTGGATCACAGCCAGGCAGATCGAGTCGGCCCGTGTCGCCATCACCCGTGCCGTCAAGCGTGGTGGGAAGGTGTGGATCACGATCTTCCCCGACAAGCCGGTGACCCAGAAGCCCGCCGAGACCCGCATGGGCTCGGGCAAGGGGAACCCGGAGTTCTGGGTGTCGGTGGTGAAGCCGGGACGGGTGATGTTCGAGCTGGCCGGTGTGCCCGAGGATCTCGCTCGCGAGGCCATGCGCAAGGCCGGTCACAAGCTGCCGATCAAGACCCGATTCGTTACCCGGGAGGACTCATGACTCCTTCCGAATTCCGTGAAATGACAGATACAGAGCTGATCGAGGCGCTGGCCGAGGCCAAGGAGGAGAAGTTCAATCTTCGCTTCCAGCTCGCCACGAATCAGCTGGACAACCATGCCCGCATCAAGGCCGTCAAGCAGGACATCGCCCGGATTCTCACCGTGCTGCATGAGCGTGAGCTCGCCACTGTCGACGCCGCCGCCGGGACCGAGGAGAGTGCCTGATGGCGGAAGAGACGAGTAACAGAGGGCGCCGCAAGGTGCGGGTGGGAGTCGTGGTCTCTGATTCGAGAGACAAGACGGTCACCGTCGAGGTCCCAACCCAGCGAAGCCACCCTCGGTACGACAAGGTGGTGCGGCACAGCACCAAGTTCCATGCCCATGACGAGACCAACGACGCCAAGCTCGGCGACACGGTCCGCATCATGGAGACCCGCCCGCTGTCGAAGCAGAAGCGGTGGCGCGTGGTGGAAGTCGTGGAGAGGGCCAGATGATCCAGCAGGAGTCCCGGCTCAAGGTGGCGGACAACACCGGTGCCCGCGAGGTGCTCTGCATCCGCGTGCTCGGGGGCTCTTCCCGCCGCTATGCCGGGGTGGGCGACGTGATCGTGGCTGCGGTCAAGGATGCCAACCCGGGTGGGTCGGTCAAGAAGGGCGAGGTGGTCAAGGCTGTCGTCGTCCGCACAAAGAAGGAGTCGCGCCGTCCGGACGGCACCTACATCCGCTTCGACGACAACGCATGCGTGATCATCGACAACAACTCCCAGCCCCGCGGGACCCGCATTTTCGGGCCGGTGGCCAGGGAGCTTCGCGATCGCAAGTTCATGCGAATCGTCTCATTGGCACCAGAGGTTTTGTGATGAAGCTGAAGCATGGGGACAAGGTGATGGTGATCGCCGGCAAGGACGCCGGCAAGGAGTCGCGCATCACCCGTGTCATCCCGGACAAGGGCAAGGTCCTGGTCGAGGGGGTCAACACCGCCAAGCGGCATCGTCGCCCCACCGGCTCGACAATGCAGGGCGGGATCATCGACAAGGACATGCCGATCGACGCCTCGAACGTGATGATCGTCTGTGAGAAGTGCGGCCCGACCCGCATCGGTCATCGCATCGACGACAAGGGCAAGAAGCACCGGACCTGTGTCAAGTGTGGAGGTGATCTGTGAGCGAGCAACCGCGTCTGAAGACCCTCTACGCCGAGCAGCTCGCCCCGCGTCTCAAGGACGATCTGGGGCTGGCCAATGTCATGCAGATCCCTCGGCTCGAGAAGATCGTGGTGAACATGGGTGTGGGTGAGGCGGTTCAGGACAAGAAGTCGATCGACTCCGCCATGGACGAGCTCACCCTCATCACCGGGCAGAAGCCGAAGCTGAACCGCTCCCGCAAGTCCATTGCCAACTTCAAGGTGCGCGAGGGCATGCCGGTCGGCGCATCGGTGACCCTCCGCGGGGCACGCATGTGGGAGTTCTTCGACCGTCTGCTCGGCATCGCCATCCCGCGAATCCGAGACTTCCGGGGTCTCAACCCGCGGTCGTTCGACGGTCGGGGCAACTACAGCTTCGGCGTGACCGAGCAGCTGATCTTCCCCGAGGTCGACTTCGACCAGGTATCGACGACCAGGGGAATGGACATCACGATTTGTACGTCAGCGACCAACGACGAGCACGCAAAGGCGTTGCTCGATGCCTTCGGCTTCCCATTCCGCAAGGCAACCACCGGGGTCTGAAGGAGGATTCTGAATGGCAAAGAAATCGCTGGTCGTCAAGGCCAGTCGCAAACCGAAGTACAAGGTCCGCGGGTACAGCCGATGCCAGCGTTGCGGCCGCGCCCGCGCCTACCTGCGTGACTTCGGCATGTGCCGCATATGCGTGCGCGAGCTGGCGTCGCGTGGCGAGCTCCCTGGTGTGAGAAAGGCGTCTTGGTAATGATCACCGATCCGATTGCCGACATGCTCACCCGGATCCGCAACGCGATTGCGGTCGGTCACGAGAAAGTCGTCATGCCTTCCTCGAAGATGAAGGTCGGCATCGCCCGCATCCTCGTCGACGAGGGCTTCATCGACCGTTACGACGTCAAGGCCGACGGCGCTCTGAGCGAGCTCGAGCTGGTGCTCCGCTACGGCAACCGCCGTCAACCCGCCATCGAGGGGATCAAACGCGTGTCCAAGCCCGGTCACCGCGTCTACCGGGGCGCCTCAGAGCTCCCCCGTGTCCAGGGCGGCCTCGGTGTCGCCGTGGTCTCCACCAGCCAGGGTCTTCTCCCCGATCGTGAGGCCCGTCGCCGTCGTCTCGGCGGCGAGGTCGTGTGCGAGGTCTGGTGATATGAGCCGTATCGGGAAGATGCCGGTGGACATGCCGTCCGGTGTCGATGTCAAGGTGGACGGGAGCCAGGTCACGGTCAAGGGCTCCAAAGGCGAGTTGTCGCGCCAGTTCAACGACCGGGTCAGCTTCTCGGTGGAGGATGGTGTCATCACGGTCGTCCGTGAGGACGACACCCGGGAGTCGAGGGCATTGCACGGTCTCAGCCGCGCCCTCCTCGCCAACATGGTCCACGGTGTCTCTGAGGGCTTCACCAAAGTGCTCGAGATCCAGGGTGTCGGCTATCGCGCCAGCCTGAAGGGCTCCGATATCGAATTGCTCGTCGGGTTCAGCCACCCCGTTGATGTGAAAGCTCCCAAGGGAATCACCTTCGAGGTGCCCGAGCCCACCCGCATCGTGGTGTCGGGGATCGACAAGGAGCAGGTCGGCCAGGTCGCGGCCGATATCCGCAAGGTGCGCCCGCCCGAGCCCTACAAGGGCAAGGGGATCAGGTACGCAGGTGAGTACGTTCGGCGCAAGGCCGGGAAGGCAGGTAAGTGATGCGAGGCTCACGCGGAGACGCTCGGAGCCGGCGTCACACCCGGGTTCGCAAGCGTATCCATGGCACCGGTGACCGCCCCCGTCTGGCCGTGTACCGAAGCAACAAGTACATCTATGCCCAGGTCATCGACGATGTCGAAGGCCGCACGTTGGCCGCCGCCTCCTCCCAGGAGTCGGACCTGCGCTCGGACAACCTCAACCTGGCCGCCGCGGCCAAGGTGGGTGAGGCAATCGCCACGAGGGCGAAGGACGCCGGGGTGAAATCGGTCGTCTTCGACCGAGGCGGATACAAATTCCACGGCAAGGTCAAGGCCCTCGCCGATGCAGCACGCGAAGCCGGATTGGAGTTCTAACCATGGCCCAGGACCAACAGACGACGTTCGACGAGCGCGTCATCCAGATCAACCGCGTGGCCAAAGTGGTCAAGGGCGGGCCGCCGCTTCAGCTTCACCGCTCTCGTGGTGGTGGGTGATGGAGCGGGCAAGGTCGGCATCGGATACGGCAAGGCCAAGGAAGTGCCTGCGGCCATCCAAAAGGGGATGGAGACGGCACGACGCGCCATGGTCGAGATCCCGATGGCCGGCCAGACCGTGGTCCACCAGGCCACTGGTGAGCATGGTGCCTCACGCGTCTTGATCAAGCCGGCCGCACCCGGCACCGGTGTCATCGCCGGCGGGGCGGTGCGTCAGATCCTGGAGGCAGCCGGAGTGAAGGACGCCCTGGCCAAGTCTCTCGGATCGCCCACCCATCTCAATGTGGCCAAGGCTGCGATGAATGCGTTGACCGGTCAGCGCCGGCCCGACGAGGTCGCTCGTCTCCGGGGCAAGCAGGCGGAGGACATCGTCCCTCCGGGCCTGCTCGCCGCCTACCGCTCGACAGAGGCGATGCGGGCCCACTCCAAGTGAGGATTTGATGGCTGACAAGATCGTGAAAGTGACACTCAGGAGATCGGTGATCGGCGAGAAGCCCAAGACCAGGGCGACTGTCGAGTCGCTCGGCCTGCGCAAGCTCCATCAGACCAAAGAGCACGTCGATTCCCCGTCCCTGCGCGGGATGCTCCACAAGGTGCGGCATCTGGTCGAGGTAGAGGAAGGCTGACATGGCCGAAGAGAAGAAGAAAGAACAACTGAAGCTGCACCATCTGCAGCCCGCTCCCGGCTCCAAGAAGGAGAAGATCCGGGTGGGCCGTGGCGAAGGTGGCCGAAGGGGCAAGACCGCGGGGCGGGGCACCAAGGGGCTCAAGGCCCGCAACACCCTCCGTCCCGGCTTCGAGGGTGGGCAGACCCCGCTCTCGATGCGCATCCCCAAGCTCCCCGGGTTCACCAACCCGAACAAGGAGGAGTTCGCAATTGTGAACCTCGCTGCGCTGGACGTCTTCGACAAGGGGGCCGAGGTGACTCCCGACGAGCTTCGCAGTCGTGGCCTGATCCGGCATCGGGGGCGGGTCAAGGTGCTGGCACAGGGTGAGCTGGAGAAGGCCCTCAACGTGAAGGCTCACGCCTTCAGTGCCGCCGCCAAGGCCAAGATCGAGAAGGCCGGCGGAACCGCCGAAGTCATTTGATGACCTCGGCTTCGTAGAACGTAAAACGTAGGACTACAACGCAAATGCTCTCCATTTACCGCAACATGTTCAAGATCGCGGACCTCCGGGCGAAGATCTTCTTCACCCTGTCCATGTTCGCGGTCTACCGGCTCGGGGCCACCATCCCTGTCCCCGGGATCGACCTGGAGGCGGTGGCGCTGTTCCAGTCCCAGCAGGAGGCAGGTGGCATCTACGGGTTGCTCAACCTGTTCTCCGGCGGAGCGCTCGAGTCGTTCTCAGTGTTCGCCCTTGGCATCATCCCCTACATAACCGCATCGATCATCATGCAGTTGCTGACGGTGGTCATCCCCCGGCTCCAGGCCCTCCAGGAGGAAGGTGAGTCGGGCCGGAAGGTGATCACCCAATGGACCCGGTACCTGACGGTGATTCTGGCCCTGATCCAGTCGACAGGGTTCACCTATCTTTTCCACGTCGGCCGCTTCACCGGTGGGATCGACCTGATCCCCAACTACACGCCGGGTCGAGTCATCCTCATCGTGCTCACGATGACTGCAGGCACGGCGATGGTGATGTGGCTCGGCGAGCTCATCACCCAGCGCGGGGTCGGCAACGGGATGTCGCTGATCATCTTCGTCTCCATCCTCAGCCAGTTCCCCTTCGTCTTCGGCCAGATCTGGGGTCAGACCTGGGGCGCCGATCTGCCGATCCGGTTCATCGTGATCATCGCCATCTTCCTGGCGATGATCGGGGCGATCATCTATGTGGACCAGGCACAGCGCAGGATCCCGATCCAGTTCGCCAAGCGGGTGCGGGGACGGCGGGTCATGGGCGGCCAGTCGACATACATCCCGCTCAAGGTGAATACCGCAGGCGTCATCCCGGTGATCTTCGCCACCTCAGTGATGCTGATCCCATCCCTGATCATCACCGCCATCCCCTCCGACGCAGCCTGGGTGCAATCCATCTATCGGTGGATCGACGGCAACCTCGGTGGTGGGACGGGCGGCGTGAGCTGGTGGTACATCCTCATCCTCTTCTCCCTCATCATCTTCTTCACCTACTTCTACACCGCCATCCAGTTCGATCCGGAGAAGCAGGCCGAGATGATCCAGCGACAGGGCGGGTTCGTGCCCGGGGTGCGCCCGGGACGGCAGACGGCGAGGCACCTTGCCTTCATCCTCAA
The DNA here is from genome assembly GCA_963725075.1 of uncultured Acidobacteriota bacterium. Taxonomy (GTDB): domain Bacteria; phylum Actinomycetota; class Acidimicrobiia; order Spongiisociales; family ZC4RG35; genus JARDZU01. Next base: position 11,493 of record CAVRXA010000018.1, read on the forward strand.
CCGGATCACCCTGCCCGGATCCATCTTCCTGGCGCTGATCGCCATCCTTCCCGCTATCGCCGGGGCGGTCTGGGACATCAACATCGCCTTCTCCGGGGTCTCGATCCTGATCGTGGTCGGCGTCGCGCTGGAGACGATGAAGCAGATCGAGTCCCAGCTGACGATGAGGAACTACGAGGGGATCCTCACGTGAGGATCCTGTTCATCGGACCGCCTGGCGCCGGCAAGGGCACCCAGGCGGCCCGGGTGGCGGATCGTCTCGGCATCCCCCACATCTCCACCGGAGAAATGTTCCGTCATCACGTCTCGACCGGCACCGAGCTCGGTCGGCTGGTCGACTCGATAATGAAGGCGGGGGAGTACGTCCCCGACGAGATCACGGTCGAGATGCTGCGGGAGCGGGTGGCCGAGCCCGATGCACGTGAGGGGTACATCCTCGACGGGTTTCCACGAACCGAGGGCCAGGTGGCAGCCCTCGACGGTTTGATCGGCGAAGACGGACTCGACACCGTGGTGGTCTTCGAAGTGGACGAGGACGCGCTGGTGGAACGCCTGCTGGGCCGGGGCCGCGCCGATGACACCGAGGACACGATCCGCAACCGCTTCAAGGTGTATCAGGAGCAGACCGCTCCGTTGCTCGACGTCTACAGGCCCCGAGGCATCGTGGTCACCGTCGACGGGCTCGGTGAGATCGAAGAGGTGACCGAGCGCACCCTGAAGGCGTTGGGTCAGTGATCACTATCAAGTCTCGACGCGAGTTCGCCAAGATGGCCAAGGCAGGCGCTGCCGTGGCCGCCATCCACGAGGCGGTGCGTGCGGCAGCCGCTCCTGGGGTGTCGCTCTTGCATCTCGAGGAGATCTCGGCCCGGATACTCGAGGAGCGTGGGTGCACGTCTTCCTTCCTCGGTTATCACGGCACCTATCCCGCCACCCTCTGCCTCTCACCCAACGACGTGATCGTGCACGGCATACCTTCGGACCGGCGTCTCGAGGAAGGCGACATCCTCTCGGTCGACGCCGGGGCGATCTATGAGGGATTTCACGGCGACGCCGCCTTCACCATGCCGATTGGGGAGGTGAGTGCCGAGGCGCAGCGTCTCATCGATGTGACCGAAGAGGCTCTGTGGGTTGGCATTCGCGAGGTCCGCAAGGGTGGTCATCTTGGCGACATCGGGGCCGCCGTGGCCGAAGTCGGCAAGAGCAACGATTTTGGGGTCGTTGAAGAGTATGTGGGTCATGGCATCGGCCGTCAGATGCACGAGGAGCCACAGGTGCCCAACTATGGGAGGCGTGGCCAGGGGCTGCGTCTGAGAACGGGGATGGCGCTCTGCATCGAGCCCATGTTCAACGCCGGCGCCAGACACACCTCCGTGGATGATGACGGGTGGACGGTCCGTACCGCCGATGGCTCGCTGTCGGCGCATTGGGAGCACACGGTTTGCCTGACACCCGATGGGCCCCAGGTATTCACTGCCGCAGAGGAGCCGATCCCGGTGGAATTTGAGCAAAGTGCAGCCCGGGGGTAACATTACGAGTCGTTGCGGCGCTTTTTCGCGTCGTTCAACGCGTATTCAGGCCCGGACGACATCGTCCCCTACCCCCGAATCAGATTCTGGGTTCAGGTTGTCTCATGCGACGGGCCAATTCGAGTTTTGGAGCAGATGATGAAGGTGCGGCCTTCCACCAAGAAAATGTGTGAGAAATGTCGGATCATTCGCCGTCGTGGCCGCGTCTGGGTGATCTGCAGCAATCCCCGTCACAAGCAACGGCAAGGATGATCTGAGTGGCACGTATCGCAGGAGTTGACCTTCCAAGGGACAAGCGGCTCGAGATCGGGCTCACCTACATCTACGGCATCGGGCTGACCCGCTCCCAGAAGGTCTGTGCCGAGACCGGGGTGGATCCCGATACGAGGATCCGTCAGCTCACCGACGATGAGGTGACCCGGATCCGTCGTTACATCGAGGCGAACTTCGAAGTCGAAGGCGACCTGCGGCGGGAAGTCCAGCAGAACATCAAGCGAAAGATCGAGATCGGCAGCTATCAGGGCATACGCCATCGGCGCGGCCTGCCCGTGCGCGGTCAGCGCACCCACACCAATGCCCGCACCCGCAAGGGGCGTCGCATGGCCATTGCCGGCAAGAAGAAGGTCACCAAGTAGGAGTTTGCAGAGAGTGGCAAAGCAACAAGGCGCCAAGCGGGTGCGTCGTCGGGAGCGAAGGAACATCTCCCACGGCCAGGCCCACATCAAGGCGAGTTTCAACAACACGATCATCTCGATCAGCGACCAGACCGGGGCAACCGTTGCCTGGACCTCGGGTGGGTCGGTGGGCTTCAAGGGGTCGCGCAAGTCGACTCCCTATGCGGCTCAGGTGGCGGCGGAAGAGGCCGCCCGTCGCGCCGGCGAGCACGGCATCCGCAAGCTCGACGTGATCGTCAGCGGCACCGGATCGGGCCGTGACACCGCGGTCAGGACCCTGCAGAACATGGGCATGGAGGTCACCTGGATCCGCGACGTGACCCCGATCCCGCACAACGGCTGCCGTCCCAAGAAGCGGAGACGCGGCTGATGGCTCGCTACACCGGCCCCCGTCACAAGGCATGCCGCCGCGCTCGCACCCCCCTGTGCCAGTCGAAGCGATGCCCGGTCGATCGTCGCCCCTATCCCCCCGGCCAGCATGGCCGTGGGCGGATCCGTGAGAGCGACTACCTGGTCCAGCTCCGAGAGAAGCAGAAGCTCCGCACCATGTACGGGGTCCTGGAGCGGCAGTTTCGCCTCTATTACAAGGAGGCCGCCCGTCGCCCCGGCATCACCGGCGACAACCTCCTTCAGCTCCTGGAGCAGAGGTTGGACAACGTCGTCTGGCGTGCCGGTCTCGCCGCCACCCGACCCCAGGCCCGCCAGCTCGTCAATCACGGGCATTTCCAGGTCAATGGGAGAAAAGTGGACATCCCGTCCTATCAGGTCCGTCCCGGTGACGTGGTCACCCTGAAAGAAAAGAGCAGGGACGCAATCGTCATCCAGCACGCCGTGGACACGCAAGGACGCGAGGCTCCGGCCTGGCTCCATGTCGACCTCGGCGATCGGAAGGTGGATGTGACCGATCACCCGCGCAGGGACCAGATCGACACCGCCATCAACGAACAGTTGATCGTCGAGCTCTACTCGAAGTGAGGTAATGCCTTGTTGATTGTCCAGCGCCCCCAGATCGAAGAGGAAACGATCACAGATGTCAGGTCGAGGATCGTGGTCGAGCCTCTCGAACCTGGATTCGGATACACCCTCGGCAACACCTTGCGTCGAACCCTCTTGTCGCGCATTCCTGGTGCAGCCGTCACCACGATCCAGATCGAAGGAGTCGAGCACGAGTTCTCGACGATCCCCGGTGTGGTCGAGGACGTGGTCGACATCATCCTCAACATCAAGCGAATCGTCGTCCGTCTCGAGGACACCGACACCCAGACCCTCTATCTCTCGGCCAAGGGTGCCGGTGAGGTCAAAGCCGGGGACATGAAGCTCCCTGCCGGGGTTGAGATCGTGAACCCCGATCTGCACGTCGCCACCCTCAGCGCCAGCGGCCGACTCGAAATGGAGATGACCGTCGCACCTGGGGTGGGCTACCGAACCGCGGACGGCAACAAGGGCGCGAGCTCAGTCATCGGTGTGATCCCGGTGGATTCGATCTTCTCACCGGTTCGGAAGGTGTCCTACAAGGTCGAGAACACCCAGGTCGGCCAGATGACCAACTTCGATCGCCTCGTGCTCGATGTCGAGACCAACGGCGCCATCGAGCCCGGCGAAGCCATATCCTCGGCGGGCAAGACCCTTCGTGAGCTGATGGGCCTCTTCGCCGACATGGGCGAGGGCCAGGGTCTGGAGCTGGGCGAGGTCACACCCGAGTTCTCAGGGTCTCCCGATCTCGAGCTTCCAATCGAGGCGCTCGATCTCTCGGAGCGTCCACGCAACTGCCTGCGCCGTGCCCAGATCAAGACGGTCGGGGAGTTGGTGGAGCGGACCTCGGACGACCTGCTCAACATCACCAACTTCGGTCAGAAGAGCCTCGAAGAGGTGACTGCCAAGCTCGACGAGCTCGGACTCAGCCTGGCGGACGCCGGCGGCAACCACTGATGCCACGCCCCCGCAAAGGGCCCCGCTTCGGTGGCTCGCCGTCGCACGATCGAAAGATCATGGCCAATCTGGCCATCGAGCTCTTCCTGCACGAGAAGGTGACGACCACGCTGCCCCGCGCCCAGGCGGTGCGGCCGCTGGCCGAGAAGCTGATCACCAAGGCTCGCAAGGGCGATCTTCACGCCAAGCGGACCGTTCTGCGGACCATCCCCAACCGGGAGGCCGTGGTCAAGCTCTTCGACGACGTCGCCCCCCGTTACGCCGACCGCCAGGGTGGCTACACCCGCATCACCAAACTCGGCCCCCGTCGTGGTGACGGCGCCGAGGAAGCAGTCATCGAACTGGTCTAGATGGGTGGTGGGTTCTGAGTGGTGGGTTCTGGGTTCTGAACCTGAAACTCACAACCCAAGACTCGTAACCGGCGGAGCGAAGCGACGCCTCAGGTGGCGAGGCCGAAGACCAGGCCGACCACGAAGATCGATCCGCCTCCGATGAGGACCTGGGTCGGCGTCACCTTGTGATGAAGGACACGTTGGGCGATCACGCTGTCCAGCATCGTCACGCCACCCAAAAGCACCACCATCACACCTGCGATCAGAAGCAGGTTGGACACGAGCTCGGCAAAGACCACACACAGTGCGATGACCGCAACGGCGGCGACGATCCCCCAACGACCGAAGACCCAATTCGGGAGCTTGGCCCCGAATCTCTCCTGCGCCCTGGCCAGGTAGACATCGAGCTTCGATTCGCCCGGTGCTTTCGGCGTCTCAACTTTCGGTGTCTTCACTTTGGGTGTCTTCACCTTCGGCGTCTTCACCTCGACGGTCTTGGCGGCGACCGGCTGGGAGGAGACGGATGCCGGAGTGGCCGGCGTCTTTGCAGCCCGCTTGGGCCGGCTGGCACGCTTGGGCTTCTGAGTCAGAGAGGCAGCCGCTTGGGTGAAGGCGTCGCGATCGGCGATTTCGAGCAAGAGGACCTCGCCCTCTGCCTTCACACGGACGCCCTCGGGAACGTGGGAGATATCGATGGTGTCTACCGACCAGTCGCCGATGATGTGGTCGCCGGAGGCCACCTGGAGTCGCCCTTCACTGAGCTGAAAGGTCGCGGGAAGGGGACGGCTGTCGCCGGGCAAGCGCAGAGAGCCCTGGAACTGTCCCATCAGTGGGTATATCGGCCGTTTCGGGCTCAGGACTTAGCGAAAAATGGCAAATCCCGATGGTTAGCCTGAACGCTGTTGAGCGAGCCCACCTACCTCGATTTCACCAGTGATGAATGGGCCGCGCTTCGGGCCAACACCCCGCTGACCCTCACCGAGTCGGATCTCGAGAAGATCAGGGGAATCAACGTCAATCTCGACATCGACATGGTCGAGCACAGCTTCCTCCCCCTGTCCCGGCTCCTCAACCTGCACGTCCAGGGCAGTCATCAGCTGGCAACCGTGACCGACACGTTCCTCGGTGCCCCGCCGCGGCCCAGACCCTTCGTGATCGGAGTCGCCGGTTCGGTGGCGGTGGGGAAGTCGACGATCTCCCGAGTCCTCCAAGAGCTCCTCGCCAGATGGCCCCAGCACCCGCGTGTCGAGCTGGTGACCACCGACGGGTTCCTCTATCCCAACGCGGTGCTGGAGGAGAGAGGACTGATGGATCGAAAAGGCTTCCCGGAGAGCTACGACCGCCGCGCCCTTCTCGAATTCGTCGCCCGGGCCAAGGGGGGAGCCGAGCACCTCGAGGTCCCGGTCTACTCCCATTTCGCCTATGACGTGCTCGACGGCGAGACCCGGGGAATCAACCGGCCCGACATCCTGATTCTCGAGGGTCTCAACGTCCTCCAGGCCGGGGGTGTCGGCGCCTTCGTCAGCGACTACTTCGATTTCTCGATCTTCGTGGACGCCGACCCGGAAGCCGTGCGAGGGTGGTACATCGAGAGGTTCATCACGCTTCGCGATACCGCCTTCACCCAGCCCGATGCCTATTTCCATCGCTACGCCGACCTCAACGACGAGAAAGCGACGGCGGTGGCGTTCGATATCTGGGCCCGGATCAACGAGGTAAATCTCTTCGAGAACATCCTCCCCACCCGGGAACGGGCGAGCCTCATCCTCAGAAAAGCTCCCGATCACTCGATCGAGAGGGTTCGTCTGCGCCGCTGACCCAAGTGCCCAGGGCACTACCCTCGCCCGACTGTGCGAAGAATGTTCTCCCGGGCGGGTCGTGCCGCCATCCTCGACCGCAAACCCTTCACCGAGGCGTACTTCGACGGTGATTCGGCCGCCGATGCCGCCATTCTCGTGGCTTTCGTGGCGGCGGTCACGTACGTGGGCACTCTCTTGTTCAGACGGGGCCATCGAGATCTTTTCCCGTATCGAGGGTCTGTTTCGAGTTGTCATCTCCGGTGTGGTGTCCTGGTTGATCCTCGGTTTCGCCTCCTGGTTTGCCGCCACCAGGCTCTTCCAGTCGACGGGTCGACCTCAGACCTTCATCGCCCTCCAGGGCCTCGCCGTCCTGCCGCTTGTCCTGGAATTGTTCGGCAGGGTCGGAGGGGGGATCGGCCTGATCTGGTATCTGGTCGTCCTGGTCGTTGGCACCAAGGAGGCGGGCAACATCGACACCAGGAATGCCGCCGTGTCGGTGCTGATCGGATTTGCCATCGCCGCCATATTTCGGACGCTCCTCGGCGTCCCCTTCGCAGTGTTCTCAGCCCTGACCGGATGACCACTCTCCGCCTCGACCTGGCCTATGACGGCTCGGGTTTCAGGGGCTATGCCTTCCAGGAAGGGTTGCGAACCATCCAGGGCGACCTCGAAGAGGCGTTGAAGACCGTCCTCGGACGCCCGGTGGAGACGGCGGTGGCCGGGCGCACCGACGCCGGGGTGCACGCCAGGGGGCAGGTGGTCTCCTTGCACGTCGACGAGGCCCCCGATCTGGAGAGACTGGCCCGCTCCTTGAACGGGATCGTCGGTCCCGAGATCGCTGTCACCGCTGTCGCCGTGGCCGACGACGACTTCCACGCCCGCTTCTCCGCCAAATGGCGCCGCTACCGGTACTCGATGTCGACCGGGACCGCCCCCGACCCGCTGGCCCGTGGCATCGAGTGGCATGTCGGCCCCCGCCTCGATCTCGGCGCGATGGCGGCCGTGGCTTCTGAGTTCGTCGGGCGAGCACGACTTCAGCGCATTCTGTCGTTCGGTCGAGGGGGCCACCAATGTCCGCCGGGTCGATGAGTCACGCTGGGAGGCCGACGGTGAGCGTTTCCACTTCTGGATCAGGTCAAATGCCTTCTGTCACCAGATGGTGCGCTCCCTGGTCGGGCTCAGCTACGACGTGGGACGAGGCTTCACGCCTGCCGCTTTGGTGCGGGAGATCGTCGACGTCGGGGACCGAAGTCGGGTGGCGACCGTGGCCCCACCGCACGGGCTGACCCTGTGGGAGGTGGGTTACTGAGGCCTGGTGGTTTGCCCGGGTAGGGGGGAGGACGCCCTACTCCCCCCTACCCATTCAGGGAACCCGGAATTGAGGCCGACCCCTGAAGAACCTCTCCCCTATCGATGCCAGACCCCTGACGATGGCGTCGAGCGGAGAGGCCGAAGGTGCGTTCTTGACCTGAGGGCTTGGTGGCCGCCGCCGGGTGCGGCCCTTTGAAAACGCCTTGCTCAGATTCGTTCTCGGCTGGTGCATTTGATGAATCCTCCTGATGGCGTGGATCACAGACGTCCACGTCGCAAGATGTGATCGTGCCGGACGCTGAGCCAATCAGATATGGGGAACCGCCCCGTGGGGGGGATCCCCCACGCCAGGCCGGATCAGCCCCGGTATTGCTCCAACGCTTGTGAGATGCGGGCGGCGTGGTCCGCGTCCCTGGTCTCGACCGAGATGGCGATCTCCACCCAGCCGAAGCGGAGCCCGAAACCCTCCCGATGATGCTCGACCAGGAGCACGTTGCCGCCCTCGCCGGCGATCGTCTGCAGCACCGAGGCGAGGTTGCCCGGCTGGTCGGGGACCCTGACCGTGTACTCGGCGAACCGCCCCGATGCTTCGAGACCGTGCCGAACGGCCTTGCCCAGGAACATCAAGTCGATGTTTCCACCGGAGAGAACGATGCAGATGGGGTCGGGTGCGTCGTCGGGGATCAGCTTCTCCATCAGGGCGGCCACACCGACCGCGCCTGCTGCCTCGACGACGATCTTGGACCGGTCGAGGACATAGGCCAGGGCGCTCGTGGTCTGGGCGTCGTTCACCACGAGGATGTGGTCGACGTGCTCGCCGGTGATCTGCCACACGAGGTCGGAGGGGACGGACACGGCGATACCGTCGGCGACAGTGGGGAGGCCACGGGGGAAGTCTCTGACCAGCACACCGCGACGTCTGCTCTCGGCGTAGACAGCGGCTGCCTCGATCTCGACTCCGATGACCGTCACGGAGGGGCGAAGTGTCTTGAGGGCAAGGGCAGTTCCTGCCAGAAGGCCCCCGCCCCCGGTCGGGATGACGACCGTGCCGGTCTCGGGCAGCTGTTCCAGGATCTCGAGCCCGAGGGTGCCCTGTCCAGCGACGATGAGCGGGTCGTCGTAGGGATGGACGAAATGGGCACCGCTCTGCCTGGCGTGCTCGACAGCGGCCTCGACCGCATCAGCCAGTGAGAAACCGACCAGCCTCACGTCGGCCCCGTAGTCCTCGGTGGCCTTGACTTTGGGGATCGGGGCCGTCTCCGGCATGAAGATGGTGCAGGGTGAGCCCGTGAAGGCGGCGGCGAGGGCGACTCCCTGGGCATGATTGCCGGCGGAGCCCGCCACTACCGGCTTGCCATCGAGCCTCGTCAAGACATTCAGCGCCCCACGGATCTTGAACGACCCGGCCCGCTGCATGCATTCGGCCTTCAGGATAGACGTCGCGCCCGGTGAGGCGGCTGAAGGACTGGGACCAGACGAGCGGGGTCTCGGTGACGTTCCCCTCGAACCGGGCCCGCGCCTCCTCGATGTCGGCGAGGGTGATCATCGCGATTGGCCTAGGAGTGACAGTCGGCGTAGCATATGCGTGCTCCCTGATCGGGAGCCGTTTCCCCAAACGCTCCCCGGTATCTTCAACCTGCCGAGGATTACTCATGACCATGAACAAGACCTATTCGCCCAAGCCGGGTGATATCGAGCGTGCCTGGCTGGTGGTCGACGCCACCGACCTGCCGTTGGGCCGGCTCGCCTCCGAGATCGCCACGGTGCTCCGTGGCAAGCACAAGCCCACCTATGCACCGCATGTCGATGGCGGAGACTTCGTCATCGTGGTGAACGCCGAGAAGGTGGCCGTCACCTCGGACAAGAGCCAGACCAAGATCTACTACCGCCACTCCGGCTATCCGGGAGGCATCAAGGCGGAGACCTTCGACAGGCTCCGTGAGCGCCGCCCCGAGGCGATCATCGAGCGCGCCGTCGTTGGCATGCTCCCCAAGACCAAGCTGGGACGGCAGATGGCCCGCAAGCTGAAGGTCTATGCCGGGCCCGATCATCCCCATGTCGCTCAGAAGCCCACGGCTCTGGAGCTGAAGATCCGAAAGGTGGAACTCTGATGGCCAAGCCACTCGTCCAGGCCACCGGTCGTCGCAAGGCCTCCGTGGCCAGGGTTCGTCTCGTCGACGGCTCGGGCCAGGTGACCCTCAACCGACGGCCTCTCGAGGACTATTTCCCGACCATGGCCACCCGGCTCAGGGTGATGGAGCCGCTCCAGATCACCCAGACCCAGGGTCGTTATGACGTCGATGCCACCCTCGAGGGTGGCGGGCTCACCGGTCAGGCAGATGCGCTTCGTCTCGGCATCGCCCGAGCCCTCATCGTGCTCGATGAGGAGCTGCGGCCTGTTCTCAAGAAGGCCGGGCTGCTCACTCGTGACGCTCGTGTCGTAGAGCGCAAGAAGTACGGGCTGCGCAAGGCTCGTCGGGCGCCTCAGTACACGAAGCGCTGAATTGGCCGACCTCCGTCGTCTCCTCGACGAGGGCAAACCCATCTTCGGCACCGACGGCGTGCGCGGGGTGGCTGGGTCTGAGCTCTCCGCCGAACTGGCTCTTCTCATCGGACGCGCCGCCGGCTCCTATCTCCGCGGCGGCCCCGTCTTGGTGGGGCGTGACACCCGGCGTTCGGGCGAGATGCTCTCATCCGCACTCCAGGCCGGGTTCCATTCGATGGGTGTCGACACCGTCGACGTCGGCATCCTGCCCAGCGGAGGGATCAGCTATCTCACAGCAACCTCCGGGGCGACGATGGGGGCAATCGTCTCCGCATCTCACAACCCGGCGGAGGACAACGGGATCAAGCTCCTGGCTGCCCGTGGCACCAAGCTCCCCGACGAAGTGGAGCGGGAGCTGGAGGAGAGGCTGCGATCACCCGAGGCGAGATCCAAGGTTGGGCCCGACATCGGGACACGGTTCGTGGACGGCGATGCCCTGGAGCGCTATGTCGATCACCTGGCCGCTGTCTCCAAGTACAACCTGAGCAGCGTCGAGATCGCCCTCGACTGCGCCAACGGTGCGGCCTTCAAGGCGGCGCCGATGTTGTTCACCAGGCTCAAGGCAGACCTTCGAGTGTTGGCCGATGCTCCCGACGGGACCAACATCAATGACGGTTGCGGCGCCACGCATCCCGAGATGCTCGCCCGTGAAGCCGGGGGGCGGATCGGTCTGTCGTTCGACGGGGACGCCGACCGGCTCATCGCTATCGATGAGGACGGCCGTGTGGCCAACGGCGATGTGATCCTCGCCATCGTCGCCAGATACATGAAGGCCCAGGGATCGTTGAAGAAGAATCTGGTGGTGGCGACGGTCATGTCCAATCTCGGCTTCCGCAAGTCGATGGCCGAGGCAGAGATCGATCTGGTGGAGACCAAAGTCGGTGACCGCTACGTGATGGAGGCCATGCTCGAGCACAAAGCGATCCTGGGAGGTGAGCAGTCGGGCCACATCATCTTCCTCGACAAAGGCCACACCGGGGACGGTCTATTGACAGGAGTACGCCTTCTCGATGTTGTTGCCGGGACGGGCAAGGAGTTGCGAGAGCTTCGGGCGGAGGCCATCACCGAGTATCCGCAGATCCTCCAGAACGTTCGGGTTGGCCGCGGCGCCAATCTCGACGACGCAGGCGCTCTCTGGGAAGAGGTGCGAGCCGTGGAGACCGAATTGGGCGAGGAGGGAAGGGTGTTGGTCCGCGCCTCGGGCACCGAGCCCTTGATAAGGGTCATGGTAGAGGCCCCTTCCGAAGAGGCAGCGAGACGCTACGCTGATCGTCTGACGAGCGTCACTCAGACCTCGATGGGGAAGGAGGGATAGACACCGACAGCAAGATCTGCGTGCGAGCAACCAACAGCGCCCGGCCTCACTTCACAGTGAGGTGACGAGGAGGAAGGTCATCGAAATCTTCGGCGGATGCCTTCCCGGCCAGCTCAGGTCGTCAGGATGGGAACAAAACCCGGAAGCGATTCCGGAACAGAGGCCCACCCGTGAGCGCCGATTGATCGGCCCCCCGCACGCATCAAGAACGAAATTGGGTTGCGCAGTCCCGTATTTGACAGCTGCTCGTCCCAATTACTCGAGGAGCAAGGAACTGATATGTGCGGAATCGTTGGATACGTCGGGCCGAAGCCGGTGATCGACGTCTTGATGCCGGGTCTCGCCCGGCTCGAATATCGGGGGTATGACTCGGCCGGGGTTGCCCTCAATCACGGCGGGTCGCTGACCGTCCTCAAGCAGGCCGGTCGTATCGCCGACCTGCAAGGGCTTGTCGATCGCGAAGATCTGGCCGAAGCTCACACCGGAATCGGCCACACGCGCTGGGCCACCCACGGCGCGCCCAACACCGGCAACGCCCACCCCCACCTCGACTGCAACCGGGATGTGGTGGTTGTCCACAACGGGATCATCGAGAACTGGGTCGACCTCAAGGGCAAGCTCATCGAAACCGGCCACGAGTTCGAGAGCGACACCGACACCGAGGTGGTCGCCCACATGATCGAGGAGATGGCCGACCTTTCCCTGGCCGACGCCGTGCGCAGCGTCATGAACCAGGCCGACGGGGCCCTCGCCCTGGTCGTCATGCGTAAGTCGGAGCCCGATGTCCTGGTAGGGGCAAGACGCGGCTCGCCGCTGGTGGTGGGCCGGGGCAAGGGTGAGAACTTCCTGGCTTCCGACATTCCCGCCTTTCTCGAGCACACCCGGCACATGGTGATCGTGGAGGACGACCGGGTCGTCGAGATCCGGCCCGACGAGGTCATCCTGACCGACCTGGCCGGCAACAGCATGCCGCTCGACGAGCGCTTGGTGGAGTGGGATTTCGAGGCGGCGGAGAAGGGCGGGTTCGACACCTTCATGCTCAAGGAGATCTTCGAGCAGCCCCACGCCATCACCGACACACTCGCCGGCCGGGTCGAGTTCCCCGGTCGGGTGGTGCTCGACGAGCTGACCATCGACCCGGAGATCCTGCGTGAGATCGACAAGGTCTTCGTGGTTGCTTGTGGCACCTCGTACCACGCGGCGATGATGGCCAAGTACGCCATCGAGCGTTGGGCTCGCCTCCCGGTGGAGATCGACATCGCCTCCGAGTTCAGATACCGCGATCCGGTGCTCGACGATCGGTCGCTCGTGATCGGGATCAGCCAATCGGGCGAGACCATCGACACTCTGGCCGCCGTCCGCTATGCCAGAGCACAGGGGTCGGTCGTCATCGGTGTGTCGAACGTGGTCGAGTCCGCCCTGGCCCGCGAGTCGGACGCCGTTCTCTACACCAGGGCCGGCCCCGAGATCGGTGTGGCGGCGACGAAGACCTTCACCACGCAACTCGTGGCCATGCAGTTGCTCGGTCTCTATCTGGCCCAGGTGCGGGGGGCCCTCGACCCTGGGGCCATCGAGCTACAGGTGAAGGAGCTGCTCCGCCTGCCCGACCAGGTCGAGGCGGTGCTGGCCCGGGCCGAGGAGTTGAGGACGATGGCGGAGCCCTGGTCCGAGACCCGGGATTGGTTCTTCCTGGGACGGTCCGGCGACTTCCCGGTGGCGATGGAGGGCGCCTTGAAGCTCAAGGAGATCGCCTACGTCCGGGCCGAAGGGATATGCGGCAGGGGAGATGAAGCACGGCCCCATCGCCCTCATCGAGCCGGGGGTCGTGGTGGTCGGAGTGGCCACGGACAGCCATGTCCAGGCCAAGACTCTCTCCAATATGGAGGAGATGAAGGCGAGGGGCGCAACCATCGTCCTCGTGGCCGAAGAGGGTGACGATGTCGGCCATGTCGCCGACCATGTGATCCGGGTGCCGGCCGGGCCGGACCTGCTGTGCACGGTCACCGCTGTCGTGCCGCTGCAGCTGCTCGCCTACTACGTGGCGACGGCGAAGGGGATGGACGTCGACAAGCCCCGCAACCTGGCCAAGACGGTGACGGTTGAGTAGCGGGAACGTTGCGGACGATGCAGGAAGGAGAAGGCCGGTGAAGCTGGGCATCGAGCTGCCAGGGGATCGCCCGGTGGTGGTGTTGGGAGCACATGCGGACGACATCGAGATCGGTGCCGGCGGCACACTCCTGCAGCTTTCCCACGACCATCCTGAGAGCCGGTTCCTGTTCGCTGTCGCCGCATCTGACACCGAACGATCCAGCGAGGCACTTGCCAGTGCTCGCGACCTGCTGGGTGATCGAGTAGTGGTTCAGGTGGGCGGGTTCGACGATGGCTTACTGCCGTACACCGATCCGTTAGGAGTCAAGAATTGGCTGCGCTCGGTGGTCGAGTCGATTCGACCCGCCCTCGTGCTTTCACCGTGGACGGGTGACGAGCATCAGGATCACCGGTTGATGGGTCAGCTGGCATGGCAGATCTTTCGGGGAGCGACGATCTTGGAGTACGAGATCCCGAAATGGGAGAGCGAGCCCTTCGCCCCGAATCTGCTGATACCGCTGAGCGACGAGACGGCTCAGGCCAAACTCGACCACCTCGCCAAGTCATTCCCCAGCCAGCACGGCAAGCCCTGGTACGACGTCAGCCTTTTCAGCTCGACACTCCGGGTTCGGGGTGTGCAACACGGCTCGAGCAGATACGCAGAAGGGTTCGTTGCGCGCAAGCTTGCTCTGGAGCCAAGCGCCAGGGTCGATTGAACCCGACTGACCGCCTAGATCCAGCTCGGCTCCTGCGGCCGCGGATTCGTTTCCTGTCGCCACACCTGCCATGGCGCCAGGCCGGATTCATGGATCTCGTCGAGCATCTGCTTTTCCTTGAACGTGTCCATGCAGGCCCAGAACCCGTCGTGCACATAGGCACCGAGCCGTGACTCCTCGATCATGCGCCCGAAGGGCTCCTCCACGAGCTCCTCTCCGGTCCGCATGTACTCGAAAACCTTGTTCTGCATCACGAAGAATCCGCCGTTGATCCGTGTCGCCTCGGTTTGGGCGTTGCGGATGGAGCTGACCCGGCCGTCCTCCTCGATGTCAACCGTGTGAAAGCTGACATTGGGTTTGACGGCGACGAATGTGGCGACGTGGTTGTGCGTCTGCCCGAACTCGATCATGTCGTTGAGGTTCAGGTCGGTCAGGCCATCGGTGTAGTTCGCAAGAAACCACTCTTCGTCCTCGAGCAGGTGCTGGACCCCCATCAAGCGCTCTCCGACCGAGGACTTCAGGCCGGTGTCGACGAAGGTGATCCGCCAATCAGAGATATCGGAGTTGAGAAGAGTGACGTCGCGTCCCCCGTTGCTCAGGACGAAGTCATTGGACTCGTACTCGCTGTAGTTGAGGAAATAGCTCTTGATCGCGTTCGACTGATTGCCGAGGGCCAGGATGAAGTCTTTGTGCCCGTAGTGGGCGTAGTACTTCATGACGTGCCAGATAATCGGCCTTTGGCCGATCTTCACCAGGGGCTTGGGCACACTGTCCTCGTGTTCCCTGAGTCTCATGCCGAGACCGCCGCAGAAGAGGACCACCTTCATGTCAGTGGAAGGCATGTAGGGCGGGGCAGCATGTCAACTCACCGCCGCGGCCAATAGGTCGGAGAGCCAGGTCTCACCTCGGAACTCCTCGTACTGCTCGGACCTCAGCCGGTCGGCCAGACGGCCTTCGGGGAGGATGACGTCGTCGTAGCCGAGAACCTGGTCCTTGCCGACGTCGTTGACGAGGCGACAGCCCTCGACGAGCCCTTCGGGCAGGTAGCGGCCAGTTGACATCTCGTCGGCATTGACCGCCTCTCCATAGGTCATGTACATGCCGTAGTCGTCCAGAACTTCACCGGCCTTCAGGTCCCTCTTGGCCACTGCGCAGACCTCGACGACCGGCCCTCCTAATCGGGGGAGCGACCTCATCCCGGAACAACACGACTCGCGCAATCGAGTTGTGGACCTCGAATTGCACCAAGTGGTACGGAGTGAAGAACGAGTAGAGAGGCCCGTCTCCCATCTTGTACAGCTTCAGATAATGCTGTTGCTTCGGATCCGGGTGCTCGGCGAGGACGTATACCTTGGTGTGCGGGGTGCCGACCACATAGTCGACAATGCCCCCGAGCTCTCTCAACTCGTCGATGTCGTACAACTCCCCGATTGCCATGATGTCGCCGTGATACTCCAAGCCTCTCGACATCCCGCGCGAGCGCACCCCGAAGCCGGTGGCATTGGCAACGATCGATTGCTCGAAGCTGACCTTGGTCCCGTCGGCGAAGCTGGTCACCATCGTCGGGTTCTGCCCCCATTGCTCGGCGAAGCCCTGCTGAGTAGTCGGGTTCCGATAAGGGTCTTGCAGGCCTTTGACGTTGCCGATCACTCTCGGGATCAAGCCCAGCCCGACGACCCACCGCACGAGATCCATCTGAACTCCCGGCTCATCACCGTTGCAGGCGGAGAAGAGACGCCCGGCTCGAGCCGCGTACTTCCGTAGCACCGGGCCTACTGTCCCGTCCAGCTCGGCGTTCATCAGGACAACGTCTTTGTCGTTCTCGAAGGCGTCGAGGGCGACTCGTGCTCCGAACTCGACCGAACCGGTCACGTCGACGATCACGTCGATGTTCTCGGAGCGGGTGATCGAGAACGCGTCCTCGGTGACGACTGGCCGGCCGGAGCGGATCGCATCCTCCAGGGCGCCCGGACTGCTGGCTTCGACGACATCCGGTCGCCCGGCGTACTCGTAGACCCGGGCCGCCCGATCGGGGGCCCGGTTGAAGATGGCCGAGATCTCCATCCCCGGCACGCTGTTGGTTACCTGGTTGGTCAGCCCTTGGGCCATGAACCCGGCACCGATCAAGCCCACGCGAATCGGTTTGGAGGCGGCAGCCCGTGCCTTTAGCGCCTCATCGACGAGAATCATGTCCCCTACCCCCCATTTCCTTACCCTGCATCAGCCTAACCCCATCCTTTCCTCTAGGTCACCCCGAATTTCTTCGAATGCCGGCCAAGTTCCGTCTTTCGGTGAAATGACCGCGACGGGCAGCGGCCACGCGAGGCCAAGCTGCGGATCGTCGTGCATGAGCCCGCCTTCGGTCCCGGGGGTGTAGAGCTCTCCCGCCTGGTAACTGGTCTCGGTCTTGTCGCGGAGGGTTTGATAGCCATGGGCGAACCTCTCCGGCACGTACAGCGCCCGGTAGTTCTCCTCGTTCAGCTCGACCTCGAAGTGCTCCAGATAGGTAGGGCTCTCCGGTCTGAGGTCCACGATGATGTCCACGATCGCCCCGCGAGTGCAGCGGACGAGCTTCGACTCGGCTGCGGGCGGATACTGGAAATGCATCCCGCGCAATGTGCCTTCGACCAGGTTGAAGGCGATGTTTGCTTGTGCGATGACCGGGTTGAGACCGTGCTCCTTGAATTCGTTCTGACAGAAGGCACGGGCGAAAAATCCCCGATCGTCCTCCAGCTTCTCGAGGTCGATGACATACGCTCCGGCCAAATTGGTCTCGGTGAAGATCATGCGAACAGATTCCCTCTCATGGTGTGTTCCTCACCGTGCGTTTCCCAACGGGACGCGTGCTCGGAGCCGGCAGGATGCGTGCCCTATCCGCTCGGGTTGAATCCCCCGCAGGAGGGAAAGACCACTCTGAGTGGTCGCGACGGGAACTCGAGAGAGCGGACCACGCATTCGGCACGGGGCCCGGATCTAGACGGCATCGGGGTCGCGGCTCGAGGCCCAGCGCTCTTGTCGCTCATCAGTGCCCCTTTCGGCCGACCATTGCCATTGGGGTCCTGACGAGAATCCCGAGGTCGTGGGTCAAGCTGATCTGCTCGAGATAGTCGAGGTCGATCTCGGTGTGCTCGATACATCAAGTCGCCGTTGTGGTTGGATACCTGCCAGGGGCCGGTAACGCCGGGCTTGACCAGATGACGGTGGTGTTGCCAGGGCTCGTAGCGGAGGACGATCTCGGGGAGCTCGGGCCGAGGTCCCACCATGCTCATCTCGCCCTTGACCACGTTGAGGAACTGGGGCAGCTCGTCGAATCGTGTCGCCCGGAGCGCCTTCCCGATCAGCGTCACTCTGGGGTCGTCCACCGACTTGTGGACGAGCCTTCGCTCGGCGCCGCTGTAGACATCTTCGCCGATGCGTCGATCGGGAATCATGGTCCTGATCTTGTAGAGCCGAAAGGCACGCCCACCGAGCCCGATCCGCTGTTGGCTGTAGAAAATTGGGCGGCCCATCGTCAGACGCACCGCCAAGGCCGAAGCGGCGATCACAGGGCTGAAGAGAATGAGCAGCAGAAGGCCGACTACTCGGTCGAGCACCGGTTTGATCAGGCGCGGGTAAGGCCCAGACGGTGCTGATGCTCCCCGTTCACCCCAAGATTCGACCACCCGAAATACGGGCGCAGACGCCCCACCACCCTCACGAGGCTCAAGCCCGGAATCTGCGAGCTTCACTTCGTGAACGAGTTGCCAGAGCTCGAACGCGCCGGCGATGCCTCTAGATGGTCACAGTAGTGACTACCCCGCGAGATCCCCTGAACGCGCTCGAGCGCACCCACGCGCGTGCGCGCATACCCCCACCCACATTGTGTGCCTCCCTTATGCGGACTAGCCGCGGCTCCACATCCCAATCGTTTCCCCAGGTGCACTGCACCTCACCGGCACTGTAACCGGGGAGGATCCGTTCACCAGATGTCACAGTTGTAATCGACGACTGCAAACAGAGGGTTACTCCCGGGTTTCTCTTCCGCTAACAAATAGCCGCGAGATTGCCGGCCACGACGGGTCACGGTGCAGTGACGCGAGCCGGAGTGAGGATGAATGTCGGGTTCCTGCGGGCTTCCTGCGAGGCGCAGAGCGGCGCTACATTCACCGCGCCGAACGGTCACCAGCCGTACCAGGGGATCGGAGACCCGGAGCCATGACAGACCTGCATGAAGGGATCGAGCCCCTCGCCGATCTCCTTGGGCGCGACCTCGACCACATCGTCGACGAGCTCGTCGACGACTTCGCGGCAATGGCTGGGAAGCGCCTCCTCATCACCGGAGGAGCCGGATTCCTCGGCTACTACCTCGTGCAGAGCGTGCTCCACTGGAACGACCGCGTCGTCGAGGATCAGCGGATTCACACGACCGTGTTCGACAACTACGTGCGCGGCGTCCCGCCGTGGCTGGATGAACTCGGCCGGCGTAGCGATCTCACGATGGTTCGGCACGACGTCAGACAGCCACTACCGGACCCGATGCCAGACTTTGAGTTCATCGTCCATGCCGCCGGGATCGCGTCCCCGACGTATTACCGAGCCCACCCGTTGGAGACCATGGATGCCAACATCGACGGGCTACGCATGCTGCTCGAGTACGCACGAGACCGGGTCGAGCGAGGCCTCGAGGTCGGCGGCTTCATCTTCTTCTCCAGCAGCGAGATCTATGGCGACCCGGCTTCCGACCACATCCCTACGACGGAGGACTACCGCGGCAACGTCTCGTGCACAGGTCCGCGCGCTTGTTACGACGAGTCGAAGCGCTACGGCGAGACCCTGTGCTCGGTGTTCGCCCAGCACTACGACGTGCCGGTGCGGATGGTCCGGCCGTTCAACAACTACGGACCGGGCCTCAAGATCAGCGATCGACGCGTGATCCCCGACTTCGCACGCGACGTCTTCAGCGGTCGCGACATCGTCATGCTCTCAGATGGAAGCCCGAAGCGAACCTTCTGTTATGTGGCCGACGCCGTCGTCGGCTACTACCGGGCGCTCGTGCGGGGACGGGCCGGCGAGCCCTACAACATCGGGATCGATCGTCCGGAGATCTCGATGGCGGACCTCGGGCGACGATTGGCAACGACCGCGCACGACCTCTTCGGCTACTCCGGGACGGTCGTGACCGGCGAGTCGACCGAGGCTGACTACCTGGTCGACAACCCGAACCGCAGATGCCCGGACTTGACGAAGTCGCGGACTGACTTGGGCTACGAGCCCTCGATACTCGTGGACGAGGGCCTACGGCGAACGCTCGTGTGGTACCACTACCACCGTCAGGGCGATGACGCCTGATGCGAGTCTCCATCATCGGCGCCGGCTACGTCGGCCTCGTCACCGGGGTGTGCTTGGCCGACAAGGGTCACCACGTCGTTTGCGTCGATGTGGACCGTTCGAAGGTCGAGCGTCTCAGCCGAGCTGAGGCGCCGATCCATGAGGTCGGCCTCGGCGAGTTGCTCGAGCGCCACGCCGGCAAGCGATTCTCGGCAACGACCGACCTCGCCGGCGCGGTCCAGAACTCCGAGGTGACCTTCATAGCCGTTGGCACCCCGTTCGACGGCGTCGCGATCGACCTGACATACGTCGTGAATGCTGCGCGCCAAGTGGGTGCCGCCTTGGCCGAGAAGTCCGAGCACGTCGTCGTCGTCAAGAGCACGGTTGTGCCCGGCACGACGGACGGCGCGGTGCGGGACGCTCTGGAGGAGACCTCGGGCCGGCGCGCCGGTGAAGGCTTCGGTCTCGGGGTCAACCCGGAGTTCCTGACCGAAGGCCAGGCCGTCGCCGACTTCATGGATCCTGACCGAATCGTGGTCGGCGGGGTCGACGAGCGGACGCTCGACACCCTGGCTGACGTTTACGCCGACTTCACCGACGTCCCGATCATCCGCACCAGCAACAAGTCGGCCGAGATGATCAAGTACGCGTCCAACGCGCTGCTCGCGACCATGATCTCCTTCTCCAACGAGCTCGCCGACTTGTGCACCGCACTCGGTGGTGTCGACGCCCGTGACGTCATGGCCGGTCTGCACACGTCCGGATATCTCACCGTCAATGGATCCGATGGAGAGTCGAACCGCGCGCCCATCGTGAGCTTCCTCGAGGCGGGCTGCGGATTCGGGGGAAGTTGCCTCCCCAAGGACGTCAGTGCCCTCGTCGCCCACGGAGCCGTGAAGGGAGTGAAAATGAGCGTGCTCGAGGCTGTTCTCGACACCAATCGGCACCGTCCGGATCGCGTGCTCGAGGGGATTCGCCGCGAGGTCCCCGACCTGCACGACGCACGCGTCGCCGTGCTCGGCCTGGCGTTCAAGCCCGACACTGACGACGTTCGCGAATCTCCGGCATTTCCGATCATCGAGCGACTTCTCACGGCGGGAGCGGACGTGACGGCATACGACCCGGTCGCGATGGACACGGCTCGACTCGTCCTCGGTGAGACACCCGTGAAGTACGCCGCATCCCTCGAGGACGCGGTCACCTCCGCCGACATCATCGTGATCGTCACCCGCTGGCACGAGTTCGAACGCCTTCCGGCGCTGCTGCGCAAACTCGATCGAGCGCCGTTCGTGTTCGACGGCCGTCGCATGCTCGACGAGAACGCAGTTGAGTGGTACGGGGGTATCGGACGATGACCAGCGCCGCAGTGAGGGCGGATGATCAAGCGCCGGTCAGGATGAACACCGGGTGGTTGCGGGCTTCCTCCTGCCATGCCTCGATCGGCGCCGACAGGTCCGTACCGAAGTAGGAGCCGATGACGGGGCGAACGATCGGGCTCAGGGAGGCGAGCAGGTCGCGCACGATCGGCGCAGCCTGATCCACGGTCAACTCGTGGGACGTCACCGGAAAGGTGCGCCTTCTCATCGTCACCACGGCCTCTCCTGCTGCTCGAAGGTTCCTCACCCAATCCACCCGACCGTAGACGGACACCAACAGCCATCCGGCTTCGTGTGGGTTGAGTGCGACAGGTGTGGTGCGGGGAAGGCCCGAGTTCCGCCCACGGACGGTGAGCAATGCCTGTGGGCCCATGGGCACCCCGAGTCGGAGCAGAAACGAAACGATCGGGTTGTAGAACCTGGCGTACTTCATCAGGTGCCTCCTGTTAGCCTCTAGTACGTTTCTCGTATATTACGAATATCATACTATATGACGACCAGACGAACAAGCCCAACGGCCCTGACTCAGGAGATCCAGCTTCATCTCCGAGATCTCATCGCCCGGCTTCATCAACTCAATGACGCCGTGGGCGCCAGGGTCGAGCTGAGAGGGCCCGACCTGGAGATTCTGGACCTGATCGCACGTCACGGGCCGGTGTCGCCCGGCGAAGTTGCCTCGGCGACCGGTGTTCACCCCGCCACCCTCACTGGCATCGTCGATCGATTGGAGGAAGGGGGGTGGGTGACGCGGCTACCGGACCCCGAAGACCGTCGCCGTGTTCGCCTTGAGGCACGACGAGAGCGCGGGCCGGAGTTGGTCCGGCTCTACGGCCCGATGAACCGCTCGTTGTCCGAGATCTGTGCCGCCCTGACTCCCGAGCAGCTCGGAGTGGTCCGCGACTTCCTACGTGACGCTGCCGCCGCCGGAGTCGACGCGGTCAGCGGACTCCGGGTCGACTGAGGCGGATCCGAAACGAAAGAGCCCGGCCGTGTGGCCGAGCTCTATCGCTGTACGGAGAACGGCGTCAAGACTGGAGGGCAGCCTCGATGTCGAACTCGATCTTGAACTTCTCCGATACCAGCACACCACCGTTTTCGAGTGGGACGTTCCATGTCAGGTCCCAGTCCCTCCGCTCGATCTCACCGACGGCGCTGAAACCCGCTTTGATGTTGCCGTAGGGATCGGTGGTGGTGCCTTCGAATGTGAGGTCGAACTGCACCGGGCGGGTGACGCCGCGGATGGTGAGATCACCGGTCAGCTTCCAGTCGTTTCCGGCCGGGGTGAGCGCCGTCGACTTGAAGGTGATCAGAGGATGCTGCTCTGCGTCGAGGAAATCCGCAGATCGAAGATGCTCGTCTCGGTCCCGGGTACCGGTGGTGACTGATGCGGCCTTGGCCTCGATCTCCACGGTCGACTGCCGCGGGTCTTCGGCGACAACGATCGTGGCATCGAGGTCCTCGAAGGTGCCTCGAACTTTGGCCACCATCAGATGGCGAGCGGTGATCCGCAGGTCACTGTGAATGGGGTCGATGTGCCACGTCCCTACGTGGGGGACGATCCGGCCATCGACGATGCGATCGGTTGCCATGAGTGAACCCTTTCCTTCCGGTGTTGTTGAACCATCAACATTCAAGTCTTCAACCTTATTCCCGTGCTCGGGTCACAGCGGCCCGTTCGGGGTCTAGTCCCCTTATCACTCATTACGGTCAACGACCACCCCGCGTGACATAGCGATGAATTGTCATGTATGCTCGCCGCGTTGGGTGGAGGGCTTTCGCTCTTCCTGGTCTACCGGTGCGGGGAAGGCACCAGGGGGTTTCTAAAATGCGTGGTGGAAGACTGGGGATGCTGGGGCTCGTGGTAGCCCTCCTCCTCTCGATAGTGCCGGCGGCCGGCGCACAGACCTCGGATGACTCGTCTCAAGGACAGACGATCGAGGTCCAGGCGTTCAACGACACGGCCGGCAGTGTGTTCCGGAATGCGATCGATCAACTGGCGGCCAGAGGGATAACTCAAGGTTGTAATCCCCCCGCCAACACACGATTCTGTCCGAATGATCCGGTGACCCGTGGAGAGATGGCCATTTTCCTCGCCCGCGCATTCGCGCTCCCAGCGGGGCAATCCGACTACTTCAACGATGACAACGGGACGTTCTACGAGGTTGCGGCCAACAAACTCTTCGAAGCCGGGTTGACCGTGGGCTGCGGCAATCGGCGCTACTGCGGTAACGCCCCGATTGACCGCGGTGAAATGGCGGCGTTCCTGGCTCGCGCCCTGCAGCTGCCGGCGACCAACTTGAACAAGTTCGTCGATGACAACGGTTCCGTGTTCCAGAATGCGATCAACAAGATCGCGGCTGCCGGGATCACCCAGGGCTGCAACCCGCCGACCAACAATCGGTTCTGCCCCAACGACAGTGTGACCCGGGGACAGATGGCGGCATTCATCATCAGGGCCCTCCCAGGAGGAGGGGGACCAGGGAATCCTCCTGGACCACCGCCACCCGCACCGACCGGGCCGTTCTGTGACAGCGTCACCGGTATAACCAAGGGCGACTGTCAGGCACTACTCGCTCTCTATGCATCCACTGGCGGGCCGAGTTGGACGAACAAGACCGGTTGGGTGGTGGACAAGACCCCTTGCTCCGGCTGGTTCGGTGTTACGTGCCAAGGAAACCGGGTGTTTTCCATCATCATGGAGCAGACTCCGAATGACCCCGGCAACAACCTGATTGGCGTGGTGCCGGCTGCTCTGGGAAACCTGACTGCCTTGGACACTCTTGACCTCGCTTCCGGCGAGCTGGCAGGAGGCATTCCAAGTTCATTGGGCAACCTGGCTAATCTCCGAGGGCTGGACCTCTCTGGCAACTTCCTTTCCGGCGCTATCCCCAGCTCGTTGGGCAACATCACGAGCCTCACGGTGGAGATCGATCTGCACAACAATCTGTTGACCGGGGGCGTGCCAGCGAGTTTCCAGAACCTCACGAGTTTGGACATCCTCGATCTGGGCGGCAACTTACTGAACAACACTGCGTCCTTATCAGTGTTGGGCCAGATGACCGCTCTGACACAGATCGACCTTCGGAACAACAGGTTCAGTGGATCAGGTGCCCGGAGTCATCGGCAGCCTGCCGATCTTGCTTCGGCTTGACCTGTCAGATGAGAACAACCTTGGAGCATGGACCGCCCTTGGGTCTGGCTTTGGAGACTCAGTGAGCTTGCAGGATCTCGATATGTCCGGGAACAATTTCACCAACACCGTATTTGGCCAGGTGACAACCATCACCAGCCTTACGGAGTTGGACCTTTCGTTCAACTCGATAACAGGTGCGACTGCCGGGCACTATTGGCCAACTGACGCGATTGACCGACCTGGATGTGTCGAGCAACAACCTCAGTGGAGCTGTACCTACTGAGATCACCGCGTTGACCAATATCGAGCCGTTCGACCCGCTTGATCCTGCGGAAGCACATTTGGCGTTGTGTCCCAACGGTGCTCTGACGACAGCCGCGGCGCCGGACCTGGTCCAGGTGTTCGTGAACGCACGTGATTCCTTCTGGGTCAACACTTCGTGCTCGGCATGAGCTGAGGACAGTTCGGTCGAGAGAGCCTCCCATCCGGGGGCTCTCTTCATTTGGTCAGCGCACGACCTTCTTCACTCGCCTCACCGTGTAGCGGGCGCCGTCGGCGGCTACCTGACATAGCGCCGCGGTCCGGGCGGACAGGGGAACCTTCTCGTACTTCCGTTCGTAGCCCAGATCGGCCAGCAGGTCCCCGGCCAGAGCCTCGAATCGGGCAACCTGGTCGTCGGACAGCTCCCGTCGCCAATCTCGCAGACCCTTGGTCGGGGGGAGGAAGATGTCCTTGTGCCGGTCGGGCACCGCCGTGGTCGACACGATGTCACCGGCTCGCTCGTAATAGGTCAGCATCCGCGGATCGAATGACAACTTGAGGAAGTCGCATAACTTCCTCACCGATCCCTCGGTGTCCTCGATCAACTCCTCGAATCGAGATTCGATGTATCGGTCGGGGCCGAGTGACTCCCCGGCCGCCCGTCCGGCGCCGACCCGTCGCTTCCAGGAGACGGCCACCTGTTCGATCTTGGTCCCGTCAGTGTGGGCCAGGGCGACGTCCCGACCGTCACGCACCGCATGGACGAATTTGCCTTCAGGGAAGATGCTCCGCCAGCAGCGTCAGATGATGGATGTTGCTCTGGGTCTTGTCTCCGTAACGGGTCTTGCCTTGCAGGCCGGCGTAGAGGCCATAGAGCCGGCGCACCGCCTCGGGATAGTCCCCGGCCGGTGGGTCATTCAACGCCTTTTCGATGTCACCAGCGTCAAGTCCCCAGTTCTCGAAGCGATCGTCCTTGCCGAGGTCCTTCAGGAAGCGCTCGGTGTCGTACTCACGATGTCGATCGGCCAACTTCGCCACGAACCGAGCCTCACCTGGGATGGCGAGGTCGGGATGAGAGTCGAAGATGGCCCGGTGCAGGGTTGTGCCCGAACCGTTGGTACCGAAGAAGAATGGGAATGGCGTCACGTGAGCCCCGCCCGGATCTCGGCCAGAGCGCGGCCTGCCGATCTCCGGCCCCCCTCACCTTTCCGCTCGAGGCGCTGGATCGTGCCCATCAAGCGCTGCATCTCGGAGAACCGCCATCCAGGCCGCGAGGCGGCCTCAGTGTCTCCATAGCCTTCCGTTACGGCGCCGACCAGAGCCTCGGTCCAAGGACGGAACGACGTCGTGGTGTACCGGAGGCGATGAACGAATCGAGAGAGGTCGAAGCCACGAAGCTGGGGTATCCAACCGAAGTCGATCAGACCGGTGCCGTCCTCCATCATTATCACGTTGCCGGGGCTGAGGTCTCCGTGTGAGACGGTTACGCCGCGGGTGTCGGCTGAGGCCATGTCGAACAGCTCGCCCAGACGCGTCTCGAGACTCCTGCGATCGGCCTCTGGCAGCAGCGGCGCGATGGATTCGACTTTCCGCTCCGTCTCATTCCAGATGCGGTCCAGCTCTGGGCCAGGCTCGGGTTGGGGGAAACTCTCGAGAACCCGGACCGCCTGTCCGACTGCGTCAGCAGCGGCCAAGGCCCTCGCTCGACTCTTGCCGGTAAAGGCGAACTGCAACGGGTTGCCCATGGGCTCGCCTTCCAACCCGAGGGTCACCACCTCGAGCGTGTTTTCGTCAAAGGCCAGCGTTTCGTTGATGGCGAGAGAGGAGTCGCCGGCGAGCTCCATGAAGCGTCGTGCCATCTCGTCGCCCTGACTGAGGGCTTCGCGTGCCCGGCCCAGATGTCGGGAGTCTTGCTCTGCTGGCGGAAAGTACGGGGTCTTGTACCAGGCCGTCGCCACCGTTCCTTCAGGGGATCGCAAGGTCAAGTGGAAGAGTGTGGAGCGCTTGCGGTCGGTGCGGTCGCCCACGGTCCAGGTCAGAGAGTCCCGCTCGATCGAGTGTTTGTGGGCCAGGGCGACGAGGGCACTCTGCAGCACATCGGCTCCAGGGGTGTCGGGTCTATGGTCGAACGGCACAGGCTGGCCTAGTAGCCGCTCAGCATGCCCATCTTTTTCCCGTACTCGAGTGAGCGGGAGAACAGCCAGAGACCACCGCTGAGCACCACCACGTTGAAGACGACGAGGGCGATCACGGCCAGATCGAACGGGACAACGAACGTGCCCGGGTTCTCCATGAGGACGGCGCGGCTGGCGTTGATCACGTAGGTGTGGGGGATGGCCCAGGACAGGGTCTTCAGCCATGAGGGCAGCTGGTCGACCGAGAACACGGCACCGGCAAGCAGTGAGGCCGCCATGCCATACAGAGTGAGGAACGGCTTGGACCGTTTCGAGATGATGAGGATGGCGGCGGAGACGATCCCGATCGCAGTACAAGCGAATATTCCCAGCACGAGCAGGGCCAGGAACTCCCACCACCCCGAGGCCAGGTACTCCGCGCCGAGCAGGGCGCCCATACCGAGGATGATCGCGCCTTCGAACGCTCCCATCATGGTGTGCCAGATGTTCATCGCAAAGGGGAGGAACGTCCATGGGACAGGCTCAACCAAGAGAGTCTCCAGGGAGCCCCGGTTCAGGGCTCTTTGCAGGTTGCCGCCGAACCCGCTCAAGGCGCCCTGGAGGACCGCGGACACCGCCAGCCCGAGTACGGCAAAGGTGAAATAGTCGTTACCCACCTCGGCCGACTCACCGACCAGATCGCCGATGAAGAATGAGACCAGCACCGGGAGAACAGTCCCCAGCTCGCTGAGGATGAGCGACATGGGATAGCTGAATTCCTCGATGGCATCCATGCGGAGGAACGCAACCGCGATCGAAGGGGTGGGCCTGTTCGGTGAGCGTCGCTTCTTGCGACGCCCGTGCTCCGCCGCTTCGGGGGCCTTGGTCCCGACGCTCATGTCGCCTCGTGCTCCCGATACATGTCGGCGAGGATGTCGCGGAGCGGTCGTTGCACCTCCTGGAGGTGCAACACGTCGGGTACCACCGTCTCGAGGACGGCGAGGACGTCGCCGGTCGTCGTCTCGGACGATGTCAGGACTGTTGTCAGCTGGGATCCCTCGACGGTGATCGACTCACCGAGACCGGCGGCGTCGATGAGCTTCCGTGCCTGACGAGCGCTCTCGTCGGATCCGAACTCGATCTCAAGCTGCTCCCGGTCCACGAGAGCCCTCAACTCGTCGAGGTCCCCGTCGTACCGGATCCGCCCCTTGTCGAGGAGGACGACATGAGAGTGGAGGGCTTCGATCTCCTCCAGACGGTGAGAGCTGATCATGCAGGCGAGCTGCTCTTCCTCGACGATGGAGATGATCAGGCCGAGGAGCTCGTGGGCAGCTACAGGGTCGATGGCGCCAGTGGGCTCATCGAGGATCAGGACGCTGGGGCTGTGGAGGATGGCACGGGCGAGCTGGAGTCGTGCCCGCATCCCGGAGGAGAGGGCGAACACGGAATGCTCGGCGGCATGGGAGAGCCCGACTTTGGCGAGAGAGTCATATATCCGCCCCTTGAGATCCTCACCTTTGAGTCCCTGAAGACGGCCGTGGAAGCGGAGGTTCTCGACACAGGTGAGGCGGCCCAGCAGGCTGACGTCCTGGCCAGGCATCCAGCCGACCATGCGTCGCACTGCGACCGACTCGTGTTGGGCGTCGTATCCACCCACCGTGGCCGTCCCGGTAGACGGGGTGGTGAGACCGAGAAGGATGCGGAACGTCGTTGTCTTGCCGGCGCCGTTGGGGCCGACCACGGCGCAGATCTCACCGGGTCCAACCTCGAAGCTGATGCCGTCGAGCGCGACCACCGCGTTCTTGATGTTGCTCTTCACGAGGAGCTTCATCCAGGTGGGCGAGGGCTCGTAGACCTTGGTCAGGTCTTTGACCGAGATGCTCGGATCGCGTTCGCTCATTTTCCTGTGAAACCCCTCAGCGCCCCAGGGCGCCGCATCGAATGAAGTCGGCGCCGAATCAAGTAAACCACGGTTTTCGTGTGCGCCCCCCTAGACGAAAGGAGAGTGTAACCGCCCTCCGTGGTCAAACAATATGCACAGCGCACTATCGTCCGGTCAAGAAGACGGGATCGGAGGGCGTGCCGTGGGGGCGTGGAAATGGGTCTTGGTCGTCGGGGGGTTGACCGTAGCCCTGGCCGGCGGATGGTTTCTTGGGAGCAGGCTCGCGGGCGGAGGGGACAAAGATCCCGGCTCCCCTGAGGCGGCGGCGCCCACCACACAGGGTCCGACTGCGACCACCCAGCCTGGGACGAGTCAGTCGACCCCTGTCACCGGGGCTGTGGACCCTTCGTGTGACCTCCCGCCCGGTCAGCCATACGTTGGTGGCCCGACAGCCGAGTTGGTGGAGCTCGGTGAAGTGAATGGGATGCAGGTCGAGGGCGTGGTGTACCCGCGGCCCGATTACCAGGGCGATCCATGGACCATGTGGGGGCAGGGCATCGCCCTGGCCGATGGCCGGTTCGTCTCCGCCATAGGCGATCATCTCGGCCCTGACGGGAACTCGTACGTCTACGAGTACGACCCGGCTACCGGGTCGCTCGACACACTCGGCGATCTCCTCTCCTACGTCGAGCACACCCCGGGGGCGTGGGGCTACGGCAAAGTCCACGGCCAGATGGCCGCCGGTCCCTGCGGTGAGGTCTATTTCGCCTCCTACTGGGGTACCAACCGTGACCTCCAATATGGGTCGTCGTACACCGGGGACTATCTCTTCCGACTCGATCCCGAACAGCGCACGATCGCGGCGCTGGGAGTCCCGATCCAGGAGCACGGGGTCCCGTCGCTGGCCGGGTCGGCGGAGCACGGGTTGGTGTACGGGGAGGCCATCGATCCCATTGCCGAGAGCCAGAACCTCGACGCCGGACCGCTGTTCGTCTATGACGTGGTGAACGATGAGGTCGTCTTCGAGGGCCCCTCCCAACCTCACAGTGGCTTCCGGAACATCCTGGTCGATGCCGAGGGACGTGCCTATTACTCGATCGGCGGTGGCGAGCTGTCGGTATACGACCCCGCAACCAATGAGTTGACGACGCACCCTCAACGCATGCCCGGAGATTGGCTGCGCGCTTCGACCACCCCGGCCGAGGATGGGCGAGTGTTTGCTGTCACACGTGATCCCGATGCATTCTTCGTGTTCAACCCTGATGGTTCGATAGAGCCCCTGGGGAACCCGGCGGAGTACACGGCGACGATGGCTCTCCATCCAGATGGTTCCCGATTCTTCTTCATGCCGGATGCCCACGGCGACGCCTGGGCGTTCGGTGGTGCCCTGACCAGTGTCGACACCACCACCGGTGAGCAGACAGTGCTCGCCGAACTGAACCCGCTTGCCGAAGAGGGTCTCGGGCTGCGTCTCGGTGGGACATTCAGCATGGCGGTGTCACCTGCCGGCGACACGATCTACATGGGTGCCAACGCTGGACCGCTCGGCGCTGACGACGGCTTTGGAGAGGTGGTCCTCCTCGTCGTGCATCTTCAGTGAATCGCCGGTTCACAGCGGTGGCGGCGCTGGTCGCACTCGCTGCATGCACACCCGGGGGCGGGGAGGGAACCACGGGCACGAGTGGGGCGGAGGCAGGGCCGGGAACTACCTCCTCAGACACGGTCGGCACCGTCGCTGAAAGCGGAAGCCTCTCCTGTTGGACGGCTGGGCCTGGAGAAGGGGAGGCGTCGATCAGCTTCTCCGATCAAACCGAGGCCCTGGGTATGGTCTCGCCCCTTGTTGGCATGTACGGGCATGCCGGGGTGTGGGGCGACTTCAACGGAGATGACCGACCCGACCTCTTCATGGGCACTTTCGCCGATCGGGACATCGAGATATATCAGGCGCGGGGCGCCGAAGGACCAGCCCCAGACCAATTGCTCCTCTCGTCTGATGCCAGTTTTGCCGCTGACGAGAGCCTTCCTGAGATGTTTGCTCGCACCAGCGGTGGGACGACTGCCGATCTGGACGGGGATGGTGACTTCGACCTGGTCATCTCCCGAAACTGGGACGACGACCAGCCTTCGGCGCCAGATACACAGATACTGCGGAACGACGGGGGCTCTCTGATCCCGGCGGGAAGCGGGCTCCCCACCCAATTTGCCGGCCGGTCGGTTGCGGTCCTGGACTACGACCTCGATGGTTTGCTTGACCTGTTCATCACCGCCGATGAGGGCGGGAGTGTCCTGCTCCGAAACGAAGGGGACCTCGCTTTCACCGACGTCACCGCGGCGGCGGGTCTTCCTCAGGGGATCGTCGGCCTCGGGGTGGCGGTGGCCGACCTCACGGGGGACCGCCGGCAGGACATCTTCGTGGCAGGCTCGAATCAGCTATTCGTCGCCGAGGGCGAGTCTTTCCGTCAGGCCGACAGTTCCGTCTTCGCCTGGCCGCCGATCGGTGACGAGGATCTGGTGACGGGAGCTTCGATCGCTGATGTCAATCGCGATGGGCTGCTGGACATCGCTGTCGGCCACCATTTCAACAGCACAATCGACGACGGGGCCCGGGTCCCGGTTCGTCTATTCCTCAACAGGGGAGAGGCGCAGTTCGAGGACGTGACTGAGGCGTCCGGGCTGGTCGGGCTGCCGACCAAAGGCCCCCATGTCGAGCTCAACGATATGGACAACGACGGTTGGCCAGACCTGGTCACGACCGCGTCGGCCGCAGACGGCACTCGACCCGCGGTGTTCCGGCACGCAGGGCTCGACGGCGACATCCCCACGTTCAGCACTCCTGAGGGTTTGGGGAGCCCCCAGTACTGGGTTGCCGGGCCCACGACCGACATCGACCGGGATGGGCGACTCGATGTCTTCTTGGTGGAGTTCGACCCGGCGCTGCCCTCGTTGATGTTGCGCAACGAGACCGCGTCGGGCCACTGGCTGGAAGTTTCCATGGGCAACGAATTGGGATCCGGCCTGGGGTGGCGGATAGAGGTCTACGAGGTGGGCGCTGCGGGGGATGCGTCCGCTTTGCTCGGCGCTCGTGAGATAACAACTACTCAGGGTTACTCCTCGGGGGTGGCACCCGTGGCGCACTTCGGGCTCGGCGACCACGAGCTGGTCGACGTCCGCCTCACTCCACCCGGCGATGGGGAGATGGTGATCCTCGAGGGCGTGGCCGGTGACCAGCATGTGAGGTATCCGGAGGGCTGCGCCTGACAGGCCTGTCCTAGAATCGGCCTGTGTCCGATCTCCTCGCTCTCTTCGAGACGGGCTTCTTCACGACCGGGCTGCGCCTTGGTGTGCTGGCGCTGGCATTGGGCTGGGCCCTTCGATTTGCCACCGGCCGCTATCGGCCCCCAATGCCAATCGCCGGGTTGCTTATCGCGATCGCCACAATTGGAGGCCTGTACCTGGTGGCTGAGCCACTCGGGCCAGCGGTGCCCGCCCTCGCAGCGATAGCCCTCGGAGTCCTGATCGTGCGTTTGACACGGGCTCCGGCTTGGGTGCAGATCCTGGCTGCGGTGCCTGGCTCGGTATGGCTGGGGTTTGGTGCGACAGTCACCGATCTGACCTGGGTTCGGGTACTGATTGCGGTGCTGATCCCGGTCGGTGGATTCCTCATCAATGATTTCGAGACACGTAACCAACGTCTCGGGCTCGGCGTCATCTACTTCACTCTTGCCGTACTCGGCACCTTTGCCGCGGTTCCCGACACCGAGCAAGCTCTGGTCCTCATGGCGGCTGCTCTGCCCATCAGCCTTCTCGCCTGGCCCAAAGTGGCCGTCTCGCTAGGCAAGGAGGGCTCCTTCGTCGCCGTGGGTGCATTCCTCTGGGTGGCGGCGGCCGGTGGGGGCGGTCGTCCACCGTCGATCGCAGGATCGGCGGCGTGCCTAGGACTGCTTCTTCTCGAGCCGCTCATCTTCCGGCTTCGTCCCGGCACGGCCAACCTGGTCAACAGGGTCAGGCAGAACTGGCTGGGCGCTGTGGTGGCATCGATCCCACAGTTCATGTTGGTCGTGATTTGCTCGCGGATCGCAGCCCGGTTCGACAACATGCTTCCCGCCCTGATCGTCATCGCCGCCGGCTACCTGATCGCCCTCAGCGTCGGAATTTACGTCGGCACGCGGGTCGCCGAGCCGGCAGAAGGCGCGCCGGCTCCGTTCTGAATTGCTTGACGGCGGGCATCATTAACATGCCTATCCATGTGGAGGAGGAGCCCGCGGGTTCTGAGCGCGCTCGTCGTCGGTGTCATGGTGGCATCAGTGATGGTGGGCGAGTCCTGGCTGCCGGCCCAGGCACAAACGACTGATGTCACCGCAACGGTCGAGACCGATCCGGTTCCCAACGACGGTGATGCGGCCGACGACCCGGCTATCTGGCTCCACCCCACCGATCCTTCGAAGTCCACTGTCATCGGCACCGACAAAGCGGGTGGTCTCGCGGTCTATGACCTCGATGGCCGTCAGATCCAGTATCTGGCAGGGATCCGTCCCAACAACGTCGATATACGCTATGGCTTTCCCCTGGCTGGTCAGCCGGTCGACATCGTGGTCACCAGCGAACAGGAAGATGAAGCTATCACCATCCACCGAGTCGATCCCGAGACCCGCCAGCTCGTCGAGGTTGGCTCGCCGATCGCTACCGGTCTGGACGTCCTCGGTGTGTGCCTTTATCGCAGCCCCGAAACAGGGAATTTCTACGTCTTCGTCACCTCGGATGGGTCGGGGCCGGTGCGCCAGTGGCAGCTCTCGGACGGGGGTGCGGGCGGAGTGAGTGCGACCCAGGTCCGTGACATCCCCATGGAGAGCACCGCCGAAGGATGTGTCGCCGACGACGACCTGGCATACCTGTACGTTGCGGAGGAGGTCGTGGGCATCTGGAAATACGAGGCAGAGCCCGGTGGCGGCTCCTCCCGCGTCCCCGTCGATCAGGTCGGTTCGACCCTGGAGGCCGACGTGGAGGGACTGACGATCTACTACGGACCTGAGGGAGCCGGCTATCTGATCGCGTCGAGCCAGGGCTCGGGGGAGTACGCAACCTACAACCGCACCGGGGACAATGAGCATTTGTCCAATTTCCAGATCGTCGATTCGGCTTCGGTCGACGGCACCAGCAGCACCGATGGCATCGATGTGATGAGTGCTCCTTTGGGTGCCGGATTTCCCAACGGCCTATTCGTGGCGCAGGACGGCGACAACGATTCGGGGAACCAGAACTTCAAGCTCGTTCCCTGGGATGTCGTGGCCGGGGCTCCCTAATCCGGCTCTTGCCGTCGAGACCGGCTGGAACCCGCGTGGGGACAGCCCGACGAACCTGACACATGTGCCCCTTCCCTCCGGCATCACCACCACACCTTCGAACTGGTCGGTGGGGCGGGCCGCAGTATCGGCTGCGGAGGAAGACGGGCAGTTGGCGACCGACGGCACGGTGGAAGCCGGCACCGAGCTCGTCTTCGACCCTGACAGAACGGTGGCTCTGGAGTTTCCTGGACTGAACGTGCCCGCCGACTCAACCATCAGGAGCGCCTACGTCCAGTTCACCGCTGCCGTGGTCGATGATTCCGACCTGGTCCTGTCAATCAGCGGTGTCATCGACGGGGGCGGTGCAGAGACAGAAACCGTGACCTGGGCGCCCGCCGGATGGGACGCCGACGAGCGCGGTGTCTTTCAGCAGACTCCGGACTTGTCGGCGATCATCAGGGAAATCGTCGCGTCGCCAGGATGGCAGCCCGGAGGAAGCCTGAGTTTGGTCGTACGCGCGGAGGGGGCAGGCCGGCGGGCGGCCGTCGCCTTCGAAGGAGACGCCGGGCAGGCTCCTGGACTTCGTCTCGAATATGCGGAGGGCAGATGAACGGCGAAAACATGAACGGCGGTGACGGCACACCGAAGGACAACCGACAGACGATCATCATCGTCCTGGCCGTGGTGCTCACGATCCTGGTGGGCCTGGTCATCGGCTTCCTTGCTACGGGCGGTCTTTCGCAGGAGCCTGCGGCGGCCCCGACCACCACCCCGGCGCCGCCTGTCTCGGTCGACGCGCCTTCGACCACGGCTGTGGCGCCAACTTCACCGACCGTCTCCGTGGGCCCGGGTCAACTCGCCGTCACGGCCAGTGAGGACGCGTCCGTCAACAGCGGCCAGCCGGAGGAGATCAACGGCTTCGAGGACGTCCTCGAGATCGAGAACGACCCGCCCGAGAACAAGCAGGCCCTGATTCGGTTCGTCGTCGGCGACATCCCCGAGGGTGAAACGCTGCAGAGCGTCTCGATGCGGCTATTCGTGATAGCGGACAGCGAGCAAGCGGTGACGGTCCACGAGGTCGAGGGACCGTGGACTCAGGCCGACGCAACCGGGGCAAACGCTCCGGCGGTCGGGGCCCAGATCGCCATCATCCCTCCCGGAACTGCGGAGGGCTCCACGGTGGAGGTCGACCTGACTTCCGTTGTCCTGGGGCCAGGCACCTACGACTTCTATCTCACCACGGCAAGTGACGACAGTGCCGAGTTCGCCGCTCTCGAGAGCGGCGCTAACGCACCGCTCCTCATCCTCGACTGGGGCTCGGCAGAGGCGGCGGCAACGGAGTCAGAGCCGGTGGCGCAGTTGACAGGCACACCAGTCGTCCTCGCCGGTGCCGGCGACATCTCGGATTGTGGGAACGATGGCGACGCCGTCACGGCAGGCCTCATCGATGACGTGGTCGCCCAGGACCCTTCCGCCATCGTTTTCACGGCAGGAGACAATGTCTACTCATCCGGCACTGCGGAGGAATTCGCCCAGTGTTTTGACCCGACCTGGGGACGGCACAAGGACCGGACCCGGCCGGCGCCCGGGAACCACGACTACAACACCTCCGATGCCACCGGTTACTTCGGCTACTTCGGCGATGCCGCCGGCCAACCTGGTGAGGGCTATTACAGCTACCAAGCCGGCGACTGGCAGGTTCTCGTGTTGAACTCGAATTGCGGCGATATCCCCTGTTACGCCGGATCTCCCGCAAGAGCAATGGCTCCGGCAGGAGTTAGAGGCATCCGATGCTGCTTGCACGCTGGCCTACTGGCATCATCCGCTGTTCAGCTCCGGCGATCACGGTGGTGATCGCCGGGTCAGCGACCTGTTCGCAGCGCTCTACGAGGGCGACGCCGAACTTGTGGTCAATGGGCACGATCACAACTACGAGCGCTTCGCCCCTCAGGATCCCGATGGCACCCACGATCCAGTCGAAGGGATCAGGCAGTTCGTCGCCGGAACTGGAGGCACGGGCAATCGCAGCTTCGACCAGGCCGCCCCGAACAGCGAAGCCCGATACACCGATTCGTTCGGGATCCTCAAACTGGCCCTGTACGCCGACGGATACGAGTGGGAGTTCATCCCCGAAGCCGGCTCGACCTATAAGGACGTCGGCATCGGTGCATGTCATTGACCGAGATGCCGGGCTCCCTGACTCCGCCCGTCGTTCTCCACGTTCTCCCTTATGACCTGGCGAGAGGCGCCCAGCGTTACGCCCGAGCGCTGGTCGATGCACTCAATGCCGAAGGCGAGTCGCACCAGATCCTGACCCTGTTCAGGGCGGATCCGGTGCTGCTTCGACCCGATGTAGAGCTCGATGTGCCACGCGGGCTCCTCCGACGTCTCGGCCTGGACCCGCGAGTGGTCCGGCGGCTCCGCAGCGAGGTGAAGCGGATCTCCCCGGCAGTGGTCGTGGCTCATGGAGGCGAGTCGGCCAAGTACGCGGCGATCGCCCTCCCGCGCGACCTGCCCCTCGTATATCTGAAGATAGGCACCGCCCATCGGGCGCTTCGGCGGAAGGCGAACCGTTCCCTCCACGGCTACTACACCCGACGGGCCGACGTCGTCGCCGCGGTGTCCAGCGACGTGGCCGAGGAAGCCAATCGGCTCTACGACGTGCCACAGGATCGTCTCGTGGTCATCCCGAACGCCCGGGACCCGGTCGACTTGCCGACTCACATCGGCGGCAGGGACGGCCGGCCGGCCATCATCTTCGTGGGCCATCTCGATCCAGGGAAGCGCCCGGACTGGTTCATCGATGTGGTCGCCGCGCTGAGAGAAGATGACCTCGACTTCAATGCCGCCATGGTCGGGGACGGGCCGCTGGAGCAATCGCTCCGTCCGCGCGCAGAGGAGGCCCGCATCGAGATGCTGGGCAGGCGCAGCGACGTGCCTCAGCTTCTCTCCGAGAGCGACGTCTTCGTCTTCACCAGCCTTCCCCCCGGTGAGGGCATGCCTGGTGTGCTCATCGAAGCAGGGCTCTCCGGCCTGGCCACGGTGGCGACCAGGGTCCCCGGGGCCCGGGATGTGATCGAGGATGGGGTGACCGGGCTGTTGATCGACATCGAGGACAAGCCCGGGCTGATAGACGCGGTTCGGAGGCTGGTCTCGGACCGGGCGCTCACGGAGGCGATGGGTCAGAAGGCACGAACCCGGTGCATGGACATGTTCACCCTCCAGGCCTCGGTCGAGCATTGGCATGAGGTGCTGGAGCCCTTGATGGCCCGCGGTCGGGCCTGAGCAGGCGTGCCAGCCGATCCCCTGACCGAGACCGAGGTTCGAGCCGTCGTCTCAGACCTGGCCCAGAGTTTCGATACCGCTCGAGAACTGGCAACGGCGGTTCCGACTGGCCGATTCGAAAGTCACACCTCCACGTTCTACGAGCTCAGCGCCCCCGAGGGCGACGAGCCGATCGCCCTGATCAAGGTGGGGAGAGACTGGGACCAGACCGAGGCGCGGAGGGTCCACGACGACCTCGTCGCCCTGTCGACGCTGCTCGAAGATGCCGGATCTTCTCTCCAAATTGCCCGACCGATGGGCTGGCACGCAGCGCCTCCATCGATATGCGTCGGGTATGTCGCCGGCGAGGATCTGGGGAAGCTTCTCCGCGCCGCCAGCCACGACACAGCGGACGCGTTTCGACCGGTGATCGAGGCCTGCGGCGGGGCG
The DNA here is from genome assembly GCA_963725075.1 of uncultured Acidobacteriota bacterium. Taxonomy (GTDB): domain Bacteria; phylum Actinomycetota; class Acidimicrobiia; order Spongiisociales; family ZC4RG35; genus JARDZU01. The sequence continues at coordinate 48,797 of CAVRXA010000018.1, forward strand.
TTGGGATCGTTTCATAGCCAGAGTGCCCTGTCGGACCCGGTGCCCGACCCGGCCTCGATGCGGACGGACCTCGAGTCGATGGCAAGGACGGTGATGGTCAAACCGTGGTTTCTCGACGGCATCGATCTCGTTCGCTCTACGGCGAGGCGGTACGGGGACTTCGCCCCCTACAACGTCAGACTCGAGCCCGGCGGGAAGGCGTGGATCATCGACCAGCCGTCTCCACCTGCCCTCGAGCCGGTGCATCGAGATGTGGCCTGGTTTCTGTTCAATCTCGAGCGCCGTCTCGGCTGGGAGACGTCGGAGAAGGGTGGGGCCTTCGACGCTGCGAGGGCCAGGTTGGCCGAGTCGTTCCATGACGGATACCGCCGAACCGGACCGGTCGCCCTCGACAGTCCTTCCGATCGGGCTCTGCTCGCCCTGTATCGGTCCCATCGAAGTCTGTGGACAGCGCGCCGCCGGCTGCGCCAACGCGAGATTGGCGAAGTGCCCGCCTACCTCCGTCTGGCGAGGCAGTGGCGGAAGGCAGCCAAAGAGTGATTCTGGCGCGGCCGATCCCGACCTATAGACCGGGATCGGCGCGCCAAAACGATTGGTGGCTACCAGTCGGGGACCATCCAGGGGAGCTCCGATCTCAGTTCTTTGTCGGCGACGAGCGCGGCGGCGAATTCGGTCCAGTCATCGGCGCCCATACGGGTGTCGTCTGCCTGCCGGATGGCTGTTGCCATCGAGCTGAGGGCGATCACCCAGCCGAGCGGCATCCGGTTGTCCCAGGCGCCTTCCATCTCGGCCCGGAGCACCTCGCCGGCCCAGCGCGATCGCCCGAGAGCGGACATTGCCGCGGCCCGGGAGGAGGCGGCGCCCGATTGACGCTTGGCCAGCCTCGCTGTCGCCCCGACGGACTGGGCGAGATCGAACCAGGGCTGTGACCGATCCGATGCATGCTCCCAGTCGAGGAGACGCAACTCGCCACGATGCATCAGCACGTTGCCCACCGCCAGGTCTGCATGCTGCCAGGACGTGGACCAGGCGACTCCACTCCCAGCCACAGCATCACGGAAGCTTCGGACCCGTCCCTCAACATCGGAGGAATGGGCGACCAGTCCGATGTACCGGTCGACGATCTCGGCGAGGTGCGACCCGTCGAGGCGCTCAGTGCTGCTGGTGGCGATGGCGAGATCGTTGCTCCATTGGAACGACTTGCGATAGAACTCGCCCATCAACGACCTGGGTAGCGAGCCACCTGAACCGTTGAGATCGGGGACGAGAAGACGTCGCCCGGCCAGCGCCTCCATCGTCAGGACCGTGTTCCCCTCGACCTCCGCCAGACCCAAGGCCCGGGGCACAGTTCGGCGCATCGGTTCCGGCAACAGCGGCCGGATATCGGCCAGGGCATCGTGCTCATGTCGAAGAAACGCCGCCTCGAGGTCGGTGAAGGCGATCTTCATCACGACCGATGGACGCGCACGTCTGTCCTCGAAAACGAACACGGCCGCCCTGGTCCTGTGGGCCGGACCTCCGCTCCCGACTGCAATGCCCACCGATCCTGGGGAGTGCCCGAACCATGACGGCCATTCCTGCGTGGCGTAACCGGTCAGCTCGTCGATCATCGGGTGTCTTCGCTGTGCGATCGGCGGACGACGAAGGCGATGCCCGGGGCGATGGCGGCGGCGACCGGGGTGAACAAGACCGACCTGGCCAGGATCCGGGCCCAGAGCCTGTTGCCCCCACCGCCGAGAACTCCAGAGGTCTGGAGCCAGTAGAGCATGTGAATGTGGCCCCAGGGGAAGGCAATGCGAGGGGAACGGGCCGACGGCCAGAGCCCGTAGGTGGCGATCACCTCTAACTGCTCCTTGGCGAATGCGTCGGTCATCTCTCTGGGGCTGGGGCCCTTGCTCGAGAGGCGCTCCCCGGCCGGACAAGCGGGACAGTGCCGAGCGTGCCAGGGGCCGGCCCACCGAGATGATGAGTTCCTCATCGCCGAGGGCGGCCGACGCCGACTCCAGCGAGGCGGCCCAGTCCTTTGCCCCCCGTGGGTGGCATCCACAGATTTGGGCTTTCCCCTCTGGAGAGGAGCACCCAGATCGGGTTGAGAGACTCGTCGAGGGGCGTCTCGCTCATTCCGGCGCCCGCGCGCTCGAGGCGCCCTGCAGTGCTGCGTCGATGCGGAGGAGCTGGATGTCCCAGGTCGCCTGTTCGAGGATCTTGCGGCGGGCGGCTTCCCCCAGCCTTGCCCTCAAATCGGGACGCTCATGCAGATCGACGATCGCTGCCGCCAGACCTCCCGTGTCGCCGCTCTCGACGAGCACCGCGTCCTCGCCGTCCGCCAGCCACCTGGCCATCTCGCCGATTCGGGGAGCGATCACTGCCTTGCCCGCTGCCATGTATTCCCTGAGCTTGAGCGGGGAGTAGTGGAAGGACCCCGCTCCGCGGTCGGTGATGACCGCCACGTCCATCGCCGCCACATGCTCGGGGATCTCGAGGTACCCCACCGTCCCGGTCATCACCACATTCTTGAGGCCAAGGGCCCGGACGGTCTCTTCGATATGCGATCGCTCGAGACCATCGCCGACGAGGAGAAGCGTGGCCTCGGGTATCTCGGACTCGATCCGCTTCATCGCCTCCAGCGCCATGTCGAGGCCATGGAACTTGCGAAAGCTGCCCACCCATCCGATCACGAACCGGCCCTCCAGCCCAAGCCGCCGTCTCACCTCGCCACCCTGGCGCTCGGGGGAGAACATCTCGGGATCGACGCCGTTCGGTGTCACCAACAGACGCGCTTCGGGCACCCCGAGCCGTCCCACTTGTTCGGCGATCTCGACCGAGCCGCAGGCCACCACATCGGCGGCTCTGAGCAAGGGAGCCTCAGCGGTCCGCTCGAGGATGCCCTGCCAGCCCGGCCGTTTCACACCCCAGCCGGCGGCCTCCTGGACGATGAGAGCGGGAGTGAAGACGACCAGCGGGCGCTGCAGCGCCTTTGCTGCGCTCACTCCTGCGTCATGGAAGAGGTCGTGCCGCTGCCAGACGAATCGCACTTCCTCCGACCGCCAGGGGCCTTCCAGCCCTGCCTCCCTGAACTGGCGTGCCTCGAGGGCTTTTCGGGCGTCCTTGAGCCCTGTCTTGACGGTGGTAGGCACCCGGCGGCGCAGCGATGCGGGACCCGACGGTCCCTTGAGGGCGACCGGGTCGGATGCCCTCCGCATGATCTCCTCCGGCTCGAGGATGCCTTCGGGGGTGACGATCCACGACTGCCCCCAGAGCCTTCTTGCCGCGGCCGCCCAGCTGGCGACACTGATCCAGGAGGCAACCGGAGCCGTTTGACCCGTGGCCCGGTTCGGGTTCAGGAAGAGGACACCACCCGAGCTCACGCGGCTGTTTGCTCAATGCCGGGTGGGAAATGCATGGGCCGTATTCTGGCATCCATGCCGGCGATAGAAGCAGTGACCAGCCTGGGCCGACATGCCTGACAGCTCGGAGGGCCGGGCATTCCAGGTCGCACACCTCACCACGGTCGACCTCAGTCTTCGCTTTCTCGTCCGCCCTCAACTACTGGCGGTCAACGAGGCTGGAGGCGAAGCGGTCGGTGTGAGCGCTCCGGGACCCTGGGTCGAGGAGCTCGAGCACGACGGCATACGGCATGTCGCACTCACTGCATCGACGAGAGGTATGAGCGTGGGCAGCGACCTGAAGGCGGTCGCCCAGCTGTGGAAGGTCCTCCGCAAGGAGCAGTTCGACGTGCTCCACACTCACAACCCGAAGCCGGGCGTCTACGGGCGGATCCTGGGCCGTTTCGCCGGCGTTCCGCTCGTGGTCAACACGATGCACGGTCTGTATGCCACCGAGGACGACGACGCGCTGAAGCGCGGCGTCGTCTATGTCCTGGAGGCCGTCGCCGCCCGATGCTCGGACGTGGAATTGCATCAGAACGTGGAGGATCTCGAGTTCTGCCGACGCACCCGGATCCTCCCCGCCAGGAAGGGCCAGCTCCTCGGCAATGGTGTCGACCTGGTGAGGTTCGACCGCGACAGAGTCGATCCAGGGGCGCGCTCCCGGCTCAGGGCGGAGTTCGGGGCGGGCGAGGACGACGTGGTGGTGGGGATCGTGGGTCGTCTCGTCGCCGAGAAGGGCTATCCAGAGTTGTTCGAGGCCGCCACCAAGCTTGGTGACGGATATGTGGTGGTGGTCATCGGACCAGACGACCCTGAGAAATCGGACGCCCTCCCCCCCGATGCTGTCGCTAACGCCAAGACAGCCGGCGTGCGCTTCCTTGGCATGCGTACCGACGTAGAGGAGCTCTACGCGGCCATGGACCTCTTCGTACTGCCCTCGCACCGGGAAGGATTCCCGAGGGCGGCGATGGAGGCGGCCGCGATGGGGCTGCCGGTCATCGCCACCGATATCCGGGGCTGCCGCCAGGTCGTCGACGACGGTGTCAACGGGCTCCTGGTCCCGGTGCTCGACCCGGTGAGGCTGGGAGAGGCGATCCGGAAGGTGGGTGAGGATCCGATCCTGCGCAACAAGATGTCGGAGGCCAGCGCGAGCATCGCCCGTGAGCGTTTCGACGAGCAGAAGGTGGTCAGCATCGTGATGGACGCCTACCGCGATGGGCTCGTGGCCAAGGGCCTCGGCCATCTCATGCCGCCGGCCATGATCACCCCGGCGCCACGTCCGCAGATGCGGCTCGCCACATCCCGTGATGCCCGGGCCCTGGCCGAGCTCCACGCTTCACAGATCGAAACCGGGTTTCTCCAGCTCCTGGGCCGGAGGTTCATGAAGGTCCTCTATCAGGCGCTCATCGCCTGGAAGGGGGCGGTGGTCCTCGTCGTCGACGACGGCGGCGGGCCGGTTGGGTTCACTGCGGGAGTGGAGAACGTCGGCGAGTTCTACTCTCATTTCTCCAGGCACTATTGGTGGCGGGCCGGGTGGGCGGCCCTGCCCCGGCTGATCAGGCCGAGCAACCTGCGCCGGGCATGGGAGACATTCCGCTATGGCCAGGATCAGGTCGACGTGCCGGCGGAGCTGCTCTCGATGGTGGTCGCGCCGAGAGCACGGGGGAAAGGTCTTTCGCTGATGTTGGGGGCGAGGCTTCTCGACGAACTGAACCAGCGGGGAGTGCCCGCCGTGAAGGTGACCGTGGGTTCCGAGAACGAGACGGCCATCGGCGCCTACCGAAAGATGGGCTTCAAGGACACTGAGCGAATCCAGGTGCATGCTGGCGAGAGCTCTGAGGTCCTCGTTTGGCGGCCCTGATAGTCGCCGGTGTCGTCAGCCTGGCCTGGTGTCTCTTCGCGATCTGGCTGGGGCCCCGGATCGGCTATGTCGATCGCCCCGACGACCCGACGCTGAAGGCGCACGACCGGCCGGCGGTGCCGCTGGGTGGGGTGGGGGTCTTCCTTGGGGTCAACGCGGCCGGGCTCATGCGAGGTGACCTGGAGTGGGGCCTTCTCATCGCCACGACCATGGTTCTCGTACTCGGTCTGATCGACGACCGCGTGGGGATCGATCCAAAGCTGCGGTTGGGCGTCGAGCTGCTGGCCGCAGTCGTGTTGGTCCTCAACGTTGCCGCGGACCCCGGCATCGTGTTCATAGTGCTCAGCGTCGCGCTTGCAGTCTTCGCGATCAACAGTGTCAATCTCTTCGACGGCCTCGACGGATTGGTTGGTTCGGTTGGATTGGTGACGGCGGCCGGATTGGCCGTGATCGCGCGGGGCCGAGGCCTCGACTTCGCGTCGCCGCTCGAGCTCGGAGCGGCATTGGCCGGCTTCCTCGTCCTCAACTGGCACCCGGCGCGTGTGTTCATGGGCGACGCCGGGACCTATTTCCTCGGCCTCTATCTGACCCATCTGATCATTGATTCCACCAACGAATCGGTCATGGAGTTGGTGCTCACGGCCGGAGTTCTCGGAGTGTTCGCAATCGACATGCTCGTGACCCTCCTTCGTCGTCGGCTCAACCATCGCCCGCTGTTCGTCGGGGACCGCAGCCACATCTACGACCAGCTACGCGACCGCGGGGTTGGGGTCCGGGCCATCGCGCTGATCGCCGCCGCCACACAGGCGGTTCTGCTTGCTCTGGTGATCGTCGCCGAGCGCCTACTGGGCGTCGAATGGGGTCTGGTGACCCTCATCGGCCTCCTGGCGCTCGTCCTGGCCGCCTTGGCCCGTCTCGGGTTCCTCAGAGTCGAACAACCTCGGACGTGATGCAGGCGGCACGACTATGTGCCGTGCTGCTCGCCATTGGTGGGCTGTGATCAGCTAGAGACGCGGCCGGGTGTGGTCAATGCGATCTTGAACGATCGAACGGCCTCTGCGAACTCCCCTTTCATGAGCAGTCTCTTTGCCGTGCCCAGCGCCCGAGATGCCTCACATATCCCGATGGCCCTGAGGCCGGCTTTGTCGAACGAGCCATCGAGGCTCGACGACTGATAGCCCTCCAGGAACAGACTCCTGAGTCGCAACCGGTGCTCGGGTGCGGCGCGAGTGAGCAACTGGTAGGTGAACCACGCGACGTCCTCGTGTAACAGCGCCGGTGTGCCAAGGATCGGGGGATCGACTACCGACAGCTGCGCATCGCTCGAAACCAGGAAGTCGTTGCGCGAGAAGTTGTGACTGCGAATCACTGACCCCTTCTCGACTGGAGCCCACCTCTTTAGGACCCATCGCATGATGGCCGGCAAGCGTTGTAGCGCCTCGTGACGCACGGCGTCCGTTTCGGGATCGATGACGGCGAGGCGATGGATCCATCCGAAGGCTTCGCCGCACGACTTCACGACTTCGGACAGTCGGTCGGGGTCGGTCCAGAGAGCATGCCTTGTGTCGGCCAGCACATCGAACAACTCCACACCTTCGACGTTGGGCATGATCACCCCGGGTGGCTCCCGGGTCCAGCCGAGCGGCTCAGGGAATGAGATGCCGGATGAGGGCCCGGGCGTCAGGTGTCGCAGGTCGGAAAGTCGACGAAGTGCGTCGTGGGTGCCCTCAGCGCTTTCTGGAGTCCATCTTCGCTCCACCTTGAACACCACGTCGAAGGGCTGCTCCTTCACGTGCGCAGGGTGGGCCCGGAAACGCCAGAACCCCGAGTTGCGGGTTCGCCACGTGTCCAGGGCCTCGATCCGGTCGATCGATCGGGATGATGTCAGGACGTCTGTGACCACGCGGGTGATGGTCTCTTGATCCAGCGTGCTGATATCGATCGCCAACGTCCGTTCCTCCGTCGACCACCCTTGGTGTCGATGTCGCCCAGTCTCAGTGGTCGCTGGGCGCCGGCAGGGGCTTCCGCGAGGGCCCGGTGCGTATGACTTTCTCGACGGCTTCGTCGATCGATTCCGGGGCCGGCTCTTCCTCTTCGGTCTTCTTTCGCCGGCCGCCCTTGGTCTCATCCCATGCCAGACCGGCGATGAGGGCGAAGAACATCGGCAGCACCTGGACACGCTGGCGGGCCAGCAAACCGAGGTTGAGGATGGCACTGAAGCCGACGATGAATCCGCCCGTGTAGAAGAAGGCCATCATCAGGTACGGCTTCTCGCGCATTCGTCCCTTGTTCCTCCACATCGCTGGGAGGTTCCAAATCGTTATGCCGAGCAGGATCGTGCCCTCCAGGGCACTGAGCAGCGCTTGGGCATTTCCTGCTTCGTAGATCAGCGGGCGGAACAGGACCTTGATGATTGCGCCTGGTAGCTGGGCGGGGCTGCCCACCGCGCCGCCCTCGACTTCGGACCCACCACTGGCCGTGCGCTCCGAGACGTCGGCGAGGAACTGGTCGGGGGTGGCGGTCCCCTCACCGCCGTCGACACTCACCCCGAAGGTGCTGCTGAAGGTGAGAATCGAGAATGCCGCGCCTCCTGCGCAGAGGAGGATCATGACCGCTCGCTTGGCGGATCCGGCGTGCTTCTTGGGCGCCTTGCCGAAAACGGCGGCGAGGGCAATGGCCAGCCCCATCACCGCTGCGACGTGCGACCTGATGCTGGCGGCGAAATAGAGACCGGGTGCGATCAGGAGCAGCGCGCTGAACTGATAGAACTTGAGAAGCCGGGATGCCCCGTAGGCAGCCAGTCCGAGGAAGAACACCATGAGGGCGTCCTTGCCGATGCTCGACGGCCAGAAGAGCAGGCTGGGAGCGAAAAAGACGGCGAGCCCGTACATCTTGAGCTGATAACCGGCCAACCAGTGGCGCCCGGCCAGGAAGAAGAGCAGCAGGCCGGTGAATGCGATCAAGGCGAAGATGACGAAGCCCCCGAGCATGCTCGGGGTGTAGGGCGCGTAGATCAGCCCGGTGGCGATTTCGGTGAATGCGGTGCCGGGCTGGCTGGATTGCGATACCGGGACCGCCATGCCACGCCAGACCTGGGCGAAGATCCCGCCCCACATGTGATAGCTGTAGGAGTCACCCGTCTGATAGAGGACGGTGACCATCCAGAATCGAGCGAACGCACCCAGGAGCTTGGCGGCGCAAGCCCACATGATCATCGTCGGCAGCCAGTCGCGGTCTTGCCTGGTGGCGACCGCCTTGCCGACGAATGACATGACGATGAGGGCGGCCGCCGAGATGAGCAGCGCCTCGAAGATGGCGACCCCATCGGTGACGACTTCGTCCTCGATCTGGGCGAGAACGGGAGCGTGAAGCGCGAACAAGGTGGTTATCACAGGAGCTCCAGGTCACTGATGGCGAGATCCCACGAGGTCATAGAGGTGACGTCGATGTCCAGGTCCCGCAGCGGGCGTGCCATGAGGGTCAGGGCGGTCACCCCGGGCACGGGGACGAGACCGCTTCGAATCGCGGCTGCCCGCTCGGGCGACCCTGGAGAGAACCAGGCGGCGACATACCCCGACCGGGATTTGCGGCCTGCTTGTCGTAACGCAGCCCTCGGGCTTGGCCCGTATACGTCGGCCACGATCAGCTCGCGTCGTCCCTTGCGCACGTTGGGCCTGACAACGGCGGTCGAGTCTGCCGAGTCGACACGGAAGTATCGGGCCGTGGGATGTGAGCCGAACCGCCAGCGAAGGTAAGCCTCGTTCCTCGGGGTGCGCAGACCTCGAGCGGCTCTATCGGTCACGTCGAGGGGAATTGCCGGTTGGGGATCGGCCAGGAAATTCTCGGGTTCGGTGTCGGTAATGGGACCGCGATCCGTGGCCAGGCGCGACGATGGGCGTGCCAATACACCAATCATCCCGATTTCTGTCCACCCCATGGAGAGATACCCCGCACCCGATTTCTCGTTAGGAGTATTGAACACCAGATCCATGTTTTCCGCTAGCGCTAATTCCAGAGTTTCTTCGGTGAGTCTCCGAAAGATGCCGCGACGCTGATAATCGGGGTGGGTGGCAGTGTCGACGGCCCGCACGCATCGCAGGGTGACACCGTCGGGTGTGACCAGGTCCCAGCGCATGAACGCCCGCAGACCGACGATGCGGTCGTCCGTCTCGGCGACGATGGCCAAGGACCGGCCGAAGGGGTTGTCGAAGTGCTTCCAAGCGAACAGCTCAGGGGTGCGGCGGAGAAGCGGCGGCTCACCAAGAGAGGCTCGCAGCAGATCCAGCACCGGGAGGACGTCGCTGTCGTCTAGATGCCTGGTGGTGATGGTGTCAGCCACGGACCACCTGTCGGTAGATGTCCTCGGTGGCTTGGACCATCGGCTCCAACCCGTATTCCTTATCCACCATGTCCTGGGCCGCCTGCCCGAGACGCTCGGCAAGGAATGGGTCGTTGAGCAACTTCTCGATCCCAGCCGCAAGCGCCTTCGGCTCGTTGGGCTCGACGAGGATCCCGGTCTCGCCATCCTTGACGATTCCGGGCACGCCGCCGGCGGCCGCGGCTACGACAGGTCGGCCGAGGGCCATCGCCTCGAGGATGGCCACGGGCAGCCCTTCGACGCTCGAGGGATTGACGAAGATGTCCGCCGCCGCCACAAAGCTGAGAGCGTCGGCGCGTCGACCCATGAATCGGAGGTGGTCCTCCAGCCCGGCCTCGATGGCCCGGTTGCGGACCCGGTCAAGGTCACCGGGGTACTTCTCGCCGCCGATCGAGACGAACTTGACACTCGGCATGCGCTGATGGAGATGGGCAACTGCGTCGATCAGGACATCGTGTCCCTTTCCGGGCCGGATGTTGCCCACATGGGCCACGAGCGGATCGGAGGGCGACAGCCTCAGCTCCTGGCGGGCGGCCACGACATCCTCCGGCTCTACGTGGACGGCTACGCCGTTCGGGATGACGAGCGGGGGCACGCCGGGCCAGGTGCTCACTGAGCTGGCGACGGCGCCGGAGACTGCGGTCGCCGCGGCATTCCTCCCGTACGTCAGTCGGTTCATGGTGCGAGTGAAAGGCCGGTAGGAGTCCGCCATGTTGTGCTCGGTGTACACCACCGGAACTGGCGAGGCGATACGCGCCACTACTCCCATCGTCGGAAGATGGGCGTGTATCAGATCGATGTCGAGATCTTTTACCAGGCTGCGGAGCCGGCCGAGGGTGGGCGGGGTGAGCCCACGCTCGCCCCCGATCATGTGCACCTCGATGCCCTGGTCCTCCAGTGCGCCGACGAGCTGGTCTTTCCAGGGGAGCACATAGGCGACCGTGTAGTCGAACGAATCCCGGTCCCAGAACCGGGCCCCCTCTGAGATCAGCTTCTCCGCCCCTCCGATTCCCAGACCCTTGATCAGGACGAGGACCCGGATCTTCTCTGAGCCCACCCTAGAGCCCCGGCTCGTGAGTCACACACATGTCCCGCCGGCCCTCGACGCCCCTGGCTGCGTCCTCGTCCTCGACGCACGCTGCGAGTGCGCCTTCGTCCTGCGTCCTTGCCAGGAACGCCGATGACTCGGCGCTACAAGCACGGGACTCACGAGCCAGAGCTCTAGCCACGATCGGCGGAGAGCAACTCCGCCATGCCCTCCTCGAAGCTCACTTCGGCCTTCCAACCGAGCTTCTCCCCGATGCGGGCCGCCGATACGTAGGACGGTGCCACGTCGCCCGGTCGGGGTTGACCGTAAGTCACTTCGGTGGGGAAGCGCTCGGTCACCACGTCCGCCAACTGCTTGATCGAGATCATCTCGGGCGACACCACGTTTAGGGCGACTCCTCTGATGTCGCTCTTCGCGGCGGCGACGAAGGCGCGGGCGATGTCGCGAGCGTGGGTGAACTGGCGGCCCTGTGATCCGTCACCCTGGATCGTGATCGGCTCGCCCTTCCGGGCCTTCTCGATGAAGATCTCGAAGACAGAGTTCGGTCGCATCCCGAGGCCGTAGGCGGTTCCCAGCCGGAGAGCCACGACGGGGACATCCCGGAGCCGGTCTGCGGCAATGAGCATGCGTTCGCCTGCCAGCTTGGTGATGTTGTACGGGTGGTCCGGCTCGCAGGGGTGCTTTTCGTCGACCGGCTCATAGACCGGTTCGCCGTAGACCTCCCATGTCGAGGCGTACACCACACGCGCCCCGGCCACCTCGGCGGCGAGGGCGATGTTGGTGCTCCCGGTCACGTTGACCGACGCGGCCAGCTCCGGATTGGTGGTGGCGAGATACACGTCGCCGATGGCGCCAATGTGAACGATGACGTCGTGACCCTGGACGGCCCGGTTCAGCGTCTCGAGGTCTAGAAAGTCGCCGATGACCGTTTCGACGCCCGGCTCGGCGGATTCCTTCTGGTCGAAACCGGTGACCTCGAATCCGTCGTCCAACAAAGCTCGGGAGACGTGCGTGCCTATGAAACCCGCAGACCCCGTCACCAATATCTTCATGGTGAGTCCTCCCTCTGAATTACCCCACTGAGGTCGGGAAGAATAACACGGAGCGTGATACTGGCTCAAGGGGCACGGCCTTCCATGTCCTCCCGGACCAAAGGATGATCGTGCAAAATCCAGAATCGGAAAAAAATCGAATTACGTGGTGGTAACCAGCACGCTAAGTGGTTAAGGTATCAAACGGGTCGGGGCGTTTCGTAACGCTTCGGCTGGGTTTGGGGGGCAAATCGCTTTCAGTCGGTTTCGATCCCTGACTGGATTTCTGGGAGGCATTACGGATGCTGCCTTGGTGGCGCTGGCCACCGTGCACATCCGACTGGGATAAAGAGGGCGGATGCCGTGATGAAGCGGTTCACCGGGAAGTTTGGGGCTAGTTCGTTCGGGGCACGAGTGGCGACACTGCTCGCCCAGCTTCGTGCGGACATCTCGTTCGCATTCGTGGACGCGATGGTGATCGCCGTCGCATACCTATCGGCACTCGGCGTCATGTCACTCGACGGCGGTCTTGCCGGCGTCTGGTGGACGAGGGTTCTCGTCGCCCTGCCGGTCATCATCGGAATCCATCTCGTTGCCAACGTCGCGATGGGCGCCTACGGCCATGTCTGGGAATTCGCCAGCATCAGCGAGGCCCGTCGGGTCATCGCCGCCACCTTCTGGGCGTCGGCGGTCCTCATCCTCATCACCCTCGCCATGGGCGACCTGGAGCTGATCGAAGGGCCGGGCAATCGTGCGGTACCCTCGTCGGTGCTCGGTCCTCGGGTCCTTGATCTCGCTCGGCTTCCTCGGGGCGGTCCGCTTCCGCTCTCGTCTCTTTTCTTTCCACCGCGGTCTCAGGCTCGACGCTCGGGATCGGGTCCTCATCCTCGGCACGAGCAAGCGCGCGGCCGACCTGGCCCGCTACACCGGTCCCTACGAGGTCGACGTCGTCGGCTTTGTCAGCTCCGGGCCCACCTCGAAGGGAAAGCGGCTGGCCAATCTTCCGATCGTCGGCGAGCTGGAGGACATCGCCTCACTGGTGACCACGCTGAACGTCCAGCAGGTGATCGTTGCCTCCGAGGGCGCCAGCGTCCTGGCCCGTCGGCTGGTCGACCTCTGTGTCGATGTCGATGTGCGGCTGAGGATCGTCCCGGATCTCGACGAGTTGCTCTCCGGATACGACGGCGGTCCCGACATCAGGGACCTGGAGATCGAGGACCTCTTGCTACGCCCGTCGGTCACCACCGATCTCGAGGCAGTGGAGTCGATCCTCTACGGCAAGACCGTGTTGGTCACTGGAGCCGGCGGCTCGATCGGATCCGAGATCGTGAACCAGGTGCTCCGCTTCATGCCCGCCAAGGTCATCGCCATGGACCACGACGAGACCCACCTTCACGACAACATGGTGAAGTGGGATGAGCCGGCCGGCACCGAGTTGGTCCCTGCGCTCTGCGATGTCCGGGACAAGAAGAAGCTCAAGGCCCTCATCGCCAAGTACCAGCCACAGGTCGTCTATCACGCCGCGGCCCACAAGCACGTGCCCATCCTCGAGGAATGGCCCGAGGAAGCTGTCAAGACCAACGTGATCGGCACCAACAATCTCCTCAAGGTTGTGCGCGCCACCGGCATCGAGAGATTCGTCCTCATCTCCACCGACAAGACCGTCGACCCCAAGGGCGTCATGGGGGCGTCGAAGAGGATGGCGGAGATGCTGGTGCAGTCGGCCGCCAACACCGACACAGACGGGTGCATCTACTCGTCGGTCCGGTTCGGCAACGTCCTCGGCAGCCGCGGGAGTGTGGTTCCCACCTTCATGGCGCAGATCCGCGCCGGTGGCCCGGTGACGATCACCGACGAGCGCATGACCCGCTACTTCATGACCATCGCCGAAGCCGTCCAACTCGTGCTCCAGGCCTCGGCCCTGGCCGACCGCGGAGAGGTGTTCGTCCTCGACATGGGACAGCCGGTTCGCATCATCGACCTGGCCCACCGCATGATTCGTCTGGGCGGTCTGGTGCCCGGCCGGGACATCGAAGTCAAGACGGTTGGCGCCCGTCCCGGCGAGAAGCTCGTCGAGGAGCTTGCCCACGGCCCGCTTCTGAGTAGCTCGCACCCCCAGATCAATATTGCCGAGACGAAAGTCCCCGGCCCGGACGTCCTGAAGCTGAGCGTCCGGCAGCTGAAGCAAATGTCCACCAGGGGTGGAAGACAGGAGCTCAGAGAGCTCCTGCTGGCCCTCGCCAATCGCGAATGGCCTGACGATGTGACCATCGATTTGAGAGAAACCAGCGAGGTGACGCAGTGGACATGACAACGATTCGAGGTATCGCCAAGGCGAGATGGTGGCTTCTGGTTGCCGCCGCCGCCCTGGCCTACGTGGTGTCCGGCGAGTTGGCCGAGTACCGCAACGCCAACCTTCCGCCGTTCGAGGCGATGGCGACGGTCACCTTCACCGAGGACCCGCAGGCGCTCGAGCGGGAAGATTTCGAGACCATGCTCGAGACCCAGCTGGCTCTGGCGACGGATGTGAACTCCGACGTCATCGGCGAGACTCCGGGAGCCTTCATTCCATGGTTGATGGCCGAGGTCGATCTCGAGAACGAAGCGAACCAGCTTCAGTTCATCGCCCGCGGCTTCACTCAGGCCGAAGCCGATGCGCTGGCCGAGAACATGCAGAAGAACTTCCTTGCGGTCGCCACGATTGGCGCCGGGCTGGACGGGATGAGGGAGGATCTGGAGCAGACCTCAACTGAGATCAAGGCAATGCGTGACGAGCTCGCTGCTCTGCAGGCCGCCTCCCCCCCGACGGCGGACGAGGTGACGCAGCAGACACAGCGGACTGTTCTGGAGAACCAGGTGGCCGCCCTCCTGGCACACCAGGGGAACCTGACCACTCAGCTGATGAATCCGGAGCTGGTGCTTGCGCACGCCCGAGTCGATTCAGGCCGAGATGGACCGGACCATGGCGCGTCTCTCCGAGCTCCAGGCTCAGCTGGCAGGGTTCCCGCCCGTTGTGGACCCCGCGACCCAGGACCAGCAGGATCCGGAGCTCACGCTCAAGAACCTCGAGCTGGCGCAGCTCGAGGCCAGGTGGAACAGCCTCTTCACCGGCATCCTCGAACAGGAAGCCCTCGCCAGGTCAACTACGGTCGACAGCAGGCCGGTGACACTCGATGCCGCTTCCACTTCGAGCAATCAAATGCTCGCCACTTTTGGGGCCATCGGCGCGGTTCTGATCGGGCTCATCGCACTCGAGCGTGGTCGGGGAATGATGTGGTCCGCCAAGGACCTCGACGAGGGACCGCCGGTCATCGTCGAGATGCCATCGCGGCCACTGAGCATCGTCCACCATCCGACCGACCAGCCCTGGTACCTGGAGAGCACGGGAGGGAGGCGTAAGGCTTCGATCCAGATGTTGCGCAGCCAGCTGGACGACCAGGACAATGCCGTCGTCGCCTTCCAGGGCAGCGGGATCTTCAAAGAGGACATCCGCGAGCTGACTGCTGACATTTCGGTGGCTGTCGCAGCATCAGGTCGGAGCGTGCTCCTCCTCGATGCAACCTTCGACAAGACCAATCACATGATCGAGTGGGGTCCGGAGACAGGCCCCACCATGTCCAGCCTGCTGAACGGCGCCGGCGGCGAGCGTGAGGAGTTGATCTCCGAGTTCAAGACGGCCCTGCTGTCCTCACCTGAGGTGGTCCAGGGCTTGCGGGCTCTGCGCTCCGGCAACGGCAAGCGCGACGCCGCCGACGTTCTCTCCGGATACCGGTTCGAGGTGCTGCTCGAGGTGGCACGGGAGATCTTCGACCTGGTCATCATCGCAGGCACCAACTTGGGCGAAGCCGCTTCCCACGTGTTGGCCCAGAGGGTCGACTCGGTGATCCTGGTTGCCTCGGCGGGTCACACCGTCACCCGCTCACTCGAAGCCGCCGATCGCGACTTCGCCATCCGTCGCGCCACGCTGCTCGGGGTCGTGCTGCTTCGCCGTCGTCGGACCAAGCTCACCCGGTGGGCCTCAACCGGCTTCCGGTCCCGGATGTGGAAGACCGTGGATGGATTCGCCGAGGGGCGGTCCAAAGGCGACCCGGATGGGGCAGAGGGCATCGAACTAGATGTCGAAGACGATGGACAGGGCAAGGAAGGCGCCCATGTCCGATCTGACAAGTAGCCCGTCGTTGACGCCCATAGAGGGTGGCCATAGGCCGCCCTCGTCGGGTTTGCGTTCGATGGCGCGTGAGGTCCTGCGAACGGCGGCCAAGGGCTCCTTCGCCGCTGCCGACCTCTTCCTGGGCGACTGGCCCGGACCCCGCATCCTGATCTATCACCAGATCGGGGCGGGATCAGAACGCCAGATGGACCTATCTCCTGAGATGTTCCGGGGCCACGTCAAGTGGTTGCTGGACCATGGCCGGATCGTCGGCTTCGGTGACGCCCTCTCTGGGGCCGACGATCCGGAATCAAACCGCCAGTTCGTGTTGACCTTCGACGACGGTTACGCGGATTTCTACGAGAACGGGTTTCCGCTTCTGCGCGAGCAGGGCATTCCGTTCACGCTGTATCTGACCAGCGGTCACATCGAGACCGGAGAGCTACTGCATCCCGGAGACCGGCCCTTGAGCTGGGATCAGGTCGATGACATGCTCTCAACCGGTCTGGTGACTCTGGGAGCCCACACCCACACCCACCCCGATCTGCGTGGTCTCGGCGTGGAGCAGATCGAAGAAGAGATTGGTGAGTCGAACCACCTGATCGAGGCGCGGACCGGGCAGGTCCCGATGCATTTCGCCTATCCAAAGGGCCTCTGGGACGAGGCTGCCGAGAAGGTGGTTCGGGCCAACTACTCGACCGCGGTGTTGGGGGGAGGATCCCCGGTTACACAAGACACGGATCCCTTTAGGATTGGCCGGGTGCCGGTCCAGCGGTCCGATCGGCATTTCTTTTTCACGCGCAAGATGGCGCGGGGGATGAGGCTGGAGGAATGGGTGAGGAGCCTGGTGAAGGGCTACCGGAACCCGGGTGGATGAATATCTGGGGGCTTGAGAAGGGTGCAAGGGAGATGAGAAACATTCGGAAGGTGCGATCGCTTGTCGCGCTTGCCTTCGTGACGGCGCTGGTCTTGGTACCGGCCGCCGCAGCGCTGGCAGACTCCGTGACGGTCGCTCAGGAGACGCCTTACGAGGCACCTGAGATCCAGGAAGTAGAGACTCCGAGCTGGCTTCGTCCGCTCGAGCCTCTGGCGGCACTCCCGCTTTGGGGTCAGGCCGCGGTCCTTTCTGCGGGCGTAGCCGGGATGTTCTTTGTGGTCCCGATGGTGTTCCGCTGGGTGTGGAGCCTGGGTCCCGACAATGAGCCCGAGGACGAGGGTGGTGAGCAGCCGTGACCTCTCCCGAGAGCCGACGCTCCAATCGGATGGAGGCTCGAGAGGCGCCGCAAACCCATAACGGTGTACCCGTAGCCGAACGCGCCATCGACGTGTCGATCGTGATGCCATGTCTCAATGAGGAAGAAGCCATCGGTCGATGCGTCGACGAGGCCAGCCGGGCCCTCAGCGAGCTAGGCCTCTCTGGTGAGGTCGTAGTCGTCGACAACGGGTCGACGGACGGCTCGGTGGCCGTCGCGAGAGCAGCCGGCGCCCGGGTGATACACGAGCCCGTTCGTGGGTACGGGAACGCCTGTCGTCGGGGCCTTGTCGAGGCGAGGGGCCGATACATGGTCATGGGCGACTCCGACGGCACCTATGACTTCAGTGCGCTCCCAGCATTCGTCGAGCCACTCCAGAACGGCGCCGATATGGTGGTCGGGAATCGGCTCAACCGAGAAATGGAGAAAGGGGCGATGCCCTGGCTCCATCGGTACGTGGGCAATCCAGTGCTCACCGGGACGATGAACATTCTCTTCGGTAGCGATATCGGTGACGCTCATTGCGGTCTTCGCAGCATCAAGAAGCCTTGCTTGGAGCAGTTGGATTTGGCTTCGCCCGGGATGGAGTTCGCGTCCGAATTCCTGATCGAGGCCGTTCAACACGGAGCGAGGATCGAGCAGGTGCCCATTCGATATCGCCGCCGCTCCGGTGGCCAGCCCAAGCTGCGCACGTTCCGGGACGGGCTCAGGCATTTGCGGCTGATGTTGGTTCGCTCCAGACAAGAACCCGTTGCACGACCCAAGAGTTCGGCGGTTCTCGTCGGCCAGGATTGGCAGAGCACCGAGCGCGTCCACACCTCCTAGGCCCTATCGTCTCCGGCGCCTGACGCCTTGATCGGGCAGTCACCTCGGGCAGGGGTTCGCTAATGCGAGTCGTGTTCACCACCGACTATTACCCACCCCACATCGGGGGTGGAGTCGAAGCTGTGGTGAATGAGGTGGCGAGTCAGCTGGTCCACCATGGCCACCATGTCATGGTGGTGACGTTGGGTCGCCAAGGCTGGCCACGCAGCGAGATTCTCGACGGCGTATACGTCCATCGCTTTCAGTCCACCCGCCTGAATCGTGTCACGGGTCTGGAGCTCACCGTGTCGCTGGAATCGTTCCGGAAGATGACGTCGACGATCGAAGGGTTCGCCCCCGACATCGTCAATGCACACCATCAGTTCTTCACCACCACACCCGCTGCGTTGTCGGCCGCCAGAAAGCTCGGAATCCCTAGCGTGCTGACGCTTCACATCGCGGGTCTCGACGATTTCGGCGGCTGGAGAGGAGCGGCTTCGCGCATTTACGAGACTGCCCTCGCACGACGGCTCGTTGCTCGAGCCGACGCTCTGGTGGCGGTGAGCCAGGCGGTGGCAGCGGCAACCGAGCGACGGCCGGGCCAGGCCATCGAAGTGATTCCCAACGGAGTCGATTTGGCGCGGTTCCGACCGGGGGACCCCAAAACGGGGGATCAAGTGCGATTCGTGTTCGTGGGCCGCCTGATAGCCAACAAAGGCCCTGATGTCGCCCTGGAGGCGTTCAGGGTGGTCAACGACCGTGCCGCCAACACCCGTCTCACATTCGTCGGCGACGGTCCCGATGCTCCCGGTACTCGAGCGGACCGTCCGAGCTCACAGGCTGGAAGACGTCGTGGAATTCCTCGGCATGCGGGAGGATGTCGCAGAGATCCTGAGACAAGCCGACGTGTTCGTCAGACCATCCACGATCGAAGGGATGCCGCTGACCATCCTGGAGGCCATGGCGACCGGTCTGCCGGTCATCGCCAGTGATGTCGGGGGCGTCAAGGAAATCGTCGCTCAGGGCACGACAGGTTTGATCGTTGCTCCAGGCTCCGCGGCTCCCGTTTCCGATGCCATGCTGGAGCTCATGGATCCTGAGAGGCGTCACGAGATGGGTGCCGCCGCCCAGGAACGGGTCCAGGACGACTTCAGCTGGGAGTCCACTGCAGCTGCCAATCTGCGATTCTTCGAGGACGTGATCGGCAGGGCCTTATGACCGAGATGAAGGTCGGTGTCGTCGGCTCGGGCTGGGTTGCCAGCGATCGGTATCTGCCCGTCCTGCAACGGCTCGATGACGTGACTCTGGTCGGGATAGCGGATCGAAACCACGAGCGGGCACGCACCGTCGCGCAGCAATACGAGGCGGCCTTCTTTGCCGAGGCGTCGGACCTTTTCGACCGCCAGCCCGATGTGGTCTTCGTATGCACCTCCCCGTTCAGTCATGCCGAGATCTCCATCGCGGCCCTGAGGCGAGGAATCCACGTGTTCGTGGAGAAGCCGATGGCTCTCGACGACGCCGAGGCTGCCGCCATGGTCACCGCCGCCGGCGAGACCGGGACGAAGCTGGGTGTCTCACACAATCTGCTCTTCTCGAGATCCGTCTCATCGGCACGCCGGCGCCTCGCCTCGGGCAAGCTCGGCGACATCAGGCATGTCCTCGCGTTGCAGGCGAGCAGTCCCAATCGTCGACTGCCGCATTGGTACCCCCAACTGCCCGGTGGCCTCTTCTTCGACGAGGCCCCGCACATGATCTACCTGTTGGATGCCCTTGTCGGTGGTCTCACCCTCGACCACGCCTGGTCAAGGGTGGACGCCGACTCCGCGATGTTCGCCTCCCTGGGTGCGGAGTTCAGTGGCGGCACCGGGGTGATGGCACAACTGACGATGATCTTCGAGGCGCCCGTTTCCGAGTGGTTTGTGTCGATCGTGTGCCAACGCGGCGTCGTGGTCCTCGACCTGTTCAGGGACATCCAGTTCGTTATCCCGTCCGATGGGGGCCATAGGCCCCACCAGATCCTGCGCAGCTCCCTGGCAGGAGTCTTCGGTCACGGGGTTGGCACTGTGACGACCGGCGCCCGCTATCTGGCCCAGAGGCAGTTCTGGGGCCACGACGTGATCATCGGGACTTTCTCGAGGCCGTACGTCTCGACCGAGCACCTGCGATAACGGGTGAGGACGGCGCTCGGGTGGTGTCGATGCTCGGGCGAATCCTGGAGGCCGTCCGGTAGGTTCGGCTCGGAGGGTCGCCTCTATGACGAGGGTGCCGTGAACGCGATCCGCGACCCGTCAGGTGCCCAGACAGGGTCGGAGCCAGGGGCCACGAACACACCGCTTCCGCCCGCCGTCTCGATGACATAGATGGCCGAGCCGCCGTCCTCCGATGGCGAGGCGAACGCAATCCGTGAGCCGTCAGGAGACCAGGCGGGTTGCGATCCCGGTGCGAGGAAGACTCCTGCAGCGCCGCCGGCCGAGTCAGCCACATAGACAGATGACGTCCCGTCATCGGCGGGGGCAGCAAAAGCGATCTGGGACCCGTCGGGTGACCACACGGCCTGTGAGCCAGGCGCAACGAACACTCCGCTACCGCCCAATTCTGTGACATAAATCCCAGTGACGCCCTGATCGTCGGCATCGGAGAATGTGATTCGGGACCCATCAGGGGACCAGGCGGGTTCGGATCCCTGTGCGAGGAAGACGCCCGATCCGCCGCCGGCTGGGATCAGATAGACAGCGTCTTCGCCGCTCTCAGTGGGAACGATGTAGGCCACCTGAGCGCCGTCCGGGGACCACACTGGATGTGATCCCTGAGCGAGGTAGGTCCCTGTGCCCCCCGCCGCGTCGACGACGTACACAGAGGCGCTCTGGTCCTCGGCGATCGCGGTGAATGCGATCTGCGCTCCGGTCGGCGACCATGCCGGCTCGCTTCCTGTGGCGAGGAACGTCCCACCACCTCCATCCGCTCCGATCGAGTAGACAGCGCGCCCCCCGTCATCAACCTGTGCTGTGAACGCGAGGCTGGCACTATCGGCCGACCATGAGGGTTCGGACCCTGCGGCGAGGAACACTCCGGTCCCACCCACGGCGTCTACCAGGTAGACCGATGTGTTCAGGCTCGGTGTCGTTGTCGGCGTGCCCTCGCCGGCTTCGGTGCTCGTCGTCTCCTCGACCGAGCTGGTCGAACTGGTCGAGGATGCTTCCGTGGCCGCCGTCACTGCGGGCGAGGTGGTCGTTGGTAACGCAGTGGTGGAGGTTGACCCAGCTGCCCCGCCGTTTTCGTCGGAATCGCTGATCAGCGCTGACACACCGAACCAGATGATTGCCACTAAGCCTAAAACGATCAGGGCTCGAACGAGACGTCGACGTCCGATCGAACGTGATCTTTCCTCCGTCACCGCTTCCTCCTGTTAGCCCCCATTGGTTGGCGAAGATAATAGGGTTTCTCGGGTCTACCTGTGGGGGTGGGCTCCCGCCGGCCTCTGGAGCTGAATGGTCGTGAGATCGACATCTCAAACGAGCCGACGCGCACGACTTTCATCTGAAGCCGACGATTCGAAGGCTCAACCGAATGGGCGGCGCGTTCTGGCCGACACCCTGATCGTGCTTGGTATGGCGGCGGGAATCGTTCTGTTGCATTTCTGGGTGGCAGGTCCGGTACCCAGCGGTGGGGATGGGGGAAACTGGCTTGCCTTAGCTCACCAGCATTTGGGAGTTGATGTTCTCACTCCGGGCGTGACATATCCACCAGTCTTCACGTCGCTCCTTGCGTCGTTGCTTCTCGTACGCGACCCAGTTCCAGCGGTGGTAGTGGCATCCCTCATTGCCAGGATCATTGCGACCGCAGCCGTATACCTAGTAATGCGAGACGCCGGACGGATCGTCGCCCTCGTAAGCGCGTCGGTCACGGCTGTGATGGCCTTTCAGTTGGAGGCCTATGCCTGGGGGGCGTATCCACAGATCCTTGGTTTGGCCTTCGGATTACTCGCCACTCGTTTCGCCGTCCGATACGCCGAGCATCTGAATCGAAGTGACGCTCTCGTGGCCATGGCTGCTGGGGTCGCCACGGCATTGACCCATACTCTTGTCGCTGCCCTTCTGATCGTCGTACTACCAATTGCCGGAGTCCATGCGGGATGGGTCTCGACTCGAGTCCGTGAGAACTGGCTTCGGGGATTGGGACTTATCGTCGCCATCGCGACCCTTGTCGGGCTGTACCTGGCGTTCGGTGTCTTAGGTAGCGAGGGACGAGCGGTGATGAACCCGTCGGAACTCGATCTGCTAGAAGGTTTGAACCTTGCCTTCGGGGAAAGCTCGATTCCCTGGCTTGTAACGGCGGCAATCGGCATTGGGAGTCTTTTTCACCGTCGGTGGCAAGCGGACCAGTCGATCCCGGTGTCAGTTGGCGCTGGTTGGTTCCTGGCAGGCACAGCGCTCTTCGTCGCAACCGGTGAGCGAAGGAGTCTGTTGGTCGCGCAGGTCGGAATCATGCTTCTGGCAGCATCGGAGCTATCTCGGTGGTGGCGATCGACCGATGGCAGACCCCGCGCTCGAACCGCACTACTCATGCTGTCCGCCGCGATGGTCGGATCGATCGCGATCCCGGGAGTGTCGAAATACCGACAGTCGACTGACTTCTATCGGATTGTGGACAGCTCTGAGGTGGAGGCGCTTCAATTCCTAGAGGGCTCAGCGCAGATGGGGGATACGGTCCTAGCCTCGCGAGGCCGCAATACCATTCCGATTGGCTGGTGGGTAGAAGGCATAGCCAAGCTGCCGACCATCAGTGGGCACGATCCGAGATTTCTTACATTCCCTTCAGAGATAGCCGAAGCCGAGCAGGCCAACTCCTTCTTCGAAGGAGAAATGGGCCCGCAGGGATCGATTGAGTTCTTGGAAGAAGCCGGCGTGCGGTTCGTCATCGTCGACAAGAGGGGTCCGGACGCGGGCTGGATGTTTCGAGCCGACAGACCGACATATCCGGTCATCTATGACTCACCCACCCTGGCAATCTTCAAAGTTAGGAGCCAGCCTCAGGCCTAACCCCAAGCCTGCGGCTACTCCGGTGTCCTCACGAAGATCAGCTCGGTGCCGTCGGGAGACCACGATGGTTCCTCGCCGCTCGTGACTTCGGTCGGCGTCGAACCTGGGGTGACCGTGGCCACGATCGGCAGCTCGGCGGTGTCCTCGCCACTGAAGGCGAGAGTGGATCCGTCAGGCGACCACACCGGGTCGTCGCCGCCGGTGACGAAGGTGATCTCGGAGCTTGCCAGGTCGAAGAGCTGGATCTCGGAGTCGCCCTCGCTGTTCTCACGGACGAAGGCGATGGTCGACCCGTCAGGCGACCATGAAGGCTCGTTACCGGGGGAGAGCAAGGTCACAGCTTCGCTGGCCACCTCGAAGGTATAGACACCCGGATTCCCACCCTGGTCTTGACCACTGAACGCGATCATGGCCCCATCTGGTGAGAAGACGGGCTCGTCGCCGTCGGTGAGGAAGGTGGGCTCACCTCCCTCGGCGGGGATGGTGTACACGCCGGACACACCCTGGTCGTCCTCGAGACTGAAGGCGATGGTGGCACCGTCCGCCGACCAGGTTGGATTCCCGCCCGTCGTGATGAAGGTCGGCTCGCCACCGTCCAGTTCCAACCGGTAGATGCCTTCGACGCCTTCCTCGTCGTCGGCGGTGAGGAGCACCGAGTTTCCATCCGGTGACCATTGGGGATCATTGCCCTCGACCACCAAGGTCGCCTCGCCTTCACCCGAGGATGCGATCCTGAATATCGAGGGCTGTGGTGCCGGCCCCCGGTTCAAAAAGAAAAAGACCCCGGCGGCGATCCCAAGCACCACCAAGAGCAGCACGAATCGCTGCCAAAGTGAACGTTTGCCCCACCAACTTGTTCGAGATGTCATGCGGGCGACATATTAGAGCCTCGGCCGGGCTTTGAGAACCCAGGAGTTGGCAGGCAACTATTGGCCGATTCGACCCCTGGTACCGTCATCCCGGTGCAATCGGTGGTCCCGATCTTCGTCAGCAGCGGACGATCGGGTCTGACGCTCCTGCGAATGATCTTCGACTCCCATCCGGAGCTCACCGTTGCCCATGAGCCGCGGTTCCTCGCCACCATGGCCCCGAATCACACCCGTTACGAGAGGGATGGGGGCCTCGACATCGATCGGTTCCTGGGCGACCTCTATGCGGTGTCCAACTTTCGTCGTCTCGGTTTGCCCCGTGAGGAGCTGAGATCCGCCCTCGAAGACAAGCGTCCGGCGGGATTCGCAGATGCGGTCAGGATCGTCTTCGGGCTGTACGCCGAAAGCCGGGGCAAGGCCCTGTACGGGGACAAGACGCCGCTCTACATCTCGTTCATGGAGCCGATCGCCGGTCTTCTCCCCGAAGCCCGGTTCGTGCATCTGGTCAGGGACGGACGCGACGTGGTCCTCGCCTATCTGGAACGGGACAAAGGTCCGGCGACGGTCGCCGAAGGCGCCTTCCACTGGCGACTGCGAGTCAACAGGGGCCATCGATCCGGGCAGGTTCTGGGACCGGATCGTTATCGGGAGTTCCACTACGAGGACCTGATCGAGGACCCCGAGGCGACGGTGCGGGCCATCTGCGATTGGCTCGGGCTCGACTTCCATGAGGAGATGCTCGACTACCAGCGGACGGCGGAGAAGTTCCTCGCCGAGGCCAAGAACCCGGCAGACCATCAGCACCTGACCTTGGCTCCCACCAAGGGCCTGGTCGATTGGAGACGCTCCATGTCGAGCGACGACGTTGCCCTTTTCGAGGCCATCGCCGGCGACACCCTGGAGGCCGTCGGATACCAGTGTGTCTCGAGTAGCAAGATCTCGTCTGTTGTGGTGGGGTGGGAGTGGGCCCGGTGGCAGACGAAAAGGGTGCTCTGGCGCGTCGGTTGGGTGCTCTTTCGTCGACAGCCCGGTGGCGAGAATCTGTAGCGGGTGGCTGCGGCTAAATTTCGTTGTTCTGACGTGGTCTGAAGTGCGCTCCAGCTGCAGAGACGTCTTGGAGGCATCATCACTTCTGACAACACCGGAACCCCTAATCGTCAGACCACGATCATCTATGCCCTGATCGGCGTTGTTGTCCTGCTCGTCGGAGGGATCGTCGGATTCCTGGTGGCGGGCGGTGACACCCCGCCCACCACGACGACACTGGCGCCGACGACCACGTTGCCGCCGACCACGACCACGACCCTTCCTCCGACGACCACGGTGCCTCCCACTACCACCACGTCATCGGGATCAGCCGGTGGCGACATCGTCCTCACCGCAGTCGAGGACACTTGGGTCGACAGCGACGAGTTGGTGACGCCGATGGGGACGAGCCCGATCCTCGAGACAGAGCAGGACGGAACTGACTTCAAAAGGGCGCTCATCGGCTTCGAGGTGGCCGACATCCCGGAGGGGGCGACCATCGCATCGGCCGCTCTTCACCTGGCCGTGCTCGACGGGTCTGAACAGGGCGGCTCGATCAGCCTGGTCGACGGGCCATGGACCGAAGCAGAGACGACTTGGGCCTCGGCGCCGCCGATCGGTGCCCAGATCGCGCCCCTGGTGGCTCCGATCAACGGGACGGTGGTCGAGGTGGACGTGACCGGGGCGGTGACTGGCAACGGACGGGTCGACTTCTATGTCACCACCGAGTCCGAAGACGGCATCGATATGGCTTCGAGGGAGGATCCCCAGGCTCCACCCACCCTGGTCATCACTCTGGCTGGAGGTGCGGAAGCGCCAACGGGCGAACGGGCGATCTTGGTTGGCGCCGGTGACATCGCCGGCTGTGACAGCGACGGAGACGAGGCTACGGCGGCGTTGCTCGACGAGGTTGTGGCCCGCGGTTCCGAGACCGTGGTGTTCACCGCCGGCGACAACGCTTATGAGGCAGGGTCGGCGGCCAATTTCGCCGACTGTTACGACCCGAGCTGGGGGCGTCACAAGGCGATCACCCGACCGGCCGCCGGATCGCGGGAGTACCGAACTTCGAACGCGTCCGCATACTTCGAATACTTCGGTGCCGCTGCCGGGGACCCTGCAGAAGGCTGGTACAGCTACAACCTCGGCGGCTGGCACATCGTGGTGATCAACTCCAACTGCACCGAGGTCGGGTGTGAGGCCGGGTCGGCACAGGAGCAATGGCTGCGGGAGGACCTCGCGGCCCACTCCACCGCCTGCACTTTGGGCTACTGGCACCAACCGCTGTTCAGCTCTCGGTCGGGGGGAACCAATCCCGAGATGCTCCCCATCTTCCAGGCCTTCTACGACGCCGATGCCGACGTCGTGGTCAACGGGAATGACCATTTCTATGAGCGTTTCCTCCCCCAGGACCCGGCTGGGGAGGAAGAAGACGATGGGATCACCCAGTTCACGGCGGGCACCGGTGGGCGGTCCCTGGACGATTTCGAAGGGCCGTCGCCCAACAGCGGCGTGCGCTTCAACGAAGCCTTCGGCGTGCTCGCCTTCACGCTGTATCCGGGCGGTCTCGACTGGGAATTCCTCACCACTCCGGGAAGCACCCAGTTCACAGACACCGGTAGTGGCATCTGCAACTGAGGAGGACCGGGTGATGTCCTCCACTGAAGCGGCGGTCGGGTCGGCCGTCGAACCCAGGTCATGGCGCAGGTTCGTAGACCCGCTGATCCTGCTCATGCTGGGCGCCTTCGCGGTGACCCAGCCGTTGCTCAGCGACTTCCGGGCGGGTGCCGGCTACTTCGTGGCTCGACGCAACGAGCCGATCGACATCGTGTTGCTCGTCGTCGCGTTGACCCTTGTTCCCGGGCTGATGGCGAATCTGATGGTGTGGGCAGCAGATGCCTTCTCCCGGAGGGCGCGGTCGGTTTGCTCACTTGACTTTTCGTCGGCCTGTTTGTCGCGATGATCTCCCACACGAGTCTCGTGCGTCTCACCTCCATCAACTGGGTGATTCTCGATGGCTATATCGGTCGTGATCGGCGCGCTTGTCTGTCCTGGCGTTACGTCCGGACCGACGTGGTTCAGGACGTTTCTCGCCTATCTGATTCCGGCGCCATTGATATTCGCGGCCTTGTGTTCCTGTTCACCCCACCGGTGTCGGGACTCGTGTTTCCGGCGAATACAGCTGCCCTGGCGACGCAATATCGACTCGACGGCGCCGGTCGTGTTCGTTGTTTTCGATGAGTTTCCTGTGGTGTCGCTTCTGGACCGCGGAGGGGCAATCGACGCGGGCTCGGTATCCGAACTTCGCGGCCCTTGTCAGCGATGTCCACCTGGTACAAGTACACGGCGGCGGCCACGACTACACGTGGTGGGCAGTGCCCGGCGCTACTGACCGGCCAAATCCCAGACACTTCACGACTTCCTACGGCAGCCAACTACCCGGCGAACCTCATCACGCTCTTCGAACGATTCGCACGACTTGAACGTGATGGAACCATTTACTCGTCTCTGTCCGCCTGACATGTGTCGGGATGTCCAACAGCATCGATCCTGCTCGGTGATCGATTGCACGTTCACTTAGCGAGCAGACTACGTTGAGGCTCTACGACGATGATGCTGCAGGCCTGATCCAACCAGCGTCGTCCGTCCGTATCTGATCCGTTCAACGAGTTTGGTAGGGGACGCTGCAGGGCTGTTCGAAGATGGAATTCGAGCCGATCAGGCCAGCCAGTTTGCACGCTTTCCTCGAATCGGATGATCTCCGGGACCAGGCCTTCACTTTGCGTCATCTAGCTGCTGCCTCACGGGCCATTCAGCTACTACCCATCAGGACAGCCAGTACAACAACGGTCGTGAGCTGAACGGCCTGGAATCCGACGATCTGGGTCGATCCCGTACTAACGGCCAATCAAGCGTCAACAACGCCACCTTCTTGCAGGTGCAGAGCGACTGGACAGAGCTGATCGGCGATCTGCTTGCGCAACTCGAGACTTGTCGGAATTCTGGATGAGGCTCTCATCGTGGTCGCCGCTGATCACGGGATCAGCTTTCAGGCCCGGTCCTGCCGACGTCGCGGTATCACCGATGAGAACGCGTACGAGGTGGGGATGGTGCCGCTCTTCATCAAGGCAGCCGCATCAAGACACGAGGTGTCGTCGACATCAAGGCAGCCAGGACGATCGATGTGCTGCCAACAGTTGGCTGACTCATCTGGGTATCGATCTCCCCTGGAGCGTCGATGGGCAATCGCTGTCTGGAGGAACCCAGATCGCACGCAGTCCACTCATCGGTAGCAAGCCCGAGCCGGAGGGGAAGCTGTCTCGCTCGATGACCCGGACCGCGGTCTGGCGCGCTGCCATCTCGACTATGTTCGAGTTCGCTGTTTGGGACAAGGACAGTGGAGTGCTCGATCCATACTCGATGGGCGGGTACGACTCGATCGATTGGGACGAGCGCCTAGCAAAGTGGTCATCGGGTACATCGGGACTAACGGCGCGAAGTCGACGAGGCATGGCGCTTCGCTCATGTAGCTCCCGAATACGCGGGATTTCGTCCCGGGTTTCGTACATGGCTACCTCGGCGGCGACCGTCGACGATGAACACTCAACGTCGCAGTTGCCCTGAATGGTGTCAGTCGAGAACGGTGGTGCCCGATTTTCGATGTTGAGAACGATGGCTCGCTCGGTTCAATGCGATCGTCCCCGACGATGCCTTTCGTAGCCGGATTCAATTCGAACTCGAACTTGTTGGCGTGTCTCGGGACCCCAGATGAATCCAGTTGGTATCGAGACCATCGACTTCGACGGCGCGCAGCGCTTCGCAGCTTTCGAGTGGAGACGGCAGAACGGGCGATGTGACCGTCGATCGTCGACTTCCGACCGGGACGTTCTGGCCGAGTCGTCGAACGATCGACGAATTGTGGGCTTCGTCGATGAAGCCTCATGGAACGAGCCCTGCGTTTCGCGAGCTCCTCGCTCCAAGGACCTCGACGATTGCAAGGGTGGGCGGTCGACCAGGAACCGGTCCGAGACCTGCAGAGCACATTGTCGTCTTCGTCAACGGAGTATTCGCTGGTTCGACTGCCGGTTGAACATCGCGCTCGGCACCGACATTCGAAGCGTGGTTACGACGACGACGAAGTGCGGTTCAGCGGGTTTCCTGCGGAAGCATGTCCCGAGTTCCTACCAATCGCTGTCAGCTTGGACGTGCGTGCATTCGCCCTTTCTCGACGGCAGACGCAGACGAACTGCCAATCACCGATGCGGCTGCAGGCGGACATCGCCGCGGGATAGATCGCACCGATCCCCCGGTAGCCTCATCGTCATCGATGAGTCGCATCTATCTCTCCCCGCCCGATACCGGACTGACCGACCAGGCCGCCCTCAACCGTGCTTTCGAAGGGGGTTGGATCGCCCCACTCGGGCCCGAGGTCGACTCATTCGAAGCGGAGCTCGCCTCGGTCAGCAATCGATCCCATGGCGTCGCTCTCTCCAGCGGCACAGCCGCCCTTCACCTCGCCATGCTCCTGCTTGGCGTCGGGGAGGGCGATCGGGTTCTCGTTTCCAGCCTCACCTTCTCGGCCACCCTCAATGCGATCCGTTACGTCGGGGCGAGGCCTGTACTGATCGACAGCACCCCGGAGAGCTGGAACATGGACCCAGGTCTGCTGGCGGAGGCTCTGGACTCCGGCGAGTACGCGGTCTGCATCCCGGTCGACATTTACGGGCAGTGCGCCGACTACACGGCCATCGTGCCGCTTCTCGCCAAATACGGGGTGCCGCTCGTCTCCGACGCCGCCGAGGCGCTCGGGGCGACCCACAAGGGCGAGCCTGCCGGCAGTTTCGGAGCCATGGCTGCTCTCTCCTTCAACGGGAACAAGATCATCACTACCAGCGGGGGTGGGGCGATGGTCACCGACGATGCGGAATGGGCTGAAAAGGCCCGCTGGCTCTCGACCCAGGCCCGGGACCCGGCACCTCACTACCAACACTCGAGCATCGGTTACAACTACCGGCTCTCCAATCTCCTCGCCGCCCTCGGGCGTTCCCAGCTCTCCGATCTGAAGCGACGGGTCGACATCCGGCGAGCGCACAACAACTTCTACAGGGAGGCCCTGGGCGATCTTCCTGGAGTCGAGTTCATGCCAGAGGCACCCGGCAATCGGTCCACGTTCTGGCTCACGACCTTCACCATCGATCCGGTCGTCGCCGGGACCGACCGGGAGGCCGTGCGGCTACATCTCGAGTCACTCGACATCGAGGCGAGACCGGTGTGGAAGCCGATGCATCTCCAACCGGTCTTCGCCGATTGCGAGGTCTACGGAGGAGCAGTGTCCCAGCGGCTCTTCGAGCATGGCCTGTGCATACCCAGCGGCTCATCCCTGACGGAGTCGCAGCGGGATCGGGTCGTGACCGAGATCCGGACCGTGTTCGGCCAGGCCTGAGATGCGAATCATCGGTCTCGGGGTCGACCTGGCCGATGTGGACCGTGTCGAGCGTGTCCTGGGCAAGTACCCCCGGTTCGCCGAACGATGCTTCACGGACCATGAGCGGGAGTACGCCTTCCGCTTCGCCAACCCCGCCCGGCGATTCGCTGCCCGGTTTGCCGGCAAGGAAGCGGTGATGAAGTCGATGGGGACCGGGTGGCGCCGAATTCGCTGGACAGACATCGAGATCACCGGCGGGGGCAAGCCCACCGTCCGGATGTCCGGCAATGCGCTGCGTCGGGCCGAGATGCTCGGCGTCACCGAGGTCATGGTCACGATCACCCACACCGATACCAGCGCTCTGGTGATGGCGATCGCAGTGGGGGAGCACGACTGATGAGCTTCACGGGTCCTGTCGCCTACGACCGGTTCATGGGCCGGTACTCGGCGCTACTCAGCCCGCAACTGGCAAACCTGGCCGGGGTGGAGCCCGGTCAGCGGGCGCTCGATGTCGGTTGCGGCCCGGGTGCTCTCACCGAGGAGCTGGTCAGCCGGCTCGGAGCCGAGTCGGTGGCTGCCGTGGATCCCTCCGAGCCATTCATTGGCGCGGTCAGCGAGCGTTACCCCGGAGTCGATGCCCGGACCTCGTCGGCTGACGATCTGCCATTCGACAACGACGAGTTCGATGTCACCCTCGCTCAACTCGTCGTCCACTTCATGCCGGATCCGGTGGCGGGACTGGCCGAGATGGCCCGGGTGACCCGTGGTGGCGGAGTGGTGGTCGCATGTGTGTGGGACCACGGAGGCGGCCAGGGCCCACTCCGGTCGTTCTGGAAGGCGGCGCGCGAGATCGACCCCGGTGTGGACGATGAGTCGCATCTCCCCGGCGTCCGCCAGGGTGAGCTGGGTGAGATCTTCCGTGAGGCGGGGCTTCAGCAGGTCGAAGAGTCCTCGCTCACTGTTTCGCTACAGCACCCTTCGTTCGACGAGTGGTGGGAGCCGTTCACCCTGGGGGTAGGTCCGGCCGGAGACTTCGCCGCCACCCTCGATCCGACTGCCAGGGCGCGGCTGCGAGAACTCTGCCGCAAGTTCCTGCCCCCGCCTCCCTTCGTGGTCACCGGCAAAGCATGGGCGGCTAGGGGCATCGTCTAGGCGGGATGTAGCCTCGGCGACCATGAAGCCGATCCTCACCGCCGAGGAGTACCGGAGGGTCGACCAGGCCTATTCCGGCGACATGGATCAGGCGATGGACCGGGCAGGATTCGCTGTCGCGCTGGCCGCCGCCCGTCTCGGCGCCGGGTACGGGAAGCGGGTGGTGGTGCTGGCAGGCCCGGGCAACAACGGCGGCGACGGTTATGTCGCCGCCCGGTATCTGAAGCGTCGCGGCGCAGCAGTCGAGGTGCATGCCTTGACCGCGCCCCGTGCTCCGGAGGCGATGCGGGCCGCGGCCCTGGCACGGGACCGTGGCGTGCAGATCCGAGATCTGGCTGCCGTGACCGGGGCGGACCTCGTCATCGATGCATTGTTCGGCGGTGGTGCCCGCGGCGGTCTCTCCCGCGAGGTGGTGGCGTGGATGTCCACTACCGCGCCGGTCCTGGCAGTCGACTACCCGACCGGGCTCGACCCGAGCACCGGCGATGTCGACGATCGAGCGTTCCGGGCGATCGAGACGGTCACGTTCGGGGCCTTGAAGACGGGCCATGTCCGGGGACAGGGACCCGACCACTGTGGCCGGGTGACGGTGGCCGATATCGGCATCGAAGGAGGCGAGGCCTCGATGTGGCTGGCCGAGGAACAGGATGCTCCCCGCCCGCCCCGCACCCGTCGGGCACACAAGTGGTCCGCCGGCGCCGTCCTCGTGGCAGGGGGGTCCACCGGGATGGTCGGTGCCAGTGTTCTGGCCGCCAGGTCGGCGCTCCATTTCGGAGCAGGCTCGGTGGCGGTGGCATCACCACGTGCCGATCTGGTCACCGCTGCCGCTCCCGAGCTCCTCACCATGTCGTTCGAGGAGGCCGAGGAGCGGCTCGACCGATTCGATGTCGTCATCGTCGGGCCTGGACTGGACGAGACCGACACGCGATGCGGTGATTCCGATCCTGGGCAAGGCCTCCCGCGTGCTCCTCGACGCCGGTGGCATCGATGCCTCGATGCTCGACGCCGCTGCCGAAGGTGGCACTGAGGTGGTGGTCACCCCTCATGCCGCCGAATTCCAGCGGGTGACAGGGGTCGGTGGAGGAGCCTTCTCGGTCCGCTCATTGGCCCACAAGAAGGGAGTGGTGGTCCTGCTGAAAGGGAACCCGACCCTGATCAGCGACGGGTCAGAGCCAATCCTGGTGCGAACCGGTGGTCCGGAGCTAGCCACTATCGGCACGGGCGATGTGCTGGCCGGGATGATCGGCGCCCTGTGGGCCCGTGGCCTCGATTCTCGTTCCGCAGCCGTATCGGCCGCCTATTGGCATGGTGTCGCCGGGGCCGACCTCGCCGGCTCGGCCACTCTCACTGCCGACACTCTGGCCCGGCATGTGGGACGGTTTGCATTTCTCCCCCAAGGGGGCAATCAATGATCCCCCCTCCCCGGCTTCGCGGGTACTCCCCCCTTCGGGGGGAGAAATGAGACCGACGTATGCCGAGATCGACCTGGGCGCAATCGGTCACAACGTCGCCGCCTTCAGAGAGCTGGTCGCCCCCAGCGAGTTGTGCGTGGTGGTCAAGGCCGACGCCTACGGCCACGGCGATGCCCCGGTGGCCGAGGCGGCGATCGATGCGGGCGCCGGCTGGCTGGCAGTGGCCCTTCTCGAGGAGGGGATCCGTCTCCGCGAGGCCGAGATCGAGGCGCCGATCCTGGTCCTGTCAGAGCCTGACCCCCGCGACGCGATCGAGGTCGCCAAATGGGGTCTGACCCCGACCGTCTATTCGCCGGCGTTCGTCGAGGCCCTGGCCGAGACGGGTGTGGGATTTGACCTCCACGTCAAGATCGACACCGGGATGCACCGCGTCGGCGTTGGCCCGGCTCTTCTCGACGGACTGATGGCCGCCGTCGCCGCGAGTCCGACTCTCGATGTGGCGGCTCTTTGGACCCACTTCCCCGTCGCCGACGAGGACCCCGAATACACCAAGCGACAGATCGACAGATTCGATGAGGTGGTGAGTGGCTACGACGTGCCGATGGTCCACCTGGCAAACACTGCAGGTGCGGTCCTCTTTCCTGATGCCCGGCGTTCCCTCGTCCGGGTCGGGCTGGGCACCTACGGTCTCCACCCCTGTGAGGAGACCCGTGGCCTGATCGATCTGAAACCGGCGATGCGCATCGTCAGCCACGTCTCTCACGTTCAGCGTCTCGAGGCCGGCGCCCGCCCCAGCTATGGGCGGATCCGGCCCCTCGCTGCAGCGTCGACGGTGGCGACGGTGCCGATCGGCTACGCCGACGGGTATCCACGCCGGCTGTCGGCAGCGGGCCACGTGTTGATCGGCGGAGAGATGCATCCGCTCGCCGGCACGGTGACCATGGATCAGATCGTCGTGGACGTTGGCGACGCCGACGTCGGGATCGGGGACGAGGCGGTGCTGATGGGTCGTCAGGGTGACGCAGAGATCACCGCCGACGACTGGGCACGTGCCCTCGACACCATCTCGTATGAGGTCGTCTGCGAGATCGGGCCTCGCGTCCCGAGGAGGTATGTCGATTGAACGACACGATCACCGCGATCACCGGGGTCGAGGTCGGCCACTGGTCTGATCCGGTCGCCGGCACCGGATGCACCGTGGTCGTGTTCCCCGAGCCGAATGTCGCCTCAGCGGAGGTGCGTGGCGCCGCACCAGGATCGAGGGAGACGGCCCTGCTCGAGCACGGGATGCGGGTGGAGCAGATCCAGGCCATCCTCCTCACCGGCGGCAGCGCCTTCGGCCTGGCCGCGGCCGATGGTGTGGTCAGGGCGCTCGAAGCCGACGGACGGGGCCACCTGACCCCGGTGGCTCGGGTGCCGATCGTCCCGGCTGCGGTGGTGTTCGACCTCAATCCAGAATCGGGCGGGGTTCGGCCAGGCCCCGATCAGGGCGAGGCTGCCTACCGGGCCGTCACTTCCGAGCCGGTGGTCTCGGGTCGGTTCGGGGTGGGGACCGGCACCACGGTGGCCAAATGGCGAGGGTTCGAGCACATGCAGCCGGGTGGGCTCGGATCCGCCCTGCGTTCTGCTGCCGATGCGAAAGTCGGCGCCCTGGTTGCACTCAATGCCGTCGGCGACGTCTTCAGCATCACGGGCGAGCCGCTGACCGGGGGGAACCACGAGCCAGGCCCTCCGGCTCCTTTCCCGGAGACGGTCCCCAACACGACTCTCGTCGTGATTGCGACCGACGCCGTGATGACCCGCTCCACTCTGAGCCGGTTGGCGGTGCGGGCCCATGACGCAATGGCCGTCTGCATCCGCCCGGTTCACACCAGGTTCGACGGTGACATCGTGTTCGCCGTCTCCTGCGGCGAGATCGAAGCCGACGTCGAGACCCTCGCCGAGGCCGCATTTGGAGCAACAGCGGCCGCGATAGAGAGGGCGGTGAGGGCTTCGGCGGACTGACTCAACCCGGTAATTGGGACCGAGAATTGTCACATGCGGGACCGGTGGTCCCAATTACGTAGGTGCAACAATGGGTGGTGGTGAGCGACAGCATCCAGATCCTCGAGGAACTGAAGGCGCGCGCCCTCGTCTGCACCCAATGCGGGCTGGCGGATACCCGGACGCAGGTGGTCTTCGGCGTCGGTGACCCTCAGGCCCGCCTCATGTTCGTGGGGGAGGCGCCCGGTCAGAACGAGGACCTTCAGGGCGAGCCCTTCGTCGGGGCAGCCGGCAAGCTGCTCGACACTCTGCTTGGTGAGATCGGGATGCAGCGCTCGGAGGTGTACATCGCCAACGTCCTCAAGTGCCGTCCCCCGGGCAATCGCGATCCCCGACCAAACGAGATCGACGCCTGCAAGGGCTATCTGCGGGAGCAGATCAGGCTGATCGCTCCCGAGGTGGTCATGACCTTGGGCAACTTCGCCACCAAGCTGCTCCTCAACACCGAGACCGGCATCACCCGGCTTCGGGGTCGGCCTCACCAGTGGTGGCTCGGGGCCCTTCTCATCCCCACGTTCCACCCGGCGGCGGCTCTGCGTGGTGGCGACCGCGTCACCGACCAGATGCGGGAGGACTTCGCCGTGGTCCGCTCGATCCTCGATGCGCCGGCCCAGCCGGAGCAGGAGGTCGCCGAGACCGAACCCGATCCTGCTCAAATGGAGCTGTTCGGATGATCGAGATCCCCTGTCCCACCGAGGCTGATACCCGCGCAGTTGCCCGCAAGCTGGCCGCGACGCTGCGACCCGGGGACATAATCCTGCTCGCCGGTGGTCTTGGTGTCGGCAAGACGTCGTTCACAACCGGGCTCGCTGCCGGTCTGGGCATCGAGGAGCAGGTGCTCAGCCCTTCCTTCGTCCTGGTCCGCCAGTATCGGAGCGGCTTTCTGCCCTTGATCCATGTCGACGTCTACCGGCTCGGGTCGGTAAACGAGTTCGAGGACCTCGAGGCCCTGGACATGGCCATCGACGGCGTCCTCGTCATCGAATGGGGTGATGCCCTGGAAGGCGAGATCCCGGAGGATCATCTGCGCATCGATTTCGTGGTGGACGAAGACGGGTCCCGAACCCTTCATCTCGAGCCCAGCGGCAACTGGGCCGAACGCGACCTCGGGCTGGTGGCATGAGGCTGCTCGCCATCGAAACCTCAACCCCAGGGGCTTCCGTCGCCCTGGTCGAGGATGCCACGACGCTGGCCGCCGCCTCCCGGATCGACCCGGTGGGCCATGCCACGTTCCTCGTCCCAGCCATCGACTTCTGCTTCGACCAGGTCGGCTGGTCGCCATCCGCCCTCGATGCCGTGGCGGTCGACATCGGTCCCGGGCTGTACACAGGCATCCGGGTCGGCGTGGCCACCGCTCAGGGTCTCGCCGCTGCATTCGGGATCCCGATCATCCCGGCCGTGTCCACCGATGCCATCGCCTTGGAGGCACGAACCGGACACCGGCTGATCTGGGCTGTGGTCGACGTCCGTCGAGGAGAGCTCGCCGTGGCCCGTTATCAGCCGGTTCCCGGCGGCGTGGTTCGGGCGACCGACCCGGCGATGGTCAAACCGGAGGTGTTGAGGGCGCAGTTGGACTCCGCTCCCGAGGACAGCCTGGTCGTGGGGGACACCGGTGCTCTGCCCGAGGGGCTGCTTCGCGGGTTGCACCGGGTCAAGATGGGCCGACCCCGTTACCCCTACGCCGTCGCCCTGGCCGAAGTGGCCAGAGGCAAGTACGAAAAAGACGAGTTCCCCCCATCGACCGAGATCCGCCCCATGTACCTCCGCGAGCCCGATGTCACCATCAACTGGGCCAAGCTGCGTCAGGAGGGCCCGTGGGCGGGGACTTGAAGACGATGGTCATTCGACCCCTCACCATCGACGACCTCCAGGCCGTTGTGGTGCTGGAGGCAGCAAATGCGCCCGCCCCGTGGTCCGAGGGCGTGTTCCGGGACGAGTTGGCGGCGGAGAACCGGATATACCTGGCGGCCGATGAGGACGGTGTGGTGGGCTTCGCCGGGGTGATGCTGGTCGCCGACGAGGCACACGTCACGAACCTGCTTGTGGGCCCGGCGTGGCGGCGGCAGGGCATCGGCTTCGAGTTGATGAGGTCGCTCATCGAGGCGGCGGTCGAGGCCGGCGCCCGGCACCTGACGTTGGAGGTGAGGTCGCGAAACGAGGCGGCTCGTGCCCTCTATGCCCGTCTCGGACTGGCGCCGGTGGGCGTGCGCCAGGGTTATTACGGCGACGACGACGCCCTGATCCTCTGGGCGCACGACATCGACGGCGATGAGTATCTGGCGAGGTTGCGGTGAAACCGCTGATCCTCGCCTTCGAGACTTCCTGTGACGAGACGGCCGTAGCCGTGGTCCAGGGGACGGAGGCGCTGTCGAACGTCCTCGCTTCTCAGGTCGATCTCCACGCCCGATTCGGTGGCGTGGTTCCCGAGGTGGCTGCCCGTGCCCATGTCGAGTCGATCAGGTCGCTCACCCATCAGGCCCTCAACGAAGCCGGCATCCATCCCGCCGATCTCGACGGGGTGGGAGCGACCGCCGGTCCGGGACTGGTGGGGGCCCTTCTGGTCGGCCACTCGTTCGCCAAGGCCACGGCCTGGGCCCGCCAGCTCCCCTTCGTCGGCATCGACCACATGGAGGGCCACTTGATGGCGCCGCTTCTCCAATTCGAGGAGTTCCAGCCGCCGGTGGTTTCGTTGCTCGCCTCCGGGGGCCACTCTCAGATCGTGCACGTCGGCGAGTGGGGTGAGTACCGGATCATGGGCTCGACCATCGACGACGCCGCCGGGGAGGCGTTCGACAAACTGGCCCGGGTCATGGGGCTCGGCTTCCCCGGCGGTCCCGCCATCGATGCCGTTTCGGAGGGTGGGAATCCGGCGGCCGTGGTTTTCCCGAGGGCGCTTCCCGATCGCCCGTTCGACTTCTCGTTCTCAGGATTGAAGACATCGGTGGTGACCTACATCGAAAAGAACCGGGCCGGTGGCGACCTTCCTCCGCTGGCCGATGTCGCCGCCTCGGTCCAGGAGGCGATCGTCGACGTTCTGGTCGACAAGACCTTCAATGCGGTGGATGAGACCGGGGCCAAGGTGGTCGGTGGTGGGGGCGGTGTGCTGGCCAATCGGCGGCTACGCCATCGGTTCGCTGAGGAGGCGGACAAGCGGGGAGTGACGCTGGCGATCCCCGACCCGATCCTCTGCACCGACAATGCCGCCATGATCGGTGTCGCCGCTGCCCACTGGCTCTCCATCGGCCGCATCACCGACTGGGCGGAGAACGTGAACCCGGGTCTGGTCCTCGGCCAACCGCTCGCCTGAGATTGCCGTTTCGGAAACCTGAGCGCCATCGACTCAGGTTTCGATTAGCAGTCGTCGGTAGTGAGTGCTAGCATTTTCCTAGCACTCAACCTATACGAGTGCTAATGCCTGGGTGTGCACCGTTTGTGGGCACCCGGGCGCAAGCACTAACCGAGGTTCAAGGAGGAGCCAAGTATGAAGCTTCAGCCGCTCGGTGATCGAGTGGTGGTAAAGGCCACAGAGGATGCGGAGTCCCGCACTCCCTCCGGTCTTGTCATCCCCGACACCGCCAAGGAGAAGCCGCAGATCGGTGAGGTCATCGCTGTAGGGCCCGGCGCCCGAGACGATGACGGCGACCGAATCCCGATGGACGTGTCCGTCGGCGACAAGGTCCTCTATTCCAAGTTCGCAGGAACCGAGGTCAAGCTCGACTCCGACGAGTATCTCGTCCTGTCAGAGCGCGACCTTCTAGCCGTCGTCAACTGAGGAGCTGATAACCAATGGCAGCGAAGGAACTTCGCTTCAACGAGGAGGCCCGAAAGGGGCTCCAGGCGGGTGTAGACAAGCTCGCCGACACGGTAAAGGTGACGCTCGGTCCCAAGGGCCGCAACGTCGTCCTGGAGAAGAAGTGGGGCTCACCCACGATCACCAATGACGGCGTGACCATCGCCAAGGAGATCGAGCTCGACGACCCCTACGAGAACATGGGCGCCAAGCTCGCTTACGAGGTAGCCAACAAGACCGACAACGTCGCCGGCGACGGGACCACCACGGCCACCGTGCTGGCCCAGGCGATGGTGCGGGAGGGCCTCCGTCAGGTGGCCGCCGGCGCCAACCCGATGGAGCTCAAGCGTGGCATCGAGGCCGCGGTCGAGACCGCCGTCAAGTCGATCGGCGAGCAGGCTCGTGACATCGAGACCAGCGAAGAGATCGCCCACGTGGCTTCGATCTCGGCGAACAACGACTCCTCGATCGGCCAGACCATCGCAGACGCGATGGACCGGGTCGGCAAGGACGGCGTGATCACCGTCGAAGAGGGTCAGACGTTCGGACTCGAGCTCGAGTTCACCGAAGGGATGCAGTTCGACAAGGGCTTCATCAACTTCTACTTCATCACCGATGCCGATCGGCAGGAGGCGGTGCTCGAGGATCCCTACATCCTCATCGCCAACCAGAAGATCAGCTCGGTCAACGATCTCGTGCCCGTGCTCGAGAAGGTCATGCAGTCCGGCAAGAGCGTGCTGGTGATCGCCGAGGACGTCGAGGGTGAGGCCCTCGCCACCCTGGTGGTCAACAAGATCCGCGGGACGTTCTCCTCGGTCGCCGTCAAGGCGCCCGGATTCGGCGAGCGTCGCAAGGCCATGCTCCAGGACATCGCCATCCTCACCGGTGGCACCGTGATCTCCGAGGAGGTCGGTCTGAAGTTGGAGAACGTCACCCTCGACATGCTGGGCCGTGCCCGCAAGGTCGTCGTGGCGAAGGACAACACCACCGTCATCGACGGGGACGGCACCGAGGCCGATGTCAAGGCTCGCATCAAGCAGATCGAGCGTGAGATCGAGAACACCGACTCCGACTGGGACAAGGAGAAGCTCCAGGAGCGTCTCGCCAAGCTGTCGGGTGGTGTCGTGGTCATCAAGGCCGGCGCGGCCACCGAGGTCGAGCTGAAGGAGAAGAAGCACCGCATCGAGGACGCCGTCCAGGCGGCACGTGCTGCCGTCGAGGAGGGTGTGGTCCCCGGTGGTGGTGTCGCACTGCTCCGTGCCCAGACCGCGCTCGACAAGATGCGCGGCGGGACCGACGACGAGAAGGCGGGCCGTTCCATCGTCCGCAAGGCGATGGAGGAACCGCTCCGTCAAATCGCGGTGAACGCCGGCTTCGAAGGCGGAGTCGTCGTCGAGCGTGTCCGTGCTGCCTCCGGCAACGAGGGGTTCAACGCGGCCACCGGCGTCTACGGCGATCTGGTCGCCGACGGCGTCATCGACCCGGCCAAGGTCACCCGCTCGACCCTGCAGAACGCGGCGTCGATCGCGGCCCTGCTCCTGACCACCGAGGCCCTCGTGGCCGAGGAGAAGGAGCCCGCCCCGGCGATGCCGGGCGGCGGCCACGGCCACGACGGCGGTGGGATGGACTTCTAAGTCCAACCAATCCGATTCGAGAAGGGGCCCCGCAAGGGGCCCCTTCGCTTACC
>CAVRXA010000019.1:0-128418 GCA_963725075.1 uncultured Acidobacteriota bacterium
CCCGCCAGCCTAGAAGCGCGATGCCTCAGTCGATGAGGTGGATCGGGTTCCCGATCATGTAGGCCCGCCAGGTGGTGGTGTCGTTCACCGCCGACGGATAGGCGTAGCTCATCTTCCACCAGCAGTTGGAGCACGAGTACGCCGCAGGCAGGTCCATCTCGAACTTGAGCCAGCGTCCGTTGTACTCACCGGGGGCCACGGATTCCTGGCAGTTGGAGCCTGCGGGGATCGTCTGCTGCAGGTTCCAGGCCACGGTCGGGTTGTTGCGGCTGTAGATCCGGCACTCACCGTCGTTGAAGACGTTGGTCGAGGGATCGACCACGGCCAGAGTCCCATTGTTGGCCGACTCCCCGGCGTCGTACAACTCCACCACGAAAGTCTTGCCGTGGTAGTAGGTGGGCACTTCTGCGAGGTAGAAGGAGGTCGTGGTGCCGCTGGCATTGTTGTAGATCGAGAAGTCACCGAGGGCGAACAGCTTGGCCCCGTTGTTGTTGGCTCGGACCGAGTAGCGATTCAGACCGGCCCGGTCGACCGTGTTGCCGGGGTCTTGAACTGCGATCTGGAGGACATAGATCCCGGTGCCGGACTGTGTCCAGCGGATGCGGAGCTCGCTGGCCGAACTTGGCGTTGCCCAGTTGTAGGCGGCTGCCGGCAGTGCCTGCCCGGTAGGGGTAAGCGTGGCCGTGCACAAGGGGGCGGCATTGTCGGAGAGGTCGAGTGGTGTGGGGTCCGGGGCGTAGAGCCTGACCACCATGGTCGGCCCACAGGTCGCGGCCGTGCTCGGGGTCCAGTCCTCGCACCCACGGTCACCGGTGCGGATGGTGTCACTGGTGGGATTGCCACCGGAGGTGTTGAAGAATTTGAGATCGATGCCCTCGATCGTGAAGCTGCCGGTCCCTCTCTCGATTCCGTAGAGATAGCCGCCCGGTCGGGCGATCGGGTTCGCGGTGCATGCGGGGACATCCGAGCTTCCGACGCAATGCGATGTGTAGGCATCACCCATGCTGGTGTCGGTAAACCATCCATGGATGTTGGCCCAGAAGTTGGCCTGCCCGGTGCAGCCGGGCTGGGTCGGATCGCAGTTGTTGCCGAACAGGCCTGCTGGACTCCCCAATTTCAACGGCGGTATGTACTCGGCCACCGCAGACCGCTTGATGGTCATGTCTTCGAAGCCGAGGGCGCCAAGGAAGAAGGTCGGCACCACGTCTTGGACCGATACTTCGAGCTGGTTCGGCTCGCCGGTCACTGCACCGGAGCTGACCACCACATCTGCGTCTGCGTCGTTGTACCCATTTTGTAGTGCGGTTTCGAGGGCCGTGCTGTTGGCCGTGCTGGTGTTGGCGGGAAGCCAGACGACACCGCCGAGGGCGGCGGCATCGGCGGCCCGCTGCACACGGCTGGCGTTCAAGTAGAACCAGCCCAGGTCGGCGCCAAACGCTGCCATCCCCAACAGGAGCAACATCGACATGGCGACCAGGACCATGGCTGCGCCCTTGTCTTTTTCGCGAGCTCTTCCGAACAGTTTCCTCATTGTGTGCCTCGGGTGTCGGGCTCGATCTGCATCACTGCAGACTCGGACCAGTTGACGGTCGGGAAGGGGAAGATCCCGGTGATATCGGTATGGGAGAAGGTGACCTCGACACCGAGGTCGTCGAAGGTGGGCGGCACCCGATCTCGGCTGGCCGGCGCCCATGGGCAGCCGTTGTCACAACCCAGGTTGGTGGCGGCGTTGTCGCATGCCAGCGGTCCGGTAGGCGAGTACACGTTGACCGACCCGGTAATCGGAGCTCCGGCGGCGTTGGCCTTGTAGATGCGTACCTCTTCGAGATCGCCGAAGTTGAGATTGCAGGCCGATTCTTCTACGGCAGCGAGAATCAGATCGTCTGCGTCTTTTCCCGAGACCGTGTCGTTGAAGTTCGCCGCGGCGGCGCCTGTGCGAGCTCCTTCCCGGGCCGAGTTGCTGACGGTGAGATAGTCGACGACGAGGAATCCGATCTCGGAGAGCCCGACGGCCATCAGAATCAGCAGGGGGAGGAGTATCGAGGCCTCGACCAGGCTGGCGCCCTTCTCATTTCTGCGTCTCATGAGGTGCCGAACACCTGTGGCTCGACCTGGAAGTCGGTGGAGGCGGTGAAGTCCGCTGTCCGGCGTGAAGTACCCGGTGAGCCAGACGTGGGTGAAGTCGACCTCCACACCGACCCGGTCCGTTGTCGGGGCTTCGACATCACGGTCTGCCGGATCCCAAACGGGGGTGACGTAGTTGGTTCGGAACGGCTCGGGACAGGGGTTCCAGTCACAGCAACCGGGCAGTGCAGGCGAGGAAGTGCTCGCACACCCTGTGCCCGGCGCATAGTTGTACGTCGTCGATTCTCCGAGAGGGGTAGCTTCGAAGATCCTGGCGCTCATCCCATCGGAGATACCTGCAGGGGAGAGTGTCCGCTCGATGTCCCGGAGGATCTGAATGTCGGCCCGTGGGTCATCGCCATAGGTCGCACCGGCCCTGGCGCCTTCACGCGCTGCGTGGCTCACCGAGAGCCAGTCCTTGAAGGCAAGCCCGAATTCGACGATGGCGAAGAGGGTCAGAAAGAGCAGGCCGTACACAATGGCTGCCTCGACCAGCGTGGCCCCGCTCGCGCCCGGGATCGCTCCGTTCGATGATGCCTCTAAAGCTTTTGACTGCCTTCACGTCTTTCCACCCACCAGATCGTTGGTCAACGACTTGGGGTTCTTCGGCAGAAACTGCCAATTACTTGAAGCAGAAACCGATTTTCGGCGAAGGAACGGGCCTATCGACCCAACCGCTGCGACCCAGAGTGGGCGGTCACCGCGGAGGGCGGTCGCTTCGGCTGCGATTCACGACGTGGGAACGAGGTGGATCGGATTACCGATCATGTAGGCCAGCCAGGTCGTCGTGTCCTGGACGCCGCCGACGAAGGTGTAGTGAACTCGCCACCAGCCTCCGGAATAGGAGCCCACTGGAGGCAGAACGGCCTCCAGTTTGACCCATTCGCCGTTGTAGTCGTTAGCTCCCCCGTTGTTGAGCGCAGTGAACTGGCATGGCGACATGATCCCTCTCGACGCCCATGTATCGGAGACTTCGGCGCGGGTAAACATCTCACAGCTCCCGTAAGGCGCGCTCGACCCCGGCGGCATCAGCTTGATGGTGCCCCCGGCGTTGGAGTCACCCGGGTCATACAGCTCGACGACGAAAGTCTTCCCGGCGTAGTAGTCCGGGACCTCGGCCAGGTAGAAATTGGACTCGGTGGCCGACGCGTTGTTGAACATGGAGAAATCGCCCAGACCGAAGAGATTGCTCCCTCCGCTGGTCCTGCACCGCGTAGCGATTGAGGCCGCTCGCGTTCACATTCCCGCTGGTGTTCACGATCTGCACCACCCAGGTCCCGTCGGGGCTCGTACTGCTGTTGACCGAGCAGGCGGTGTCCCAGTTCCAGTTCGGTGCCGGTGGTCCTGTGAATGGCGGATCGCTGTCAGGGTTCACCTGAGCCTGCGGGGGGTACGCCTTGGAGCAGACCGGGGCGCCGTTGTCGGTGAGGATGAGCGGCGTGGGGTCGGGCGCGAAGACATTGACGGTCACCGTCGGCCCGACACAAGTGGCCGGGTTCCCGCAGAAGTCGTTGTGATCCCCGGTGCGCCAGGCATCGCCATTGGCAATGCCACCGGACTTGTTGTGAAAGGCCATGTCGAGGGTGTCGAAACTGAAACTGTTGCCGTTGGGGATCACGCCGTACAGATAGCCGGTGTCTCGATAGGCCGGGCTCTGCGGGCAGCCGTTCGTCGAGCCACTTTCGTCGCGGCAGAACGACGAGTAAGCGTCGCCCAGGTGCGTGTCGACGTTGCGGCCGTGAATGTTCGCCCAGAAGTTGCCGGCGCAGTCGGCGTTGGTCGCATAGCAACTCGGGTCGTTGCCGAACTTGTTCGCCGGGCTTCCCAGTTTCAACGGCGGTATGTACTCGGCTCTGGCTGTGCGCCGGATCGTCATGGTGTCGAAGCCGAGGACTTTGGCAAAAAAGGTCGGGACCACACTCTGAACAGTGACTTCGAGCTGATTTGGCGCCCCAGGTATATCGGCCGGAATCACCGTGATCTCAGCGTCGGCGTCGTCGTATCCGTTGCGCAGGGCGATATCGAAGGCGGTCGCCTCGGCCTCATCCGGGTCGGCCGGCATCCAGATGACCCCTCCGAGAGCGGCGGCGTCGGCGGCGCGTTGCACCCGGCTTGCGTTCAAGTAGAACCACCCCAGGTCGGTTCCAAAGGCAGCCATACCCATCAGCACCACCAGGGAACCGGCCACCAGCGCCAGAGCCGCGCCTCGGTCCTCGTTCCTCACCCGCCGGAAGAAATGTCTCATGGCTGGACTCCCCGAGTGTCTGGCTCGATCTGCATCACTGCGTTCTCGGTCCAGGTCACGGTGGGGAAGGGAAAGAGCCCTGTCACGCTTTCATGGGAGAAGACGACTTCGACACCGAGGACATCCAGCCCGGGAGGCACCCTGTCTCTGCTCGACGGGGTCCAAGGGCAACAGCCCCCTGATGCGGACATGTCCGTGCGATGGTGAGCCACAGATCAAAGCGCCGTTGTTGACGTACACGTTCACGCCGTTGCCTGGTGGCACCGGGA
The DNA here is from genome assembly GCA_963725075.1 of uncultured Acidobacteriota bacterium. GTDB lineage: Bacteria > Actinomycetota > Acidimicrobiia > Spongiisociales > ZC4RG35 > JARDZU01. The sequence continues at coordinate 4,639 of CAVRXA010000019.1, forward strand.
TCTGGCCGTTGGCGTCCGCTCGGTAGATGGTGACCGAATCCAGACTGCCGAAAGAAAGGTTGCACGCCGCCTCTTCGACGGCGTTGAGGATCAAGTCGTCCGCATCGGTCGAACCGATGTCGTAGTTGGCGGCGGCGGCCCCGGTGCGGGCACCCTCCCTCGCGCCATTGGTCACCGTCATGTAGTCCACGACCAAGAAGCCGATCTCGGAGAGGCCGATAGCGAGGAGGATCAGTAGGGGCAGGAGAAGCCCGACCTCGACCAGGCTGGCACCCGACTCTCTCCCTGGGGTTTGATTCATCAGCATGCTGTTCCCACATCGAATTCCTGGGGCTCGATCTGGAAGTCCGTCGCCGTGGTGAAGTCCGAAGACGGCACGAAGTATCCCGTGAGCCACTGGTGGGCGAACTGCACCTCGACCCCGATGTGGTCGGTGCATGGTGCGCTGACATCACGGTTTGCCGGGTTCCAAAGCGGGATCTGGTAGGTAGGTCGACCCGGCTCGGGACAGGGTTGCCAATCGCAGCAACCGGTCAGCGTGCCACCGGTCAGGTCACCACAGCCCGTCCCCGGAGCATACGAATAGAGCGTCCCGGTTCCGACGCCGGTGGCCGGGTAGATCCTCACGTCGGCGCCGTCGCCGATCCCGGCCGGGGCCAGGGTGCGCTCGACGTCGCGTAGCACCAAGATGTCGGCGGCGGGGTCGTTGCCATAGGTGGCCCCGGCGCGGGCACCCTCCCTGGCGGCGTGACTGACCGATAGCCAGTCCTTGAAGGCCAAACCGAATTCCACGACGGCGAAAAGGGCGAGAAAGAGCAGGGCGTAGACCAACGCCGCCTCAACAAGGGTGGCCCCTCGGTCGTCACGTCTTTCGGTTGTCATTTGCCCCTATTCCCATTGGTCCCAGCAACCACGTTCGGTGAGCTGAACCTACCCAGAGTGGTCCCCCGAATTCGCTCAGGCTACGGCGAAGATTTTCGCTTACAAGGGGTTATTACGCCAAGGTTGGAATCGTCTATTGGGCGACGAGACGTCGGTTCTTCACCTTCGCCTTGAGGTAGTCGGCGTTCATCATGGCGATGAAGTCGATGGAGATCGACTTGGGGCAGGCCTTCTCGCACTCTCCGTGGTTGGTGCAAGATCCGAAGTACTGCTCCATGACCTCGACCATGTTCTCGGTTCGCGTCCATCTCTCCGCCTGACCCTGGGGGAGAAGGTTGAGATGGCTGATCTTCGCCGCCGTGAAGAGATTGGCGGCGCCGTTGGGGCAGGCTGCCACGCAGGCTCCGCAGCCGATGCACGCCGCGGCGTCGAAAGCGATGTCGGCGGCGGGCTTTGGAACCGGAATGAGGTTGGCGTCGGGGGCGGACCCGGTGTCGACCGTGATGTAGCCGCCGGCCTCGATGATGCGGTCGAACGAGCTGCGGTCGACCACCAGATCCTTCACGAGGGGAAACCCTGCCGCCCGCCATGGCTCGACGGTGATCGTCGATCCGCTCTCGAACTTGCGCATGTGGAGCTGGCAGGTTGCCGTGCCGAGCTGGGGGCCGTGGGCCTGACCGTCGATCATCACGCCACAGGCGCCGCAGATGCCCTCACGGCAGTCGTGGTCGAAGGCGACCGGCTCTTCCCCCTGGTTGACCAGACGCTCGTTGAGGACATCGAGCATCTCGAGAAAGGACATCTCCTCGGAGATCCCGGCCACCTCGTAGGTCTTGAACGACCCGGGCACGTCGGGGCCTTCCTGCCGCCAGATCTGGAGCGTCACGTTCACTTGTAGCTCCGGGTGCTCAGATTGATCGCTTCGAAGGTGAGTGGCTCCTTGTTCAGCTCCGGCTGGGCCGGATCGCCGGTCCACTCCCACACCGCAACGTGGGCGAAATCGTCGTCCCAGCGCAGGGCCTCACCATCCTCGGTCTGGGACTCTTCACGGAAATGGCCGCCGCACGACTCCTCACGATGGAGAGCATCGAGACACATCGCCTGGGCCAGCTCGAAGAAGTCCTCCACCCGACCTGCCCGCTCCAGGGTCTGATTGAGCCCGCCCGCCGTGCCCAGGATTCGCACGTCGCTCCTGAACTCTTCGTACAGGGCAGGGATCTCGGACAACGCCTTGCTTAGCCCCGGCTCGCTCCGGGACATGCCGCAATACTCCAGCATGATCTTCCCCAGCTCCTTGTGGAACCAGTCGACAGTGCGGCTGCCCCTGGTCGACATGAACCGGTCGACCCGGTCACGGACCTCCTGGCCGGCATCTCCGAACGCTGGGTCGTCGGTGGGCACCGGCGGCTGGCCCAGGAAGCCGGCCAGATAGTCGCCGATGGTCGTCGGGAGGACGAAGTAGCCGTCCGCCAGCCCCTGCATCAACGCCGATGCCCCGAGCCGATTGGCACCGTGGTCGGAGAAGTTGGCCTCGCCGATGGCGTAGAGCCCGGGAATCGTCGTCATGAGGTTGTAGTCGACCCAGAGCCCTCCCATGGTGTAGTGCGGGGCCGGATAGATGCGCATCGGCACCTCATAGGGATCCTCGTCGGTGATGCGTTGATACATCTCGAAGAGGTTGTCGTAGCGCTCCTGGATGACCTGGCGGCCCTCTCGCTCGATGGCGTCGTGGAAGTCGAGGATACACGCCGTTGCGGAGCGGGCCGACGCCTTTGCCCTCGTCGACGATTCGCTTGACCGCGCGCGATGCCACGTCCCTGGGGACCAGGTTGCCAAACGCGGGGTACATGCGCTCGAGGAAGTAGTCGCGCTCCTCTTTGGGGATCTGGGATGCCGGCCGATCGTCCCCGATTCGACTCGGGATCCAGATCCGCCCGTCATTTCGCAGCGACTCGGACATCAATGTCAGCTTCGACTGGAACTCGTCCGAAGCGGGGATGCAGGTCGGGTGGATCTGGGTGAAGGAAGGATTGGCGAAGCCGGCTCCTTTCCGGTGTGCTCTCCAGATTGCGCTGACGTTGCAGGCCATGGCATTCGTGGAGAGGAAGAAGACGTTGCTGTAGCCGCCGGTGGCAAGGACCACTGCGTGACCCGAATGGTTCGTGATGGCCCCGGAGATCAAGTCGCGGACGACGATGCCCACCGCCCTGCCTTCCTTGACCACGATGTCGAGCATCTCCGACCGGGTGTGAAGCTTCACCGTGCCCGCCGCCACCTGACGCGCCATCGCCTGGTACGCCCCGAGGAGGAGCTGCTGGCCCGTCTGGCCCCGGGCGTAGAACGTGCGTGCGACCTGCGCGCCCACCGAATGACCGGTTGTCGAGCAGCCCGCCGTACTCCCGGGCGAAGGGGACCCCCTGAGCGGTGGCCTGGTCGATGATGTTCAGCGACTCGTGGGCCAGGCGGTAGACGTTCGCCTCTCGGCTCCGGTAGTCGCCGCCTTTGACCGTGTCGTAGAAGAGCCGGTACACCGAATCGCCATCGTTTTTGTAGTTCTTGGCGGCGTTGATCCCGCCCTGGGCGGCAATGGAATGGGCCCGGCGCGGCGAGTCGTGGAAGGTGAAAACTTCGACGTCGTACCCGAGCTCGGCGAGGGAGGCCGCCGCCGACGCTCCGGCCAGCCCGGTGCCGACGATGAGGATCTTGAACTTGCGCTTGTTCGCCGGGTTCACCAGTCGGACCGAGAACTTGTGGTTGTCCCACTTGTCCTCGACTGGGCCGGGCGGCACCTTGGCGTCGAGTTGCAAGGTCACCTGCTCACCCCACGAACCCGAAATAGACGGCGAGGGGCATGATGGCGTTGCCGACGGTCACCAGGATGGCAAGACCGATGGCGAAGTAGCGGCGGACGGCATTGAACCGGGGATGGTTGATCCCGAGGCTCTGGAACATCGACCACGCCCCGTGATAGAGGTGGAACCCGAGCAACACCATGGCGATCACGTAGAAGGCGGTCACGGGGGCGCGGGAGAACGTGGCGATGAAGTTGGCGTACACCTCGCCCCGGGCCCAGGTCTCTGGTGCCATTGGCTGGATGCCCCACGTCAGGTCGGCGAGGTGGAACAGGAGGAAGGCGGCGAAGATCACTCCGCTCCAGCGCATGGTCCGGCTGGCGTAGTTGGCCGCGACGTAGGTACGCGGCCCGTGATAGTCCTCGGGTCGGGCTCGATGGTTCATCAGCGTCAGCGAGTAGGCGGCATGGATGTGGAGCAGGAAGGCAACGATCAACCCGGTGCGGAGGATCCACAGCGCCACGTGGGCGGGGAGGAAGGGGACGAGGAGCTCGCGCAGGGCCTCGGCATAGATGTCGATGTCCGGGATGCCGTCGACGTCGGGGAGGAAGATCTTCCAGTTCCCGACCATGTGGGCCAGGACGAAAAGGATGATGCCGAGGCCGGTGAGCGCCATCACCCATTTCTTGCCGATCGCCGATCGATAGAAGCTGACCGGCCAGGGGGCTCTTCTCTCTTCGATCGTGGCGGACACCGGGTCACCATTATGCCAAGTCTGCGCCTCGGGAGAATCACTCGGCGCGACAAGGAGAAATCCGCCACTCGGGGTTGACGGCGCGCGCCCCCGGTCTTAATGTCAAACGTGTAATTACACGGTTGTGAGGAGACCTGATGCAGAGCAAGCTCATCCAAGCCTTGGCTGTAGGTGAGCTTTCCTGGCAGGACTACGCCAACTGCCGAGGCGCCGACGCCGACCTCTTCTTCCCCGAGCGGGGGGCTTCCACCCGCAAGGCGAAGTCGATATGCGCTGCCTGCGAGGTGCGGGCGGAATGTCTCGACTACGCCGTCGACATGGGCGAGAAATTCGGCATCTGGGGTGGTCTCAGCGAGCGCGAGCGACGTCGGGTCCGGCGCGAGCGAACCCAACAGGAACGCAAGGTCGGATAAGGCTCAGAGATAGAGACCGGTCTGGTCCTCGTTCTGCCCGGGGGGCGAGGGTGGGATCAATGCTCTCTTTTGCATCTCCTGCAACTGGGATTGGGCAGCCATTTGCTGGCTCCACAACGAGGCCTGAATCCCATGGAACAGACCCTCCAGCCAACCGATCAGCTGAGCCTGGGCGATTCGCAGCTCGGCTTCGGTCACTTCCCCGTCGAGAGGGACCATGATCTCGTCGAACTCGTCGAGAAGCTCGGGGGAGAGGACCTCGCGTAGCTCGTCGAGCGATCGGTCGTGCACGGCGGCGAGACGTTTCCGCCCGCCCTCATCGAGTGGCGCCTGACGCACCTCCTCGAGCATGGCCCGCGTCATCGACGCGATACGGATCAGCTTGGTGGGCTCGGAGACCGGTAGGTCCTTTCGCTCCTCTTCAGGCACCTGCTCGACCGCGTCCGGCTTCACCGCTTCATCCATGACTTCAGCCTAAAGGCAATACCTTCTGGCGCGGAGATCCCGACCTACAGGTCGGGATCTCCGCGCCAAAACAGGTTTTCAGGCCCGGACCTCGTCCCGCATGAAGGCGATGTAGGCGGCGGCGAACATGACCGACGTGAGGGCCACCAGGATGGCGATCTGAGGCCATACCACGGCGAGGCTCTGGGTCAGATTGAGCTCGGAGACGATGGCCCTGTCGACTTGCTCGACGGTGACCAGTCCCACGGTGCGCACCTCGGGGTCGAGGAGCACGCTCGAGACATTCTGGAACAGGGTTACCGGCGAGAGCTGGGACACGGTCTGTGCCGTTTGCTGGTAGGCAATTTCCGCCGCATCCGACCCATCTCTGGGGCTGAGCACGCTGGCGATGGCTCCGAAGATGAAGGACCCGAAAAGGGTCAGGACGAGCCAGACGCCGAGCGGGATCATCGCCGAGGTCGAGGCACGCTTCGCCGTGACCGAGCACAAAGTCGCCAGTGCCTGCCAGAACCCCACGTAGATGATGGTGAAGATCAGCCACACGGCCAGACGCGAGATCTCGGTCGGAGTGGGCACCACGCCGAGCCTGAGGATCCCGATCCCGGATACGAACAGGACGAGGGCGGTGAGCATGATCGAGACCACGGTCAGCCCGGCCACGAACTTGCCCAGGATCACCTCGTCACGATGGATCGGCTGGGAGAGCAGCCGGGGCAGCGTCCCCTGGGAGCGCTCTCCGCTGACCGCATCGAACCCGAACATGATCCCGAGAAGTGGGGCGAGGAATCCCACGAACACGATCAGGGGGAACGGAACTGGGTCAGCGGTAACGGTAAAGAGCTTGAGGAACAGGGCCGTGATCCCCTGGGCGTTGGGGGCGACGTCACGGATCCCGCCCGAGGCGGCGAACACTGCGGCGGCGGTGGCGATGCCAAGCACCCCCATCAACACCACGAATCGTCCGGACAGCAGGTGGTCGGCGATCTCCTTCCTCGCCACGGCCCGCCATCCTCCAACCCGCGAGGATTCGTCGGCGGGGACCTCCTCGGCCACGACTTCGGCGTCGGTGGTCATACCGGAACCTCCTCCTCCTCTTCCTCGATCTCGAAGTAGCGGCGATAGATGGACTCGAGATCCTCGTCGAGACGGTGGACACCGATGACGTCGGCGCCCTTCGAGACGAGACCGCTCACGGTCGGAGCCAGCGAGCCCGACTCGAGGTCGGCCACCCATGATCCGGGCGCCCGGCCCGGGGTGACGCCGCTCACGGTCCCGAGCGACTCCAGGTCGGCGCGGCCCTTGGTCGGATCACCACCGAGACGGAACTCGACCCTGATGTTGCCACTCTTGTCAACGGCAGCGAGCTCGTGTGGTGTCCCTTGGGCGACGACCTTTCCCCTGACGAAGATCGCCACCCGATCGCACACCGTCTGGACCTGGTGGAGGAGATGGCTGGCGAGGAGCACCGTTACCCCCTCGTCCTTGGCGAGCCGCTGGATCAGGGCGAGCATCTCCACCACACCCTCGGGGTCGATGGCGGTGGTGGGCTCGTCGAGGATCAGCACCGAAGGACCTTTGACCAGGGCGTCGGCGACCCCGAGACGCTGCTTCATCCCTCGCGAGTACTCGCCGGCCGGTTGGTCGGCCGCCTCGCCGAGGCCGACCAGCTCGAGCAGCGAGCCGATCAGGTCCTCATAGTCGTCGAGCCCGTTGAGCCGTGCCGTGAACCTGAGGTTCTCCCGCCCGGTCATCGGGTCGTAGAAACCAACCGCGTCGGGCAGATAGCCCACCTTCCTCTTGACCTCGATCGGGTTCCATCTCGGGTCGAGCCCAAGGACCTCGATCTTGCCCTTGGTCGGCTCGATGAGGCCGAGCAGCATGAGGATGGTCGTGGTCTTCCCGGCGCCGTTAGGCCCGAGCAACCCGAACACCTCCCCGGCCTCGATGTCGAGGTCGAGTCGGTCGACCACAGTGTGCTCGCCGTAGGTCTTGGTCAGCTTCCGGCTGCGAATGGTCGAACTGGCCATGTCAGCGACGGCCGAAGCGCCGGAAGACCCAGGCGAGCCCGGCCAGAGTGAGGGCGATCACCGCGATGCCAACGAACCCCCACACCGCCGAGGGGTTGACCGTGGTGCGGATCTCCATCTCTGCGGGATCGACCTCCTCTTGCGTAGCGCTGAACGTGATCACGTAGTCGCCGGCTACAGCCTCCTCAGAAGGCGTGATGGTCGCGGTTACCGGGGTCGACTCGCCGGGGCCGACCGATACCGTCTCGTTGTCGAAGACGACTTCCCACCCGCTCGGGGGCGTGACCCCCATGGTCACCCCTTCCAGCGGCGCGGTCCCGGTGTTGGTGAGGAGGATCTGGAAGTCGCTCGAGCTGCCCACAGTGACCTCGGCATTGAGGCGCTGGTCCGGAGTCGACATCTCTAGGGCGAACGATCCGACCACCTCCACGATCATCTCGGTCTCCACCGTCGTGCCGGGGGCGGTAGCCACGAGCGTGACCGGATATTGGGCTGCCTCGGCCTGGAAGGGCGGGGTGACTGCGACGTTGATCGTCTCGGTGCCGCCGGCCTCGACGAGGACGGTGGATGCCTGGGCCTGACCGGAGAGCTCAGCGGTGATATCCCAGCCGGCAGGCGCAGTGGGGCTCAGCTCGAACTCGAGATCGGCAGGGGTGCCGTTGTTCAGCTCCACGTTGAAGGTGGCAGCCTCGCCGGCCGGCGTGCGTAGACCGGGGAAGTTGGGGGTGAGCGTGACCTCGCCACCGGCCTGGGCCGAGACTCTGACCGCGATGGGGAGGGAAACCGAGCCACCACCACCGGAGGCGGTGATGGTCATCGGGAACTCGCCCTTCGGTCACACTGGTCGGGACGGTGACATCGAATGTGAGCTCGGGCTCGAGACCGGGACCTGCGGTCACCGAGTCGACCTCGAAGCCGCCACCGCGGAACGCCGCGGTCCAGTCTTCCGGGACCCCCTCCACTGCGAGAGCGACCGCGACCGGGGCGGGGGCGGCGACGGTCAAAGCGAAGCTGACCTGGTCCCCGGGCTCTACTGCGACCGACGGGAACGGGGTGCTGACGGTCAGAGCGGTGACGGGGAGCGTGGTAGGCGTCTCCTCCTCCGTCTGCGCTAGAGCCGCAGGGGCCAGAGCCAGCGTGGACACCACGGCCAACGCCACCAGCAATTGCCTCTTCGACACCAAGGTGATCAGAGCTCCTTCTTCATCGGTTTTGGGCACAAACACTCGATCGTGACCGCAGAGACCCTAAATCGATGATAAATCCATTGAGAAAACGGTGGGCCGCTACTGCTCGGCCATCTGGGACAGCCGCTCGCGGCTGATCCGCACCTGAACCCCCAGTTGGTGATCCGCCCCGCCGTGATAGACGCCGCGCAACGGCATGACGTCCTGGTAGTCCCGGCCGTGCCCGATCTTCACGTGAAGCTCGCCGACGGGTTGGGCGTTGGTCGGGTCGAGGCCCCACCATCCGTATCCCGGTACGAAGACCTCGATCCAGGCATGGGTCTGCACGCTGAGCTCGGGCTCGTCCGGCGCCACCGCCGAGGTCTGCTCGACGGCGTACAGGTAGCCCGACACGTACCGGGCCGGGATGCCGATGCTGCGATACATGGCGATGCCGAGATGGGCGAAGTCCTGGCAGACCCCTTTGCCCTGTGACATCACATCCGCCACATCGACCCCCACGTAGGTGGCGCCCGGCACGTAGTCGAGAGTGGACGTGACCTTGTCGGAGACAGCCGTGGCGACGTCTACCACCTCGACCGCGCCGCCCACGGCCTCCCGGGCCGCCTCTTCGATCGGCCCGTCCCAGATGGCGTGGGGTGAGGGGCGGAGAAAGCTCGACAGCTCCCCACGCACCGACTCGAGCGCCTCGATCGAGGCCTCGCTCGACGGGCTCGAAAGGGTGGTTGTCTCGACGGTCGACTCGGCCATGATCCGGAGAGCCCGGTGGGGCTCGACGATCCCGAATTCGTCGACTCGCGTTCCCCAGTAGTCGGTGTAGGAGTGGACCTGGGCCGTCGGGGTGACCTCGACCCGATACGTTGCCAACTGCTGGTGGTCGTCGTTGGCGGGACATGCCCGGAGGAGGTTGTGCGATTCCCAGGCCGGTTCCCCGTAGGTGAATTCGTTCAGATAGCGGATCTCGAGCCTCATGCCCACCTCTGGAAGTGCAGCTGCAGATCGGTGCCGGCCCGGAAGAAGTGAGCCTCCACTTCGTCGGAGACCTCGTAGATCTCCCGCTGCAACTCCTCGAGGAATGGGTCGAGCCGCCCGTCGACGATGGTGGGGATGTCGGTGAACTCGGCATGTGCCCGCACCCGGCCCACCGCTCGCTCCATGCTGGTCTGCTGGCTCGAACCGGCGAGCCGGTCGATCAGACGTTCCACCTGTTGCAGGCAGTAGAGGACGCTGCGAGGGAACTCCTGGTCGTGCAGCAGGAACTGGAGGACATCGGTCGGGTCGAGGGAGGCGTCGTGCGCCTTGAGATAGGCCTCGTAGGCGGAGACCGACTTGAGCACCGATACCCAGGCGTGAAACCCGGATTGACCATCGCCTCCGGCGAGCCGGGCATAGCGAACGGAGAGAAGCCGGCAGGTCATCTCAGCGCGCTCGAGAAGGAGGCCGAGCAGCATGAATCGGTAGCCCTCGTCCCGGGGCATGGTCTGGGCGGCGACGCCGCTGATCAGCTGGCACCTGCTCTTGATGCTCCGGAACACCTCGTAGGCCCGCCGGTCGAGGTCGAGATGGAAGTCGGCGCGGGCCAGATCGAGATGGAAGACATTGATCGCCTCCCACAACTCGGTGGAGATCCGATCCCGCAGGCCGCGGGCGTTGTCACGGGCCCGCTCCACCGCCGAGATGATCGAGCCGGGGTTGGTGCGATCGGCGACCAGATAACTGCTGACCGCGCTGCTCTCCAACGGGCCGGTATAGAGGGCATTCACGTAGAGGACCTCGAGCAGCTCGCCCCAGGTGGTTTCTGCCCCGTCACCGGGGGATTCGAGAAGGTTGTGATAGGTCACATCGAGCATGCGGGCTGTGTCTTCGGCCCGCTCGACATAGCGGCCGACCCAGAAGAGGTCTTCAGCGTGTCGTGACAGCATGACCGCCCCCGTTGCGCGAGGACCCATGTGTCCTTGGACCCGCCGCCCTGTGAGGAGTTGACGATGAGGGACCCCTTCCGCATCGCCACCCGGGTCAGACCGCCCGGCACTACCTCGATCCTGTCGCCGCTGAGCACGAATGGGCGCAGGTCGACGTGGCGGGGCTCGAGATGACCGTCGACGAAAGTGGGATGGGTGGAGAGCTGGACGATCTCCTGGGCGATGTATCCCCTCGGGTTGGCGTGGAGCGCGGCGGCGGTTGCGGCCAGGGTCGCCTCGTCGGCCACGCTGCCGATCACGATGCCGTAGCCGCCCGCTTCGGCCACCGGCTTGACCACGAGCTGGTCGAGGCGGCCCAGGATCAGCTCGAGCTGGTCGGGCTCCCAGGGGAGATAGGTGGTGACGTTGGGGAGGATCGGTTCCTCGCCCAGGTAGTACTCGATGAGGGCGGGGATGTAGGGATAGACCCCTTTGTCGTCGACCGCCCCGTTGCCGATGGCGTTGGCGATGGTCACCGCCCCCGCCCGTGCCGCCCCGTGGAGCCCGGGGACGCCGAGCAGGCTGTCCTGGCGGAAGACGACCGGGTCGAGGAACTCGTCGTTGACCCGGCGGTAGATCACGTCGACACGCTTGAGGCCCTTGGTGGTGCGCATGAAGACCTGGCGATCGTCGACCAGGAGATCTCGGCCCTCCACCAGTTCGATGCCCATCTGCCGGGCGAGGAAGGCGTGCTCGAAATAGGCCGAGTTGGCCACTCCCGGGGTGAGGACGACAACCGTGGGATCGTCGGCAGTTGGTGGGGCGATGGCGCGCAGGGCTCGGAGAAGCGAGGCCCCGTAGTGGTCCACTGGCCGGATGACGTGGCTGGCGAAACCGACCGGGAGGATCCGGGTCATCGCCACCCTGTTCTCCAGGACGTAGGAGATCCCACTCGGCACCCGCAGGTTGTCTTCGAGCACCCGATAGGTGCCCTGGTCGTCGCGCACGATGTCGATTCCGGCGACCACGCAACGAGAGCCCCGTGGAGCGGGGATACCGTGGGCCTCCCGAACGTATCCGTCCGCCGACTCGACCAGCCAGCGGGGGATGATGCCGTCGTTGATCGCCTGCTGGCCGCCGACGTAGAGGTCGTCGAGGAAGCGGTTGAGGATGGTTACCCGCTGGACGAGCCCGGCTTCGATGTGGCTCCACTCGTCGGGCGGGATGATCCGTGGCACCAGGTCCATCGGCCAGGTGCGCTCGAGACCGCCCTCGTGTCCGCTGACAGCGAAGGTGATGCCGAGGGTGCGGAAGAAGGAGTCGAGCAGCCCGAGGCGGTCGCTGAGCTCGGCGTCACCGATCTCGGCGAGGCGATTCATCAACACCTCGTAGTGAGGACGTACCCCGTCGGGGCCGTGAACCTCGTCGAAGCTGCCCATCGGCGAAGTGTATTGACGGGCGTTTCCTCCCCCGAAGGGGAGGTGTCGCCGCAGGCGACGGAGGGGGTCTTCTCAGACGTGACCGAGCGGGTGGCCGGTGTCGGCCCTGACCTCGGTCCCGCACAGCTGGCAGTTGCGCAGACCCGGCGCCACCTTCGACTGGCATGACGGGCATTCGACGATGAGCTCGCGGACCCGGTCGTCATCGACGCCGTCCTGGAGGTCGAGTTCGTTGATCTTCTCCATGAGCCGCTCCGGGGTGATCCCCTGCTCCTCGAGGAGGGCGAGTGTCGCCCGCATGATCATGACCAGGCGGTCGATGCGCTCGTTGAGGTCTTCGATCCGGTTGGTGTGGTGGGTGCCGTCGGCGACGGCGGCACTTCGCGCCAATGAGGCGGCCCGGGTGGCCGAAGACTGGCCCATGCTGTAACCGAGATAGAACTCGAGCATGCTCAGATATCGGCCGGCACAACGATTTGGTGAAGAGCCGAACCGAGCCCATTCCAACCAATCCCAGGATGCCGTAGGCTCACCTCGAGTAACGAAGAGGACGACAGATGGCTGAGGACTACCCCCCGATCCTCGACGCGGCGCAGGTAGCGGAGTTGCTGGGAATGAACGTGCAGATGGTCAGGCGATACGCCAGGGAGGGGAGGTTGCCCGCCTACAAGCTCCCCGGTGGCCGGACCTTCAAGTTCTTCCGGGACGAGATATATGAGTTCGTCCGGGCTCACCCGGTGACCGCGGAGACCAACGATGTCAGAAGCGAGATGTAGAGCGGATCACGGCGACGATCTGTCGGAGCGGAACGACGATCGTGTTCCCGTCCTGGGTCAGTTCGATGTGATCGGTGGCCACCACATCGATCGACCCGACGATGGCCCTCCCATCGACAACGACCATTCGCACCGACTCCGTCGCCGCCGCGATTTCGGCGAGCCGGGCCCGGAAGGTGAGTTTGTCGCCGCTCTGCTCGTTGCCACCGGTCTCGCTGCGTTCCACTGTCCAAACCGCCGAATCGAGGACTACCTCGACTCTGTCGTCGCCCCGATCGATACTGGCGAAGTCCGCGCCGGCGTACACGACGCGGCCGGAGAAAGTCTGTGCTCCAGTCTCAGCACGCACTCGCTCCCCGCGGTGAACCAGCTCGAGGACGCGCCCGGAAAGGTCCAGCCGCCGCCTCCGAAGCAGCTCAGTGAGATTTTCGTCCTCGGCAGCCTCCTCCAACCACTCCCTCCCGGCCCCCTGGCGAAGGTGAGACTCCACATCCCGATCCGGCGTTTGTTCCATCTACTTTCGCGCTCTCGACATCGACCGCAGGTTCGACGATAGGTTCACACTAAGGAAATAGGTTCACACCAAGTGGACACGAGTCCCTCCGTGATCACGAGGGAAGCGGGCACCTCGGCACCGACCGTCCGGTCGGCTCGCTATCGACCGTCTCTGTCTCATATTGCGATCGCATCCGCTGTCGTCCTTGCCTTCGTCCTCAACTATCTCGCTCTTCAGAGCCGGGACGCCACGACTTTGGTCGCCATTGCCGACTCTTCGATTGCGGCCGGCTCTCCTCTTACGCCGGACATCGTTCGACTTGTTCCACTATCGGCTGACTTCGAGGGTCTCGACCACTTAGTGGGGGAGTCCGATCTCGAGGATCTCGAAGGATGGATCGTCGGCCGGTCGGTCCGCGAGGGGGAGCTGATCGATCGGTCCCTCGTCATACGGCCCGGCGCCGGCGACGGGCTGCGCACGATGAGCATCCCGGTCGCGGCCGAGCACGCCGCCGGAGCGACATTGGTCATCGGGGATCGCGTGGATGTCATTGCGATGGTCGGCGAGGAGCCGGTGTTTGTGGCCAGCGACCTCGAAGTGGTCAGCATTGCCGACACGACGCAAACCGGATTGTCGGCCACCGGCCCCTATCACGTCGTCGTTGGGGTGAGCCCTGAACAGGCACTGGCGCTGGCCCGGGCTATCGCGGACGGGTCTCTGGAGATTCTCCGGTCCACGGGTGCCGATGTCCTCGAGGAGGCACAAGGTTGAATACCGGACCCGAGTTGGCTCTCGCCGCCTCTGCCCGAGCGTGGCCGGACCGTCTCCACCGGTTCCTGATCGACCACGGTGGAGGGAGAGTCCGCTCACGGGTCATGGGCCCGGAACAGGCGGTGACGGATCAGTACGAGGTCTTGTTCATCGACGATGTCTGCTCGTTCCTGACTCCCCGTCTGGTCCGAAGCGTCCGGGAAATGGGACGGGAGATTGTCGGGGTGTACGACCCGGTGGATGCTCCCGACGCCAAGCGGCATCTCCTCGAGTGCGGTATCACCGACGTGATCGAAGAGGGTGCGGCCCCAGACGAGTTCCTGGCCTCGGCCCAAGCCACCCTGCTCCACCGAGGTGCGCCCTCGCCGGCGGCCGTGCCTGCGCCTCGTTCCTTTCGTGTCGGCGTGCTCGGGCCTATTGGTGGGGTGGGCTGCACCGAGATAGCGATCGGGCTTGCCACGAGCCTCTCCTTCTCCCGACCCACGCTTCTCGTCGACCTGGACGAGAGGACGCCGTCCGTGGCGCAGCGCCTCGATCTCCCTGTCCATCCGAACCTCCTCACCGCACTCGAGGCGGCCCATCACGCCTCCGGTTCGGTCACCGAGGCGGTTCTCGACCATGACTCGGTCGACGTGATCGGTGGCCTGGCCAACACGATGTCGGCATACGACATCCCACCCGTGGAGATCGAAGGGATCTTCGACGAAATCGGAAAGGCCGGCTACGAAGTGGTGATAGCCGATCTGGGAAGCCCGCGTTCTGATCGCCTCGATCACGTCCGATTCCATGCCTTGATCGTCGTCGGCCTGGGAAATCCGGTGGGCATGGCACGGTTGGTCCGATCCGTTCGAGAACTGTCCACAAGGACTGACACGCCTGACACGGTGGCCCTGGTCAACCGTGTCGCCACCGGGAGTCGCCGCCGTCTGGAGATAAGGGCGGAGATGGCCCGTCTGCTTCCGGCGATGCCGGTCATCCTGGTCCCCGAAGACAGTCGCCTCGAGCGTGCGTCGTGGGATGGGACCCGTCTCGGACGAGGTCCCTTCGTCAAATCGGTGGGTCGTGTGGCGTCCCTGATCGATCGGGCGGCGGAGTGACGGTCGACGCCTATCGCGAGATAAGGACGACGAGCCCTCGAGAAGATCGACGGCTCGGGACTCGACCCGCAGCGCGATACCGCTCGGCTCGTCGAGCTGCTGCGGGCCACAGTCGACGACTATCAGCGACACGCACATTTGGGTGAGACCCGGTCACTGGCAGACCCCGATGCCACCGTGCGCCGCCTGCTCCAATCGGTGTCCTACTTCGGACCGCTGGGCGATCTCCTCGATCGCGACGACGTCGAGGAGATCTTCATCGAAGGTGAGAGAGTCACATTTCTCGAAGCCGGGGGTCGGCTTCGAGGGCTGGACGTGCCCAGCTCCGAGTCGGAGAATCGCCAGGTTATCGAGCGGTTGATGGCAGCCACCGATCGACGGCTCGATGCGTCTCACCCGGTCTCCCAGGCGCGCATCCTCGATGGGTCGGCCCGTCTGACAGCGGTGATCCCGCCGGTGTCAGACCATCTTTCCGCCACCATCCGCCGCTACGCGCTTCGGAAAGAGACTCTCGCCTCGTTGGTCGAGCTCGGGTCGTTGACGCCCGGTGCAGCGGATTTCCTCGGCCTCGCCATGCGCTCATCTACTTCCGTGATCGTGAGCGGCCCACCCGGAGCCGGCAAGACCTCGTTCCTCTCTGCGCTGATCGCCGCCGTCCCGTCCGATCACTGTGTCCGGGCATGCGAGGAGATCCGGGAACTGCATGTCCCGATCGTCCACGGGTCCTATTACGAGGCCCGGCCTCCATCGTTAGACGGCGGCGGGGAAATCAGTCTGCGACAACTGGTCAAGGCCACGCTGGCGATGCGCCCCGACCTGATAGTGGTCGGCGAGGTGAGGGGAGGAGAAGCCTTCGAGTTGACCCGCGCCGTAAACGCAGGGTGCGGTCTTGCCTGCACTGTCCATGCCAATTCGGCACCGGACGCCCTCGATGCCCTGGTGAATGCTGCCTTGATGGCCGGGGAGAACGTCCCGGAGCGGGTGGTGCGCAAGGTTTTCGCTTCCTCGATCGATTTGGTGATCCATCTCGAGCGAGATATCGAACCGAAGGGCGGCGGCATCCGCCGCCAAACGATGGAGATCCGAGCTCTGGTCCCGTCCCTTCACGAGGACTTCTCATCCGAGTCCTTGTTCCGGCGAGATCGACTCGGTGGGCCACTCGAATGGACGGGCTCGATGCCGCCGCAGTCCCTCGTTCGGCGTCTCGAGCGTGCGTTGCCCGGAGGGGCCAACCTGGCCCAGGTGCTGGAGGGAGGTGCGAGTTGGTGACACTCGCCGCGGCCGTGGCCACCTCCGTGGCAGTGGCGCTCGTTCTCAGATGGGTGGTGGTAGGTGTCAGGTATCCGAGCCGGCCTAAGCCCAAGAAGACGGGCTGGCTGAAGGAATCCGGGCTCGACGTGACCCCCGGACAGTTCTGGCTTGCCTCACTTGGCGCCGGGCTAGGCACGTACGCAGTCGTTTTCGCTCTGACAGCCCTTCCAATCGTCTCGCTGATGCCCTCCGTGGTCGTGGCGACTCTGCCCAAGGCGTATTTCTCTCGAAAGCGGTCGCAGCGGCTCGACGAGGTGCAACGGGCGTGGCCGGACGGGCTCCGGGATCTCCTGGCGTCGGTCAGATCGGGGGCGTCGCTTCCGACCGCCATCGAGGGTCTCGCTTCGTTCGGGCCGCTGCCCCTCCGGGACGCCTTTCGGGGTTTCTCGGTGTACTCGCACAGTCTTGGCGTCGTGCCCGCGCTCGAGATGATCAAATCCGATCTGGCCGACCCGACCTCCGACCGAGTCATCGAAGTGCTGATCCTCGCCTATGAGCGCGGGGGCACGGTCGTCCCCGAGATCCTCTCCGATCTGGCTGATGCGACGACCAAGGATCTGTGGACCCTGGAAGAGATCCGAACCGATGCGCTCGAACAGAAGATCAATTCACGCATCGTCTTCATCCTCCCTTGGCTCGTGCTGGTGGCCATGACCGCCAGGGCCGGGCCCTTTCGCGAGTTCTATGCGTCGCCGATGGGTGTCCTGGTCGCCGTCATCGGCGGGGTTATGAGCGTGATCGGGGTGGTCATTGCCTCGAGGCTCGGTGCTCAGCCGGCAGAGCCGAGGGTGTTCGTTTCGGCGCGGGGTGGGGAGTGACGGTCACACCAGTCGTACTGGTCGCGGCCGGAGCCACCGCCCTAGCTGCCGGGATGGCGGTGTACGCCCTGTTTCCCCCGGCACGCAGCCTCGCCTCCAGAATCAATCCCTATCTGCGCCCCTCCGCCATGTCGTCTCAGCGCCCGACGGCGGCCGGCCCGCTTGCCGCCGTCTTCGGGCCGATGCTCAGCTCGATGGCGGCCTCGGTAGGTCGGGTGCTGGAGAGGTCCGGGGAGAGCGTGACGATTCTCGAGCTCCGCCAGGCCGGCTGGTACCGCGACGTGCCAGAGGAAGACACGGTGCAAGCGTTTCGCATGGCTCAGCTTCGGACGATCGCGATTGCGTCGGGGCTGGCATTCCTCGTCGGGGTAGTGCTGGGCTCCTCTCCTGTCCAGCGCATCGTGCTCCTGGTTCTCGGCATCGTGATCGGGGCGAGTCGACAGAGGGCATCCCTGCACTCGGCCATCGAGCGAAGGCGAGAGAGGATGTGCATCGAGATCTACACCGTGAACCAGCTCCTCGCCATGCGAGTCCGAGCCGGGGGTGGCGTGGTCCATGCCGTCCAGGACGTGGTGCACCGCGGTGAGGGGGAGGTGATCGCCGAGCTGGCAGACGCGCTCCGCTTGCACCGGTCGGGATGGCGTGCGGCCGATGCTTTTCGGAGGATCGCCGAGTTGACTCCGGAGCCTTTCTGCGGCCGCACCTATCGACTCTTGGCGACCGCCGAGGAACGGGGGGCCGATCTGGCGCCGGCTCTTCTCGATCTGGCGGAGGACGTTCGGGAGACCCGACGCGAGACGATGCGGAGATCGGCGACGAAGCGCAGGGCGGCGATGCTGGTGCCAACCATCGCCATCCTGGCCCCGGTCCTCTTGCTCTTCGTGGCGGCGCCTCTGCCTTATCTGATCACCGGCTGGCGATGAAAGGAGGTTGAGATGCTGGCCCTCAAGAAATGGCTCCATGACGTGTGGGGCGACGACCGGGGCCTGAACACGGCCGAGCTCATGGGGAATGCCGCCCTGGCGATTGCCGCACTCGTGGTGATCTGGGGCGCGCTCCAGGCTCTTGGCGTGGACATCGTCGGGTGGATCCGCTCACAGCTGATCGGAGGCTGAGCGAGCGGGGGATCTCCTCGGTCCAGTTCCTTCTCGCAAGCGGGCTTGGAATGCTCCTGTTCCTGGCCCTGGCCAATCTCGTCGTCGTCCAGTACGGACGGGGTGCTCTCCGGTCCGCTCTCGACCAAGGTGCCCGGGCCGGCTCGGTCAGCTCGTCGGAGGAGGAATGTCGGAAGAGGGTCGAGGACGTCTTGGGCCAGCTGCTGGGAGGCCGCATGGGCGACTCAATCGTGACATCTTGCGCGGTGGGGCCCGCGGTGGTGACGGCGTCCGCCAGCGCAGTGTTCATCTCTTGGACCCCGTTCGCTCCTGACTTCGTGATCGAGATGACGGCACAGGCCACGAGAGAGGTGCCGCCGTGAGCGATCGGGGTCACGCGGCCGTGGAGTTGGGCCTGGCGGTCGGAGTTCTCCTGTTGCCGGTGGCACTCGCCGTGCTGGCGTTCGGGCCTTGGTCTGAGCGCCGGGTGTTTGCCGAGGCAGCGGCTGCGGAAGCGGTGCGTGCTGCGGTGATCCAACTCGACACCTCCGCCGGGAGCCAGGTGGTGATGGACATGGCGGCCAACCACGGGCTTGGACCCGACTTGGTTCGCCTGACATGGTGCGGAGCCGCTGGGTCTGGCCGAGGTGACGCGGTCGAAAACTGCGTTTTCGACCGCGGGTCGGTCGTGGCCGCCGAGGTCGAAGTCTGGGTTCCCTTGATCGCAACGCCATGGGGCGAAGTGGGGGGACTGTGGGTCGGAGCCGCCCACTCGGAGCTGGTCGATCTGTACCGGAGTCTCCCGTGAATTCGGAGCGAGGCTCGGTCACGTTGTGGATGCTGGGCTTGTCTCTCTTGCTGCTCCTCTTCGGTGGCCTGGCCGTCGACTTCTGGCGGGCACTGGCCCTGCAACGGGAGCTGGCCGCCATCGCCGATTCGGCTTCGGTGGCCGCCGGATCAGGCATCGACGAGGAGCACTATCGGGCCACGGGCGAAGTCTTGATCGATGCGGATCGGGCGGCCGGCATCGGCTCGTCATACGTGGCGTCGCAGGACGTCGATCTGGACGACCTGATCATCACCACCGCACCGGATGGTCTGTCAGTCTCAGTGCTCGTGGTCGACCGCCTCGACTTGGGCCTGATGGGGGTCTTCGTCGATCAGACAGCGCCGCTGACGGTCACCGCCGAGGCGACTGCGGTGCCTGTTCTGGTCCCCTGAGCCAGACTTCGCACTGGGACTGCTGTCGATTATCCTCGCGGCTTACCCCGCATCGCCTTCGGGCGTGCGCGTTCGGGGGTGGTGTAATAGGTAACACGGCAGGTTCTGGCCCTGTTATTGAGGGTTCGAGTCCTTCCCCCCGAGCCAGGCCGGCGAGAGCCGGCCCCAACCTGGTCCCGTCGTCTAGTGGTCTAGGACGCTGGCCTCTCAAGCCGGAAACGCCGGTTCAAACCTGGTCGGGACTGCGAAACCCCTGGTCAGGGGCTATTTTCTGACCCCGGTACCCCTCGGTCGTCTCCCGATGAGAGATGCCGGTCCGAAGCGCCGCCCACGCGCCGATCTCGGGCGCATACTGGCTGAGTATTTCGATACTGAAAGTCACCAGGTCCTCGACCCGTTGTCCCTTGGGATGGGCCGTCGACCAGAGCTCGAGATTCTCGATTCGGTTGTCGGTACGTACCCCGTTGCGATGATGCACGACTTCGTCCGGGAGCAGGGGGCGACCGAGATGTAGCGCCATCACTAGACGGTGCTCACCCACCTTGGCCGCTCCGCCAACCAACCGACGCAACTCCTTAGACACGCCGACGATCCAATAGCCGTGATGGAGGAATCCATCACCGGCGACCTCGCGTATGGGCCGTTCGGGCTGGGGATCACCCGTGGCTAGGACCCGCTTGTAATGGGCCGCGGCAGAATCCCTTGGACTGGTGTGGCCGAGGGCAGTCGACGACCGAACAGAGCCGACCTGGTTTCCGAAGCGGCTCCTCGCCAACTGTCCCATTTCGAAGCAGCCGTTGATAGTGGCCATGGCAATAGCCCCATGCTTCGGCGTCCTCCTCACAATCAGATGCCCCGCACCTCGACTTCTCTCTCTTGATCGGGCCGGTCGCCCCCGGATCTCCCGATCGCAGCACCCGTCTGTAGTGCATCTCGCACATTCCCCGGGCGTAGGGGTCCTGAGGGCAGTCGTCGATCGAACAGCCGACCATGTTGTCAACGTATAGGCCGGGTGGGACAGAAACCGGAGCGCAGTAACTTCGTTTCGTGGCTCCTGACAACCCGCCGATCCCGCCAACCGCCGGCCCTAAGCCCGCATTAAGCGTCCGGCATAGGGTCAGATGTGGGTGTCCGATAGGGGAGAGATCATGCGGACGAGAGACTTCATCGTCCTGGGTGTTTTGCTCGCTGGAGTGTCGTGCGGGGGAGGGGACGCACCCACGACGACATCGGTGACAGGCGACGCCACCACGTTGGCGGAGCAACCGACGACCGCCCCGACGATCGAGGAGACGACCACGAGCGCGGCGGGCGAAACATCAACTGGGCTCGAATGTGCCCTGGTGCCGCCCGGGACCGTCGCTACGGCCTTTGACGCGACGTCTGCCAGCGGGGAGCCGGGCATGTCCCGCAACTGCACCTTCACCCTCGTCGACGGTCTGGTCCCCACTGTCGAAGTCTTCCACTACGGGCCTTCGACGGATTGGGATGGGGTCAAGGCCGGATTCGAGGAGAACCGGGGTGGGGTGACCGAAGTTCCGGGAGTGGGCGACGAGGCTTTCCAACCCAACGACGTCGGGCCTTACGAGATCGTGGTCAAGTACCTCGACATCATCTACTCGGTCGCGGTGCAGACCGGGGGCGGTGGTCCCGAGGTGGAGGCGGCCATCCTGGAGCTCGCCACCTCCATCGCAGGCGGCTGATCCCCCTCAACGGCCTCACCTACCTCAGGTAGGGGGTACCTACAATCCCGGCCCCCTGTGTCGGATGTGATCCTGTACGCCGCGCTTGTCGCGGGTCTGGCTGCCCTCTTGCTCGCCGTCGTGTATGCCCGGGCCGTCCTGACCGCCCCTCGGGGCAACGAGCGGATGGTCGCTCTGTCCGATGCGATCAGACAGGGGGCGATGGCATTCCTGCGCCGCGAGTACGTCTGGGTGGCCGCTTTCGTCGTTGTCATGGCGACGCTCATAGCGGTCCTCCTGGATTGGGGGCGCCCTTGGGGAGTTCTGGCCTACGTCTTCGGAGCCGCCCTCTCGGCAGGCGCCGGCTATTTCGGGATGCGCATGGCCACCCAGGCCAACTCCCGGACCGCCGAGGCGGCCCGCACCGGCGGCGTCGCCAGTGCTCTACCGATCGCCTTTCGCGGCGGCGCCGTCATGGGGTTCAGCGTCGCCGGGCTCGGGCTGATCGGGGTAGTTGTCGGGTACGTCATCTTCCGGATGCTGCTCGACCTCGATGAGTGGCCGGAGATCATCACCGCCATCGCCCTCGGTGGCTCTTCGATCGCATTGTTCGCCCGGATAGGTGGCGGCATCTTCACCAAGGCGGCGGATGTCGGCGCCGACCTGGTGAGCAAGGTGGAGGCGGGCATCCCCGAAGACGATCCTCGCAACCCGGCGGTGATCGCCGACAACGTGGGGGACAACGTCGGTGACGTCGCCGGAATGGGCGCCGACCTCTTCGAGTCCTACGTCGGTGCGCTGGTGGCGCCGGTCGTCTATGCGGCGCTGGTTTTCGGCTCGTCGAGGTTCGTCGAGGAGGCGATTGTTTTCCCTCTCGCCGTCGGTGCCCTCGGCATGCTCGCCGCCATCATCGGCTCATTCCTGGTGCGGGTTCGGGGCGACGATCCCGGCGGCGCCTTGCGCAGTGGCACCAACTTCGCCCTGATCGCTACCGCAGTCGGTGCTCTCGGACTCGCCTACTGGATCTTCGGAGAAGCGGTCGATAACCCTTTGGGCATCTGGCTCGCCGTCCTCGCCGGGCTCGTCGTCGGTTGGCTGGTGGGCAAGATCTCCGAGTGGTTCACCTCGGATGACCACAAGAAGGTCAAGGAGATAGCCCGGCAGTCTCAGACCGGCCCGGCCACAGTGATCATCTCGGGTATCGCCGAATCGATGAAGTCCGCTGCCTATTCGGTGATCGTGTTGGCCGGCGGCATCGGCGTGTCCTATTTCGCCGGGGACTGGGCCTTGGGCAACGGTGGAGGCATCTATGGAGTGGCCATCGCCGCCATCGGCGCCCTCGCCACCGTCGGCATCGTCATCTCGGTCGACGCCTATGGCCCCGTCGCCGATAACGCCGGCGGGATCGCCCGGATGGCGAACCTGCCTGCGGAGGTCCGGGATGTGACCGACACACTCGATTCGCTGGGCAACACCACCACCGCGGTGGCCAAAGGGTTCGCCGTTGCCTCGGCGGGGGTCACCGCCCTCGCTCTCTTTGCCACATTCACCCGGGCAGTCGACCTCGATCAAATCGACCTGACCCGTGCCCCGACGCTGATCGGGCTATTCGTCGGCGCCATGTTCCCCTTCCTCGTCGCCGCCCTGACGATCAATGCTGTGGGCCGGGCGGCCGGCAAGATGGTCGACGAGGTGCGCCGTCAGTTCCGGGAGATCCCCGGGCTCAGGGACGGCGCCCCGGGTGCCACGGCCGACTACACCGCCTGCGTCGACATCGCCACTGCCGGAGCGTTGCGGGAGATGATCATCCCCGGCTCGTTGGCGGTCGCTCTCCCCATCCTCGTCGGCCTGATCGATGTCGAGGCACTGGGCGGACTGCTTGCCGGGGCCCTCGTCACCGGGTTCCTCCTCGCCATCTTCATGGCCAATGCCGGGGGCGCCTGGGACAACGCCAAGAAGTTCATCGAATCCGGCGCATTCGGCGGGAAAGGTTCGGAGAGCCACAAGGCGGCGCTTGTCGGTGACACCGTCGGCGACCCGTTCAAGGACACATCGGGGCCGGCGATGAACATCGTCATCAAGGTGATGACGATCGTGTCCCTGGTCTTTGCCTCAGCCTTCATCGCTTGAGCGGACTACGTCCGCTCGGTTTTGGGTTCTGAGTGATGGGTACTGAGATGGGCACCGGCGCATTCCCGAGACCCACAACCCACTACCCACCACCCATGACCGAGATAACCCTCATCCGACACGCCGAATCGCAGGCCAACCTGGACGGCATCTGGAACGGGCAGGTGGACGGGCCGTTGAGCGCAGCCGGGGAAGCCAGCCTGGATGCCATCGGCAAACGACTTCACGACCGCAAGTTCGACGTCGTCGTCTGCTCCCCGTTGCAGAGAGCCAAGGACACCGCCGCTGCCTTCACGTCGGACTTCGAAATTTGGAACCAACTCGCCGAGCTCGACATCGGTCGTTGGGAGGGCAAGGCCCGGGAGGAGATCTTCGCCAAGGACGGTGACTACCTGCGGGAGGCGATACGTGATCGCCAACTTCCGATGGGGTTCACCGGGGAGAGCCTCGAGGAACTACATCGTCGTGCTATCGGCGCCATCGACGCGCTGGCGGCAGACCTGGGTGAAGAGGGCCGGGCGGCGGTGGTGACCCATGGCGGGTTCATTCAGGAGGTGCTTCAGCGATATCTCGCCGGCCGGGGCCAACGGGTCCACGGTTTCGCCGGCAACACCTCGCTCACCAGGCTGATCTGGTCGTTCGACCGGCTTCGCCTCGCAGGCTTCAACGATCTCGCCCATTTCGGGCCGCGACCGACCGCAGTGAGCGAGCATCTGGAGAAGGGCGATCCCGTGCTGGCGCTGATCCGGCACGGACAGACCCGGGCCAACACCGAGGGGCGCTGGCAGGGACAGGGTGACTGGGGTCTCGACGAGCTCGGCCATCGGCAGGCGAGGGCGCTGCGTGACTGGTACGGAACCGCCTCCACCGTTTACGCCTCGCCGTTAGGCCGTGCTCTCTCCACCGCCGAGTATTTGGCTTCTGACGGGATCACCACCCTCGACGGATTGAAGGAGCTCGACATGGGGAGATGGGAGGGGCTCACCTCCGACGAGATCTACGAGACGTGGCCTGACCTCATGGGAACGATCTATCGAGACGGGGTGGACCTCAAGCGGGGCGAGACCGGGGAGAGCTGGGGCGAGCTGACCGGGCGGATCCGGGCCACGGTCCATGGCCTGGAGCCTGTGCTCGACGAGCCGACGGTGGTGGTCGCACATGGAGGGGCCATCCGCGCCTACGTCTCCTCGCTCACTGTGACCACCGATTCCCACTCCGAGTCGCTCTACACCCCGGCCAACACCGCGGTCACCCACGTCGCCATGACCGACGCAGGCCCGCTTCTCCTGGACTACGGGGTTTCCGCTCATCTCGAGAGCCTCTCCTAGCCTCCCGGCGATGTCCGAGTACGACTCACGCCGCTATGCGCTGGTCAATCGTTGGGATCCAGCCCATCTGCGCCGGATCGACCGGCTGCTACCCCTCCGGCCGGGAGAGCGGGTCTTGGAGGTGGGTTGCGGGCAGGGCCATCTGACCATTCGCCTCGCCGAGCGAGGGATCGACGTGACCGGCATCGACGCCAACCCCAACGCACCCGACGTGTCCGGCTCCGACCGGGTGCTGCACATGATGGCCGAGGACCTCGCCTTCGACGATGGCGAGTTCGATGCGGTGGTGTCGGTCCACGCCATCGAGCACATCCCGCCCCTCGACGAGGCGGCAGCCGAGATGTCGAGAGTCCTGAAGCCCGGTGGCCGCGCCCTCCACATCTACCCGGCTGAGCCGATCCAGGGCCTCTACGCCATGCCCACCTCCGTGATCCTCTACGGCACGCCGTTCAAGGCGCGGCAGGTCCATTGCCACTGGCTATCCCCCTCGAAGGTGCGTCATCTGATGGAACCCCACGGGATGACCGAGACCCACCACGAGTTCAACCTGTTCAAGTCGCCCCAATTCATCTCACGCTTCTCCAAGGACACACCAAATTGAGACACAGAGATGTCAGATACGGGCCTGTGGCTCCCAATTTCGAGGCCGAGTGACTCGTGTTCACCTGTCAGACCTGCGGCCGGGAGTTCGAGCTCAGCCAGTCGGTGCTCGACCGTTACCCGGGCTGGGTGCCGCGCCAATGCATGGACTGCCGCGATGGTGCCGGACGAGCAGCCGCCTCATCCTCGAAGCCCGCCCCAATCAAGACGACGACGGCGAGCCGGACCAAGACGCGGGATCTGACCGTCGACGAAGTGCTCAGCTCTTTCACCGACGGCCCCGACACCGGGATCTTCACCGACGGTGCCTCAGAGGGAAATCCCGGCCCGGGCGGCTGGGGAGCCGTGTACGTGGTGGACGGTGAGGTCATCGATGAGGCGAAAGGCGCCGACCCACACACCACCAACAACAAGATGGAGCTCACCGCCCTGATCGCCGGGCTCGGCATGGCCCCCGCCGATATGACGATCGACGTCTATACCGATTCGCAGCTCATCGTGAACATCGTCAACACGTGGGCCGACGGATGGGAGGCGAGAGGATGGACCAAGAAGTCGCCCGGGCCTATCGCCAATCTCGAGTTGGTCAAGGAGGCCCACGCCCTCCACAAGCAGAAGCCACACGCCCGGATCCAGTGGATCAAGGCCCATAGCGGTTATCTCTGGAACGAGTACGCCGATGCGCTCGCTACGTCGTATCGGCGTCAGGTGCACTGATGCCCATGCCTCCGGTGACCGCGGAATACATGCGGGACTGGGGCAAACACACCCACGGCTCTCCCCTCTACGCAGAGCTGGTCGAGGTGGTGGCCGACGACCCGGAGTTGTTGCGGGTGATGAACCGCATCGGGCACCAGTTACCGCCCAATCTGATGTTCGGCGCCGTCCAGTTGATGCTCATGGACGGGGAGGACGGTGACCTCGCCATGCACTACCGATCGATCGTGGACGATCCGGCGCCACCTCACGGAGTGGGCCCGAAATTCCGGAGCTTCGTCCTCGCCCACGAGGAGGAGATTGTGGAGATGGGCAACACGCGGTACACCCAGACCAACGAGTGCCGTCGCTGTGTCGCCCTGCTCCCGATGGTGACGATGGCGGAGTTCCGTGCCTTCCATCTCATCGACGTGGGCACCAGCGCCGGTCTCAACCTCGGCCTCGATCGTTACGGGTATCGATACGGCCACGAGGAATGGCATCCCGACGCCGAGCCCATGCTCGAGGCGGAATCGAGAGGCGTCGCCCCGGAACTGGTCGAGATCGAGGTGCTGAGCCGCACCGGCCTCGATCTCAACCCGCTCGACCCGGCCGATGAGAGTGCCCGGCGGTGGCTCGACGCCCTGATCTGGCCCGAGCACGTCGAGCGAAGAGCGCGTCTTCGCACCGCCCTCGACAAGGTGGCGAGTCTCGACATCGAGATGATCGCGGGCGACGCCCTCGAGACCCTGCCCGTGGTCCTGGACGGGCTCCCCGTAGGAGAGCCCGCAGTGGTCATGAGCTCTTTCACCGTGAACCAGTTCGACGCAGCGCAGCGAGACCGTCTCGATTCGATTGTGTCCGGCGCCCGTTCGGCGCGTCCGATCCATCGGATCTCGATGGGGGAGATATTGGACGAGGCCGACGACTGGGCTGGGCTGGTCGTCGACGACGGGAGTGGGGCTTCGACTGTGGGACAGGCCCACCCCCACGGGGAGTGGATCGAGCTCTACCGCTAGACCCGGCCGTAGACCGGGATCTCGGCGCCGTTGATGACGCCTGATTCCTCGGTGAGCAGGAAGTGGGCCACCGCGGCGATCTCGTCCGGTGTCGGCCAGTTCACATAGTCGGCGTATGGAAGCGATCGGCGCGTCGCCGGTGTGTCGATGACCGATGGGAGGAGCACGTTGGCTGTCACCCCGGTTCCCTCCAACTCCTGGGCCACCGACCTGGTTAGTGCCACCACCCCTGACTTGGCCACGTTGAAGGCAGCCTGGCCGGTGGGATAGTCGACCGTGGCCCGGCTTCCCACGGTCACGATCCGGCCCCAGCCGGTCTCGACAAGGTAAGGCACGACGGCTCGCACCGAATAGAACGTGGAGCGGAGGTTGAGGTCGAGCATCCGCTCGAACCGAACGTCGTCGGTCTCCTCGACGTCACGACCCCCGGCCCATCCGCCGACCAAGGCCACGAGACCGTGAATGGAGCCCCATCGTTCGGCGACGCCCTTCAAGAAAGTGTTGACCGCCTCGGCATTGGTGGCGTCGACCCGCACCAGCAAGACCTGGTCCTCGTCGATCTCGAACTCCTGCTCGAAATGCTCGGCCTCGTCCGGAAGCAGATAGGTGATTGCCAGCCGGTAGTCCTCGTAGATGAGACGGCGAACGAGGGCGGTGCCGAGCCCGCCCGTGCCACCGGTGATCACAAATGTCTTTTCCATGCTCCCGTCGCTCCGTGCGACCACTCTACGGGGAGGCTCAACCCCTGCGCCACAGAATCCAGAGGTCGGAGACGTTTGTGCCTGTAGGCGGGCACCGGAGCAGGTCGGAGGTCCGGGCGAGATAGCCGGCGGAGTCGCATTCTCGAAGGGCGTCCGCCGTGTCACCCCCGCGGAGGATCGTGGAGCCATCGACGATTGCTCCCGCCGCCCCGGACCGGGCATCGACGCCATCGGTGGCGAAGGCGCAGAAGATGTCGTTCGAGCCGGCGAGGTGCTCGGCGGCGAGGAGGGCAGCGTGAGTTGTTCGGCCACCGGTCCCGGCTCCGGTGACGTCGAGCACGACCTCACCGGCCCCGACGGTCACACCAGGTCCGCCCAGAGCAAGGAACCGGTCGAGACAGATGCCCATCTCGCCCTGCAGCCACTCGTCGACCATGGTGACGGGAGGAGGCGCCATGCTCGCCACACCACGAGCGGCGGTGTGGCCGTCCGCCAACAGCGTGACCTGCGGGCTCGGCAGCGACAGCGGCTCCGTTGTCATCGCTTCCCACACCCCGGCCGGAATCTCAATCGACAGCCGTCTCAGGACGGCCGCCGCCGCGTCCGGGTCGTGAGCCCGCGGGATGGTCGGCCCCGAGGCCACGACCCCAGGGTCTGCGCCCGCCACGTCCGAGATTACGAACGTGTCGATTGGACGGCCGGCGGCCCGCGCCAACCCACCGCATTTGATCGCGGAGAGATGGGCTCGGACCAGGTTCAATTCCTGGATATCGGCCCCTCCGGATATGAGTGTTCTCGTCACTTCCGAAAGAAAGCCGGCAGGCACGCCCTCTCGGGGCGATTCACAGAGAGCGGAGCCGCCCCCGGACACCAGGGCGAGGATGTCCATTTTCGGAGGCGCGCTCTGAACGGCCTCGAGAACCGCTGATCCGGCCTCGAAGCTTGCCGGCCCGGGCACCGGGTGATCGCCAATCACCAGCCTCAATTTGTCCGGCACCGGCTCGGGATGATCGGTCACGCAGACACCGCCGACGACGTCGAGCACCGAGGCGGCGCCGCGTGCCATCGCTGCGGCCGCCTTCCCGATGGCGATGATCAGGGCCTGGTCCCGGTGCCGTCTGGCCAACGCAGCAGCAGTGAGGGCTTCTGGCTCCACGGCACGAAGACCGGCCTCGAGCCAGCCCAGCATCTGGACACGGGCGACGGGGTCGGGGGTGAGGACCCCGGGGTCGAAACGGGTGGTCACGTCAGATCGGCGAGCCAGGCCCCGAGCGGATGGCGACGAGCCGACTCGAGGTCGGCGAAGGTGTCGATGTCGTGAAGAAGACCCGGTGTGGCGATGATCGATGCTGCCGGGAAACGGCCGAGATGACGATGGAAACTGCCCGGGCCGTAAGCGAAGTCAGCCGGACCGCTTGCCCCCAGGGCGGACGTCCCACCGTCGGCGGATGGGGCAATGACGCTCCCGGCAACCGACAGCGCTTTGTTCAGGTCCTCCATTTCGGAAACCGTGAGAAGGGGGAGATCGGTGTGGACCACGATCCACTCACTCGGGGCCTCGGTGGCCCACTTGGCTCCAGCCAGTGCGGCGGCGTCCAACCCTTCACCTGGATCGGATATCGACGGGAAGCCGTGGAGGAGGGCCCATTCGGCTACCTCGCCATCACCGGCGACCAGGACCGGAATCAGCCCGGCATCGACAGCCAGGGTCGCCGTCCTCTCAGCGAGGGCACGACCCAACACGGATCGAGTCTCGTCGGAGAGGCGATCTGCCATCCGACCCTTGCCCAGTCGGAAGGACTTGACGGGCAGGATGGCGACGGTTGGCACGCTACTAGTTGGTGATGCCCTTGGGTCAGGGAACCACCATCACCGGGACCGGAGAGTGGTGACAAAGGCGATCGGCGACACTCCCGAGCATCACGCGCTCAGCAAGCCCGGCACCTCGCTTGCCGATGACGATCAGCCCGGCCTCGCGCTCCTCGGCCACCGCAATAAGGCGCGACGTGGGGTCGCCTAGCTCCTCGACAGTCTCGTAATCCATCCCCTCTAGTGGGAGTTGCTCCTCGGTCTCCTTGATCACTTGCTGTTGTCCCTCGACGAGCGCGGCGGAAAGAGCCTCGGGAGTCGGAGGCGCCCCACCGATGCCCCACCACCCCTCAGGGGGTCTGACCACGGTGACCAGCAAGAGCTTGGCTTGCCGGGATCGGGCGATCTCGGTGGCGATCACGGCCGCGCGGGTGCTCGTCTCCGAACCGTCGACACCGACGACGATTGCTTTCGGGTTCCAATCCATCTGCTCTGTTACCTCCTCAGGAGACGATACGCAGGTTCGGTGATCGGCCGGTTCACAAGATGGTGGCGTTGAGGAGATGACCCATGGCCAGTGCCCAGGCACCGGCCACGAGATCGTCGAGGACGATGCCGGTCGCCCCAGGCATGGAGTCGGCCTGATGGACCCCCGGGAAGGGCCGCTTGGTGATGTCCACGATGCGAAACAGGACGAAAGCGATCACGGCGGCCCACCCGAGCAACCCGATGGTGGCGACGAAGACCCCTGCTGCCTCGTCGATGACGATCCAGCCGGCGTCTCCCTCCGATGAGACGACGCCTGCGGAGGCCCAGAGGGCGACGGCCGTCACCAGCACTGTCGCCGCCAACTGACCCGGCCAGCCCCACGTCTCGCCGGTGAGAAGCGCGAAGGGGAGGGCGAGCAGGCCGCCAATCGTCCCGGACCCGGCGTCCGAGCCCCGCACCCTGCGCAGGATCAAGCCGGCCCCGAACAGGGAGGCGATGAGTCGGTGCATCGGCGGCGAGGCTACTTCTCGCCGCCCCACCCTTCGAGGACTCGCATTGCCCTGAGGGTGTTCCACCGGCTGGGTTCGCCGACGACCTCCATCTCGAACCATGTCTCACCCGGCCAGCGTTGCT
Source organism: uncultured Acidobacteriota bacterium (assembly GCA_963725075.1). Taxonomy (GTDB): domain Bacteria; phylum Actinomycetota; class Acidimicrobiia; order Spongiisociales; family ZC4RG35; genus JARDZU01. The sequence continues at coordinate 35,170 of CAVRXA010000019.1, forward strand.
GGAGTGGCCAGCGGCCGTTCTCATCCTGTTTTCCAACCAACACGTCGATCCCGTCTTGGAGACGAGGGTCGGTCAATTGGCCGGCGGACCAGAAGTAGTCGAGCCCGCGCAGGACGTCGTAGTGCCAACGGGGAGGGAAGGAGAATCGGAGGTACCGCCCGTCGACCACCTCGTCGGTCTGATGGGAGCGGAACATCCGATGCTGCAGAAAGAACTCCCGTCCCCGTGCCTCGGCGGCTTCGATCTCGTCGATGCCCGGGGCACCGGCGAGGGCGCATTGGCGCAGGGCCTCGAGGGCAGTGCAGGTGGTGTGAAACGAGCCGTGCCTGGACTCCTCTTCGCAGTTCCAGCCCCCGTCGGCGAGTTGGAGGTCGAGCACGTGCTCCAGGTACGGCTCACGCAGACTGTCGTCCACCTCGAACCAATAGAGGAGAGCCAGCACCATTGCAGCGACACAGGTGTCCCTGGTGAGCCGAATTCCGAGCCCTTCCTCGATGAATAGATGACATGACTTGACGGCCCTCGGATCGGAGCCGGCCAGGCCCATCTGCCTGAGCAGCACCATGGAATAGGTGGTCGAGATCCACTTCTTGCCGTAGAGCTTGGGTGTCCACCGTCCGTCTTGGTCTTGATGCTTGAGCAGCCTCCCCCCCCAGCCCTCGGTGGCGACGCGATCCTGCTCCGGCTGCCACACGCTCTCGGTGGCACCGTCCAGATCACGAAAGGTCTGCCAGCGGATGGCCGGGTCACCCTCGAGCAACCACTCGATCTTCATGGCGCGATCCTGGGCAGTTCCGGGCATGACCCGATTCAACCATCGGGGTTGGAATCGCGAATCGTTGGTTCCGCTCCGGAACACACCAGTTAGCCTTCAGGGATGGAACCGGCAAAGAAGATCTGGGTCGATGGTGACTTCGTCGATTGGGACGACGCCACCGTCCATTTTCTGTCACATTCCCTTCAGTACGGAACCGGTGTCTTCGAGGGCATTCGCGCCTACAAGACACCCGAGGGAACCGCCGTATTCCGTCTCCACGATCACATGGTCCGGCTGGTCGCCTCGGCCCGGGCCTACGGCCTTCCGATGAAGGAGAGCGCCGAGGAGATGGATGAAGTCTGTCTCGAGCTCCTCCGGGTGAACCAGTTGGAGTCCGCCTATATCCGCCCCTTCGTCTTCTATGGATCGGGCGCCTTCGGCATCAACCCGAAGAGCAGCCCGGTGCACAACTACATGGCTGCCTTCTACCTGGGCAGCTATCTGGGCGACGACGGTGTCGAGAAGGGCATCACCACCATGGTCTCGAGCTGGCGTCGGATCTCGCACACAAGCTTCATCCCGACAGCCAAGGGCTCGGGTCAGTACCTCAACTCCGTGCTGGCCAAGCAGGAGGCTCTCCGTGCCGGGTACGACGAGGCGATCATGCTCAACGACGCCGGCCTCGTTTCCGAGGGGAGCGGGATGAACCTGTTCATCGCCAGCAAGGACGTGGTCTACACCCCGCCGGTCTCCTCGGGGATCCTCGAAGGAATCACACGCAACACGGTGATCGAATTGCTCACCGGTGAGGGTGTCGAGGTGGTCCAGGCCGACCTGGCCCGGGGGAGCCTGTACACGGCCGACGAGGTCTTCCTGACGGGAACGGCGGCTGAGGTGACGCCGGTCCGTGAGATCGACGGACGTGTGGTCGGCGCCCGGTGAGCCCGGCCCGGTCACCCGGAAGGCACAGGACCTGTTCTCCGATTTGGTCGCGGCCAAGATCCCCGAGTACCGCCACTGGCTCAGCTTCATCTGATGGGCCAACAGCCCAATATCGAGTTGACGGAGGCGGACCGGCCGCGGACGGCGCTCCAACCTCCTGCGGCCCGACGCTGGCGGCCGAACATCAAGCCGGGGATCCCCACCTCGCCCGACGAGGTCCCCAGCGGGGGCAGCTTCGGGCAGACGACGCCCGACGGTGGCTGGGGGTGGCGGCTGGTGAATGCAGCAGATCTCCCCGACGACGATCCCGACCTCAAGTCCGTGGTCGCTGCCCTGACCATCGCCCGGGCCGGTGCCTTGGGCCGGGGTCCGATACCCGAGGACATCGAGGTCGCGCTGGCCCTTTGCGGATACGGATATGAGCCGTCCGAGGAGGTCCTGCAGAGGCGGGAACGCTGGAAGGCGGCGGTGCCCCACGAGGTGAGACCGGGCCAGACAGCGACAGGCGAGGTCGACCGTGACCTCATCATCCGGAAGCCCGACGACATCCGGGGCCTTCTGGCCGCCTCGGGGGCATCCGAAGAGCACCGGTAGCTTTCCGACCATGAAGCTCGTCCGCATCAAGGCCGGAGACGACATCGCCTACGGGGTGGCCGATGTCGAGGGGGTGCTGGTCTATATCGGCTCGCCGTTCGTTGCCTGGGAGCCGACCGAGACGGTGGTCCCGTGGGAAACCGCCCATCTCTTGGCCCCGGTCCTGCCCTCCAAGGTGGTGGCTGTCGGTCGCAACTACGAGGATCATGCCGCCGAGCACGACGCAGCGGTCCCCGATGAGCCGATCATCTTCCTGAAGCCAGCTACATCAGTCGTCGGGCCGGACGCCAATGTGGTCCATCCGGCGATGTCGAAGAACGTCCATCACGAGGCCGAGCTGGCAGTGGTGGTCAGCCGGGTGGCGCGTCATGTCAAGGCAGAGGACGCCTCTGCCTACATCCTGGGCTACACGGCAGCCAACGACGTGAGCGCTCGCGACCTGCAGAAAAAGGACGGGCAGTGGGCCCGGGCCAAGGGGTTCGACACCTTCTGCCCTCTAGGTCCGGCTATCGAGACGGAATTGGACCCGTTGGAGAAGCTGGCAGTGATCTGCCGGGTGAACGGGGAGGTCCGGCAGGCCGGTTTCACCTCGGACATGGTCTTCGGAGTGGCCGAACTGTTCGAGTTCGTGACCTCGGTGATGACGCTTCTTCCCGGTGACGTGATCCTCACCGGCACGCCTGCCGGTGTGAGCAAGGTGGAGCCCGGCGACCTGATGGAGGTCGAGATCGACGGGATCGGGGTCCTCCAGAATCGAGTTGTGGCGGCGAAATGACGGTCCGCGTGAGGGTCGCTCCCTCGCCCACCGGGCACCTCCATGTGGGGACGGCCCGCGCAGCCCTCTTCAATTGGCTCTATGCGAGCCATCACGGCGGCACGTTCATCCTGAGGATCGACGACACCGATCGGGAGAGATCGACCGCCGCGTACGAGGAGGACATCCTGGACTCTCTTCGCTGGCTGGGGCTCGACTGGGGCGAGGGCGTCGGAGTGGGAGGGCCCCACGGCGACTACCGGCAATCCAGCCGTTACGAGCGATACCGGCAGGCGGCCGCAGACCTCGTGGCCTCGGGGGCGGCCTATTACGACAACCGCTCGCCCGACGAGCTCGAGGCGCTTCGCCGCAGAGCAGAAGAGGAGCATCTGCACCCTGGTCACTACATAAGGCGTCCGGATGAGGCAGTCGTCGAGGGTGCTGTCAGGCTTTCGGTGCCCCAGGACCAACCGGTTGTCTTCGAGGACCTGGTGCGGGGCGAGATCAGCTTCGAGGCGCGTGACATCGACGATTTCGTGATCTTGCGCAGCGACGGCACTCCCACCTACCACCTGGCGTCGACATTGGACGATGTCGACTACGAGATCACCCACGTCGCCAGAGGCGAGGACCTTCTTCCCTCGACCCCGAAGCACATCCTCATCACCAGGGCTCTGGGAGCCGGCGAGCCCCGGTATGCCCACCTCCCTCTTCTCTTCGGGACTGATGGGAAGAAACTGTCCAAGCGCCACGGAGCCGAGTCCTTGTCCACCTACCGCGACGAGGGGTATCTGCCCGATGCCGTCTTCAACTACCTGTCACTCCTCGGCTGGTCGATCGACGGCGACCGGACACTCTTCACGAGGGAAGAGGCGATCGCCGCCTTCGACCTGGTCGATGTCTCCCGCAATCCGGCCGTATTCGACCCCGACAAGCTGGCATGGATGAACGGGGAGTACATCCGGGCGCTGGATCCTGAGGAGTTTCGGGCCATGGCCCGGCCTCACGTGGAGGCTGCAGTCGGGCGCACCCTCGATGAAGAGGAATGGGCCCGGTTCGAGGCGGTGGCCGATCTGGTCCAGGAACGAACCCGGCTGCTGCCGGAGGCAGGCGAGCAGGTGGTGTTCTTGTTCGAGGACGTCGAGGAATACGACCTGGCGGCCTGGAACAAGGTGATGGCCAAGGACGGGGTGCCCGGGATCCTGGAGAGCGCCCAGGAGCGTCTGGCTTCCGTCAACGACTGGACCGCCGCCGACATCGAAGCTGTTCTGCGCGGGATGCTGGAGGAGATGGGCCTCGGCGCCGCCAAGGGTCTTCAACCCCTACGTGTCGCAGTGACCGGGTCCTCCGTGAGCCCTCCCCTCTTCGAATCGATGGCGGCCCTGGGCAAGGCGAAGACGCTGGCGCGTCTGGAGCAGGCGCACCGAGAGCTCGCCGGTTAGGGGGTAGGTCCGCGCCACCCGTTAACCTGAGGTGACCGCGAGGTCCCGTCGTCCAGTGGCCTAGGACGCCGGCCTTTCAAGCCGGAAACGCCGGTTCGAATCCGGTCGGGACTGCCAGCCAGGAAGGCACATGTCGGCCGAGACCATCCTCGTCTTCAACAACCTCTTCGCCATCCTCACCCTGGTCGCCCTGGCCGGGGCGATCGGTCTCCTCGTCTACCGGGCGGTAAAGGGACCCGACGCCGCATCCCTGTTCGGGGACAAGGCGATCTGGATCGCATTCACCGTCGCCCTGGTGTGCACCGTGGGGTCGCTGCTGTACTCGGAGGCCTTCCACTATGTGCCCTGTCGTCTCTGCTGGTTCCAGCGCATCGCCATGTACCCGCTATCCATAGTGCTGCTGGTTGGGGCGATCCGACGCGAGGCGGTGGTCAGGTTCTACGCCCTGCCGCTCGCGCTGATCGGGCTCGCCATCTCCATCTACCACAACTTCGTCCAGTTCTTCCCCAGCCTCGAGGGTGGGTCGTGTGACCCCGACGTCCCCTGCTCGGCCCGCAGCATCGAGATGTTCGGCTTTATGGACCTTCCGTTTATGGCCGGCGTCGGGTTTATCGTTATCGCCGTCTTACTCGCCTTCTACACGAAAGCCTCCGAATGACCGCGACCAAGAAACCCAAGCCCGGTACCAAAGACGCGAAGAGCAACTCCACTTTGTGGTGGATCCTGGGTGGGATCGTCGGTCTCGGTCTGATCGTTGCCCTGGCCATTTCGATCGCAGGCGAGGAGCCGGTCGACGACAGCATCGGTTATGGCGACCCGACCGTCACCGGAGACCCCCTGCCGGTCTATGCCGCAGGACAAGAAGATGTGTCTGTCGGTCTCACCGCCCCCACCGTCGTAGGCGCCGACTGGGAGGGGAACCCGGTCACGATCGAGCCCGACGGGACACCCAAGATCCTCGTATTCCTCGCCCACTGGTGCCCCCACTGTCAGGCCGAGGTGCCCGTCATCCAGACATGGGTGAATGATGGCAATCTGCCCGACGACGTGGAACTGATCTCTGTCGCCACCTCGACCGATCGTCTGCGGCCCAACTGGCCGCCCCAGACCTGGCTCGAGGAGGAGGGCTGGACTGCGCCGGTGATCATGGATGATCAGATCGGGGTCGTGGCCGGAAACTATGGGATGGCCGGTACGCCCTTCTACGTCGTGCTCGATGGCGAGAACAACAATCTGGGCCGGGTGTCGGGTGAGATCGGGACCGAGGGTCTCGACGCTCTGGTCGCGCTGGCCCAGTCCGGGGGCCAGTGACGCCGATCAGGCCTCCATTGACCTGATCTTCTCCAGACGTCTCACATGCCGGTCCTCGCGCGAGAACCTCGCCTCGAGGAAGGTCGTAACCAGCTCTTCTGCCAGCGCCTCACCGATGACGCGTGACCCCAGGCTGAGCACGTTCACGTCGTCGTGCTCCACCATTTGGTGGGCGGTGTAGGTGTCGTGGGCTATCGAAGCCCTGATCCCCTGGAGCTTGTTGGCGGCGACGGCAGCCCCTGCCCCGGAGCCACAGATGAGGATGCCCCGATCGGCGCGTCCATCCAGCACGGCCTGGGCCACAGCAGCCGCATAGTCCGGGTAGTCGACCGGCTCGGCGGAATGGGTGCCCAGGTCGTACACGGCATGACCTGACTCGGCCAGCCACGTCGACAGGTGCTCCTTCAACGGATAGCCGGCGTGGTCAGAACCGAGGGCGATTCTCATCTCGGGCGGCAGAGTAGCCAGCCCGCCGGTCCCAGCCCTGCATGGGGTTGGCGCCACACCTAACTACATTCGCCTGAATGTCCAAGTTGGTTGTCGAGGGCGGAGCGCGTCTCCAGGGGACTGTGGGCGTGCTGGGGGCCAAGAACGCCGTGCTCAAGGAGATGGTCTCTGCGCTCCTCGCCCCGGGCCGGCACCGTCTGACCAATGTGCCTTCGATCCTCGACGTCGGGCTGATGTGCGAGGTCCTGGAGCACACCGGGTGCCGCGTGGAACAGGGCGATCACGAGCTCTGGTTGGTGGTCCCCGACCAGCTCCTCCCCGAGGCGCCGATAGAGCTGGTGCGACAGATGCGGGCATCGATCGTGGTGCTCGGTCCGCTCCTCGCACGATGTGGTGAGGCGCGGGTTGCTCTACCTGGCGGCGACGACCTCGGCGCCCGGCCCATCGACATGCACCTCAATGGCCTCGAGGCGATGGGTGTGGACTTCGAGCTGGTCCACGGAGAATTGGTGGGCCGGGTGGACGGCCGTTTGAAGGGGACCGAAGTCGAGCTGCCCTTCCCCTCGGTGGGTGCCACCGAGAACATGCTGTTCGCCGGCGTGCTCGCCGAAGGAGACACGGTCATCGTCAATGCCGCCCGCGAGCCAGAGATCGAAGACCTGATCACCCAGCTGACCGAGATGGGCGCCAGGATCACCGGTGGTGGCACTTCCCTGGTGACGATTCACGGGGTGGACCATCTCTCGCCAGCCGAACACAACGTCGTCCCCGATCGGCTGGAGACCGGGACCTATGCGGCAGCCGCCGCCATCACCGGCGGCGATGTCACGGTGACCGGGTGCCTGCCGGAGCATCTCCGTATGGAGCTGAGGAAGCTCGAGGAAGCCGGTTGCGAAGTCGAGCAGGGCAACGGGTGGCTTCGGGTCAAAGGACCGGAGCGACCGGCCCCGGTGGACTTCGCCACGCTCCCGTTCCCCGGATTTCACACCGACATGCACCCTCAGATGGTCGCACTGCTTGCGGTAGCGACCGGCACCTCGGTAATCACCGAGAATCTCTACGACTCCCGATTCCGATATGTCGGCGAGCTGGCACGAATGGGCGCCGACATCACCACCGAAGCACAGCACGCCATCATCCGGGGCGTCGAGCGGCTCTCGGGCTGCCCGGTCCTGGCGCCAGACATCCGCGCCGGGGCCGCCTTGGTGCTCGCTGGTCTTGCGGGCCGAGGGCACGACCGAGGTCGGCGAGGCGAGCCACATCGACAGGGGCTACGAGGAGTTCCCGGAGAGGCTCCGATCGCTGGGAGCGAGAATAGAGAGAGCGTGATTGCTCGCCGGGCACTCGCCGTCATCGCGTTCGTCCTCCTGATGGCGCCACCTGCGATGGCTGCCCGACCTCAGGGAACAGTGATCGAAGTCTCGGCGCCGGACGGCGCCTATCTGGAGATGGGTGATCGGCGCTACCGGGGGCCCTTCCGGATCACGGCAGAATCTGATGGCGTCGCGGTGGTCGAGGTGGCGTCGCTCGACGCCTATCTGGAAGGGATCAGAGAGGTTCCCTTCAGCTGGCACGAGGACGCCCTGGCAGCACAGGTCGTCGCAGCACGCACGTATCTCGCCTGGACTCTTCTAGGCGGGCGGAGCGAGACCGGCAGCCGCATCGGGTACGACATCTGCGCGACGGCGGCGTGCCAGGTCTATGCGGGAGTCGAGGCCGTGCTCGGCGAGGACGGGGATCGCTGGCGGGAGGCGGTGAGCCGCACCACGGGTGAGATCCTGGTGCACGAGGGAGAGCCGGCGCGCGCCTTCTACTCGTCGACCACGGGTCTCCGCACCAGGAACATCGAGGACATATGGCCCGGTTCCGAGCCTGCCCCGTATCTGGTCGGTGTCCCTTCGCCCGGAGAGGACAGCCCGTTCGTGGGCTGGTCATGGGAGCTCCCCGGCTACCAGATGGAACGGCTGCTCCAGGAGGCTGACGTGGCCGATGGCGACGTCCAGTCGATCGTCACCAGGACGACCGAGGACGGCCAGGGCCCGTGGATGATCGACATCGCTTCCGACTCCGGCACCGTCTCCATGGATACCTGGGCGCTTCGGTCCCGGATCAACGAGGCCGCGGCCATCCTGCCCGACCTCCTGCCTGCGAAGAGACCCGACGGAGTCGACTATCCGAACACCATCCTCAGTCCGGAGTTCGAAATCCGCCGTGAGGTGCGTGCCGGCCGGGTCGGCGGCGATGCTCTGGCCATCGCTGTCCCGTACTACGTCGTCGAGGGAGCAGGCTGGGGGCATCTCATCGGCATGTCCCAGTACGGCGCCCAGGCCATGGCCCAGGCCGGTTCGGCTTATCCCGACATCCTGGCCCACTACTACGGGGGGCTTACCCCTGTGCCCGGTGGACCGTTTCTGCCCGAGCAGGTGGCGGTGGGTCTCGCCATCGGTGAGCCGTCGGTGCGCATCTCGTCGGAGCTGCCCCTCCAGGTGACTGTCGATGGGGCTGACGTTCCCCCCGCTCCTGCGGGCTCCTGGAACTTCCTGTGGGTCGATGGCGTCCTGCAGGTCATACAGCCGGTGCGCCGCGTACCTTGGGGCGGGCCCGACGAGTTCTGAGCCTGGCGCCGGCGTTAGAATCCGGAACAAATCCCTACCAGGCAAGGGTTCTTCAAGGCGATGTCAGACACAACACCGGTGACCATTTCGAGCAGCGTCAAGGTCGACGAAGGACCTATCGACGTCGACAAGCTGCGGGAAACCCTCGAGTACATAAGGCCGGCCGTCCAGGCCGACGGGGGTGACCTCGTCCTGCTCGGGACGGACGGGGGCAGAGTCGACATCCAGATGGTCGGTGCCTGTGGCGGTTGCCCGCTCTCGATGATGACCCTGAAAGCCGGCATCGAGCGGATCCTGATGGACCGCGTCCCGGGGGTGCTCGAGGTTCACGCCAGCGCCGATGCGCCTGGCCTCGACGAGCTCGACAGTCCCAACGGCATCACCCTCCCCGCCCTCTGACACAGGGCGCCACCCTTAACCTGTCGCCCGATGAGCGACAACGATTTGGCCGGGCGCGTCCGGGATGGTGACCGGCGAAGCCTCGCCCGGCTGATCACCGCGATCGAGGCCGCGGATCCCGTTGCGGACAACATCGTCGCCTCGCTCATCGACTCATCGGATGCGCCGGCCCGGAGGGTCGGCATCACCGGGCCACCCGGGGCGGGGAAGTCGACGCTGGTCAATGCCATGGTCGCCGACCTGAGGTCGAGGGGAGACACCGTGGCGGTGCTCGCCGTCGACCCTTCCAGCCCGATCACAGGCGGGGCGCTGCTCGGCGACCGGATCCGGATGCAGGACCACACCGGCGACCCGGGGGTGTACGTCCGCTCCATGGCCTCCCGTGGGCACCTCGGTGGCCTGTCGGTCGCCGCCGTTCCGGCAATCGCCGCCATGGCGAGGGCAGGGTTCGACATGGTCCTCGTGGAGACTGTGGGAGTCGGCCAGTCCGAGTTGGAGGTGATGGACCATGTGGACGTGGTCGTCCTGGTCCTCGGCCCCGACTGGGGAGATCAGATCCAGGCGGACAAGGCCGGGATCGTCGAGGTCGCGGATGTATTCGTGGTCAACAAGGGAGACCGGCCCGGTGTCGACACGGTGCACCGCGCCCTCCTGGAGAGATTGGGCGGCTCCGATGCGCCGGTGCTGATCACCACCGCCATCTCAGGCGATGGAGTGTCCGAGCTGGTCGACGCGATCCGCTGATTCAGACGTCGTTGCGGTCCGACTGGAGCGCGGCCTGAGCCGCGGCGAGCCTGGCCCCCTCGACACGAGGAGGGCTGCACGACACGTAGTCGAGCCCCAAATCGTGCACGAAGTGGATGGAATCGGGGTCACCACCGTGCTCCCCACAAAGCCCGACCACCAGGTCCTCGTTGGCCTCCCGCCCCTCCCTGGTGGCAACCCGGACCAGACGCCCCACACCTGCCCGGTCGAGAGTCTGGAACGGGTCGGAGGTGAGGATGCCCTGCTCGAGGTAGTCCCTCAGGAAGAGACCCTCGGCATCGTCACGACTCAGGCCGTAGGTCATCTGGGTCAGGTCGTTGGTGCCGAAGGAGAAGAAGTCGGCCACTCCGGCGATCTCGCCTGCGGTTAGGGCCGCCCGGGGCAGCTCGATCATCGTCCCGATGGGGATACTCAATTCCACACCTGACTCCGCGGTCGCCGCTGCGATTTCCGCCTCGATCATCTCTCGCATCCGGATCAGCTCTTCGGCGGTGGCGACCAGCGGGATCATGATCTCGAGGTGCGGCTGGCCCCCGGCCTGGATCCGGCGGGTGAGGGCGGTGGTGGCGGCGCGGGCCTGCATTCGGTAGAGGTCCTTGAGCATCAGACCGAGCCGGACACCCCGCAATCCGAGCATCGGGTTGTGTTCCTCCCAGCGGGCGACCTTGTCGGACATTGCCTGCAGGTCGTCGATGGGACGGCCCGCCCGCACGCGCCGCAACATCTCGTGTTCCAACTCGAGACGGGAAGGGAGGAACTCGTGGAGTGGCGGGTCGAGCAGCCGGATAATCACCGGCAGGCCATCCATCGCCTCGAGCAGGCTCTCGAAGTCGCCCACCTGCTGTCGTTCCAGGTCGGCGAGCGCCGCCTCCCTCTCTGTTGGATCGGTGGAGAGGATCACTCTCTGGACGATGGAGAGCCGCTCGCCAAGGAACATGTGCTCCGTCCGGGCGAGCCCGATGCCCTCGGCACCACGACTTCGGGCGAAGGTGGCGTCATCTGCCGTGTCCGCATTGGCCCTGACGCCGAGACTGCGGAGCTCGTCGGCCCATTCGAGAAGCTCGTCCAGCTCGGGTGGTACCTCGGGCGGCACGAGCTCGATCTCTCCCAGGTAGACGGCCCCCGAGGTGCCGTCGATGGTGATCACATCCCCGCGACGGATGTCCACATCGCCGGTGGAGGCGATGCCGGCGCTCGCATCGACCTGGAGCTGGGCCGCCCCGGTCACTGCTGGCTTGCCCATCCCACGAGCCACCACCGCGGCATGAGATGTCTTGCCCCCCTGGCTGGTGAGGATTCCGACTGCCGCCGCCATGCCGTGTATGTCGTCGGGCGTCGTCTCCGGTCGAACCAGGATCACCTCAGCGCCCGACCTGGCCTGCTCGACGGCCTCTTCGGAGGAGAACACCACTTTCCCGGTGACTGCACCGGGCGATGCCGCCACACCGACCACGAGCGTGGCTGATCCCTTGACCCGATCGGCGATCCGGGGCCGGTGCAGCTGTTCCAGCGAGGCGGGCTCGACCCTGGTCACGGCGATGTCCCGGTCAATGAGACCCTCACCAACCATGGCCACGGCCATCTTGACCGCCGCCGCAGCCGTTCTCTTCCCGGCCCTCGTCTGCAGGATGTAGAGCACGTCCCGCTCGATCGTGAACTCGATGTCGCACATGTCGCGGTAGTGGGTCTCGAGACCGTCCATGATCTCGAGCAGCCGGCGATGGCACTCAGGATGGAGGTCGGCCAGCTGGTCGAGGGTCAAGGTGTTGCGGATTCCGGCCACGACGTCCTCGCCTTGGGCCCGGGGGAGATAGTCGCCGTAGATGACCTTCTCGCCGGTGCCCGGGTCACGGGTGAAACAGACCCCGGTGCCCGAATCGTCGCCGAGATCGCCGAAGACCATCATCTGAACGTTTGCTGCGGTCCCCAAATCATCTGGGATCGAGTGGATCCTGCGGTACTCGACGGCACGCTTCGTGTTCCACGACAGAAAGACGGCGGTGATCGCCCCTTTGACCTGTTCCATCGGGTCCTCGGGCAACTCACCAGGGCGCTCCTGCTCGACGATGTCGCGGAATCGGGTGGTGGCCGTCTCCAGGTCCTCGGCGGTCAACTCTGAGTCATCATCGACTCCTCTCGACTGTCTCAGCTCGGTCAGGACGTCCTGGAACCGGTGCTCAGGAACCCCCAGCACCACATCCCCATACATCTGGACGAAGCGTCGGTAGGCATCCCAGCCGAAGTGGGCGTCGCCGGACCACTCGATCAGCGCCTTCACCACGTTGTCGTTGATGCCCAGGTTCAGAACCGTGTCCATCATCCCCGGCATCGAGAACTTGGCGCCAGAGCGGACCGAGATGAGCAGGGGGGCAGGTCCGGTCCCGAAGCTCCGACCACTGGTCTTCTCCAGTCGAGCGACTGCATCCTCCACCTCCGGCCACAGGTCATCAGGTATCGCCGCCGTGGTCATGGCGGCACGACAGACATCGGTGGTGATGGTGAACCCGGGGGGAACCGGAAGCCCGAGGGACGTCATGCGGGCCAGGCCTGCCCCCTTGCCGCCGAGCAGGTCGCGATCCGACCCGTCGGTGGCCGAGAAGTCGTAGAGATGCGGCATCAGTCCAATGAAGTTAACGATCGCGCTGTGAGCCTCAATGAGGCGGGTGGCGAAACATCGGCAGGTCTTTCGCTTCGGAGGCTCATTCCCGGGCTACGGAATGAGCGGGACCAGGAGGTATGAGTCGGTCTCACCGCCGACATGGATGCGTCACCCGCCCCGAGAAGACATCCGCCGGGCGGTCGTCGGGATCGGCATGTTTGAAAGGCCCTACCCCCCGTCCGGCGTAGTGAAACTCCCGGGCGAAGTCGGACAACTCACCCTCGTATCGATAGTCGTTGCCTCGAACGGTGAGAGCCAGACGATATCCGGCGGGGATGACGATGGATGTGGGCCAGATCTCGACCTCCAACTCATAGGTCTCGCCCGGGACGAGAGGTTCGACCCGGTCGTGGGGGTGATAGGGCCGGTAGGGCAGCGACAGCGACGGGTCGAGCGCCCGATGTGAGGCGCGCAGCCAGCCCTGGGCGACCGGGGTGTTGGGGTCGAGGGCGCCCATGAACGTGACCTCGGCACCATCGGGGTCGAACACCCGCACTACGAGGAAGATGTCGGCATCGGCCGTCTCCGAGGAGACGAAGATCCTGGCCGCCATCGGTCCGGTGAGCTCGATCTCCTCTGTCATCGGGTCGGTAGTGAAGGTGACGCCGCCACCGGTGGAGTCGTACTCGACTGCTGAGGAATTCGGCTGCGGCTTCCCCGGCCAGGCCCCCATCGCCGGTCAGGTGATAGCGGGTCCACGTGGTCCGAGCCAGAGGCCACTCGTTCTCGGCTCGATCGGTGAAGGTGCCGTCGACGTGTCGGATACGGAGCTGGACCCTCGGCTCCGAACCCCAGCCGTTGTCCTCGCCCTTCAGGTAGTAGTCGAAGAATCGGCGTTGCAGGGCGACACCCCTGTCTGTGTAGAAGTCGACCCAGTGCGCATCGCCGTGGACTTCCAGCCACTTGTCGGTGGCCGCCGACTGGGTGAATGCCTCGACGTTGCCCCGGAGATGGAGACCCTGGCCACCCCAGTTCGCCGCTGAGAGCATTGGCGTTCTCACCCGCGACCAATCGGGGTTGCGCTCCAGATGCCAGGCATCGAACAGGGGGCGGCTCTTCACATCGTGGCCCAGGTCGGCCCTTCTCGATGCCAGCACCTCGGGCGCTTCGGTGTCCGGCCCGGAGACGGATTCGCCGGTCACGGCACTGAAGAATCCCCGCTCGCCGACGCCGTGCTGGACATTCTCGACCTGGCGCGGGTACCAGTCCTGAGCGAACTCGCAGAGGATCCCGCCGTGTCGGGCAAAGTCCCGGTACCAGTCCGATGCGCCCTCCCACGGACAGATGGCCGCCAGATGTGGTGGCTGGAGGGCAGCGACCTGATATTGATTCATCGCGTAGTACGAGATGCCGGCCAGACCGATTCGGCCGTTGCTCCAAGGCTGCGACGCCGCCCACTCGATGCAGTCGTAGAGATCGACCGTCTCCCTTCCCGACCAGACGTCGACGTAGCCGGGAGAGCGCCCGGTGCCCCTGGAGTCGACCCGTGCGCAGACATACCCGGCGGGCACCCACCTCTCCGGGTCGACGACCTCCCAGTTCTGGTGCTCGTTGCTGGTGTCTTGGGCGACCTCGGGATACTTTTCGATCATGTAATCCCACTGCGGTTTGTAGCCCTCCTGGAAGGCCAGGCCCTTGCCGTACGGCCCGTAACTGAGGAGGGTGGGGTACTCGCCGTCCTCGATGGGTATGAACAGATCGGACCGGAGGACGACTCCATCGTCCATCGGGATCTGCACATCCCGTTCGATTCGCATCGGCGTCGGCATGAATCGGAACCTAACCGGCTGATCCCTGAGCGATGCCCTTACGCTCTCGTCTGGTGGATTTCGCCACAGCGGGCCATCCGGGGAAAATTGCGGGGTGAGGCAGTTAGTCGACCGTGTGGATGCCGTCCTGATCCCGTTCCTTCAGCGGTGGTCACTTCCCGCCCTGCGCTGGTCGCTCGCCATCGTCTTCATCTGGTTCGGAGTGCTCAAGGTGCTTGGCGTCTCACCTGTCGTCGATCTGGTTGCATCCACCGTCTACTGGGTCGACCCAGAATGGTTCGTGCCGGTCTTGGGTGTGATCGAAGTGCTGATCGGCATTGGATTGGCAGCGAGGATTGGTCTGCGGATCGTGTTGCTGGCCCTCATCGCCCAGATGCTGGGCACGTTCCTCGTCTTCGTCGTCCTTCCCGAGGTCGCCTTTGAAGGCGGCAACCCGTTCATCCTGACGGTCGAGGGCGAGTTCGTGCTCAAGAACCTCGTCCTCCTTTCGGCGGCGATGGTTGTCGGCGCTGAGGTGGACCGGTCGAGGGGAACCGTCGAGCTGGTGGACGCCTAGCTGCTGTCGGAGTCGAACAGTCCCGCCAATGCCTCCTGGTCCTGATGGGCCATCGCATTCAACAGGAGACCCAGTGCCGAGGTCATGCTCAGAGGGTTACGAAGCAGGAGTGAGGCGGTGGCGGGGGCGGTTGCCCCTAGGTTCGTTGTCCGACGAGTTCTCGGAGTCGGGGGTCGAGTACGGGTCGGATTGGTGGGTAGATGCGTCCGTCGGGTCGGCGGAAGACGGGTTTGCCGTATCCGTCGTCTTCGATCGCCCATCCGTGTTCATGTAGGAACCGGTGGTGGAAGCCACATAAGAGGATCAGATTGTCCAGATCGGTCGGTCCTCCATCTGCCCAATGGGTCTTGTGATGGGCGTGGAGCCAACCCTTATGAGGACATCCGGGGAATTGACAGTGCCCGTCCCGATGCCAGAGCTGGTGACGCAACCAGGAGGGGATGAGGCGGGAACGACGACCGATCCCCAACACTTTCCTGTGGTCGTAGATGGTACATTGGAGGATCGGATCACAGGAGAGTCGGCGGGCGGTCTCATTGGCAATCACCGGACCACCCTCTATCTCAGCCACCCCGTGTCTCCGAATTCTCGGTCAGTGCGTCGAGATCGGCATGGACGGTGATCTGGGTCGGGGCCGAACCGTTCTCGTCCCCGGTAGTGGAACAGAGTTCGACTAGTCCGTCGGCCATCCGCTGCGGATACGGGATCGAAAATGCCTGATTCGGGGTTGGGTGGGATCCGATCTGCCCGGGCTCTGATCTCGGATTCGACCAGACTCATCTCCGGTCCGGGCAGATCAGCGTTCAGATGGCCACGAATCCCGTCCAGGGTGTATTGGATCGACAACCACCGCACCCGCCACGACTCCACGCTGCATCCTCAGTGGATAGGAGGATTGGCTCTGCGGGCGGCACGATCCAAGGCCGCATTCGACAAACCCAAGACACTCTGCGATCACCGCCTCCTCGGTCTCCGCAGTGGCCAGCTTCGAAATCGCATCGATCTGATCCAGACGACAACTCGACCCGTCGGCGAATCTCGCTCGAAGCACCGGCAGATCCTGCAACCTGCGCGCCACCCGGACCAGCTGAGCCGCAGTCGAATGACGAAGACCGAACCGGGCCGACACCCACTCCGGAAGATTCCGAGCCCCATCGGCCAGGAACCGTTGACTCAGATCGGCATCGATCAACCAGTTACAGATCTCGGCGTGAAAAACGGCCAGACCAGAGAACAGATGAGACATGACCTCATCGGCCTGATCATTGGTGAAACTCTCCCTCTCCATGAAACCCAACGTATCGCGAGCCAGTGACAGAAACCGGTCCGAGACCAAGGGATCAGAAAGAGAAATCTGAGAAATTTCCAGGGCCCGCTTCAACCCTCGGCGAACAACTGCTCCAATGCCTCCTGGTCCTGATTGGCCAGGGCATGCTCGGCGCGCAGCGATTCCACGTCCCGATAGATCGAGGCCACGGCCTGGATGGAGCCTGCCTTGCGATAGCCGACCATCACGTCATGGTCCGCTGCCTCGCCTCGAATGATCTCCTCGTCCCACTCCTTGGCGTTGCCAACGACGTTGATTGGGACGTCGTAGTGCTGGCTCCAGAAGAACGGCGGGTCTGTGAACGGGGTGTCATGCCCGAGGATGTTCCGGGCTGCTGCTTGCCCTTGTCGCTGGGCCAGCACCCAGTGCTCGATCCGAACCCGCCCCGCGTTCTGGTCGGGATAGGAGGCGACATCACCGGCGGCCCAGACATTGGGATCACTGGTCCGGAGACGATCGTCGACGACGACCCCGTTTTCCACCGTGAGACCTGCGCGTCTCGGCGAGCGCCGTGTTGGGGACGACGCCGACGCCGATCACCACAAGGTCGGCGGGCACGGTTTCCCCGTCGTCGAGCAGGACCTCCTTTTCCCTGATCTCGGTGACGGTGTGGCCGAGGCGGAACTCGACGCCGTGTTCCTCGTGGAGATCCTGGACGAAGCGGCCCAGCTTCTCGCCGATGATCGGGACCAAAGGCACGTCCTCGGGCGCAACCACCGTCACCGCCACCTCTCGCTGGCGCAGCGATGCAGCAACTTCCAAGCCGATGAACCCGGCTCCGATCACGACGGCATGGTCTGTCCCCTCCAGGGCGGCGATGATCGAGCGGCTGTCCTCGAGTGTGCGGAGGTAGTAGACGTGGTCTTGATCGGCTCCGGGGGTGGGGAGCCGCCTCGGCAACGCCCCAGGGGCGAGGAGCAGGGCCTCGTACCCGATGCTGCGCCCGTCGTCCAAGGAGACGGTCCGCGCCCCGACATCGATTGCGTTGACTTCGACGCCGGTGATCAGCGTGATGTCGTGCTCCTCGTAGAAACCCGCGCTACGCAACGGCATCCACTCCTCGGGGGCCGTTCCCGCCAGATAGTCCTTGGAGACATTGGGGCGATCGACAGGCGCCTCGAGACCGATCATCGATACAGATCCCGTGTAGCCGAGCCGGCGAAGCATCTCTGCGGCGGCGGCGCCGGCCGCCCCGGAACCCACGATCACGACTGATTCGGGTGTTGCGGGTGGCTGCCGATCGGGAGAGGGGGATTCGATGGGGCCGGTCACAAAGACGCGACCGTCTCGTTCGGCCGGTTGGTAGACCTTGAGCCGGTTGAGGGCCGGGGCCCCGACGGCTTCACCGGTGTTCAGGTCGAAGGTGGCGTGATGCCAGGGGCAATGCACCTGGCCGTCGACACACAGGCCATCACCGAGAGGGCCTCCATAGTGGCTGCAGTGTCCGGCGACGGCGCACAATCCGCTCTCGGTGCGGACCACGATGACCTGCTTCCCCTCGACCTGGCCCTTGACCGGTTCGTTCAAGACCAGGGAGTCCAATGGGATGCCGTCGTCGACCAGGTCGGGCCCCGTCACCTTCGTCTCGGCCATTGGCGTTCCTTTCACTCCGGTTTCTTTCAACCATAGTGATGGCTTTTAGAACGGTGATCAGGACTCGGCCCGGTAGATCAGTCCCAGTCCGCCAGACGAAGTGAGGTTCAGCACCTGGCCATCGACGGATGCGCGGAACCCGTCGCCGAGCACCGAGATCACCTGGCCGTCCTGAGTCTGGAGATCGGGCGGGCACTCGCCTTCGGCCGCCATTTCAGGCATCGTCACCTCCGCACCTGTCACCTCATAACGGCCGTGGAGGTCACGGCAGCCGGTCGAGCCGAGCATCGAGTTGTCGCTGAACAGCTCGAGGGTGGCCCGTTCGCCACCGACGCTCGAGACAGAGTCGTCGTCGACGAGGCTCTCCAGCACCCAGACCGTCCCGGTCAGGTCTGCCGTCGGAACGGGTGGGAGGGCCGCGAACACAAGCTCGACACCGTCACCGGTGAGGGTGAGGTTTTCGTCGGTCATCGAAAACGTGTCCACAAGGAGGAGACCCTCCAAATACATCTGCTCTGATTCCATCACCTCTTCGGGTGTGCACGCCATCGCTGTCCCGAACACCTCGGAGAAAGTGATTTGATCCCCTGCGATTTCATACATCCCCCCGTAGCCGTTGCAGGCAGCTGTCCCGCTGAAGCCCTCGTCGGTCAGTGAGAGTGTGATTGCAAACCCGTCGACGAGAGGGACGGGGTTGCCGTCCACCGTTCCCTCGGTCAGCTCCCATGCGATGCCGGTCGGATCGCCACCCTGTTCAACTGGCGCGCCACAGCCGGCGATGAGGGCGATCAGACAGCCCAGGGCAGCGACGGGCCGGCTCCTCATCGGCCCCGGAATCAGGAGGTCGTGGTGGTGGCTGTCTCGTCGACCACGAAAAGGAGGTCCACCGCTTCGCCGGTCAGATTCAACTCGTCGCCCTCCAAGGTGAAGATCTCGACCAGGCCCATGGCATCGAGAAATGCCGCCTCCGATTCTGCGACCCCTTCGTCGACACAGGCCATCATGGTCCCGCCGATGTCGGTGAAGGTCAGCTCGTTCCCGGAAAGGGTGTAGCCCCCGAACCACTGGTTGCACGCCGACTTCCCACCTGCGGTCCCCTCTGGCTCGTCGAAGATCAGTGTGATCGGGAACCCCTCCACGATCGGGATGTCTGCGCCGTCGAGCGTGCCGGCCTCCAGGACCCAGGCGTTGGCGGTCGGATCGGATGCTCCCTCTTCGCCGGGGTCGGCGCAGGCAGTCAGGGCGATGGCAAGGACGGCAACAAGGACGATGGCTCTTCTCATGATCCTTCGACGCTACGCCAGCTCCGCAACGGTTCCGTTCAGATCAGCACTCCGGCCGCGATCACCAACCCGGTCCAGAGGTGGAGACGGGCAGTCATCTTCAATGCTCGGATCAGAGCGGGGCCGTCGCTCTTGCGATAGATGATGCGAACTGGGCCCATGGCGTAGGGGGCGATCAGGGCGGCGAAGACCGTGGGGAACGGGGTCCAGCGCAGCACGGCGAAGACGGCGATCAGGAAAAAGGAGCCGTAGACGAGCGTGACGAAGAGCGTCCTCGTCTTTTCGGGCCCAATGATCACGGCGAGTGTCCGTTTCCCTGCCGCCCGGTCGGTGTCGAGGTCGCGGTAGTTGTTCACCACGAGGATCGCCGCCGCCAGAAGACCGATCGGGATCGAGAGGAGCCATGCCGGGAGCGGGGCTGTCATGTCATATACGTACCGGCTGCCCACCGTGGCCACCACGCCGAAGAAGAGGAAGACGAACACCTCCCCGAACCCCCGGTACCCGTACGGGAACGGGCCACCCACATAGCCGAGCATCGCGATGACGGACACGACACCGATGACCAGGACCACCGGTCCCGCGATCACTGCGAGCGCGATACCCGCCCCGGCGGCGACCACCAGTGCGACCACCACTCCGACCCACATCTGCCTCGCCGTGATCCGTCCCAGGGCAACCATCCTCGGCGGTCCCACCCGCTCACCGGTATCGGCGCCCCGGCGCGCATCGGAGACGTCGTTGGCGAAGTTGGCCGCCACCTGGATTGCCAGAGCGGCCATCAGGGCATAGAGGAACACGTCCCAACGAAACACACCATCTGACTGCGCCAGGGACGAGCCGACCACCACAGGCACCACGGCCGCCGGGAGAGTGTGGACGCGGGCTGCCGTCTTCCAGGCCTGGAATGTGGTCACAGGGTCAGAAGTGCCAGGGATACTGACCGAAATCTGGCTCCCGCTTCTCCAGGAAGGCGTCACGCCCTTCCCGGGCCTCGTCGGTCATATAGCCAAGACGGGTCGCCTCTCCGGCGAAGATCTGCTGGCCGACCAACCCGTCGTCGATCAGGTTGAAGGCGAACTTGAGCATGCGTTGGGCGGTGGGGCTCTTCGACATGACCTCCTGGGCCCATTCCAGAGCGACCTTCTCCAACTCGGAATGGGGCACGACGGCGTTGACCATTCCCATCTCATACGCCTCCGTCGCCGAGTACTCGCGCCCGAGGAAGAAGACCTCCCGGGCTCGCTTCTGGCCGATCTGCCGGGCCAGATAGGCAGAGCCGTACCCGGCGTCGTAGGAGGCGACATCGGCATCGGTCTGCTTGAAGATGGCGTGCTCCTCAGAGGCGAGGGTCAGATCGCAGACGACGTGGAGTGAGTGACCGCCTCCGACGGCCCATCCCGGTACGACGGCGATCACGATCTTGGGCATGAACCTGATGAGACGCTGCACTTCGAGGATGTGGAGGCGGCCCAGCCGGCCAGGATCCACCGTGTCGTTTCCATCCCCGTCGGCGTACTTGTAGCCGTCACGCCCCCTGATCCTCTGGTCGCCACCCGAACAAAACGCCCACCCCCGTCCTTGGGAGACGGACCGTTCCCGGTGAGGAGGACACACCCGACGTTGGTGGACTGGCGAGCATGATCGAGGGCGGCGAACAACTCATCGACAGTGTGCGGTCGGAATGCATTGCGCACTTCGGGTCGATCGAAGGCGATCCGAACCACACCGTGCCCGATCGCCTTGTGATACGTGATGTCGGAGAACTCGAATCCCGGCACCTGATCCCATGATGATTCGTCGAACAGAGCGGAGATCACCGGCGGAGGATAAGAGGCAGAATCGTCGTGTGAAGATTCGCGGCGCATGCTCGACTGGCTGAGACGACACGACCCGGCGCGGGTGTTCCTACAGACCCCCAATGACACACTGACGTTTGGGGAGATCGCTGATGCCGTGAAGGACCGCCCGGTGGCTGGGGTCGAGGTGGTGCGCCCCGGTCTCGATATCCAATCGGTCATAGACCTACTGGCAGTGATGTCCAAGGGGTCGGCGGTCGTCACGGGCGCGGTTGAATCGGCCACCATCGACCCCGCCGATGCCGCCTCGGTGCTCTTCACCTCGGGGACCTCGGGCGGGCGCAAGGGTGTGCGCCTCACGATCGACAACTGGGAGGCAGCCGCCAAGGCCTCGATGCAGCATCTGGGTCATGGGTCAGACGACACCTGGCTCCTCGCCCTGCCCCTCCATCACGTGGCCGGGCTATCGATCCTCGTCAGGTCGGCCTACTCGGGTGGAACAGTCCGCATGCTCCCCGGGTTTGACCCCGCCACCTTTGCCGCCCATCTCCGGCGGGGCGCGACCGTCGCTTCGATGGTGCCGACCATGATGAGCCGGGTCCTCGACGTCGACCCGGGGCCCTATGACGGCCTCAGGGCGGTCCTGCTCGGGGGCGGGCCGATCCCGGATCGCGTCCTGGATCGAGCGGGTGCAGCGGGGCTCCCGGTGCTTCCAACCTACGGCCTCACCGAGACCGCGGGTCAGGTGGCGACGCTCAGACCGGGAGCGCCTCTCGAGAACAAGGCTCATCCGTTGCCCGGAGTCATCCTGCGGATCGAGCCCGACGACCGGATCGCGGTCCGCGGCCCGATGCTGAGCCCTGGCTACGTCGGGGAGCCTGATCGAGGCGCGGAGGACTGGCTCGTGACCGGGGACCTGGGCATGATCGATGGCGACGGCGCGCTTCGGGTGACAGGGCGCGCCGACACGATCATCGTCAGCGGTGGTGAGAACATCGACCCGGCTCTGGTGGAGGCGGCACTGGTCCAGCTGGGCGATGTCGATGAGGCCCTGGTGGCCGGCGTGGCCAGTGAGGAGTGGGGGATGGAGGCGGTCTGTCTCTATGTGGGACAGGCGAATCCGGCCCGAGTCGAAGCCGCATTGAGGCAGATGCTGCCCAGCTTCATGATCCCCAAGCGCTGGCAGCAGGTCGCCGAGCTTCCCATGACACCGATGGGAAAACCCGATCGGCACGGTGCAGCCCGGCTGTTCAGCTGATCCGTCGGGCGACGAGGACGCCTTCGCGGAACGGGAAGGCCGCTGCCTCGAACTCGGGATCGGCGGCGATATGACGGTTGAACTCGTCGGTGCCGTAACCCTGGTCGATCCACCCGGTGCCGATGCCGTAGACGTTGTCGGCGATGACCAGCCCGCCAACGGCGAGCAGGGGCCGAGCACTCTCGAAGTAGGCGATGTACTCCGGCTTGTGGGCGTCGATGAACAGCAGGTCCACGCTTCCTGGCTCCAGCTCCTGGCTCAAGTCGGACAAGCACACCCAGGCCGGCGCCCACGTCTGAGCTCGACCCGCTCTGTCGAGACCGGCGCGCTCGAACTGTCGTTGGGCGAAATCGGCGTGCCGCGCCTCGTACTCGATTGTGATGAGCCGGCCATCGGGAGCCAGCCCGCGGGTGATCCAGATCCCGGAGTACCCGGCCAGGGTCCCGACCTCGATGGCGAGCCTGCCCCGCGTCATCGAGGTGAGGATCATGAGCAATCGGCCGACGTCGGGCCCCACCGCGATGGCGGGCAGGCCGGCGGCGATCGCCTCATCCATCAGCCCTGCCAGATGCTCGTCCTGGTCGCCGAACACTTCCCGGGAGTAGTCGTTGATGAAGTCCCAGGTCTCAGGGGTCATCTCTGCCATGGCGCGACGTTAGGTCGGATGGACGACGGCCAAATCGGCCTCGGGTCAGGCGGCGACCATGTCCTCGACGGCCCGGAGATCGGTGGCGAGCAGGACGAGAGCCTCGGCCACGAGCTCACGCACTTCGGCCTCCGGCACACCGGTGATGTTCGAAACCGTCGAGAAGGCGGCGGGAACACCGTCTCCGAAGCCGAACCTGAGCTCGAGCACCTGCCGATGCAGATCGGGGAGGTGGGCCAGGCTCTGGCGCAGCCGCTCCTCCACGATTCGCTGCTCGACCTCGGTGGACGGGTCGACAGCGTCGGTGTCGGCGATGAAGTCGCCTAGAAGCGCCCCGTCTTCACCGATGGGGGACTCGAGGGCGACCGTGGTGGCAACCGACAGGGCCTTGTCGACATCACCGACGGCGATCCCGGTGATGTCGGCGATCTCCTCGTTGGTCGGTGCCCGGTCCAGCTTTGACCGCAGATCTTCGGCGGCGCCGCGGACGACCGGAAGGATGTCGAACAGGGCCGAGGGGATGCGGATGGCGTCGCTCTGATCGGCCCGGGCACGCTGGAGTGCCTGGCGTATCCACCAGGTTGCGTACGTGGAGAACTTGAACCCCTTGCGCCAGTCGAACTTCTCCACGGCCCGAATCAGGCCGAGATTCCCCTCCTGGATCAGGTCGAGCATGTCCAACTTGGCTCCGGAGTAGAGACGGGCGTTGGACACGACGAGACGGAGGTTGGCCTGGATGAAGTCCTGGCGAGCGTTCTGCCCGTCACGCGACACACGCTCGAGCCGCGACCTCTCCTTCGTGTCGGCGACACCTTTGTCGAGGGCGAGGCGCGCCTCGGCGCCGGCTTCCATGGCCTGGGCGAGCCGGACCTCGTCTTCAGCGGTGAGCAAGGGTCGCCCACCGATCCCCGCCAGATACTGGCTCAGGGAGTCACTGGTGAGACGTCCGGTCTCGTCGACCAGCGTCGCGTTTTCTGTTTTCACACGATCTCTCTGATTCTGCACAATCACTCGAACATCAGTTCGCAGCAAGACATTCCGGGCCGTTTACTCCGGGCGTCAATCGGCGTCGGGAGGCCGACGGCCCTTCTTGATGGCCGACCTCGACCTCTTCTCGGCGAGCCGGCGTTCCTTCGATTGTGGCGATGGCTTGGTCTTCTTTCTCTGCTTGGGCTGGATCAATGCCCGTTCGATCCGCTCGGTGAGACGCTCACGGGCGATCTCGCGGTTCCGCCATTGTGACCGGGTGTCCGACGCCGTCACCTCCACTTGATCTCCCAGTCGGCGGCCGAGGCGCTCTTTGATCTCGTCCGGTAACGACGATGCGGCGATGTCGAGGCGAAGGGTGACCGCTGTCTCGTTCTTGTTGGCGTGCTGACCGCCAGGGCCACCCGAGGTATCGAATCGCTCCTCGATCTCGGACTCGGGGATCAGCCAGGATCCGACGGTGATCCCGCGAGTGGTCACCCCTCTTCGTAGTACTCGGTGCCGAGGTGGGTGATCAGCTCCTCGCCCATCATGTGCCTCAGGTTGTTCTTGAGCTTGGTGTGCTGGATGAAGAGGTCGTTCTCGGCGTAGAGGCCGGGGGCCGCCTGAGGGCTCTTGAAATAGAAGGAGAGCCACTCCTGGACCCCGTTGCGTCCGGCGCGAGCCGCCAGATCCATGAGCAAGGCGAGGTCGAGGACGATGGGGGCGGCCAGGATCGAGTCCTTGCACAGAAAATCGATCTTTATCTGCATCGGGTAGCCGAGCCACCCGAAGATGTCGATGTTGTCCCACCCTTCCTTGTCGTCGCCCTTCGGCGGGTAGTAGTTGATCCTCACCTTGTGGTACAGGTCGCCATACAGCTCCGGGTAGACCTCGGGTTGGAGGATCTGCTCGAGGACTCCGAGCTTGGAGACCTCTTTGGAGCGGAAGCTGTCCGGATCGTCGAGCACCTCCCCGTCTCGGTTGCCGAGGATGTTGGTGGAGAACCATCCTTTGATCCCCAGCATCCGGACCTTGAGCCCTGGCGCCACCATCGTCTTCATCAGCGTCTGGCCCGTCTTGAAGTCCTTGCCCGAGATGGGGACCCCTTCCTGGGCGGCGAGCTCGACCATGGCGGGGATGTCCACCGTGAGATTGGGCGCCCCGTTGGCGAACGGGACCTTCATCTTCAGGGCAGCGTAGGCGTAGATCTGGGAAGGGCTGATGGCAGGGTCGTTGTCCTTGAGGCCCCGCTCGAATGTCTGAAGGTCGGAGTGGACCTCGGACGGCTCCTCGTAGGCCTCGGTCGACCCGCACCAGACCATCACCAGGCGATCCACGCCCCTCTCGCCGCGGAAGCGGTCGATGTCCTCCATGAGGCCTTCGGCGAGGTCCATGTGGGTGGCTGCATCCTTCACCTGGTCGACACCGTCCAGGTTCTTCACCCACCGGTTGGAGAAGACCGCCGGGTACGGCTTGACCGATCGCAACTCGTCGCCAATGCCTTCGATGTCCCTCGGGTCGAGGACGCCTGCTTTCATCGCCGAGGTATAGGCGTCGTCGGAATAAGGATCCCACCCGCCGAATTCGAGATCGTCGAGCCCGGCGAGAGGCACGAAGTCCTTGATGAGCGGGTTCCGCCCGTCGGTTCTCTTGCCGAGGCGTATGTGCGACATCTGGGTGAGTGAGCCAAACGGGTGGGCATACCCCTTCCGGGCGGCGAGAACGCCCGCAATGAACGTGGTGGCCACGGCGCCCATCCCGGGGGTGAGGATCCCGAGCTTCCCGGTTGCCGGGGCGGGCTGCTGACTTGGGGACATGAAACCTCCTGCCCGAAACGATAGGGGAGAGGGGTGTCGGAACCGAACCCCGGCCGCAATAAGGTTCCGGCATGGATCGCGCCCCCGATTCGATCGGCCCGACCATCGATGTGGCGATGCTGGCCGACGCGGTGCAGGCGGTGCGGGGAAAGCTCTTCGTGCTCGGTGGGGGCTGGGACACGCTGTGGGTCAGGTCGTTCCCGGCCCGCCACCCGAGCATGGCCATCGGGCTCCGACTCCGGGTCCCCACATCATGGAGAGAGGACGTGCTCGACCTGTCGGTCGAGTTGCAGGACGCCGACGGAGCGCCGTTGCTTTCCAAGCCGCTCTCTCATCAGGTCAAACTGCCGATACAGCGCCAACTGCCGTCGCCCACCGACTTCGGTGTCGTCCGTTCGTTCACGTTCAACAACCTGCTCTTCGGGCGCGAGGGCTCTTACTCGTTCGTGATATCTGTCGACGGGGACCCGTTGTCACGTCTCCGCTTCAGTGTCCGGGCCAGACCCACCGAGCAAGGCTCCGGTTGAGCTCGTAAGGACAACCTTGCCGCCGTGCGCGCTGCGCGCGCACTTGTCACTCTCCGCGCGGAGTTGGTGTAGCGATCGGGCCCCTCATAGGGTTCCACGGCTGCGAGGGACCCAGGAAAGTCCCTCGTTTTGTTTTCCCCAATTTGCTAGGAGATTCAATGACGTCCCGAGGAAAGGTCACGCCCTTTCTGACCCTGACGCTAACGGCACTGTTCGTCGTGGGCGCCATGGTCCCTGCAACCCCGGCCGAGGCCGCCGACAACCCCCCCTTCGTCCTCGACTTCCCTCAGGACGCCCCATCGACAGTCTTCTCGTCGACCTACGGTGCCTCCAGGTCGGGTGGTCGTCATCATCAGGGCAACGATCTGATGGCCCCCAAGCTGACACATGTCTATGCGGCGGCGGCAGGGATCGTCACGGTGATCGACACACACGGCAGCGCCGGCAGGTACATCGAGATCCAGCATCAGGCGGGATGGGCGACCCGCTATCTCCACCTCAACAACGATGATCCGGGCACGGACAATGGGCAGGCAGACTGGTCGCTGACCCTGGTCCCGGGCCTGGTCGTGGGAAGTCATGTCGAGGCCGGTCAGCACATCGGTTACGTCGGTGACTCCGGGAACGCCGAGTGGACAGGGTCCCACACCCATTTCGAGCTCGCCCACGACGGAGGGGAGGTCGATCCGTACCCCATCCTCAAGGACGCCTACGAGCGTGCCATGGCCTTGCGGGTCGCGATGGCCCATTGGGGGGTTCGTTACGGAGACGCCAAGCTGTCCTGACCGAATCAGGCCGGAGTTGCGGCCATCGTCGCTCTTCTCGGCGATCCTCCCCAAAGATCGCTTCAATCAGTAGGGGAGGAAACGGGCGTTGTCGAGGGCGGCCACCTCGGCGACGAGGTCGGGGTGATCGGGGGAAACCGTCCGCACCTCCCTCACCCGGACCGGTGGTGGCTCTCCATCGTGGACCCAGATGACCCGGGTGACACCTGAGGCGGCTGCGGCTGCAGCCCAGCCTTCGAGCACCTGCCCTGCGGTCGTGGCGAAGGAGCGCTCTCGCCCGTCGAGTGCCGCCTCCGTGATCAACACTGCCGTGAAGCAATTTGTGCAGGCGCCCTGGACATGGCTGTCGTCTGACACGTCCCCCAAAGCGACCTTGACCCCCAGCTCCCTCAGCTCGGCACCGGCATTCGGGTCCGAGACGAAGGCACGCACCTCCCGCCCCGGCTCCACCAATCCTTCTATGACCGCCCTTCCCTTCGGGGTGTCGGCGCCAACGACAATCACCGGCATGCCCCGAACCTAATGTTTGGCGTCAGCTGACCTGGTTTCGCCAGTCATACCCATCCGGTACAATCGCACTACCGGGATAGTGGAAATTCGAGACCCCCTACTCCCGTTCACATAAGAGGCCTGTAGAAGCGAATTATCGAGGTGATTGCCTGTGGCCACCGTTGACCTGGATCTCGGCGCCTACCAGCTCGGCTGGCGGGACGAAATCGAGTATGCCTTCACGCCGCGGAAGGGTCTCGATGAAGACGTGATCCGAGAGATGTCGGCCATGAAGAAGGAGCCCGAGTGGATGCTCGATTTCCGTCTCAAGGCCTACCAGCGGTTCCTGCGCAAGCCGATGCCCCAATGGGGCGGTGGCGGGGCCCTGAACACGATCGACTTCGACGACATCTACTACTACGTGAAGCCGGCGGGTGAGCAGCAGAAAGACTGGGACATGGTCCCCGAGTCGATCAAGGCCACCTACGAGAAGCTGGGCATCCCCGCAGCCGAGCGGAAGTACCTGGCCGGAGTCACGGCGCAATATGAGTCCGAGGTCGTCTACCACCGAAATCGGGAAGACCTGGAGAAGCTCGGCGTCCTGTTCACCGACATGGACACCGCCCTTCGCGATTACCCCGAGATCGTCAAGGAGTACTTCGGGACCATCATCCCGCCCAACGACAACAAGTTCGCTGCCCTCAACTCGGCGGTCTGGTCCGGTGGCTCGTTCATCTACGTCCCGCCCGGAGTCCACGTCGACCAGCCGCTTCAGGCCTACTTCCGGATCAACTCCGAGAACATGGGCCAGTTCGAGCGGACGCTGATCATCGTCGACGAAGGCGCCTACGTTCACTACGTCGAGGGCTGTTCCGCCCCGGTCTACACCACCGACTCACTTCATTCGGCCGTGGTCGAGATCGTGGTCAAGGAGGGTGCCCGCTGCCGCTACACCACGATCCAGAACTGGTCCAACAACGTGTTCAACCTGGTGACCAAGCGTGCCGCCGCCTACCGAAATGCCACCATGGAGTGGGTGGACGGCAACCTGGGGTCCCGTCTCACGATGAAGTACCCGGCTGTGTGGCTGATGGAACCGGGCGCCCATGGCGAGGTCCTCTCCATCGCCTTCGCCGGCGAGGGACAGCACCAGGACGCCGGGGCCAAGATCATCCATGTTGCCCCCGACACCACCTCCACCATCGTCTCCAAGTCGATCTCGAAGGGCGGCGGGCGGGCCGGCTACCGGGGTCTGGTGCGGGTCGAGCCGGGCGCGGAGAACGCCAAGTCATTCGTGCGCTGTGACGCCCTGATCCTCGACGAGGAGAGTCGCTCCGACACCTACCCGTACATGGAGATCGAGGAGAACGACGCCGAGATCGGCCACGAGGCCACCGTGTCCAAGGTCGGTGAGGAGCAGCTCTTCTACCTGATGTCCCGGGGACTGACCGAGGACCAGGCGACTTCGATGATCGTGGCCGGGTTCATCGAGCCCATCGTGAAGGAGCTTCCGATGGAATACGCGGTGGAGATGAACCGTCTCATCGAGCTCAACATGACGGAGGCAGGTGCAATCGGCTGACGCCGATTGCGTTCTACGTCTTACGTTCTACGTTTTGCCGCGGCGGGCGTCCAATTTCTGGATCAGCTCGTGGGCGGCCAATTCGATCTCCTTGTGATCCCATTGTGTTGCCCGGAAACGGCACGCCATCAGCCCGCTCCGATGGAGACGGTGCAGGTCACCGAAGACGAAGGCATAGCGGGCCTTGGTCTCGTCCGGAGCACCGTCCGTCAACCCGAGATGCCACATCGAGTAGGCCTCCCAGTCGTTGCGCTCGACGAAGTCGTTCTCAGACGCGGCACTCGGCTGGACCTCGGACCATTCGCTGCGCACCACGTATCGACGCGCCTCGATCAACTCTTCGGCCTTGGCCACCGCGGCTTCGTTGACGAGGTACTTGGGCATGGCTTCCGCCAGCACCTACCACCACGGCAAGAGCCACAAACCACGCGACACCACGTCAGACTTATCCTTGTGCGAACCGTGAGCCCGGAGCCAATCCATTAGTACCTACCTCGGGTTGGGCGCGGTCGTCCTGCTCATCCTGCTCACCGGGTTCTTCGTAGCCGCGGAGTTCGCCCTTGTCGCCGTTGACCGCAGCAACGTGCAGCGAAAGGCGGATGATGGTGATCGCTCGGCGCGGCGCATCCTCGCCTCATTGCGCAACCTCTCCTTCGAGCTCTCCGGGGCGCAACTGGGGATCACGGTGACATCGCTGATCCTCGGCGCCATTGCCGAGCCGACGGTGGCAACGCTGATCCAACCGTGGATCTCCTCGCTTCCCTTCGTCACCGAGACGGCCGCTCCTGCCGTGTCGTTGGTCATCGCCTTCATCCTGGCCACGGGGGCGGCCATGGTGTTTGGTGAGTTGGTGCCGAAGAACCTGGCCATTGCCAGGCCCTATTTCACCGGGGTTTGGTTCGCCATACCGCTCCAAGTGGTGAACAGGGTGCTCCGGCAACTGATCGTCTTCCTCAACGAGTCGGCGAACTGGACGGTCCGAAAGCTGGGCATCGAGCCCAGGGAGGACCTGGCCGGTGTTCGCTCTATGGAAGAGCTCGAGCTGATGATCCGATCGTCGGGTGAGGAGGGTCGCCTCGACGACGACGAGATGGAGTTGTTGACCCGGGCCATCACCTTCACCGAGAAGGTCGCCGGGGACGCCATGGTTCCCAGGGTCTCGGTCGTCGGGCTCAGCCGCCACGACTCGGTCGCCGAGCTGCGCAGGGCGTCCGCTGCGACCGGTCACTCGAGATTCCCGGTCTTCGACGAGGACCTCGATGACATCGTCGGCGTCGTGCACGTGAAGGACAGCTTCAACGTGCCCGAGTCGAGGATTCCGCTCACCCCGGTTGGGGAGCTGACCAATCCGGCGCTCCAGGTCCCCGAGACGAGCACACTCGAATATCTGCTCACCCAACTCCAGTCAGCAGGGCGGGGGATGGCTGTGGTCGTCGACGAGTACGGAGGGACTGCCGGCATCGTCACCATCGAGGACCTCCTCGAAGAGATCTTCGGCGAGATCGAAGACGAGTACGACGCCGAGCCAGTCGCCGAATCCGAGAAGGAAGAGGTCGAGGTTCTCTCCGGGCTCCTCCACCGTCACGAAGTCGAAGAGCTGATCGAGTTCGAGTGGCCCGAGGGCCGTTATGAGACCCTGGGCGGGTTCCTGGTCGCCGAACTCGGACGCTTCCCCCATGCCGGCGAAGTGATCCGGGTCGGGGAGACGTCATTCGAGGTTCTGTCGATGGACGGGCACCGGGTCGATCAGGTGCGCGTCACCCGGTCCAGCGATCGGGAAGGGGACGACCGGTGAACTGGCCCGCCTTCCTCTGGCTGGTCCTACTCCTCCTTGCCAACGGATTCTTCGTCGCTGCCGAGTTCGCCTACATCACGGCCCGGCGCAATGTCCTGGAACAGGTACCCCGGAGGTCGGCCCAGATCGCTGTCGGCCTGAACAAGAACCTCACCCTCAGTCTGGCCGCGGCCCAACTCGGCATCACAATGGCCTCATTGCTGCTGGGCGCGGTGGCCGAGCCCGCCGTTGCCTCGATCTTCGAATTGGGGCTCGGGTTTCTCCCGCTCTCGGAGAACGTGATTCACGGCATCTCCTTGGTCATCGCCCTCCTCATCGTCGTGTTCCTGCACATGGTGGTGGGCGAGATGGCGCCGAAGAACATCACCATCTCAGCCCCAGAGCGAACGGCCGTGCTGCTCGCGATGCCTTTCCGCGGCTTCATCCTCATCTTCAGACCCCTGATCGGCCTCCTCAATGCCAGCGCCAACGGAGTCCTCCGTCTCTTCGGGGTGAGACCGACGGACGCCCTCGAAGTCGGCCACTCGGCGGAAGACCTGGCCGTGATAATCGGCACTGGTCGGAAGGAAGGGGTCATCGAGGACTTCGCCCATCGATTGCTCACCGGGGCCATCATCTTTGGGGATCTCGACGCGTCCGAGGTGATGGTCCCCAGACCGGACATCGTGGCCGCCCCCTCGGAGACGCCGGTTTCCGGGATCCAGGAGTTGATGAGAGTCACCGGTCATTCCCGTATCCCCATCTATGACGGCGATCTCGACGACGTCGCCGGCTTGATCCATGTCAAGGACCTGATGACCGACGAGATCGACCGTGACGCGGCGCTGCCCACCGAACGACTCAGGGAGCCCCTGGTCGTCCCGGAGACCGCTCCGCTTCGATCCGTCCTCGATGAGATGCGACAGGCCCGATCCCATCTCGCCGTCGTGGTCGACGAGCACGGCAGCACGGCAGGCATCATCACGATGGAGGACATCGCCGAGGAATTGGTCGGTGAGATCGCCGACGAGCACGATCCACGGCAGGAGCTGGTGTCGGTGGAGCCGAACGGGCGGATCGTTGCTGCGGGCACCATGCGCCCCGATGAGTTGACCAGGTACGGCGTGAAGCTGCCTTCGGGTGACTACGAGACGATCGGGGGACTCGTCATGGAGCGTCTCGGGCGCTTGCCGCGTCGTGGCGATGTGATCGAGGACCAGGGATGGAGGCTGCGTGTCCGCAGCACCGAGGGGCGGCGGGTCGGGGAAGTCGAGATAACCGCTACGGACGACGAAGATCCGGACCCGGGGAGTGGCTAGCTGGAGCGGCCGACGACGTAGCCGAGGAGCAGACCACCGGCGGCGGCCCACACGAGCGAGAACCCGTCTCCCACGGAGGCTATCGCCGGGACACCGGCGATCTTCATGATGGCGGACGCGGCGATGCCCCCGATGATCCCGATGAGGATTGCACCGAGGAGATTGCTGGCGTTGGCGACGAACCCGGCAACGAGCCCCGCCACGCCGCCTACGGCGCCGGCAATGGCAAGCGCCTGCCAGGTGGAGGCGTCTAGGAACACGGCGACTCACCTGCTTCTCGAGGAGCCGATGAAGCCGTCGACAGTCTCAGGCTGAGACGACCTTCTCCTCGACGACGACCTTCATGGGGAACTGGACCGAGCGTCCTGCCATGCTGAATGGCTCGGTCAGCATCACCACGATGGTCGCTGGCCCACGTGAGACCACGTGGCCTGTGTACGTGTGGAATCCGTCTTGATCTTGGGTTATGAAAGTTACGACCATTAGCAAAGTATCCGACTCACATCATCGTCATTCCGTTTCACTATCAGTTGGGTCGCTGGACCCATACTGGTATCGAGCAACGGTGACTCTTGGTTTATCAGTTCGTTACCCACGGCCCCTTAGCTTGGTGAATAGTGCGCCTTTTAGTAGTTGAAGACGAGCCGGATCTGGCCAATGCGATCGCCAGAGGTCTTCGACGCGACGGTCATGCCGTCGACACGGCGTTGACCGCCTCCGACGCCGATATGAAGCTTCGCACTGCCACGTACGACCTCGTTTGCCTGGACTGGAGCCTGCCCGACGGCTCGGGCATCACTCTCTGCCGCCGGCTGGTGAGTGGTGAGCTGCCAACGCTCGAGGGCGAGAGGCCCCGGATCCTCATGCTCACCGCACGTGACGGCGTCGAGGACCGGGTGACCGGTCTCGACTCCGGAGCCGACGACTACCTGGTGAAGCCCTTCGCATTCGCCGAGCTGTCGGCACGGGTGCGGGCACTGCTACGGAGAGACGATGGCACCGACCCGGTTCTGGAGGTCGGCCCATTGCGTCTCGATCCCGCCCGTTTCGAAGCGTCGAGGGATGGCGAACCCCTCGATCTCACTGCCAAGGAGTTCTCGCTTCTCCACTACTTCATGTCCCACGCCGGTCTCGTGCTCAGCCAGGAGCACCTCCTCGAGCACGTATGGGACGAGATGGCAGACCCGATGACCAACGTGGTCCGAGTCACGGTGAGCAACTTGCGGAAGAAGCTCGGTGACCCGCCGCTGATTTCGACCGTGCCGGGACGCGGCTACAGGCTGAGTGAGTGATGCAGGCCTGGAACTCGATCCGCTTTCGTCTCTCGGTGCAGTATTCGGCCATCGTCTTTGGCCTGGGAGGCGCTCTGCTGGGCCTGGTTTACATGGCCCTCAGGAACTGGCTGCGGGCCCAGACCATGACCCAGTACGTCTGGTCGGGCCGCCCCGTCATCCAGGACGGCGTCCAAATCGGAGTGCTCCCCAGTCTCGCTGCCCGCGAGGTGCGGATGATCGAGTCGGTCTACAACGAGATCGTCCTCAACGAGGTCGCCAAGGCGACGATCCTCGCCCTGGTCGCCTTGTTCCTGCTGAGCATCGTCGTCGGCTGGGTGATGTCGGGTCGGGTTCTCAGACCGGTGAAGGAGATCACCAACGTGGCCAGAGAGATCCAGGCTTCCGATCTGAGCCGGCGCATCGCCCTCGAAGGCCCCGACGACGAGATCACCCGGCTTGCCGACACCTTCGACGGGATGCTCGAGAGACTCGACCGCGCATTCGCCAGCCAGCGGCGGTTCCTCGCCGACACGAGTCATGATCTCCGTACTCCACTCGCCGTGATTCGTTCCAATGTCGAAGTGGTGGCCGATGACGATGCGGCGACCGTGACCGACTGGCAGGAGGTGGGAGGGATCGTCCGACGCAACACCGAGAAGATGTCCGAGATGATCGATGGCCTTCTCGCCACTGCCCGGCTCCAGACCGGCAAGGCGCAGGCGGTCGCGCTCGATCTCGCCGAGATCGTGCGTGCCAAGTCCTCCGAATACGGGAAGCCGCTGGCGGAGAAGGGGATCGTCCTCGAGAGCACCGTGTCTCCCGCTTTGGTCGAAGGTGTCCCCGTCGCACTCGACCGAGCCCTGACCAACCTCCTCGACAACTCCATCGGTGCGTCGGGCACCGGATCGCGGATCAGAATCGGGGCCGGAGTGGTGGGCGAATGGGCCTGGATGGCGGTGTCCGACCAAGGCCCGGGGCTGCCCGAGGAGCCCGAGGGCGGGCGTATCGGCCTCGGGCTCTCCATCGTGGAGCAGATCGCAGAGGGCCACGAGGGCACCCTCGTCTCGGCGACCGGCCCCGACGGTGTCGGCACGACGATGACCATTTGGATCCCGAAGGGCGACGTCACAGATTCTCCACCGGATTTCACGCCATTTACAGGTGCTTGATCTCCCGGGTCCTAGGTTCGGTGTCAGGAGGTTTTCTACACGATGACAAACGAGGAAATGACACCACATTCCGCCCCACCGACAACCGAGCCAAGCCCGGTCAGCGACGAGAACCCCACCCTTCCCGGCTCTGTCGCCACCGAGGCGCCGTTCACCCAGGAGATTCCTGATACACCGCAGCCGGCTCAGGTTCTTCCGCCCGCCGTGCCGACCCAGCCGGCCAAGACCGGCTCAGGCCGTATGTCGCCGTGGTTGATGGCCTTTCTGGCCTTGCTGCTGGTAGTCGGCTCGTCGGCGGCGACCTATCTGGTCACCACGATCGACAACGACGACGAGGTACCCGCGGCCCAGACGGCCGAGCCCGGGTCCGATGAGCAAGTGGCCTCCGCTGATGTGATCCCCGGCGAGGAGCCGGTGGCCGACGCCGCCGCGATCATCCTCCCCTCGGTGGTCCAGATCCAGACCGGCCAGGGCGTTGGCTCCGGCGTCATCTATGACTCCAACGGCTTGATCCTGACCGCAGCGCACGTGGTCGAGGGCGCCGACACCGTCACCGTGCGCTTTTCCGACGGTGAGCAGGTCGAGGGCACCGTTCTCGGCGGCACTTCCGGCGCCGATGTCGCAGTGATCCAGGTCGATCGGACGGATCTGCCTGCTGCGGAGCTGGCACTGGATGACACTCCGCAGGTGGGTCAGATGGCCATCGCGGTGGGTAGCCCATGGGGTCTCCAGGGAACAGTCACCTCGGGGATCATCTCCGCTGTCGACCAGGCCATTCCGCAAGGGGCTTCTGCTCGTGCGGTTCTACAGACCGATGCTGCCATCAACCCGGGCAACTCCGGCGGCCCGCTCGTCGACCGTCAGGGTCGGGTGATCGGGATCAATGTCTCGATCTTCAGCCTGTCCGGCGCCAACGACGGTGTCGGCTTCGCGGTGCCGATCGACATCGCACACGGCATCGCCGAGCAAGTCGTGGCCGGTGAGGAGATCCAGACCGCGTATCTCGGGGTGTCCCTCGGCGTGGTCGAGTCGGGTCAGGGCGGCGCCCTGATCGACGAAGTCACTCCAGGCACCGGTGCCGACGAGGCCGGTCTCCAGGTGGGTGACCTGGTCATCTCCATCGACGGTGCCCCGGTTCAGGATGGTGGCGATCTCGCGGCTCAGGTGCAGACCCATCAGCCTGGCGACACGGTGGACGTCGTGGTCGTCCGCGACGGCAGCGAAGTGACCGTCCCGGTGACCATGAGCGAGCGCCCCGCCGACCTCGGCTGATCGGGAAACTCCCCAGAGGCTCCTCCCAGTGGGCCCGGCTATGCTGGCCGGGCCCACTGTCATGCGGTGGGTTGCCCCGGAGACAGCGAAGCCGGTTTGACCCCGGCGCTGTCCCGCAACTGTGAAGCCCCCTGAAGGGGACGAGCCAGGTCGCCTGATCTCCAGGGCCACGACGAAAGTCTCGGATGAAGACGGAAGCGTGGGCTCAGGGAAGCCACCGGCCTCTTCATCCTCCGATAACGGAGGATGTGTCATATGCGAAGGATCACCCTGATCCTCACCCTGTTGGCGTTCGTTGCCTGTGCTGGCGAAGGTGGGAGCACGACCACGACCGGCGAGGTCGCCACCAGCACCACGGCGGCGCCAGACCCTACGACCACGGCGGCGCCCGACCCCACCACGACTGCCACCGATACCGGTGTTCCCGGTGGAGGTGACCGATGCCAACGGTGCGGTCACCATCGAGGCGATGCCGGAGAGCATCGTGTCGTTGTCCTCTACGGGCACAGAGATGCTCTTCGCCATCGGCGCCGGCGAGCAAGTGGTCGCCGTGGACGAGTTCTCCACCTATCCCCCTGAGGCTCCGATCACCGACCTTTCCGGGTTCACGCCGAACATCGAAGCGATCGTCGGTTACGAGCCCGACCTGGTGGTGATCTCCTTCGACCCGGGTGAGCTGGTCTCGGGGCTGGAGGCGGTCGGTGTGCCCACCCTTCTGCTTCCCACCGCCGCGAGCCTCGACGATTCATACACACAGTTGGAAGTTCTCGGCGCGGCGACCGGGCATGTCGGAGAGGCGGCAGAGGTGGTCGCCCAGATGCAGGCCGACATCGATGAGATCGTGGCCACGACCACCGTTCCTGCAGGAGTGACCTTCTATCACGAGGTCGACGCCACCTTGTTACTCGGCGTCCTCGAACAGCTTCCTCGGCCAGATCTACGGTCTGCTCGGCCTGACCAATATCGCGGACGAGGCGGACACCGAGGGCACGGGCTTCCCGCAGCTCGCCTCCGAGTACATCGTCAGCCAGGACCCGGACATCATCTATCTCGCCGATGTCGACTTCGGGGTGACACCCGAAAGCCTCAGCGAGCGGCCGGGATGGGCCGAGATGACCGCGGTCCAGAACGACGCGATCGTCCCCTTGGAGGCATATCTCGCTTCGAACTGGGGCCCGCGTGTTGTCGAGTTGCTGGAGTTGATCGCCGAATCGGTGACAGGGCTCGTGCCCGCTTCTTGAGCGAGGTGCCGTCCCCGCCTGCCGTCGCTCCTGCGCGAATTGGCGCCGGGCGGTGGTTGGTGGCGGCGGCCATCCTGCTCGTCGTGGCCTTGGCCGGGCTGCTGGTCGGTTCGGTGGCCATGTCGCCAGTGGAGGTGATCAAGGCGCTTGCCGATCGACTCCCGTTCGTGACCGTGGAGCACGGGCTGAGCGAGGTCGAGACCAGGCTCCTCTTCGAGCTGAGAATGCCTCGTGTCGTGATCGGCGGCTTGGTCGGGGCGGTCCTGGCCGTAGCCGGTGCGGGGTACCAGGGTGTGTTCCGGAATCCTCTCGCCGATCCCTATTTGCTCGGAGTGGCCGCCGGGGCCGGTCTCGGAGCAACTGCCGTGATCGGTCTTGGTGCCGGCTCGGCTGCCATCCCCCTGGTGGCCTTCGTGGGCGGCATCGCCGCGGTGGGGGCCACATACGTACTCAGTCGGACGGTTGGTGGCCGGACCACCACGACACTGATCCTGGCAGGTGTCGCCGTCGCCGCCTTCGCCACCGCCATTCAAACGTTCCTGCTCCAGCGCAACTACGAGACCCTGCGAGAGGTCTATTCCTGGATCCTGGGGCGACTGGTGACAGTCGGCTGGAGCGAGGTTTGGACCCTCGTCCCCTACGCGCTGGCAGCCGCGACCGTCCTTGTCCTCATGCGTCGCCTGCTCGATGTGCTCGGCCTGGGCGACGAAGAGGCTGCAGGCCTCGGCGTCGACGTGATGAGGGTGCGCCGTCTGGTCGTTCTCGCCGCGACCTTGGCCACGGCAGCCGCCGTCAGTGTCAGCGGCTTGATCGCCTTCGTCGGGATCATCGTTCCCCACACCATCCGGCTGCTCACGGGCTGGAGCTACCGGGTGATCATTCCGCTTTCCCTGGTGTACGGCGCCTCGTTCCTGATCCTGGCCGATCTCGGCGCCCGAACCGTGGTGGCGCCCGGCCGAGCTCCCCATCGGCGTCGTCACCGCTTTCCTGGGCGCTCCGTTCTTCCTGCTCGTCCTGCGGTCGATGCGGGGCTCCTCGTGATCTCCTGGCGGGACGTCGTGGTCTCCTTCAGCGGGGTGACGGTGGTCGGGCCGGTGACGCTCGTCGTGGGCGACGGCGAATGGGTGGGCTTGATCGGGCCCAACGGCGCCGGGAAGTCGACGCTGCTCAAGGCAGCCGTCGGCATCGTCGCACACCAGGGCTCTGTCGATCTGGGAGGCCAGGGAGCGTCGGGCGGGAGCGGACATCGCCTGGATGCCACAACGACCGCTGCTGCCGGACGAGATGACCGTTGCCAACTACGTCCTCCTCGGCCGAACTCCCCATCTCGGCTATGTGGGATCGGAGAAAAGCCACGACCTGGAGTCGGTGGGACGGGCAATCTCGCGCCTCGACCTGGTCGAGCTGTCGGATCGCCCCCTGTCCACCCTGTCCGGAGGCGAGGCGCAGCGGGCCGTCCTGGCCCGGGCCCTGGCCCAGGAGGCACCCGTTCTCTTGCTCGACGAGCCGACATCGAGCCTCGACATCGGCCATGCGCTGGAGGTGCTCGAGATACTCGATGAGCTGCGGCGCCACGAACGGCTGACGGTGGTCACCGCTATCCACGACCTGACCCTGGCCGGACGGTTCGCCGATCGGCTGGTCCTCCTCGACAAGGGGCAAGTGGCTGCAGAAGGGAGTGCCTCAGAGGTGCTGACCGAGGGCACACTCATCCCCAGCTACGGTGCCGGGATCCGAGTCGTGACCAATGGCGACGGGCCGACCGTCATCCCCACGCGGAGACAGAGTGACCGATCAACCCAGCCCACCGACTGAGTCACCGCCGGCGGCGCACAAGCGGTTGTCGTCGCTGGTCCTGATCAACACCGGCGACGGCAAGGGGAAGTCGACCGCCGCCTTCGGCACTGCGTTGCGGGCAGTAGCCCGCGGCTGGAAGGTCGGCGTCGTCCAATTCCTCAAGTCGGGGGAGTGGAAGGTCGGTGAGGAGGACGTGGGCCGGAAGCTGGGGATCGACTGGTGGGCCTTGGGTGACGGGTTCACGTGGGACTCCGACGACATCGACGAATCACAGGCGATCGCCCGGGAGGCGTGGCTCAGCGCGAAGACGAGGATCGACTCTGATGAATACGACCTGTTGATCCTGGACGAGGTCACCTACCCCATCAACTGGGGCTGGATCGACATCGATGACGTGCTCAGCGCCATCGCCCATCGTCCCAGCCGGCTGAACCTCATCCTGACCGGTCGTGATGCCCCCGCTGCCCTGATTCAGGTGGCCGACACGGTGACCGAGATGAAGAAGGTGAAGCACGCCTTCGACGAGGGAGTCATGGCGAGACGCGGTATCGACTATTGAGCAAATGGCCGAACGGTCGTCAGGACTCGCTCCGCGCCAGGGCGATCGCATCCTCGACGGTGAGGGATTCACCCGCCACCGTGGCGTGGGCGAACTCCTGGCTCCCAAGACTCTCCTGGGTGGACGCCACCTGGGCGGCGTAGTCGTGCTCCTCCGGCGGTGGCCAGATTGCGACCCGGTGCTTGCTTGCGACCAAGTCGGCAAGCCCGAAGAGCCGAGCGGCGACCATGTCGCGACCCCGGGCATGGGCCCCGACGGCGAGCGATGCGATGGCTATGGCCACACCTCGCATGTCCTCGGCGGCGTTGCACAGGACCAGGCTCTCGACCAGGGCATCCTGAGCCCGTTCGAACTGGCCCTGCCGGTGTGCGGTCTTGCCCATGTGGTAGAGGTACTCACCGAGCGCGGCTCTGGCACCGGCTTTGTCGCTGAAGACCGTGGCCCGGTCCCGGTTCTCCTCCACGACTCTCTGTAGTTCGGCGGTGGTCGGGTTCGATTGGATCATCGTCTTCATCTCGAAGAGGTTGTTGGCCGTCTCCTCATAGAGGCTGAATCCCTCGAGCACCGACTTGAACAGCTCCAACGCGTAGTCGTGGTCGCCGGCAAGCCACGCCATCGCCCCCAACCCGGCGTCCGCATGAGCCACCCCCAGTGAGTCGCCGGCGATGACGAGGAGGTCACGACCCTCGGTGTATCTGTCGGTGGCCTCGTTGTAGTTGCCTTCGTCGCGGGCCACGGCGCCGAGTCTGAGCGCCGACCAACCCACGTCGAGGACTCCGGAATGATCCAGGAACAGTCGATGGCTCTCGGTCATCTTCTCCCGCGCCTCTTTCAAATCTCCCTGGAGGCGCGCCATGGTTGCCCAAACCGCGAGGGTCCAGGCCAGCATCCAGGTGTCGCCGACCTCTCGGTTGATGCGCTCGGCTTCAGGGGCAAGACGCTTCGCCTCTTCCAGGTCGTCCCGTAGCCATGCCGTCGCCATGAGCTGATAAGCCTGACGCGCCTCGCCGCGTCGATCCCCGAGCTGACGGTAGATCTCCATCGCCTCGGTGAGGGCGTCGTATGACTCGTCGAACGCGAGCCGGCGACTGGCCAGAAGCCCGGCACCATTGAGCGCGCGGGCGACGATGGATGGATCGACACCTTCCCGGTGGGCGAGGGTGCGCTCGAGCCATTCCGTGCCGTCGCTGACCTCACGTTTCATGACCCAGAACCAGCGCAAGGCCCCGGCCATGGCCATCGCATCCTGGGCCCGGCCCGATTCGTGCAGCCAGGAAAGGGCCGCCCGCAGGTTGTAGCGATCGCGCTCGAGACGATCGGCCCAGACGTTTTGCTCGTTGTCCAGGAT
This sequence comes from uncultured Acidobacteriota bacterium, assembly GCA_963725075.1. Lineage (GTDB taxonomy): Bacteria > Actinomycetota > Acidimicrobiia > Spongiisociales > ZC4RG35 > JARDZU01. The sequence continues at coordinate 76,008 of CAVRXA010000019.1, forward strand.
CTCGCGGTCACCTTCCTCCGCCATGGCCAGGAAGAACTCGGCATGACGGTCACGGAGCGTCGAGAGCTCGGCGGCCTCGTCCAGCCTCATGCGGGCGTAGTGGCTGATCGGCTCGAGGAGCCGGTAGCGGATCGGGTCGGTATCCGTTGCCATGACGAGAGACGTCTCGACCAATCGCCCGAGCAGGTTCATCACGTGCTCCCGCGCAACGAGGCCTCCAGAGCACACGCTCTCGGCGGCCTCGAGGGTGAAACCACCGTTGAACACCGAAAGCCGGGTGAACAAGGCACGTTCCGCGCCACCGAGGAAGTCATAACTCCAATCGAGAGTGGTCTCGAGCGTCTGCTGATGAGGTGGCAGGTCTCGAGCCGTCCCGGCGAGGAGGGCGAATTGCTGATCGAGCCGTTCGACGAGCTGTCCCACCGACAACACTTTCAGCCGGGCTGCGGCCAGTTCGATGGCGAGGGGGATCCCGTCCAGTCGCCGGCAGACCTCCGCGACCTGCTGCGCATTGGCCAGGCCGAGCTCGAAGTTCGGGTTCACCAGACGTGCCCGGTTCACGAACAGTTCGACCGAGTGGAACGAGGCGATCCCATCCAGAGACCTGATGTCGGGACCTGGAACCGCCAGGGGGGAGATCTGCACCAGGTGCTCCTCCCTGATCGAAAGCCATTCCCGCGTGGTCGCCAGGATCTTCAATGTCTCGGTCCCCTGGAGCAACTGGTCGGTCAGCTTGGCCACGGCGTCGATCAGGTGCTCGCACCCGTCGAGGATCAACAGCGAGTGGGCCTTGGCCAGCCGGGAGATCAGCGTTTCTGTGATCGATTGGAGCGGGCTCTCCGTGATGTGGAGCTGGCGGGCAACGGCCGCCGCCAGGAGGTTGTCGTCCGCCACCCTCGAGACCTCGACGAACCACACGCCGTCCTCGAAGCTGGAGGCGAGCTCTTCGGCCACCTTCAACGCCAGTGTCGTCTTTCCGACACCACCGGGCCCGGTGAGAGTGACCAGCCGCGACTCCTCCAGGGCCACGAGCACAGAGTCCTTCTCGAGTTGACGGCCAACCAGCGTGAGGTCCCTGACGGGGAGGTTGCCCTTGGAAGAGGTCAGTGTGCGCAATGGCGGGAAGTCGGTCGGGAGCCCCTCCACGCTCAATTGGAAGATGTGCTCCTCGTGGGTCAGGTCGCGGAGTCGATGGGTTCCCAGATCCTCGAGGCGGGTGCCCTCGGGGAGGCTGTACTCGACGAGACGGGCCGTTGCCTCGGAGACGAGGGTCTGACCGCCGTGCCCGCTGTCGCCGATGCGGGCGGCACGATGGACGTCGATGCCGACGTAGTCGGAGCCACCCAGCCGGCCCTCGCCGGTGTGAACTCCAATCCTCACCATCACGTCTTGCGGCGATTCCCAGTCCTCGGCCGCGAGATGGCGCTGGATCTCCACGGCGCTCGAAACCGCATCGAGGGCCGACTGGAATGCGACGAAGAAGCCATCGCCCTCGTTCTTCACGATCCGGCCGCGGTGCCCGGCCGCCGCCTCGTGGACGATCGTGTTGTGGCGCTCCAGGACAGGTCGAAAACCGTCGCCGAGCTCTTGGAGCATCCTCGTGGAGCCCTCGATGTCGGAGAAGAGAAAACTGACCGTCCCGAGAGGAAGGTCTCCTGAAGTCATGACGGACACCAAATTAACAACGGCGTGAACCTTGTCCGCCGCCCTATTTGGCTCTTTCAGGATCGCAGGAAGTCAGGGTCTCCTGCGGGCTGCGAGGCGGAACAGGGCTCGGGCACCTTCTCCCAGTGGCTCGAATCGTGGGTCTTTGGTCTGTCCCCTCAGCCATCGGATGTAGATCTGCTGGAGGACGACCCCGAGCTTCCAGGTCCCAAAGACGACGTACCAGTCGGCTTGGGCCAGGTCCCTACCGGAGCGTTCTCGATAACGGTCGAGCGCTGCCCTCCTGTCGAGCCAACCGGGGGAGGTGGTGGGCATGGGCGCGAGCGTCGATTTCTCCTCTCCCTCGTCATACCAGGACGCCATCAACGTCCCGACGTCGGCGAGAGGGTCTCCCCTCGTCGCCATGTCCCAGTCGTAAACCGCCACGCAGACACCAGGATCGGCCGGCGAGACCGCCATGTTGTCCAGCCGCCAGTCGTTGTGGATGAGTGTTGGTGGCCCCGACTGTGGCATACCTGCTCGAAGCCATGAGCCGACTTCGTCGGCAATCGGATCGTCGTCGTCCTTGGCCTGTTGCCAGCGACTCCACCATCCCTCGACCTGCCGTTCCAGGAACCCGTCCGGGTGCCCGAGGTCTTCCAGCCCGCATTCGGCGGCGTCAACCGAGTGGAGCTCGACCAGGGTGTCGATCACGACGGTCGACAGTTTCCGGTTGGCCCCGGCGTCTCTGCCCCCACCGAACACATCGGGGACGACGTCCCGGATCACGACACCGGGCTTGGGCTCCATGAGGAAGAAAGGGGCGCCGATCACGTCGCTGTCTTGACATAGGGCCACGGCCCTTGGCGCCTTGTCGAAGCCCCTCCAGAGCCGGGAGAGGACCGTGTACTCACGGGTCATGTCGTGGGAGCTTTCCGCGACCGGGCCGAGGGGGGGCCTCCGCAGCACGAGCTGCTCCCCGCCGGGGAAATCGAGGAGGTAGGTGAGGTTGGCCTTGCCACCGGCGAACTGCCTGACCGTGGGAGACCCGGCGGGCAACGACCTGTTGCCAGTCATCCAGCCGGTGAGACGGTCGACATCGAATCCCTCGTCCTGGCGGACCTCGATGACCTCTTCCACGGTCGAAGGGTATCGGGTCTACGCTCCCCGCTTCACCCGAGCATGCCAGAGACCACACCGTTCGAGATCTGCGATCGTTTGACCGAGGCCTACGCCGATCTGTCGCCGATCGCCGCCACCGAGGCCGGAATTCCCGGGCGCGATCATCAGTGGGACGACTTCTCGCCCGAAGGTGAGGCGGCGAAGGAGGAGCTCAGGGCGAGGGCCGTCGCTGATCTCACACCACACCTCGGTCACCCCGACCCGGTCCAGGCGACGGCGGCCCGGGTGGCGAGTGGGTACCTGGAATCGGAGCGGCGTCTCTACGCCAGCGGACATTGGAAGCGGGAGCTCAACCACATACTCGGCCCTTTCCAGACTGCACGTGACACCTTCGACGTCGTGTCGAAGGACGGGCGTGAGGCGTGGGAGAACGTGACCGTCCGACTCTCCACCTGGGGCGACATGCTCGACGGGTACCGGGCAAGCCTCCACGTCGGCCTCGATGACGGGGAGACAGTGGCCCGACGTCAGGTATTGAGCGTCATCGAACAAGTGCGCTCAGTGGCCGGGCCGGAGTCCCGCTTCACGGCGCTGCCGCTGCTGGCAGCGGCCAATGGAGGAGACGAGGATCGGGTAGCTGGGGCCGTCGCCGTCGCTAGATCGGCTTCAGCCGAGTTCGCCGACTGGCTCGAGACCGTGTATCTGCCGCTGGCAGCGATCTCCGACGCCGCCGGTCATCGACCGGTACGCGGAGGAATCCGAGCGGTTTCTCGGATTGCACCTCGACCCGGACGAGACCTACGAATGGGGATGGTCTGAGGTGCACCGGCTGCTCGGGGAGATGCGAGCTACCGCAGCGGAGATCGACCCCGATCTGAACATCGACCAGGTGATCGAGCTGCTCGATACCGACCCTGGTCGCTCGGCACCGGACCATGACGCATTTGCGGGCTTCGTCCGGGATATCCAGGCGCATGCGGTGGAGCGTCTCGACGGGTCGGCATTCGATGTACCGCCACCGATGTGCGACGTGACAGTCAATCTGGCTCCCCCCGGAGGCGCTCTCGGAGCTTGGTACGTGGCACCTTCCGAGGACCTCCAACGCGCTGGATCTATCTGGTATGCCCTCGGCGAGAGGACCCGAATCCCCTATTGGCAGGAGGTGGCCACCGCTTATCACGAGGGCTTCCCCGGGCATCACCTGCAGGTCGGTATCGCAGTTCTGCAACGGGAGAAACTGTCCCGCTTCCACCGCCTGTTCGTCTGGTACCCGGGGTCGGGGGAGGGATGGGCGCTATACGCCGAGCGGCTCATGGAGGAACTCGGCTTCTTCGAGAACCCGGAGTACCGACTGGGACTGCAAGCGAGTCAGCTCTTCAGGTCGACCAGGGTCGTCGTCGACATAGGGGCGCATCTGGAGAAGCGGATCCCGGCCGACGCCCCTCTTCATGCCGGTGAGGTGTGGGACTACGACCTGGCCGTGGACTACATGGAGAGGATCGGCAGGCAGCCGCGAGACCTGGCGGAGTCGGAGGTGTTGCGCTATCTCGGCTGGCCGGGCCAGGCCATTTCGTACAAGGTCGGGGAGCGGGAGATCCTCGACATTCGGAAGCAGGCGATGACCGGGGCCGGAGCCTCGTTCGACGGCAAGGACTTCCACCGTCGTTTGCTGGATGCAGGTGCGATCAGGCTCGATCAACTCCAGGCGAGGCGATGTCAGCAGCCGTTTGAGACCAGCGTCGGGTGAGGGTTCATCGCCCCAACCTTCCCGTACATTCCGAAATGGAGGTGGGGAGTCGTCCCGGCCGCGTTGCCCGAGGTCCCCACGTAGCCGATGACGTCCCCTGCACTCACCTTGCCGGTCTTTCCCGCCGCATCGAGGTGGGAGCCGAGGTACTCGATCCCGTCACTTCCCTGCAGGTTGAACTGAAGCCCGCCAACCGTCCCCTCGATCAGCTCGACCGTGCCCGAGACCGGAGCCCTGACCGGGGAGCCCTTTCCGGCGAAGATGTCGTTGCCTTCGTGAAACCGTGAGCCGCCGCGGGGGAAGCCCCAGTCGTTGAAGTAGCGGCCACCCTTGACCGGGCAAACCCAGCTGGATCCGCCCGGTACCGCGAGGGTCTGGCCGGACCTGATCATGTTGACATTGGACAGACCGTTCAGGTCGGCCAGCGTCGAGATGTTCGTGCCGTACTTGGCAGCGATGTCGCCGAGACGGTCGCCCGTCTGCACTACGTAGTTGGCCGATCCTCCACTCCCTTTCCCCACGAAGGCGGGGCCGTCGAGGAAGAGACGGGTGCCGGTGTAGACCTTTCCGTTGGTGATCCCGTTGGCGGCGGCAATGGTGTCGGGCGAAACACCCGAGTACTGCCCGGCAATGGAGTCCAGGGTCTCGCCACGCTGAACGATGTGGAACCGACCCGATCGTGACGAAGCGCTCTCGCCATCGGTGGGGCTCGGGTTGCCCGAGCCCGGTGACTTCTTCCTGGTGGTGGGTATGAGAATTTCCTGACCCGGACGGATCAAATCGGGGTTGGCCATGCTGTTCGCCTCGGCGACGGCAGAGGCGGTGGCGCCGTAGGTCGAGGCGATCTTGGCCAGCGTCTCACCATTGCTCACCACATGGACCTGTTCCACGGAGCCGTCGACGCCGGGGATGAGGATCACCTGGCCAGGTCGGATCAGATCGGGATTCGAGATCTCGTTGAGCTCGACCACGTCGGAAAGGGACACGTCGTGGTCACGTGCGATCTCGCTGAGGGTGTCTCCGCGCTTCACGGTGTACTCCAGGGAAAATAGAGCCACAGTCAGGGCGAGAACCGAGCCAACAGCGATGGCGCGGGCGCGTCGATTGACTGGCATGAAGGTCCAACTCCTTCAGGCCCCTGTTCCGTCCGCCAGTCCACCCTAACCGCAGATCGCGAAATTGCCAGCTAAACCCTTTTTGGTCCGTCGGGCATGGGTTTCAGGCCCGGTTTGCCGGCAAGCAGGCGCAGTTGGCCGCATGCGGCGTCGATGTTTCGTCCTCTGGTGTTGCGGACGGTCACATTGACGCCACGCCGGCCCAGTTCCCTGGCAAAGGCGTCGATGGCCCTCTCGCTCGATGCCGTCTCCTTGGTCAAAGGCGTCGGATTGAGGGCGATCAAGTTGACGTGGGCATGGAGCCGACGGGCGATCGCAGCCAGCTTCATTGCCTGGTCGGTGGTGTCGTTGACGCCATCCATCATCGTCCACTCGATCGATAGCCGGCGCCGCTTCTTCTCGAAGTACCCGGCGGCCGCCTCCTCGAGGTCCGACAGCGGGTAGCGCCGATTGATCGGGACGATCGTGCTCCTGAGCTCGTCGTCGGCGGCGTGAAGACTCACCGCCAGCGAGACCGGCCAGGGCTCCTCGGTCAGTCTTCGTATTCCCGGCACTATGCCGACGGTCGAGACCGTGATCGATCGCGCCGAAATGCCCATCACCTCGATCATCCGGCGGATTGCCTCCCTGACCCGGTCGTAGTTTGCCAGCGGCTCTCCCATTCCCATGAAGACGACGTTGGTCAGATGATCGGGGGTGCCCGGCATCCCGATCTGACGGAGGAAAGCCTGCGCGTAGGCCACCTGAGCCACGATCTCGCCTGCTTCGAGATGTCGCTCGAACCCGAACTGGCCGGTGGCGCAGAATGTGCAGCCGAGGGCACAACCGGCCTGGCTCGATATGCACAGCGTCGCTCGCCGCGGATAGCCCATGAGGACTGCCTCGATGGCGGCTCCGTCCGGGGCGCGAAACAGCCACTTGCGGGTGGTGCCGCCGTCGGCGGACTGCTCTGCTTCCACATCGAATGGCCAGAGGGGCTCCAGCCTGCCTCTCACCTCGGCCGGGAGATTGGTCATGTCCGTGCTGCTCAGCACAGGCGTCAGGTAGAGCCAATCACGCAACTGGTCGACTCGATAGGCGGGCTCACCCTCGAGAAGGTCGCCGAGATCCTCCGGCTGGTGGAGGTAGGGCACTGTCAGGCCAGCGAGCGGGCCTGTTCGATCCAGGTCCTGGCCCGAGCGCCGCTGACCCCGGCCGCCTCGGCGATGGTGTCGGGAGTCGCCGAGGCGAGTTTGGAGACATCGTCGATCCCGGCGAGTTTCAGACGGCTGGCAAACACGGGGCCGATCCCATCGATGGCATCGATCCCCGAAGCCGTCGCAGCCGGTGCGGCTGTCCGCAGGACGGGCGGCTCCGGTTCGCGTGATGCTGCCACCGAGATGAATCGGTCGCGCATCGCCCACACCAGGGCGGCTGCCGCGCCGACGACACCTACGACTTTGGCCAGCGTCTTCATCGGTCGTGATCGTACCCATCCGTGGCCCGATCTACCCTGGCCGGCTGATGAAAGTCGACTTCTATTACCCACCGAGCCCGCCCGAGGGCGCTCCGGAGGCGGCGGCGGGCGCGGCGAAGCTCGGCTATGACGGCTTTTTCACCGCCGAGACCCAGCATGACCCCTTCCTGCCGTTGGCCCTCGCCTCATCGGCGGAGCCCGGGCTCGACCTCGGAACCGCGATCGCCGTCGCCTTCCCGAGATCGCCGATGATCACCGCGATGACCGCCTGGGATCTTGCCCGGATGTCGCGTGGCCGGTTCATGCTCGGCTTGGGGACACAGGTCAGAGCGCACATCGTCCGGCGCTTCTCGTCGACCTGGGATCGCCCGGTTCCCCGTCTTCGCGAGTACATCCTGGCCCTCCGCGCGATCTGGGGATCGTTTCAGGACTCGAGCCCGCTCGCCTTCGAGGGTGACTTCTACCAATTCTCTCTGATGACGCCGTTCTTCAACCCGGGCCCGATCCCGCATCCGGATGTGCCGATCTACATCGCCGGAGTCGGTCCCTATCTGAGCCGTCTCGCCGGAGAGCTTTGCTCGGGATTCCACGTCCATCCCGTTCCACACGGTGCGCTATCTCGATGAGGTGGTCCTTCCCGGGATCGCCGCCGGGGCAGCAGGCTCTGCCCGGATGCTGGATGACGTGGAGCTGGCCACGACCGTTTTCGTGATGACCGGAGCAACAGAGTCTGACGTCGAACAGGCGATGGGCCCGGTCCGGCAGCAGATTGCCTTCTACGCATCAACGCCTTCTTACCTGCCAGTGCTGGAGGCTGAGGGGTGGGATTTCGGCGGTGAGCTCAACGCGATGTCGAAACGCGGACAGTGGGAGGAGATGGCCGGGCTCGTGCCGGACGATGCCGTGCTCACAGTGGGGGTCGCGGCGACAGCCGACCGGCTGGCTGAGGCCATTCAGGAGCGCTACGGCGATCGAGTGCACCGGATCGGCTTCTACACCATCGGTCCGACTCTGGATACGGAGCCGGAGGCTCTGCGCGAGGTCATACGCAAGCTGAAGGCGTAGTCAGAAGACGATGGCGCTGGTTGTGTCGACGCGGGGGTCAGGGTGGGTGGTGCGGTTGGTGCCGTCGATGTTGATCATGGACACCGGCCCCCAACCGGGTTGGCGGTCGGGCACCTCTTCGATGTGGTGCCCCCGCGACCGCAAGTCGGCGAGGGTGGCCCTGGCGACACCCGGCTCCACCAGGAGACGCCCCTCGGAGAATGGTCCGAACTCCCGGACCACCCATCTCGGCGCGGTCTGAGCCTCCTCGATGGTCATCCGGGCGAGAATGGCTCGCGCCGCGACCTGCGCCACGAGTTGAGGCTGCACCGAGCCGCCCCGCGTCCCGATCACCCATTTCGGCTCACGATCGCGGGTCCAGAGGGTGGGGGAGAGGGTGTGCAGCGGGCGCTTGCCGGGCTGCAGCTCGTTCGGGTGTCCCGGGGTGAGCGAAAAGCCGCTGCCCCGATTGTGCAGCAAGAACCCACTCCTGCCGGCCCCGAATGCGGAGCCGGTTCCTTCGAAGTTCGACTGGATGATGGATACGGCCAAGCCCTCGCCGTCGACGATGCACATGTACGCCGTGCTCGACTCGGAGCCCATCCCCCTGGGCCAGACTCCCGTCGTGGCCCGGTCGACCGTGTTGGCGGCTCGGCCCAACCGGGCAGGATCGAGGAGCAGGTGCCCGGGAAGGGGAGCATGGTCGGGATCGGCGACGAGATCGTCTCTCTCCCAGGCCACCGAGCGAAACGCCTCGATCAGCAGATGCCACCAGTCCGGGTCAGCCGGGTCCGATGGCGGTTCCAGCATCTCGAATACGGCGAGAGTGGCAGGACCGAGATAGCCCTGTGAGTTGGGCGGGATGGTCCAAGCGGACATTTCCCCGACCGATGCATGAGATCGGGCTCACCCAGTCGGCGTGGGATCGGGCCAGGTCGCCGCCTGTGATGACACCGCCCAATTCCTCCACGATGTCCTGGGCAGGATCTCCGAGATAGAAGGCCTCGCGCCCTCCCTCGCCGACAGCGCGGAGAGTGGCCGCGAGCGAAGGTCGCTTGACGATGTCACCCCGCGCCACCGGCGTCCCGTCCGGATAGAACTCACGGACCGCCTGTTGCCCGGCGTAGAAAGATGCCTGATCGAGAAAGGCGCCGGCCTGCTCGGTCGAGACCTCGAAGCCCTCGCTGGCATGCTCTACGGCGGGGGCGAGGCACTCACTCAGTGAGAGTCGGCCGAGCTCGGATGAGAGGGCGACCCACCCGTCTACACAACCGGGCACTGTGACGCAGAGCGGGTGGTCCCGCGGGATGACCCTGAGGTCCCGGAGGGGGCCGGGGTCGGCATTGGACCCGGCGCGTCCGGAGGCGTTGAGCGCACGGGGCTCATCCCATCCCGGACGATGGACCAAGGCGAAGAGATCACCGCCGACTCCGCATGTCTCCGGTGCGACGACCCCCTGGGTCGCCGTGGCTGCGATCGCCGCGTCTACCGCGTTGCCGCCACCGATCAGCACACGCTTGGCCGCATCCGTTGAGAGGTGGTGAGGGGTGGAGACCGCGTGCGTCAGGATGTCTTGAGGTCGGGAAGCACCCGATTGAGGGCATCGAGGACGGAGCGGACCACTGCTCTCGACTCTTCATCCTCGACATAGGCGCACCCGATGAGGTGTCGCTCGGTCGCCTCGGTGACCACGACTACTTGTGCCACCGCCACTTTCCGGCTCCCCAGCACAGGGATGTCCATAGAAGAGACGGCGAGGGCCACCTCCTGATGGATGGCCTGACGGATCGCCTCGAGCGTGGCCTCGGCGATCTGACGGGATCGGGTCGTCACCGCGGCCGCACCCTTCGACGTGCCGGTGAAGACCTCGTTCTGCCACCGCAACGTCACCGAAACCACGGCGCGGGACCCGTCCAGGATCTCGCTCACATCGACCAGCGCCGGACGGAATCCCATGTCGAGATCGGAATCGGCGAGCTGTACAACCGAGACCACCCGGCGGTCGATCTCCTCGCCAAACAGCGCCTGGCTGAGCGACTGGACGTCTCTCACGACCTGCTTCGGCGGCTTGTTGCGCCGGGCCAGGACGTGGATTTCCTCGATGTGGCCGTTGCCGGCGACGATCCGCGCCGCCTCGACCCCGTCGATACGGCAGATCTTGTCCTGGAGGGCGATCAGGTCCATTAATGCGCAGCGTACAGCCAATAACGAAGGTCCATCGGGATACACGTCTCATTTCCTCTTGTTCAAGGTTCCGGGAGGCTCTAGATTGCGTCGGGCTGGAAGGCAGTTATTGGAAACGTGGGGCAGGCGAGGTCTCCGACCCGTCTGCCTGGCCTATGGCGGGCGAAGTCAGGGGCCTTTGACATGTTAAAGGTTCCCCGTCAAGACTTGCCGGGGAAAGCGGTGAGACCGGCGTCAGACGTCGGCCTTGTAACTGGACGCCCATCAACCCAGCGGAGCGGATCGTCAACACCGGCACACAACGTCGGTGAAATACGGCACCAACAGGTGAGCGTTCCTGATGAAGGCATTTCTGGCCCGTAATCACAGATGTGTCGCGAGCCTGGAGTTAGTGCTCGCCGGCACGAAAATCGGCTGATAACGGCGCCGGCTCACCACAACCACGGTCACAACATGTCGTCGAGGGCTCAATGAGGCTAGGTAGGAAAAGACCGTTGCGGGGATGGTTCGGGCGTCTCCGCCCCACGGTGCAGCGCCGGTTGAAGATCGCTGTGCCCTACTCGCTGATGGGTCTGGCCGCCCTGGTCGGGTCGTTCTTCTATCTCCGAGATGCCCGACTGGGCCTACTGGGCTCCATTCGCCGTCCTCTTCGTCCTGCTCGAGTTCTTCGCGGTCGAGGTCAACGATCGCATGCTGCAGTCCTCCTCGGTGATGGTGGCGATGACCGCCGGGGTGATCCTCGCCATGCTCCCCGGCTCCGATGCCATGTTCGGCCTGGCCTAATGGCGGCCCTGGCCCTGTTCACCGCGCTCGACTTCAAGGAGAAGCGATGGTTCCAGCCTCTGGCCAACTTCGGCCAGATGGTGACCGCCGGCGCCGTCGCCGGCTTCATCCTCGACGTCTTCTCGAAGGTGTCGACGCATCCACCGCCGAGCTCGCTGATCCGGGTGCTCATCGTGTCGGCGGCTGCCGCCCTGGCCTACGCCACCGTGCAGACCCTTCTGGTGCGGTACGCGGTGAAGGTGGTCTTTGGCCGGGACAATCTCGAGCCATGGTCGCAGATGCCGGTCCTGTTCACCGGTCAGGTCGCCATGGGCCTGGTCGGTGGTCTGATCGGCGCCGCCTTCCTCATCGCCGACAGCGAGGCGATCATCGTTTTCATCGTCGGTGTCTTCGCCATCGGCCACATGTCGCTCTACGCCTTCTCACAGCTGCGCGACTCCCACATCGGCTCTATCCGCGGTTTCGTGAAGACCCTCGAGGCCAAGGACATGTACACCCGGGGCCACACCGAGCGGGTGGCGTTCTTCGCCCAGATGATCGGCGAGGAGATGGGCTTCACGGGAACTCAGCTCGAGACCGTGCGCTGGGCGGCCCTGATCCACGACCTGGGCAAGCTGGCGGTTCCCGACCGAGCTCATCCGCAAGAGGGGCCGGCTCGACGAAGACGAGTACGCCGAGATGAAGGCCCACGCCCAACTCGTCGAGGAGATCCTGGCCGAGGTGGACTTCCTCCAGCCCATGGTCGAGATCGCCTCCGGTCATCACAGCAACTTCGACGGGAGCGGCTACGGCGGCAGCGGGCACAGCCAGGGTCAGCCGCCCCGGATCGAGGCCTGCATCGTCGCCGCCGCCGACGCCTTCGACGCCATGACCTCGGCCCGCTCCTACCGGATGGCCCTCTCCCAGCAGTACGCAATATCCGAGCTGAGACGCAACTCCGGCGCCCAGTTCCACCCGGACGTGGTCGATGCCTTCGAGCGAGCGCTCAACAAGACCGGTCGTCGCTGGGGCGCCCCGCATGTCAACGACGAGGAGATGGCCCGTCGTCTCGCCGAAGAGCCGGAGCTGACGCTTCGTGGCTAGCTGGAGCCCCCGCGCCCTGTCCATCGTCTCGTGGCTCTATGTCATCGTCGTCGCCGGGGTTGGTCTCTATGCGGCCACGCTCGCCATCAGCGACCCGATGACGATTCTGGTCGCGGTGACGGCGTTGGTGCTGGCCTCGATGGTCGGGGTGGCCGCGTCCAACTCGGGGAACCGCTTCACGGTCGGGCTGGCGGTCGCCGCCGCCATCCCGTTCGTGCTCGGCTCGACGGATGATGTGGACCTGGCCGGTTGCATCGCCGTATACGGGTTGGGGCTGGCCATCGTCTGGGCGCTGAGGTATTCGCGCGGCGAGAAGCACACCGACCTCCTGCCCACCCTGGTGCGGAGATTCGCCGGGTATGTCGTCTATGCCACGGTTTACTCCACCCTCCGTGTCGGGCCGTTCGCCGAGCTGAACGGAGATTGGGAGGACTTGTTCCCGTTCGTGGTGGCCCTCCTCGCCTGGATCGCGGTCGAGGTGTTCGCCCGTCTCCATGCTGGTCGTGGGCAAGCGCGAGCGTCTCCCGGTCCTATCTGGCTCGTTCCCTGCTCCACGATCTCAATGTCTTTCTCGGACTTGCCCTGACCGGTGGCCTGTTCGGGGAGCTCTGGCCGGTGCTCGGTTGGTGGGCCCTCCCCATCGCCCTGCTTCCCGTATTCGTTCGCCCATCTCGCCTTCAAGCGGTTCCAGGAGACCAAGGTCACCTACAAGCAGACCATCCGGGCGCTGGCCCGCATCCCCGAGGTCTCCGGGCTCGGGGTCGATGGCCATGCCGACCGGACCACCGAGCTCGCCTCGGCGATCGCCAAGGAGATCGGGCTGGGCCCGGTCCAGGTGGAAGACGTGGAGTACGCCGGTCTGATGCACGACATCGGGCGGGTCAGCCTCAACGAGCCGCAGATACTTCGGATGGGTTATAGCGACAGCGACATCGCGCGCTGGAGCTCGGAGATCATCGCCGAGTCACCGTATTTGAGCCGGGTGGCGACCCACGTCCGCCATCAGTACGAGCCATATCGCAAGCCGGGCGAACAGACAGACCCGGATGTCTCCATCGTGTCGCGGATAATCAAGGTCGCCGCCGCCTACGACTGGCAGGTGCATCTCGAGGGTCTCTCGCCGCTTCAGGCGCTCGAGGTCCTCCACACCGGTGCCGCCTACGACTTCGACCCCGAGGTCGTCGCATCTCTGCGCCGGTTGCTGGAGAGCCGCGGGGTCCTCACCCCGGTCCGCGCCTGAGCTTCCGCCCGTAATTGGGATCGATACGCGTCACATCCGGGACTGTCGCTCCCAATTACGGCAGTTGATCGGTCAGGTCTTGCTGGCCGACCCGGGCTGGGCGTGGGCGCCGCGCTTGAAGTAGCGACGAGGCCGGCGCAACTCGTGCTCCAGGAATCGGCCCAACCCGACCGCGAGGAAGACGTCACCAAGACTGATCACCTGGCCGATCCCTCCGATCCGGAGTGGTATGACATCGGCGAATGCGGTGAGATTCGAGCCCGAATCGAGGATCACGTGCTTGAACGACCCGGACAGGTCAGGCACCGTGACTGTGAATCCGCTGGCAACCTCGGCCGCCTCGGCGAGCACCGGCATTCCGCCATTGACGGCGATAACCGTGAAGTTCATCAGGACTCCGAGACCGGCGAGCCACATCCCGGTACGGCTGCGATTGAGCACCACGAGGGCCATGAGCAGCCCATAGGAGATCAGGACCATGGCCAGTCCGAGACCCTCTGCCCAATCGGAGTCCGGTAGCCAGATCGTCGCCACCTGCAGACCCAGGGCGACCAGCAAGAGCCACCAAGCCCGAAGCTCGATGTCGCCGAGGTTGGTCAGACGGCCCCCGCGCAGCACCGCCATGGCCATGGCGATGAACAAGACAATGGCCAGCCATAGCATGTCCCCCGACGGTAATACCGGGTGTCAAGTCAGACGAAGGCGGAGAATTGGTCGAGTACGAAATGGGGGACGGTCGAGCGACGATCACGCTGTCTGACCCCGCCCGCCGCAATCCGCTCTCAGTGGAGGCGATGGAAGGACTCCTGTCTGCGACCAGACAGGCAATGGATGACCCTGCCGTGCGCGTCCTGGTGTACACCGGCGCCGGGGACCAGGCATTCTCTGCGGGCGGCGACCTGTCAGGCTCATTCGTCGACGACCCTGTTGGGTTGCACAAGGCCAGAGGAGCCTTGGCCGACCTCTTCCGGCTCATGCTCCGGGGCGGGAAGCCGACTGTGGCCCGGGTCAACGGTCATGCACTCGCCGGCGGATTCGGGCTCGCCATCGCCTGCGACGTGACGATTTGCGTCGACGATGCCAAATTGGGGGCGCCCGAGATCGGGGTAGGGCTGTGGCCGATGATGATCTCGGCGCTCCTGGCACGGGTGATGCCCCGCAAGTCCGCCCTCGAGCTGATGCTGACCGGTCGTGTGATCGACGCCCACGAGGCTCAGCGTCTCGGCGCCGTTTCCCGTGTGGTGTCCCGAGCCGACCTGGATGCAGTGGTGGACGAGGTCGTGGCGGCGTTGCAGTCGAAGAGCGCGGCCATTCTCATGATTGGCCGGGACGCCTATTACGGCATGGCCGATCTCGACTTCGACGCGGCGCTCGACCGCCTGCAGACGGGGCTGACCGCAGTTGCCATGAGTGAGGATGCCGCCGAGGGGATCACCGCCTTCCTGGAGAAGCGCGAGCCTCATTGGAAGGGCGATGATCTGCCGGACTCCCCCCTGCGGGGGGAGAGAATCCCCCCTCCCGGCTTCGCCGGACTCCCCCCTGCGGGGGGAGAAATGAGGCGGAATGTCCAGATCCTGGGGTGGACGCTCATCTGGAGCGGCATCTTCGTCTTCGGTTACCTCGGATGGCAGTTGTATGGGACCGACGTCGTAAACGCCCGGGTCCAGGCGGAGGCGATGTCCGCTCTCGAGCGGCGGTTGGCCGACGCCGCAGCTCCCGAGGTGGAGGAGGTCGAGCAGGAGGGTGTCGTCGTCGAGCACGTCATGGAGGATGTGCCTGGCGACGGCGTCGGGTTTGCCCTGCTGAAGGTCCCCAAGGTCGGGTTGGAGGCTGTCGTCTTCGAGGGCGTGACAACGCCGACCCTCGCCAAGGGCCCTGGCCACATGCCGGGGACGCCCCTTCCCGGACAACCTGGAAACGCGGTCATTTCGGGCCATCGGACCACCTACGGCCGACCCTTCCATGACTTCGACCAGTTGGTGGCCGGCGACCGCGTCGAGGTTGACACCGGCATTGGGACCCACGTCTACGAGGTCCGGGAGTCGTTCATCGTCGCCCCAACCGACGTCTGGGTCACCGATAGCAAGCCGGGGGCCTGGCTCACCCTCACCACCTGCAATCCCAAGTATTCGGCGACGGAGCGTCTGATCGTCACTGCCGAGCTGGTGGCAGGCCCCAACGTCGAGTACGCGCAGCAACTCGAAGCGGTGGCGTCAGCCGCCTAAATGCCCGCGGTCAGCTCTTCGAGTCTTTCCGGTGTCAGGATGCCATTGAAGACCTCGGTCACACCGCCGTCCGCGTCGAGGAAATAGGTGACCGGCAGGCCGAAGTTGGGGTAGGCCTCGTCGAAGGCGTCGTCACCGAAAGCGAGCGGATAGACCGGGTCGATTTCGGCACCGAAGGCGCGGGCGTCTTCCAGTCTGGTCCTCGACGGCGACGCCGACGATCGCGATGTCAGGGTTCGCCTCGGCAAAGGCCGATAGATCGGGCATCTCTTCGCGGCAAGGGACACACCAGGATGCCCAGAGATTGACGATCAAGGGTCTCCCGTCATCGGCGATGTGATCGGAGAGAGAAAAGCTCCCCCCGTCGAGGAGCTCGACGGTGAAGTCGGGCGCCGGCTCACCGACCTCGGCCACGTCGCCACCGCCGGAGCCGCCGATGGCCCAGGCCACCCCGAGACCGATGAGGACGACACCGGCGAACACCCCGGTGAGCAGGAAACCCCGTCCCTGGAGTGGTCCCTCCGGATCTTCAGGCAGTGGCCATCCTCCTCAACACGTAGTGGAGGATGCCACCGTTGCGGAGGTAGTCGATTTCGATCGGTGTGTCGACACGGGCGACGGCGTCGAACTCTTTGATGGACCCGTCGCGGGCCGTGGCTGTCACCTTCACGATCTGCCGGGGCTGTAGGGAGTCGTCGATTGCGAAGTCGAAGGTCTCGGTCCCGTCGAGCTCGAGGGACGATGCGTCCTGTCCTTCGACGAAGGTGAGCGGGAGCACTCCCATCATCACGAGGTTGGATCGGTGGATCCGCTCGAACGATCTGGCGATCACGACGCGGACTCCCAGGAGGAAAGCGCCCTTCGCCGCCCAATCCCTGGATGAGCCCATCCCGTAGTCGCTTCCGGCGATCACGACCAGGGGCACGCCGGCTTCCTGGTAGTGCATGGCGGCGTCATAGATGGACTTGACCTCACCGTCGAGGAAATCGGTGGTCCACCCACCCTCGGTGCCGGGGGCGAGGTCGTTCCTGACCCGGATGTTGGCGAAGGTACCCCTGGTCATGACGCGGTCGTTGCCGCGCCTCGACCCGTAGGAGTTGAACATCGCCGGCTGAACGCCCTCGGCGATGAGGTACTGGCCGGCGGGCGTGGTCGGTGAGATGGTCCCCGCCGGGCTGATGTGGTCAGTGGTGACCGAGTCACCCAGCTTGGCCAGGACGCGGGCTCCGGTGACGGGCTTGATCGGAGTCACCTCGGGACCCAGCCCGACGAAGAACGGAGGTTCCTGGATGTAGGTGGAATCCGCTTCCCAGTGATAGAGATCCGATTCGGGCGTGGTGATGGATCGCCACTCGTCCGATCCGGTGAAGACCTCGGAGTATCTCGAGATGAACTGGCCCTGGTTCACGTGATCTGCGACGAGACCGGCCACTTCCTCCTGACCGGGCCAGATGTCGCGCAGGAATACGTCTCTGCCATCCCGGTCCTGGCCCAGCGGCTCGTTGATCGGGTCCCAGTCGACGGTGCCGGCGAGGGCATAGGCCACGACCAGGGGCGGAGAGGCGAGATAGTTCGCTCTCACATCAGGCGAGATGCGGCCTTCGAAGTTGCGGTTCCCGGAAAGGACGGCAACGGCCACGAGCCCACGCTCGTTGACGGCGCGGGAGATTGGCTCCGGCAACGGCCCGGAGTTCCCGATGCAGGTGGTGCATCCGTAACCGACGATGTGAAATCCGAGGTACTCGAGGTCTTCGAGCAGGCCGGAGCTGGTCAGGTATTCGGTGACGACCTTCGAGCCGGGGGCCAACGAGGACTTGACCCAGGGTTTGCGCTCCAACCCGAGCTCACGGGCTCTCCGCGCTACCAGCCCGGCCCCGATCATGACATCGGGATTCGATGTGTTGGTGCACGACGTGATCGCGGCAATCACGACGTCGCCATCGGTGAGCAGGAACCTGTCGCCGTCGACTTCGACTTCGACACCTGTCTTTGCCTTCAGCGACCCGGCCTCGACGGGCAGGCCGCCCTCGTCCTCCCAGCTCACCACGGTCGATGCCGACGACCCTCCGTTCTTGCCGAAGAGATTGGTCAGATCTGATTGCCACTGGGTCGCCATGGCCGACAGAGCGATGCGGTCCTGCGGGCGTCTCGGTCCCGCCAGCGAAGGCTCGACCGTCGACATGTCCAACTCGAGGGACGATGAGTAGGCGATCGTCCGGTTGTCGTCCCTCCACATGCCCTGGGTCTTGCAGTACTGCTCGACGGTGTCGATCAGCTTGTCGTCACGACCCGTGAGTCGGAGATACTCGAGGGTTCGGTCGTCGACAGGGAAGAATCCGACGGTGGCGCCGTACTCGGGCGCCATGTTGGCGATGGTCGCCCGGTTGGCCACCGGCATGTCGGCCAGACCCGAGCCGTGGAACTCCACGAACTTGTCGACGACACCGTGCTCGCGGAGCATCTCGGTCACTCTCAGCACGAGATCGGTGGCAGTTGCCCCTTCGGCGAGGCGGCCGGTGAGTCTGAATCCGACCACTTCGGGGAGGAGCATGTAGATCGGCTGGCCCACCATCGCGGCCTCGGCCTCGATGCCACCGACTCCCCAGCCCACGACGCCGAGGCCATTGATCATCGTGGTATGGCTGTCGGTGCCGACCAAGCTGTCCGGATAGAGCCATTGACCGTCGTCCCAGACCACCTTGGCCAGATACTCCAGATTCACCTGATGGACAATGCCGGTGGCGGGAGGGACCACCCTGAAGTTGGCGAAGGCGGACTGGCCCCACTTGAGGAACTCGTAACGCTCCTGGTTGCGCTCGAACTCCTTGCGGGAGTTGATCATCAGTGCATCCGGCCGGGCGAAGGCGTCGACCTGGACCGAATGATCGACCACCAGGTCGACCGGGATCAAGGGGTTCACCCTCTGCGCCGAGCTCTCATCGCCGGTCATCGAGACGATGGCCGATCGCATCGCGGCGAGATCGACGACGGTGGGGACACCGGTGAAGTCCTGGAGAACCACCCGCCCCGGGACGAAGGGGATCTCGGCGCCTCCGACTCGGGTCGCGTCATAGGCGGCGATGGTGGTGACGTCGTCGGCGGTGACCGAGACACCGTCGAGATGGCGCAGGGCCGACTCCAGGATGACCTTTATCGAATACGGGAGGTTCTCCGCGCCATCGATCGAGTCGAGACGTGCTATCTCCCGGGACCCGAGCGGGGTTTCGAGCGTGGTGCGGGACCCGAATGGATCGGTGGACATGCTCGAAGGTTACCGAGGGGCGCTGTCTGGCAATCGCCGACTCAGCCGAAAGGCAGACGTGTATTTCGTAGAACGTAAAACGTAGAACGTAAAACGCTCAACCGATGGACACTGGGACCCGGGTCACGCAGTCATCCTCGAGATCGGTGTGGGGGATGATGACCGGGTTGCAGTCATAGGAGAGGGCGCCGAACATCCCGGCGACGATGCCCCTGTCGAGGGAGCAGATGACCTCGGGGTGGCTGGTGGCAGCCTCGCCGAACGGGCAGTGGGTGGTCAGGAGCTGCTGGCCCTTCACATCGGGGTCGACGGAGAAGCCCAGCCCGGTCATGGCTCTGGCGACAGCCTGGACCGCGCCGTCGTAGCCGGGCTCATCGGGGACGCCGATCTCGGCGGCCAACTCGGCCCCGTAGGCGCGCCCCACCGATTCGGCCACCTGGCCGACATTCTCCGGCGCAACCTGGTCGAGCACTCTGATGAGCATCTCGACGAGCATCTCGAACCGCCGTGGGGCGAAGTGAACCGAGACCTCCTTGGTGGTCGCCTCGTAGCACTTGGCGGGGCGACCCGCACCGGGCCCACCCTTGCCGGATGGTCGACGATGGCTGACCTTCAGATAGCCCTCGTCGGCCAGAAGGTCGAGATGATGCCGGGCGACATTGGGGTGGATGCCGAACAGCTCGGCGACGGCGGAAGTGGTGAGGGGCTCGGCTGATTCCCTGACGGCGATGTAGATGGCCCTCCGGGTGGGATCGCCCAAGGCTGCGGTCAGATCGGAGATCCTCGATTCGAGGGTCTTGGTGTCCATCAGGGGTACCAACCGGCCAAAACTATAGTGGCCAGGCCTTCTAACCACTGCCGGCGTAGGGGAAATCGATGCCTTCCAACGACGAGATCTTCGAAGCGGTCGCGTCCATCGAATCCCCTCTTCTGGTGGGCAGGACGCTCGGAAGCCTCGGCCTCGTCAAGTCGGCAGAGAAGAAGCTCGGCAAGGTGAAGGTGGACCTCCTGCTTCCCACTTCGAACCCGCCCGAGCTCCTCAACGAGCGTCTCCAGCAAGCGCTGGAGCCTTACGGGCGTGGGGCAGATGTGACCGTCGAGGTCATGACCGAGCAGATGGCGATCGAGTGGATCACAAAATTGCGTGCAGAGTCCGGGCCCGGGTTGGGCGAGCCCGGCTCTCCGACGAGGGTGCTGGCGATCTCTTCCGGCAAGGGTGGAGTGGGTAAGTCATCTGTCAGCTCGAACCTGGCGGTCTCGTTGCGGCGCGGCGGGCAACGTGTCGGCATCGTGGACGGCGACATCTGGGGCTTCTCCATCCCGAGGATGCTCGGCGTCATCGAGCCCCCGGTGATGGTGGGCGAGGCGATCGTCCCTCCCACCGCCCACGGGGTGAAAGTGATGTCGATGGACTATTTCGTCGGTGACGACAAAGCGGTGATCTGGCGGGGCCCGATGCTGCACAAGGCCATCGAGCAGTTCCTCAAGGACGTCTTCTGGGACACACTCGACTTCCTGATCGTCGACATGCCGCCCGGCACCGGTGACATCGCCATCTCGATGTCCCAGTTCCTTCCCCGGGCCCAGGTCCTGCTCGTCACGACCCCGCAGCCAACCGCACAGAGGGTGGCCCGACGTGCCGCCCTGATGGCGGCCGAGGTCGACCAGCAGGTCATCGGGGTGGTGGAGAACATGTCGTGGTTCACGGCGGACGACGACAAGCGTTATGAGCTGTTTGGGAGCGGAGGCGGTGCCTCGTTGGCCGCTGAGTTGGGCGTGGATCTCATGGCGCAGATTCCGCTGTTGCCTGCGATGGGAAGAGGCGCCGACGACGGGCATCCGGTCTCTGTCGCCGCTCCCGGGTCCGAGGCAGCCGGTGCCTTCGACGAGCTGGCCAAGGCGGTTGTCGACAAACGGCCCCGCATCAGGACCAATCCGGCTCTGGTGATCAATTGAGCTCCCGGAATCGCAGCAGACGTTTCGCAATTGGTGTGGCAGGCTGGGTGTTCGGCATTGCCTCGACCGTCCTCCTGGTCGGGATCTGGGGGCGGGCGGTCGTCGTCGACACCACCGAACTGGCCGACACCCTGAGCCCGCTGGCGGCGGGGGACATGGTGTCGGATCGTCTGGCCACCTGGCTGGAGACCGAGCTGGTCGATGCCGGAGTCGACGGGGTTGCGGCTTCGGTGGCGGCCGACGAGGTGCTGGCCCACCCGTCGGTCGGTCCGGTGCTGGAAGAGCTCGTGGCCGAGGGTGTCGAGGCGGCGGCCTCCGGCGACCCGACCGGGGCCTCGGTGGATGTCGCCGCCATATTGCTCCCCGCATCGGGCCAGATCACGACGGGGCTGAATGAGGCCGGCGTGCCGGTGAGCACCGAGCAAGTCGAAGCCGCACTGTCTCGACTCGACCCGCTCGTTGTCCGCGACCCGACCGATCAGCCATTCGTTGGCGCATCTTCTCCGCTGGCGGCCAATCTGGGCACGGCGGCGATACTCGGCGCATTGCTCATGCTGTTGTCGGCGATTGCCTACATCGCGATGTCCAGGGATGGAGTGCGAGCTTTCCGGGCGCTGCTCACCCGCTTCGCCCTCGGAGCCCTCTCGTTTGCGGTGCTGCTGCGCATCGGATCGTGGCTGGTCGATCCGGAGGGCGGAAGGGCTCCATTCAGGGAGAGTTTTGCCCTGCTGGCGAACTCGAAATGGATGGTGCCACTGACCATCGGCTTGGTCGCCATGACCGCGGCGATCCTCGCGCGTGTCTTCCGCCGGCGGGTCAGACCGGAGGCAGTGTCCCGCTCAGAAGACGGGCGGCCCATACGCCAAGAAGCATGACCCCGGTGCCGATGAGGATGGTGTTCACCCATCTCGTCGGGAGGGGTTCGACCCGACCCGAACGACGCAGCAGAAACCACGCCCATCCGCCGATCGACAGTACGGCGATCAACGGCACCAGCGGGTGGTAGCTCAGGGCGGTGGTGAGGTCGCCCCGGATCAGTGACGACGCGGCTCGGGTCATGCCACAGCCCGGGCAGGCCATCCCGGTGAACAGAGCGAAGGGGCAGACCGTGACACCGTCGTCTTCCGGCTTGACCGCGGCGAGGAGCCCGAGTCACCGCCAGCGGGGCGGCGAATACGAGCCTGTCTCTCCAGACCCTGGTCAACGGAACATGTCCTCCCGCCAGAACTCCTCGGACCAGGGGACAAATGCCAGTCCGGCGATGATCCCGACGATCAGTGCGATGATCCCGAGACCGAGAAGCACCGTGGCGATGATTCCGATGATCCGTGCTGCGGTGGCTGTGCCCTCGTTCTGCGGGTTGCGGCGCCCTGTCTTGATCCCCTCCAACTCGTTGTTGGCCATGATCCAGGCCACGATGCCGAGGACCTGGCAACAGACCAGGCCGACGATGCCGAGGACGAGGGCGGTGGAGGCCTGGCTGGCCTCGGGATATGCGGTCGACTCTTGTGGGAAGCTCATGCCCCGAGCCTATCGGTTCAGACGATCGAGCGTCCGATAGAGGATCGAGGCGGGAGTGAGGAACCAGGGATTGCCCCGGTAGTAGAACCGGGTCGGATGGGGCACCTTGGTGAAGACGCTGGGGGGTTCCTCGCCCAAGAGCATCCCGGCCAACTCGTGACCCATGAGAGTGGACAGACCGACCCCGTGACCGGCGTAGCCCAGCGCGTACCAGGCCCCGTCGACCTGGCCCATGTGGGGAACGAGGTCGAAGGGGACGGCGAGCTTGCCCCCCCAGACGTGTGTCAAGGGCACGTCCTCGAGCTGGGGGAAGTACCCGATGAGCTGGCTCCGGAGGGCGGCGGCCGACTCCTCGAGGTCGAGCCCGGTGTGGAGGTTGCGCCGGCCCCCGATCAGGATGCGACCGTCCGGGGTGCGCCGCATGTAGTTGAGCAGCCGCTTCTTGGTGTAGGTCATCGCCCCGCCCGGGAAGATCTCGGTCGCCCGATCGTCGATGGGTTCCGTGACGATGATGTAGGACCCGACGGGGACGATGCGCCGGGCGAGCTCGGCCGAGGGTCGATCGGTGGTGTACCCATTGGTGGCGAGGACGATCTCGCCGGCACGGACCGGACCATTCGAGGTCATCACCCGGTACCCGGAACCGTCCCTTTCGAAGGAAGTGGCGTCGCAGAGCGGCACGAGCCTTGCTCCGGCCGCCGCGGCACGGGAGGCAAGACCGAAAACGAAACGTGCTGGCTGTATCCCGAAGCCCTCCGGCTCGAAGATGGCGGTGGTGAAGGGCCCGGCTCCGATCACCTCACCCACGCGGCCCGGCCCGAGCACCTCCCAATCGACTTCGACATGCTCTCGGTACCAGGAGACGCTCTGCTCGAACCTGGCTTGGGCGTCGGGGCCAATCCCCAGAGCAGCCATTCCGCCTCGCATGATCTTCGCGTCGATCGATTCGGTGGCGGCCAAATCGGAGACGATGTCCACCGAGCGAACCGTGGCATGCCACATCTCCCGTCCCAGCTCCGGGCCGTGCTCGTCGAAGATGACCTTGATCCCGGCCTTGATGTCCGGTGAGACCATGCCTCCGTTGACACTCGACGCTCCCGAGGCGATCTCCCCCGAGTCGACCACGACCACCGACTTTCCGCCACGGGCCAGACGCAAGGCGGCGGTCAGCCCGGTCAGCCCGGACCCGACGATCAGCACGTCGGCCTGACCGGGGAGATCGGATGTGATGTTCTCCGGCCTGGGGTGCTCCTCGACCCAGAAAGGAGTGTGCTTCACATGGCCTCGAGGCCGACCCGGAAGAGAGAGGCCATCTCGGACACCTGATCCGGGGTCATGATGAGTGGCGGCGAGACCTGAAGCCCGCCACCCCCGACCGCCCGGGTCAGCACACCCGCTTCGCGGCAGGATGCGGCGGCCCGGTACGGGAGTGTCTCGTCGTCGCCGACAGCCATTTGCACGGCTGCCAGCGCGCCGACGCCACGCCGGACATGATCGACTGCCGGAAGCTCTTCGAGGGGGAGCAGAGCCTGATAGAGCTCTTCTTCGAGCTCGGCAGCACGAGCGAGGAGCCCCTCCTGCTCCAGGATGTCCATCACGACCAGGCCGGCAACGCAGGCTGTGCTGTGGCCCGAATATGTGTAGCCGTGGCGGAACATGAGCCCGGGCGTGTCGAAAAACGGAGCGGCGACCTTCGGAGATGCGATGACCCCGCCCAGGGGGGCGTAGCCGCAGGTGACACCCTTGGCGAATGTGATCAGGTCAGGCTCGAGACCGTACTTGTTGGCCGCAAACCAGTCCCCTACCCGTCCGAAACCGGTTATGACTTCGTCCGAGACATATAGCCCGCCGGCATTGCGGACCAGCTCCTGGACTGCCCCGAAGTAGGACTCTTCCACCGGTCGGACTCCACCCGCCCCGATGACAGGCTCGACGAAGATCCCGGCGATCCGCTCGGCACCGGCATGCTCTATCGCCTTCTCCACGGCTTCGGCATCGTCGTGGGGGACGATCACGATGTCGGACACCAGGTCGCCGCCATATCCGGCGCGATTGGGCTCCATCCCGCCCAGTGAGGTGCCATACGGATGCATGCCGTGATAGGCCCATTCCCGGGAGATGAAGACGGTCCGCTCGGGCTGGCCGATGGCATTGAAGTAACGCCGGGTCATCTTGGCTGCGGTGTCGACCGCGTCGGATCCGCCCGATCCGAAGAAGACTTTCGAGCCGGGGTCCGGGGAGACCGAGGCGATCCGGTTCGCCAGGTCGATCGCGGGCCTGGTCCCGTAATCGATGAAGGCATGGAACGCGGGCAGCTTGCGCATCTGCTCCGCCATGGCGTCGATGATCTCCGCCCGGCCGTACCCGACGTTCATGTACCAGAGGGAGGCGGCCGCATCTAGATAGCGCCGACCCGACTCGTCGTAGACGTAGATCCCTTCACCACGATCGATGATGAACGGCGCATGCTGCACCTTGCTCATCTCCGCGAATGGATGCCAGAAAGAGGACATGGGCGACGAGGGTAGCGGTGGCAAAACCGTGGGTACTCTGCCGCCCCATGCCGGCAGACCTCGTGTTCGTCAACGGGCCAGTCTTCACCGCCGGGCCGGCGCGTTCGTTCGCCAGGGCCCTCGCCGTCACCGGGGAGCAGATAACTGCAGTGGGCGACGAAGCCACGGTCTCCGAATCGATTGGTGCGGGGACACGAGTGGTCGATCTCGCCGGCCGGATGCTCAGCCCTGGATTTCAGGACGCTCATTGCCATCCCGGGAGCAGTGGTCTCGACCTCCTCCGATGCTCGTTCGAGGGGTGCGCCAGTGCCGAGGACGCCATCGCCTATGTGGCCCGGTATGCGGCAGATCACCCGGAGACGGATTGGATCCTCGGCGGTGGCTGGCATCAGACGTGGTTCCCTCGTGGGTGCCCTCCCAAGGAGGCTCTCGACGCCGTGGTCCCCGGCCGCCCCGTCCTGGTGTACAACGCCGACGGGCACGGCGCATGGGCCAACTCGCTCGCCCTGTCATTGGCCGGGGTCGACGCGTCGACACCTGATCCCGCAGACGGGCGCATCGAGAGGAACGGCGACAACCAACCCCAGGGGACCCTGCACGAGGGCGCCGCCTGGCTAGTGGAGCGGATAGCGCCGGGGGACACCACCGAGGATGTGCGTGCCGGATTGCTGGAGGGCCAGAAGTATCTGCTCACCAAGGGGATCACCGCCTGGCAGGACGCTCACGTCGACGAGGAGACACACCGCGCCTATCGCGCGTTGGCCGCATCCGACGAGTTGATCGGCACGGCGGTCGGCGCCCTGTGGTGGAGTCCGCGCAAAGGGATGGAGCAGATCGAGGACTTGGAGCAGATGCGGTCCGAGCCCTTGGGCCGCTATCTCCCCACGACGGTCAAGCTCATGCTCGACGGGGTGGTGGAGAACTTCACCGGCTCGATGCTGGAGAGCTACCTCGATGGAGAGGGTCGTCCCACCGGCAACACCGGCATCGACTTCCTGGAGCCGGGCCGGCTTCGTGAGATCGTGGTCGAGCTCGACAGCCGAGGATTCTCCTGTCATTTCCATGCCATCGGGGACGCAGCAGTGCGGAGCGGGTTGGATGCCGTGGAGGCGGCCCGCCTCGCCAACGGCTGGATGGGAACCCGCCACACCATCTGCCACATCCAGGTGGTTCATCCCGACGACATCCCTCGTTTCCGCCGGCTAGGGGTGGTCGCCAACGCGCAGGCGCTCTGGGCCCAGAATGGCGAGGATCAGCGCGTGCTGACGATGCCATACCTCGGGGAGGAGCGATCACGATGGCAGTACCCGTTTGGGAGCCTCCTCCGCTCCGGCGCCACGCTCGCCATGGGCTCCGACTGGGGTGTCTCGACAGCCGACGTGATGGACCAGATCGACGCCGCCGTGACGAGGACGAATCACGACCAGCCAGACGTGGGCCCGCTCAACGAGAACGAGAGGATCACCTTCCTCGATGCACTGGCCGGATTCACGGCAGGATCGGCTTACGTGAACCATCGTGAGGGCGTCAGCGGGACCCTGGCTGTCGGTATGCTCGCTGACCTGGCGGTCCTAGACCGCGATCCAGTGGCGAGTGGGCACATCCGGGATGCAACCGTGGCGATGACCGTGGTTGGTGGACGGGTGGTGTACGAGGAGGTCTGATGGCGAACCCCGCGGTCGAGTTGGCAAGCGTCACCAAGCGATTCGGGGATGAGGTCGTGGCGGTGGACGGGCTCGACCTGACCATCGAGGACGGGGAGTTCTTCTCACTGCTTGGGCCCTCCGGATGTGGCAAGACGACCACTCTCCGGATGATTGCCGGCTTCGAGTTTCCCAGCGAGGGAAGTGTCCGCATCCACGGGAAGGAAATGGGGCTGAAGCCGCCGAACCAGCGGCCGGTCAACACCGTCTTCCAGTCATATGCCCTCTTCCCCCACATGTCCGTGGCCGAGAATGTGGCATTCGGGCTCAACATGAAGAAGGTCGAGAAATCCGACGTTCAGCGACGGGTAGGTCGTGTTCTCGACCAGGTCCAGCTCTCCAAACGGGCCGATGCCCGGCCCAGCCAGCTATCCGGTGGCATGCAACAGCGGGTGGCACTGGCCCGGGCCCTCGTCAACGAGCCTGAAGTCCTGCTTCTCGACGAGCCGCTGGGTGCCCTCGATCTCAAGCTGCGACAGGCAATGCAGGTGGAGCTCAAGGATCTCCAGGGCAGGGTTGGCATCACGTTCATCTACGTCACTCACGACCAGGAAGAGGCCTTGACCATGTCCGATCGGATTGGGGTCATGAACGAGGGAAGCCTCCTCCAGGTAGGCCGGTCAGAAGAGATCTACGAGCATCCGGCTTCGAGGTTCGTGGCCGATTTCATCGGTGACATCAACCTCATCGATGTCACCATGAACGGTTCGGGCGGTGCCCGACTCTCCAGCGGCGCCGAGATCGCAGTGCCCGGCGGCACTCCCAACTCTGAGACTCAGGTCACCCTTGCCCTGCGGCCGGAGCGGCTTGCGCTCTACGACCTCGACGAGGAGATCCCGGCCGGCCACAACCGGGTGCGGGTCAAGGTGTCCAGAAGGCTCTATTACGGCGACGTCCATTTCTACGACGTCGACGCCGGGATCGGCACGGAGATCGAGGTCAAGGAGGAGAACCGCCCGGGAGTCGAGCTATACGAGGTCGGCGACGAGGCGTACCTGGTCTGGAGCCCGGAGGCCGCCAGACTGGTGACCTCCTGATGGCAGCACCTCCCGTCACCGAACCCGAGGTGGCCGCGCCGGTCACTCCTGAGCTCGAGGAAGCCTCGAAGAGGAAAGAGGCGAGGAGAGGCTTTCTCATTGCCCTCCCTTCGTTCTTCTACCTGGTGCTCTTGTTCGTCATTCCGTTGGGGCTGGTGTTCGTCTATTCATTCGCGACCCGAGACTCGACCGGCCTCACCGTGCTCGAGGACTGGAATCTGGAGTCCTACAAGCGCTTGTTCTCTGCGGAGGTCCTGGAGATATTTCTTCGGTCCCTGGTACTCGCAATCCTCACCACGGTGATCTGCCTGGTCATCTGCTACCCGTTCGCGTTCTACATCGCCACCAGGGCGCCACGTGTGCGAAATGTCCTCCTCATCCTGGTGATGATCCCCTTCTGGTCGAACTTCCTGGTCAGGACGTACGCCTGGCGGGTGCTCCTCGGCTCCGAGGGACCCCTCTCCCAACTGAGCGAGCTGCTCGGCGGTGAGCCATTCCGCCTCCTCTTCACCAACGTGGCTGTGTTGATCGGGCTCGTCTACGGATTCATGCCGTTCATGGTCCTCCCTCTCTACGCCGCCCTGGAACGGATGGACTGGCGGCTGGTCGAGGCGGCGCGAGACCTCTACGCCGATGGTTGGACTGCCTTTCGCAAGGTCACCCTCCCTCTCTCGATGCCGGGCGTGGTGGCCGGGTCGATCCTCGTGTTCATCCCCTCGCTCGGTGCATACGTCACACCGGCGCTTCTCGGAGGGGCGAAGACGGTGCTGATGGGTGACTACATCGTCAGCCAGTTCCTGGCTGCCCGCAACTGGCCCTTCGGCTCGGCCCTCTCCTTTGCCGTGATGTTCGTGATGCTGCTGGCGACGATCTTCTACTTCCGGGCGGGGGCGAAGACGCTGTGAACGAAGGCACCGCGCCCAAGGGCCTGGTCGACCGTCTTCTCGCCCTGAACGCCTGGGTGGTCTACCTCTTCTTCTACGCCCCGATCGTCCTCCTCATCGTCTTCTCCTTCAACGACAACGACAACGTGGGGATCTGGACCCAGCCGTCACTGCGCTGGTACGGGGAGATGTTCCAGGACGAGCGGGTGATGGGCGCTCTGCGCAACTCGCTGATCGTGGCCTTCTTCGCCACCATCGTCTCGACGGTGTTGGGCACGATGCTGGCCATCGCCCTCGAGCGGTACCGGTTCCGGGGCAGGGGAACGCTGGACGGCATCGCCTATCTCCCGATCATCATCCCCGACGTGACCATGGCGGTGATGCTGCTCATCTTCTTCTTCCAGGCGTTTGGCATGCTCGAGGATGCGCTCGGACTCAATCTGTCGGCCGGACTTCTCACCATCACCCTCGCCCACATCGCCTTCTGCATCTCCTTCGTCGCAATCGTGGTCCGCGCCCGTCTCTCCCAGTTGGACAGCTCGCTAGAGGAGGCCGCGGCCGACCTCTACGCCAACCGTTGGCAGGCGTTCCGCAAGGTCACGCTCCCCCTGATCGCCCCCGGGGTGGCCGGTGGCGCACTGCTGGCCCTGACGCTATCCCTCGATGACGTGGTGGTCACCCAGTTCGTCTCCGGAGCCGGGGCGACGACGCTGCCGGTCTATGTCTTCGGTCTGGTGCGACGAGGTGTCACCCCACTGATCAACGCCGTGAGCACGGTCATGCTGGTGGCCTCGATGGTCCTGGTCGGGATCTCCCTCGGGTTCCAACGTGGTGCCGAGGCGAGGGGCCAGAGGCTGGCCGACCCCGAAGCTCTCCTCGAGGAAATCTCGGCCGACTGAGCCGATCGCGTTGGCCTCGCCAAGCGTCGCGGCGTGGATAAGGGTGTCGACCACGAGGCGGATTCCCGGGAGGATTCATGCGACGGACGGCGAGGCTCTTCGCGTCATTCATGGTGCTTGCTCTGTTGGTTGGCGCGTGCGGTGGAGATGAGGGCACGGGGGCCGATGACACCACGGCCGAGGGGGGCGAATCGCCCGCTGGGGCCACCGGCGCAGACTGTGCTGTTGATCAGGTGGACGGCGACCTCAACTTCTACAACTGGTCGGACTACATGGATCCGGCGCTGGTCACCGCCTTCGAGGAGCAGTACGGCGTCGATGTCGTCGAGGACTTCTACGAGTCCAACGAGGCCCTGCTCGCCCAGATGCAGGCCGGCGCGGTCTATGACCTGATCGTGCCCTCCGACTACATGGTCGGGATCATGATCGAAACCGGGCTTGCTGGCTCCGCTGAACAAAACGGCTGTGCCCAACGTGGCCAACCTGGAGGCCCGATTCACCGAGCTTCCCTATGACCCGGGCAACGAGTATTCCGCGGCCTACCTGTTCGGCACCACCGGTCTCGGGGTAAACCTCTCGGTGGTCGGCGATGACTTCCCCCGCAGCTGGGCTCTTCTCTTCGATCCGGAGCTGACTGCGGACTTCCCCGGCGGGGTGTCGGTGCTCAATGATCCCAGGGAGGCGATGGGGGCGGCCTTGAAGAGCCTGGGTTACTCCCTGAACGACACCGATCTGGCTCATCTCCAGGAGGCTTCGGACCTCATCTCCGCCGGGATGGGCGGCATCGCCACATTCGACTCAGATCAGTACTCCGAATCGCTGGTGGCCGGCGAGGTGTCGGTGTCACACGGCTATTCGGGCAACATGATCACCGACATCGGCAACGCGGACAATCCCGACGATTTCGAATACATCCTCCCCGAAGAGGGGGCGACGCTCTGGATCGACAACATGACGGTGCCGGCCAACGCCGAGCACCCGTGCACCGCGTTCACCTTCATGAACTACATGCTCGCCCCCGAGAACGGGGCAGCGCTGACCAACTACATCTACTACGGGACTCCGAACGAGGCAGCGATGGAGTTCGTGGATCAAGAGGTGATCGATTTCTACGCACCGACCTTCGAGGCAGAAGGTCTGGAGATCATCGAGGACACCGGGGACTACGAGATCAACTTCACCGACTACTTCGCGACGGCGAAGGGCTGAGTCAACCGCCCGTTCTGGCGCGGAGATCTCAGACCTATGGGCCGAGATCACCGCGCCAGAACGCATTCGTGACGCTCAGCTCTCGCTTGGCACCGGGCTCTGTGATGCCGGCGGGCGGCGCTTCTTCCACTGCCGGTAGACGATCAGCCCGATCAGGGTCGGCACCCCGAGCACCAGGAGCAGCATCGGCAGGGTGAAGAGGGCGAAGTGGATGCCCCATTCCGCCACACCCTGAAGACCCACAACCAGACTGCGGAGAGCGTCCCGCGCCACCTCGACAGGCTCCCAGGTGTCCTCCACGATGGGGACCACGGCCGGGGTCGGAGTGAGGCCGATGGTCAGCGTCGCCAGATCGACGACATCGTCGAGATAGTTCAGCTGCCCCTGGATCTGCTCGATCTGGCCCCGGACATTCGAGACTTCGTTGTAGACACGAAGCAACTCGTCCGGGTCGGCATCGGGCTGCTCTCTCACCTCGGTCAGGAGGGCGCGAAGCTCGACTTCGAGCGCCTCGAGATTGGTGAGGCGCGCCTCGAGGTCGATGTACTCCCCGGTCACGTCCTGGGCGCCTTGTGACTCCGAGACCACCTTCTCCACCGAGCCCTTGATCGAAGTCATGACCTCGGTGAGCTCGGCGGCCGGGATCCGGAGCGTCAGATTCGCTGCAGGCTGGTCGTCCTCGCCTTCCACCGGATGCACCGTGGCGTCGGCGACGAAACCGCCCGATGCCTCGGCCAGCGCGATGATCCGGTCGATGGCCGCCCTGGTGTCGTCGGCCTCGAGCTGCAGCTGGGCTTGGCGGATCACCTTGCGATCTTGGGCCACCTGGAGGTCGACGGCGATTGCGCCTTCGACCGGTGCGGTGGTCTCCGACCCGGCCGTAGTGGTCGCTCCTTCCTCCCCGGATGCGAAAGCAGCCCCGTCGGTGAGCCGGTCACCGGCGAAAGTGGTGTCGGACGCCTCACCACCGCCGTTGCAGGCGGCGAGGACTATCCCCGTAGCCAGAATCAATGCCAGTCGTCTCATTCGATTCTCCTCTTTGCGCCCCTTCGGGGCTTGGCGGTTGGACGAGCGAGTCAGCGGTTCGGTTCCGCTGGGGCGAGCCGCGGGCGTCCATTACCGTTGTGGCGATGAACAGCGGGCCGCTCAGAGTGCTCGAGATCTACGGCGACTCCGCCGACTTCGGGCGCATCCACGGCACCGAGTGCAAGGCGATGATCCGGGAGTATCTCGATGAGCGACTCGGTCTCTCCGGTGACGCCGGTTGGGCCGGCCGCTCCGCCGGGGCAGAGACGGTCCTCGCCCTGGCCGACCAGACCCTGGTCCATCACCACGACTACTCGCCCTCCCTGTACGAGGAGATGCTGGCCCTCGCCGACGCGGCGGGGATCACACCCGCCGAGGCCGTGGTGGTCGGGGGCTTCACCGACCTCGTCGACCTGGTGCGGGCACACGATGGTTGGGCGCCGATCGAGGACGACTGCACCGCCGTCATCGACCCGGTGAACGGCGTATTCGCCCAGACCTGGGACATGCATGCCACCGCGGGCGAGTACGTGTTGATGCTGAAACTGGATCCCGTGTCAGGCCCGACCGCCGTGGTCCAGACCACCGCCGGGTGCCTCGGGCAGATCGGGCTGAACGAGGCGGGGATCGGGATCGGCATCAACAACCTCACGTCCATCGGAAAACCAGGTGTGACCTGGCCTTTCGTAGTGCGCAAGGTCCTCGAGCAGACCGATCTCGACGCAGCCATCGATGCGGTGGCCACGGCCGATCTGGCCGGAGGCCACAACTATCTCGTTATCGGCCCCGACGGCTCCGGGGCGAACATCGAGGCTATGCCCGGGACGATCGAGGTGACCCGCGTCACCGGGACACCGTTTGTGCACACCAACCACTGCCTGGATCCCGGGACCAGCCTCGAGGAAGGGGAGCGGACTCCGGAGCACGTGGCAGGCAGTGACGAGAGACTGGAGCGGGGGACGGAGCTCGCCCAGGATCTGGACGGCTTCTTCTCCGACCCGTCGATAGCTCGCCGGGCCGAGTCGCCTGCCGATGTGGCGACCTGTGGCGCGGTCGTGATCAGGCCCCGGGAGAAGAGGCTCGACTCGGTGTGGGGGATCCCGGGCGACAACCCATGGGAGTCGTTCCGTCTGTGAGCGAGGTGACGATCGTCAACCTCGAGGCGGACATGGCGGCTGACCTGGAGCACATCGAGCTCACCTGCTTCCCGATGGCCAACCCCGACGACCTGTTGTCGAAGGATGACATCCTCGCCTACGCCGAGGTGTTCCCGGAGGGTTATTTCGTCGCCCTGGCCGATGGCCGGCCCGTCGGCATGGGCGCCGGCATCTATCTCGACTTCGACTTCGACCACCCCCAGCACAACATCGCCGGAATCACCGGCGAGCACCAGTGCGCCAACCACGACCCGGACGGCGACTGGTACTACGGGACCGACATCACCGTCCTCCCCGAGTATCGGGGCCGGGGGATCGGGGGCATGCTGTACGAGAAACGGAAAGGCCTCGTGATCCGCGACCGCAAGAGGGGCATCATCGCCGGTGGCTCCCTGCCCGGGTATTTCCAGCACAAGGGCACGATGCCCATCGACGAGTACGTGAGCCATGTCGTCGCCGGGGAGCTCCACGACCCGACCCTCACCTTCCAGCTCTCACATGGCTTCGAAGTGCGTGGCCTGCTCGAGAACTATCTCGAAGACGAGGCCGACGACGGGTGGGCCGCACTGATCGTCTGGGAGAACAGATCCTCATCGACGCCTACGATTGACCCATGACACAAGGACCGCCCACGGATCCCACTGCCGGCGAACCACAGCCTCCTTCGCAGCCTGTTCCGCCCGCCCCGGACCCCGCCCCCGAGGCGCCGGCCGTGCCGCCCCCGGTCCCACAGCAGGCGGCGCCACCTTCGGCCCAGATCCAACAGCAGCCGCAGGCTCAGCCTCCGGCGAGGACCAGTGACCAACAGATGTGGCAGGTGCTGGCACATGCCTCAGCGTTCGTCCAGGTCGTCGGCATCCCCTCATTGGTCGGGCCGCTGGTGGTCTGGTTGATCAAACGAGACGACCCGGCCGTGGAGCCACACGCGCGAGCCGCCCTCAACTTCCAGCTCTCGCTGCTGATCTATTTCATCGTCGGGGGAATCGTCGGTGTCATCTTTGCGATCACCGTGATCGGGCTCGTCGTGGCGATCCCGATATTCATCTTCCTCTTCGTTCTGATAATCCTCGAGTTGGTCTTCGCCCTGATGGCGTCATTGGCGGCCTCCCGCGGAGAGCTCTACCACTACCCGATGAGCATCGAGCTGATCAAGAAGTAGCGGTCTTCCGCTCCGCCATGCCGTTCAGTATCTCGAGCACGACACGATTGGCCAGATAGGAGGTCTGCTCTCCGGGCCCGTCGTAGGGCGGAGACACCTCGACGATGTCCGCCCCGAGGACGTTGAGGTCGCGTGCGAGCCGCCGCACCGTGTCGAGGAGCTCACGTGAGCCGAGCCCACCGGGCTCTGGCGTTCCGGTGCCAGGGGCCAGACCAGGGTCGACCACGTCGATGTCGACGCTGATGAAGACACCCTTGGCCCCACCCTCGAGCGAGTAGGCCACAGCCTCGTCGACCACATCGTTGAGACCCCGTTCGACGATCTCGTTCATCAGGAACGACCGCATCTTCTGCTCACGCATCCACTGCATCACCTCAGGCTCGGGCCAGTAGCCCCGCAGGCCGATCTGGACGAAGCGGTGGCCGGGGACTGCGCCCGAGTCGATCAGCCGTCGCATCGGGGTCCCGTGCCCGTACAGGGAGCCGTTCTGGGTGAATCCGGTGTCGGCGTGGGCGTCGAAATGGATGAGGGCGATCTCGCCGAAACCGTGCACCCGGGCCACCCCGAGTGCGTCGGGCCACGTGATCGTGTGGTCCCCGCCGAGGATGATCGGCACTTTCCCGGCGGCGGACACCTGCTCGACGGCGTCGGCGATTCGCCCGATGGAGATCTCCAACTCACCAGGTCGGACGTAGACGTCCCCCACGTCGACAACCCCCAAAATCTCGAATGGGTCGAGACCGGTGGGAAGGTGGGGCCGGTATCCGTCCATTGCCCCGTAGTCGGCGTTGCGGATCGCTTGAGGCCCGAAGCGTGCGCCGGGCCGATAGGTCGTGCCCCAGTCGAAGGGGGCACCGAGGATGACCACAGACCCGTCGCCGAGATCATCCATGGTGACCGCGGGGACGCCGAGGAACGAGTTCCGCGAGGCGAATGAGATGTATTCGGAGGAGGCGAAAGGAATCTCGCCTTTTCGTTGTTCGTAGGGGGTGTACATCGGATCGTTACGCTAACTGCCAGACCCCCTCGGTGAGCCATGACGCCAGAGCGCGTGCAACGGACCTATTTGATCCTCGTCCTTCTCCAGACGCTCGCCGCCTCGCTGATCTGGGGGATCAACACGCTGTTCCTGCTCGATGCCGGGCTCGGCATCACCGAGGCGTTTGTCGCCAATGCCGGATACACCGCCGGCATGGTGATCTTCGAGGTGCCCACCGGAGTGATCGCCGACACCTTCGGCAGGCGAACCTCGTTCATCCTCGGTGCGGCCACGCTCCTCGTGACAACGGCTGCCTACCTGGGGCTCTGGTACATCGAGGCGCCCATCGGATGGTGGATCCTGGTCTCGGTGTTGATCGGGCTCGGCTTCACCTTCTTCTCCGGCGCCACCGAGGCCTGGCTGGTCGACGCCCTCCACGCCACCGGATACGAGGGTGGGATCGAGACGGTGTTCGGCCGGGGCCAGGTCGTCGGCGGCGCCGCCATGCTGGTGGGCACGGTCGGAGGCGGATTCCTGGGGCAGGTCAATCTGGGAATTCCCTACGCACTCCGCTCGCTGCTCCTCCTTGCCGTGATCGGAGCAGCCTCTCTCTGGATGCACGACATCGGATATGAGCCGACCAAGGGAGTGGCGGTCGGGACGCAGGTCCGGAACATCCTGCGGGCGTCGATCAAGAATGGATTCGGCAATCCTCCCATCCGCATGTTCATGTTCGGTGCGCCGTTCGCAGCCGGGGTGAGCATTTGGGCGTTCTATGCATTTCAGCCCTACCTGCTCGAGCTGTTCGGCGACCCGAATGCCACCTATTTGGCCGGGATAGCCGCTGCGGTGTTCGCCGTGGCCCAGATGGCCGGCGGCGCCTCGGTGAAATTCGTGCGAGGGCTGGTCGAGACCAGGACTGCGGTCATCATCCTCGAGGTCGTTGTCGGCGCCGTCGCCCTGGTGGGCGTGGGTCTGGCCGAGATGCTCGAGATCCCGGTCGGGTTCTGGGTGGCGATAGGGCTGTTGACGCTTCTCTCCGTGGTCGCCTCCCTGTCCAGTCCCATGCAGCAGGCGTACATGAATGCCTGCATTCCCTCTGAGCAGCGGGCGACGGTGCTCTCGTTCAGTTCGCTGATGGGAAGCGCCGGCGGAGTGGTCGCCCAACCTGCCCTGGGCCGGGTGGCCGATGTGTACTCGTTCGGGACCGCCTATGTCGTGGCCGGCGTCCTCTACGCGATCAGGCTGCCGTTCGTCGTGGCGGTGCGCCGGATGGGTTTGCGGGCCGACACCGACTCGCGCCCCGAGCCGACAATCGTCGGCTGACCTCTGGCATCATGGCGCGGTGGCTGAGCACGAGAGCACCGATACCGACCCAATGGGCCCCGCCATCATCCGGGGAATCATCATCGGCATCCCGGTGACGCTGGTAGGGCTCACCATCGGGATCTGGCTGATCACGACCATGGACATCGCCGAATCGACGTTGACCGCCATACTCCCCGGGATCCTGCTCGGCGCCTTCGGCGGCGGCTTCGCCGGTATGGCGATGACGATGAGGGAGTAGCGCCCTTCGGGCGCCGTTCTACGTTCTACGTATCTTCCCTGAGGACGAACACGACGGTTTGCAGGTCGGTGAACTCGTCGATTCGCTGCCGCCCCCAACCGGTGTCCGTGCCCGCCGCGCCTCCGAATGGCTGGAAGGTCTCCCAGAAGTCGGTCGAGTCGTTGACTATCACCGTCCCCGACCGGATCCGATCGGCGTACCAGAAAGCCTTGGTGAGGTCATTGGTGAACACCGCCGCCTGCAACCCGAGATGAGTCCGGTTGGCCACCCCGACCGCCTCCTCGTCGTCCCGAGCGCTGAGGATGGGGAGCACCGGCCCGAACGACTCCTCCTGCGCCACCTCCGATGACTCGGGCACCCTGTCGAGGATGGTGAAGTCGTAGTAGAGGTCGGTGGGGAACCCTGACGCCCGCCTTCCACCCATCAACAACTCGGCACCCTTGTCGACGGCGTCGGCGATGTGGCGGTCCATCTTGGCGGCCGTCGGCTCGTTGTTCAGCGGTCCCATGTTGGTGGCCTCATCGAATGGGTCGCCGAGCCGCACGTTCTCGGCGGCCTTGAGCGACGCCTCCACGAACTCGTCGTGCACCTCGTCGACGACGATGACCCGCTCCGTGGCGACGCAGACCTGCCCGGCGTTGTAGTACGCCCCGTAGACCGCCGCCTCGGCGGCCTTGACCACATCGGCGTCGGCGGTGACCACGGTTGGCCCGTTGCCTGACATCTCCATGATCGAGCGCTTGAGGCCCATGACCGAGACGATCTTCTTGCCCGTGGCGGACGAACCGGTGAAACCGACTGCGTCCACTCCGTCGTGAGTCACCAACTGGGTGCCGATGTCCCCGGCGCCGGGAATGACCTGGATGGCGCCCTTTGGTGCTCCGGCCTCTTCGAAGACCTTGGCCATCTCGAGCAGCGCCCAGGAGGTGAACTCCGGGGGCTTGACGATGACCGCGTTACCGGTGGCAAGACCCGGCCCGACGTACTCCATGGGGATCATGACGGGGAAGTTCCAGGGTGTGATCGCCACCCAGACACCGACCGGGCGCCGAACCGTGAACATTCGCCGATGCCGGCTGGTGGTGGGGATCAGCTCGCCTTTGAGCCGCTTGACGTCTTCGGCGGCGATCTGGAAGTAGTCACCGGACTCGGCGATGTCGTCCTTGGCCTCCGCCTCGAAGGGCTTGCCCTGCTCCATCGAGAGGATGCGGGCGACTTCGTCGACCCTTCCTTGCCACAGGTCGTAGATGCGGAGGCAGAGATCGGCCCGCTCGAAAGCGGTCCAATGCCGCATCTCCTCAGTCGCCTCCCGAGCCGCGGCGACGGCTCGGTCGATGTCGGCTGCGGAGGCTTTCGGGACGTTGTATAGGTGCTCGCCCGTAGAGGGGGAATGGACCTCGTAGTGGTCTTCACCGGTCCCCTCTGTCCACTCACCTGCGATGAAAAGTTGGAGATCGGTGGCCATCGGCCGCAACGGTAATCCCAATCCATTCCTCACTGAATGGCTGGTTCAGTAGCATGGCCGAGTGAGCCTCCAGGGAGATCAGACCAGGCAGTGGTACGAGCGGGCGCGCAAGGTCCTCGTCAACGGGGTATCGAGCCAGTTCCGCTATTGGGGACCCGACGACACTCTCGTCATCGACCACGGCGAGGCGGGGCACCTGGTCGACATGGACGGCAAGCACTACATCGACTACCAGTGCGGCTTCGGGCCGGTCATCCTCGGCCACGGCGACCCCGACGTGTGGAATGCCGTAGTCGAGACCGCCGGCCAGGCGACCAGCTTCGCCATGACCCAGCGTCGCGAGGTCGAGGCGGCCGAGAAGGTGATGGCCGCATTGGAGTGGCCCGACGCCATGCGCTTCACCAACACCGGCACCGAGGCGACGATGCACGCCATCCGGCTGGCCCGAGGGCTGACCGGGCGCGACGTCGTGATCAAGTTCGAGGGCCAGTACCACGGGATGCACGACTACGTGCTCTTCTCCACGGCCGGTGTCCCGGTCGAGGGCCTCGGGTCTCGCTTCCGCCCCATCGCTCTCCAATCGAGCTCGGGCATACCGGAGGCCATCAGGTCGCTGGTCCGGACCCTGCCCTTCAACGACCTGGAGCTGGCGGAGCGAGCCTTCAAGGACGAGGGTCAGCGGATTGCCGCGGTGATCGTCGAACCGATGCTCGGCAATGCCTTCGGGATCATGCCCCTGCCCGGTTTTCTCGAGGGGCTGAGGAAGCTCTGCGACGACAACGGCTCGTTGCTGATCTTCGACGAGGTGAAGACCGGCTTCAGGGTGGCCTACGGGGGCGCCTGTGAGTGCTTCGGGGTGCGGCCGGACATCGGCACCTACGCCAAGGCAATGGGCAACGGCTACCCGGTGGCGGCGATTGCCATGACCGACAAGGTGGCCGATGGCTGGCGGTCTTCGGGGATCGCACAGGCCGGCACCTACTCCGGCAACGGCATTGGCGTGGCCGCTGCGGCGGCGACCATCGACAAGCTCGCCACCGGTGAACCGCACGCCAGGATCGAGAAGGTCGGGCGGAGCCTCATGGAAGGAATCGAGAAGGTGCTGGCCGATCGTGGGGTCGAGGGCAAGGCGACCGGGCACCCGGCGATGTTCTCGGTGTTCATCGGTGAGGGAGATCTCAACGAGTTCCGGGAGACCTCCAAGCACAACGAGCCGCTCTACGAAGAGGTCCTCTTCGCGATGATCCGGCGGGGCGTGATGCCTTGTCCCGACGCCCTCGAGCCATGGTTCGTCTGCGCCGCCCACACCGACGAGGACGTGGCCAAGACGCTCGAGGTCTTCGACGAGTCGCTGGTGGAGGCTCTCGGCTGAACGTCGCTCTCGGGCGGGTGTGGGTCGCTCGCCAAATGCACCAGGGAATCTCTCCGTAACAATCACCGCTCTCGGTGCGTCACTCCTGTGAAATGGGCAATCGATCACGAGGACCACGGGAACGGGTGTGGCCGAGAGCAACGACATCGAGAGCTTCTATCGGCTCCACGCCGATCCGGTCTATTCCTATCTCGTCTCGTTGTGTCGTGATCGCCACCTGGCGGAGGATCTCATGCAGGACACGTTCGTAAGAGCCACGCGGGCGATGGGTGGCTATCGCGGCGAGAGCCCACGGGCCTGGCTGTTCGCCATCGCTCGCAGCGTGTTTCTCGACGACCTGCGTCGTCGGTCGCGACGGCCAGTGAACGTCGAGGAGCAGGACACCAGCGCCAAGCCAGATCGGGACCCGGTGGAGCAGGATGCGATCGATCGGGCCTTGGCCAGCCTTCCCGAACGGCAGCGGACGGCCCTGGTTCTGTCCGACCGGGTCGGGCTGAGCGGGTCGGAGGTGGCCCAGACTTTGGGAGTCTCGGATGGGGCCGCCCGGGTCCTCATCCATCGTGCGCGGCTGGGGTTCCGCCGGGCCTACGAGGATGACGCCAGATGACACACGAGGAGATCCAGGAGCTTCTCGAGGGATACGTAGACGAGACCCTCGACCGTGCCACGCGTCACGAGGTCGACATCCACCTCGCCACATGTGACGAGTGCAGGTCCATTCTCGACGGCGTCGCCCCGGTCGCGTTGGGTGGCGCGACCGGCTCCTGGGACGAGAAGGCGATGGGCCGGGCAGTGCGCCGCTCGATGTTGCGAGTGTCGGCCGATGCCCTGCTGCTCTTGTTCGCCGGGTGGATTGCGCTGTGGCTCTTGTCGCTGCTGATCCTGCAGCCGTTTGTCCTCAATCGTGGGGGTCGTGCCGCGGCCGCGACCGTCGCCACCGCCGATCTGGCCATCATGTCGAACCCTGGTGTGGCAGTGAGCGAGTACACCTATGTGAGCGAGTGGCTCAGCCGCACCACCGAGGTCGAGGTCTCCCTTCCGTTGGGCAGCGCGGTGACGGAACTGGGCAGCATCCAGTCCCGGATCGGCACCCTCGGTTTTGGAAGCGCTGAAGGAGGGCAGCTGTCACCCATTGTCTACGAGAGGGGCGGGCCCGGAGGCGAAGAGACTCTCGATGCGTTGGATGACGGCACCGTGGCCACCACTCGACTGTGGTTCGAGGACGCAATCTCTGTGGATGCCGCCCAGGCCATGGTTGGCACTGCTGCCGACATCAGTGTGATCTGGGCCGGTTTCGAGGTCGCGGGCATCGAAGGCTCGGCCTTGGCCCCGGCCGGCGTACTCGGGTACGCCACCTGCGGCAGCCTGCCGATCACGGTCTCGGGCGCAGCAGGCTCCAGCGGTGGTGGCTCGGGCGACGCTGTCGGAATGCCGGCGTCGGTCTCCGGCGCGGTCGAGGCGACCCGGACGGCGCTCGGAAATTTGCTCGACTATCCGGAGCTCATCGCCGGGATCGGGGCCACCGTCGAAGAGGGCACAGAGGCGCTGGAGCGGCTGGAGACCCCGGCGGTCAAGGAACTCGTCGTTACCGGGCCCACCGCCGAGCTCCTCGATTTCATCGACGAGGTCGATCCGGACTCGGTCTCGGTGATCGAGATCGACTTCATGAACTGGTCCGAACCCCCTTGTGCGAGGTGAGCAGATGTCTGTATACGAAACGATCAGACTGAACCGGCGGGTTATTTGGGCCGGGATCATCGTTGGATATGCCGTCGCCGCCGCGCTGGTGGTGATTGGGATCGTCAACGGGGACGATCCCGGGACGGTGCTTGGTTCCGTGGCCTTGGGCGTCGCAGCCTCAGTGGCTCCGACCATTGCCCTGATCTCGTTGGATCGTCGACCGGCGCTTCTTCCGGCAGCTTCGCTGGCAGCCGTCATGCTCGGCGTGATCGACCTGACTCTGCTGCTCATTTGGCTCCTCTTGGCCCTGCACACCTAACGTGAGGTCATGATCCGGGTCGCCATCTCGGGCGCCGGCGGGAAGCTGGCGACGCCCATCGCCGAAGCTGTCGTCGAGTCCGATGACCTCGAGCTCACCGCGCTCTACAACCCGAATCGGGCCGGGGCGGAAATGCATGGCACGACGGTCACCGGGGCACCCTCAGAGATAGATGCCGACGTCGTGGTGGAGACGGCCCATCCCGATGTGGTCCTCGACAACCTGAAGGCCTGGCGGGACAAGGGTCTGGCGGCGGTTGTCGGCACATCCGGCTTCACCCCCGAGCGCCTGGAACAGCTGCGGGGGATCTGGGGGACCGATGGACCGGCCGCGCTGGTCGTCCCCAACTTCTCGATCGGTGCGGTGCTCATGATGAGGTACGCCGCCGAGGCGGCGTCACATTTCGAGGCGGTGGAGATCATCGAGCGTCATCACTCGACCAAGCCTGATGCACCTTCGGGCACGGCGCTGGCCACCGCCATGGGCGTGGCCTCGGGCGGTGGTGTGTCTGCTCGGGATTCGGCGGAGCTGGTCGAGGGCGCCCGAGGCGCGGATGTGGAGGGGGTGCGAGTGCACGCTGTCCGTCTCCCCGGTCTCATCTCCCAGCAGGAGGTGGTTCTGTCCAATCTCGGCGAGGTGCTGTCCATCGAGCACCTCTCCACCAGCTACCAGTCCTTCGCCTCCGGCGCCCTCATCGCCATCCGCGGCGTCGGCGATCTCGCCCCCGGGGTCCACCTCGGGCTCGACACCGTCCTGTGACCAGCAACCTGAGGTTGCACGTCACGGATACGTGACGTGCTCTCTCAGGTTCGCGAGTCCGTTCGAAGACTTCCCGATCAACCTGAGAGGACTAGTAACGCATGCGTTACGCAGAACCTCAGGTTCGATGTAACGACACCCTTCTACATCCCAGTCGGGAGGTCGCCGGTGGGGAGATCGGGGAAGAAGGAGTAGACCCGCTCGCCGGTGAAGAGCTGGGCATCGGGGTCCCAGGGGAAGAAGATCACGTTGCGCCACACCATCTTCTCGCCGGTGGGCTCCATGCCGAGCCATGGTGTGGAGAAGGTGCCGTTCACCACCGCCTCCTCGCAGACGCCCTGCGGCCCCACCACGATGCTGGTCAGGGCGAAGTCGATATCGGGGAACGCCGAGAGCAGCTCGATGTAGAAACGGGTCGCCCCCTCCTTCCCCTCCCAACGATGCCCGGTCTGCACCAGCTCGTAGACGCAGTCGTCGGTGAGGGTGGCCATGAGCCCTGCGATGTCCCTCGCATCCTCGGCGAGGGAGTGCGACTTCCACAGCTCGCGCACCGCCACGTAGTCGTCTGGGGTCTGCGCCAGGAGGTCGCGAACGTGTTGTCGCTTGTCGATCGACTCCTGAATGAGGGCATGGGTCATCGCTATTCCTCCTGGATTCGGAGGCTACCTGCTCAGAAAAAGATGACCGCGGTCAGGCCGATCACGAAGCAGTAGATCGCAAACGGGTAGAGGCCGATCCGGTTCAGGGAATTCATCATGAAGGCGATGGCGAGATAGCCCGAGACACCGGCCACCACCATCCCGAC
This sequence comes from uncultured Acidobacteriota bacterium, assembly GCA_963725075.1. GTDB lineage: Bacteria > Actinomycetota > Acidimicrobiia > Spongiisociales > ZC4RG35 > JARDZU01. The sequence goes on from CAVRXA010000019.1 coordinate 118,923, forward strand.
GACGAGATCGAGGGTGAGGCCACTCGATGGGGGGAGGGCGAACAGCTGGCTGAACCCGGCCCCGGCGATGGCGGGGATGCCGAGCAGGAAGGAGAAGCGGGCGGCTTCGGCAGGCTCGAATCTCCGCCAGTTGCCGGCGGCGATGGTCACACCCGACCGCGAGATGCCCGGGATCAGTGCGATGGCCTGGGCGATCCCGACGACGATTGCGTCCGGTATCCGGCCCTGGAGCAGATTCCGCGCTCCGATGGCGAGACGCTGACCGATCACGAGGATGACCCCGGTCGCCACGATCTGCCAGCCCACCGCTGCCACCGATTCCTGGAGGCTCTCCACCTCGTCGGCGAGGGGCAGCCCGATGAGGGCCGGGATGGTGCCGATCCCCACCAACAGCGCGATCTTGCGACCGTCCGGATTGGTCCGGAAGCGAAGGACACTCGCAACCTCGGCCCGGTAGTAGATGAGCACGGCGGCGAGGGTGCCGAGATGGAGCACGGCGCCCACGGCCAGTGAAGGGGGCTGTATGTCCATGCCCAGCTCATTGAGAAATGCCGGGATGAGGATCAGGTGGCCCGAGGAGGAGACCGGGAGAAACTCGGTGAGTCCCTGGACCAGGCCCCAGACGATGGCGTTGAGCACGGCGGCACGGTAATGCTCAGGGCGGAGCAATCATGACCACCGCCCGTCCCTCCCCGGCAGCTCGCGCCACCTCGGCGGCGAGCCCGGACTCGACGGCGACGAGACCCAGCCCGGAGCCGAGCGGGTCCTCATCCGGGTCCTCGACCACCACCCCGGAAGCCACGACTTCGGTGTCGAGGAGGACGATCCGTGCCGAGTCTCCACGGTGTGCCCCACGGGGCAGGGGCATCTCCAGACTCCACCATCCTGAGGGAATCGCCTGGCCCGACTCGCCGATGTTCGACGCCAGCACCGGATCGCCGGACAGGATGGAGTCGATTGCGACCTGCTCCAGCTCGACGGGGGTGAAGGTCCCGAGCGGCACTTGCCGGATCTCGGTGTTGGAGTCGTCGACCACCATCCCGGCCGTGATGTCCACGATGGCAAACGGGTGGGTTGTCGTGGGCTCGGGACGGAACTCGACCCAGAGAGCCACCGATGCGATGAGGAGGGCGACCGCCCAACGCGCCCACGGGGGCGATTGCAGCCAGATCACCTGTCCGAACGTACGGCGTGCGGGCGTGCCTGGGAAGTAGGTTGGCCTCAGTGACGGATACGACGAGGAAGACCCTGGTCGTCAGCGGGGTCGTGGCCCTGGTCGGCAGCATCGTCGGGCTGGTCCTCGGCCTGTTCATGGTGAACAACCTGTCCGACTATCTCGCCCAGTCGGTGGCAGTCTCGGAGTCTGCCCTGGGCGCCGTAGAGGAGACGCTCGGCGTCCTGGAGTCGGTGGCGGTCGAGGTCGACGAGGGCATCGGCGCTGCCGCCGCCAGCATCGCCGCAGCGTCAGACGCTGTCCTGACCGCATCCGGGGAATTCGATGACGTTGCCAACTTCCTCGATGGTGAGTTGCAGACGAGCATCGAGGCTCTGCTCGACACGATGCCCGCTGCCATACAGACCGCCGGGGTCATCGACGGCACCCTGAGCGCTCTGTCCTTCCTCGGCGTGGACTATGACCCCGAGCAGCCATTTGACGCCTCTTTGATGGCGGCGCAGGACGCGCTGGAGGCCATACCTCCCCAACTGACCGCACAGGCGGAGGCGATCCGGGCCCTGGTTCCTGTCTCAGAGCAGTTCGCCGAAGACGCCGCCGCCACGGCGGAGGCATTCGACGCCCTGAGAGTCGAGCTGCGAGTCGAGTCAAACGCTCATCGACTCGTACCGCGCCACGGTCGATCAGGCTCAGAGTGTGGTCGAGAGCACCGCGTCGTCCCTCGACTGCCACCACCTGGCTGCTCAGACTCATCGTCGTGATCATGGCCGTGACGGGATCGGCCATCGCCGTCGGGTTGATCACCTTGGGCCGGTCCCACGAGCTCGGCCGCGTCCGCCGGTTTCGACGAAGCCACCGTCGGGTAGGTGGCGGGGGAGAGGTGCGTGGACCGCGATTCGTGAATCATCGGAGGCCACTGATCTTCCACGGGTTGGGGTCCACCCCTCCTTCTGCGCAGACCAGGAGATGACATGGGCGACAAGAAGAAGAACAAGAAGAACACGAAGAAGGTCGAAGAGACCGCCGTCGCGGAGATCCACTGGGTTCGCTCGACGCTGATCCTTGGTGCTCGTCGTAGCTCTGACGTTCGGCGTCTGGTATTTCGTCAGCGAGCGGGACTGACCGGACAGGTCAATCTGAAGTAGACGAACTTCCGGAGGACGCGGTACCCGACCCGGTGGTCGCCGACTCGCTCTTCTTGGAGGAGTCTTTCTTGGAAGCGTCGGCTTTCTTGGCCGGCTCGCCCTTCTTGGACGATGTCGACGAGCGGGAATCGGTCGAGTAGAAGCCTGATCCCTTGAACACCACACCGCGGGCGTGGAAGACCTTCTGCAGTTCTCCACCGCATTCCTGGTGCTTGCGCAGCGGCTTTTCCGAGAACGATTGAAAGACTTCGATGTTCTCGCCGCAGCGCTTACAGGTGTACTCGTAGGTAGGCATGACCGACTTCTGACCGCTTGGTGGGGTGGGGGCAAATTCTACAACCGGGACAGTGGGTCTTCCATTCCTCTTGCAATATGATCGGCCCCCATGTCGCCCGCCGTTGCCCTGCCGCTGGCGATCGTCGCCGCCTACCTGGTGGGGAGCATCGACTTCGCCGTGATCGTCGGCCGGATGTACGGCGTCGACATCCACCAGGAGGGGAGCGGCAATCCGGGCATGTCGAACGTCCTCCGCACCATGGGACGGGTTCCCGCCGCCATGGTCTTCATCGGTGACACACTGAAGGGAACGATCGGAGCGGCGATGGGTTGGGTGGCCTCTGGCTCGCCCGACCCCGCGGTGCACTGGGCGTTCCTGGCCGGTCTGGCCGCGGTCGTGGGCCATTGCTATCCGATCTTCCATCGCTTCAAAGGCGGGAAGGGCGTGGCGACCGGTGGTGGTGTCCTTCTCTTCACCGTGCCGATCGTGGCGGTGATCGAGATCGCTATTTGGTTCCTGATCTTCTGGCTCACCAAGACTGCCTCCATCGGCTCGATGGTGATCCTCGTCATAACGGTCCCACTGCTGATCTGGCAGGGTGTCACCGGGTTGTCTCTGCTCTGGGTCGCCTTGATCATCGCGTTGGTGGTCTGGCGCCACCGTGGAAACATCAAACGCATGGTCTCCGGCAGCGAGGAGAAGGTCACGACATGAGCATCGAAGTAGCCGTCATCCCCGCCGCCGGGCGTGGCACCAGGATGAGACCGGCGACCCGGGTGGTGCCCAAAGCGTTGCTCACCGTGATCGATCGCCCCGCCATCCAGTACTCGGTCGAGGAGGCGGCCCGGGCGGGGGCAAAGGAGGCGGTCGTGGTCGTCGACCTCGACGCCGGCCATCTTCTCGCTCAGCATTTCAACATCGAGGGCCCGCTGCCCGGTCTCGAGGACATCCAGCTGCGTCCGGTGGTCCAGGAGGAGCCGCTCGGCCTGGGACATGCGGTGAACGAGGCGGCCCATATGGTGGGGGGCCGTCCCTTCTTCTGCCTCCTCTCCGACAACATCGTGAGGCCGGGTCACGACGTGTTGTCCAGTCTGGGCGAGGGAAGTCGTGACGGTTCGGTGTCGGTGATGTGTCTGCGCGAGCTGACCGAGGAGTTCCTCAGCAAGTACGGCGTGGTGGTCCCGGCCTCCGAGCTCGAGGACCGCTACCTCGATCTGGCCGGGGCCGTCGAGAAGCCGGGGCCGGCCAACGCACCCTCTCGCCTCGGGCTGGTAGGGCGCTATCTGTTCACACCAGAGGTCTTCGAGATCCTGGGCGGTCTCGAGCCCGGTCACGGTGGCGAGATCCAGCTGACCGACGCCATCAACGAATTGGGTGTGCGCGGGCGCCTCCGGGGCTACGTGGCCGAGGAAGACCTGCTCGATGTGGGGACGCCGATCGGTCTCCTCGAGGCATCGGTGGAATTGGGTGAGCACGAGTTCGGGCAGGAGTTCAGCTCCTGGCTCAAGGAGCGGAGCGGGTGAAGCCGCTGGAGGAGGCTCGCTCCGAAGTGCTCTCCTCGGTCGGCCTCCTCGGAGTCGAGCAGGTTCCGATCTGGCAAGGGCATGGTCGAGTCCTCGCCACGGATGTCGTCGCCCCGGAGAACGTGCCACCGTTTGCCAACTCGGCGATGGACGGGTTCGCGGTGCGTGCCGCCGATGTCTCCGCGGCCGGGTCGGTCCTCGAGGTGATAGGCGACCTGCCCGCCGGTTCGAGCACAGACATCGAGGTCCGGCCGGGACAAGCGATCAAGATCATGACCGGCGCCCCGATGCCCCCTGGCGCCGACACCGTCGCCAGGGTCGAGGACACCTCTGCGGAGGGCTCGAAAGTCACAATCTCCACGGCGGTGGAGCCAGGCACCTCCGTCCGCCCGGCCGGTGGCGACGTCCCCGAGGGCCAGCTGGTGTTCACCGCAGGGACGCGTCTCACCCCGATGCATGTCGGCGTCCTCGCCACCATCGGGATCGGGCACCCGGAGGTGTTCAAGAGGCCGCGGGTTGCGTTCATGTCGACCGGCGACGAGCTGACTCCTCCCGAGGCAGCAGATCTGGAGCCGGGGGCCATCCGGGACTCGAACCGGCCGATGCTGCTTTCGCTTCTCGAGGATGCGGGCGTGGAGCCGGTCGACCTGGGAATCATCCCCGACGATCCCGACGTCTTGCGGGAGGCGCTCACCCGAGCTGCCGAGGACGATGTGGTCGTCTCCACCGGCGGGGTGTCGATGGGTGATTACGACGTGACCAAGATGGTGCTGCAGGGCGACGCCCATGTCGACTTCTGGCAGGTGGCGATTCAGCCGGCAAAGCCGTTCGCCTTTGGTCACATCGGCGATGCGCTTTTCTTCGGGCTGCCCGGCAACCCGGTTTCGGTCCTGGTCTCCTTCGAACAGTTCGCCCGCCCGGCGTTGCTCAAGATGCAGGGCGCCCGTTCCATCCTCCGGCCGCAACTGGTGGCCACCGCCGGGGAAACCCTCGAGACCGATCCGGAGAAGACCGTCTTCGTCCGCGTCCTGGTGGAAGGACTCGAAGAGGGCTCGCCCACGGTGGTGAAATCGGGTGGCCAGGCCTCCAATGTTCTTTCGGCTGCGGCGGCAGCCGATGGATTCGCCCTGGTGCCTCGTGGGACGGCGACTGTCGAGCGAGGCGAACCAGTCACCGTCGAGATGTTCAAGTGGCCCGAGTCGAGGGAGTGGACCGATGGGCGATGAGCGCGAGCTGAGCCATCTCAATGAGGCGGGCGAGGCACACATGGTCGACGTGGGGGGGAAGCAAGTCACCGAACGTGAAGCGGTGGCGGAGGGCTTCGTCGTCATGTCCCCCGACCTGGCGGAGCGCGTTTTTGCCGGTGATCTGCCCAAAGGTGACGCCGCCGCGGTCGCCCGGATCGCCGGGATCATGGCTGCCAAACGGACCTCCGAGCTCATCCCGCTGTGTCATCCGATCTCGCTGACCGGGGTGGAGGTGACCCTGGAGCGGAGTGGGCGTGGTGTTCGGGTCGTTGCTAGCGTGCGAACGACCGATCGGACCGGTGTCGAGATGGAAGCAATGACTGCCGTCGCTGTGGCTTCGTTGACCATCTATGACATGGTGAAGGGCGTCGAGCGCGACGTCACGATCGAGACGGTTAGGTTGCTGACCAAATCAGGTGGAAGGTCCGGCAAGTGGGAACGAGGTTGAGTCGTTGATCGGGCAGGGTCCTGGCAACTACGCTCATCCGTGGACGGAGTCGTAAGCCAAATGTCAACAAGCGTCATAGTCGGCCTATTGCTGATAGCCGCTGTGTGGAGTATTTATCTCCTGCCTTCGGTGTTCGGCGACCGACAAAACGCACCCAAGAACTCGACCGAGGAATTCGACCGCTGGAGCCATCTGATGGCCGACGTCCAGAAGCGGCCGTACGACAGGAAGGCCGTGGGTCAGCGGGACGTCATCCGTCTCCGTCGTCGCCGCACCTTCGCGGTGCTCGGTTTTCTGGCTCTGCTCACCGCGGGGCTGGCCCTGTGGCAGAACTCGCTGGCTCTTCTTCTGGTGCATCTCTTCATCGATTCACTGATTGCTCTCTACGTGGCGGCCCTGGCTCAGATGAAGCAGCAGCGTCAGTGGCGGCTCAAGGTCACCCACGTCTCCGAGCGTCCCGCCGAGTGGGACGAGCCGCAGATCAAAGTCATCGCCCAGTAGGCGATGGGGCCCTGATTTCGCCGACGACGCCCGAGTCGTTCTCGACGCCCGGTTCGCGGCCCGTGAGAAGGGAATCACCGGCTCGAGGAAGGTGATCCGATCCTCGGCCAACGGGATCCGCGCCCTTCATCGGGGCGAGTGGGACCAGGCGGCCGGGCTCATCTCCGAGGCGGGGACGATCCTGGCGGACATCACGACCGCCCTGACCGATCATCCCGACATTCTCCACGCCGGCTTCATCTCCGATGCCGCCAAGGAGTACGCGGAGGCACGGATCACGGAAGCTCTGTTCCGCGGGGAGCCGGTTCCAGGCTTCGCCGAGCTCGGCATCGACCCTGTCCCATTCCTTCACGGTCTTGGTGAAGCGGTGGGGGAGTTGCGCCGGCGTCTGCTCGACCTCCTCCGGGCGGGAGATATCGAAAAGGCCCAGACAACGCTCGACGCCATGGACCAGATCGTCGACCTCCTCGCTGAGATGGACTACCCCGATGGGATGACCAACGGCCTCCGCCGCACCACCGATGTCTCCCGTGCTCTCGTCGAGCGCTCCCGCTCCGACCTCACCGCGACGGTGGTCCAGGAACGACTACGGCAGGATCTGCGGGGATGATCCTCGGGGTGGGCTGCGGAGACTGCCGCGTAAGCTGGCTGCCATGCAGCTCGACGGAGTCCGTCTCGAAGTCGACGACCGCATCGCCACCATCACCCTGGCCAGGCCGGAGAAGCGCAACGCCCTCAGCCTCGAGATGCTGCAGACGCTGATCAAGGCCTTCGAGGCGGTGCCTCCGGAAGCCGGAGTCGTCGTGCTCGGCGCCGAGGGGCCGGTCTTCTCCGCGGGTCACGACCTCGGCCGAGATGATCGACCGACCCGACGACTACTACGCCGAGCTCTTCGCCACCTGCACCCGGATGATGGAGGGGATCCACGCGTTGGCACAGCCGGTCATCGCCAAGGTGCAGGGGGTGGCCACGGCCGCCGGTTGTCAGCTGGTGGCCTCGTGTGATCTCGCGGTCGCGGCCGAGAACGCTTGGTTCGCCACGCCGGGTGTATCCATCGGGCTGTTCTGCTCCACACCCCTGGTCCCGGTGAGCCGGGCGGTGGGGCACAAAAGGGCCATGCAGATGCTGCTTACCGGCGAGCCGGTCACGGCACAGCAGGCGGTCGACTGGGGGCTTGATCAACCAGGCAGTTCCTGCTGATCGGCTCGACGAGGCGGTCGACGAGCTGGCACAGAAGATCCTCCGCTTCTCGTCGAAGACCATCGCCACCGGGAAGCATGCTTACTACGCCCAGGCGGAACTGACCGAGACCGCCGCCTATGAGGTCACCGAGCCGATCATGGCGGGCAACGCTGCCGCCGCGGACGCCCAGGAAGGCATGAGCGCCTTCCTCGGCAAGCGCCAGCCGGTCTGGTCCGATCGGGCTCGATGACCACACCACCCATCTACCGCACCGAACTGACTCCTCTCTCCTTCTTGGAACGCGCAGCGATGGTCTTCGGGGAGAAACCGGCGATCACGTACCGCGACCGGGATCTCACCTATCAGGAGATGGCCACGCTCACCACCAGAGTGGCCCGTGCTCTCGAAGCCTCGGGTGTCGGGCAGGGCGACCGGGTCGCCTTCCTATGCCCCAACATCCCCGAGATGCTGGTGGCGCATTTCGCGGTCCCGCTTATCGGAGCGGTGCTGGTCGCAGTCAACATACGTCTGTCACCTGAGGAGATCAGATACATCCTCGACCACTCGGGGTCCAGGCTCCTGCTTGGTGACTCCGAGTTCCTGGCCAAGCTTTCCCCGATCGTCGGCGATCTGGCCACGGTCGGCGAGATCGTGTCCATCGACGACTCCGGTGTCGAAGTGCCATTCGAGACCGTGTCGTGGGAGACGTTCCTGGAACGAGGCAGCGAGGAGCCGCTGCCCTGGACTGTGGACGACGAGGAACGGACGATCTCCATCAACTACACCTCGGGCACCACCGGTCGGCCCAAAGGTGTGATGTACACGCATCGGGGCGCTTATCTCAACGCCCTCGCCGAGATGATCCACTCACGGCACTCGCCGGAGTCGGTCTATCTCTGGACTCTGCCCATGTTCCACTGCAACGGCTGGTGCACCACATGGGGTGTGACCGCCATGGGTGGGACCCATATCGGCCTGCGGGTGGTCGACCCGGGCGAGATCTGGCGTCTCGTCACGACACAGGGAGTCACACATCTCAACGCGGCGCCGACGGTTCTGATCGGCATGGTCAACCATCCCGACGCCCGTCCTCTGGAGCGGCCGCTCACCGTGACCACCGCCGGTGCCCCGCCCTCTCCCTCGCTCATCGAGAGCCTCAGCGGGCTCGGGGCAAACATCGTCCACGTCTACGGGCTGACCGAGACCTACGGCCCGCATACCGTCTGTGAGATCCAGCCCGGCGTTGCCGATATGTCACCTGCGGAGCGGTCCCGGTTCCTCTCGCGGCAAGGCGTTTCCTTCGTGACCGCGGAACCGACTCGGGTCGTCGACGACGACATGGGAGACATCGCCCGTGACGCGACCTCCATGGGCGAGGTCGTGATGAGGGGCAACAACGTCATGAAGGGCTACTTCGACAACCCCGAGGCGACCGACGACGCCTTCCGCGGTGGCTTCTTCCACTCCGGCGACATCGCCGTCTGGCACCCGGACAACTACATCGATCTCCGTGACCGGTCGAAGGACATCATCATCTCGGGCGGCGAGAACATCTCGACCATCGAGGTGGAGCGGGCGATCGCCTCCCACCCCGCCGTTCTGGAGTGCGCGGTCGTGGCAGTCCCCGATGAGAAGTGGGGTGAACGTCCCAAGGCGTTCGTCGTCCTCAAGGAGGGGGCGGTGGCTGAGCCCGGGGAGATCATCGAGCATGTCCGGACCCTGCTGGCTCACTTCAAGGCGCCGGATCAGGTCGAGGTGGTGACCGAGCTACCGAAGACGTCGACCGGCAAGATCCAGAAGTACGTCCTTCGTGACAAGGAGTGGGCCGGTCACGAGAAACGGGTCAACTAGCGGCGATCTGGTCTGCCAACAGCCTCTCGGTACAATTCGGCCTTCCCACAAGGGGCTGTAGCTCAGCCTGGCAGAGCACCTCGTTCGCAACGAGGGGGTCACGGGTTCAAATCCCGTCAGCTCCACTAAACGCCCTGGTCAGGGCGAT
>CAVRXA010000020.1:0-126131 GCA_963725075.1 uncultured Acidobacteriota bacterium
AGGTCTGATAAGGAACCTCCTCGGGCCTCCTAATGAGACGGTGGCAACGATGGAGTGGGGCAGGTCGCGAGCGATGCGGTCGCCGTGCCAGGCCACAGAGTCGATGCCGGTCCGGTACCAGCCGGCACTCACCTGGTCCATCGTGATCTGGTAGCGCTCTGAGAGCAGCTCGATCATCTCGGGTATGACCGGATGTGCATCGGTGTGGACGGTCCCGACCAGACGCGGGGTCTTGACCATGCGGTCGTACATGCGGACTTCGGGTTGACGCCACTGCACGGTCTCGGTCAGGACGTCGTACAACCGGGCGTCGCCAACGAGGAAGCCCGGGGCGTAGTCGAGCCACGACTCGGGGTCGAGATCGAAGCGCTCCAGACTGGCGAAACCCGTGTCGGGAACCGGTTCGCTCTCCCCGAACAGCGAGGGTTGCAGTGGCTCCATAGCGAACATGTGTTCGATGATAGCGCGCTTGTGGAAAAGCGTGAAGGGCCAACCTGAGGTTCCACGTCACGTATGCGTTACGTGCAACCTGAGGTTCGCCGTTGGGTCCCTCTCGCTACCGTCGCACCCTCATGAGTCACAAAGTCGCAATCGTCATGGGGTCGGGGACCGACCGGCCCGTCATGGAGAAGGCCGCCCAGACCCTCGATTCGTTCGGGATCGACAGCGATGTCAGGGTTCTCTCCGCTCACAAGACCCCTGACCAGGCGCTCGAGTTCGCTGCAACGGCCTCCGATCAGGGGTTCTCGGTGATCATCGCCGGGGCCGGGAAAGCGGCCCATCTCGCCGGCGTGATGGCGGCCAAGTCGCTGCTCCCGGTGATCGGAGTCCCCATAAATGCCTCGCTCGACGGCATGGACGCCTTGCTCGCCACGGTCCAAATGCCCACCGGGATCCCGGTTGCAACGGTCGCCGTCGATGGGGCGACCAACGCCGCACTCCTGGCCGTCGCCATCCTCGCGATCGGCGACGACGAGCTCACCGCCAAGCTGGCCGCCTTTCGGGCCGACCTGGCCGAGAAGACGCTCGCCGGCTGACGCTCGGGCCCACTAACACCGACTCGGATACCATCGCGTCTGTCATGAGTGACATCTCCTTCGAAAGACCTGACCCGCGGGACTTCCTCGACATCGACTCGCTCCTCTCCGAGGAGGAGATCATGTTGCGGGACACGGTCAGGACCTACGTGCAGAAGGAGATCGTCCCCAACGTCGGTGACTGGTGGGATGAAGGTGTCCTCCCCCAGGAGGCGCTGGCAAAGGCATTCGGCGACATCGGCCTGCTCGGGATGCACCTTCAGGGTTACGGGTGCGCCGGGACCTCCGCCACCGCCTACGGGCTCGCCTGTCTCGAATTGGAGGCAGGGGACTCCGGGATCCGATCGTTCGTCTCCGTCCAGGGCTCGCTGGTCATGTTCCCCATCTGGAAGTTCGGCTCCGAGGAGCAGAAGCAGACATGGCTCCCCCGGATGGCGAGCGGTGAGGTCATCGGCTGCTTCGGCCTCACCGAGCCCGACTCCGGCTCCGACCCGGCCTCGATGCGGACCAGCGCCCGCCGGGACGGGAGCGACTGGGTCATCAACGGGACCAAGATGTGGATCACCAACGGATCCATCGCCGACGTGGCCGTGGTCTGGGCCCGCACCGAGGACGGTGTCCGCGGGTTCCTGATTCCCACCGACACTCCAGGTTTCTCGGCGCCGGAGATCAAGAAGAAGGCGTCGCTGCGGGCATCGGTCACCTCGGAGCTGATCCTCGATGACGTCAGAGTGCCGGATGACTTCGTCCTTCCCGGCGTCTCATCGATGCGAGGTCCCCTCTCCTGTCTCAACGAGGCGCGGTTCGGCATCGCTTTTGGCGCGATGGGTGCGGCCCGGGCGTGTTACGAGTCGGCCCTCGACTACTCGATCGAGAGACACCAGTTCGAGCGGCCAATCGCCTCATTCCAACTGACCCAGAAGAAACTGGTCGAGATGATGGTTGCCGTGCAGCGGGGAACTCTGGTGGCACTGCATCTGGGGCGACGCAAGGACGAAGGGACCCTCACCCCGGAGCAGGTCAGCTTTGGCAAGTTCGACAACGTGCGGAATGCCCTCGATGTGGCCCGTACGGCTCGATCGATCCTCGGCGCCAACGGGATCACCCTCGAGTACCCGGTGATCCGTCACATGGCCAATCTGGAGACGGTGTTCACCTATGAGGGCACCAACGAGATCCACTCGCTCGTGATGGGACAGGCCATCACCGGCCTCAACGCCTTCACCTGACCTGGCGGTGGAGACCCCGACTCTGATCGTCGGAGCCGGCCCTGCCGGGCTCGCCGTGGCCGGCAGATTGCGCCAGGCCGGTCTCGAGTTCGCTGTCATCGAGAAGTCGGATCGGGTCGGCGACGCCTGGCACCGTCACTACGAACGTCTCCACCTGCACACGGTGAAACAACTGTCCCACCTCCCCGGGCTCGATTTCCCTGAGCAATACCCCCGATATGTCCCGAGGAAAGAACTGGCGGACTATTACGCGCAGTACGCCGAGGTCTTCTCGATCGAGCCGATGTTCGGTGCGGAGGCCGAGGAGATACTCCCATCCGACGGCAAGTGGCTGACTCGGACGCAGCGTGGGCTCGAGATCTCCTCCGATCACGTCGTGGTGGCCACCGGGCTCAACCGTGTCCCACAAAGACCAAGCTATGAGGGAGAGGACGGGTTCACCGGTCGCCGAATCCATGCGCGGGATTACCGGGAGCCCGGGCCCTTTGCCGGGCAGAGGGTGCTGGTGGTGGGAATGGGGAACACCGGGGCCGAGATCGCGCTCGACCTCAGCGAGGCGGGAGTGGATTCGACGATTTCGGTGCGAGGCCCTATCAACATCGTCCCCCGTGACGTCCTGGGCCGACCCACCCAATTGACCGCCCGCATGCTGTCACGTCTTCCCACCGGTCTCGCAGATTGGCTGGGATCCCTGCTCCGCCGGATGACCGTCGGCGATCTCACCGCATACGGCATCGCCACCCCGGAGATGGCCCCGCTGGCCCAACTCCGGATCGAGGGCAAGACCCCGGTGATCGACGTTGGGACAGTGCGCCGGATCAAGAAAGGGTTGATCGCAGTCCGCCCCGGGATCGATCACTTCGAGCCAGACATGGTCGCTTTCACCGATGGGCGGAAGGACCGTTACGACACGGTGATCTTCGCCACTGGTTACCGCCCGATGCTCGAGGAGATCCTCAACGCCGAGGGCGACGTCCTCGACGAGAAGGGATTACCCCACCAGGTGATCGGTGAAGGTCCCAGCCGTGGGCTGTTCTTCGTGGGCTTCGACAACCATCGGCCTGGCGGAGTCCTCGGGACGGTGTTCGAAGAGTCGGAGACCGTCGTGGACCAGATCAGAGGGACCTGACGGCATCGGCCAGATCGCCGTTGCGGCTGATCACGACATCGTTCAGACCGAGCCAGGAGGCGGTGACCTCCAACTCTTCGCGAAGCTCGCGCCCGACACGGGCGAGATCGACACCCGGCTCTGCGAAGACACCCTTCACCAGGAGTGATTCCTTCTTGCGGTCGGTCTTGAGATCGACGCGCGCCACCAATTCCTCATCGAGGAGGAACGGGAGGACGTAGTAGCCATAGACCCGCTTCGGCTCGGGGACGTAGATCTCGATCCGATAGTGGAAGTCCCAGAGCCGCTCGATCCGATCCCGGTACCACACCAGGTTGTCGAACGGGGAGAGCAGAGCACGTCCCTCCACTTTGCGTGGCAGCCGAGCCTCGGGATGGAGATACGCAGTCCGCCCCCAGCCCTCTACCTCGACCTCGACCAGCTCTCCCTCGTCGGCGAGACGCTCGATCAGCGGCCGAGCTTCCGGCATCCTGATCCGGTGGTAGTCGGCCAGGTCGGCGGCGGTGGCCACCCCCATCGAGCGCGCCGCCTTTAGAAGGAGGATGGACTGAGCCTCATCGCGCTCCAACCCGTCCGCATCGAAATGCTCGTCGGGGATAACCCGCTCGCTCAGGTCGTACATGCGGGTGAAATTGGTGCGATGCGCCGTCGTGACCTCGCCCCCCATGAAGAGCGCCTCCAGGGCGAGCTTTCCCTTGGACCAGTCCCACATCGAGGCCCCGGCACGCTCCCCGGGGTCATGCAGGTCGGCGGTCCTCAGCGGGCCCCGCTCTCGCACCTGGTCGAGGACCTCGGCGAGATATTCGGGATGCTCGTTCCTCATCCGCTCCAGACCGCCCCATTGGAAAGTCCCGTTCATCCGCCATCTCCAGAGGTTGTGGTCCTGGACCGGGATGAGCGAGGCCTCGTGGCCCCAGTACTCGAACATCTCACCGGACCCCCAGAGCCATGCATCCAGGGCGGCGCGGTCGTAGGCACCGAGCCGGGAGAAGAAGGGCATGTAATGCGTGCGGCTGAAGACATTGACCGAGTCGAGCTGGACCAGCCCGATTCGATCGACGACACGTCGGAAATGACGCACGTCCGCCCGGCCCGCTGGCCGCGGGTCGGCGAAGCCTTGAGCGCCCAGCGCAATCCGGCGGGCCTGGTCGATGGTGAGCTTCCGCATCGCCGGCAACCTAACGCCGATAGCGGACAACCCCGGTCCTCGGCCATGCCATCATCCCGCAGGTGATCGAGCGCTACACCCTGCCCGAGATGGCCCGCATCTGGGCCGAGCAACGCAAGCTCGAGGTGTGGAAGGACGTGGAGACCCTTGCCCTCGAAGCCTGGCAAACGCTGGGAAAGGTGCCGGAGGGCACCGCCGAGGCGACCCGGGCCGCGACATGTCCCACTCCCGAGCAGGTGGCCGAGCGCGAACAGGTGACCAACCACGATCTGGCCGCATTCGTCGACCTGCTCGGAGAGGCCGCCGGCCCCGATGCGGCCGGCTGGGTCCACTACGGACTCACCTCATCCGATGTCCTCGACACCGCAGGGGGCGTCCTCCTCTCCGAATCAGCCGATCTGCTCCTCGGGGCGCTGGAGGCGCTGTTCGACACGGTCAAGGACCGCGCGATGGAGCACCGGGACACCTACCTGGTGGGCCGCACCCATGGAATCTGGGCCGAGCCCACCACCTTCGGGCTCAAACTGGCCGGGTGGGCGTTCGAGTTGGCCCGAGATCACGCCCGTCTCCAAGACGCCCGTGATGCGGTGGCGGTGGGGAAGATCTCGGGTGCCGTGGGAACGTACGCCCACGTCCCGCCCGACGTGGAGCGTCACGTCTGCGATGCCCTCGACCTGGAGCCGGAGCCGGCCTCGACCCAGGTGACTGCCCGAGACCGCCACGCCCAGTACCTGCAGACGATCGCTCTCGTCGGCGCCTCGATCGAGCGCATGGCCACCGAGATCCGTCACCTGCAGCGCTCCGAGGTGGCAGAGGTCAGGGAGGCATTCGGCAAGGGGCAAAAGGGCTCTTCGGCGATGCCGCACAAGCGGAACCCGATCCTCTCCGAGCGCATGACCGGGATCGCCCGGCTCCTTCGGGGCTATGCCCAGGTGGGTCTGGAGAATGTGGCCCTCTGGCATGAGAGGGACATCTCTCACTCGTCGGCAGAGAGGGTGGTGTTGCCCGATGCTTCGATCGCCCTCCACTACATGCTGGTCAAGTTCAACGGTCTCGTCCGGGACCTGGTCGTCGACTCCGATCGGATGATCGCCAATCTCGAATCCACGCGTGGTCTGGTTTTCAGCCAGGCGGTGCTGCTCGCCTTGATCGACACAGGCATGACCCGTGACCAGGCCTATCGCATCGTCCAGGCTCACGCGATGACTGCATGGGACACCGGGCAATCGCTGCAGGAGCTGCTGGCGGCCGAACCCTCGGTCGCGCTCACCGACGACGCGCTCGCCGCTTGCTTCTCGCTGGAGCGGGTGGGCGAATCGGCGCAGATCGTCTTCGACAGGCTGTCCGACTTGAAGCTGTAGGCGCTCAGTCCGAAGGGGTGATGTGCACGGTCCCGGTGAACAGGGCCACCTTCCGCCCATCCTCACGACTGACATCGACCCGATAGGTGCCGAGGGTCCGACCCCGCGAGGTCTCGACGACCGATGCCCGAAGCAGATCGCCCGGCTTCGCCGCCGCGGTCAGCACGAGATGGGTGTCGATGGCAACGGCTCGATCTCCGGCGTTGTTCGAGGCCAGGGAGAAAGCACAGTCGGCCAGGGAGAAAACCAGGCCGCCGTGACCGACGCCGAGGAAATTGACGTGATGGGGGAGGACCGTCAGCCCGACCACGATCTCATCGTCGGTGACCGAGACCAACTCCACACCCAGTGAGTGTGCGTATGGGTCGGCGGCGAGCAGATCGGCGATGCGGGACGGTGAGAACCCTGGTCATCGGCCTAGGACGAACTACGCTCGCTCCACTACTCTGCCGCCACGTGCCGGCGCTTCCTCATATCGCATCTGGAAAGGTCAGGGAGATCTATGAGGTCGACGGCGAGCACCTCCTCTTTGTCGCCACCGACCGCATCTCTGCCTACGACGTCATCCTGAACCAACTGATCCCGGACAAGGGCAAGGTGCTCGCCGGCCTCAGCCTGCATTTCTTCGACCTCCTCGACACCCCCAACCACCTCGTCACCACCGACCTGTCGGGAGTCGACGGTCTGGGAGCGGAGACGAGCTCGACGACATGACGGGCCGGGCCATGGTGGTGCGACGGGCCGAGGTGATCCCGGTCGAGTGTGTGGTCCGGGGCTATCTCTACGGGTCTTCGTGGCGGGAATACCGGGACGGCGGCGGACCGACAACTGAGCATCTGCCCACAGGTCTCAAACTGGCCGACCGTCTCCCGGAGCCGATCTTCACCCCGGCCACCAAGGCGACCACAGGCCACGACGAGAACATCACCGAGTCCCAGACACGCGACCTCCTCGGAGACGACCTGTACGAAGACCTGCGCAAGCGATCGGTCGACATCTACCTCAGGGCATCGGAGCACGCCGCCGCGAAGGGCGTGATCCTGGCCGACACCAAATTCGAGTTCGGGTTCGCCGGCGACGAGCTGCTCCTCATCGACGAGGTGCTCACACCCGACTCCTCGCGCTATTGGCCGGCGGACGAGTGGGTCCCGGGTCAGGACGTGCCCTCGTTCGACAAGCAGTACGTGAGGGAGTGGCTGGACACGACCGACTGGGACCACAGCCCGCCCCCACCCGACCTGCCCGACGACATCGTGGAAGGAACCCGCTCACGTTATGTCGAGGCGTACGAGCGGATCACCGGGGCGAGCTTCGACGACTACCTGGCCCGGGGCGGATGAAGGTCACCGTAGAGATCACCAGACGCCCCGAGATCGCTGACCCCCAGGGGACGACGATCCAACGGGCTCTCCACGACCTGGGCAACAATGAGGTGATGTCGGTGAGAGTCGACCGGGTGATCCATCTCGAGGTGGATGGCGACGACCCCGCCCTGGTGCAGAGCCGGGTGGAGGAGATGTGCCGCCAGGTGCTGGCCAACCCGGTTCTCGAGGACTTCAGCGTGGAGGTCACCGGATGAGGACCGCAGTGGTGGTGTTCCCCGGCACCAATTGCGAGCAGGACGTCGCGCATGCCCTGACTTCTCTCGGCGGCGACGTCGAGCTGGTCTGGCACCGGGAGACCGATCTCTCCGGTTTCGATGGCGTCGTCTTGCCAGGTGGATTCGCCCACGGGGACTATCTGCGCACCGGGGCCATCGCCCGTTTCTCACCGGTCATGGCCGAAGTCGAGCGCATGGCCTCCGGGGGATTGCCGGTGCTGGGGATCTGCAACGGGTTCCAGGTCCTGTGCGAGGCCGGGCTGCTCTCCGGAGCCTTGATCGCCAACCGCGACCTGGCCTTCATCTGCCGGTTCGTGGACGTCGAGGTGGTGGACAACGAGAGCATCCTCACCCGGTCAGCCGAGATCGGGCAACGGATCCGAATCCCGCTCAACTCCTACGAGGGCAACTGGGTCGATCCCGGAAGGACCGGGCGGATCGTCCTCAGATACCTCGACGACCCCAACGGCTCACAGCAGGCAGCAGCGGCCGTGGCCAACGAGCGTGGCAACGTCGTTGGGGTGATGCCCCATCCCGAGCGGGGTGTCGACGAGCTGCTCGGCTCCGGTGATGGACGGGTCCTCCTCGAGGGGTTCCTCCATTCGCTGGTCCCGGCGTGACAACCGACACCCGGCCACTCCACCGACGGCTCGGCATGACCGACGAGGAGCACGAGTCGGTCCTCGGCCTGCTCGGGCGCGACCCGCGGCCGGCGGAGCTGGCCATGTACTCCGTCATGTGGTCGGAGCACTGCTCCTACAAGTCGTCGCGGGCGCATCTTCGACGATTCCCCACGGAGGCACCATGGGTGGTGGTCGGCCCCGGCGAGAACGCAGGCGTGGTGGATCTCGGCGACGGCTGGCTGGCCGCCCTTCGCATCGAGAGTCACAATCACCCTTCGTTCGTGGAGCCGTATCAGGGGGCAGCGACCGGTGTTGGGGGCATCCTGCGCGATGTCTTCACGATGGGAGCACGACCCATCGCCCTCTGGGACCAGATCCGCTTCGGCCCCCTCGACGACCCGAGGAACCGGTATCTGTTCAACGGTGTCGTATCGGGGATCGCCGGATACGGGAACGCCGTCGGGGTGCCCACCGTCGGTGGGGAGATCGAATTCGACCCCTGCTATTCGGGGAATCCCCTCGTCAATGTCATGTGTCTCGGCATCCTTCGCCGGGAGCAACTGGTGTTGGGGACTGCCGGGTCGCCGGGCACGGTGGCGGTCCTCCTGGGCAGGGCCACCGGCCGCGACGGGATCGGCGGCGCCTCTGTCCTCGCCTCTGCCTCGTTCGACGACGAATCCCAGGAGAAGCGACCCAGCGTGCAGGTGGGTGACCCGTTCGAGGAGAAGAAGCTGATCGAAGCCTGTCTCGAGCTCTACGAGCGAGGATTGGTGGCGGGTGTCCAGGACCTGGGTGCCGCCGGGCTCTCCTGTGCCACCTCGGAGCCGGCGGGCAGGGCCGGAGTCGGCCTCGACGTCGATCTCGACGCGGTCCACGTCAGGGAGACCGGCATGACCGCTCCCGAGTTGCTGATGTCCGAGTCCCAGGAGCGGATGATGGCCTTCGTCCCGCCCGACATGGTCGACGAGGTCCTCGAAATCGCCACGAAGTGGGAGATCGACTCGGCCGTGGTGGGGACTGTCCGGGCCGGCGGCACCCTCACCGTCCGACACCAGGGCGAGATCGTGGCCGAGGTCCCAGCCGCTTCACTGGCCGACGATGCACCGATCTACGACCGCCCGATGCGCCGGCCGGACTGGCTGGATGGCCTGTGGGCCACCCCGGCCCGGGTACTCGAAGGCGACGCAACCGACATCCTCTCGAGGCTCCTCGACGACCCCGCGCTCGGATCGACCGCATGGGTCCACGAGCAGTACGACCACATGCTCTTCCTCAACACCGTGGTCGGCCCTGGCTCGGACGGCTCCCTGATCCGGATCAGGGGAACCGACAAAGGCTTGGCCGTATCCACCGACGGCAACGGGCGGCTCTGCCAACTGGACCCGAGAGAAGGCAGCTCGAGGCTGGTCTACGAGGCCGCCCTCAACATCGCCGTGACCGGCGCCCGCCCGTTGGCGGTGGTCGACAACCTGAACTTCGGGAACCCGGAGAAGCCGGAGGTCATGTGGCAATTCAAAGAGAGCGTCGAGGGGATCTCTGCCGCCTGTGAAGTGCTCGGGATTCCGGTCGTTGGCGGCAACGTCTCGTTCTACAACGAGACCGACGGCATCGATATCCATCCCACGCCGGTGATCGGGCTGCTGGGGCTGGCCGACCCGATGCCAGGCACCCCGCCCCGACTCTCCCGGGCCGAGGAGGGCATGGAGATCTGGGAGATCGGTCCTCGAGCCACCGGCAATCTGTCGGGCTCGGCCGCCCAACGGGTCATCGACGACGAGCTCACCGGACGCCCGACGCCACCGGACCCGGACGCCGCCAAGCGCGTCGTTGCCCTCGCCGCCGAGCTGGCCCATCGAGTCCCGGTGCTCCACGACATCTCCGATGGCGGGCTGGCAGTGGCCATCGCCGAGGTGTGCATCGCCTCGCAAATCGGTGCCACGATCACCGAGGATGACAACGGGCGGTTGTTCTCGGAGGACCCGCATCGTTTGATCGCGGTATTCGAGGCAGACACCGTCGAGTTGCCCGGAGACCTCAGCCGCAGAGCTGGGGACGATTGGCGGCGACTCCCTCGTCCTGGGCGCCTCGGATCCGGTCGATGTCCAGGACCTGATCGAGACGTTCGAAGGAGCGATTCCCCGTCGGATGGCGGGCTGATCAGTCGGACCGCTCCACCCAGCGGCCCTTCTCGTCTTGCTCCCATTTCGACCCGTGGAGGTCGATGACGATCGCGGTCAGGCCCTTGACCTCGTTCTTGATGGTCTTGAGCAATGTCTTGGCGTCGTTCTTGAGCATCCTCGCCTGCTCCAGGCGGTAGCGCAGGGGCACTGCCTTGGTGGCGGTGCGCCCCCGGATCGCCTCGACACTCTCCATCGTGATGCGTCGGCTCAGATCGAGGAAGCCAATGATCGTGAACAGCTGCTCGTCGCTCAGCGAGTCGAGGTGCGCCTGGCCTGTTTGGTTCAGAGGTCCGTAGACCTCATCGCCCAACTTCTGCGCCTCCGTGGTGAGCTCGACCCAGACCTTGCGCCGGTCCTTGGGGTCATAGGACCTCCGCAAGAGGCCGGCCGCCTCCATCCGGTCCACGAGGGCGGTCACCGCACCAGTCGTCAGCCCCGCCTCCCGTGCCAGTTCGCCTGCGGTCATGCGGCCACGCTGATCGACGATGTCGATGCAGCGAAGATCGTTTCGGTTGAGGCCGACGAAATCGGCGAAGGCCTGGTCCATGAGATCGCTGGCCAGCTGCAAGCCTCGAAGTGACTCCACCAGCCGGACTACGGCCAATTGTCTCTGATCTCTTGACAAGTTGATATCTTGATTCATAAGATACTCACCACTTGAAGTATAGCGCAAGGAGTGTGCGATGCCAGAGAACATGATCGAGTCCCGCGGACTGCGCCGGGTCTACAAGACGAAAAAGCAGGAGATCGAGGCGGTGCGCGGCGTCGACTTCACTGTGGATGCCGGTGAGATCGTCGGTTTCCTCGGGCCCAACGGCGCCGGGAAGACCACCACCCTGCGGATGCTCACCACCCTGCTCGAGCCAAGTGGTGGCGAGGCCACGGTGGCCGGATGCGATCTGAGGACCGACCCGGTCGGAGTCCGTCGTGGCATCGGATATGTCGCCCAAGGCGGCTCGACCGATCCCGAGGCGAGAGCCGGCGAGGAGATCGTCGACCACGCCCGCATGTACGGGATAGACGCCAAGGTCGCCCAAAGCAACGGGCAGGCGCTGTTCGACCAGCTGGACCTCGAGGGTCTCTGGGCCCGTCAATGCAAGACCCTCTCCGGAGGACAACGTCGGCGACTCGACATCGCGATGGGCTTGGTCCACCAACCCGGACTGGTGTTCCTCGACGAGCCCTCCACCGGTCTCGATCCGCAGTCGAGGGCGAATCTGTGGGAGCACGTCGGACGACTCAGGTCCGAGATGGACACGACCGTGTTCATCACAACCCACTACATGGACGAGGCCGACGTTCTCTGCGACCGCATCCTCGTCATAGACGACGGGGCCATCGTGGCCCAGGGCACTCCCGACGAGCTCAAGCGAAGGGTGGCCGGCGACTCGGTGATCCTGAGCTTCGAGCAGCAGAGAAGCACCGTCGTCGTTGCCGAGCTCGTCTCACGTCTCGACGGCGCCACCGACCCGTCGATCGAAGGCAACGAGGTGCGATTCCAGGTACCCGATGGGGCCAGCGCTCTCCCGGTGCTGCTCCGGGCGATGGTCGAGCACGACCTCGACGCCACCGGTGTCGAGGTGCACCGGCCCACTCTCGATGACGTGTTCCTCACCATGACCGGTCGCTCCCTCCGCGACGACGCAATGGCGAGCACCACCGACCAGGCCGCGGCCTGAAAGGACGATTGATCATGCGATTCCTGACAGACACCTGGCTGGTCTTCAGCCGTGCGATGCGTCTCTCCCTGCGGAACCCGGTTTGGGTGATCCTCGGGTTGATGCAGCCCATCCTCTATCTGATCCTGTTCGGGCCGCTGCTGGAGCCGGTTGCGTCCGCCCCCGGTTTTCCGCCCGGCTCGGCGTGGCAGGTGTTCGTGCCTGGCCTGCTCGTCCAACTCGGCATCTTCGGCGCCGCCTTCGCCGGCTTCGGGTTGATCGCCGAGTGGCGGGCCGGGGTCGTCGAGCGGATGCGGGTCACTCCGGCGAGCCGGGGGTCGCTCCTCCTCGGGCGGGTGCTGCGAGATGTCGTCGTCATCCTCGTCCAGGGCGCCCTCCTCTCCGTGGTAGCGGTCGCGTTCTTCGGGCTCGAGGCGCCCGTCGAGGGTCTGGCCATCGGCGTCGTGATCGTGGGGCTTCTCGGCGGTGCCTTCAGCGCTCTTTCCTACGGGGCTGCGTTGAAACTGAAGAGCGAGGATTCCTTCGCCCCGGTGGTCAACGGCCTGATCCTCCCCGTCCTGCTCCTGTCGGGGATCCTCCTCCCCATGACGCTGGCCCCCGGCTGGCTGCAGACCATGGCCGATGTGAATCCTCTGACCCACATCGTCGACGGGGTGAGGGCCCTGTATCGCGGCGAGCTCGGCTCGACCGACGCCTGGCTCGGCGCCGTGCTCACCATCGGTCTCCTCGTCGTCGGCGTCTTCTACGGAGGGCGGGTGTTCCACAAGGAATCCGCCTGACTTTCTCCGCCTGAAGGGGGAGGTACGGCGCAGCCGGGGAGGGGGGAACATTCAGGTATCGGTCAGGCGTGGGAGCCAGCCGATACCATCACATCGTGGCGAGAAGCATCGGGATACTCACCGCCGGCGGCGACAGCCCCGGTCTGAATGCCGCCATCAGGGCGGTGGGCAAGGCCGCCCAACGCGCCTACGGGATGCACGTCATCGGCTTCTACGACGGTTTCCTGGGCCTGATGCAGAACCGGTTCGTCCGATTCGACTCCGACTCGCTCTCAGGAATCCTCACCAGGGGAGGCACCGTCCTTGGCACCAGCCGGGCCAAGGTCGACAAGATGGAGATGGGCGACGGCAGACGCATGGACATGCGGTCCCTGATGCGTGATGTGGTCGATCAGCATGATCTCGAGGCCCTGGTGGTCCTCGGCGGCGACGGGACGATGCGCAACGCTCTCAAGCTCGAGGACGTCGGCATAAACGTCCTGGCCCTTCCCAAGACGATCGACAACGACGTGACCGGGACCGACGTCACTTTCGGCTTCGACACTGCAATGGGAATCGCGACCGAGGCCATCGACCGGCTGCACTCGACCGCCCACTCCCATCACCGCATCATCCTCGCCGAGGTGATGGGCCATGAGGTGGGGTGGCTCGCCTTGGGTGCCGGGCTGGCCGGCGGCGCCGACGTGATCCTCATCCCCGAGATCCCATATGACATCGAGGCGATCGCCTCGTCTATCCAGGCCAGGAAGGCGGCGGGCAGCGCCTTCTCCATCATCGCCGTGGCCGAGGGCGCGTATTCCCGGGAGGACTCCCGTGTCCGGGCCTCGCTGCGGGCCGACATGGACGGCTCCGACGGTGAGGAGCGACGCGACCTCAAGGAGAGGCTGACGACCCTTGCCAGATCGGCGCGAACCGAGAAGCTCGCCGCCGCCCTCGAAGAGGTCACCGGGCTCGAGTCGAGGGTGACCATCCTGGGGCACGTGCAGCGCGGCGGCACACCCTCCCCCGCCGACCGTCTGCTCGCCACGAGATTGGGCACGGCCACCGCTTCCTATATCGCCGATGGCGTGCACGGCGTGCTGGTGGCGGCCAGAGGGCAATCGACCGAGCCGGTGCCACTGAAGGAGATCGCCGG
The DNA here is from genome assembly GCA_963725075.1 of uncultured Acidobacteriota bacterium. Lineage (GTDB taxonomy): Bacteria > Actinomycetota > Acidimicrobiia > Spongiisociales > ZC4RG35 > JARDZU01. Next base: position 13,921 of record CAVRXA010000020.1, read on the forward strand.
AATCACCAAGTTCGTGCCGCTCGATCATCCCTGGGTCGCCTCCGCACGCAGTCTCGGCATCGTCCTGGGAGATTGAGATGACCCTGCTCGGTGCTGTCCTCGCTGGTGGCGCCAGCCGGCGCATGGGCACGGACAAGGCCGATGTCGAGATCTCAGGGTCCACCCTCCTCGACCGTGTGACGTCGGCCGTGGCCGAGGTCACCGACCGGGTGGTGGTCCTCGGTGGGGAGCGCGAGGGCTATGAGACCTGGCCGGACGAGGCACCCGGCTCCGGGCCGCTGGCCGGGTTGGCGACTGCCCTGAGTCGGATGACCGAGGACCGTGCCCTGGTGGTGGCGGTCGACAACGCCTTCGTCCAGGCCGGGACCCTGGCTCATCTGTCATCCGTCGCGTCGGACCTACCCGTGGTCCCGGTCGATCACAGCGGGGTGCGTCAGGTCACTTGTGCCGTGTACCCGCGCCAGATCGCCGGCCAGGCCCTCGAGGAGGCCGAGTCAGGTGGGTCGGTCCAGACACTGCTCGACCGTGTCTCGTTTCTCCCGATCACGCCAGACCAGTGGGAGGCGTGGGGTGAGGATGGTCGGAGTTGGTACTCGGCCGACAGCCCTGAAGCACTCGCCGCCGGGATACGCCGCTTCACCTGAAGCTCGGTCAGAGTTCGGCCCGCTCCTCGAGGAAGCGTCGTTCCGTCTCGTTGGCCGTGAGCGAGAGGGCGCGATCCAGCGCCGTACGAGCCCCTGGCTCATCTCCCAATTCGCGCAGCATCTCGCTTCGGGCGAGATGAAAAGCGTGATACCCGTCGAGCTCTCCCGCCACGTCACCCAACGCGGCGAGGCCTTCGTTTGCACCGTATGCCTCGAACACCGCCACGGCACGATTTAGCCGAACTACCGGGGCGGGGTGGATGGTCGTCAGACGGTCGTAAAGCTCGACGATGTGGGCACGGTCGGTCGCATCTGTCGACGGGGCCATGGCGTGTTCTGCGGCTATCTCGGCCTGCAACTGATAAGGCCCAGGTCGCCCGAGCCGACGGGCACGTTCCAGCACGTCGAGGCCGGCGGTGATCGCACTCGTGTCCCAGAGTGAGCGATCCTGATCACGAAGCAGGACCAGTCGGCCCAACTCGTCGACCCGTGCATCACGCCTGCTGTGCTGGAGCAGCATCAGCGCGTGGAGCCCGAGCACCTCCGGCTCGTCTGGCATCAGGTCTGACATCAACGAGCCCAGCCCGATGGCTGATTCGGCAAGGTCGGTCCGGACCAGGTCATCGCCGGTCGTGGCGAAGTAGCCCTCGTTGAACACGAGATACAACACGGCGAGCACCGCCGAGAGCCGGTCGCCCAGGTCGGCTCCGGTCGGGACCCGGAACGGGATACCGGCGTCCCGGATCTTCGACTTGGCCCTGACCAGTCGCTGGGCCATGGTGGGCTCCGGGACGAGAAAGGCGTGAGCGATCTCGAATGTCGTGAGCCCGCCGATGGTGCGCAGCGTCAAAGCGACTTGCTTGTCAGTCGCCAAGGATGGGTGACAGCAGGCGAAGAGCATCTGGAGACGATCATCACCGAGGGCTCAGGTCACTCACGACTTCGGGAGGACTGTCACGGTCTGCCTTCTCGTACCCGGCCAGGATCGAGGTCTTCCTCACCAGGGTGGCCTGGCGCCGGATGCGGTCGATGCCGCGACGTTGGGCCACGGCCGAAATCCAGCCTGGCGGGTTGTCGGGGATGCCTTTCTCCGGCCAGCTCCGCAGAGCCTCGACAAGGGCGTCCTGAACCGCCTCCTCGGCAAGGTCGATGTCGCGGAATCGAGTGGCCAGCCCGGAGAGGACCACGGCATACGACTCCCTGAACACCGCCTCGATGACATCCTTGTGGTCTACCGAGCTCATCCCTCCCAAGTCTCGTCGCCAACCTCACCCAAGATGTCGAACAGGACGACCCCGGGTCGACTGCTACCCCGAACCTGAGGTTCTGCGTTGCGTATTTGCTACGGAGAGCCTCAGCTTCGTTTCAGACAGGGACCCTGGCTGAACCTGAGGCGGTTAGTAACGCATTTGCTACGTGCAACCTCAGGTTCCGCGGTAGCACCTATTCTCGCCAATCGTGCCTCTCCAGCTGCCCGAGCCGAAGATCGATCCGGGGGCTTTCGTGGCCCGGGGGGCCCACGTATACGGGGATGTGACCCTCGGGGAGGGGGTGTTCGTTCTCTTTGGGGTGGTGATCCGGGCGGAGCTCGATCGAGTCGAAGTCGGCGCACAGACCAACATCCAGGACAACTCGGTCCTTCACTGCGACGAGGATGCGCCCTGCCTGCTCGGCAAGCGGGTGACAGTCGGCCACGCCGCCGTCGTCCACGGTGCCCTGGTCGGGGACAGGTGTCTCATCGGGATCGGCGCCAAGCTGCTCAACCGCTCACGTCTCGGCGAGGGGGCCTGGCTCGCCGCGGGCTCCGTCCTTGCCGAAGGCAAGGAGATACCGCCCTGGACCCTGGGGATGGGCATCCCGGCCAAGCCGGTGCGGGAGCTGACCGAGGCAGAGATCCAGAGGGCCGACGAGGGCGTCGACCACTACCAGGAGCTGATGGAGCAGGTACCGCGGACACCTGGAGGTCGGATCGGGGACTGAATAGGTCGACCGACCGCCGCGCCCTACGATGGGACCGTGGCCAAGGAGGTTGCCGTCCTGCTCACCGAAGGCCCCCGCGAGGCGTGTGGGGTCTTCGCCGCCTACACGCCCCGGCAACGGGTCTCCAGCCTGATCTACTTCGGTCTCTACGGCCTCCAGCACCGTGGCCAGGAGTCGGCCGGCATTGCGACATCGAACGGGGAGACGGTCACGGTGTTCAAGGACCTGGGCCTCGTGTCCCAGGTCTTCGACGAGCCCGCCCTCGCCGGTCTGGACGGTCATCTCGGCATCGGACACACCCGCTACTCCACGACCGGCTCCAACAATTGGGCCAACGCCCAGCCGGCACATCGACAAGTCGGTGCCACGAGCATCGCCCTCGGACACAACGGGAACCTGACCAACACCCCCCAACTGGCCGAGCGTCTCGGGAATCCGGGGGGCAACGACCGACTCGGACCTCATGGCCGAAGGCATCGCCCGAGCCATCGACGACGAGCGCTCCGACCAGCGTGGCCTCGAGATGGCGGTGATGGAGGTCGCCCCGACCTGGGAAGGCGCCTTCTCGCTCGTGATCATGGATCAGGGCCGCGTCATCGGGTTGCGTGACCCCAACGGGTTCCGCCCCCTAGCCCTCGGCTCATTGCCTGATGGCGGATGGGTCCTCTCATCGGAGACTGCCGCCCTCGATCTGGTCGGCGCGAGATTCGTGCGCGAGATCGCCGCAGGGGAGATGGTGGTGATCGACGCCGGTGGGGTGCACAGCTTCTACCCGTTCGCGACCACGGACCCGACACTCTGTCTCTTCGAGTTCGTCTACTTCGCCCGGCCCGACAGCCAGATGTACGGGCGCGGGATCCACGCGGCGAGACGACAGATGGGCGAGACACTGGCCGCCGAGCACCCGGCCGAAGCCGACGTGGTCGTCCCGGTGCCCGAGTCGGGGCTACCGGCTGCCCAGGGATTCGCCGCCGCGAGCGGCATCCCCTACTCCGACGGCCTGGTCAAGAACCGCTACATCGGCCGCACATTCATCGAGCCCAGCCAGAGCCTGCGTGATCGAGGGATCAGGCTCAAGCTGAACCCGATACCGGACAACCTGAAGGGAAAAAGGGTGGTCCTGGTCGATGACTCGATCGTCCGTGGCTCGACCACCCGGAAGCTGGTCCACATGGTGCGCGACGCCGGGGCCACCGAGGTCCATCTCCGCGTGTCTTCCCCTCCTTATCGCTGGCCCTGCTTCTACGGCATGGACACGTCGGACCGGAGCACCCTCATCGCGGCGTCGCTCGAAGTCGACGAGATCAGGGAGCACATCGGGGCCGACTCCCTCGGCTACTTGTCACTGCAGGGCCTGCTCGATGCGACCGGGGTCGCCGACGCCGGGTTCTGCACGGCTTGTCTCTCCGGCAACTACCCGACCGAGGTCCCGGAGGCAGCAGACAAGTTCCAGCTCGAGCGCTCCTAAATGACCACCTACGGGGAGGCCGGGGTGGATCTGGAAGGCGCCGACCGGCACGTCGAGGCCATCGCCAATCCGGTGACCGCCACCTGGACCGAAGATGTCATCGGCAGCTTCGGTGGGTTCGCGGCCGGCGTCACGATTCCCCCGGGCTATCGCGACCCCGTGCTGATGATGTCTACCGACGGGGTGGGAACGAAGCTGGAGCTGGCGAGGAGAGCCGGCCGCTGGGACGGAGTCGGCCACGACCTCGTTGCCATGTGTGTCGACGACCTCGCCGCGGTCGGGGCGAGACCACTCGGATTCGTCGACTACCTGGCTGTCGGCGCCCTCCACGCCACGCGTGACCGGGCCATCGTCGAATCGGTGGCCGCGGCATGTGTCATCGCCGGGTGCCCGTTGCTGGGCGGGGAGACCGCGGAGCATCCCGGCGTGATGGAGTCCGATGCCGTCGACCTCGCCGGCGCGGTCATGGGGATCGCGGAGCGAGGCCAGGAGGTGGGCCCGGCCCTGGTGGAAGAGGGAGATGTCGTCGTGGGCCTGATCTCACCCAACCTGCGGTCGAACGGGTTCTCTCTCGTCCGTGCGCTGTTTGGCGACGACATCGATTCCCATCTCGACCGGTTTCTCGAACCTTCAGTCATCTACTCACCGGCTGTCCTGAATGCAGTGAAAGCTGGCGGGGTCCACGCCGCAGCCCACATCACCGGTGGCGGTCTGGCCGGAAATCTGACCAGGGTCCTCCCCTCCGGCTTGGGCGCCCACATCGACACCAGCGCATGGGACGTGCCGGGCGTCTTCGAGACCGTGGCGTCACGTGGTGTTGAGGAGGCCGAGATGTGGTCCACCTTCAACATGGGGATCGGTTTCTGCCTGGTAGTTGCTCCAGACGCCACCGATTCGGTGGTTTCGACCGCGTCCGGCCACGACGGGCGGGTCATCGGCGAGATCGTCACCGGTCAAGGAGTCGCCCTCAGGTGAAGTTCGCCGAAGCATCTGCGGTCGCATCCACCGGAGATGGCACCTGGAAGGCGGAGGTGCAGCCCGACTGGGACATCTTCGGGATCGCCGACGGCGGCTATCTGATGGCGATCGGCGCTCGGGCGATGTCGGCTGCAGCCGGGGACCGGCTACCTGTGAGTGTCACCGCTCATTTCACACGGCCGGTCTCGGCCGGCGCCGTCACGGTGACAGTGGAACCGGTGAAAGAAGGCCGCAGGTTCTCCACCCTGAGGGCCACCGTGACCGCCTCATCCGACTCCATCTCGCTCCTGGGCAGCTTCGCCGAGCCACAGTTCGGCGGCACCGAGGCATCTCTATGCCGCAGACTCTCCACCGGAGATGCCGCCGCCAGAGGAATGCATCCGCGCCCTTCCCTCAGCGGACGGGCCGCTGCCCCCACCACTCATGGGCCAGTTCGAGGAGCGAATCCACCCCGACGACGTCGGCCCGCTACAAGGCGAGCCCAGTGGCACCGCCAGGATGCGGGGCTGGTTCCGGCTGCACGATGGGGAACCTCACGACGCGTTCACATTGCTTCTCGCCGCCGACTCCTTTCCGCCGGCGGTCTTCAACGCCGACCTACCACTCGCCTGGACCCCGACCCTGGAGATGACCACACAAATCCGGGCTGTGCCCGCCCCGGGTTGGCTGCGTTGTCAGTTCACCACCCGTTTCGTGACCGGAGGGCTGCTCGAGGAGGACGGCGAGATCTGGGACGAGGCCGGCAACCTCGTCGCCCTGTCCCGTCAGCTAGCCCTCGTCCCCCGCTGAGACAGACTCGAGGTCGAGGAGCAGGGCGGTCTTCCTCGTGTCATCGAGGAAGGACGACGTGATGGAGTTGCGGGCGATGTCCGTGATCGCGTCATCGTCGAGGCCAAGCTCATCGCGAACACCGCGGTAGTTGTCGCCGATGTACCCCCCGAAGTAGGCGGGGTCGTCGGAGTTGACCGAAACGACCAGCCCGGCCTCGATCATCGCAGGGAGTGGATGTCGTGCCAGGTCGTCGACCACCTTGAGCGCCACGTTGGACAGGGGGCACACCGTGAGCGGGACCTTGTCGCGGCTCAACCTCGCCACCAGCTCCGGGTCCTCGAGGCTGCGCACCCCATGATCGATTCGCTCTGCCCCGAGGACATCGAGGGCGGCCCGGACGTACTCTGGCGGGCCCTCCTCTCCGGCATGGGCGACGGCCCGAAGACCGAGCTGACGGGCCCGGGCGTAGGCCTTCTCGAACAGCTGCGGAGGGCGGTCGCGCTCCGATGAGTCGATCCCGACCGCTATCACCCCGTCGAGGAAAGGCTCGGCCTCCTCGATCGTGGACAGCGCCTCCTCCCCGGACAAATGACGGAGAAAGCACATGATCAGGTCGGCACTGATCCCGCGCCGCCTGCGGCCATCCGAGATGGCATCCCGGAATCCCCTCATGAACACCTCGAAGCCGATGCCCCGCCCGGTGTGGCTCTGGGGATCGAAGAAGATCTCGGCGTGACGCACTCCGTCGTCGGCGGCCCGGTCGAGGTAGGCGGTCATGAGGTCGTAGAAGTCATCCGGGGTGCGGAGGACCTCGCTTCCCAGGTAGTAGATGTCGAGGAACGACTGGAGGTCGGAGAACCGGTAGGCGGCATGGACCTCGTCGACATCCTCGTAAGGGAGCAACAGCCCGTTCCGGGTGGCGAGCCGGAACATCATGTCCGGCTCCAGCGTGCCCTCTATGTGGACATGCAGCTCGGCCTTGGGAAGACGGGTGATCAGATCGTCCATGTCCCGTGCCTCATTCGAGAGCGATGTCCTGAGGGCGGATGGGGACCCTGTTGAGCTCCTTGCCCGAGGCGGCTCGAATCGCAGCAGCGACCGCCGCGGTCGAGGAGATGGTCGGCGGCTCTCCCACACCCTTCGCCCCGAACGGGCCCCACGATCCTTCCCGCTCGATCAACAGGGCTTCGACGTCCGGTGCATCGAGGATGGTGGGGAGCAAGTAGTCGGTGAACGTCGGATTGAGGATGACCCCATCCTTCATCACCAGCTCCTCCATCACGGCCAGACCCACCCCCTGCAGGATGCCGCCTTCGATCTGACCCCGCACCGACTGCGGATTGAGGGCGAGACCCACGTCTTGGGCAGTGTCGACACGCACCACCTTGACCAGGCCCAGCTCGGTGTCGACGTCGACGACCGCCCGATGGCCGGCAACCGCGAAGTCGGCATGAATGACACCCTGACCGTTCTCGTCGGGACCGGTGGTGGGCGGGTGTCGGAAGGTGACGGTCTCCTCCCAGCCTTCCTCGCCGAGGACCGACCAGCTGACAATCAGATCATCGCCCTTCCAGACGCCCGTCATCGTCGAGTTGGTCGCCTTCGTGACGGGCCAGGACCCTCTGCCGGAGTTGTGTGGCGGCCTCGAGGGTGGCGCCACCGGAGAGCTGGGTCTGTCTCGAAGCCGAGGTAGAGCCGGCAGAGTCGATCTTCGACGTGTCCACATGGGTCACTTCGACGTGGGAGATCCCCAGCGCACTGCGGGCGATCTGGGCCAGGACGGTCACCAGGCCCTGCCCCACCTCGATGGCGGCCGTTTCCACCACCGCGCCATCAGGGGTGAGGCGAACCCGAGCCTGGGCGTAGTCGTCGGATCCCTCGGAGAACCCGAGGTTCTTGAGACCGAGGGCATACCCCACGCCTCTTCGCACGTGGTGTGGCTCCGTGGTGAGACCGGAGCCACCGGGAAGCTCACTGTGATGGGCTGAGGTCGCCGGCTCCGGCAGAGGCATCGCCTGCAGGCTCCGTATCACGTCGACCGTGGGAAGAGGGGTTTCGATGACCTGACCGGTGGTCGGCATCGCATCACCGGTGCCGAGGGCGTTGAGCTCCCGCAGATCGAGCGGGTCCATCCCGAGGGCGGCGGCGAGCCGGTCCATCTGGGCTTCGTAGGCAAAGCAGACCTGGACCGCACCGAATCCCCTCATCGCCCCACACGGAGGGTTGTTCGTGCGGACCCCCACCCCGTCGACCGAGACCGAGTCGCTGCGATATGGCCCGACAGCGAAATAGCAGGCGTTGGCCACGACGGCGGACGTGGTCGATGCGTACGCCCCACCATCGATCAGTACCCGGGCCTCGACCCGGACCAGACGCCCGTTCTCGTCGGCCTCGTGGCGGTAGCGGAGCCACGCCGGGTGGCGATGGACATGCCCGGTGAACGACTCCGAGCGTCGATAGACCATCTTGACCGGCTGCCCGGTGTGCAGGGCCAGCATGCAGAGATGGATGTGCAGGTTGACGTCCTCCCTGGCTCCGAAGGCGCCACCGATGCCGGTCGGATGAGCCCGGACCTGTTCCGGTCGGAGACCGAGGCTCGCCACCACCTGCTCGTGATCGATGTGCACGTACTGGCTCGTGGCGTACAGATCGACACCGCCCTGACCGTCCGGGATGGCGAGACCGGCCTCGGTCCCCAGCGGCGCCTGATCCTGCATCCCAACCTCGTACTCACCTTCGACCACGACCGACCCGTGCAGGTCCTGGTCTCCCCGACGGATGCTGAGTCGGCGAAACACCTCGTCACGGCCGTCGGCCTCTTCGGGGTCGGTCAGGGCGTCGAGCTGCTCGTAGCGCACCTCGATCGCAGCCGCCGCCCTCCTGGCGGTGTCCGGGTCCTCGGCGGCCACAACCGCCACCGGCTCACCCCAGAACCTGGTTTCTTCGCCGGCCAGAACCGGCTGGTCGGGATGCTCCAACCCGAAGGTGCCCCGCCCCGGTACGTCGTCGGCGGTGAGGCACGGCGTGCACGCCGCCGATGGCAAGCGCTGGTGCCAGGTCGATCGAGACGATGCGGGCACGGGCGTGCGGGCTGCGGACTGTGGCCGCCCAGAGCATCCCCTCGGCGCTCAGATCCTGGGCGTAGTCGAACTCGCCACGGAGCTTGGGCACACCGTCAGGGCGCAGTGGGGACTCGCCCACCCCACCTTCCGGGACCCGGACCCGCGGCGCCGTCCCGGTGGTCACGTCTCCGCTCCGATCTCGACGGTCTCGAGGGCACGGATGATGGCCCCGTATCCGGTGCACCGGCAGATGTTCCCGGCCAGGGCCTCTTTGATCTCGGTGCTGCTCGGCTGAGGGTTCCGTGCGAACAGGTCAAAGGCGGCGACGACGATGCCGGGTGTGCAAAAGCCGCATTGGACGGCTCCAGCGCGGTGCATCGCCTCCTGGACCGGATGAAGGCCGTCGTCAGGGCTGACCCCTTCAACCGTGGTCACCGTTGAACTGGCGGCGTCGGCCGCCATCACCAGGCAGGAGCAGACCAGCTCTCCGTCGAGGATGACACTGCACGATCCACATTCCCCCTGCTCACAAGCACTCTTCGATCCGGGCAGACCGAGCTCGTCACGAAGGAGATCGAGAAGGCTGCCGGGGTTGGTGACCCGGGCAGCGACCGGCTCCCCGTTGACGGTGAGCTCGACGATCACTAGCAGACACCTCTCCAGAAGACGTCTGGCGAGGACGCCTGCCCCGTGGCGCCGGTACTCCTCGGTCGAGCGGTGATCGGTGATCGGCCGCACCTCATCGCTGACGAGCCGCTGGAACTCGACGAGATCTGCCGCAGTGGGATCGGCTATCGACGAGATCATGGTCTCGGCCCCGGTGGCCCTGATCGGCGTTGGCGCCACCGAGCCGAGGGCGACTGTCGTCTTGCCGTCGTCGGCCCGGGTGACAACGGCGCACACGGTGGCAATGACCATTGCGTTGCGGATCCCGATCTTGCCGAAGCACTGGCGGTCGGGGAGGTCGGCGGGAAGATGGACGGCCGTGATCAACTCGTCGGGCTGTCGGGCTGTCTCTTTCACTCCGGTGAAGAACTCCTGCCAGGGCAGACTCCGCCGGGAAGACGCCGAAGCCAGCTCGATGGAGGCGTCGACCGCGGCCAGGAAGGGATGCCCGTCACCTGCGGGGCTCGCAGTCCCCAGATTCCCCCCGATCGTCCCGGCATTTCGGATCTGGGGTGAGCCAACGGTGCGCGCCGCCTCGGCCAAGGCCTTGGGGCCCTGGGTCTCGATCCGGCGCCAGGTGACGCCGGCCCCGATCCGTTGGCCGTCCCACTCCTTCAACTCGGCGAGCCGGCGCAGCCCGATCACACGCTCGGGGCGGAGGTGGCCGAAATTGACTTCGACCATGAGATCGGTGCCCCCGGCCAATGGGATCGCTCCCTCGCCCAGTCCGGCGAGGGCCTCATCGATCGAGTTCGGGTGCACGATCTCCACTGGCGGGCAAAGCTAGTGCCGGTTTGCCTCACACAAGTGTCGCGGCCAGCCGATTGTGCTCCCTGACCAAGGCCCCGGTGTCGACACCGATCAGTTGGCCGCCCTCGACGATCTTCCGCCCACCGACCCAGGAGTGGTCGACGGTCACCGGGGCGCACATCACCACCGCCGCCACCGGATCGTGGAGGGCGCCGGCGAACTCGACCCGATTCAGGTCGTAGGCGATGAAGTCGGCGCACATCCCGGGGGCGAGTCTCCCGATATCGTCGCGCCCGAGCACCCTGGCCCCACCGACGGTGGCCAGACCGAGCGCTTGCCGCGCCGTCATCTGCGGTCCCTCCCCGATGCCCGGAGAGACACCGAGGCGATTGAGCAGGAGCGTCTGGCGGACCTCCCCCATCATGTGCGACCCGTCGTTCGAAGCCGAGCCGTCCACGCCGAGCCCCACCCCGACACCTGCTTCCAGGTATCGCGAGATGGGGGCCAACCCGGAGGCGAGACGCATGTTCGAGGTCGGGCAATGGGCCACTCCTGTCCCGGAATGACCCATCCGGCTCACTTCGTCGTCGGCCACGTGCACGGCATGGGCGTACCAGACATCGGGACCGGCCCAGCCCAGGTCTTCCATGTACTCCACCGGCCGGCGATCGAACCGGCCAACGCAAAAGTCCTCCTCATCGGCCGTCTCGGCGAGGTGAGTGTGCATGGCGACCTCCAGGTCGCGGGCCAATTCGGCGGTCTCTTCCATCAGATCGGTGGTCACGCTGAACGGAGAGCACGGGGCGAGGACGACCCGCGTCATCGACCCGGGCGACGGGTCGTGGAAGAGGTCGACCACGCGCCTGGAGTCCTCGAGGATCACATCGTTCGTCTCGACAACCGAGTCCGGCGGCAGCCCGCCCTCCGATTGGCCGAGGCTCATCGACCCGCGCGAGACATGAAATCGAACTCCCACCGGGGCGGCGCCTTCGATTTGGTCGTCGACCCGGGAGCCGTTCGGCCACAGATAGTGATGATCGAAGGCGGTGGTGCAGCCGCTCAAGGCAAGCTCGGCGAGACCGAGACGGGTGGAGACCCGCACATGATCCGGCGTCATCCCCGCCCATATCGGATAGAGGGTGATCAAGCCAATCGAACAGACCCGCATCCTGGGCGCCGGGCACTACACGGGTAAGCGTCTGATAGAGGTGATGATGGGTGTTGACCAATCCGGGGAGGACGACGTGGCCGCTGAGGTCGACCATCTCGTCGGCCTCCGTCGGCAGCTCGGCCGTCGGTGCCACCTGCTCGATCCAACCGTCACGGGCGAGCAGACCCCCGTCCTCGATCTCCTCGCCGTCCATGGTCACGAGCACATCGGCATGACGGACGAGCAGGGTTCCCATCGGCACCAAAGCTAACTGCTGTCTTAGAGTCGCCCGCCATGACTTTGCGCGACGACTCGATGACTCGCTGGGGTGAGCGTCTTGGGACGGTGTCAGCCCGCCTCGGCACCGACTTCCCAGGCGAGAGCCCGGAACGCCAGCCGGTGCACACCGTCTACGGCGGCGCCCATCTCTTCTCGGCCAACACAGCGGAACGGCTGGGCGAGCTGTCCCTTGCCGCCCTCGATCGCTGGGCTCCCGGCCCCGATGACCTGGCTTCGATCCTCGACCTCCCCGATTCGCTGGCCGGGCCGGTTCACGTCTGGTGGCGGAGAAACTGACGAGGGAGCCGGTGGAGGACTTCCGCATCGATTTCGAGGACGGCTACGGGCATCGGCCCGACGATGAGGAGGACGGGCACGCCCGATCGGCCGCCGCAGAGCTAGCGGAAGGGATGACGGCCGGGACGCTCCCTCCTTTCACCGGGATCCGGGTCAAGTCACTCTCGGGTGAGCTGCATCGGCGCTCCTTGCGGACCCTCGACCTGTTCGTCACCACGGCCGTGGAGAAGGGGGGCCATCTGCCACTCCGGCTTCACGGTGACCCTCCCCAAGATCCAGGATGTCGAACAGGTCCTGGTGCTCGGCGAGGCCCTGGCCGAGTTGGAGCAAGGAACTGGGAATCGACCCGATCCCGGTGGAGCTCATGGTGGAGACCCCGCAGACCGTCATCGATCGGGACGGGACCGCAGGGGTGCGCAAGTTCGTCGACGCCGGGCAGGGCCGGGTGCGCGGCGCCCATTTCGGGACCTACGACTACACGGCGTCGCTCACCATCACCGCCGCTCATCAGACGATGACCCATCCGGCCTGCGATTTCGCCCGACACGCCCTGCAGGTGAGCCTGGCCGGGACCGGGGTCTGGATCTCCGACGGGGCGACCAATGTGATGCCGGTGCCACCCCATCGTGGCGAGGAGTTGACGCCGGGCCAGGTGGAGGAGAACCGCCAGACCGTCCACGACGCCATGCGGCTCCACTACGAGCACATCAGGCACTCGCTGACCCACGCCTACTACCAGGGGTGGGACCTCCATCCCGCCCAGTTCCCCACTCGGTACGCCGCGGTCTATGCCTTCTTCCTCGAGGGTCTGGATCAGGCCGGCGAGCGCCTCTCCAACTTCGTCGAGTCGGCGGCCAAGGCCACCCTCGTCGGTGAGGTGTTCGACGACGCCGCGACCGGCCAGGGTCTCCTCAACTTCTTCCTGCGAGCGATCAACTGCGGTGCGATCGACGAGACCGAGGCCACCACCCGCACCGGCCTCACCCTGGACGAAATCCAGACCCGCTCCTTCCTCGCCATCCTGGAGGGGCGGACCGCCGAGGTCTGACCTTCGTTTTGGCGCGCCGATCCCGGTCTATAGGCCGGGATCGGCGCGCCAGAATGGGTGGGATCAGCGGGTGACGGTGAACCCGATGTCTCCGTAAGGCTCGGAGACGGGCTGGAAGACGGTCCCCTCGTACTCCATGTCGAAACGGGACAGGTCGAAGGCGAGATGATGCTGGTTGGGGAGGCGAAACTCGACCTCTTCGATCTCGGGGATCGCCTCGAGGAGGCCCTCGGCCATGAGCCAGCCCTGGTGCTGCACCGAGGCCGACCAGGCACCGAAGAATCGATCCACCATTGCCTCACGGGCTCGCTCCCAGGTCGCCGTCGTGTTTTCGGGAAGAGCCGAGTAGCGCCATGTGGCCGTCACCGAGGTGGCGAGGATGCGGTCCTCGGTCTCGGGCAGCACGGTGAACTCGTCATGGGGGAACCCGGAGAAGGCAGACCCGGCGGTCTTGAGCACGACCAGGCCCTCGATCCCCGCCCAGGTGGTGTCATTGCCCGACCCGGACGTTCCCTTCGCCACCCGCGCCGTGCGCCGCTCCGATCCGCCGCCGATGAACCCGGTGGCCATGGCCCGGGCCCAGAGACGCTGGGAGATCGACACGAGGGCGCCGGTCACGCCCTCCCGGCTCAGGAAATGGTCGGCGAGGACCCCGGCGAACCCTTCGAGGTCTTGCGTCAGATGCGTCTGCGCCAGCCCGTACACGGTGTTCTTCATGGTGTCGGTGGGGAGGACCGCTCTGTTGTCTCCCTCGGTATGAGCCGTCTCGACATCCCCTTCGAGGAGGATCTGGACGCTCAGGTCGAAGAAGTCGTCGCCGGAATCGGTTCGATGGATCTTGGATACCCGCACATCCGTCTTGCCCCACCGGTTCGGTCCCAATCGGGGCATCTCAGCTACCCCGGTAGGTCGTGTACCCGTAGCTGCTGAGCAGTAGCGGGACGTGATAGTGGTCCCGGGCATCGTCGAGGTCGACGATGACGTGCACCTCGGGGAAGAACGGATTGCCGGCATCGCCAGTGGCGAAAACGAGACGGTAGATGCCGGAGCCCAGGGCGACACCGAGAGTGGCAACCCGCCCGTCGTCGTCCGTCACTCCCTCGCCGACGTGCTGCCAGCCACCGTCCGAAGAGCGCTCCAGGGTCACGTTCACACCGGATGCCGGTTGACCGGACTCTGTGTCGAGAACGTGTGTGCTGAGCCCGGTCATCGGGCATCTCCAAGGCAGAGCATGCGGCGCAGTCTGGTCTCCGTGATCGCCCGCTGCTCTCCGGCTGCGTTGACCAGCTCTTCCTCTCGCGTGTTGCCGAGCCGGCTGCGGGCGATGTCGAGCATCTCCTGAGCGGTCTTCCCCGAGGCATAGACGATGTAGGTGAAGCCGTGGGTTTCCTCGTACTCCTTGTTCGCCTCCGCCAACTGGTCGAGCAACGACGCCCCGGCATCGGCGGTGCCGCTCTGCTCGCGACTGGCCTGGGGGTCTCCCCTCTCGCCGATTCGGGGGTGACCGGCGAAGGCCTCGAGCCAGTCGCTCTCGCCCAGTGCATCGAAGGCGGCTCCCGCCGCGGCCAGCACGGCATCGCCATCGGCGAACGGCCCGTTGGTCATCATCCGGTCGGTCCATGTCATCGAGGCGCATGCGGTGTGGAAGAAGCGGCGAGCCTCTTCGTCGAACAGCGAGTTCAGATAGAGGAGTCGGAGCCGCTCGGCGCCATCAGGGTTGGGTCGGCCCCTGACGCGGAGACGTGCCACTCCGCCGTCGGGATGGATGTCGAGACGGACGAAGCCGGCCTGAGCAGAGCCATCGAGTGTCACCAGATTGACCGTGTCCGGCTTCACCTCCGCCCGATCGACCACCTCCTCCCAGTTCTGGCCGTCGTTCGAGACCTGAACCGAGACCCAACCCGGTGCGTTTCCCTTGAAATACCGGGTGTCGACCTCGAGCGAGTCGACTGCTCCGGGCAGTCCAAGACGAAAGACGCCCAATCGTTCCCCGGCCCACGTCGACGCTTGGTCTCCCAGCCGTCCCACATCCCTGCCGGCTCGGTGGGCCGGAGGAGATTGGAGGGTGGCGAGTAGTGGACATCGGAGGCATCGATGGCTTCACCACCGACGACGGACGAAGCCAGGTCGATTCCTTCGTCGTCGAGACATACCTCATGTCTGGCCGGTATCGGGTCGCCGTCGATCCGCAGCCGCGCCACACCGCCGTCGGGGAAGATGTTGAGACGAACATGGGTGACTCGATGCGGGTCATCGACCTCGAAATTCGCCGTCGTGTCACCGGAGAGGGAGGTACGGGAGATGATCTCGACCCACTCCGCGGTCTCGAGTCGCTCGTCGCCACCGACACCACAGGCCTCCAGCGAAAACGATTCGGGGTAGTTGCCGGTGAAATGGGAGGTGTCGACCGTCACCGACCGGACCCGCCCCGCCACTCCGAGGGCGAGAACACACCAATCGTGGCCTGGCTCGCGACGCCTCCGGGTCTCCCAACCGTCCATCCATTTGCCCCGTTCGGTGAAGACGTCCTCCTTCCACACCGGCTCTGCCGTTTGCAGGAGGTTGTGCGCCTCCGCGAAGAACTCGTCATTGCAGGCGACCACCCGCCCACCAACCGCCTCAGAGATCAGATCGGTCATTGCGTCTCAACATCCTGCCACCAATGGGGCCGACACTCGTCCCGTCGAAGACGGTGACGCCGGCGAGGATGGTCGTCACCACCGAACCACGTAGCGACATCCCTTCGTAAGGAGTGATGGGGTGACGGTGCTCCAGGTCGCCCCCTCGAACGCGGGTCACACCGTCCGGGTCCCAGACGACGAAGTCTGCATCCATCCCGAGGGCGACCGAGCCCTTGCGGTCGTCGAGACCGGCGAGTCGCGCCGGCTCAAGAGCCAGCCATCGAGTCAGCTGGGGCAGCCCGATCTCACGCTCCACCGCTCCCGTCCATGTTGCGGGCAACCGCAGCTGGAGTGAGCCGATCCCACCCCAGGCCTCACCGAAGTCCCCATCGTCGAGACGCTTGACCTCGGCGGGCGCCGGGGAGTGATCGGAGACGATCATGCTCAAGCTTCCGTCCATCAGGCCATCCCACAGGGAATCCCGATGGTGGGCGGCCCGAATCGGCGGCGCGCATTTGAACGGAGTTGCGCCGGCGCCGATCTCTTCGGCGCAGAAGGTCAGATAGTGGGGACATGTCTCGCCGCTGAGCGAACCAGGCCCGTCGGCCACCGCACTCATCGCCTCGGCCGACGACACGTGGAGGACGTGAACCCGGGCCCCAGAGGCCCGGGCCAGAGCTGCCACTGTGGTGACCGCTGCGGCCTCGCCGTCGGCGGGACGGGTCTCCAGATACGACCCGTAGTCGGTCGGATCGCCCACCAGCCGGAGAATCCGAGCCGGGTCCTCCGCATGCACGAGTGAGGGAACCTCTAGCTCCCGCATGAGCGGCAGTGCCGAGGCGAGCTCCTCGGGGCTAACTGGCGGGAACTCGTCGACACCCGAGTCGACGAGGAAGGACTTGAAGCCACAAACGCCCTCCGCGACCAGAGGGCCGATCTGATCCTCCGATCCGGGGATGAGGCCGCCCCAGAAGGCGACGTCGACGCTCAGCTTCCCCTGGGCGGCGGCCCGCTTCTCGGACAAGGCGCGAACGTCGACAGTCGGGGGAATCGAGTTGAGCGGCATGTCGACGATCGTCGTCGTCCCGCCGGCGGCGGCGGCCTTCGTCGCGGTCCTGAACCCCTCCCATTCGGACCTGCCCGGTTCGTTGACATGGACGTGCGAATCGACCAGCCCCGGCATCACGACCAGGTCACCGAAGTCCACCTCGGCCCGGCCTTCGCCGATATCGACGATCACGCCCTGCTCAATCCGGATCGATGCCGGGCGCACCTCCTCGCCTAACACCACCCGGGTGCTGCCGATCACTGACATCGGACGTAGAAGTTACCGGCGCAACCTTCGTTTCTTGCCGTCCCGACGAACAAGGCGGTATGTAGCGTGATCGCCGTCGCCTAGCCCAAGGGAGTTCGCAATGGAGACCGTGAGTAGCAGCCCACCGGATCGGACGATCAACTACGCCTTCATTCTCGGAGGTGTCACCGCCCTGATCTTCGGGATCATCCTCCTCGTCCGCCAGGAAGAGGCGTTGGCCCTGCTCATGGTGGTACTCGGGTTGTGGTGGCTCATCCAGGGCGCCTTCATGATCTTCGCCGTCTTCGTCGACCGCACCGACATGTGGTGGAAGCTGATCATCGGCGTCTTGGGCGTGGTGGCCGGCTTCCTCGTGCTCACCAACCCCGGCGAGGCCGCCGATGTGTTCCAGGGGGTGATCGGCGTCATTCTCGGGATAATCGGAATCGGGGTCGGCGTGACCGCCCTGATCGGCTCTTTCCGTGGCGGTGGCGTCGGTGCCTTCGTGTTCGGGGCCGTCAGCGTCCTGATCGGCCTCCTCATCCTGTTCAACGCCCAGTTCTCCACTGAGCTGCTGATAACTCTCTTCGCCGTTCTGCTCCTCATCGACGGCGTGGCCGGCATATATCTGGGGATCAAGAACCGCTAGGCGCGAGCGCATTCCTTGTGCAGGGCGTCTCACACGTGACGCCCTGCATCCGGTTTGGCCACTTCTACCGGCGCCGGGGAGCCGGTAGCATCCCCCGATGCCTGATTTCCTGAGCAGACACAACGACGTTCTCGCCCCCGTGCTCCACTTCGACACGGATATCCACGCCGCCAAGGCGGAGGGGATCTGGATCACCGATGTCGACGGGAAACGCTGGGCGGACTTCGCCTGTGGAACCGCGGTTACGAACCTGGGTCACAACCACCCGGCCGTGCTCGAGGCGGCGCATCGTCAGTTGGACAACCTGGTGCACTCGGGATGCATCGTCCGCTACGACTCCATCGTCGAGGCGGCCGAGCGACTGCGGGCGATAACGCCGCCCGGCATCGAGAAGTTCAGCTTCGCCAACTCCGGCGCCGAGGCGGTCGAAGCGGCGGTGAAGCTGGCAAAGCACACCACGGGAAGACAGGGCGTGATCGTGTTCCGTGGGGCTTTCCACGGCCGCACCATGGGCTCGGTCACCTACACGACCTCGAACGCCAGGTACCGCGATGGGTACCACCCGGTGCTGGGGTCGGTGTTCGTGACCCCTTACCCCCACCCCTACCGATGGGGGATGACCGAGGACGAGGCCACCGATCTGTCCCTCAACGAGTTGCAGATGATGTTCAAGCACGTGGTGACACCGAAGAACATCGCCTGCTTTCTCATCGAGCCGGTGCAGGGCGAGGGTGGCTACTACCCCGCCCCGGCCCGCTTCCTCGACGCTCTGCGTGAGATGGCCGACGAGCACGGGATCAAGCTCCTCTACGACGAGGTGCAGTCCGGTTTCGGGCGGACCGCCGAGTGGTTCGCCTCCGATCACTACGACGCCAAACCCGACATCATGGCGATGGGCAAGGGGATTGCCAACGGCCTACCCCTCTCTGCGTTCGGCTCCTCGCGGGAGACGATCGATTCCTGGCCACGGGGCGCCCATGGCACCACCTACGGCGGCAACCCGGTATCGACCGCGGCATCGGTGGCGGTTATCGACACCATGGAAGGCCTGCTCCCACACGCCCGAGAGCTTTCCAAGCGCACCTTCGAGCGATTCAACGAGATGGCCGACAAACACCCCACCATCGGCGACGTGCGCGGCCTCGGCCTCATGATCGGCGTCGAGCTGGTGACCGACCGGGAGAGTCGCACTCCCGACGCCGCCGCCTTCACCCACGTCGAGAAGCATGCCTTCGACCGTGAGCTGATCGTCATCAACTGCGGTCCGGATGCCAACGTGATTCGCTTCATCCCGCCTCTGATCACGACCCGAGAGGAGCTGGACTGGGCCCTCGACCTGGTGGACGAGGGTCTGAGCAGCTGGGAGGGCCAGGACCGCTGAACCGCACCCGGCTGCTCCTCATCGCAGCCGTCATCGGCTTCGTGGGCTTGGTGGTGCTGTTGCTCCAACCCGAATCCGGGCCTGCCGCCACCACGATGGCCTCCACCGCCACGACCACCGTGGCGACACCCTCCACCTCCTCGACGACCACCACTACGACATCGACAACCACGACTGCACCTGCCACGACCACGACACCGGTGGTCACCACTGAAGCTTCTCCGGTCTTCCAATCATCCATCAGCCCGGTCGGCGCAGTCCGATCTCCCCTCTTCCTGGCGTGAGGGCTGCCCGCTGGAGGTCGAAGGTCTGCGTGCGGTGGACGTCTCCCATATCGGGTACGACGGCGAGGTGCACACCGGGAGGCTGATCGTCGCCGGCGAGGTGGCCGAGGACATCGTCGAAATCATGTCCCGGCTGTTCGAGGCCGGTTTTCCGATCGAGCGCATCGAGCCCGTCGATGTCTACGAGGGCGACGACGACCTGAGCATGGCGGCCAACAACACCAGCGCGTTCAATTGCCGACCGGTGACCGGTGGGTCGTCGTGGTCAGAGCACTCCTACGGGACGGCAATCGACATGAACCCCCTGGTCAACCCGTATGTAGTCGGAGGAACGGTGCTGCCGCCCGAGGGCGCCGCCTACGCCGATCGAAGCCTCGACGCACCCGGGATGATCCACGATGGTGACGTGGTGGTGGAGGCCTTTGCCGCCCACGGATGGACCTGGGGCGGGACCTGGTCCTCGCCCAAGGATTACCAGCACTTCTCTACTTCAGGCCGCTGATCCGGCCTTGGTGAAGAACTCGAGCGCGGTCTTGGTCTTGGTCTGCTGCTCCCCCGAGATGTCGATGTCTTTCGACTCCAGGAACGCTCGCCATTCCACCCCGGCCTGGAATGCCTCGGAAGGCTTGGTCTTGGTGGAAAGCTCGATCACCTGCGACCCGTCGGGATAGAGCCAAAGCTCGCCAACCATCGGGCGTTTGTAACCCTCCGATTGAAATTTCACCCTGAGAGTCGGGATCGGGCCGAGGATCTGCAAATCGTCCAACTCCACACCAGCGGGGGCGCGCTCTTCGTAGAAGGCCCGTTGCCCTTTGGAGAACAACTTGCGCACCTTGTCCATCGCCGCCGGCTACTTCCCGGATATCGGCGTTGTCGGCCGCGCCCTTGAACGAGGCCGAGCACACGTAGCCACCCGGCATGGCGTCCACTTCGACCCCGAACTCGGGGTCGGCTCGCAGGTCACTCGAGAGATCGCCCGGGTCAACCGGTCTGATCTTGACAACTGTGTCCCCCATCTGGTTCTGACGTCGTCGCGCTCGAACCACGACGCCGGCAGAGTTGAGGTCGAGTTTGGGAGTGTCGAAGAAGAAGACCTGACGGATCTGGGCATCCATCGCATCGATACCCAGGGTCCGGGTCACCCCTGCTCGGCGGCTTTCGAGAAGGGTCAGTTTCAGCTCGACGCTGTCGGCCCCGCTCAACAAGTCGAGCACCTTCCGCAACTCTTCACCGGACATATCGGTAGGACCGGGCATGTCTCTCGCTTTCTCTATCGGTGCAACGCCACATGCGGCGCCACCTACTTACGGTAGCTAGCCGGCGACCACCGGCACCCGCTCCATGGCGGCGGCGATGCGCTCCGCCGGGTATTCGTAGTCGGTGAGGGTGCCGTCCAGGTATTCCTGGTATGCGGACATGTCGAAATGGCCGTGGCCGGAGAGGTTGAACACGATCACCTTCTCCTCACCGGCCTCCTTGGCCCGCTCCGCCTCCATCATCGCCGAGGCCACGGCGTGGGTGGGCTCGGGACCGGGGATGATCCCCTCGGCCCGGGCGAACTGCACCGCGCGGCCGAAGGCCTCCGTCTGCTGGAGCGACTCGGCCTCGATGATCCCTTCCTCCTTGAGCAGGGACACCAGCGGCGCCATCCCGTGATAGCGAAGACCGCCGGCGTGTATCGGGTCGGGCACGAAGTCGTGGCCCAGGGTGTGCATCTTCACCAGGGGCGTCATCCCGACCGTGTCCCCGAAGTCGAACTGGTAGCTGCCCCGGGTCAGCGAGGGCGCCGCCGCCGGCTCGACGGCGCGAATCACGGGGTCCATCTTCCCGGCCAGCTTCTCCCTGACGAAGGGGAAGCTGAATCCGGCGAAATTGGAGCCACCCCCGGCGCAGCCGATGATGACATCGGGTGTCTCCTCGACCAGGGCGAGTTGCTTGAGCGCCTCCTCACCGATCACCGTCTGATGCATCAGGACGTGGTTGAGCACCGAGCCGAGCGAGTACTTGGTGTCGTCATCGGTGGCCGCCACCTCCACCGCCTCGGAGATGGCGATGCCGAGACTGCCCGGGCGTGTCCGGGTCGGCCTCCAGGATCGAGCGGCCGGCCTGGGTGAGCTCCGATGGCGAGGAGTGGACCGTGGCCCCCCAGGTCTCGATCATTGCCTTGCGATATGGCTTCTGGTCATACGAGGACCGGACCATGAACACCTCGCACTCGAGACCGAACAGGGCGCAGGCGAAGGAGAGGGCTGAACCCCACTGCCCGGCCCCGGTCTCGGTGGAGAGCTTCTTCACCCCTGCCTTGGCGTTGTAGTAGGCCTGGGCGACAGCCGTGTTCGGCTTGTGCGATCCGGCCGGGCTGACCCCTTCGTACTTGTAGTAGATGCGGGCCGGGCCGTCGATCAGCTTCTCCAGGTTGTGGGCGCGGTACATCGGGGTGGGCCGCCACAAGCGGTAGACCTCCCGGATCTCCTCGGGGATCTCGATGAATCGATCGCTGCTCACCTCCTGGAGGATCAGGTCCATCGGGAACAGCGGGGCGAGATCATCGGGGCCGACCGGCTCGTGGGTCCCCGGGTGCAGGACCGGCGGCGGGGGCACCGGCAGATCGGGGACGATGTTGTACCAGTGAGTGGGAAGCTCGGACTCCGGCAAGGTGATCTTGGTAACCATGCCGGGAAGCTACACAACTCAATTCCTCCGGTAGCTTGGAGATCGGCTCCCAATCGGAGGTCTCAATGACCGCACATCGTCTGATCAATCGCCGTATGGCGATCGCCGAGATGGGCAAGGCCGGCCTGGCCATCATGGTGCTCGGGACCGCTGCCTGTCGGATGAGGGAGCCGGTGCCACCACCACCCCGGCCGGCTCTACGACAGAAGCACCCACGACCACCGCAGCGCCCACGTCCACGTCGACCATCGGACCCAGCCTCGAGCACCAGCGCCGCCACGAACCGGCGACCACGACTGCCCGACCATGACCGCCTATCAGCGGGTGAACCTCGATTTCGTCTCCGCCTACATCCTCTATCGGGGCAGGGAGGCCGCCCTGGTCGACACCGGGGTCGAGGGGAGCGCCGACGCCATCGAGGCCGCTCTCGGCGAAGCCGGACTCGACTGGGACGTCGTCGGGCACGTCATCCTCACCCACAAGCATCCCGACCATGCCGGGAGTGTCGACGAGGTCATGGCACAGGCGCCCGGTGCCACCCTGTACGCCGGTGAGGCCGACATCCCCCAGATCGTCTCGGAGACTGCTCCCCAGCCGGTCGGTGACGGCGACAATGTGTTCGGTCTCGAGATCATCGACAGCCCGGGCCACACCGCAGGGCACATCTGTGTCCTCGATGCCGCCGCCGGGATCCTGGTGACCGGCGACGCCCTCAACGGCACAGGCGGCGGTGTCGCCCCACCTGACCCCTCGTTCAGCGAAGACATGACAGTGGCGATGGAGTCGGTCCTCAAACTCGGCGGGTTCACCTACGAGATCGCCCTCTTCGGTCACGGCGAACCCTCACTCGAGGGCGCTTCCGCCGCGGTCGCCGCCCTGGCTGCGGACTGAGCCCGAGCGGTCCTGCCCGCCCCCGCCTACGATCCGCCGATGGATGAGCTCGGCGAGCTGGCCATCGGCCTGATAATCGTCGTCTCACTCTTCGGGATCGTCATCCCAATCATCCCCGGTCTGGTGATGGAGGTGATCGCGATCTTCCTCTGGGCCTTCGTGACGGGTGGCGGGGCGGCCTGGGGCATCGCCATCGCCGCTCTGGTCCTCGCCGGGATCGGGACGTTCATCAAGTACTCGATCCCCAAGCGAAAGCTCAACGAGGTCGGGATCCCCAACCGGACCTTGGTGATCGCAACCGCAGTCGCCATCGTCGGCCTGTTCGTGATCCCGGTCGTGGGGGCGCCGATCGGGTTCGTCCTGGCCATCTATGTCTTCGAGCGGATCAGGGTGGGTGCGGAGCAGGCCTGGCCGGCCACCAAGACGAGTCTGGGCGCCGTCGCCACCTCGATCGGGATCGAGCTCGCCACCGGGCTGATCATCGCCGCTCTCTGGTTCGGGACGGTGCTGCTGGCCTAGCCGGCCCTCAGTCCTCAGTCGTCTCCGCGGCCTTCTCCGCGATCTCGTGAACGACGGCCTCGTTGGCCAGGGTGGTCACGTCGCCGAGTTGACGCTGTTCTGAGATGTCCTGGAGCAGACGTCGCATGATCTTCCCCGACCGGGTCTTGGGAAGATCGTCGGTAAAGACGATCGACTTGGGCTTGGCGATCGGTCCCAGCGTGTTGGCGACGTGGTCCCGCAGCTCCTGCAGAAGCTCCTCGTTCCCCTCGACACCGGAGCGGAGGGTCACGAAGGCGGCGATGGCCTGACCGGTGATCTCGTCACGGCGGCCAACCACCGCGGCCTCGGCGACGGACACATGGGACACCAGCGCCGACTCGACCTCGGTGGTGGAGATGTTGTGACCCGAGACCAGCATGATGTCGTCGACCCGTCCCAGCAGCCAGAAGTAGCCCTCGTCGTCGCGTTTGGCGCCGTCTCCGGGGAAGTAGAGGCCGGGGAACCTCGACCAGTAGGTGTCGGCATACCGCTGGTCGTCTCCGTAGATGGTTCGGGCCATCGCCGGCCAGGGCTTGGTGATGACCAGGTAGCCCCCACCGCCGAGCGGGACCGACTCGCCGGCGTCATCGACCACGTCGGCGAAGATGCCGGGGAAGGGGACCGTGGCCGATCCGGGCTTGGTGGCCACCACACCGGGAAGCGGGCTGATCATGGCCGCCCCGGTCTCTGTCTGCCACCAGGTGTCGACCACAGGGCATCGGCCTCCGCCAATCGTCTCCTGGTACCAGATCCATGCCTCGGGGTTGATCGGCTCGCCAACAGTCCCGATCAGTCGCAGCGAGCTCAGGTCGTGCTTGGTCACGTGCTCGTCGCCCCACTTCATGAACGTGCGGATCGCGGTCGGGGCGGTGTAGAAGATGGTGACCCCGTACTCCTCGATGATCTGCCACAGGCGGTCGAGGTCCGGGAAGTTGGGGGCGCCCTCGTACATGACGCTGGTGGTCCGGTTGGAGAGAGGGCCGTAGACGATGTAGCTGTGACCGGTCACCCACCCGATGTCGGCGCCGCACCAATAGACGTCGGTATCGGGCTCGTGATCGAAGATGTAGTGGTGGGTGGTGACGATCCCGGTCAGATAGCCACCCTGGGTGTGGACGATCCCTTTCGGGCGCCCGGTCGTGCCCGAGGTGTAGAGGATGTACAGCGGGTCTTCTGCACCCAGGACCGCCGGCTCACATTCGTCGGATTGGCCCTCGACCAGGTCGTGCCACCAGATATCCCGACCATCGGTCATGTCCACACCGTGGTCGGTCCGCTTCAGGACGACGACGTGGCTGACGTCCGGGGTGCTGGCCAAGGCAACATCGGCATTGGCCTTGAGCTGGACCACGTTTCCGGCACGCCAGGCGCCATCCTGGGTGATGACCACGCGGGCATCGGCGTCGAGGATCCGGCTGGAGAGGGCGTCGGAGGAGAACCCGCCGAACACCACCGAGTGGACCAGACCGAGACGAGCGCAGGCCAGCATGGCGATGGGGAGCTCGGGGACCATGCCCATGTAGATGGCGACCCGGTCGCCTTTCTCCACGCCGAGGCTGAGCAGCCCGTTGGCGAAACGACACACTTCTGAGTGGAGATCCCGGTATGTCAGCGTCCGCGTGTCACCCGGCTCACCGACCCAGTGATAGGCAACCTGGTCTCCGTGCTCGTCCAGATGACGGTCGAGGCAGTTGAAGGAGATGTTGAGCTCGCCGTCGGCGAACCACTTGAAGAAGGGCGGGTTGGAGTCGTCGAGGACCTCGGTTGGCTCCTTGTGCCAGGTGATCCGCTGTAGGGCCTGCCTGTGCCAGAAATCGAGATAGTCGTCCGCTGCATCCTCATGGATCCCCGGCTTGGCTTTTGCCCGGGCTGCGAACTCGGGCGAAGGCTCGAACTTGCGGTCTTCGGTGAGCAGGTTCTCCAGGGCCTGGGACATCGATTCTCACTCCTCCTCATCGATCGCGGGGGCGGAAACTACCAGCGGCCGCCGGGCGCGCCACCAGGTGACGAAGCCCGACCAGAGCGGCGGCGATCATGACGACGTCACCGGTGCGGGCGTAGAGCGACGGTGTCCGACCAGCGACCGCCCCGTAGAGAACCTCCTGAGTACCAAGTCCGGTGGTTTCGCCATAGGCCCCCGATGCATCGATAAACGTCGACTTCCCGGTCACCGCGGCGTGAACTACGTCCAGACCGAGCTCTGCGGCGCGCATCCGGGTCATCCCGATGAACTGGTCCGAGCCGGGGGTGGTCCCGTAGGAACCCTCGTTGGTGGCGACCACGATCAGATTCGCCCCCGCCTCGACGTGCTGGCGGGGATAGCGGGAGAACCCGCCTTCGAAGGAGATCACGGACCCGATCTGCAGCTGACCGGTATCGAAAACCACCGGACCGGTGCCCGGAATCATGTCCCGGGGCACTTGGTCCAGCTCAGGGATCCAGTCGAACAGCGGCCGGAACGGGATGTACTCCCCGAACGGGACCGGGTGCTGCTTCTGGTACTCACCAACGATCTCCCCCTCCGGGTTGAAGACGATGTTGACGTTCTCCCATTGGGTCTCATTGATTGGGCGATCGCTGCCGACCAGGAACCAGGCCCCGATTCGCCGCGCCTCCTCGGCGATCGCATTCCCCACTTCGGGGTTCTGCACGGGATCGGCGTTCAAGCCTCCGGTAGATCCCTCCGACCACACAACCAAGTGCACAGAGCCCGGTTCGATGGTCCTGGTCAGGTCGAGGTGCTGGAGGAAGGTGCGCAACCGCTCGTCAGGGGGGCAGTGCTCGAAGGGACACGGAGTCGATCCCTGGACGATCGCCACGTTTACGCCAGGGAGTGCCTCCGTCGGGTCGCTCGGCCACCACGACCACACCGCGAAGACAGCGATTGCGGCCACCGGAAACCCGAGGAGCATCCACTTTCGATGGCGAAACGTGAGAGCGACCGCCGTGGCCGCGACCAACACCGTCAGCACCGTGATCCCGCTGGTCCCGTATAGAGGGGCCAACGCACGGGCCCAGGCCTGGTCGGAGAGGGCGTACCCGGGCGCTCCCCACTCGAAGCCGTTGAACGGGAAGTAGGACCGGATCAACTCCATGAGGGCCCACCCTCCGACCGCCAACGCCAGCCATACCCCTGGAGTCCGGTCGTTGTATCCGGACAGCCACCATCCGTAGAGGACGTGGAACCCGGCAAACGCAACCACCAAGGGGACCACCGCGACCAGGCCGAGCTCACCGATCCACCAGATCACCCCGCCGAAGAATGTGAGCCCGTAGATGGCGCCGTATAGGAGGCCCTGAGCGCGGCTCCTCGCCATCCGCAGCCCGCCCAGGAACAGGGCGATGCCGGGCAGGATCAGCCAGCCCGGCCCGATCCGGGGGAAGGCCAGGGCGGATAGGACGGCACCGGCGAGGACGAGAAGACCACCGATCACCGGCGGCAGGGTATGCCGTACCCGATTCTTTGTGCACTGCCCACGTTTGTCGGGCTCTCAGCATTAGCAACGCGGGGGGTGGCCCGTATCCTGAGGCCATGTGGGAAGGTGATGTTTGGGTTGCGGTACGGGCGGCGCGGGCGGGCGCCGGCGTGGTCCGCCGCGGCTTCGACGAGGAGTTCACCACCGAGATGAAGGGGGCGGTGGACCCGGTCACCGAGATCGACCGCGAGGCGGAATACGCCATCACGAGTGTCATCGCATCGCATTTCCCCAACGACTCGATCCTGGCCGAGGAGGGGGGAGGGGCCGACTGGCGCGGGCGCCGGGTCTGGATCGTCGACCCTCTCGATGGGACGGTCAACTTCGTCAATCGCATCCCTCAGGTCGCGGTGTCGGTAGCCCTATGGGACGACGGAAAGCCGCTTGTCGGCGTGGTGATCGATGTCGCCAGGGACGAGGAGTTCGTCGCCAGCCAGGGCGAGGGCGCCCGATCGAATGGGAGGCCTATCCGCGTCTCCGAGACGGCAACGCTCCAGGACTCCCTTCTGGTCACTGGTTTCCCCTACGACCGACAGGAGCATGCCCGGGCCTATCTTCTCGTCATGGAGCAAGTGATGACCCGATCCCGGGGCACGAGACGAATGGGGGCTGCCGCCCTCGACCTGGCGTGGGTGGCCTGTGGCCGATTCGATGGCTATTGGGAGCATGGCGGCCCAGCTGGCGTCAAGCCATGGGACGCCGCTGCCGGGATGCTGCTCGTCACCGAAGCCGGTGGAACGGCGACGGACAGCAAGGGATCGACCAACGAGCTCCAGCCCTCGGCATTCGTTGTCACCAACGGAAAGATCCACGAGGAGCTGCGTCAGATCGTCGACGACTCGATGCCCGAGCACCTCCTCTGATGTATCACGACCACCACTTCCACCCGCTCGGGTACGCCGCCCTGGTGACCGGGCTGGAGCTGATGGACGCCCCCGATCTGGGCGAGGTGATGCGTCGGGTGGCCGACTTCGCCAACGGCGTGGAAGGCCCGGTGATCGGCCAGCGTCTCAACGACGAGGGGTTGGCTGAGCGGCGGCTGCCGACGCGGGCCGATCTCGACGATGTCATCGGTGACCGACCCGTTCTGATCTACCGGTACTGCGGTCACATCGCGGTCGCCAATAGCGCCGCCTTGTCCCTCGCCGGGGTCGACGGCGATAGCGCCGATCCGGAAGGTGGGTCTTTCGACCGCGACCCGGGGGGCCGGCCCAATGGGGTGCTGAGGGAGACGGCGATCCAGACCGTCTCGTCGGCGATCGCCCCGCTGGTTACCGGGCCCCCGGACTCGGCCATCCTGCGCGCCCTCGGCGATCTCACCAGGATGGGGATCGGATCCGTGACCGGGATCGTCTCGGTGGGCGAGCCGCTCTGGTGCGGTGTCCGCGACGAGCTCGACGCCCTGTGTCGTCTTGCCCCGGCCCTGCCCATCGATGTCGACGTCCTGGTCATTGCCTCCGACACCCATCAGCTGGCCGAGGCCGCCGAGAAGATCCGCAACACGCAGGGCAGGATCCGCTTCCTCGGCTGGAAGGACTTCGCCGACGGCAGTTTCGGGGGCCATACCGCGGCCATGCACGAGCCATTCGCCGATCGACCGGATACCAGGGGCACCGATCGGCTCGATCCGGAGCATGCCATGAACATGGCCCGCTCTTCGATGATGCTGGGAGGTTCGGTGGCCATCCACGCCATCGGAGACAGGGCCAACGACCGGGTCCTCGACGTGTTCGAGGAACTGGTCGACATGGGGGCCGACCCGGAGCGTCTTCGAGTCGAGCACGCCTCACTGTTGACCGAAGCGGCCATCGAGCGGATGGCTCGGCTCGGCGTCACCGCTTCGGTGCAGCCGGCCTTCCTCGCTTCGGAGAGCGACTGGCTGGAAAAGCGGCTCGGCGAGGAGCGAATGAGCCGGGTCTACCCCTTCCGGACACTCCTCGAGGCCGGGGTCAAGGTGATCGGTGGGAGCGACTCACCTGTCGAGCTGCCCGACCCGGCGATCGGTATCCGGGCCGCGATCGAACGCCCCGGCTTCAACCAGTCGGAGACCCTGACCCCCGACCAGGCCGAGGCCCTCTTCGCCCCACCACCCCGCTTCTAGGTGGTGTTACTGCGAACCTGAGGTTCCGCGTTGCGTATATGCAACCAACAGCCTCAGCTTCGAGGACCCAAGACGGTCGGCCAGAGCCGAATAGTCGTCGGCTGTGTTGTGGAGATGGGCGGAGATTCGGAGCAGCTGGCGGGGCCATCCCGGCCAGTTCATGACGATGGTCGAAAAGCCGGCATCGAACAGCTCGTCCATCATCGGAGAGAGGTCGCCGCCAGGATCGGGGCCAGTGGCATCGGGCAGAACCATCGAAGCCATCGAACCCACCATCTCATCGGGAGCCGGCAGCGGGATGGCCACCGCCTCTGAGATCAGACGCCGCCCATAGAGCACGAGGTCGTGGTTGCGCTTCATCACCCCGTCCCAACCCCCCGCCTCCAACCCGCCAACCAGACGTATGGCGTCGGGCACTACCGCCCAAGGGCTGAAATCGTCAGTGCCCAGCCAATCGAACAATGCGTGGTAGCGGTCTTCCGGGGTCTCGACCTCGGCGTTGTACCCGTGAGAGATGACGGCGGGGACCGTCATGTCGATCCGATCGGCCCTCGAGTGGAGGAAAGCCGCACCCTTGGGGGCGCACACCCATTTGTGGAGGTTCCCGGTGTACCAGGACGACCCCAGCTCATCGATCGCCAGCGGCACCTGACCCGGGCCATGCGCCCCGTCGACGAGGACGGGGATCTCGGGCTCGAGTGCGGCCACGATGTCCTCGATCGGGAAGACCAGCGCAGTGGGCGAGGTGACATGGTCGATGACCGCCAACCTCGTCCTTGGGGTCACCGCAGCGAGGACCGCCTCGGTGACCTGACCCGGGCCTTCGATGGGAAACGGGACCCGGGCCACCACCACCTCGGCCCCGGTCCGCTCGGCAGTGAAGCGCAGGATCTGACGCACCGCGTTGTAGTCGTGGGCGGTGGTGAGCAGTTGATCGCCGGGTTGGAGCTGCGGCTCGAAGGACCGAAGAACCGATGCGACCCCGGTGGTCGCGTTCCTAACCGGTGCCACACCGACCGGGTCGGCGCCGACGAATGCTCCCACAGCCTCTCGAGCGCGGTCCATGGCGGGCTGCAACTCCCTGAACACGAAACGACTGGGATCGGCCTCGAACCGCCGTCGCCACTCCGTCTGCAACTCGAGCACATCGTTCATCACCGCCCCGAACGAGCCATGGTTGAGATGGCGGACTCCGGGATCCAGCGCCCACGCCGATCGGCCCGGGACCGCCCCCGAACCTGATGCAGTTCGTTGCATATGTGCAACGTAGAGCCTCAGGTTCGGTGTCGCGGCCTCCTCGCTACCGTGCCGGGCATGACGAAGTTGGATTTTGGGTTCTCCCAGGTGACAGCAGACAAGGTCAGCGCGGGGATGGACGAGGCGCTCGAGCGGGCGCAACAGATCCTCGAGGCCCTCGTGACACCGCAAGAGACCCGGACGTTCGAGAACACCATGCTCCCCCTCGACCAGATCGCCGACGTGCTCTCCAAGGCCAATGCCACTTACGCCTTCATGGGATACGTCCACCCCGAGAAGGAGATCCGCTCCGAGGCCAAAGCCGCCGAGGAGAAGCTGGAGACCTTCGGCGTGGAGATGGTTTTTCGCGACGACCTCAACGCAGCCATCAAGGAGTACGCCGCCACCGATGAGGCGAAGAGCTTGGAAGGCGAGAAGGCTCGTCTTGTCGAGTTCACCCTCAGAGATCTGCGTCATGCCGGCCACGAGCTCTCACCCGAGGCGAGGGCCAGGGTCAAGGAGAGGACGCAGCGACTCGTCGAGCTCGGGGTCCGTTTCCAAGAGAACATCGACGAATGGGAGGACCACATCCTCGTCGACCCGGAAGAGCTCGATGGCCTGCCTCCCAGCTTCGCCGAGTCGCTCGAGACCGACGAGGAGACCGGCAAGCTCAAGGTGACTCTCGCCTACCCCCACCTCATCCCATTCATCGAGAACGCCAGGCGCCGCGATCTGCGCGAGGAGTTGTCGTTCAGGTTCAACACACAGGCGGTCGAGGCCAACCGGAAGATCCTGGAGGAGGCGCGGGACCTGCGTCATCAGATCGCAGAGGAGTTCGGCGTCCCCAGTTGGGCCCACCATCGGCTTGACGACAGGATGGCCAAGGATCCGAAGCGGGTGGCGGCGTTCTACGAAGACCTCGTGTCACCCCTCACCAATCAAGGCGAGATCGATCTGGCCGCCTTGGGTGAGCTGCTCCAGGCCGACACGGGCGACAGTCAGATACAGACCTGGGATTGGCGCTTCTACGACACCCAGCAGCGTCGCACCGATTACGGCGTCGATCCCTTCGAGGTGGCCAACTACTTCCCGCTCGACTCCGTGCTCGGCGGGATGTTCGACCTGGTCCAGGAGACCTTCGGTCTCGAGTTCCGCGAAATCCCGGATCCTGACGTCTGGCATCCCGATGTGCGTCTGTTCGCCATCCACGACGCCGGGAGCGGCGAGGAGCTCGCCCATTTCTATCTCGATCTCTTCCCCCGCGAGGGCAAGTACGGCCATGCCGCCGAGTTCCCCTTGATCATGAGCCGACGACTGGAGGACGGCTCGTATCAAAACCCGGTGTGCGCCATGGTCGCCAACTTCACCAAGCCGACCGCTTCGGCTCCGTCATTGCTCCAACACGGCGAGGTCGAGACTCTCTTCCACGAGTTCGGCCATGTCCTCCACCAGAACCTGGGCAGGACCGAACTTGCCAGGTTCGCCGGGACCAGCGTGGAGAGGGACTTCGTCGAGGCGCCGAGTCAGATCATGCAGCATTGGGTGTGGCGCGCCGACGTTCTCAGCCGATTCGCCCGCCACCACGAGACCGGTGACCCCATCCCCGATCAGCTGGTCGAGCAACTCGTCGCCGCACGCCAGCTCAACGTGTCCATCCACCAGCTCCGCCAACTCCAGTACGGGTGGTGGGACCAGACGATTCACGGAACCGACCCAGAGATCGACCTCGACGTCGTCCTCCGGGAAGGGGCGCGGCTGGGCCTCATCCCGTTCCACGAGGGCACTTTCGCCCTTGCCTCGTTCGGCCATCTAATGGGTGGTTACGACGCGGCCTATTACGGGTACATGTGGTCCGAAGTGTTCGGCGACGACATGTTTTCGCGATTCGAGGAGGAGGGGGTAACCAATCCGGAGGTCGGAATGGCCTACCGCCGTGAGGTGTTGGAGAGGGGCGGCTCGGTGGATGCCGATGAGATGCTCAGCGCTTTTCTCGGTCGTGAGCCCGACAACACCGCCTTCCTGAGGAAGCTCGGCATCGAGTGACGCTCAGGTCGCCAACCCACCCTGCCGATGACCATATGTGCATCGCCGGCAGGCTGGTCTGGCGATCGTCGGTGACCCAGAGGTAGAATGGGCTATCCAGGGAACCGATTCGGGCTTCCCGACGTCTCAATCCCAGGAGCGGTTGTTTACCGCCGCTTTAAGGGCCGGCTCGCACAGTGAAGGTGCGCACGAGAACCCCACGGGGTCCTCGACCGGCAAACACATGAGATCACAAGAGACTTGAACTAATCACCGGCCCAGGTCAAGGAGGGCCACTGAAATGACAGACATCGTTAGAGGGGCCGCCATCAAGGGCATGACCCGACCTTCGAAGAGATTCAACGAAGGCCGCGTCTGCGCCAAGAAGGGCTGCACCACCAAACTTTCCCAATACAACAAGGCGGAGTACTGCCATGCTCATGCCCCGGTCCGGTTCCCCCGGGTCCGCGGCAAGATCATGGACGGACAAGACGCCTGAGGACTCTGACCGGGACAGGTCCTCTCCCCCTCCCCGTTCCGAGTCAGAAAATGCAAAACGCATCGGCGATGCCGATGCGTTTTGCGCGTCCGGTGCCCAACCGGAAGTACCGGGTAGCCTCGAGGTCATGAGCGAGGTTCTCCTTCAGGCTCCTGAGATCCACTGCGATCACTGCAAGACGAGCATCGAAGACGCTGTCGGAATCATCGATGGGGTGCAATCCGTGGAGGTCGCCATCGCCGACGCCACGGTGAGAGTCGCCTACGACGATGACCGCGTCGAGCTCGGCTCGATCAAGAAGGCCATCGAGGAGCAGGGCTACGCCGTATTCGGCTGACACCGGTGCTTCCCGGACCGCCGACACCATCCTGTTCGACGTCGACGGAATGACCTGCGCTACCTGCGCGGTCCGCATCGAGCGCGTCCTGGGGCGCCAGGAAGGGGTCGAGGCAGCCAGTGTCAACCTGGCCGGCGCCTCCGCCTTGGTCCGGGTCAACGATGAGGCCGACGTCGAGTCAATGACAAACGCAGTGGCCGGGATCGGCTACAGCATCGCGCCTCATGCCGGCGGCACCGAGCCGCGGGACATGGTCGAGCACTACCACGACGACGAGAAGTCACAGTGGCGCCGCTTCTGGGTGGCCGCTGCCCTCACCCTCCCGGCCGTGTTGCTCGCCATGTTCGGCCCGGACAGCCCGTGGAGCCGGCTCACCCAGGGAGCGCTGGTAACTCCGGTCGTGTTCTGGTGCGGCTGGCAGTTCCATCGAGTCGCGTTCCGTCAGGCTCGCCACCTCAGCGCCAACATGGACACGCTCATCTCCCTCGGCTCCCTTGCTGCCTACTTCTACTCGGTGTGGGCCTTGTTCAGCGGGGAGCACATCTTCTTCGAGACGGCGGGTGTGATCATCACTCTCATCACCCTGGGTCGGGCCCTGGAGGCTCGAGCGAAAGGACGGGCCTCGGACGCAGTGCATCGGCTCCTCGAGTTGGGTGCCAAGGAGGCACGGGTGATGGTCGACGGTGAAGAGCGACTGCTCCCGATCGACAGGATCATCCCCGGTGACCTCCTGTTGGTTCTCCCCGGAGAGAAGATCCCAACCGATGGGGTGGTCGAATCGGGCCGGTCCTCGGTCGACGAATCGATGCTCACAGGCGAATCGCTGCCCGTGGACAAAGGCCCGGGACATCTCGTCTATGGGGCAACCGTGAACCAGAGGGGGCGCCTCGAGATTCGCGCCACCGCCGTTGGCGCCAAGACCGCTCTGGCCGGGATCGTTCGCATGGTCGAGCAAGCCCAGGGCTCCAAAGCCCCGATCCAGCATCTCGCCGACCGTGTCTCGTCGGTTTTCGTGCCTGCGGTGATCGTCATCGCCCTCGCCACAACGGTGGTTTGGTTAGGTCTCGGCAACGGTGTTGGAGCAGCGGTCCAGGCTGGCGTGGCGGTGCTGATCATCGCCTGCCCCTGCGCGCTCGGTCTGGCAACACCGACCGCCATCATGGTTGGGAGCGGGCGGGGCGCCGAGCTGGGCATCCTCTTCAAGAGGGCTGAGGTCTTCGAGACAGCGGGCAACGTCGACACCGTCGTCTTCGACAAGACCGGAACCCTGACCACCGGTGTGATGACCCTCACCGATCTGAACACATCGGAGCCGGAGGATGGGTTCCTGCGGCTGGTCGCCTCCCTCGAGGCGGCGTCGGGCCATCCGATTGGCATGGCGGTCGCACTTGCTGCCGACGACGCCGGCATCGACCTGGTCGAGCCCGACAGCGTTGAGACGCTGCCCGGGTTCGGTGTCGTCGGCCACGTAGATGGTCACGACCTGATAGTCGGCAAGGCAAAGCTGCTCGCCGACCACGGGCTGGTCATCGCCGATACCTGGATGGACGAGATGGCGCGCCATGAGAACGAGGGCAAGACCGCCTTCGTCGCCGGATGGGATGGGGAGGCGAAGGGGATGATCGCCGTCGCCGACTCCATCCGGGACGGCTCGGGCGCCTCAGTAGCGCGGCTCACCCGCCGCGGTATCGACACGCGGATGGTCACCGGCGACAACCATCGCACGGCGGCCCGGATCGGAGACCAGGTCGGGATCGGGGCCGTCCACGCCGAGGTGCTGCCCGGTGAGAAGGCGGACCACGTGGCCCGAATCCAGGCCGACGGGAGATCGGTGGTGTTCGTCGGCGACGGGATCAACGATGCTCCTGCCTTGACTCAGGCCGATCTCGGGATGGCCATGGGATCCGGCGCCGATGCCGCGGTCGAAGCCGGAGACGTCGTCCTCCTCAACCCGGATGTGCGCCTCGTCCCGGTCGCCATCGAGCTCGCCGCCGCGACGCTGCGCACGATCAAGCAGAACCTGGTGTGGGCTTTCGGCTACAACACGGCGGCCATCCCCCTTGCGGCGGTCGGTCTCCTCGACCCGATGATCGCCGCCGCGGCCATGGCGCTTTCGTCGGTCTCGGTGGTGCTGAACGCGTTGCGTTTGAGACGCTTCGGCCCCGACACGGGGTGAATCCGTAGCCAGGGACGGGGAGTAGGTTGGAGCGATGGGCTCCTTGCAATGGCTCGACCGCCCGGTCCTCCAGGACCCGGTCGCCCTGGTCGCCTTCGAAGGCTGGGGTGACGCCGGGGAGTCGGCGAGTCAGGCAGTGTCTGAGTTTCTCGACAAGCTCGATGCCGAGCTCTTCGCCATCATCGACCCCGACGATCATTTCGACTTCCAGGTGCGGAGACCAATAGTCGAGCTCGATGCGACCGGGATCCGCTCGATCTCCTGGCCCCGCAACGAGCTGTACGTCGCCAGGGGCATGGAGCGTGAGATGGTGATCCTCCTCGGCGAGGAGCCGCACTACCGATGGAAGTCGTTCACCAACGACGTGGTCGAGGTGATGAAGGTGATGGGGGTGCGCCGGGCAGTGACCATGGGTGCCTTCATCGGTCAGGTGGCACACACACTTCCCGTGCCGTTGGTGGGGTCGGCGAACCGGCCCGACGACCTGGCGATTCACGGGCTGCTCCCCTCGGGATACGAAGGGCCGACAGGGATCCTCGGAGTGCTCAATCACTCCCTGGGCAATGTCGGAATCGATGTGATCTCGGTGTGGGCGGCGGTCCCCCACTACCTCTCCAATCAGGAGTACCCGCCGGCCACGGAGGCTCTGGCGATCAAGGCCTCGGAGTTGTGCGGGGTCACGCTCGACATCGGTGACCTCGCCTCGGCCTCACGTCAGTTCCTGTCAACGGTGGACGCCGCCATCGAGGGAAACACCGAACTCGAGGAATACGTCGAGCGGCTGGAACAGGAAGCCGACGACGATCGCGGCGACCGTCTCGTCGAAGAGATCGAGAAGTACCTGAAGGGCCAATAGCGAAAGGACCGGCTCGCACCGGTCCTTTCACGAAGTCACTTCCGCTTGTGGCGATTCGCCTTCAGACGCTTGCGGTATTTGTGCTTCGACATCTTCTTGCGACGCTTCTTGACCAACGATCCCATGCAAAAACCTCGGTTCCGGGTGGGGAGACGACACATGGTCGCACCGATCGGTCCCCTATTCAAACCGGAGCGGCCGGCGAAACGTCATCCAGCCGGCTGCAGAGAGCCGGCCACTGCCAGTGTCGCCTGCAGGCCCGTGGTTGTCTCGATGCGGTGAGTGACACCGTCGCTCTCCCACATGAGCACGTTGCCGGCCAGCCTCGTCTCTTCCTCGACCCGATTGCCGGCGGCGTCCTCGTAGGAGATGACGTGCGGTGCCCCTTCGATCCAGAGTCCCAGGCGTGTCGTTCACCTCTACAGCGCGGACCGAGGTGTCAGGCCTCACACTCTTGACGAAGTCCGCTTCCTCGGCGAGCTCCAAGGCGAACTGGCTGTAGACCACCCCGATCCCCGTGTCGCCGGATGCAGGAAGTGTCTCATCGCTCTCCCACACCATCGAGACCCGCCCCGACGAAGGCCGGTCGGAGAGGAACACCGCGTCGGGCGGGCCTAGATCCTCCGGGACCGACAACTCGAAGTCCACCGCCTCCGACGCCTCCTCGAGCGTCACTGGCTCTCCGAGATCCATCTCCCTGCCCGCCACCTCGGCAGGATCGGGATCGAACCGGATCTCGATCCCGGCGACACCGAGCAGATCGGCCACGGCTTCTCGAGCCGTCGGCGAGAAGAGGAGCAACGAAGCCACGAGGATGAGGATGAGGGCCGTCACCGGGATCCAGCGATGTCCGGCTGCGCCTCCGGGGACTCGCTTCCAGGCGCCTACGAAGATCCAGCGTCTGGTCCGCTGGCTCCGGCCAGTCGATGTGGTTGGCCAACTCGACGAGGGCCTGCTCGATAGGCCTATTCATGGCGGCCTCCCTCGCTGAGACTCGACAGGGAATGTTCGAGACGCCCGAGGGCGCGAGCTGTCCGTGACTTGACCGTTCCCACCGGGATTCGGAGCGTTGCGGCGGTCTCGGCTTCGGAGAGACCGAGCAGATAACGATGGGTTACGACCTCCCGGTAGCGATCGGGCAACCCGTTGACCGCGTCGAGGACGGTCCGCCGCTCGACACCGGTGATGACCGTCGTCTCGGGAGATGGGGCCGCACCTCCCGAGACGGGGTCGTTGGCCAGTCGCAGGCTGAGCCGCTCCTGACGTCCGCGGCGGCGACGCTGATTGAGGGCCTCGTTGCGGACTATGCGAAGCAGCCAGGGTCGGAACGAGGCGTCGACCCGGAATCGTGACATGGCGTGATATGCCTTGACGAAGGCTTCCTGGGTCACGTCTTCGGCCTCGGTCTGGTCACCGACGACGAGAAATGCCACCCGAAGGGCGATGTGCCGATGGGTCTGCACCAATGCCTCGAAGGCAGCGACATCGCCACTCTTTGCATTCTGGATCAGGTCTTGCTCGCTCAGTGGGCGGCCCTCCACCGAAATTCCGCGTATTGCCTACACCGACCGGGCGTGATTGGTTCCCTCGATTTTCGTGGAACCCCAGGCCGGCCTCCGGTGTATGGACTGATGACGACGATCCGAGGAGATCACATGAAGCGTCTGACCCGGGTACTCATACCCACCACTCTGCTCGTTCTCTCGCTGGCCCCGGCCGCTCTGGCCGGTTCGGTAGCGGTGGTCACATTTGCAGACCTCCCGTCCGACTTCGATGCCGGCACCCCGTACACCCTCGATTACTCGATTCTGGCCCACGGGACGGAGCCGATGCAGTTGAGCGATTCCTCCCTCCATTTTCAGGGACCCAACGGCGAAGACCTGACATTCCCGGCGACGTCATCCGGCAGTGGCCGATGGACCGCCGAGGTGACTCTTCCCGAAGCCGGTGAGTGGCGATGGGAAGTCGTCACAGGGGATCAGATCGTGCAGACGCTGGGCACCCTGTCGGTCCTCCCTGCCCCGACGCCCGTCCCCACCGGGCTGATCAACACGCTCCGGATCGCGTTGCCCATCGCCACCCTGCTGGCACTGATGTTGCTGGTCGACCAGATCAGGAGCAGGCCTCGGACCGAGAGGCAGCCTTCCGCAGCCACAGATGCGGTCTAATCGACTCGGTCTGGCTGCAACAGCCGCCATCGTGGTCCTGCTGGTCGGGGCCACGGTGGCGGTCTACGCCATCGATCCGGGAACGCAGCAGGCGGCGTCCGCATCGGACGAGTCTGCGCCGGGGTCGGTCGAGGGCGAAACCGTGTTCCTCACCAAGGGCTGCACGGGTTGTCACAGCCGGGCGGGTGTTTCCGAGGGTTTCATCGGCCCCGATCTCACCGCCCTCGCCGACCGCGCCGGGGATCGCGTGGATGGGCTCTCTGCCGAGGAATACGTAAGACAGTCGGTGTTGGATCCGCGGGCCTATGTCGTCAGCGGATTTGACCCGGTCATGCCGGTCCTCCCGGTCGACACCGCGGAATTGGACGCCCTGGTGGAGTTCCTCTTGAGCGACGGCTGAGCGGGTCCCCGGAATTCCCTCGGAGTTCGAGGTCAGGGATACCCCCGACACGTTTGGGGGTGAGGCCAGGGTCGTCCCCGATTGAGGACCCGACCTCGAAGCGGTCGAATTTGGGTCATGGAACAAACCATGAGACGCAACACGACAATGACCTGGGCGGCCATGCTCGCCTTGATGGTGTCTCTCGCGGCCTGCGTCGCCGACACCCCATCCACCCCGCCGCCCGTCAGTCAGAATCCGAGCATCACAATTCAGGACCAGAGGTTCGACTCAGACCACGTAACTGTCCAAGAAGGTGACACCGTCACCTGGGTATGGGACGACGGTGGCATGTCCCACGACGTCTCCGGGGATGGGTTCAGGAGCGAGGTCCAGACCGAGGGCACCTTCTCCCACACTTTCGAGGACGCCGGCGACTACCCGTATGTGTGCAACCTCCACTCCGGAATGAGCGGCACCGTCACCGTGGTCGATTCCGCCTAGAGCGGGTTTGGCGCTTCTCCTGCCCTGAGCAGACCGACGAGAATCCCCTCACTGAGGGCCTGCCAGGAGGCCTCGATGATGTTCTGATGGACGCCGACGGTGCCCCAGTTCGACTCCCCGTTCGTGGTCTCGATCAGGACCCGCACCCGTGCCGCTGTCCCGTCGGATGAGTCGAGGTCGCGCACCTTGTAGTCGGTCAGCCGCAGTCGCTTCACGTCGGGATGGGTGTCGACGAGAGCGCTACGCAGGGCCTGGTCCATCGCGTTGACCGGTCCATCACCCTCGGCCGAGACCTCAACGGTCTCGCCGTTCACCGTGAGCGTCAGATTTGCCCGGGCGGTCACCTCGCCGTTGGCCTGGATGCTGACGGAGAGGGACTCCAGCACGGAACAACTCCTCGTAGCCCTCGGTGGCCCGACGCACCAGCATCTCGAACGACCCGTCGGCTGCCTCGAACTGGTATCCGGCGTGCTCGAGCTGCTTCACCTGCTCCACCAGCTTCTGGGCGCGGTCGGGGTCCAGGTCCCACCCCTTCTCCTGGGCGACGGTGAGCACAGTTGCCCGACCCATCAGCTCGCTGAACAGCATCCGGGCAGAGTTGCCGACCGCACTCGGGTTGACGTGCTCGTAGGCACCCTCGAGACGGGCCAGACCCGAGGTGTGCAGCCCTCCCTTGTGGGCGAAGGCCGAGGTCCCGACGTAAGGGCGCTTGGAGTCGATGGGAGAACCCAGGATGTCGGCGATCTGCTGGGCGATCGGGTAGAGACGGGCCAGCGAATCGGCGGGGATCGTCTCCACTCCCGACTTCAGGCTGAGATTCGGGATCACAGAGCAGAGATCGGCGTTGCCGGTGCGCTCTCCGTATCCATTGATGCAGCCCTGGACTTGATGCACACCGAGAGAGAGGGCCGTGAGGGAGTTGGCAACGGCGCAGTCGGAGTCGTTGTGGAAATGGACACCCAGAACGGTCTCGACCTGGCCGGAGACGGCCTCGACTGCTGGAGCGATATCGGAAGGAAGGGCGCCACCGTTGGTGTCGCAGAGGACCACCCGCTCGGCACCGGCACCCGCCGCCGTTTCGACAACCGAAAGGGCGTACGCCGGGTTGTTACGGAAGCCGTCGAAGAAGTGCTCGGCATCGAAGAAGACCCGCTTCCCTCGTTCTCGGAGGAAGTCGATCGACTCCCCCACCATGTCGAGGCCCTCCTCCAAAGAGGTGTTCAGGGCATCGGTCACGTGGCGGTCCCATGACTTGCCGACGATGCAGATGAACTCGGTGTCAGCAGCGAGCAGCGCCTGGAGCTGGGGATCGCGCTCCACCGGCCCGCGTGGTCGGCGCGTGGAGCCGAAGGCGACCAGCTGAGCCCGCTCCAGATCGAGCTCCGTGACGGCCCGGGCGAAGAACTCGTCGTCTTTGGGGTTGGCTCCCGGCCATCCCCCTTCGATGAAATGGACTCCAAGCTCGTCGAGCAGCCGGACGACGCGCAGCTTCTCCCCAACCGTCGGGGAGAGGCCCTCGGCCTGGGTGCCGTCCCGCAGCGTGGTGTCGTAGATCTCGGCTGTCTTGTTCATGGTCGTCCTGCCAATAGAAAGGACCCCCGCGGCGTGCGGAGGTCCGGTGCAGGGGCGGGCGCCTCGAAGGCGCGAGCCCCTAGGGAATGATGATGGGCGTGCGCGGCTCGGTCATTCCTCTCATACGGCCGCTCAGTATGGGAACGGGGATCGGGTTAGTCAAGACGCGGGCGAAAGGGCTGGGAATACGCTGACGAGCGTGGACCGGTATGCGCCTCTGCCCACCGACGAGCAGCTCGCCGCACTCGGCGAGGGAGCTCGGACGATCCGCTCGCCTCGACCGACGAATCGTGGGCGGTCTCGGTGGGACGGTGGACGTTCTCATCGTCGGGTCCGATCCCGGCGACCGAGTGGTGCTGAAGCGTTACTGGCTCCCCGAGCCCGGAGAGATCAGTCCGGCAGAAAGCGAGTTCCGCGCCCTGGCACTGGCTGCGGAGCATGGGATACGCGGCCCCATCCCCGATCTGGATCGACCGGATCGGGCTGTTCC
The DNA here is from genome assembly GCA_963725075.1 of uncultured Acidobacteriota bacterium. Classification (GTDB taxonomy): domain Bacteria; phylum Actinomycetota; class Acidimicrobiia; order Spongiisociales; family ZC4RG35; genus JARDZU01. Next base: position 55,163 of record CAVRXA010000020.1, read on the forward strand.
CGGAGAGAGCGATCGTGATCTCATACGTCGAGGGCCAAGTCGTGCTCGACCCCGTTGACCCGATCGACTGGGCCGCACAGCTGGCCGCCACCCTCAATTCCATTCATGGCATCCGGACGGCACCGGCCGATCAGGCGCTCTTTCCGGATTTGGGTGACGACGACAGCCACTACCCCGGGCGTGAAACTTTGGAGCAGCACCCGCTGGGCAGGGAATTGTGGGCCCGAGGTGTCGAGGCCGCTGATTCCCTGCAACCGGTGGATCCGGTCTATGTCCATCATGACTTCTGGTCCGGGAACACGCTCTGGATCGATGATGCACTGGTGGCGGTCCTCGACTGGGAGGGAGGCACCATCGCCGACCCGGCCATAGATGTCGCCTATTGCGCCCTGGACATCCGGCTGCTCGGGCTGGAGGAGGCAGCCGATCATTTCGTCGAGGTCTACCGGGAGCTGTCCGGGCGGGACCTGTCCGAACCTCCGGTATTGGGAGCTACTGGCGTTGTCCCGCCCGATGCCGGACATTGCGATGTGGGTTCCTTCCTGGCAGGCGATGGGGGTCGAGATCAGCGTTGACGAGGCCCGACTACGACACACGGCGCTGATCACAGCCGCACTGGAGTCGTGAATCTCGGTGCATAGTCACGGAACCGGCACGAATGTGTGTCACACAACGCTGCGAGCGGTGTCTTTATGCGTGACGACAGGGAGAAACTTCGATTGCCAAAGCGATCTTCGGTAGGGGATGGGGAGAGGGAGCTGATAACGGCTCTTTACCCGGCCTTGCGGAGGATCGCGGCGGTGGCAGGCTCCGTTGATGTCGAGCCGGACGATCTGGTTCAGGAGGCGCTGATGAGAGTGTTGAGGAAAGGGTCCATATCCGACCTCGACAATCCGCTGGCTTACCTCCGGAAGACGATCGTGAACCTGGCCTCGAACCAACGGCGCAGCCACGGTCGTCGGCGGAATGCTGTAGCTCGGCTTTCCGTCGAGGAGAGCTGGTCGCCCAGCTATCCGGCCGATATCGAGGCGATTCTCGATCTTCCTCCAAAGCACAGGGCCATCCTCTATCTCGTCGAGGTGGAGGGTGTGCCCTACGCGGAGGCGGCGGATCAGTTGGGGATGACCACGATGGCGGCGAGAGCGATGGCGAGCAGAGCCAGGAAGCAGGCGCGGCTCGCATTGGAGGTGGCCGGTGGCTGACTTCACGAACAAGCTGCACCAGCTCAGTGCGAGAGGAACCCCTGTCGGCCCGGAGGAGTTGATCGAGCGTATCGAGGCCGAATTGGCCGGCGATCCCCTAGTCGTTGCTACGAAACGACGAGAGGGAGTTTTCATGACCAAGACAGATCAACCGGTGACGACGAAGAGTCCCGGTCCGGGGCGAGGTCTCGCCTGGGCTTTGGCGGCGTTTGCCGTCGTCCTCGCCATAGGCGGGTTGTATTTCGCCTTCAGCGGAAATGACGGCCAGGTGGTCGACCAAACGACCGTGCCCACCCCGACCACGGTCCTGGAGCCCGAGCTCGAGGCCATGTCTGATGGCGAGATCATCGAGGCTGGTGCCGCCGCCTTGTACTCCGGAGATGCCGCGACGGCAGCGGGGCTGTTCGACCTGGCGTATCTCAACGACGAGGAGATAGCCACAGAGGCCGCATATCAGGAAGCCATCGGAGGGCAGGTGGATCTCGATTGCACCGAGCCGGGGACCAGTGGCGATGCATTCGACTGCATCTACCGTTACGGAAACTCATTGACCGACGCCATCGGGTTCGTCGATCCCGGCGAGACGTTCAAAGTGAGGGTCAGCGACGGGCAAATCGTTGAGTTCGCGTTCCCCGCCCACCACGGGGCGCTCCTATCGATGGGGTCGTTCCTCGCCTTGGAGGGGTCGTACGACGGCTACGACGAGTGCATCGACGCGGGTCCGTTCCCCACATCGTGCGCCGCGATCCAACTGGAGAACGTCGAGGTGTGGGCGGATTGGTACCAATCGCGAGATGATCTGGATGCCGTCCATGACGTGATCTCGAGTTGGTACAGCGGGGACTGTGTGACAGCGGCGGTCTTGAGCGGCGATTTTGGTGCTTGCTCGGACCCGACCGACCCGTTGACCCTCAAACTCCAGTACGAATCGATCCTGGGGGCCCAGGTGTCGCTGGAGAACTGTGAACCCGCGGTTGAAGCGAGCGTCCAATGCGACGTCCACTACTCGAACGCACTCAACGAGGCAGTGGGCAAGCCGGCCGCGGTAATCAACAGGACGTTCGGAGTCATCTCAACGATAGGTGCCCGTGGCTGGCACGAAGACCGATACCCGGAGGACGCCGAGCTCAATGAGAGCTTCCAGGCCTTTGCCGAGGGTGGTGAGCTGAGCGCCGAATATGCGGCGGCCGGATGTGCCGACTCGTTCACGCCGGAGTGCGCCAACCTGATCATGGACAATATCGACGACATGGGCCGCCTGGTACCAGGCCAACAACTGAAACGAAGCGGCGATGGAATCGCGGAAGGGGAGAGACCCTCACCGGCCTCTCCCCTTCACCGTCGAGCAGGGGTTCAGGCTCCGAAGGCCTGCTCGAAAGCGGCCCTGAGCTCCGGAGTGGAGACACCGCTGAAGTTGCAGTAGTTGACGTTCCCGTCATAGGCGGTGATCAGGTACTGACCACCGGTCTCGAACGGGATCCCTCCGATGAGGGCCCCCATGCCCGGAGGTGCGTTGAGCACGACCTGGTCGGCGTCGCCGCCTTTGAACCAGTGGTCGACATCGAGAGTCACGGTGTCACCCTCCACTGTTGTCACGGTCCCCTCGAAGGCGAGTGGTGCCTTGGCCAGCTCCTCGACACTGAAGACGATGCACATCGCCATCGGGTCTTCGCCACCCGCCGTGAGCTCCAGAGGCGGTCCTGCGGCCACCGGGTCGGTGCCCCCGCCGGTGAGGGCGATCACGCCCCCGACGGCCAGGACCAGCGCGGCGGCGGCCGCGATACCGACGAGCCAGCGGTTGGACTTCTGTTCTGGCCCGGTCTCGGGTTGTTCTATGACTGGTGTGCTCATGATGCCCTCCAAGAGTTCTCTGGACGGTGGTTCTGTGTCCACGCCTTGGTGCATCGGATCGAGACGGGCTAGCCGTTCGCGTAGCTGGTCTGTCATCGTCGATTCTCCTCGGCGGTTTCATCCCCTATGTGTCCGGAAGCGGAGGGATCCTGTCGGGCCATCGCATCGGCCAACTTCTTCCGAGCTCGGCTGAGACGAAGACTCACCGCGTTGGCGGTGCTGCCCAACGTCAGGGCGATCTCCCGAGGCTCGAGTTGCTCCCATGCCCAGAGACGGAGGATCTCCTGGTCGGCGACGGGCAAAGCCGGCCAAGGCCTCGGCGAGCTCGGGATCCTCCAGTTGCCCGGCCGGATCTTCCTCCACCACGAGGAGATCGCTCCGCCTCGAGTCGCTCCACCAATTTCAGGTGCCGCGATGCGGCCCGGCGGTGATTGGAGACTGTTCGCCTGGCAATGCCGTAGGACCAGGGCAGGACGGCGCCCTCGGGCACATCCTCGAGACGACGCCACATGGTGAGCAAGACATCGGAAAGAACATCGCCCGCTTCGTCGGCCGTGACGCGACGACGTATGTAGCGCTGCAACGGGTCGTGCACTTCGGCGACGAGCGTTTCGAAGCGGTCTCGCCGCTCGCCTTCGGAGCTCACCACCAGCCAATGTCCGGCATAGGGCCGATTCTGTCACCGTTCATAGGTCGGCGGACCCATGCAGGTCCTTCGTTCTCCTGACGAAATCAACGATCAGCAGCAAGGCCAAGTGCCGGACCCGCTCGGCTCCCCCCGATCGGGATCCTCCCTGAGAACCAGGTGCGGTGCCACCACCCCGCACCTGGTTCGTCTGCTTTCCGGTCTTACCCTGACCGTTGATGGCCGATCCCGTCCTCGACACCCGCACTCTGAACCGCGCCCTGTTGGCCCGCCAACTCCTCCTCGAGCGGTCCAAGATTCCCATCACCCGCGCCGTGGAGAGAATCGGGGGCATCCAGGCTCAGTACGCCCCGTCGGCATACATCGGGCTCTGGACGCGTCTCCATGGGTTCCGACGACCACGACTGACCCACGCGTTAGAGACCGCCGAGTTGATCCAGGCAACAGCGATGCGGGTGACGATCCACATCGTCTCCGCCGCCGATTATCCGATCCTCACCGAGGCGGTGCGGCGGTCACGGCGAGAGATGTGGAGCCGCGTGGCCAAGAGCCGAGACCTCGGCCCGGACGGGTGGCACAGAGTCGGCACCATCGTCACAGACATGCTCGCCGACGGCCCGCTGCCCAGGGGAGAGTTGATCCAGGCGCTCGTAGACGAGGGCTTCTCCAGAGATATCTGGGAAGGTGTCGGGCTCTGGGTCGACATGATCCGGGTTCCACCCTCGGGCACCTGGGAGCGTCGGCGAGCCGACCTATACGGATTGGCGAGGAACTACGTGACCATGACGCCAATCGACGAGTCCGCTGCTCTCGAGCATCTGGTCATGCGCTACCTGCGGGCGTTCGGGCCGGCAACGATCGGCGACGTCTCTAGCTGGAGTGGGGTTTCGATCACGACTCTGCGACCCGTGATCGAGCGGTTGCGTCTTCGCAGTTTTCGCTCCGAGGAGGGGAACCCTCTGCTGGACCTCCCCCGTCAGCCGATACCCGATCCCGGGATCCCGGCGCCCGTCCGGTTCCTCCCCACCTGGGACGCCTCCCTTCTCGCGCATGCCCGACGCACCCAGATTCTCCCCGAGGAGCACCGCGGCGCAGTGTTCAACACCAAAAATCCGCAATCAGTGGCCACGTTCCTGGTTGATGGTGTCGTGGCCGGGACATGGCGACAGGAAGGGACGAAGTTGAAGCTCGAGCCATTTGCACCGCTGCCCCGAGCCACCCGTCGTGAGCTGGACGACGAAGCCGCTCTCCTGGCGGCGTTTCTCGCTGACTAGACCAGACCGGTGGTGGCCAGCTGCGGGGTGAGTGCGTCAACACCTGCCTCGGTGAAGGCGGTGGCGACTCTTTCCCTCGTGTCGCTCGTGCAGAAGGCAATGACAGACGGCCCCGCCCCGGACCGCGCCGCATGAAGGGCGCCGGCGCGCTTTCCGATCTCGATCAGACCTGCCACCTCGGGTGAGATCTCATCTCTGGGTTGCTCGTGTATCTCGTCCCCATGAGCCGCCCCAAGCAGGTCCGGGTCGCCGGTGATGAGCCCGGCAGTGAGGGCGGAGACTCGCGACAGACTGCGCAACACCCGGTCCTGGGGATGGGAATGATCGATTACCCGCCGCGCCTGCTCCGTGGGAAGGTGACGTTCGGGCACCGCGAGCACCACCTGGAGCCCGGGGTGGATCGGTAGTCGGAGCGGCATGCCCTCCGCTGGGACCAGCGCCAGGCCGCCGTACACGGCGGCGGCGACGTTGTCCGAGTGCCCCTCCAAGTCGACCGCCAGCCGATAGACACGATCGTGACTTGGTTTCTCCCCGGTGAGGCGAAGAGCTGCGGCGATGCCGGCGACGGAGGCTGCCGCCGATGAGCCCAAGCCTTTCCCGATCGGGATCTCGGCATCGACCTGGAGCGCGAGCGGGAAGCCATCGCCCACGACACCACGGGCAGCACTGATCACCCTGTCTCCCTCCTCGGGTCCGGGCTGGTACCTGCCGATGTGGTCGACACTCCAGGCATCGGCCCGACTGGCCTTCACCGCACAGCGAATCTCGAGAGCCAGTGCCATGCAATCGAACCCGGGGCCCAGATTGGCCGAGGTCGCCGGCGCCGATGCCGAGGCGGAGTGGAGGTCCTGGCTCACCCACGCAGACTATTCAGGGTTAGCGTCACCGGAGTGGGCGACATCTTCGACTTCGAGAACCTGCTCCCCGAGTTGATCGTCGGTCTCGGCCTCGCTCTCCTCGTCGGAAACGGCCTCGCCTGGTGGCGGCATCGCCAGGGAAAGACCCCGGCGGGAGTGGAGAACCCCGAATATCGGGCGGGTCGCGTGGCCTTTCTCATGGTCGTCGGAGTGCTGATGACGACCTGGGGAACCGTCTCGCTGCTCACCTAGCATCCCGATCCATGGCTACCGGCGGCGGAACAAGGGCGATCATCGCCGCGATGCTGGCCAACGCAGGGATCGCGGTGGCCAAGTTCGTGGCCTATGTAGTGACCGGATCCGCTTCGATGCTGGCCGAGTCGATCCACTCGGTCGCCGACACGGCGAACCAAGGTCTCTTGCTGCTCGGTGGCAAGAGGGCGCGCAAGGTCGCAGACAACCGTTACCAGTTCGGATATGGGAGGGAGCGATACTTCTGGTCCTTCGTCGTGGCGATGGTCCTGTTCACCCTCGGAGGCCTCTTTTCCATCTACGAGGGCGTCAGCAAGCTGCTCGATCCCCACGAGTTGACCTCGATCGGTTGGGCGATTGGTGTGCTCATCGTGGCGATAGCACTGGAGTCGTGGAGCTTTCGCACTGCCATCGTCGAGTCGAGAAAGGTCAAGGGCGAACGTGGCTGGTGGGACTATCTCCATACCTCTCGTGCCCCGGAGCTGCCGGTCGTCCTCCTCGAGGACGCCGGGGCCCTCATCGGGCTCTTCTTGGCAATGATCGGGGTCGGCCTGGCGGCGATCACCGGCAACGAAGTCTGGGACGCGGTCGGCACGCTCTGCATTGGGACTCTGCTGCTGGTCATCGCCGGTTTCCTGACAGTCGAGATGAAATCGCTGTTGATCGGGGAGGCGGCCCTCGACACCGATATCGATGCGATCAGGCGTGCAGTCGAGGCGAATCCCGACGTGGTCAGGATTATCGATCTGAAGACTCAGCACATCGGGCCTGAGGAGCTGTTGGTCGCCGGCAAGCTGGAGTTCACCCGCACGCTGAACGCCGGCGAGATCGCCTTGGCCATCGACACCACCGAGGCCTCGATCCGGGACGCGGTGCCGCTGGCGGGACGGATCTACCTGGAGCCGGACATATGGAGAGCCGACCATGTGCCCAACCCAGATGTCCCAGGAACGGGCGCGGGGCACTGAATCAGGTCAGTCCAGGTCGGAGGAGCCGAGTCCGGATCCGAGAAAGACGAGCTGGTCGAGCATCTGAATCGATGTCGGCCTCCCCGCCTGACTCGATCCATCGGTTCATCACGGCCCGGAAGGCAGCGACGACCACAGCGGCAGTGAGCTCCGGTCGTAGGTCGTCATCCGGGTCCAACCCGAGACGGGCGGCACAGCGTTGGGAACTGCCCGTCACCACTCATTGACCATGCTTGTAATCTGGGGTCGATCGCGGGTGTAGTTCAATGGTAGAACACGAGCTTCCCAAGCTCGGAGCGAGGGTTCGATTCCCTTCACCCGCTCCACAGTGATCTTCTCTGACCGTTCCATACGCGAGGCCATCGAATCGGGTCTTATCCAGATCGACCCGTACGAGCCGTCGTATGTCCAGCCGTCCTCGGTCGACCTGCGGGTGGGTGACGGGTTCCGGGTGTTCGTCAACCACCGGTACAGCCAGATCGACCCGCGCGACCCGCAGACCGACCTCACCCAGTTGATCGAGGTAGGTGAGGAGGAGCCTTTCATGCTCCACCCCGGGGAATTCGTCCTGGGATCCACCCTGGAGAGAGTCAAGCTGGGCAACGACGTGGTGGCCCGTCTCGAGGGAAAGTCGTCCCTGGGCCGTCTCGGCCTCCTCATCCATTCCACCGCCGGGTTCATCGACCCGGGCTTCGAGGGTCACATCACCCTCGAGCTTATCCAACGTCGCCACCCTCCCCATCGCCATCTATCCGGGGATGAAGATCGGCCAGGTCAGCTTCTATCAGATGACGACCGAAGCCGACCTCCCCTACGGGTCACCCGAGCTCGGGTCCAAGTACCAGGGTCAGACCGGGCCCACCGCCAGCAGGTCCCATAAGGACTTCGAGACCTGATTCTTCGCGAACTAGCGCGACTGCGTATAGTTCGAAATGAGTCCGGTTCTGCCCGTCCAAGGGGGCTCGGGGTGTACAGAATTGGATTCAGGTCCCTCAAAGCCCTAATTGAGTCCCCCCTCTAGAAGCTTCCCCGGCTTCACAGGGCAATGCGGGAACCCCTCCAAGCGGCAACCTCAGGGTTGCCGCTCGTCCTACTGGCTTTCCAGGAAGGCCGCCACGTCCGGCTCGGCAAAGAACTCCTCGGCCCTCTCCGGGGTGCATGCCGTGGAAACGGAAGCCACCAGGCTGCCCACTTGCACCACTTCGGTCATGGTGAGATCGGACATCGAACTGTTCTCCTCGATGATCGCCCGAAGCGCCGAGATATCCGTCTCACAGTCACCAGAGACCTCGGCATCTCCGAATCCGGTGGCGAGGCCTTGCACCCACTGCAGGTAGCCCACTGTTCCCGGTGCCTCCTGCTCGGCCAGCTCGATGATCGCGGCGAACGCGTCCTCGTCGCTGCCGGAGGGATCGGGGCAGTCGAGGTCTTCGATCGCCGTCGTGTAATCCTCGGACAGAGCGTCCAGCTCGGTGCCCATGGCTTCCAGTTCCTCGCCAGTGGTCGTGTCGAAGTCGACGTCTTCCACGGCCGGCTCGATGGCCCGGAGATATCCGACGAGGGCGTCGATGCACTCCTGTGGCATGTCGGCGAAATCGACCGTCCCGGCGCTGCCATCGACCACTGTCGTGGTGGTCTCGGCCAGGGTCGTGTCCGTTCCACCGTCCCCACCACACGCCACCAGCACCACAGCCAGGACGATGATCGATGCTCTGAAAACCTTCATGCTCGCCCCCTCAACCAAGTGAGTCCGAATCCCGGACGGACCAGCCTACGGGCGCCGGCTCACAACGCGATTTGCTTCCCGATCTCGATGACCTGACCGGGGGGCAGGCTGAAGAACTGCACCGGGCTCGAGGCGTTGCGATGCATCAAGGCGTAGAGGGCCGCCCGCGCCCGGCCAATTCCCTTGCCACTGTTGATGATCGTCTCCCGACCGATGAAGAAGGTGGAATCATCCGGGTCGAACCCGAACTCCGGGTCCACGATGTTGGCCAGGGCCTTGGGGACGTCGGGCTCGTCCATGAACCCGAAATGGAGCACGACCTGGACGAATCCCTCGCCGAGGTCGTGGACCGTCGACCTGCGCACCTGGGGGACACGCGGGACCGAAGACGTTTGCACAGCCACCAGAACCACCGTCTCGTGGAGCACCTCGTTGTGCCGCAAGTTGGCCAGAAGCGCCGGGGGCGTGATGCCCGGGTCGGGGAACAGGTGGACGGCGGTGCCGGGGACCCGGAGTTGGGGATGGAGTGTGATCGAGCCGATGAAGCGCTCGATCGGCAGCTCACCCCTCTTCAGCGCGGCGGTGAGCCTCCGGCGGCCGGTCTTCCATGTGGTCATGACGGTGAAGATCACGGCACCCACGACCAGGGGGAACCAACCCCCGGCGGGGACCTTCACGATGTTGGCTGAGAAGAATGTGAGATCGACGACGAGGAAAAGGGCGGTCAGGGACCCGGCGACTGCGGCCGACCATTGCCATCGCTCCCGCATCACGAAATAGAGGAGGATCGTCGTGATGACCATCGTCGTGGTCACCGCCACGCCGTAGGCGGCGGCGAGATTTCCCGAGGTGCGAAAGGCGAGGACCAGCCCAACGCAGGCCACCATCAGCCCCCAGTTGACGGTGGCGATGTAGATCTGCCCCACCTCCCTCGGTGAGGTGTGGTCGATGTCGAAGCGGGGCAGATACCCAAGCTGGACGGCCTGCATGGTGAGCGAGTAGGCCCCCGAGATGAGAGCCTGGGACGCGATCACGGTGGCCATCGTCGCCAGAATCACCAATGGGAGCACCGCCCACTCCGGAGGCATGCGGAAGAACGGGTTGTCGATGGTCGTGGGGTCGGCGATGAGCATCGCCCCCTGGCCGAAATAGTTGAGAAGCAGGGCGGGGAACACGACGATGTACCAGCCGAAACGGATCGGCCGTTTGCCGAAATGGCCCATGTCCGCATACAGCGCTTCGCTACCCGTGACCACGAGGAAAATCGAGCCGAGCGCTAGGAAAGCGAGACGCGGGCTGTCGCCGATGAGGCCCGCTGCGTACGCCGGATTCACCCCGGCGAGCACGCCTGGGTCCTGGATCACTTGCGAGCCACCGAGAACGGCGAGCACCGTGAACCAGACGATCATGACCGGTCCGAAAATGGCACCGACCACTGCTGTGCCGGCCCGCTGGATGCTGAAAAGGGCGATCAGGATGACGACCGCGATCGGGACGACATACGACCCGAGGTCAGGCTCCACGATCTCGAGCCCTTCGACCGCCGAAAGCACCGAAATGGCCGGGGTGATGATCCCGTCCCCATAGAGAAGGGCGGTCCCGAAAAGGCCGAGCAGGATCAAAGCCCACCGCAGCCCGACCGTCGGTGACTTGCGGCGGGGAACGATGAGGGCGGTGAGGGCCAGGATCCCTCCTTCACCGTGGTTGTCAGCCCGCATCACGAAGATCAGGTACTTGACCGACACGACCAGGACCAGCGCCCAGAACATGAGGGAGAGGACACCGAGGACGCTGGCTCGGTCGACTGGCATACCTTCGGCGGCGTTGAACGATTCCCGGAAGGCATATAGGGGACTGGTCCCGATGTCGCCGTAGACGATGCCCAGGGCGCCGACCGACATCATGAGGAGGTAGCGCTTGCCGCGCTTCTTAGGAGGTGCCATCGAGGGGTCTATCCCGGGGTTTGCGTATGGTTGAAAGACATCGGGGGACCGACCCGGGACGTGGCATCGCCACCCATGTGAGGCACAACCGGGCGAGGGTAGCGATCTGTAGGGTGATTGATGTGCTGGTCACGATGATCGTCGAGATCCCCAAGGGGAGCAGGAACAAGTACGAAACCGATCACGAAAGCGGGGAGATCTTCCTCGATCGGATGCTGTTCACCGCGACGAGGTACCCGGCCGATTACGGGTTCATACCCGAGACTTATGCCGACGACGGCGACCCTCTCGACATCCTCGCCCTCGTCTCGGAGCCGACGTTCCCGGGGTGTCGGATCAGGGTGCGGCCCATCGGCTTGTTCCTGATGGAGGACCAAGGCCACGAGGACCACAAGGTCCTAGGCGTGCCCGACGGCGACCCATTGTGGCGGGACGCCGCCGACCTCGACGACGTCCCGGACCATCTCTTGCGCGAGTTGGAGCATTTCTTCACCGTCTACAAGGAGCTGGAGGACAAGAAGACGGCGACTATGGGATGGCGCCCGGCGACCGAGGCTTTCGAGACCATCGAACGGGCCTTGGAGGCCGGCCGGGCTAGGTGACGTCGCGGCCCAGGTTGGCGAAACGGGTGAACTCGGGCTGGAAGGTGACCTCCACGGGACCGGTGGACCCGGCACGATGCTTGGCCACTATCACCTCGGCGATGCCCTTCCGCTCCTGATCCTCGGGGTGGTAGTACTCGTGGCGGTAGATGAACATCACCACGTCCGCGTCCTGCTCGATGGAACCGCTTTCGCGTAGATCGGAGAGACGTGGCCGCTTGTCCTCCCTGGCCTCCAACGATCGGTTGAGCTGGGATACGGCGATCACAGGGACCTCCAGCTCGCGGGCCAGGTTCTTGAGGTTTCGGGTGATCTCCGAGATCTCCTGCTGACGGTTCTCCCTGCTCGACGCCTCCATCAGCTGCAGGTAGTCGATGACGACCAGGGAGAGGCCCTTCTTCCGCTTCAACCTCCGGCACTTGGCCCGGATGTCGGTCACCGTGACGACCGGGGAGTCGTCGATGTAGATCGGTGCCTGATACATCTTGCCGGCAGCGTCGACGACCCTCTGCCAGAGCGGTCCCAGCTGACCCGATCGGAGCTTCATGGAGTCGACCCGGCCCACCGAGGAGAGGATGCGCTGCACGATCTCTTCCTTCGACATTTCCAGGGAGAAGATCGCCACCGGCTCGTTCAGAACCGCGGCGTTGACCGCGATCCCAAGTGCGAGGGAACTTTTGCCCATGGCCGGCCGCGCCGCGATGACCACCAGATTGGCCGCCTGTAGACCGGCCAGCTTCTTGTCGAGATCGACGTAGCCGGTGGCCAGACCGGTCAGCTCCGAGCCCCGCTGCTCGAGCAACTCGATGTGCTCCAGCACGTCACTGAACAGTGGGCCCACCTCGAGGAGGGTCTGGGCGCTCCGCCTCTCTGCCACCGAGAGGACCGCCTGCTCCGCCCGGTCCATCACGCGGGCGATCTCCTCGTCGATGTCGAAGGCGACATCGGTCACCGTGGCACCTGCCCGGATCAGCTCGCGGCGCTTGGCGTGCTCTTCGACGATCCCGGAGTAGTAGAGGATGTTGGAGGTCGAGGGCACGATGTCGACGAGACGGGTCAGGTAGGCGACTCCCCCGACCTTGTCCAGTTCCCCCCGTCGCCGCAATGCCTCGGACACGGTCACGGCGTCGATGGCCTGGTTGGTGTCGAACAGCTCCCGCATCGCCTCGAAGATCGCCTGGTGGGCGGGGACATAGAAGTCGGGCGGGTGGAGGCGGTCCATCACCTCATTGACGGCCTCTTCGGATAGGAGCACTGCCCCAATGACCGACTCCTCAGCCTCCCTGGAATGGGGTGGGCTCCGGAAACCCGGTCTCATCTGCCCCTGATCGGTGATGCCGCTCATCTATGTCCTCATCAAACAACACGCGAGTGACAGATTTCGCGGACCTGTGGGGCCCTGACATGCAAGACCCCGCCGGTGGGCGGGGAAGCCGAAACTGCCAGCGGGGAAGGTGGCTGAAGATAGGGTCGCTCCGGCCGGCGTCACAAGCCAGAGGCCTCATCGAATTTCGCGGTGGCCTTTTTTGTTTTCGCGGTGGAAGGGATTGGCAGGAAAGCCGCGAAACTCGTGAGTAATCGGGTTGGTCAGCTGGCCGGGATCACGTCCAGTGTGAGGGGGAACTCGACCTCGGCGTGGAGTTTGATGTTGATCTCGTGGAGACCTATCGCCTTGATCGGCTTCGGGATCTCCAACGAGTCCCGGTCCAGCTCGATCCCGGTGAAGCGACGGACACCTTCGACCACATCGGCCGGGGAGATGGAGCCGTAGAGCTGGCCCTCGTCGCCGGCCTGGGCCGCGATCACGACCCGGCTGCCGACCAACTGGGTGGCCAGCCGCTCCGCCTCTTCCTTGGCCTTCCGCTCCGCCTCGATGCGGGCCTCACGGATCGGCCTCGGCCTGGGCCAGGGCCGCCTCATGGGCCTTGACCGCCTTCTTCCGCGGCAACAGATAGTTGCGGGCGTAGCCCTCGGCCACGTCCACGACATCGCCCCTCTTGCCCAGCTCCTGGACGTCGGCGGTGAGGATGAGCCTCATCTCGTGCTCAGATACGGGAGCAGGGCCATCTCTCGCGCATTCTTGATGGCATTGGCCACCTCGCGCTGATGGGTCGGGCAGTTCCCGTTGACCCGACGCCCCCTGATCTTGCCCCGGTCGGACATGTACTTGCGCAACACGGAGACGTCCTTCCAGTCGATGAAATCGACCCGCTGCTTGCAGAATGCGCAGGGCTTGGGACGGCCCCGTCTCATCTCCATGCCCCGACGCCGCTTGGGGCGCGGGTTGTTCGTGCTCTTTCTAGCCATGGTTCTAAAACTCCTGGATCAGAAGGGCGCCTCGTCGGGCCCGTACGACTCTCTCGCTACCGGCGCCGGAGGGACATCGGCTCCCTCGCCCCCACCGCCACCGCCTCCGCTACCGCCGCCCCAATCGCCACCAGAGCGCTGGGTCTTGTTCACCGAAGCCGTCGCCCAGCGCAGCGAGGGGCCGATCTCGTCGATCTGTATCTCGACGTCGTAACGGTCGTTGCCCTCTTTGTCCTGCCACTTCCGCTGCTCGAGACGACCGGTGACGATGACCCTGGTCCCCTTCTGCAGCGATTCGGCCGCACTCTCCGCCTGCTCTCGCCAGACGGATCCGTTGAAGAAGCTGGTGTGCTCTTGCCACTCCCCATCCTTCTGCCAGCGTCGGTTGACAGCGACGCCAATTCTGGCCACCGCAACGCCGGAGGGGGTGAATCGCAACTCTGGATCGCTGACCAGGTTGCCCACGATTGTGATATTGCTCGACATGTGAAATCTCCTCTTCTCACGTCCCTGGGTCGATCATGCCGTGGCCCTGGGACAGATTCCAGTCACGCGCCCCTGCGCACGATCTTGTGTCGAACCACCTCGTCGGCCAGTGACAGCATCCGATCGAGTGAATCGACGGCAGCCGCCTCTGCCTGGAACGTGACCACCGAGTAGTAGCCCTCGGACAAATGGTCGATCTCGTAGGCGAAGCGGCGCTTCCCCCACATATCCCTCCCATCGACTGTCGCACCCGAGCCGGACAGGTGCGATTCAAGATCGGCGATCTTGGTTTCGACCTCGTCCTCGGCCAGGTCGGGCCGATGGATCGTCATTACCTCATAGTCGCGCATGTGACCTCCTGTGGACATCCGGATCGGAAGGCCCCACCAACACGGTGGAGCAGGGGTATCACGCAACCGGACAGCGCGAGACGCCGGTGCGGAAACCAGATGATAGGGCGCTCTCAGCCCGATGCAGAAGTCGAGAGAAGGTCACCCTGCCGGAAATCCCGCTCCCCGGCCGGTGTCTCCAGCGCCCAGCCCACCGGTCCGGGGGCGGGATAGAGGGGGCAGGGATCGGCCGGGCACGGTGTCATCTCGTGTGAGCCGATCAGCGAGCCTTCGGGGTCGAAGAACCAGACCTCGAGAGGGAGCAGCGTCCCTGACATGATGAAGCTTGGGGTGGTCGGCTCGGGGAACACGAACAACATCCCATCGATCCCCTCGGGCAGCTCTGCCACCGCCCGCAGACCCTGTTGGCGCTCTGCGGGCTCGTCGGCGACCCAGACCTCGAGGGTGTCCTCGCCGACAGCCAGTTCTGTCGTGGGAAGGTCAGGAGTGACGGCGCTCGTGGAGGGAGAGGGCGCTGTCGTCGTCGTGGCGGCGGTAGTTGTCGTGGTCGTCGAGGAGACAACCGTGGTAGGAGTCGGGGCCACGGTGGAGGTCGATGTCGTTGCCGTGGTCGTGGCGCATGCCGCCACCAGGAGAAGGGCTGCTACCCGGACGATCGGCCCTTAAGCATCTCGGCTGCGATCTCGTCCGACACGTGATAGCTCTCGTCTTCGCCCGGGAACTCGCCCGAGCCCACATCGGCGACGTACCTGGTCAATGCCGCAACCGCATCGTCGGCCAGATCGGCGTACTTGCGGACGAACTTGGGGTAGTTGCCCGACCCGAGACCGAGCACGTCGTGGAAGACCAGAACCTGACCGTCGGTCGCGGGACCGGCCCCGATGCCGATGGTCGGCACGTCGACCTCCTTGGTGATCAGCTCTCCGAGGATGTCGGGGACACCCTCGAGGACGATCGAGAAGCAGCCGGCTTCGGCGATTGCGATGGCGTCCTCGATGATCTCCTGGGCGGCGTCGACCATCTTGCCCTGGACCTTGAAGCCACCCATGGCGTGGACCGACTGTGGGGTGAGCCCGAGATGGCCCATCACCGGGATCTCAGCGTCGAGGATGGCCTCGATCATCGGCAGCCGCTTGCGGCCCCCTTCGAGTTTGACCGCCTCGGCCCCGCCCTCCTGGACGATCCGTCCCGCGTTGCGCACCGTGTCCTCGACCGAGACATGGAAGCTGAGCCAGGGCATATCGACGACGAAGAGCGCCTTGGGATGCGCCCTCTTCACGGCGCGGGCGTGGATGATGGTCTCCTCCATCCCGAACTCGAGCGTCGTGTCCATCCCATGGACGACATTCGCCGCCGAATCGCCGACGAGGACGATATCGACCCCGGCCCGGTCGGCTATCACCGCTCCGGGATAGTCATAGGCAGTGACCATCGAGATCTTGGGACCGCCTTTGCGAGCCCTGATGGACGGAACCGTGACCTTTTCGCGCATGCGGGAAGGATACCGGGCGCCCGTAGGTGCGGATTCCCGATCTGGCATGACGGGCGGGTACCGATACGATGCGTGGTGCCAACCGAACACCCGAAGGATCCTCAATGGCCAAGGTGTCCCGGTGGCGCCTTTTTTGGACCGTGGTGTCCATAGGCGCTGCCGTCTACGTCGTTCTCAACAACCCGGTCAACCTAGGTTTGGACCTGCGCGGCGGCACCCAGATCGTCCTCGAGGCGCAAGACACCGACAACGTCACCGTCGACAGTGAAGTGACCACTCGGACTCTCGAGGTCTTGCGTCGCCGGGTCGATGCCTTCGGGGTCTCCGAGCCCACTCTCCAGGTGTCGGGTGACCGTCGGATCATCATCGAGATGCCCGGGGTCGAGGATCCCGATGAGGCGCTGGAGGTAATCGGACGCACCGCCCAGCTCACGTTCCACCCGGTGCTCGAGGCGGTAGCCAGCGGCACCGAGCCGACTGTCGAGGGAGACCTCGTGATCCCGGGCGAGCCCGGCGAGGACCTGGTTCTCGGTCCGACAGCCGTCAGTGGCGACCAGGTCGAAAGCGCAGCGGCCATCTTCGACAGCCAGGGCTCGGGTCTCTGGGCGGTCTCGATCAACTTCCTGCCCGAGGGGGAGGAGCAGTGGGCACAACTGACCGCCGAGGCCGCCTGTGCCCCGATCGGTGACCCGACCCGACGGATAGCCATCGTGCTCGACGAGTCGGTCCTCTCCAGCCCGGGCGTCTCACCGTCGGTCGAATGTGATGTCGGAATCACCGGTGGCGAGACTCTGATCACCGGGAACTTCGACGAGGAGACCTCCAACGAGCTCGCTCTCCTCATCCGGGCCGGTGCCCTGCCGGTCCCGGTCGAGGTGATCGAGCAGGGAACGGTCGGGCCTTCCCTCGGTGCGGCTGCGATCGACGCCAGCCTGCAGGCAGCCCTTATCGGCGCCGGCCTCACCATCCTCTACATGATCGCCTTCTATCGCCTGATGGGGGTGGCTGCGGCCATATCCCTCGTCGTCTACGGGTTGCTCTCCTACGCAGTCCTGATCTGGCTGGGAGCCACGCTCACCCTCCCCGGCATCGCCGGCTTCGTCCTCGCTATCGGGATGGCCGTGGACGCCAATGTGCTGGTCTACGAGCGGGCGAAGGAGGAATACGCGGTCGACCCCACGCTGGGCAGATCGCTCGAAGCGGGTTTCCAGCGGGCCTGGAGCGCCATTCTGGACGCCAACGTCACCACTCTCCTCGCCGCAGTACTCCTCTTCTTCTTGGCCGCCGGCGCCGTTCGTGGCTTCGGTGTCACCCTCACCATCGGTGTCCTGGTATCGATGTTCTCTGCCCTCGTGGTGACCCGCGTCTTGCTCGAGATGCTGTCCCGGGTGCCGGCATTGCAGAACCGGCCCCGGTTGATGGGCTTGACCGTGGGGCGGCGCTTCCAGGAATGGCTGAAGACGTCGGGGCCGAATCTGTTCGCCAAACCGCAGCGCTGGCTGATCATCTCCGGGATCCTGATCCTGCTCGCCATCGCCGGCGTCGTGGCGAGGGGCCTCAACTTCGGGATCGAGTTCTCAGGGGGGCGGCTCGTGGAGTTTTCTACCACCCAAGAAGTCGACCTCGACCAGCTACGACAGGATCTGGCCGATCAAGGACTGCCGCAGGCCCTGATTCAGGAGACCGGCCAGGGCACCATCGTGATCCGGACCGAGGAGCTCGACCCCGAGCGGGAACAGGTGCTGGAGGACACGGTTGCCGGGATCGGCGGTGACGTGACTCTGGTCCGGGACCAGTTCGTCGGGCCCACCCTCGGCGTGGAGATCCGAAACCGCGCTCTTCTGGCCCTCGGCCTGGCGCTTCTCATGCAGCTCATCTATCTGGCGATCAGGTTCCGCTGGACCATCGGAGCGGCGGCCGTCCTCTCGATGTTCCATGACGTCATCATCGTGGTCGGGTTGTTCGCCTGGCTCGGCAAGACCATCGACGGCGTGTTTCTCGCCGCCCTGTTGACCATCATCGGCTACTCGATCGCCGACTCTGTGGTGATCTTCGACCGCATCAGGGAGCACCAGGCGGAACGACCCGGCGAGCCGCTAGGCCCCATCGCCAACGAGGCCTGTCTGCAGACCGTGCCGAGGACGATCAACACCGGCCTGGGGGCGATCCTCATCCTCGCCTCCCTGTACGTGCTCGGTGGTGACACGCTTTCCGACTTCGCCCTCGCCCTATTGATCGGGATCCTCGTCGGGACCTACTCCTCGGTCTTCACCGCAAGCCCGTTGGCGATCATCCTCGAGGATCGCTACCCCCGCCCCATCACCGAGCCGGCGCCGAGCGAGCGCAAGCAGCATCAGAAGCAGAAGACGGGACCGAAGAGAATCTTTGAGTAATGAGCGTGTTTTACGTTGATACGTATCACTCAGAACACTAAAACGCTTCGCACCCATTCGATGTCGGCGGCTTGCTCCTCGACACCACCCGGTGTCTCCACGACCACCGGCGCATCGGCCTCGACGATGATCCGGGCCATCTCCTCTGGTGGGATCAGGCCTTTGCCCAGGTTCTCGTGACGGTCCCGGCGTGAGTCGAAGGGGTCCTTCGAGTCGTTCACCTGGACGAGATCGATCCGTCCCGTTGCCTCCATGATGCGGGGCACCACCTCGTCCAGGGGCTCGCCACCGCCCCACAGGTGACAGGTGTCGAGACAGAAGCCGACTCCGAACTCGCCGATCTCGTCGAAGAGGCGGGCGATCCACTCGACTCTTCTCGCTACTGCCTTGTCCCCGCCCGCGGTGTTCTCGATGAAGATCGGGATCTCGGTGTCGACCGCCTCGAGGGCCTTTCTCCATCGATCGATGCCCTCCTCCTGAGGCCCATCGCCCGTGACATGACCACCATGGACGATCACCGCCCGGGCGCCCACTTCGGTCGCGGCATCGCACGTGTCCTGAAGGATCTTTCGCGACGGGATCCTCACCCGGTTGTTGTCGGCACAGACATTGATCAGATATGGGGCGTGGACGTAGATCGGGATCGACGATTGACGCATAGCCTCGGCGTCGGGACGCGGCGGGGGCTTTTTCCACGACTGGGGGTCGGAGAGAAAGATCTGGGCGAGGTCGGCGTTGCGTTCCTGCGCCTCTTCCAACGGCTTGACCGACGGCACATGGGCGCCGACCAGGATCACGTCGGGTCCGAGATGTGGGCGGTTCGGGCCCGCGTCTCCCGTTGGACCGCATCGACCGCATACTCCCCCAACTGCTCTGCCACCCGGGCCGGGGCAGCCGACCAGTCCTGGGCGAGCAGGCCGAGGACCCTGGCCTCCACCCAGCGGGCCCCCCAGGGATGCTCGGGCAACTCAGCCCGAGTGAAGAGCCTGATCCGGAGGAGGAGCAACACATCTCCCTCATCCACGATCTCACCCGGCTCGATGTCGGCGATGTTGCCCCACGGGATGAGGTCAGGCTTGCGGAAGGGGCCACGGAGCTTGACGGCGAGTCCCTCGTCCCGTGCCTCGATCACCTTCGTGGGCATGAAGAGCTCCTTGAGACCCCAAACAACGAGAAACAGCGAGAAGATGAGGAGGGCCCAGGCCCAGATCACGTCTCGCGGCTCGTAGATCTGGGTGTCTTCAGGAGTGAACAACAACTCTCGCAGCCAATTCGTGATCCGACGGCTCGTGAGCACGTCGACAGCGATGATCAGGAGTGGAATGCCGCCCATCGCCAGCAGCCACATCCTGACCGCCGAGCGCTGCACGACGACCTTCACCTCTTGACGCCCAGATCCTTGGGGACCACCAGGGCCACGTAGGGAATGGACTCCTCCTCGAATGCTTCGGCCGCTCTCCCGTCGGACCGATCGACGAGGGCTATCGCCTGCACTACCCGCAGCCCGGCCGCAGTCGCTGCCTCGGCGGCGTCGAGGGCGGCGCCACCTGTGGTCGTCGTGTCCTCGAGGATCGCCACCGGCATGCCGGCACGCCACCGGGCCAACCACCCGGCCCGTGATCCCGTACTGCTTGGTGGTCTTGCGGATCGAGAAGGCGTTGATGTCCCGGCCCCGGAGGTTGGCGACGACGGCGACGGCGAGGGCGATCGGGTCCGCCCCCATGGTCATGCCCCCAACCGCCCTGACCTCGGGATCGAGGACGTCGAGCACGGCGGCGCCGACGATTGGGGCTCCCTTTCCGGCAAACGTCGTCTGTCGCGCATCGAGGTACCAATCCGAGCGCTGGCCCGACCTCAGGGTGTAGGGGCCGTCGGTGAAGAGGGCGTGATGACGCAGGTGATCGATTAGGGCTTGGCGGGACACAGCGCAATCGTATTGCCCCGCCGATCGGTATGAACAACGGGCTGGGTACGGTTGGCGCCCATGGATCTGATCCTGGTCCGCCACGGCCAGCCCGACTGGACTCCCGGGCTCATAGCCCGGAACGATCCCGATCTCACATACCTGGGGCATGAGCAGGCCAAGCGGGTCGCCCATCGGCTGGGCGCGGTCGAATCCTTCGACGAGCTTTGGGTGTCTCCAATGAATCGGGCGATGCAGACCGCCGCCCCGGTGTCTTCCGAGGTCGACATCGAGCCCGAGGTGTACCCGTGGCTGAGGGAGATCCAGAACCCGCCGTCGTGGGAGGGATCGCCGGCCGAGGAGATCGAGAAGGCGTTGCGGGAGGCCAACTTTCGCACGATGGAGGAGATGTGGGACGGGCTGCCGGGGGGCGAGTCCTTCCGCGCCTTTCACCGCAGGGTCGTGACCGGTCTCGAAGAAACCCTGGCCAACCATGGCATCTTGCCCATGCACGCCGAGCACCGCCATCTCTGGGAAGTCGAGGATCCCGGGATGCGGGTGATCATCGTGGCCCATGCGGGCACCAACGCCGTGGTCCTGGGCCGATTGCTCGGGCTCGAGCCGGTTCCCTGGGAGTGGGATCGGTTTCGCCAGCCACACAGCGGTGTCTCCCGCTTGACCATGGACCGAATCAGCACGGGGTGGGGGTTCTCACTCCGCCAACTCGGTGATGTGAGCCATCTCGACGAGGAGATGGTGACGGAGTAGGTGGCCCTATTTGCCGAAGCGGCGATCGCGACTGGTGAAATCACGAAGGGCACGGAGGAAGTCGACCCGGCGGAAGGCCGGCCAGTTGACATCGACGAAGACGAACTCCGCATAGGCGGACTGCCAGAGCAGGAACCCGGACAGCCGCGACTCGCCGGAGGTCCTGATCAGGAGATCCGGGTCGGGGAGATCGGCGGAGTACATGTGTGAAGCCAGCGAATCGGCATCGATGTGAGCGGCGATCTCATCGGGTGGGATCCCGTCGGCCATCAACTTGGCCACCAGGTCCTTGGCCGCGTCGACGATCTCCTGCCTGCCCCCGTAGCCCATGGCGATGTTGAGACGACGAGTGCCGAAAGGCTGGGCCTCCTCCGCCAGCTTGGCTGCAGCGACCAGTTCGTCTGGCAGCAGGTCGAGGCTCCCGATGAACCGGATCCCCATGTCGTAGGTCTGACAGAGGGCCGGCAACCGTCCGAACAACTCGGTCAGGACCTCGAAGTAGGGATCGAGCTCGTCGGCAGGTCGTGACAGGTTCTCCCGTGACAGCACCCAGGCGGTGACGGCCGGGATCTCGAGCTCTTCGGCCCATCCGATGAACTCCTCGAAGCGGCGCATCCCGACCCGGTAGCTCTCCGTGTAGGTGGGCAGCCGCTCCTCCCGGGCATGACGACGATGCCCGTCGAGGACGATGCCGATGTGACGGGGCAGCCGGTCTCGATCGAGACCGTTGACGAGGTTTCGCTCGTAGAGGCGGTAGAGGACACCAAGAGCCATGGTGATTTCTCCATCGTACCGGCCCGCCGGGGACAGGACCCGTTTCGACCTGGGTCTCCCGACCCCTTCCACCTACATGTGGCCGGTCGATACCCTTGCAACTACATGGAGCGAATCACGCTGGGGCGAATGCAGAACCCGATTCGGGGTTTCTTGCATGGCTCGGCGGCCATTGCCACCGCCATCGGGCTCGTGCTCCTCATCGAACGGGCGTCCGGCCGGGCCGAAGCCCTCTTCGGGGTACTCGTCTACGGCGGAGCCTTGCTCCTGATGTTCATCGTCTCATCGCTCTACCACTCGGTCCCCTGGCGCGACGAGTGGAGGGCGAGGCTGCAGCGAATCGACCATTCGATGATCTTCCTCGTGGTAGCCGGCACATTCACGCCGATCGCAATCGCCTCCCTGGAAGGGGTTCCCCTCGCCGTGGCACTCGGCATCGTCTGGGGTATCGCGCTCACGGGGATATTGCTCAAGGCGTTCATGCCCGAAGTGAGGACCCACCTTTCGGTGACATTGCAGATGGTGATGGGGTGGTCCGCCCTGATCTGGGTTCCCTGGATCTGGCGGGAGCTGGGGCCTGGCGCCTTCGCCCTCATCCTCCTCGGCGGCGCTTGCTATGTGATCGGCACCGTGATCTACGCCACCGGGCGGCCCCGTCTCTTCCCCCGGGCCTTCTCACACCACGAGCTGTTCCATGTCTTGGTCATCGCCGGGAGCAGCTTTCACTTCTTCGCCATCTTGATCTACGCCCTCCCGGCAACCGCCTGAGGGCACACCTTCATCCAGGAGTAGATCTCAGCCGCTCGGCAGCGTCGAAGACTCGGCGCAGAGGGCTTCGATCTCGTCGATGCGTGAGGGGACCGAGCTTGTCAGGTTGTCGTGGCCGTCCTCGGTGATCACCACATCGTCCTCGATCCGGATCCCGATGCCGAGGAACTCGGGAGGAACGGTGTGTGTGATCTTCTCCGCCTTCTCCTTGGCCTCGGCCTCCTTGGCCATGGCCGCCGCCCGGCCCTCCAAGATCCTGCGTTGGTTCCACTCGTCGTTGTCGTACTCGAGGAGCGTCAGGGTCACCTCACTCTTGTCGGGAGCGATATAGAGGCCGGGCTCAACCGTGAATGCCATCCCGGGCTCCAGCTTCCGGGGCACGCCTTCGACCCGATAGGTGCCCAGGTCGTGCACATCGAGGCCGATCCAGTGCCCGGTTCCGTGGAAGTAGAACTGGTTGTAGTGGTGCATGGCCAGCGATTCGTCAACACCCTTGGGCAGGAGGCCAAGCTCGACCATTCCCTCGGTGAGGACCCGGGTGGCGGCGTCATGGATGGCTCTGAGGCTCGATCCGGGAGCCGACATGTCCAGCCCCTTCTGGAAGGCGGAGTGGACCACCTCGTAGATGGCCCGCTGCGGGCCGCTGAACTTTCCGTTGGCGGGAAAGGTCCGGGTGATGTCCGCCGAGTAGCCCTCCACCTCGGCCGCGGCATCTATCAGAAGGAGATCGCCGTCTTCGATCGTCCGCTCGTTCTCCACGTAGTGAAGGATGCAGGTATTGGGCCCTGAGGCCACGATGGAGGGTAGCCGTTGTGCCGGGCGCCGCCCAGCCGCCAGTAGTACTCGAGAGCGGCCTGGACTTGATACTCGTACAGGCCGGGTGCGGCGAAGCGCATCGCCTCGGCGTGCCCACGGGCGGACAGCTCGCACGCTCTGCGCAGGATCTCGATCTCCTCCGGGCTCTTGATGAGACGCATCTCTGAAAGCAGGACCGTGATGTCACGGACCGCTGACGGCACCGACCCGCCGTAGCGCTCGCGATGACTGCGGGCCTTGTCCACGATGCCGGCGACCCTGTCGTCGTGGTGCCGGTTGCCCGTGCGATACCAGATGACCTCGCGCCCGATCATGAGCCGGGTCAGGATCTCGTCGAGTTGCCCGATCTCATGGGCCTTGTCCGCCCCGAAGCGCTCCTCAGCGCCCTCCGTGCCGACCCGATATCCGTTCCAAGCCTCCATCTCGGGATCTCGAGGCCTGACGAAGAGGGTGTAATCGCCGTCGCCATGACCAGGAGCGATCACCGCCACCGCCTCCGGCTCATGGAATCCGGTCAGGTAGAGAAAGTCCGGATCCTGGTGGAACTCGAACTCGGTGTCGTTGCTTCGAGTCACTTCGACTGCAGCAGGGACGATGGCGATGGCGTCATCCCCGATCTCCTCGGCGAGGCGGGCCCGGCGCCCTGCAAATTGGTCAGACATGTGCGGAACGGTACCGCCCGCTCCACCTATGTCTATGTGGTCCCACGAAGCTCTGGCACGTCGTTCACGTGCCTGGGGCGTGCTCCAGGTCGACCACGAGCGGGAAGTGGTCTGAGCCGAGGGCGGGGCCGAGACGGCGGTCACGGACCCGGAGGTCGTCACTGTGGAGCAGATGATCGATGGGGACCCGCAAGGGGAAGATTGTGTTCGCCGAGAAGGAGGGTTGTAGACCGAATCCGATCTGAGAGTTGCGCAGACCACCCTCCGAGACGAGCCCACGGAATGGAGAGGACCAGGGCGAGGCATTCAGGTCTCCAACCACCGCGTAGGCACCCTCCTGCTCGGCAGCCCATCCGGCGGCGAAGGAGAGTTGGGCATCGCGGAGGGCCGCTCGCTCCCCCGATGTCGGAGCCAGCGGGTGCGAAGAGAGGATCTGCACCGGCACTGGCCAGCCCTCCGGCTGATACACGAGGGATATGGCCCTCCCATCGCCCTCGGCGAAGCCATAGGAGACGGCCTCGACCTCATCACGAGCCAGGACCAGGGTTCCGAAGATCAGGTTCTCGGAACGACCGCGGATTATCTCGTAGTCGAGCCCTGAGGACTCCATGGCCACCTCCCAGGGGCGGCTCGACTCGTGAAGGAGGACTAGGTCCGGGTCCGTCGCCTCGATGTACTCGATGACCTCGCTGTAGCTCTCGTTGGTGGAGAGCAGGTTGAAACTCATAACCCGCATTCCTGGCGCTCCCGCCACCGGCTCCCCCGGCGATCCCACGAAGAGAGGGGCGACGAAGAGCAGATTGACCAATGCGACACCGAGGATGGCGAACCCGGTGCGGCGCCAACGGCTGGCCGCGACGATGAGACCGAGGATGGCCAGGATCACCACGTACTGCGCCCGGAAATTGGCCAGGACGTCGAGCCACCAGACCCACGCCCCGGCAAAGGAGGCCAGGCTGATCGCGGCAACGATGACCGCGGGTATCACCACGAGGATCACCCGGGCACGTTAGGAAGGAGTGATCCTCCTGCGCAGGTCGGAGACCTGGGTATGGACCGACTCAGGGCTCCCGCCGCCGGGGCTCATGCGCCGCCGAACGGATGTAGCTGGATCGAGGAGCCCGAGATCGGCCTCGTCGAAAGCAGAATGCGCGGCGACCAGATCCTCGGGGCCGGCCTCGAGAAGAGATCGACCGTTGCCCTCGAGAGTCAGCACCAGCTTGCCCACGGCTTCATGGGCCTCGCGGAACGGGACGCCACGGGCGACCAGTGCCTCGGCCAGGTCGAGGCTGGCGGTCTCGACGGATGGGTCCACGGCGAGGAACTCGGTTTGGCCGAGCAACTCGACCATCGCTGCCAAGGAATTCGCCAGCGTGTCGTCGGCCTCGAAGACCAGTCGCTTGTCCTCCTGGAGATCACGGTTGTAGGCGAGCGGAAGACCCTTCTGGAGCGTCATCATCGCCGCGAGCAGCCCCGATACCCGGGCGGCCCGGCCCCGGACCAGCTCGGCGATGTCCGGGTTTCGCTTGTGGGGAAGGGCCGACGACCCGGTGCTCACGCTGTCGCCGAGCCTCGCTCGGCCGAATTCGGGTGTTGCCCAGAGAACGACCTCCTCGGCAAGTCGGGAGAGGTTCACCATGGACTGGGCGCAACAGAAGACATACTCCGCGAGGTGGTCGCGGGATCCAACCGCGTCGAGCGAGT
Organism: uncultured Acidobacteriota bacterium; assembly: GCA_963725075.1. GTDB lineage: Bacteria > Actinomycetota > Acidimicrobiia > Spongiisociales > ZC4RG35 > JARDZU01. The sequence goes on from CAVRXA010000020.1 coordinate 80,907, forward strand.
TCTCGAAGACTCCGGCCATCCCCAACTCCCTGGCGGTCGCCTCCGGATCGATCGGCAAGGAGGTCCCGGCCGAGGCGCCGGCGCCGAGTGGCGACACGTCGATCCGGCTGCCGGCTCCGGCGAACCGCTCGGCGTCACGAACCGCCATCCATGCATAGGCGAGTAGATGATGACCGAGGGTGGTCGGCTGGGCCTGTTGCAAATGGGTGTAGGAGGGGACGACGGTTCCGGCGTGACTCTCTGCGATCTCGGCAAGGGCGAGGGCGAAAGCGTGAAGCTGGTCGGCTCGCTCGCCGGCGGCTCGGCGGGTGTAGAGACGCATGTCGAGGGCCACCTGATCGTTACGAGAACGGGCGGTGTGCAGCTTGCCCGCGGTGTCGCCCACCAACTCGAACAATCTGCGCTCCACCGCCGAGTGAACGTCCTCGTCCGAGTCGGAGAACTCGAACTCCCCACCGGCCGCCTCGGACTGGATGGTCTCCAGACCGCCGAGGAGGGTCTTCACGTCCACATCAGCCAGGATCCCGGTCTCGCCGAGCATCAGGACGTGGGCCCGAGAGCCGGCGACGTCGTCGGCGAGGAGACGCCTGTCCGAGTCATCGGTGGTGTACGCCCAGAGGGTCTCGCCCGGGCCTGACTCGAAGCGGCCACCCCAGAGGCTCATCCCACTTCCCCGCCGCCGAACCCCCTGATTCGCAGGGCGTTGAGCGAGATGAAACCCTTCGGCATCGGCCTGTCGATAGACGTCGTCGGCCTCGAAGGTGGCGGAATCCGGGTCATACAGAGTGTTGGGTGAGCGTCTCCCCGACACGGTCGCCCCGCCCTTGTAGAGCACCAGGCGCGCCTCGCCGGTGACCGGCCTCTGAATGTCGTCGATCAGACCCTGCAACGCGTTGCGCTCCGGGCTGAACCAGAAGCCGTTGTAGACGATCTGGGCATAGCGGGGGATGAGGGAGTCCCGGATGTGCAGCACCTCCCTGTCGAGCGTGATCGACTCGACGGCGCGGTGGGCGAGATGGAGGATGGTCCCTCCCGGGGTCTCGTAGACCCCACGGCTCTTGATCCCGACGAACCGATTCTCGACGAGATCCACCCTGCCGACTCCGTGTCGACCGGCGAGGGCATTCGCCTCGGTCAGCAGCTCCACCGGCCCCAGCTCACGCCCACCGATCGACACCGGGTTGCCCTCCTCGAACCCGATGACCACCTCCTCGGGCTGATCCGGGGCATCGGTGGGGTCCACAGTGAGTCGGAACATCTTGGGCGGGGGTGCGGCCCAGGGGTCCTCGAGGATTCCTCCCTCGTAGGAGATGTGGAACAGGTTGGCGTCCATCGAGTACGGCTCCTCCCGGGTGACCGGCACAGGGATACCGCGTTCTTGGGCGTACTCGATGAGAGCCGAGCGTCCGTCGAGGTCCCATTCCCGCCAGGGAGCGATCACCCCGAGATCGGGAGCCAGTGCGGCCACGGAAAGCTCGAAGCGGACCTGATCGTTGCCCTTGCCCGTCGCACCGTGCGAGATGGCGTCGGCGCCGAAGGCGCGGGCAGTTCGCACCAGACCCTCGGTGATGATGGGCCGGGCCAGGGAAGTGCCGAGCAGGTAGTGGCCCTCGTAGACGGCGCCGGCCCGAAGGGCGGGGAAGACGGCGCCGTCGACGAAACGATGGGTGAGGTCCTCGACCACTGCCTCCACGGCCCCGGTGGCGATGGCCTTTTCCTTGGCCTCGGCCGCCTCGGCGCCTTGACCGACGTCAGCGGTGTAAGCGATCACCTCCGCCCCGCGCTCCTCGCGAAGCCAGGCCAGGATCACCGAGGTGTCGAGGCCACCTGAATAGGCGAGGACGACCCTCAACGTCATTCCTCCTCGTCGGGCGGCGGCCCTGGATCCGGGATGCCCTGGGCAATGGCCCAGTCCCTGACCATGGCATATGCCTGCTCCACGCCGTAGGGGCCTTCGTCGATCCTCCGCTCAAGCATCAACCCCATGATGTCACCTATGTTCGGCCCCGGCCCAATCCCCAGATACTCCATCACCTGGTTGCCGTCGATCGGGGCGCGGAGACGCGACAACTCCTCCTTCGCACTGAGCTCGACGATCCTCTCCTCCAGTTCGTCGATGCGATTCTGGACGGCCCGGGCGCGGCGCGGATTGGCAGTCGTGACGTCACACCTGACCAGCTCGTTGAGATATGGGAGCAGAGGGCCGGCATCACGCACGTAGCGACGCACCGCCGAATCGGTCCATCCCATCTTGAGCGTGTGCGGGCGAAGGTGGAGGAAGACGAGCCGGGACACATCGTCGACGATCTCACCGGGATAGCGAAGCGCCTTCAGCCGGCGCCGTGTCAACCGCGCCCCGACGACCTCGTGATGGTGGAACGAGACGCCATCCTTTCCGAACTGGCGGGTGTCAGGCTTGCCGATGTCGTGGAACAGGGCGGCGAGGCGGAGCACCAACTCGGGCCGGGTCTTGTCGACCACGGCCAGCGTGTGGGCCAACACGTCCTTGTGACGCTGGTGAGGATCTTGCTCCATGGCCAGTGCGGGCAGCTCGGGGAGAAAATGGGTGGCCAACCCGGAGGCCACGACGCGATCCAGGGCATTCCCGGCGGCCGGTGCCACGACGAGTTTCGACAGCTCGTCCCGGATCCGCTCCGCCGACACGATCGCGAGACGTTCTCCCATCTCTGCGACGGCCCCCACCGTCCTGGCCTCCCCGGTGAATCCGAGCGTGGCCTCGAATCTGAACAGCCGCAGCATGCGCAAGGGGTCCTCGGAGAACGAGATCTCGGGATCGAGCGGGGTCGTCAACACCCCGGCGGCCAGGTCTGACAGGCCACCGTGGGGATCGATCGGTTCCATGTCCATGAGAGACAGGGCGATGGCGTTCACGGTGAAGTCGCGCCGGGCGAGATCGGTCTCGATGTCGTCGGAGAACGTGACTTGAGGTTTGCGGGAATCGTCGCGGTAGACCTCGTTGCGGAAGGTGGTTACCTCGACAACCTGCCCGTTCTTGAGAGCAGCAACGGTGCCAAATGTGGCTCCGACGCGGTAGACGACGTCTGCCCATGTCTCGAGAACCTCGGCGATCCGATCCGGCCTGGCATCGGTGGCAAAGTCGTAATCCTCCAGCGGCCTCTCGAGAAAGGCGTCACGGACCGAGCCGCCAACAAGGAACAGCTGATGGCCGGCCGCACCGAACAGCCGGTGCAACTGGGCCGGCGGTAGATCGGGTGAGACGAGGAATTCGAGCCGCTTCGGGATCACCGAAGCAGGTTATAAGTGGTAGGTCATAGGTCGTAGGTGCTTGTGACCTACGACCACCGATTTACACCGGAATGCCGGCTGCCATCGCCTTGGCCCGAAGCTCGTGGACGTTTCGGGCATAGGGGAGGGCGGCGGGGAGATCGATCGACTTGTCGACCACCAGCCGGAGGAGCGAGGCGTCCATGGTCTGCATCCCGAAGAACTCGCTCTCCTTCATGATGTCGATCAGAACCGGGGCCTCTGCGCCACCGATGATCCATTCCTGGACACGCTCGTTGTTGGTGAGGACCTCACAGGCCAGGGTTTTCCCTTTCTCCTGGCTCTCGAGCAGACGCTGGCTGACGATCGCCAGAAGCTGTGCGGCGAGCTGGCCCCGGACGACGCGGTGCTGCGACTCGGGGAACAGCGAGACGACGCGATCGATGGTGTCGGCTGGATCGGTCGTCCGCATCGACGAGATCACCAGGTGGCCGGTCTCGGCCGCTGCAATGGCCGCACGTGCGGTTTCGGCGTCGTCGAACTCAGAGATCATGAGCACGTCGTTGTCATGACGCATCGCGCTCCGCACGGCATCGGCCGCGCTCGGCGTGTCGACACCGACTTCGCGTTGCTCGACGACACTCTTCTTGTCGGGATGAAGGACCTCGATCGGGTCCTCGACCGTGAGGATGGACACCGCCCGGTGGGTGTTGATCCAGTCGAGGATCGACGCCATGGTGGAGGTCTTGCCCGAACCGGAAGCTCCGGTGACGAGTAGGAGCCCGGACGTTTCGGCGGCGAGCTTCTCCACGACCCGGGGCAGCCCGAGATCGGTGAAAGACATGGTCCCCGGGAAGACGCGACGCAGAACCACCGACACCGAGCCACGCTGACGGAAGGCGGTTACCCGGAAGCGCCCGATGTCCTGGCGTCCGAAGGCGAAATCGGCGGTGCCGGTGTCTTTGAAATCGCGGGCGCCGCGGGGCGTGAAAAGCGCCTCTGCGTAGGCCTGCGTGTCTTCGGGTTTGAGCGCCTCGAAGCCTTCGATTCGCTCCAGGTCACCGTTGACGCGGGCTACCGGCGGCGAGCCGACTTTGAGATGCAGATCCGTTGCGTCAAGCGAGACAGCCCGGCGCAGAAGATCCTCGATGTTGATTTCCATGTTCCTTTCCCAGTTGACCCAGACTGTGGTTATCGGCTCGGGTCGCAGAGGAATTGAAAGACTTCTCAGATCCTCCAGTGCCTCGCCACGGCCATGCCGGCCACAGCAAGCGCTTCGGAGGCACCCGGGGCCGAGGTCAGAGGATTCCCGAACTGCTCCTCACCCGCCATGCCGCGCACCGTGGAGCGGGCGGAGTGCCGAAGCCCATCGAGGTCGTAACCCCCTTCGAGAGCGAACACCGTGCGGTGGGCTGGGTGGGCGCGGGCCAGACGGGACGCCATCCACCCGTAGTCGGCGTCGAGCAGATCGAGGTCGGCGAGGGGGTCTTCGGTGTGGGCGTCGTACCCGGCGCTCACCAGCACCCAATCGGGCCCGAATTGGGAGACCACGGGGATCACAAGCTGCTCCCATGCCAGACGGCACACGTCTCCGGCGGTACCGGCGGGCAGTGGGATGTTGACCGTGGTGCCGATGGCCCCCGTGTCGATGTCATCGGGATGGCCCTCGTACGGATAGAAGTCGTCTTGGTGGATCGAGACGTACAGGGTGCCCGGATCGTCGGCCATCATCGTCTGCGTCCCGTTTCCGTGGTGGACATCCCAGTCGAGGATCGCCACCCGTTGACCCCGTGACCGGAGCCATGCCGCCACCACGGCGACGTTGTTGAAGAAGCAGAACCCCATCGCCCTGGAACGGAGGGCGTGGTGACCGGGCGGGCGGCAGAGGGCGAACCCGGTGGCATCGGCGCGCCCCTCCAGCTCCTCCACCACGGCCATGACCCCTCCCGCGGCGGTGGTGGCCGCGGCCCAGGTGTCGTGAGAGGCGAACGTGTCCATGTCCAGGGCACCACCGCCGAGGTCGCAGAACCTCTCGATGGCGTCGACATAGGCCGGATCGTGGACCAGGGCGAGGTCGGAGCGGTCGATCGGCGGAGCCTCGATCTCGGTCAGCTTCAGCCCGCTCTCGGAGATCCCACGGAGGACCGCTCCCAGTCGCTCGGGCCGCTCCGGGTGGTTTCGGCCGGTGTCATGCAGGGCTCCCATCGGGCTGGCGGCCACCACCACTTCCATGCCGTACTCTCCCACAGGTGCCCGATCGCCTGCATCTCGACGGGGTCTGGCCCGGCTCGGTGACCGTGCGCAGGGGCTGGGCCAAGGCAATGGCACGGCCATGGAACGATGACTTCCCCGACCCCGCGGTCCGTCTCGATCGGGGCAGCCACGAGTTCCTGAGGGCCGTCGCAGAGCTCCTCGGGCCGATGGGGTCGGGCATTGTCTACTCCCCGGCTCTCTACCCGTCGGCCACGAAAGTGTGGATTTCGGCTGGTTTCACTCCGTTCCGCCTGCTCGACGTGATGGAGTTGGCTCTGGGAACCGGGATCGGCCAGCCCGAGCATGAAATCGAGGCGACCAACGCCCCCGACTGGAACCCTCTGGTCGCGATCGATCACCACGCATTCGAGGGGTTCTGGAGAATGAGCGAGGCGGGGTTGGTCGAGGCGATGAGGGCAACGCCGCGCGCCATCGTTCTCACCGCCCGGATCGGGAACGAGCTCGCCGGCTACGCCCTGGTGGGCTCCCAGATGACAGTGTCCTACCTGCAGCGGGTGGCTGTCACTCCGTCATTCGCGAGCCGGGGCATCGGGGGCTCGTTGGTGCGGGCTTCCGCCCTGTGGGCCTCCAAACGCGGGTCGCGTGCGCTCGTTCTCAATCTCCGCCCCGAGAACGATCGGGCCCGCCGTCTCTACGAGCGGGAAGGGTTCCAGGGCCGAGAGACACCACTCCATCTGTTGAGATATGGGGTTTGAGGGTGGCCCGGTGCTGAACTAGGGCCATGCCGCCACCGGTCTCCGACCGCTACCGCCTCGAGATGCGACTCGGGCGCGACAACGACATCGAGGAGTGGCTGGCGACTGACACCTCCCTCGAGCGCCCTGTCCTCATCCGGTCCCTCGGGCCGGAGTCGAGCCAGGAGCGCAGAGACCGATTCATTGCGAACGTGAGCGGAGCCGCCAAGACCGGCCACCCCCATCTGTCCCGGGTGTTCGCCGTCGAGGATGCCAATGGCGGCGCCTACGCCGTCTGTGAGTGGACCGGCGGGGCATCGGCGGCCGATCGGCTCGCGGCGGATCAGACCGTCGGTCTGGAGGAGTTCCTGCCCAACGCGTCGGGTCTGGCCGGTGCGCTCGCTGCCCTGCACGAGTCGGGCGCGGTGCATGGGCAGATCGATCTCACCGCCATCTCGTGGTCGGTTGCCCATCCAGCCAAGCTCGGAGCGTTCGGTCGGGAGACGCGGACCGATCAGGACGGGGATGTGCGGGCACTGGCCGCCGCCCTCGAGACGGCCCTCACCGGGGCGGCACCCGGCGGGCCGCCTCCCTCGGAGAGCATCGATGGAGTGCCGAGGGCCGTAGACCGTGTCCTCCGTTCCGCCCAGTCGGGCGACCTCGACGCCGCCGAGCTGGAGAAGGCGCTAATCGCCTCCCCCACCCTCCGACCGGCGCAGCCCGAGCCGCTATCTACCTCACGACGCCTCCTCTACGTAGCCGTCGGACTCGTCATTCTGGCCGTGGGCCTGGTGGCGCTGGGACGGCTCTTCATCGGTGGAGGCGAGATCATCCCCATCTCCCCCACGACGACACTGGGCGCCAACCCGGCGACCACGACCACGACGGGCACCGGCACCACCGTCGCCCCAGGCCCGGTGAGGGTGGTCGACTTCGCAGCCTTCGATCCCTTCGGGGAGGGCGGTGAGAATGACGAGGCACTCGGCGACGTCCTCGACGGCAGTGCGTCGACGATCTGGAGGTCGGAGCGATACCAGGACCCTGTTTCGCTCGTGAAGCCCGGAGTCGGGCTTCGCTTTCAGGTGAGTGGCGCGCCATCGGCCGTGCAGTTGGTGGGACTCACCAGTGGCACCGAGTTCGGCATCTACTGGGCCCAGGACCCACCTGATGGAATCGACGGATGGGAACGCGCACTGACCGCGACCGCCGAGTCGAGCACCACGCTCTTCCCCCTCCCGAGACGTGAGGGCGGGCACTGGTTGTTGTGGATGACCGACTTCCCCCAGCAGCCCGACGGAACCTATTACGGCGAACTCGGAGAAGTACGATTTACCCCGTGACGGTCCCCGGCAACGAAGCCGAGCTGCTGACTCGGGTCGTTTCCGGAGACCGGGAGGCATTCGACGCAGTAATGCGAAATCACGAGAACCGGGTGTTCTCGGTGTGCCTCCGCATCCTGGGAGACCGGGAGAAGGCCCTCGACGCCACCCAGGAAACGTTCCTCACTGTGTTTCGCAAGGCAGGCCAGTTCCAGGGCCGGTCCGCAGTCGGGACCTGGATCTACCGGATCGCGGTGAACACCTGTTACGACCAACTCCGGCGTGCCCAGCGAAGGCCCTCCGAGAGCCTCCCCGACCATGTCGACCCTTCGGACCCTTCGGCCGAGGAGGCGATCGAATCCGCCGCCTTGCGACCCGAGATCGAGGCCGCCCTCGCCCAACTGCCCGCCGACTTCCGCAATGCGGTGATTCTCTCCGACCTCGAAGGTCTGTCGCTCCCCGAGGCGGCGGAGATCCTCGGGATTCCCATCGGAACCGTGAAGTCCCGTGTGTTTCGCGGCCGCCGTCTCCTCGCCCAGCATCTGGGGAACCAAAACGCCCAATGAGACCGTCCAACGATTCGAATGCATGACCATCCCCTCGATCTGATCGCTGCCCTCGCTGATGGCTCTCTGAGCGATGAGACCGAGGCGCGCGCCCTCGTCGAGTCGTGCCCGGAGTGCCGCGAGGAGTACCGCGCCCAGACAGAGGTGATCGGATGGCTGGCGGCGGCTCCCACCGCGGAGATGACCGACCTGGAGAAGGCCGCTCTCCATCGCGATCTGTGGACCGAGCTGCGCAACCAGCCGGGCAAGAGCCCCGCCACACCGTGGTGGCAGCGCCTCGCTTATGTGGCCGCCGGGCTTTTCGTCACCGTTGGACTGGTCAGCGTCCTCAACAATGGCGCCCTGAACGACAGTGCCGAATCTGGCGCGACAACCACCGCCTTCGCCGAAGCGCTCGATGCCCCCACCGAGGGTGCCCCGTTCGTCGCCCAGGGGAGCGACGATGGTGAGTCGGCTCCCGAGGCGGCGACGGAGACGACAGCCGCCGCCACGGAGACTACGAGCGCCGCCGAGGCCGGTGGTGAGGAAAGCCTCCCGCTTCCCTTCGCCGAACTGGCAGAGCAAGCTCGTGCCAATCAAGCCGATCGTGCTGCGACCGAAAGCACCGATCGGGACGTTGAAGAGTGCCTGGCTCGCGTAGCCCTGGATGAGCACGTGGTGGTCGACGAGATCGATCGCGATCAGATCTATCTACTGGTCATGCCGGAGGACCCCGAGGCAGAGCCGATCGTCACCTTCGTCGTGCTTCCCCGTTGTGAGATCGTCTACGTCGGATAGCCGACACGGACGACGGGGTAACTAATCTCGGTGCCAATGGAAGAATTAGCCGCCAGATTCGCCGAGATCCTCGAGCAGATCACGATCAAGATCCGTTCGCTGACCGTCGACCGTGTGGCCAAGGGAATCCGTGTCACCGGACTGGGAATCTTGGCTGCCAGCCTTGGGTTGTCCGCATTGTTGTTCCTGTTTCTGGCGATATTCGGGGCCCTCGAGATCCCACTGACCACGGCCGGGGCCTTTGCGGTCTTCGGTGTCGTATTCGTCGGAGCAGGCACCTACCTGTGGTTGAAGAGGATCTGATACAGAGATGAATCACGAGAAGTTGATCATCATCGGCTCCGGGCCGGCGGGACTGACCGCGGCCCTCTACGCCGCCCGCGCCGACCTCGGCCCGCTCGTGTTCGAGGGAGTGGCTGCCGGCGGCCAATTGATGATCACGACCGATGTCGAGAACTATCCGGGCTTCCCTGACGGCATCCTCGGCCCGGAGCTGATGGACCAGTTCCGCAAGCAGGCCGAGCGTTTCGGGGCTCGCCTGCAGCAGGTCGATGTGACCGAGGTCGACTTCGGCTCCCGGCCGCTCCAGGTCAAGGTCGGTGGGGATGACTACACGGCGGATGCCGTCATCGTCGCCACCGGCGCAACCGCCAAGTGGCTGGGCATCCCCGGTGAGGAGGAGTTGACCGGACGCGGGGTGTCGGCCTGTGCCACCTGTGACGGGTTCTTCTTCAGGGACCAGGAGCTGGTCGTGGTCGGCGGCGGTGACACCGCCATGGAGGAGGCCTTGTTCCTGACCAAGTTCGCCTCCAAGGTCACGATCGTCCACCGCCGTGACGAGTTCCGGGCTTCGAAGATCATGGCGCAGCGTGTGCTGGAGCACGAGAAGATCGAAGTGCTCTGGAACACCGTGTTGACCGAGATTCACGGGAACACGACCGTCGAGAAGGTGACTCTCGAAGACACCGTCAGCGGCGAGAAGCGGGAGATGGCGGCCAATGGCGTGTTCGTGGCGATCGGTCACAAGCCCAACACCGAGTTGTTCGCCGAAGGACTCGATCTGGACGAGAATGGGTACATCGTGAAGTCGCCCGACGGCAGCACCCGCACCGATGTGGATGGAGTGTTCGCCGCCGGAGACGTCGCCGATCACACCTATCGCCAGGCGGTCACTGCGGCAGGGACCGGGTGCATGGCAGCCATCGACGCAGAGCGTTGGTTGGCCGGCCTGGAATGAGACTCTGACACCTCAAGGAGAAACCCAACCAATGGCCGAGAACATCGTCACCCTCAACGACGGCACCTTCAACGACGCCATAAGCGCCGACACGCCGATCCTCGTCGATTTCTGGGCTGAATGGTGCGGTCCGTGCCGGGTGATCGCCCCGGTACTCGAGGAGATCGCCGACGAACACGCCGGCCTCACGATCGGGAAACTGAATGTCGACCACAACCCGATGCCGGCGGCACAACACGACGTGATGAGCATCCCGACCCTGATCCTCTTCCAGGATGGTGTGGAGAAGAAGAGAATCGTCGGCGCGGCACCGAAGCACAGACTTCTACAGGAACTCGCCGAGTTCCTGTAGAAGGTGGTAGGTCGTAGGTACCTAAAACCTACGACCTATAACCTGTAACCCACATGCGTCTCTATCGCGTCGGTGACGAGGGAGCAGCGGTGCGGGACATCCAGGAGCGTCTCGATGCCCTGGGCTACCCCACCGGGACCGATCCCGCATCGACATTCAGCGAAGGCACACGGGCGGCGGTCCAGAATTTCCAGACAGCCAGGGGACTCACCGTCGACGGCATCGTTGGACCCGACACATGGCGTTCGCTCTATGAGGCCGGATACCGACTCGGTGACCGGATGCTCTTCCTTCGTCGGCCGATGATGCGGGGAGAAGACGTCTCAGAGATCCAGTCCCGTCTCAGCTCGCTCGGCTTCGACGTGGGCAAGATCGACGGGATCTTCGGGCCCAAGACCGAAGAGGCCATCATCGAGTTCCAGCACAACCGCAACCTGGCAGAAGATGGAAAGGCAGGCCCGGAGGTGGTCACCGAGATCCATCTGGTGACAAGGGGCGAGATGAAGGAGGGCCGGCAAGCGGTGCGTGAACGAGAATGGCTTCGTCGCCTCCCACCCACCGTCGCCGGGGCCCGGGTCTATCTCGACGCAGGTTGTAGGGATACCCACGAGGCGTCCGTCACATGGGAGGCGGCGTCGGCTGCCGCCCTCGGGCTACAGGAGCTCGGCGGGCTTCCGGTGATGTCGAGGTCTCAGGATGGATCGGTCCCGGAGCGACTGAGGGCCCATCGGGCCAATGTCCTCGGCGCCGATCTCATCGTTGCCTTCCAGCTGAGCCCCGACGAGGACGACTCTGTCTTCTACTTTGCCTCGGAACACAGCCGGTCCGAGGCAGGTGAGTTGCTCGCCCGGTCCCTGGCCTCGGCGCTTGGCGGCAAGGTCGAGGGGCGGGCCGGCGCCCTCCTCAAGGAGACCCGTGCCCCCGCCGTCGTCGTGTCGCGTGGCAAGCTCGACGAGGAGGTCGGGTACTCCGTCGTTGATGGTCTGACCCAGTTCTTCGCCAACGCCGCAGGCGAAGTGCGCAGTGGCTAGACCGTTGAACATCCGGTAGAGCCGCTCGAGCTCTCCCAATGAGCCGAACTTGATCTCCATCTTGCCCTTCTCGTTCCGGTAGCTGATCTTCACCGGTGTGCCGAGGTGGTCGGTGAGTCGCTTCTCGAGCTCGATGATCTCCACGGGCCGGAGCTGACGAACACCGGTCGGGCTGTTGCGCCGCTCCCCCTTTCGCATCCTGACGGCGTCCTCCATCTGCCGAACGCTCCACCCCTCGTCGACCGCTCTGCCGGCGAGATGCGTGGCGTAGGCGGCATCCTCCATTCCGACCAGGGCACGGGCATGCCCCGCCGAGAGCTCGCCCGCATCGACCATCTCCTGGACCTCTACCGGTAACTGAAGGAGACGCAAGGTGTTCGCGATCGTGGGTCTCGACTTGCCGACGCGCCCCGCCACCTGCTCCTGCGTCATTCCATAATTTTCCAGAAGCTGCTGGTAGGCGTGAGCTTCCTCGAGAGGGGTCAGATCCTGACGCTGGACGTTCTCGATCAGGGCTTCCACCAGCGTCGGCTGACCGGTGCCCTCCCGGATCACCGCGGGAATGACGCCCAACCCTGCTCGCTTGGCCGCACGCCAGCGTCGCTCCCCGGCGATCAAGACATAGCCGTCGTCGCCTCCGGTCACCACGATCGGCTGGAGGATGCCCACCTCCTTCATCGAGTTGGCCATCTCCTCGAGCGACTCGTCGTCGAATCGGGATCGGGGCTGGTCCGGGTTCACCTTGATCTGATCCACCGGGATCTCTCGAAATCCCCCGGATTCGGCGGTGGCCGGGTCGATGGGAATCAATGACTCCAGACCCCGGCCCAAGCCCGTCCGTCTACCCGTCATCACATCCTCCTATTTCAGCCCGTGGCGTTCGATGAACTCCCGTCCCAATTGTCGGTAGGCGATGGCCCCGCGGCTCATCGGATCGAACGCCTCGATCGGCTCCCCGTAGGACGGGGCCTCGGAGAGACGCACCGAGCGGGGAATCACCGTGCGATAGGTGGTTTCGGCAAAATGCTCTCGAACCTGCTCGGCCACATCCTTCGACAGCTTGGTCCGACCGTCGTACATGGTGAGTACCACCCCGCCAACCTTCAAGTCTCTATTTAGGTTCGCCGTGACCAATTGCACGTTACGCAACAACTGTGTGAGACCCTCCAACGCGTAGTACTCACACTGGATCGGGATCAACACCTCGTCGGCGGCAGTGAAGGCATTGACTGTGAGCAGACCCAGGGAGGGAGGGCAATCGATCAGTATCGCCTCGAAACCCTGATCGAGGTCGGCAATGGCGGTCCTCAAACGTGTTTCACGTGAAAGAAGTGAGACGAGCTCGATCTCGGCGCCGGCCAGATCGATCGTGGCCGGGATGACGAACAAGTCCCGCACCGAAGTGGGCTCGATGGCGTCATCCGTCTCGGCCTCTTTGAGCAAGACTTCGTATATCGAGGTGCTGATTGCCGAGCGATCCACCCCGAGACCACTGGTGGCATTGCCCTGCGGGTCGAGATCGATGAGAAGAGTTCTCTGACCCTGAAAAGCCAACGCCGCAGCCAGATTGATGGCGGTGGTCGATTTTCCCACGCCGCCTTTTTGATTGGCCAGCGCGACAACCAGAGGGCGCTTCTCGCTCACTGAGGACGCATGATAAGAAGCCAAACAGTTTGGTCAAGGACCGTGCCCGGAACTTCGAGCAAGTCGAAGCCGACCACAACCGGTGGCGCCGCCCAGGAACCGCCCACCACCGCCCTGCCCCCGGGTCTGAGAAGACGTGTGAAACTCACCAACGCTTGCTCCGGGGAGAGACTGGCTCGGGAGACGATGCCATCGACCGGGGTATCCCAGTCGGAGATATCGCCATGAACCACCTCGACATTGGGCAGATCCAGCATCCTGCTCACCCGCTTCATGAGATCCACTCTCCGACGCGATCGATCGAGCAGGACAAAACGAGTATCGGGCATCACGACGCTGAGCGGGATCCCGGGTAAGCCGACTCCGGAGCCGACATCGAGAACGAGATCCGGGGTGTCTCGAAACCCACCGGCAAAGAGCAAGGAGTCACCGATATGTCGATTGTCGACCCGAACCGCCTCGTTGGGGCCGATGCCGCCGGCTTCCACCGCCTCGGTGAGCAGCCACTCCCGATATCGTTCGAGAGTGGAGAACCGGGTCTCGGACAGCTCCCGACCGGCCCATTCGCTACAGCGTGCCCAAAGAAGGTGGGAAGGTTCCACGTGAAACAAGTTACCCCGCCGGCGGGCGGGGTAACTTGTGGTTCTAAGTTGTAGGTTCTAGGTCGTACGTTCTACGTACTCACCACTCTACCACTACGACTTACGACCTACTCCTCTTCCTCGCTTTGGTGGCAGCAGCTGGCGCGGTGGCGGTGAGAACCACATAGCGACGGGGCGATTCACCTTCGGAGTAGGAGTTGACCCCTTCCCGAGCGGCGGCTGCGTCGTGGATCACCTTTCGATCGGCCGGGCTCATCGGTTCCAGCATGACCTCGCCCCCCTCGACCATGAGTTGGTCGATGAGCCGATCGGCGTAGATGGTGAGCGCCTGACGCCGTCTTTCGGCATAACCGGCAATATCGAGCCGAAGACGGGCGGTGTCATGACCGTAACGCTGCATGACGGTCCGGGTCAGCTCATGAATTGCCGACCGGACCGAGCCCCGCACCCCGACCAGAGCCTCGGTCTGCTCCCCGTCGACGTCGGCCACGATCACATCGTCGTCGATCTTGGTGGTGACGGTCCCTTCCAGACCAAATGCATCAACCAGACCCTCGAGAAACTGAGTGGCGATCCGGGCCTGTTCCTCGATCGTGATGTCGGGACGATCGTCGATCTTGGGCTCTCGTTTCTCTCCCTGTTGGCTCATATGACGACCCTTGCTCTGCGATTGTTGGACCCGTTGATTGCCGCCACCATTCTTAGCCGAAGCCGGTGCCTTTTGCTGCTTGGATCCACGGTCCTGACCCTGTCCCCTGCTCTCCCGCTTGCGCTCATTGCGACGACGACGGCTCTTCCGGCGCTTCACCCTGACCACGGCATCCTGACCGCCGATGCCGAGAAAGCCCTTCTCTGGCTGCTGAATCACTTCGACCGCCAGCTGTTCGCGGTCGGTGACACCGAGCTCCTGCATCGCCGCCTCCACTGCCAGGTCGACGGTTCTGGCCCGGACCTCGATCTCGACGTAACTCACGTCACCTCCTCCTGCGCCGTCGGCGCTTGTCTGCGGCGCCCTGTTGGGGCTTCTTGGCCTCGGCCTCTTCGGACGCCGGGATCGCCTTCGTTTCCTTCTTGGGCTCCTCGGTCGTCGTGGCCGCCGGTGTCGGGCGCCCGTCCATCTTGAAGATCAGTGCCTGCTGGCCAAGTCGGAACAAGTTCCCTGTGGCCCAGTAGATGATGAGACCGGCGGGGAAGTTCCAAGAGATGAAACCGATGAAGAGCGGCATGATCTTGGTGATCGCCTGCTGGGCGCCGGCGCCGGGCTGACCAGCGGGGCGTTCCTGCCCGTAGGTGGCATGCCACTGCTGGACGTACTGCGTGGCCACCATGAGGACAATCATGATCAGATAGGGAAGAGCCTCCATCACGCCTAGGGCCATCGCCTCGGACGGGCTGGTGAACAGATCCATGCCGAGAAACGTCTTGGGGACATCATCGGCCAACGCCAGCCCCAGGGCGCTTTCCGGAGCGATGTATTGCTGAGGAGTCTGAAGGAGGCGGAACAACGCGAACCAGATCGGCATCTGGACCAGGAGGGGGAGCAGACACCCACCGGGCGTCGCCCCGGCCGATTTCTGCAACTCCATGAGACGCTTCTGCATCTCCTGGGGATCGTCCTTGTATTCCTTCTGAATCCGCTTGATCTCGGGCTGGATCGCAGTGAACGCCCGTGTGGCCCGGGTCTGCTTCAGGGTGAGGGGAAAGACGAGGAGGTTGATCATGATGGTCAGCAGGATGATGGAAAGACCGAGAGCCACCCCCTCGGTGAACAGGCCATCGAGCAAGTCGTAGAAGAAGCCCAGGATCGAGCCGAGACCTTCGATCAGGTAATTGAACAGATTGCCCATCAGTCGGCTCTCCAGGTCTCAGGCACCGGGTCATAGCCACCGGGGCGAAGGGGATGACATCTGCCTATGCGCTTGATCCCGAGCCAGGTGCCCCGGATCACTCCGAACCTCTCGATCGCCTCGGCGGTGTAATGGGAGCAGGTCGGTTGGTAGCGGCAGTTTGCTCCGAGGTTGGGACTTACCAATTTCTGGTAAATCCGGATGAAGCCGACGGCAATCATGCGAGGACGGAAGATCGAGTCAGTCATCAGAGCGTCTCGAGGGCGCGTTCCAGCCACCCCATCAGTTGGGGATGCGGGGCATCTGCTACCTGGCTGCTGCCGATGAACACGTAATCCGATCCTGGTTTCAACTCCACCCCGCGCAGAGAGTGTCGAAGACGGCGTTTGATCCGATTCCGGGTGACCGCATTGCCGGCGCTCCTCGAGACAACGAGCCCGACACGTGACACCCCCGGCTGACCGGAGCCTTTCACCATCACGACGCCCCCGGAGCGGCGTCTTGTCCCCTCCTTCAGCACCCTTTGAAAGTCTCTAGGGGAGCGAAGGGATTCGAAGTCAGGCAGCGAGACGCTTCCGACCTTTGAGTCGGCGCGACTTGACGATCCCGCGCCCAGCTCGGGTCTGCATGCGATGACGGAAGCCGTGACGGCGCTTTCGCCTTCGAACCTTGGGTTGATAAGTCCTCTTCATGACAAAACAAGGGGGGTAGAAGTGTGAGTCACGATAGGTTACGAATCCTCGCCGAACTATGTCAAAGTCCGGCCGAATGGCTCCAGGCACCGTGCCTCGGCTCCCGAAGGGCCGGAGCGCGAAGAAACCGAATAACTCGCGAAAAGAATGCGACTACCGATCTGCACGATTTTGGTCGCACGAACCCGTGGAAGACACTGGAAAAAGCATATCCGACCTGGGATTTCCCTGTGGATAGAAGTGGCGCAACTCTTCCACACCGTCAATTCTCGCGTTCTTGACCGAGTCGAGATCGAGGGTCGATACTCGTCTGCCTTGACCTTGGGAGCGTGATCGACTTCCCCAGTCGTCTGCGGAGGACTGGACCGCTCTCGGTGACGAGCTGATGGATGTTCCCGGGGGATGTTCCACAGTCCTTTCCACAGGTGTGGATGGTTCTGTGGACAACCTTTCCGGCAGGAGGAGTGGTCTTGGTACAAGAGCAGACGGCGCCGGGCAACTGGGGCCAATTTCAAGATGTGTTGAGAGCCGGGGTTTCGAAACCGAACTGGGACACCTGGTTATCGCGTCTCGAGCCCGACTTCGGTGGTGAGACCCCCACCCTGGTCGCACCAAGCGAATTTCACCTGCGCTGGGTGCGCGACAAGCACGGGGAGTTGATCGAGTCCGCCTATCGCGACGCCTTCGGGAACAACCCCATTTTCAAGGTCGTCGAGCCCGAGCCCGGGGTGGAGCCGACTCTGCCCCTCGACGAGGGTCTTGCCGATCCAACCCATCGAACGTCGACAGGGAGCGACGACGACGTCCCGGCGACCAATCTCTTCTCCCGCTATCGCTTCGAGAGCTTCGTCGTGGGACAGTCGAACCGCTTCGCCTGGGCCGCGGCCATGGCCGTCGCCGAACAGCCCGGTGCTCACTACAACCCACTGTTCATCTATGGCGGTGCCGGCCTGGGCAAGACCCACCTGCTCAACGCCGTGGGGCATCAAGCCCTCGAGATGTATCCCAATCTGGTTGTTCGATATGTCTCGTCGGAGAACTTCCTCAACGACTTCATCGACTCGATTCGTCGCAAGCGGGCCGATGACTTCAAACACCGGTATCGGGGAGTCGACATCCTCTTGCTGGACGATGTCCAGTTCTTCGAGGGCAAGGAGCAGATCCTCGAGGAGTTCTTCCACACCTTCAACTCGCTCTACGAGTCCGGTAAGCAAATGGTCATCAGCTCCGACCGCCACCCCCGCAATCTGTCCTCACTGGAGGACCGGTTGCGCAGCCGATTCGAATGGGGCCTGCTCACCGACATCCAGCCCCCGGACGTGGAGACTCGTCTCGCCATCCTGCGAAGAAACGCTGAGTTTGCCCCTCGTCCCGTGCCCCTCGAGGTCCTCGAGCACATCGCCGGGCTGGTCTCCGACAACATTCGGGAGCTCGAAGGTGCCCTGACCAGGGTCACCGCCTGGTCGGCCCTCAATCGACGGGACATCGACCTCGAGACCGCAGAGCGAGTGCTGCGGGACATCGTCACCAACGAGGATTTGGCCCCCCTCGGGCCGGACATGATCATCCGGGCCACCGCTTCGGCGTATGGCTTCACTGTCGAAGACGTACTCAGCCCGAGCCGGCGCCAGCCCCTCGTGCTTTGCCGTCAGATCTCGATGTACCTGTGCCGGGAACTCACCGATCTCTCGCTGCCCAAGATCGGTGAGCACTTCAAGCGGGACCACACCACAGTCCTCCACTCCGTCGAGAAGGTGAAGCGGATTCTGCGCTCCGATCGAGCCGTCTTCGACCGGGTCACCCAACTCACACAGGACCTGAGGAAAGGTGGGGGCCTATCCACACGTGGCTGAGTTATCCCCGATGGCGGGCCACTATCACACAGAACGTCCACATCCCACTCCACAGGCAAAACACCCACCGGAGCCTGCGAGAATGCCGGTAATCCCCATATCCACAACCCTCTACTACGACTAATACTCTTCAAATGAAAATCAATAGGAGCAGAAGAAGGGACCTCCACCTGTGAGAATCCGAGCACAGCGAGACGATCTCGCCGACGTCCTCGCCCGAGCCAATCGGGCAGTAGGCGCTCGCACCGCCTTGCCGGTCCTCCAGGGGCTGTTGTGCGAAGTTTCCGGCACCACGCTCCGGGTGACGGGCACCGACCTCGATGTGACCGTGCGCACCGCGGCCGAGGTCGAGGTGATGGAGGAGGGACGAGCTGTCATCCCCGGTCGGCTTCTCTCGGAGGCGGTGCGCAAGATGCCGGCCGGCGCGGTGACCATCGGAGTGAGTGACACCGACATCGAGATCCAGGGGAACGGCCCCCGCTTCACCCTGCGCCCCCTGACTGTCGACGACTTCCCGGTGCAGGAAGACGTGGTGGCCGATGGGGTCGAGGTCGATGGCGAGGAGCTTGCCGAGGCGATCTCCCAGGTGACGATCGCCGCCTCCGGCGACGGGGCCCGTCCCATCTTGACCGGAGTCCTGTTCGAGAGCTCCGACGAAGGGCTTCGCATGGTGGCGACCGACTCATACCGGTTGGCGAAGAAGGAGCTCAGAGGGGTGGGACTGGAGGGAACGGCATTGGTGCCTGCTCGTGGCTTGAGGGAGCTACCTCGATCAATCGGATCGACGAAAGTAACCGCCCAACTGCGTGATCGGGAAGCGGTGTTCACCTCGGACAAGGGGATGCTGCGGTTGAGGCTGATCGATGGGAACTTCCCCAAGTACCAGTCGTTGCTGCCCGAGAGCTACCCGAGCCAGGTGGTCCTGGAGAAGGACGTGCTGCTCGAGGCTCTGGGCCGGGTGACCCTCGTTGCCGAGGATCACATCCCGGTGCGTCTCAAGCTCATGGAGGGTGGGGTAGAGGTGGCAGTCACCCGTCAGGATGTCGGCGGTGAGACCGAGCACCTCCCCGGTGTTTACGAGGGTTCGGAGGAAGAGGTGTCGATCGCGTTCAATCCGAGATACCTCCAGGATGGAGTAACCGCGATCTCGGGCGATTCGATTCGGATCCGGGTCATCGACGCGTTCAAGCCGAGCGTGATCGACAGCGGCGCCGAGGATGACTTCCTCTACCTGCTGATGCCCGTCCGGGTCTGAATGAAGGTCGACTGGGTCTCGCTTACCCACTTCCGTTCCTACCCGGAACTCGAGTGGCAGCCCGACCCCGGGGTCAACCTCCTGCTCGGTCCCAACGGGGCCGGGAAGACCAACCTCCTCGAGGCGATTGCCTACCTCTCGTCACTCCGGTCATTCCGGTCGGTCCCCGATCCATCGCTCATCGCCGACGGCGAGCTCGCGGCGATAGTCAGGGCGGGGGTCTCCAGCGGGGCGCGGGAACGACTCGTCGAGATCGAGCTGCCCAGGTCCGGGCACCGCCGAACCCAACTGGACAAGAGCCGTCTCCGGAAGACCGCCGATCTGCTCGGTGTGCTCCGTGTCATCGCCTTCCTCCCGGATGACCTGGATTTGGTGAAGCGTGGGCCGGCCTACCGCCGGGACCTCCTCGACGCCGTCGCCGTGCAACTCTGGCCGGCCGCTCATCACGATCAGGGCGAGTTCGACCGAGCGCTGCGTCAGAGAAACGCCTTCCTCAAGTCCGGGGAGCGCGACAACACAACCCTGTCCGTCTGGGACGCACGTCTCGCCCAGTCGGGGGGCCGCGTCATGTCGCGGCGCGCCAGGGTGATCGAGACGCTTTCACCGCATCTGGAGTCGGCATATGGCGACATCGCCGGGAAGCCGGAAAGGGCGTCCATCGGATACATCGCCACCTGGGGCGCCGGGGATGGCCTGGACGGCGCTGCCGCCGACTTCACGGCTGCCATCCTGGGCTCCCTGGAGATGTCGCGAAAGATCGACTACGACCGGAGACTCACCACCGTCGGACCCCATCGCGACGAGCCTGTCCTTGCCCTGGATGGCATCGACACCCGCACGCACGGCAGCCAGGGTGAGCAGAGGACGATGGCGCTGGCGATCAAGCTCGCCGCCCACCGGGCCGTGACCGAGATGATCGACGAGCCCCCGGTTCTGCTCCTCGACGATGTCTTCTCCGAGCTCGACCCACAGCGGGCCGAGGCTCTGGCCAAGACGCTGCCGGCGGACACCCAGACCCTGATCAGCTCGGCACGTCCCGAGGATGTGCCGGTCGAGGGCGCGGTGTGGAGGGTGGGCGACGGAGTGAGACGATGAGCGACGGCGATCTCACTTCGTTCGGAGCCTCATTGGAGGCGATGTTCCGCAGGATGGGGATGTCGGATCCGATGGCACTGTCCCGTCTCGCTTCCGGCTGGGACGAGCTGGCCGGCACCCCCTGGTCGGGTCGTTCCAAGCCTCTGTTCATCCAGGGCAAGACCCTCGTGGTGGAGGCCGAGGCACCCTCGATGGTCGCGTTCCTGAGGTATGGGAGCGCCGATCTCGTGGCTGCCATCGCCCGGGCCTTGGGTGAGGGCGTGGTCGAGAGGATCGAGGTCCGGGGACCCTCGAGCCGATGATGCCAGACCCCTTGATTGATTCGTTTTGATTAGGTATTTCCGGTAAAATGACAACTGTGAAACTCGTCTGCAGCCGGGTCCCCGGCTCCTGACCCAGGTCCACCAGCAGACACACCCGAAGGTCCCACAAGGAGGGTCGTGACGGCCACTCGCGACAGTTACGAAGCCAAAGACATCACCGTGCTCGAGGGTCTCGAGGCCGTCAAGCGACGGCCCGGGATGTACATCGGGTCCACCGGTCCAAGAGGACTGCATCACCTCATCTGGGAAGTGGTGGACAACTCGGTCGACGAGGCGATGGCCGGTCAGGCATCCAGGATCGAGGTCACTCTCCTCGACGACGGTGGGGTCGAGGTCGTCGACGATGGGCGCGGCATTCCGGTCGAGCAGATGTCGAAGACCAAACGCTCGGCGTTGACCACGGTCCTCACGACACTTCATGCCGGTGGCAAGTTCGAGCAGGGGGCCTACACGGTGTCCGGCGGGTTGCACGGCGTCGGGGTCTCGGTGGTCAACGCGCTGTCCACCCGGCTCGAGGCAGAAGTCCGGTGGAAGGGCCACGTCTACTACCAGGAGTTCACCGACGGGCAGCCCAAGACCAAGGACCCGAAGAAGCTCAAGCCGATCAAAAAGACGGGCACCACTATTCGCTTCTGGCCGAGCCCGGAGACATTCCAGGAGACCACCGAGTTCGATTACGACACGGTTGCCTCCCGACTGCGTGAAACCGCATTCCTCAACCGCAATCTTCAGATCACTCTCACCGACCGGCGCAGCGACCCCGAGCGGATCGAGATCTTCCACTACAAGGGTGGGCTGGTCGACTTCGTCAAGCATCTCAACTCGCTTCGTGACCCGCTCCATCCCCACATCATCGACATCTCCGACGTCGGCGAGGATGCCGAACTCGAGGTGGCCATGCAGTGGACCACCTCCTACACCGAATCGGTGCTCTCGTTCGCCAACAACATCAACACCCACGAGGGCGGCACCCACGAGGAGGGCTTCCGAAAGGCCCTGACCAAGGCAATCAACGACTTCGCCCGGGCCAAGGGCATGCTCAAGGAGAAGGACGAGAACCTGACCGGCGAGGACGTCCGCGAGGGTTTGACCGCGGTTCTCTCGGTCCGGGTCAAAGAGCCCCAGTTCGAGGGTCAGACCAAGACCAAGCTGGGCAACACCGAGATCCGCTCCTACGTCGAGAAGAGTCTCAACCGCAAGCTGCCCGAGTGGCTGGAGCGCTACTCACCCGAGGCCCGTCGCATCGTCGACAAGTGCGTTGGCGCCGCCAAGGCTCGGGAGGCGGCACGCAAGGCCAGGGAGCTGACCCGGCGCAAGTCGGGCCTCGAGTCAGGCGGGCTTCCCGACAAGCTGGCCGACTGCTCATCCCGGGACCCGGGGGAGTCCGAGCTGTTCATCGTCGAGGGCAAGTCCGCCGCCGGCCCAGCGAAGTCGGCCCGTGACTCCAACACCCAGGCGATCCTCCCCATCCGGGGCAAGATCCTCAACGTCGAGAAGGCCCGGCTGGCCAAGGCTCTGCAGAACCTCGAGGTGCAGGACATCATCACGGCGATGGGGACCGGGATCGGAGAGGAATTCGACATCGAGAAGGCCCGCTATCACAAGATCGTCCTCCTCGCCGATGCCGACGTCGACGGCGCCCACATTCGGACCCTCCTGCTCACACTCCTCTTCCGCCATCTGAAGCCGCTGATCGAGTACGGGTACGTCTACATCGCCCAGCCGCCCCTCTACCGGGTCAAGGTCGGCTCCCAGGTCCATTACCTGAAAGACGACGCCGGGCTAGATGCCTTCAAGAAGGAGCACCCCAAAGTGAAGCCGACCCGCTTCAAGGGTCTGGCCGAGATGAACGCCCAGGAATTGTGGGAGACGACGATGAACCCCGCCACCCGCGTCTTGCTCCAAGTCGAGATGGAGGACGCCGCCCGGGCGGAGGAGGTCTTCGTCACCTTGATGGGCGACGATGTCGCCTCGCGCAAGGCCTTCATCCAGCAGAACGCCGACGACGTCCGATTCCTGGACATCTGAGTCATGACCACCCAGAACCCACCCGCCGAGGGCGTGCCCCAGATCGAGATCACCGACGAGATGGAGCAGAGCTTCGTCGACTACGCCATGTCGGTGATCGTCTCCCGGGCCCTGCCCGACGTCCGCGACGGCCTCAAGCCGGTTCAGCGGCGGATCATCTACTCGATGTTCGAGAACAACATCACCGCGAGCTCGGCGCACCGCAAGTGCTCCAAGGTCGTCGGCGACGTCATGGGGAACTACCACCCCCACGGTGACACGGCCATATACGACGCCCTGGTCCGCATGGGCCAGGACTTCTCGATGCGGCATCTCCTCATCGACCCGCAGGGCAACTTCGGCAGCATCGACGACCCGCCAGGCGCCGCCAGGTACACCGAGTGCCGGCTCACCAAGCTGTCCAACCATCTCCTCGAGGGGATCAGGGAGGACACGGTCAACTTCGAGGACAACTACTCGGGGGAGATGCAGCAGCCCACGGTGCTCCCCGCTCGGTTCCCCAACCTGCTCGTCAACGGCTCCCAGGGGATCGCTGTCGGCATGGCGACCAACATCCCTCCGCACAACCTCAACGAGATCATCGATGCCTGCACCCATGTCATCGACAACCCCGACGCCACCACCGAAGAGCTGCTGACCTTTGTCAAGGGGCCCGATTTCCCCACAGGTGGCTTCATCGTCGGCACCGGTGGCATCCGGGACGCCCTGACCACCGGACGGGGATCGGTCAAGATCCGGGCGGTCTGCGACGTGCAGGAGATTCGCAAGGGCCGCACCGCCATCATCGCCACCGAGCTGCCCTATCAGGTGTCGATGGAGCGGATCATCGCCAAGATCAAAGAACTGGTCGACAACAAGCGTCTCGAGGGCATCGCCGAGGTTCGCAACGAGTCGTCCGACCGGGTGGGCACCCGGCTCGTCATCGAGCTGAAGAGCACTGCGGTGCCACAGGTCGTCCTCAACCAACTGTTCAAGAACACGCCGCTACAGGACTCCTTCGGATACAACATGGTTTCTCTGGTCGACGGGGTGCCCCGCACCCTCGACCTGGCCGAGATGATCGGCTACTACCTCGACCACCAGATGGAAGTGGTGGAACGGAGGACCCGCTTCCGTCTGGAAGAGGCTCGGGCCCGGGCCCACATCCTCGAAGGGCTCATCATCGCCGTCGACAACATCGACGAGGTGATCAAGATCATCCGCGGCTCGGCCGACACCGCCGATGCCCGGAGCAACCTCGTCGACCGATTCGAGCTGAGCGAGATCCAGGCCAACGCCGTCCTCGACATGCCGCTGCGCCGGCTCACCGCGCTCGAAGTCGACAAGCTCCGCACCGAGCTCGCCGAGTTGCATGATGTGATCGCGGAGCTGGAGGCCATCCTGGCCGACCCCAAGCGCCGCTGGTTGATCATCCGGGACGAGCTCTCGGACATCAAGGAGAAGTACGGTGAGAACCGTCGGAGCCGGGTGATTCCCGATGAGGGCGACCTCTCGCTGGAAGACCTCATCGCCGACGACGAGTTGATCGTGACGGTGTCGTCGGCCGGCTACATCAAGTCGGTGCCGGCGTCGACCTACAAGACCCAGGGCCGCGGCGGGCGTGGGGTCAAGGCCGCCGAGGTCCAGGAGACCGACGTCATCCAGCATCTGGTCCACACCACGGCCCACGCCTATCTGTTGTTCTTCACCAACAAGGGTCTGGTCCATCGTCTCAAGGCTCACGCCATCCCGAGGCAGTCCCGGATCGCCAAGGGCGTCCTCGCCCAGTCGGTTCTGCCGCTCGAGCCCGAAGAGAGGGTGCAGGCGATCATCGACACCAGGGACTATGAGACCGGGCGCTATCTGGTGATGGTCACCAAACAGGGTGGCGCCAAGAAAACCGAGTTCAAGGAATACGACTCGCGCAACCAGACACTGGTCGCCATCAAGCTGGTCGAGGGTGACGAGTTGGTCTCGGTGCGGACCACCAACGGTGAGAACGACGTAATGATCTTCACCAAGGAGGGCATGGGGATCCGCTTCAAGGAGGCCGACCTCCGCAGCATGGGGCGGGGCACCCAGGGGGTGCGCGGGATCCGTCTCCGTGAAGGCGACCAGGTGGTTGCCGCAGTGTCGAACGTCGACGGCGAGGAAGTGCTGTTGGTCACATCCGCCGGTTACGGCAAGAGGACCGTGATCGGGGAGTTCCGCCGGCAGACCCGGGGCGGGATCGGAGTCAAGGCCTTCAAGCTGACCAGGGTCCGCGGAAATCTGGTCGGGGCGCGCGCCGTCACCAAGGACGACGACGTCTTCCTGATCTCGTCGGCGGGCATCGGAATCAGGACCCCGGTAGCGACGATCAGCCGTCAGAAGCGGGATTCGACAGGTGTCCGGGTGATCCATGTCGGCGACGGCAACGAGCTGTCGGCCCTGGCCATCGTCCCCGAAGACGTCGAGTGAGGGGAACCATCGGCCGTTTCGTGTCGTTGGGACTAGTGCGGTCTTCCTTTAGACTGCCCCGGTAATCCTCAGGAGCCCTATGGCAACTGTTCGTCGCGTAAGACGCATCATCCGAAAGATCGACCCCTGGACCGCGCTGAAAGTGTCGGCCGTGGTCTGGGCCGTGCTCGCCCTCGCCATGGTCCTGGGCGGGGTGATCTTCTGGTCGGTGCTCGAGCGGGCCGGACTGCCTCAGCGTCTAACCGATTTCATGGTGGAGATCACCTTGATCGACGAGGGCGCCCAGCCCTTCGCCAACGTCGAGCAGTTCTTCAGAGTCATGGTCTTCGGCTCCGTCGTTTGGTGGGTCACCATGACCGGAGCGACCGTGGCCGGTGCCATCGTCTACAACCTGGTGTCCGACGTGGTTGGCGGTCTCGAGGTCGTTGTCCTCGAAGAGACTCTGAACCCTGTGGTTGCCCCCGCCCCATCACAGATCCTCCACCCCCCGACCGATTACCGCCCAGGCAACGGCTCGGTGACTCCACCGCCCGACCACGCCGACATCCCGACCGAGGAGAGCCCCCGGGTCCTCGACCCGCGGACCTAGGAACGGCCGGACCGCCTCAGCGACATCACGAACGCTCCACACCACCGAGCCGACCGTCAACTCGGCCCGAAGCTACCGGTCTTCGGCCATCACCAAGCCCATGACGGCAGCCGTCTGTAGATAGACCAGAGCAGAGTCCCACACCGGCGCAGCCTCCTCCGCGGCGACGTCGATGGCGGCCGCCAGCGCGATTCCGGACATGAAGGGGCCATCGTCAACGATGGTGACCTGTCTCGCCGAGCCCACCGCCAGGCACGCGGCGAATCGGTCGGGGGATTGGGCGAGCGCGACGTGCTTCCCCCCGAACGTTGCGTCGGCGACCTTGGCCGAACCCACCGGATCGGGGAATCGCACCTGATGATCGAACCCCTCTTCCAGATCAGGATGAGCGACCGCAATGATTCTCGGATCGGGCTCGCGGGCACCGAGGGCGAGGGCGAGG
This sequence comes from uncultured Acidobacteriota bacterium, assembly GCA_963725075.1. Lineage (GTDB taxonomy): Bacteria > Actinomycetota > Acidimicrobiia > Spongiisociales > ZC4RG35 > JARDZU01. The sequence continues at coordinate 107,192 of CAVRXA010000020.1, forward strand.
CCGACCGGCGAGGCGCCCCACACGATTACTCCTTCGGCCGGGTTGTCACCGTCCCACAGCAACGGAACCCCGAGTTTGCGGGCACGGACCGGGGCAGCCTCCCCACTCCCGATCAGTAGATCGCACTCGGAGGCATCGGGGACGACCCGGAAACTGCGGCTGCGGGCCGGTCCCACCACGACGACCTCGTCGACGGTTTCATGAGCACTGAGACTGTGGGCCGCCCTGACTGCTGTGTCCCCGCTGGCGAGGACGCCGACCTTCACGAGGGGTCGACTGGGTTCCAGGCTGAGTCGGGAATCACTACCTCGGCATCGCGCCGGCGGATGAGGAGGAAGGCGGCGATGGCGCCAAGGATGATGATGGGGGAGAGTCGCTTCACCAGGTCAGTGTACGGGTGTCGCCGGTCTTGCCCCTCATCCCGGTAACCCCACGTTCATTTTCCCGTCTTACGCTCGGCATGTGCCCAAGCCAACTGTCCTCTTTCTGTGCGTCCACAACGCCGGCCGGTCGCAGATGGCCGCCGGCCTGCTTCGGTCTTTCGCCGGTGAGCAGGATCGATGTCCTTTCCGCTGGATCGGAGCCCGCCGATTCGATCAATCCAGCGGCGGTGGCGGTGATGGCCGAGAAGGGGATCGACATCTCCAATGTGATCCCGGCTGCCTGGACCGACGAGATGCTCGGATCGGCCGATGTGATAGTCACCATGGGGTGTGGCGACTCCTGCCCATTCATTCCCGGCAAGCGGTATCTCGATTGGGAGCTGGATGACCCGAGCGGGAAGACGATCTCCGAGGTCCGGGCCATCCGTGACGAATTGGAGCTTCGGGTTCGCGAATTGATGGCCGAGTTGGTGGTCTGAGCTCGGTCAGACGGCGGCGAGCGCGTCGAGGGCCCGATCGACCTCGTCTCCTGTGTTGTAGTGGACGAACCCCACCCTGATCAGGCCGCCCGAGTCGAGAAAGCCAAGACGTTCGAGGGCGTTGAGGGCGTAGTAGTGGCCGAACCACACGTACAGGCCCTGATCGGCCATATGGGCGGCGACGTCCGCCGCCGGGACGCCATCGACCGACAGGGCAAACGTGGACACCCTCCGATCGTCGGCCCCCGGGACTCCATGGACGGTGACCTTGTCCAGCCCGGCGACGCCGTCGAGGAATCTGACGGAAAGGACTTGCTCGTGAGCCCGAATCCGGGAGTAACCATCGACGAGCCTCGATCTCCGGTTCGGGCCATCGCCGAGACCGGCCAGATAGTCGACTGCGGCCGTCACCCCGGCGATCGACTCGAAACTCTGCGTCCCGGTCTCCAGCTTGTCCGGTGGGTCGGATGGTGCGGGTCGGACCTTGTAGAAGTCGAGCTCGGCGAGGCGATCGAGCTTTCCGTAGAGGATCCCGGTGTGGGGCCCGAAGAACTTGTACGACGACGCCACCAGGAAGTCGCAGTCGATCGCTCGCACGTCGACGAGATGATGGGGACCTGCGTGGACCGCGTCGAGATAGACGAGGGCCCCGGCGTCATGGGCCAGCTCGGTGATCGTCCCGACATCCACCAGCGTCCCGATCGCGTTCGAAGCGACGCAGGTGGCGACGAGACGGACCCTGTCGTCGAGCAGGCTGGCGATTTCCCCCGGGTCGAGCTCGCCGGTGGCCGGATCGAAATGGGCGATGCGAACCTCGACTCCGGCTTCTTCGGCTGCCCGCACCCAAGGAGTGAAGTTGGCGTCGTGGTCGAGACTGGTGACGACGATGGCGTCGCCACTGCGCCAGGTTCTGGCCAGCGCCCGGCTCACAGCGAAGGTGATGCTGGTCATGTTCTGACCGAAGGAGATCTCGCTCGGATCGGCGTTGAAGAAATCGGCCATCGCCAGCCTGCCCTGGCTGGTCGTCTCGTCGGCGTCCTGCGATGCCCCGAAACCACCGCCGAGGTTGCTCACGCCGTGTTCGAGGACCCGGCTCATCGCGTCGATCACAGATTGCGGGACCTGGGTGCCGCCCGGTCCGTCGAGATAGGCCACGAGGTGACCGTGCTCGCGGCGTTGCAGGGCGGGGAAGCGAGCCCGCACCGCGTCGATGTCCAATGGACTCGCGTCATCGCCCTTGTGTAGCAGCGATCGGGGGTTCCAGGGTCAGACCGCCTCCAGGGCTTGCCACAGCTCAGGCAGTTAGTCGCAGTTGGGCACGCCGCTGAAGCAGGGCCATTGATCGACGATCAGGGCCACCCAGAACCATGCGATCAGGATCAGTGCGGCGAGTCCGAGGATCGAGATCGTCTTTCCCCGGACCTCGTCGTTCGTCAGCCGGCCCAACAGAGCGACGAATGCGGTGGGCAGCGACCAGATGATCACAAACAAGACAATGACGCCGAGGAAGTACTCAGGGGTGACCAGGCTCGGCCGGTTCGCCGTATTGAAGACCAACTCCAGAATGAGAAGAGGAATGGTCAACGCAAGGCCGACCTGCGCTGCAAATGTCAGATCGAATCGGCTCGTGATCATGGACTCACTCCGAAAACGGTGGTGGGCCCACGTGGACTTGAACCACGGACCTCATCCTTATCAGGGATGCGCTCTAACCGGGCTGAGCTATGGGCCCCAGGGCTGGCGGATTCTACAGGGGGGCTGGTTGCTTCGGAAAGCCGAAATGCGAACCCGACTGACCGGGTACTACTCAGCGGACGGCGTATTTGAGATGGGTGACCTTGGGTGCCGCGACCACGTCCACCACTTCGAAGCTGGTTTTGGAGGGAACACCGTCCAAAGGACGCTCGCCTGAACCGAGCAGAAGTGGTACCACGCTGAGCCAGAACTCGTCGATGACGCCGGCAGCCAGATAATTGCGGATCACCGATGCGCCGCCGGCGACGAGGACGTCATGATCGCTTGCGGCCTTCAACGCCTGATCCAACGCCGATGTCGGGACCGTCGGTGACGAAGTGAAAGGTCGTGCCTCCCTCCATCTCCAGAGACTCGCGCTCGTAGTGGGTGAGCACGAAGACAGGTGTGTGGTAGGGCGGGTTGTCTCCCCACCAACCCCGCCAGGGGTCCTCGCCCCATTCACCGCGTATCGGGCCGAACATGTTGCGCCCCATGACGACGGCCCCATACCCGGTCTCCAGTTCGCTGACGACCGGTGTGCTGGCGTCGACTCGGCCGCCGGATTCACCGTGTGACGACCTCCAGGGCTCCAGGTCGAACAGCCACTTATGTAGGTCCATCCCACCGACACCGAGCGGGTTCTCTTCACTCTGGTCCGGCCCGGCCATGAAGCCGTCCAACGAAATGCTGATATTGAAACGGACCTTCCCCATCGCAGCTCGTACCCGATCTGTCGGAGTTCTAGATTGCGACTCAACCGCGAGCCGCAATAGCGATCCCAGTATGACCGAACACGATCGCACCCCGAATGAGTCCGACGAGCAGGGCCGGAAAGTCGGCATTTGGACCGAAGCCGACTCCCACGGTGGGGTGATGACCGGTGAGTACGTGGAGGGCAAGCGTCACGGTGTCTGGCGCCATTACTTCGTCGATGGGTCGGTGCGCTCGGAGGGCACCTATGACAGGGGCGTCGTCGATGGCGCATGGACGTGGTACCGCTCCACTGGCGGTCTCCTGCAACGCGGGGGATTCCTCGGCTCCGAGAAGCATGGATTCTGGGAGCGCTGGGATGCCGACGGGAATCTGATCGACCAAGGAACCTGGGACCAAGGCAAGAAGACCGGCGAGTGGACGTCTTACAACCCCGACGGCACCGTCAAGCGAACGACTACGCATCGGGCAAAGACACCGTAACGGTCCCGATTCGCGCCTCTAACCACTGTTCGCGACCGTCTTGACAGTCTTACGTTGTACGAGTACCTTACGTCGTACGACTTACGTAGTAAGACCAGCCAGGGCGGAGGAAATACTCATGAGATCACTGAAGAGGACGGCTCGAACCACAGGGTTGCTGTATCTGGGAGTGGGGATCACCGGGATGCTCGGCTTCCTGCTCATCCGACCCGAGATCTACGTCGCCGGCGACGCTGCCGCCACACTCGCCAACCTCGTCGAACGGGAGATGCTGGCTCGACTAGGAATCGCCCTCGAGCTCCTCGTCGTGCTCACCCAGGCGCTGGCGGCAGTCTGGTTCTTCAAGCTGTTCCGGACGGTCAGCAGCACTGCGGCAGGCTCGCTTGCCGCTTTCGGCCTCATCAACAGCACCGCGATCCTGTCCAGCGCCGCCTTCCTGGTGACTGCCCTCACGGTGGCACTCGATCCCGCCCTTGCTCCGGGTGGCGATGCCGCCGCGACTGCCCAGTTGATGTATGAGATGAGTGGAGCCTTCTGGGGCGTCGGCGCCCTGTTCTTCGGGCTGTGGCTGATCCCGATGGGGTACTTGGTGGTGGTTTCGCGATGGATGCCCCGGCCACTGGGCTGGATCCTCATGGCCGGCGGTGTCGGCTACATCCTGAGTGCCTTCGTGGTCTACCTGGTCCCCGGTGCGCCGGGCTGGGTGGAACTCGCGATGACGATTCCGGCGACGGTGGGTGAGTTTTGGATGATGGGCTACCTGCTGATCAAGGGTGTGCGGAGCGACATCGCGGTCCCGTGTGCGATGCCGGAGCATGTCGCCGTGTGATCGACCAGATCGGGTGCGGCATAAGAGAAGGCCCCGCCGTGAGGCGGGGCCTTCTCTTTCGCTAGTTGAGATGACTCAGCTGGCGCAGATGGCGTAGGCCTGAAGCGTCCAGCTGCCGATGCGCTAGCTCAACTTCGGGCTCTGAGCCCGTCACTGACCACGTGGTGGCGTTGGAGGGATAGGAGCTGACGACATGCAGGTTCATCAGTGTCCGAGCCGCCGAAAGAATGCCCTCCACCCACGACCACTTCACCGGTGATCGCAGGTGGCCGTCACTGTCTTGGGGCTCGTGCTGTTGGTTGCCACTGGTCGTACCACTCTCAATTCGGTGAAGGTCGAGCCAGGACCAGGGATGCCCTGGATGCCGACTGGTCGCCCGTCGGCACCGTCGGCACCGTGGAGTCAGCACCCTGGGCACCGTCGGCACCGTCGGCACCGTCGTCACCGGGGAGACCCTGGGGTCCGGGCACCGTGGAGTCAGCACCGTCGGCACCGTGGGGACCCTGGGCACCGTCGGCACCGTGGGAGACCCTGGGGACCCTGGGCACCGTGCAGGCACCGTCTTCACCGGGCAGCACCCTGGGGACCCTGAGGACCGCCGGACCGGAGTACCTGCGGCACCCTGAGCACCGGCAGCACCCTTGGGCACCCTGTGGCACCGGTCGGCACCCTTGGCACCGGTAGCACCTGTGTCACCCTTGGGACCCTGAGCACCGGCAGGCATGACATCGGACTCGGCGAGCCGCTTCAAGAAAGCGGACATCTGACCGCGAGTCACGTAAGTCCTCCGGGCAGAACATGGTCGTTGGCGGGGGGATTACAGCCCTTGGTGATCCCGTTCTCGTCCATCCAATCGATGGCAGCCGAGAAGGTGTGATCTGAGGGCACATCCTTGAATCTCGTCGGGACGGCCACCGCGGCGGTTGCCGCCAGCAGGACCGTCGCTGTCACCGCAAGGATGACGACCTTGAACCTCTTCATTTTCATTGTTTTTCCTACTCCCTTTCGGGATTGACCTGGTTCCCTGATGGAGCAGGTATCGGAGTTCCCCGATGGAGCAGGTATCGGTCCGGGTTCTCGCGACTTTGAGCACACGCGCACAAATAGGGTCCACAGGACTAGTCCCTGGTCGCTCGGGTTCGGAGTCGGGGTGAACTCTTAGAATGCGGGCTATCGGGGACGTAGCTCAGTTGGAAGAGCACCGGCTTTGCAAGCCGGGGGTCGTGGGTTCGAGTCCCATCGTCTCCACCGTCGGATGATTGGAGTCACATGACCAATGCCGTGATCGTCGATGCGGTGCGGACACCGGTCGGCCGCCGCAACGGTGTCTTCAAGGACTATCACCCGGTCGATCTCGCCTCCCGACCTCTCGAGGCGCTGGTGGAGCGCAATGGCATCGACCCGGCCCTCATCGACGACGTGATCATGGGCACGGTCAGCCAGACCGGGGAGCAGGCATACAACGTCGGACGCAACGCCGCACTGGCTGCCGGTTACCCCGAAGAGGTTCCCGGAGTCACCATCGACCGCCAGTGCGGCTCCTCCCAGCAGTCGGCCCATTTCGCCGCGCAGGCGATCATGGCCGGCGCCCAGGACGTGGTGGTCGCCGCCGGCGTGGAGAACATGACCAGGGTCCCGATGGGGATCACCGCACATCAGGGCCCCGGGCTCCCGTTCGGATCCCGGATGCTGGAGCGGTACTCGCAGGGTCTCGTTCCCCAGGGTCTCTCGGCCGAGATGATCGCCGAGAAATGGGGCATCGCCCGACAGGAATTGGATGAGCTCTCACTCGAATCGCATCGGAGGGCATCCCGGGCGACCGCCGAGGGCCGATTCGAGGAACAGATCATCCCGGTCGGTGTCACCGGCGACGACGGGCGGATGCACACGGTGACCAGAGACGAAGGCATCCGGGAGGACACGTCTCTCGAGAAATTGGCCGCCCTCCAGCCCGCCTTCAAGAGCGACGGTGTGATCACTGCCGGCAACTCCTCACAGATCTCGGATGGCGCCGCGGCCGTGCTGATCATGTCCGAGGAGAAGGCCAGGACGTTGGGTCTGACTCCGAAGGCCCGGTTCCTCGCTTTTGCCATGGCCGGGGTCGACCCGGTGACCATGCTGACCGGGCCCATCCCGGCCACCGAGAAGGTCCTGCATCGCGCAGGGCTCGGCATCGACGAGATCGACCTCTTCGAGGTGAATGAGGCATTCGCCGCGGTGACCGTGGCCTGGCGCATGGAGCACGGTGGCTCCGACCCGATGGCCCTCTGGGAGCGAACCAACGTCAATGGCGGCGCCATCGCTCTGGGCCACCCGCTCGGGGCGAGCGGTGCCCGCCTCCTGACCACGCTGGTATGGGAGTTGGAGCGGACCGGGGGCCGTTACGGGCTGCAGACCATGTGCGAGGGCGGGGGAATGGCCAACGCCCTGATCATCGAGCGGGTGTGACCAGCAGCACCACCCTGAATGTCCTCCTGGCGGTCGCGTTCGGGTACATCATCTGGCGGATCTCGATCGCCGTAATCCGCATGCTCTCGACACCACCGCCCGAGGTCGATCCGGAAGACGTGGTCACAGTCGATCAGGACTACCGATGCACAGTCTGCGGGGCTGAGTTGACGATGACAGCGGTGAACGTCGGCGAGGACAACCCTCCCCGCCACTGCCGGGAGGACATGGTTCCGGTCTGGCGCCCGGCGTAATCACATTGTTGTAGTTTTCCCCGGGTTTTTCCACAGGATGTTGAGAACTACACCCGTGTAACTCGGCGATGCCGACTTTCGAAATTGACTACTCTCGCTGCTCGTGCCCGAGTCGAAGCGCCGTAAGCCCAAGAACAGACCGGTGTCGGCCAGTGCCACCCAGGCCGCGGTCAAGGCCAAGGATCCAAGCCCCACGTGGTACGTGGCCCTGATGGCCGGGTTGATGGTGGTCGGCGTCGTGCTGGTGATCCTCCGCTTCGTCTTCGAATGGGATCAGACGATCCTGATCGCCGGTCTGGTGGCGATAGCCGCCGGCTTCCTCATGACCACGAACTACCGCTGAGTCAGGGCGCGGTCGTTGGCACTGTCGTAGTGGTCGTGGTCGTCGTGGTCGTTGTCGTCGTCGGCGGAGGGTGAACTCACCAATCGCGACATTCACCGAGTCACCGGGCAAGAGCACCTCGCCCGCATTCGGGTTCTGATCGATCACGAGGCCGTCTTGCGCCGAATCGGCGACCGCTTGTGTGTCGGCCACCATCGTCAGCCCCGCTCCGCCAGCGCGGCTTCGGCCTGGGCCTGATTCATCCCGATCAGATTGGGCACCTCGACGGGTGCCGGGCCCTGCGAGACGACGATGAGAACCGTGTCACCGAGCTGGGCCTCGGTGTCGGCCACGGGATCGGAGCGAATCACCAGGTCCCGGGCGACCGAGTCGGAGTACTCGTCCTGCACCCGCACCAGCAGCCCAAGCGCTTGGAGTTGGGCGGTTGCGTCCCGCTCACTGAGATTGACCAGGTTGGGCACGATGACCGTTTCCGGTCCAGTCGACACCACCAGGTTGACCGGGGCATCCACACCGACCCTGACCCCCTGCGGGGGATCCTGCTCGATAACGATTCCTTCGGCGAAGGTGGCGTCGGCGCGTTCGGTCACTTGTCCGACGCTGAGCCCTGCCTCGGTGATCAGACGCTCGGCCTCCGCCCGTGGTTTGGCCGACGACAGGCGGCACCTCGATCTCTTCAGGGCCTGAAGAGACGTAGACCTCGATGGTGGACCCCTCCTCGACCATCGTCCCGAAGGTGGGTTCGGTCCGAATCACATCTCCTGCCGCAACCGTATCGCTCGACTCGAAGATGGTCGTGACCAGGAACCCGTCCTGCTGGAGACGCTGTAGAGCCTCGGCCTGGCTGATCCCGGTGACATTGGGGACCTCGATGAGAATCGGCTCCTCCTCGCCGCCCCCGGCCAGCTGAAAGAGAAGGAAGATCAGTCCGCCGAGTGCGATCAGGAGGCCAAATGCGGTCAGGATGAACGGCATCTGCGAGGACGGCTCCTCCTCGACATCCCGGTACATCTCGTCGGGTGGGGCAGTTGCCGGAGGCACAGGGGTGGTCGACATGACACGCGTGGAGCCATCGCCGTTGAGCGGCACCGGAATCGGCACCGGAATCGGCATGCCAACCTCTTCACCCTTGAGCACCGACAGGAGGTCGGCGCGCATCTCATCGGCGGTCTGGTACCGGGCGACCGGGTCCTTTCGCATCGCCTTGGCCACCACCGCGTCGAGCGACGGCGAGACATCGGCGTTGAGCGAGCTCGGCAGCGGCGCCTCGGTGGAGACGTGTTGGAAGGCAACCGACATCGGGCTGTCGCCGGTGTAGGGGGGGCGTCCGGTGAGCATCTCGTAGAGCACCACGCCGAGGGCATAGACATCGCTCCGGGCATCGGCTGCTGCGCCCTGAGCCTGCTCGGGGCTGAAATAGGTAGCGGTCCCGATCACCGCACCGGTCCGGGTCAGCTCCTGGCTGTCGTCCCAGGCCCGGGCGATGCCGAAGTCGGTCACCTTCACCGTGCCGTCCTTGGCGAGGAGGATGTTGCCGGGCTTCACATCTCGGTGGACCAGCCCTGCCTGGTGGGCGACCGACAGCGCAGCTGCGACCTCGGCCGTGATCTCGGTGGCCCGCCGGGGGAGCAAGGCACCCTCCGATCGGAGGACGTCCCGTAGTGAGCGCCCGTCGACGAGCTCCATGACGATGAAATACGTGTTCTGTGCCTGACCCCAGTCGTAGATCCCGACGATGTTGGGGTGGCTCAGGTTGGCTGCGGCCTGTGCCTCCCGTCGGAAGCGCTTTACGAAGGCCTCGTCCGCGGAGTACTGGGAGTGGAGGACCTTGATCGCAACCCGGCGATTGAGCAGGTTGTCCTTGCCCTCATAGACGTCGGCCATCCCGCCCCGAGCCAGGTGGGACGTGATTTGATAACGGTCGGTGAGGGCGGTTTGTGCATCCATGGAAGCGGGGCGGATTGTAGGAATGCTCTCGTCCCAACTCATGGGGTTCCCTCCAGCCACAACTCGATGAGGTCGCCGGCGAGGGGGGCTGCGACGCCGCCGCCGGAGGCGGATTCGCCCAGTTCCGGACTGGCCTCGAGGAAGACGGCGATCGCAATCGTCGGATCCTCGGCGGGGGCGAAGCCGATGAACCACGCGTTGGGCAACCCGTCGGCGCCCACGGAAGTCCCGGTCTTGCCTGCCACCCTGACCCCGGGGACGGCGGCCGCCTGACCGGTGCCCTCGGTGACGACGCGCTCCATCATCTCGGTCACGACCGCGGCCGTGGCCGGGTCCATGGCCTGACCCATGGGGCTGGGCTCAAATGTCTCCACGGTGTTCCCGTCTGCGTCGAAGATGCGATTCACGAGGTAAGGGGTGAGGGTGGTGCCGTCGTTGGCGACAGCCGCGGCCACCATCGCCATATGCAACGGCGCGGCGCGCACGTCGCGTTCCCCGATGCCGCTCTGGGCCAAAGCCGCAGGGTCCTCGGCCAGCAGGTCAACCGGATAGATCGCCTCGGGCACCGTCCACGGGAAGGGGATGTCGGTGTTGAAGCCGAGCGCCTCCGCGGTGATCCCGATGTCCTCGGCGCCGACCTGGATCGAAAGGTCGGCGAACGTCGTGTTGCAGGAGACGATGAAGGCCTGGAGCAAGGTGATCGATTCACCGTCGTTACAGACGCCCCCGCCGGCGTTGGAGATGGTCGCCGACGAGCCAGGCAGGATGAATTCCTCTGGGTCCGGGAATTCCGTCTCCGGCACTGCGGTCCCGGTGTCGAGAGCGGCCGCCGTCACCACCGTCTTGAAAGTCGAGCCCGGCGGGTAGATCTCCCTGGTGGCCCGGTCGAGCAGAGGCCCTTCGGGATCGGCCAGGAGGCTCTCCCACACCGCCGCCGCATCGCCGCCCAGGAGCGACTCCGGGTCGTATGACGGCGAGGAGACAGAGGCGAGTACGGCCCCGGTCCTGGGATCGATGGCGAACACGGCGCCTTTGAGCCCGCCCAAGCCCTCGAACGCCGCCTCCTGCAGGGCGGCGTTGATGGTGAGCTCGAGGCTCTCCGGGCGGAGATCGCGGCCCAGGATGACCGAGACCAGGTCGCTGATCGTCAGGTCCCGCCTGGAGCGGAGCTCATCGGCGTAGGCGTTCTCCAACCCCGAGGATCCGACCAGGAACGAGTTGTAACCCACGACGTGTGCGAAGGGCTCACCCTCGGGGTACTGGCGGATGAATGACCGTGGGTCTTCGGGGTCGGGAACCGACTGCGCCACCACAGTCCCATCGATCGTCACGATCAGCCCGCGCTCCTTGCCACGCTCTGACAGTGCTGGGCGGGAATTGCGAGGATCGGCCTTGAGCACGTCGGCATGGATCACCTGGATCCAGGTGACGGCCAGGAGCAGGGCGAAGAACCCGCCGAACAGGCCGATCGACAGCCGGCGGACAGGCCCGTTCACGGCGCCTCCTCGTGGCTGATCCGGAGCAGGAGGGCGATCAGGATCATGTTTCCGACCAGCGCAGAGCCGCCGTATGACATGAAGGGAAGGGTGATGCCGGTGAGGGGCACGAGCCGGACCACGCCGCCGATGATCAGGATCGTCTGGACGGCCAGCACGAAAGTGAGGCCCGCTGCCAGCAGCTTGCGGAAGGTATCGCGGCTTCGGAAGGCGATGCCAAGGCCCACCGAGATCGTGAGTGCGAACAGCGCGATGACCGACACCGTCCCGGCGAATCCCAGCTCCTCGCCGACGGCAGCGAAGATGAAGTCGGTGGCGGCGTTGGGGATGAGATCGGGCCTGCCGAGCCCGGGTCCCGCTCCCGAGAGGCTCCCCGTCCCCATCGCGAAGAGCCCCTGGGCGATCTGGTAGCCCTCGTCCTCATAGTGCTCGAAGGGAGCGATCCAGGCGATCACCCGCCGCTGCACGTGGTCGAAGGCGAGATACGAGGCCACCCCCGCGATTGCGCCGAGGAAGGCGCCCGCCACCAGATACCCCGTCGTGCCGGTGGCGGCATAGAGCAGGAGAACGAATCCCACGAACAGGAGCAGCGAGGCGCCGAGATCACGCTGCGAGATCAGTATCAAGACGCTGACCCCCCAGGTGATGAGTAGCGGGATCAGCTGGCGAGGCTCGGGGAAGGCGATGGGACCGATGTGGCGGCGTGCCTCGCGGAGCGCACGCTGGTGGTCGGCGAGATAGCCGGCGACGTACGCCACCAGGCCCAGCTTGGCCAGCTCTGCCGGCTGGAACTGGAAGGTGGTGAACCCCACGTCGAGGAGGACCCAGAGCCGGGAGCCGTTCACCGACAAACCACGCAGGGGGAACCCCCAGCCGGCGGGCAGGTTGGGGAGCAGGATCAGCACCAGCGAGATGAGCAGGGTGATGTTTCGGTATCGGCGCAAGATCGAGATCGAGCTCCGGCTGAACAAGAGAAGGGTCAGAGAGGCGAGACCGGCCGCGATCAGGATCCACCACCTCTGAGAGCTCGCCCGAACGGTGGCGGTGGCGAAATCGAGCCGGTAGATCTCGAAGAAGCCCAAGGCGGTCAGGGCAGTGACCGGCGGCAGGAGCAATGGTGTGGCTTTGGGGGCGAACGCCCGCACCGCCATGTGGAGCCCGCCAAAAGCGATCAGGAGGACCAGGAAGGTCAGGGCGGTCTGGGCATCGACACTCCGCTCCTGGGCGAAGTTGACCAGGGTGACGGCGAACGCGGCCAGCACACAAGCCGCCACGATCAATGCGCCCTCGGTATTGCGGGTCATGGGCTCAGGAGACGACGTCGATCACGATGACGCTGATGTTGTCGTGCCCTCCGGCCTTGTTGGCCGCCTCCACGAGCTTCCAAGCCGCCTCGTCGGCGCTCCCATTGGCCAGGGCCTTTGCGATTCCGTTTGGCGGCACCATCGAATTGAGACCGTCGGAGCACAGCAGCAGACGGTCACCTGGGTCGAGGTCGAGGTCGATGCGGTCGACGTTCACAAACCTGGTGAGGCCGAGACAACGGGTGAGCATGTGGCTCTGCGGGTGCTCGTCCATCTCATCGGCCGATATGTGGCCGAGGGCCACGTACTCGGCGGCAACGGTGTGGTCCTCGGTGAGTTGTCTCAGCTCACCGTCCCGGTATAGGTAGGCGCGACTGTCGCCGACATGCCCGAAGCGGGCGATTCTCTCGGGAGCCAGCTCGACCAGTGTCAGGGTGGTGCCCATCCCCTCGAGATCGGGCTGACGGGCGACTTCTTCCCGTATGGCACGGTTGGCGGCGGCGACCCGGTCGTCGGGATCGAGGTCGGCGGAGGCGGCGGCGTTGATGGCGAGCCGGGAGGCAACCTCTCCGGCGATGTGGCCACCCATCCCGTCGGCGACCATCAGCACTGCCGGCCCGTCGGACTCACCGGATTTGTCCGGGAACAGGGAGTCCTCGTTGTTCTGTCGGACCATGCCCTGATGGGTGGCCGAGCCCCAGACGTATCTCATCGGACTTCCATCACCGTCTTCCCCACCTGGATGTTGTCGCCACGACGCAGGGTGGTGGGGGCGGTCACGCGACGCCCGTTGATGTAGGTCCCGTTCGTGCTGCCGAGATCATGCAGCACCATCCCGTTCTCCTGGGCCACCAGCCGCATGTGGAACTCCGAAGCGTAGGGATCGTCGAGCAGCACATCGGCCTCGGGCGAGCGCCCGAGCACTGTCACATCCTCGACTTCCAGCTCGGTGCCCTGTTGGGTCTCGGACTTGATCATCACGACTTTGGTGCCCTCCCGGCGCTTCCGTCGAAGAGATATTCCTAGATGTGCGCCGATAGCACGGGCCACCTGCCATACGAAGAGATAGACGAGGCCCAGGAAGATGATCCGGAGCAAGGCCAGAATGATGTCGGGCATTCCTACCCCTCGATGAACCGGTAGCGGTGCCCGGCCAGGCTTACCACCGAGCCATTCTGCAGCAGCACAGGTCGCTCGCCAACCCCTGCCCCGTCGACCACGGTCCCGTTCGAGGACCCGAGATCCTGGATCCAGGACTGGCCCTCGGAGCGCCATATCAGGGCGTGTTTCCGCGACACGTTGTCATAGGGCAGCACGATGTCGGCCTCGTCCGACCTCCCGAGAGTCACCCGGTTGGCCCCGATCTCGATGCTGCTGCCAGAACCGGTGAGTCTGGCCCATGGCGGGAGCGGGCCCGGCTCGACCGACGGTGTGCACGAGAACTGCCCCGGTGTCATCTCGCCCGAAGTGGTGATCCTCACGGTCGGCGGCCCCTCGAAGAGGAGGCCAACGCCGGCGGCGTGCTCGGCAAGGGCCATCTCCAGCTTCTTCTCGAGCGTAGATGGGATCCACGTCGAGATCGGCCGGGCTGACCGTCAGCACGTATTTGTTGGCCGTTGCCGGACCCGATTCGTGCCGGTAGCGACTCAGATCCGCCTCCCGCGCGATGCGCCCGGCCATCTCGGATGGATGCAACCGCCCGGAGAAAACACGACCGGTAGCGCCCTCCAGGAGACGTTCGAGACGTCGTTCCAGACTGCGTGCCAGGCTCACCGTCGAGAGGTTACGGTCGGTCGGGGACAGTGTTGCCGACTACCGGAACCCAGGGTGCAACGGTACGATTTCGCCTCGATCCCGGGCGAGTGGCGGAATTGGCAGACGCGCAGGATTCAGGTTCCTGTGATCGCAAGATCGTGGGGGTTCAAGTCCCCCCTCGCCCACCACCAATCGCAATGGGGGGCGACCCCCCTGTGTATCCCCGAGCGGTCGATTCTCTCCGGAGGGACTGCTCCTTGTATCTCCCAGGGTCGGCATACGCTTCTCGCCTCAGCCCGTGGCCGGCTAACCATCGACCATGATCCTCGACCCACCCAAACCTCGCAGACGGTCCCTTGGCCGGTTCCTCTGGCCCGCAGTCGTGACCGCAGCCGCCGTGGTCGCCGTGGTCGTGACCAGCGCCGGTGACGACACCCGAGCCGAGCTGCAGTACCTCGATTCGATGCACGAGACTGCATCCGATCTCTCGATGGGGGCCGACTCGTTGAGGGTTGTCATCTCCCGTCTCTCCCGTATCGAGCGGTCCGAGCTCGTCACGGCGACCGACGGCTTGCGTGAGGGTCTGGAGACCGGGTTGGAGCTGGTCGAAACAGGCCCGTCCTCGGGGAACCTCATTGCGGCAAACGCCGTGTATCGCAGAGCATTGGAGGCCTGGACGGTGGGCGTGAGCGGGTTCGCGTCCGGCATCCTCGCCGCCGCCGATGACCCGACCGACACCGTTGTGACAGACAACATCGCCAACGCCCTGGCCGAGCTTCGGGCAGGCGACCGCCTCTACACCGACCTGGTTAGGGAGCTGGAGGAAGAGGAGGTACCCGACCCGGTCGCTGTCATGCCCGAGGTGCTCATGCTTCCAGCCGAGGGCGAGCTGTTCACGTTGTCGCAGGCGTACGTCGAGGCGGCGCGGTCACCGAACAGCGGGATCGGGCTCCGGCCGGGACTCCAGGTGTCATCGATTACCTCAGACCCGCTCTGGAACGTCGATCCGTCCGACCAGGCGATCGTGCCGGCCACCGAGTTGCTGAATTTCTCCGTGGTGGTGGGAAATGCCGGCAACGTCGCCAGCGAGCCCGAGCCGATCGAGCTCACCCTGTCCGGCGAGTCCGACCCGGTGGTGCTCTCCGAGATGGTGCCGGTGCTCGAGCCGGGCGAGCAGACAGCAGTGCAGTTCCTGGAGATCCCGGTCACCCCAGGGGCCCTGTATGAGGTCGCAGCCAGCCTCACCGCGATCACCAACGACGTCGATCTCGAAGACAACGTCGTCAGTGTTCTCTTCGAGGTGAATGACGAGTAGGGACCGACCGGGGCGGTCGGTACCATCCTCGCTCTCATGATCGACCCCCGGCTGCTCCGAGATGATCCCGACGCGATCCGGGAATCATTGGCCCGCCGTGGCTCGAAGATCGATCTCGACGCGGTCATCTCGCTCGAGTCGAGGCTCCGGGGAGCCCGGCAGAAGGCCGAGGAGCTCCGGGCCAAACAGAAGGAATCGGGGCGGGAGATAGCGGGTCTCGACGGACAGGCCAAGGAGGCGGCCATCGCGGCGGTCGCTGACCTTGCCGGTCAGGTCAAGGAGGCGGCGTCGGAAGTCGACCGTCTGGAGTCGGAGTTCGACTCGGTCATCCTCGAGGTGCCCAATCTGGTGGCGCCGGACGCTGCCGAGGGCTTCGGGGAAGAAGACAGCCTGGAGATCAAGCGGGTCGGTGACCCCCTCACCGAGGGCTCGGATCACGCGACTCTCGGCGAGACGCTCGGGATCATCGACACCGTCCGCGCCGCCAAGGTGTCGGGGAGCCGGTTCGGCTATCTCAAGGGGAAGGGGGCGATGCTGGAGTTCTCGTTGGTCCGCTGGGCCATGGACCACCTCGTCGCTGAGGGGTTCACTCCGATGGTCCCACCGGTCCTGGTGCGTGAGGAGGCACTTGGTGGGCACCGGGTTCTTCCCCGAGGCCAGGGAGCAGGTCTACGAGATCCCTCGGGACGAGCTCTTCCTGGTGGGGACCGCCGAGGTCCCCCTCGCCGCCTATCACACCGACGAGATCCTGGAGTCCGACGATCTGCCCCTCCGGTATGCCGGGTTCTCTACTTGTTTCCGACGGGAGGCCGGGACCTACGGGAAGGACACGGCCGGCATCTTCAGGGTCCACCAGTTCGACAAGGTCGAGATGTTCGTGTTCACAATGCCCGACGAGTCACGTGCGGAGCACGATCGTCTTCTCGCAGTAGAGGAAAAACTGGTCGGCGAGCTGGAGATCCCCTATCGGGTGGTGAACGTGGCCGCCGGGGATCTCGGTGCGTCGGCGGCAAAGAAGTACGACATCGAGGCCTGGTTCCCGGGGGAGCAGGCCTACCGCGAGATCACCTCTTGTTCCAATACGACCGATTATCAAGCGCGACGGCTCAAGATCAGGATGAGGACCGAGCAGGGGAACGAGGTGGTGCACACGCTCAATGGGACGGCCTGCGCCGTGGGCCGGACCATCCTCGCCATCCTCGAGAATCATCAGCAGCCCGACGGCTCGGTCGTCATTCCCGAGGCGCTCCGTCGCTATACGGGTTTCGACATCATCGAGTCGTGAGTGAGGTTTCCGATCCGATCTTTGCCCGGATCGCGGCTCGATACGACCTGATAAATCGCGTCCTGTCCCTGGGCCAGGAGAAGAAATGGCGGGCCCGGGGGATCGACATGCTGGCAGCAGGCACGGTTCTCGACCTGGGTTGTGGCACGGGGGCCACCGATTTCAACGGAAGGGTCGTGGTGGGCCTCGACCCCGTGATCGAGATGCTGGCACTGAGCCCGGTCCGTGACCGTGTGGTGGGGACGGGGGAGGCGCTTCCATTCCATGACGCATCCCTCGACGCCGTCTTCAGCGGGTTCGTGTTCCGCAACCTGAGCTCGATCGATGAGACCCTGACCGAGATCGACCGGGTGCTGAAACCGGGCTCGACGGCGGTAGTGGTCGATCTGGCCCGACCCCGAAACGGTGTGCTCCGCGTCCTGCATCGGATCGGCACCGCCGTGCTGCTCCCGCTCGTCGGGCTCCTCTTCGCCGGGGCACCGCGGGAGTACTGGTACCTCCACCGCTCCCTGGATTCCCTCCCACCCCCAGAGACGCTGTACCTGGACCATGCTCTGATCCCCGAGAACATCTGGCGCATGGGCCTCTTCGGCTTCGTCTACGGGGTCAGGCTCCGCAAAGCACCCGTAACGTCAGAACGCACAACCCACAACCCAATGATCGTGCCCCCGCCGTCGAGACCTTGCGACACCGGAGATTGGGGGGCGTGGACTCAGGTCAGGCCGCCCTGCGTCACCCGGAACGGTCCACTTAGAGCTGCTTCCTTCCGGATCTGACCCGGTTCGTGGTGTTCCGCCGCGCAGGACCCGACCGTCAACGTCCCGTGTCCACCATCCGCCGGCGTCACGTGGACCCTCGGGCGGGGAACTCAGCCCCGCATGGAGAGGATTTCGGGTTCAGGGCACCCCTAGCGCCCCGCCTATCACGATCGATCACAAGGGTAGGCGACGACCGATTCCTACGAATATCGAGACGGTGCCGGATCACAGCCCTGTTACCTTCCATCGGCTGTGTCCGCTCGCTTCGGCCCCAATTTCGGCAAGCTCTTCGCCGCCGCGCTGCTGCAGGAGATGTCCTTCTTCCTCCTGGTCCATGTCCCCGGCTATCTCGAGACTCTCGGGATCACCGAGTCGCTCATCGGCGTTCTCTACGCAGCTGGAGCCCTGCTCGCCCTTCTCTTCCGCCCTGCATTCGGGAGGATCCTGGACCTGACGAACCGCCGCACCGTTCTCCTGGTCGCCGGCTTGCTCAACGCGACGGTCGTGCTTGCCCTTGCCACAACCACCGTTTGGGGCCCCTACCTCTGGGTCCTCTTCCTTTCGCAACGCGTGCTCCAGATCGCCCTCTTCACGACAATGCTCACCTACGCGGCGGATGCGATCCCGGTCGAGCGTCGGACCCAGGGGTTGGCTCTGTTCGGCCTCTCCGGGCTTCTTCCCATCGCACTCGGAGGTGTCGTCGGCGATGTCGTCGTCGAGGCCTTCGGCTATCCGGGTCTGTTCGTCCTCGCCTCGGCGGCGAGCCTCACCTCATGGCTCCTGGTGTGGCGTCTGCCCGTGCTCCCGATCCTCGGCCATCGGCCGCGGCGTGGCTTCTGGTCGGCCCTGGCGCAACGCAACCTCCTTCCCTTGTGGTGGGTGACGCTCGCCTTGAGCATCGGCATGGAGACGGTCTTCACCTTCACCAGGACCTTCGTCGCCGATCGGGGCGTCGGCTCCACAGGTCTCTTCTTCGGCGTGTACGGCGTCACCGCCGCGACCATGCGGATCGCCGGAGGAAGGCACTACGACCGGATACCACAGCGTCCCTTCGTCACCGGGGCCCTGCTGGCCTACGGATCGAGTCTCCTGCTGCTGGCCGTGGCCGGAAGCTCCAGCGTCATCGTTGCGGCCGGGGTCGCGGCCGGTCTGGCCCATGGCGCCCTATTCCCCATTCTCACCAGCCAGGTCGTGAGCAGGGCGAGGACTGCCGAACGAGGATCTGCAATGGCGATCTTCACCTCGATCTTCGACATCGCCCTCCTCGCCTCAGCCCCGGCAGTTGGCGGCCTGATCGACGGGTTCGACTACCGAACCGCCTTCTCCGTGGTGGCTGTGGTCCTGGGCGTCGGCGCCGTCGTCTATGCGCTGTGGGACCGTTGGCTGGTCGCCTCGGAGGCAGCGGTCACGGCGTGA
>CAVRXA010000021.1:0-32396 GCA_963725075.1 uncultured Acidobacteriota bacterium
CGCCGAACGCCTCGGCGATGTCGCTGAGCGGATAGCGGTGCGTGACCATCGATTCCAGTCCGGCCAGACCCGATCCCGCCATCCCGGCCGCCCGGCCCAGGTCCCCGGGCAGCATGCGACGGCACACGACCATGGTGAGCTCCTTGCGACGGGCCAGAGACGCGACGTAGGCAGTCCGGTCACGGTCGGGGATGCCTATAAGGACTACTCGCCCCCCGGGACGGGCTGCAGTCACGGCGGTGTTCACCGCCGGATCACTTCCAGCGGTCTCGAATACGACATCGAGACCACCGCCTCCACACCGGCCAAAGATCCGACATCGTCTCGTGACGAGCGCCTCGTCGGCACCCATGGCTTCGCCCGCCTCCACACGATGGGCCAGCGGATCGGTGGCCACGATGCGCCCGGCCCCGCTCCGTCGCAGGGCTGCGATCAGGAGCAGGCCGATGGGGCCGCAGCCGATCACCCCAACCGAGGCGCCTTCGATGTCCCCCGCCAGATCGATGGCGTGGAGAGCGACCCCGAGTGGCTCGAGCATCGCTCCCTGCTCATCGGGTAGATGATCGGGAATGGGCACCAAGCACCGCTCCGGCCAGACCATGCGACGTCGCAAGGCGCCATCGACGCCATGCCCGGCGAACTTCAGGCGAAGACAGAGGTTGGGGCGCCCTGCGGCGCATTGCTCACACTCCTGGCACGGGATGGCAGGGTCGACGGCGACGCGCTGGCCGGTACGAGGGCCGGAGTCGATGACCGCGGCGAACTCGTGACCCAGCACCAGGCCGTCGCCGAGGGTGGCGTCGCCGATCGAGCCTTCCTTGAACCAGTGGGCGTCAGAGCCGCACAGGCCCACGGCCAGTACCCGCAGTAGTGCCTCCCCCTCGGAAGGCTCGTCGATGGGCACCTCGACATGCTCGAGTGTGCCGATGCCGGTGAGCCGGACCGCCGGTGTGGTGGCGTCTGCGATCAGGAAGCCGAGTCCACGGCCGGCCTGACCACCTCGGCGAGCTTGTCCATCGTCTCCCGGTCATAAGGGGCGGGCATCTCGACCAGGACGGTGTTGAACCCGACCTCCCGATAGGCCAGCAACCTCTCGGTCATCTCGCCCGCGGTGCCGACCCAGAAGGTCTCGTCATCCTCGATGTTCGCCATCGGTGTCCGGTTGTGCTCCATCAGCTCTTCGAGCACCCGCTGGGCGGCGGCCTCCGTATCACGGATGATGATCTTGGCTCCGACCGTGCGCTCGATCTCCTCGGGATCGCGGCCGACATCCGCGCAGTGCTGACGGAGGACATCGTCCTTGTGGGCGAGGGTCTCCGGGCTCCCAAAAGCGTTCCACTGGTCGGCGTAGGCGGCCACGCTGCGAAGCGTCTTTCTCTCGCCCGACCCTCCGATCATGATCGGCAGATGGTCCTGCACCGGCAACGGGTTGAGATGGAGGTCGGAGAAGTCGTACCGCCCGTTGCCATCGCTGCTCACGGTCTTGCCGTCGAGTAGGGATCGAATCGCGGCTGTCGCCTCGTCCATCCAGTCCAGCCGTTGGCCGAACCCGGTGCCGAAGTCGATCCCGAATGCGGTGTGCTCCAAGCCGAACCAGGCACCTCCCAGCCCGAGGATGGCTCGTCCGCCGCTCATGTGGTCGATGGTGACCACCGACTTGGCGACGATGCCCGGGTTGCGAAAGGTGTTGGCCCCGACCAGCAGCCCGATGTCGGAACGCTCGGTTCCCATCGCCAACCCGGCGAGTGCCGTGTAACCCTCCACGATCGGCTGATCGGGATCTCCGAAAATGGCGTAGAGGTGGTCCCAGGTCCAGATCGAGTCATAGCCCAGCTCGTCGGCACGTTGCGCCGCGGCGAGGAAGCCGGCCCAATCCGTTCCCTGGCTCCACAGCACGGCGCCCATTCTGAATTGCGTCATAAACGGCTCCACTCTCGGCGGTTCGCAGGCGAAAAAGGCAATGTAGCATACGATTTCATGACCAATCCTGGACGGAACAGACGATGAAGGTCGTGGTGACCGGAGGAAGCGGGAAGACGGGTCGATGGGTGGTTCGCGACCTGCGGGAGCGCGGTCACGACGTGCGAAACATCGATTGGACGCACGACGGAAGTGGCCACGGCCTCTGTCTCGTCGCCGACCTGACCGATCCCGGTCAGACCCACGAACTCATGACAGGCGCCGATGCGGTCGTCCATCTGGCGGCGATACCGGCTCCAGGGATCAGGTCAGAGGCTGAGACGTTTCGGATCAACACGATCTCGACCTACAACGTCTTCGCCGCCGCCGCGGCGGCATCGGCGGAGCGGGTCGTATGGGCCTCGAGCGAAACTGTCCTCGGGCTCCCCTTCGACACGCCACCGTTGTTTGCCCCGATCGACGAGACGATCGACCCACGCCCCGAGAGCTCCTACGCCCTGTCCAAGCTGGTGGGCGAGCAGATGGCCGCCCAGTTCTCCCGGCGAACCAGCCTGCCGTTCGTAGGGCTTCGCTTCTCCAACATCATGGAGCCCGACGACTATGAGCAGTTCCCGGGGTTCTGGGACGACCCTTTGCTCAGGAAATGGAACCTGTGGGGCTATGTCGACGTCCGCGACGTCGCCGATGCGATCCATCTCGGGTTGACGTCCGATATCGAGGGCGCCGAGGTCTTCGTCATCGCCGCCGCCGACACTGTGATGACCCGTGATTCCGCTGACCTCATGACGGAGGTCTATCCGGATGTCCCGATGAAACGCCCGGTCGAGGGTAGGGAGACCCTCCTCGCCATCGGTCGAGCCCGTGAGATGCTCGGCTATGAGCCGAAGCACGCTTGGAAAGACCACGTCTCGTGAGCGCCGGCATGGACGGCAGACCCGCCGTCCCAGCTTCCGAGACACCTCCGTCGGTTCGGAATCGCCGGGTGGAGATCACGGGCGGCAGCGGTGACTGGCATCCCGACCCCGTGCCGTCCCGGAGCTCGGACGTAGTGATCCCATAACCCCGTATCACGACTGGGCCAACCGCGGGCCTTCGACCATGCGGGTGTGGATGCCAGTCGGGTAGCCTCCCCGGGAGCGACAGGAGCTGGAATGACAGCCGCACCCTTCACCGGCACAGGGACCGCCGAGGACCCATGGGTCCTGAAGACCCCGAGCCTGGGCTCGGAGATACTGATGCACCGTGATGAGGATCACGACCCCCCTGTCCTGGTGTGCACGGTCGGGACCACGGTCCTTCACTACGACCTGCGCATCATCGAGGATCTGCACGCCATGTTGAAGGAGACAGGCGATTGGGTCCCGCTCGGAAACGCCGACGAGCAGAAGCCGGCGGCCGAGGGCACCGTCGAGGCCTGGGCCCGCTCCCCGGACAACCCGATAGGCGGCTGGTACGGGCTGAAAAAGGGCCTACGAGGGCGGGTGGGCAACTATGTCCCGCCGGTACTCGAGGCACTCGGACTGGCCGAGGTGGAGCACAACGCGCGCAACAACCGGATGAGAGCCCTCTAGACAGGAAGACCTCTCAACTCTGGTCCACGACCCGCAGCGGCGGAAAGTCCTCCATCAGTCCGTACGCCCTGACCTGAAACAGAGTCTCAGGCTCGCGCAGCCCCGCTAGCGCGACTTCGCCGAGGGAATCCAGCTCGATGCCATCTGGGAGTGTTCCCAACTCGGAGCGGGTGGATTCGGTCAGCAGGATCTGCCCGCCGTGGCCTGCGCTGCAGACCCGGGCCATCACATTGACCGGGAGGCCGACATATCCCGTGTCGGTGACCGCCGGGCTGCCGCTGTTGATCCCGATCCGGACCCGGACTGCGCGGCCCCCGGGCCATGAGACCGCTTCCATCGCCTGCTGTATCTCGATGGCGGCATCGAGGGCGTCAGCGGCCCGGCCGTGGACCGCGAAGAACTCGTCGGCACGGGCATCGACCTCATACCCGGCATGAGCACTGACCGTGCGCCGGATCAGATGGCGGATTCCCTCCAGCATCTCGGGATAGTCGTCATCGAGATCCCGGACCAGCCCGGTCGAGCCTTCGATATCGGTCATGAGCAGGGTCACCATCCCTGACGGCAGATCCGGTGAGTTCGATCTAGCCGCCTCTCGCAACTGCCGGGTGACGAACCCAACCGGGGCGATGCCGTAACCGGTGGCCGCCTTGAGCAATCTCCGGAACGCCTTCTCCCGGGCCTCGTCGCTCTCGAACTTGACCTGGTTGAAGCGGGACAGGGCGTTGCGCACATGTGCCTCGTCGTTGATCGGCAGCCGTCGATTTCCCTTCGAGTCGACGTAGGCGAAAGCGCTGTTGGGCAGGCTGGCCCGCTTCTTGGCGTCGAGAGTCGCCATGGCCCCAACCGTAGGCAGTTCGAAGGGGAACGGGACGCGGGTTTTGCGTTGCGCGACCGTTGTGGTGTCCTGTGGCCCCCTGCTGTCTGGCTGTCTTGAGATCGACCCGCCTCGTCGTCGTCGTAATAGTCCTCGGTGTCTTCGTAGGCATTCTCGCCTGGCGTCTCACCCCGATCCGCGCTCCTGGGGCGGGCGGTCACCACCTCCCTGCCTGTTGGGGAGGGCGCCGTCGGCTATGTGGTCACCGCCAACGGGGCGACCCTTTCGCCGGCGGCGGGTGAGAGCGGGCGAGCGATCGCGGCGAACATGACTTTCCCGGTGACCGGGGAGGCCGCCGACGGGTTCGAGGTCCTGGACAACTGCAACAGGCCGGGTTGGGTCGTTGCCGATGGCGTTCAGCCAGGAATCATCCCATCGGCGAGGCCGGGAGACCTGGCCAGGTCGGTCTTCGTCATCGACGCCGGGCATGGCGCACCCGACCTGGGTGCGGTGGGACCAAGCGGTCTCACCGAGGCCGAGGTCAACATCGACGTCTCGTCACGTGTTGTCGAACTGCTCTCCTCGTCCCGTGACGTCGACTGGGTGGCCGGCTCGGTCACAGCCGGCGACACTTATCGAGCGGCAGGGGCGGTGATCTCCACGCGGTCACCCGACGGCCCGAATGGCGGCGACTACGAGCAAGGCCTCACGTTCCGGGCAGCACTGGGGAACGCGGCGGAGGCAACGGCGCTTGTCTCGATCCATCACAACACCCAGCCCACCGCCGACACCGAGGGCCCGGGCACGGCCGCCTTCGTATCGGCCAACAACGAAGAGTCGCCCCGTCTTGGAGGCCTCCTCGTCGACGAGATCCGTCGCTCTTTCGAGGGGTTCGACGCAGACTGGGTGGGCGGCGAATCGAGCCTCACCGCCCGGGTCGATGAGGACGGTGACGACTACTACACCCTCTTGGCCGCATCGGAGGTCCCGGCCGCGATCATCGAGGGGGCCTACATTTCCAACCCGTCCGAGGAGTCGCTCATCATGACCGACGCCTTCCGCCAGGCCTATGCCGAAGGGGTGTACCGCGCCTTGGTGCGCTTCGTGCTGACGGACGACAATCCGATTCCGGCACCGGAGCCCGAGTTGTACGACGTTGAAGCGCCCCCGCGCTCGATGGACGACTGCGTTGTGCCGCCGGCCTGATCCCTTGTCTTGAGGTAGTCGCGCCCCTGACTGAAAGAGCTCGGGAGATCGAGCCGGGATCGGCAGGCCCGGGCTCAGACCCCCGGGTCCCCGTCCCGTGCCCCCAGCTCGTGATCCAGGATGAACAACGCGCCTGATTGCCCGTCGGCGAGGGCGAGCCGGTCGACGATGGCGCTCACCATGGCTTCCTCCTCGGTCTGCTCGGAGATGAAGTCGAGCAGAAACGGAATGCTGGCCAGGTCGCCCAGCTTGTCGGCCAGCCGATATAGGTCGTGAATCGCGGCGGTCACCGCCTCTTCCTGGGACAGGGCGGTGGCGAAAACCTCTTCGGCCCCGCTGAAGTCGCCGCGGGGCGCCTCAACGTCTCCGATAACGGCCTTTCCGCCGCGATCGAGGATGAAGTCGAGGAACCGGTCGGCGTGGTCGCGCTCCTCTTCCGCCTGGGCTCTCATCCAGCGGCTCATCCCGTCGAGGTTCTGATGGGAGAAGTAAGCGGCCATCTGCAGATAGGAGGCCGCCGACGCCAGCTCCATCGTGACCTGGGCGTTCAGCGCCTTCTCCATCTCCTCGTTCAGCTTCATGGGCGATCCTCTCTCGACGTGGGCGCGGATCATATTCGGGCCACCCGGCGGGCCTAGATGTATTTGCACTACCTGCGTAGTGCAAATTATCTTTCGGTACCTAACGACCCGGAATGAGGAGCTCGGAGAGATGAGGTCGAGGCTGGTTGGCTTGACGGCGGCGATGGCTTTGGGCCTGGCGGCCTGTGGGAGCGGTGCATCGGACGACATGCGGGCGGAGGTGGTCGAGAATTACGCCGACCTCGTCCACGAGTCGTATCAGATCAGCCTGGACAGTGCCACCACGATGGACGAGGCGATAGACACCTTCGTCGCCGATCCGAACGCGGAGACATTGGCCGCGGCTCAGGATGCCTGGCTCACGGCCCGGGACGACTACGGGCCTACCGAGGCGTTCCGCTTCTACGGCGGGCCGATCGACAACGAGGAGAATGGGGTAGAAGGGCTCATGAATGCATGGCCGCTCGACGAGGCCTACATCGACTACGTCGAGGGCTCACCCGATGCCGGCGTCATCAATCTGCCCGACGAGTACCCCACCATCGACGCCGACCTGCTGGTCTCTCTCAACGAGCAAGGCGGCGAGGCCAACATCTCGACCGGATGGCATGCCATCGAGTTCCTACTCTGGGGCCAGGACCTGTCCACAGACGGAGCGGGCGGCCGGCCCGTCGAGGACTACACCACGGGGGCAAATGCAGACCGCCGCGCTGCGTACCTGAGCGTGACGTCGGACCTCCTTCTCACTCATCTGGGCCAGATGGTCGATGCCTGGGCTCCTGACGGTGACAACTACAGGATCGAGTTCCTCGCACTTGCCCCGGAAGAGGCACTGGGCATGATCATGACCGGGATGGGAGAGCTGAGCCGGGGAGAACTGGCCGGGGAGCGAATGACCGTGGCCTACGAGGCGCGCTCCCAGGAGGACGAGCACTCCTGCTTCTCCGACAACACGACCAGCGACATCATCGGGAACGCCTCAGGAGTCGAGCGGGTGTATCTGGGCCAGGTCGGCGCGGTCGACGGGCCCGGGATCTACGACCTGGTCGCCGCCGACAATCAGGAGCTGGCCGATCGGCTCGCCGACGAGATCGCGGTCAGTGTCGCCCTGGCCGGGGAGATCCCCCCGCCTTTCGATCAGCACCTCGTCGAGGGTGTCAGTGACGAAGATCCGGGACGCGTTGCAATATTCGACACGATCGTCAGCCTCGAAGGCCAGACCGACACGATCGTCGAGGCCGCCGATGCCCTCGAGGTGGACCTGAATCTGAGCTGAGGACTTGAGACCGCAGCACCTGACGTGGGAAGTGCGAGCCCGGCCCCTGGTCGGGCTCGCTCTCGTGATGGCGGTCGCCTGTTCGGGAGGCTCGGACTTGCTCGTGCCCGAGAGCGGCGGCGAGGGCACCACTGAATCCTCGAACCGCAACGCCTTCGGCAACTCGGCCCGGAACCTGACCGATGAGGAACGACGGATGTTCGAGGTCGGTGACAGCTTCTTCACCCAGAATTGGGTCACTGCCCCCGCCTCGACCGATGCGCGAGACGGCCTCGGGCCCTTGCTCAACGCCCAGTCGTGCTCGTCTTGTCATCTCCTCGACGGGAGGGGGTCCGCCGATGGTGATGAGCCGGGTCTGCTGTTCAGGATCGGAACCATCCACGACGACGTCGCCGAGCCCGACCCGGTGTACGGAGACCAGATCCAGGACCGGGCGATCCTCGGTGTCGAGCCGGAAGCAACGGTCCGCACCATCTACACCGAAGAGACCGGGACTTATCCCGACGGCTCCACCTATCAGCTCAGACGTCCGGTCCACGAGCTCGAGGACCTCTCCTACGGCGATGTGTCGGTGGAGACGGTCCTGTCCCCGCGGCTGGCGCCACCGGTCTTCGGAGTCGGTCTCCTCGAGGCGATCCCTGAGAGTGATGTGCTCGCCACGGCCGACCCCGAAGATGCCGACGATGATGGCGTCTCGGGTCGGCCGAACCACGTGCTCGACGTCTCCACCGGTGAGACGGCGCTGGGCCGCTTCGGATGGAAGGCAAACGTCCCGACGGTGGAACAACAGGTGGCCGGGGCCTTCATCGGGGACATCGGCATCACCTCCCCGCTCTTCCCCGAGGACAATTGCACCCCGACCCAGGTCGAATGCGCTGCGGCCATCAATGGTGGCTCGCCAGAGATCACCCAGGACCTCTTCGACCAGGTGGTTTTCTACAACCGCACGCTGGCGGTGCCGGCCCGGCGCAACCTCGACGAGCCAGGTGTGGTCGCCGGCGCATCGCTGTTCGAAGAGGCCGGATGCGTGTCTTGTCATCAACCACGCCAAGAAACCGGTTCGTCCGACATCGAGGCGCTGGCCCACCAGGTGATCTACCCCTTCACCGACCTGCTACTCCATGACATGGGACCGGATCTCGCCGACGGCCGACCCGACGGGGAGGCCACGGGCTCGGAGTGGCGAACCCCGCCTCTGTGGGGCATCGGCCTGACCGAGACGGTCAATGGCAATCTCAACTTCCTGCACGACGGGCGGGCCCGCTCTCTGGAAGAGGCGATCCTCTGGCATGGAGGCGAGGCGGAGGCATCGAAACAGGCATTCGTCGCTCTCAGCCCGGAGCAACGCTCGGAGTTGATCGAGTTCCTGGAGTCGATGTGAGACGGCTCATTCCCGCAGCCATCCTTTGCCTCGCCCTTGCCGCCTGTTCGTCGGGGCCACCGGAAGTCGATGTTGTCTCCAACGCGACACACCTGGCTCTCATACCCGCCATGGAAACCGCCGCCGAAGAGATCGCCGGTCTGTCCACGGCGACTGAGTCGTTCTGCCAGGCCCCCGACGGCGAGACTCACGAAGCCGCCATGGAAGCCTGGCGGACTGCCAAGGAGGCGTGGGAGCGGTCCGAGTTGACCACGTTCTTCGGTCCCGCCGAGATGCTCCGGACAGTGTCGAAGGTGGACTACGCCCCCATTTCCGAGACCGGAATCGATGAGTTGCTCGCCTCGGACACCGTCATCGACGTCGACTACATCGACAATCGCGCCGCCTCGACGCAACGCGGTCTGGGGGCGGTGGAATACGCCCTGTTTCGCGATACCGAGTTGGCCGCCGACGAGCGGACCTGTGCCCTGGCCGCCGCCGCCGCCGTCGTCGCCGCGGACGCGGCCACCGCCCTGGTGGATTCCTGGACCACATCGTTCAACGGTGGTGAGCCCTGGGTGGACGTCTACACGGTGGTGATCCCGCCCAATCAGTCTTTCGGTGATCTCATCGCCTCCTTCGTCGAGACGTTGAAACGTCAGAGTCTGTTCGAGCTGGGCCAGGCCCTGGGCATCTCGGCGCCCGAGCCCGACATCGAAGCCATCCCGGAGGGTGCGGCCGGCGAGGCAGCGGCCATGTACCGATCCCAATTGGAGAGCATCCGCGTGGCGCTCGATGCCGGTGGCGAAGACTCGCTCGCTGCGTTGATCCGGGCCAGATCATCGGAGGTGGCCGATCGCATCGACGAGACCCTCGACCGGGCGATCGCGGAGGTGAGCGCCCTGGACGGCCCGGTGCGTGATATCGCGGCGGAAAGCCCGGAAGACCTCGAGCCCATCTACGAAGACATCGCCGAACTGAGGACACTCTTCGAGTCCGACGTCGTGTCGCTGTTGGACATCACGCTTGGCTTCTCCGACACGGACGGTGACACCGGGTGATGTCGACCTCCACGCTCAGGGCGAAGGCGGCACAGGAGGTGAGTGCCGCCTCTGGTGCCTTGTTCCGCATCGGGTTCGGGATCGTCGGCATGGTCCTCGTCGTCCGGTTCTTCACCCGGGGTTGGATCGGGACCCTGCTGATCGAGCCGGAGTATCACTTCTCCTATCCCGGCTTCGAATGGGTGCGGGTCTGGCCGGAGCCGTGGATGCAGGTCCATTTCCTGGTCATCGGCCTGGCTGCGCTCGGTATCGCCCTGGGATACCGCTACCGCCTGTCTGCCGGTCTGTTCGCGGTCACTCTCGGCTACGTGGAGCTGATCGACAGGAGTCTC
Organism: uncultured Acidobacteriota bacterium; assembly: GCA_963725075.1. Lineage (GTDB taxonomy): Bacteria > Actinomycetota > Acidimicrobiia > Spongiisociales > ZC4RG35 > JARDZU01. The sequence goes on from CAVRXA010000021.1 coordinate 10,125, forward strand.
TACCTCAATCACTACTACTGGGTGGTCCTCACCGCCTCGGTGATGGTCTTTCTCCCCCTCAACGCCGCCATGTCGCTCGATGCCCGTCGTGGCCGGGTGCGCACCCCGGGCCGGTACCCGGCGTGGGTGATATGGATGCTTCGCTTCCAGGTCGGGATGGTCTATGTCTTCGCGGGCCTGGCCAAGCTCAACGGCGATTGGCTGTTACGCGCCGAGCCGCTGTCGACCTGGCTGCCGGCCCGCTCTGAGATGTGGCTGATCGGCCCGGTGCTGACCCTCCCGGTGGTCGCCTACTTGCTCTCCTGGGCAGGGGCATTTTTCGATCTCACCATCGTCGGCTGGCTGTCGTGGCGGCCCGCACGGCCGTATGCCTACGTGGCACTGGTCGTCTTCCACACCCTGACCTGGCTGATGTTCCCATCTATTGGCCTGTTCCCGCTGCTGATGAGCCTCTCCGCTCTCGTCTTCTTCGACCCGGCCTGGCCGGAGCATTTCCTCCCCCAGGAGCGAAGCGACGTTGGGGGTATTCCCCCTCCCCGCCTTCGGGGGGAGAAATGGGGCGGAGACTCAAGCCAGCTTGGGTGGGAGTCGGCTCCTTCTACGTCGTCTTGATGATCGCCATACCCCTTCGCCACCATCTCACCCCGGGCGATGTCAAGTGGACCGGTGAGGGGTATCTCGGCTCGTGGCAGGTGATGCTCAGCGAGAAATCGGCGTCGGCGGACTTCGTGGTCACCGATCCGGCGTCCGGGAAGAGCTGGACGGTGCCGCCCCCTGACTACCTGACCGAGCGACAGCGGATGGTCATGGCCACCGACCCGGTGATGATCCGTCAGACCGCCCGGCTCATCGCCGACGATCTAGGTGGAGGGGTCGCGGTCGCCGCCGATGTGCGGCTCTCCTTCAATGGGCGAACGAGCACGCAGTTCACCGATCCCGATGTCGTGGTGTCGGAGACACCGCTCACCGAGGCGGTGGAGGGCTTCATCCTCGCCCAGCCATCCGACTGACAGCGGGTAGCTTCACCGCGTGGCCGACGCCCCCACATCGAGCGACGCCGAGGAAGCGGGTCCGGGGCGCATCGAGCAGCTCAAGGAGCGCTACGTCGGTCTGAAAGGGCTGGCGTTCGAGCGTCTCGAGGCAGAGCGAGAACAACGCGCCAGCGTGCGCGTGGCGTACGACTTCTACACACGGGACCAGGCCTTCGCCGGCAGTCTTCTAGCAGGAGGACTGTCAGTGAAGCTCTTCCTCTGGTTCCTACCCTTCTCCCTGTCCGTGGTGGTGCTGATCGGGACACTTTCCGACTGGCTGGGTCGGCCACCCGGCGAGCTCGCCGAGGAGTCGGGTTTGATGATCGCGGCCCTTGCCAGGATGGTGGGGGCCGCGGTCGAGGCCTCCGACAAGGCGCTGCTCTATCTGGCCTTCCTCAGCATCGTCCTTCTGCTCTGGGCCGGTCTGGGCGTGGTGCGTGCGCTGGGCCTGACCAGCCGACTGGCCTGGGGCACCAGCCCGACCAAGCCGGTGAACAGGCTGGTCGCCTCTCTCTCGGTGGCGGGGTTCGTCGTCGCCATGCTGGCGATCCAGTGGCTGACGAACCGTCTGCAGGGAGGACCCTGGATCGTCGATGTCCTGGTGTACGTCATGGCCATACTTCGCCCTCGTGGCCCTCCACACGTTCCTGTTGAACACAGCTGCCCCGGCCGGACGGCATCCGCTGGACCGCGGTGATCCCGGGAGCACTTGTTGATGACCGCCGCCTTGCTCATCGTCAGAATTGCCACCGTCGTCTACTTCTCGAGGAGATTGGACTCCGCCAGCGAGCTCTACGGGGGTTGGGGATGGCGGCTGTCTTCCTCGCCTGGCTCTACATCATCAGCCGGTCCCTGGTCGCCTCCATCTCCCTCAACGCCACGATCTGGCAACGAGACGAGGCCGCCGGGATGCCGCCGGGAGAGTTGACGATCGGTCCGGCTCCAGACTCTTGAGTGGCAGGCACCCACCCCCACTGTGGGTGCCTGCACACATACGGGGTCAGGCGGAGATCGCCTGCCCGAGGACCGCCTGACCGAAGTAGATGAGGAAGGCGATAGCGACCACCCACATCAGCGGGTGGACGTCCTGGAACTTGCCCTTGATCACCTTGATCAGGACGTACATCACGAAGCCGGCGCCGATGCCGACGGTGATGCTGAAGGTGAGCGGCATGAGGATGAGGGTGAGCAAGGCCGGGAAGCCCTCCTCGATGTCGTCGAAGTCGATCCCCTTCAGCAGGCCGGCCATCAGGAACCCGATCAGGATCAGCACCGGGGCTGCCGCCTGCACCGGGACCAACGCGGCCAGAGGCGAGAGGAAGATCGCCACCAGGAACAGCACCCCGACCACGATCGAGGTGAGACCGGTCCGTCCTCCTTCGGCTACGCCCGCCGCACTCTCGATGTAGCTGGTGTTGGAGCTGACCCCGGCAGCACCACCTGCGGCGGCGCCGAGTGAGTCCACGATGAGCAACCTGCCGACACCGGGGATGTTTCCCTCTTCATCGGTCAGCTCGGCCTGTTCGACGACTGCGGTGGCAGTGCCAATGGTGTCGAAGAAGTCGGTGAGCATGAAGCTGAAGATGGTCAGCGCCGCGGCGACGAATCCCAGCGTCGAGAACACATTGCCCAGATCGAAATCGCCCAGATGTGGCGAAGCTCGGAGTGGCGGTGAACGTGTCCGGGAACTGGGTGAAGCCGATGATCAGCCCGATCGCAGCGGTCAGCAGGATGCTGATGATCAGGGCCCCGGGGACCTTCCTCACATAGAGGATCACCGTGATCAGGAGACCGATCAAAGCCATCCATGCCCCGGCGCTGTTGGGAAACACGAACTCGACCGGAACCGGGCCGTCACCGACCGGCTGACGGATCAGCCCGGCGTCGACGAACCCGATGAACATGATGAAGAGCCCGATGCCGACCCCGATCGCCCTTTTCAAGGCCAGGGGCACCGCGTTCATGATCGCCTCGCGCAGACCCACGACCACCAGAGCGAGCACGATCAGACCTTCGAGGACGATCACACCCATCGCTCCGGCCGGCGTCAGCCCTTGACCCAGGACGAGGCCGAAGGCCACCGCACCGTTGATGCCGAGACCGGCTGCCATCGCAATGGGATAGTTGGCCACCACCCCCATCAGGATGCAGAGCAGGCCGGCGACCAGGGCGGTGCCGGCGGCCACGGCCGGCGCATCGAAGCCCGCGGCCGACGAGAATGGCGGGGTTGACGAAGATGATGTAGGCCATCACCAGGAACGTCGTGACCCCGGCTCTTATCTCGGTGCCGACGGAACTGCCCCGCTGGCTGAGCTTGAAGTAGGAATCGAGACCGGACCCCCCCGATCCAGTCGACTCCGTCCGATCGACGGTGTCGGTCATTTCTCCTCCCAATTTCTCGATGCCGGAGGTCGGCATCGCTTCTCAGACCCAAAGTAGTGAGGAGGGGTTACGCGTCGCCTGCCGTAGAGAGAATCTTCTTCGCGCCCTCTAAACGAAGGCCCGGACCACCCAGTACACCGCCATCCCGGCGAACAGGGTCCAGATGTGGCTTCGGGTCTTGTGAGCGACGAAACCACCGGCCACGAACGCGGAGACCTCGGGGATCCCGATCTGGACGTTGCCCTCGGGGTCGGTGAGCAGGGCGACGATCAAGGCACCCAGGACCGCCGGGCCCACGTACTTCAGGGCGACGAGCACGACCTCGGGGATCCGCCGCTTTGCCAGCGCCACGATGAACACCGCCCGGAACACATAGGTCCCGACACCCACCACCACCGTGGCCAGAAAGTCACTCACGGCGAAGTCTCTCGGCGGCGAAGCCGGCGATCATCCCGACGAAGGCTCCCACCAGCAGCCCGGTCCGGTTGGGGAGACCGGCGGCCAGATAGGTGATGCCGGCGCCGACCAGCGCCGCCACCATCTCAGGCCAGTGGTCGATCCCGAGCACGAGCAGGCCAATGAAGAGGATCGGTATGGCGAACTCGAGGTTCCACTCCTGGGGTACGACCGGCCCCAACAGAAGCCCGAAGGCGACGACGATCGCCCACAAGACCCAAAAGGTGGCGCCGGCCGCGAGGTAGTAGGTGCGGAACGACTCCGGCTCCTCGTCGGTGGGCCGCACCGTGGTCAGTGCAAACAGTTGATCGATGAGGAGATAGGGACCGAGCCAGCGAAACCATCGTGGCTGGCTCTGGAAGGTCGGGGCCAGAGCGGCCGAGTACATCAGATGACGGGCATTGACCACGAGGGCGGTACCCACCGCTGCCGCCACGGCCACACCCGTGCCCAACAATGTGACCAGTGTGAGCTGGGCCGCCCCACCAAAGATGAGCCATGAGCCGGACCACCCGACGAAGGGGTTCATCCCGGACTCGGTGATGGCGAGACCGATGACCAACCCGAACGGGATGGCCGGCACGAACAAGGGCAAAGCGTCGATGACGCCCTGGCGGGCCACCGCTCGGTCTACAGACATATCAGGCCAGCACGGGATTCAGCCGACGTCGATCCTGACCGTCTCCAGGGCAATGACCACCATCTCGTCGAAAGTCTGTTGACGCTCCTCGGATGTGGTGGATGCGCCGGTGCGAACATGGTCGGAAACGGTGGCGATGGTGAGGGCCCGGCCCCCCTTCTCCGCAGCCACCCCGTACAGCCCCGCTGCCTCCATTTCCACCGCCAGCACCCCCATCGCCTCCATCCGGTCGAACGCCTCGGGATCGGGGTTGTAGAAGAGATCTGCGGAGTGGACATTGCCCACCTTGACCGCGATACCCCGGGCTTCGGCGGCGTCGGCCGCCGCACGGAGCAGTGCGAAATCTGCGGTCGCCGAGAAGTCGTAACCCCCGTAGCGAACCCGGTTCACGCCCGAGTCGGTGCAGGCGCCGATGGCGAGGACCACGTCGCGAAGCTCGACCGAGGGCAGGATCCCGCCACAGGACCCGACCCGGATCAGACGCTCCACCCCGTATTCGGTGATCAACTCGGTGGCATAGATCGAGGCCGACGGGATGCCCATGCCCGTGCCCATCACCGATACCGGGATGCCCTCGTAGGTGCCGGTGTAACCCAGCATGTTGCGAACCTCGTTCACCAACTTCGCGTCGTCGAGGAAGTTCTCGGCGATGTGCTGCGCCCGCAGCGGGTCGCCCGGGAGCAAGATCGACGGGGCAAAATCGCCCTTCTCGGCGGAGATATGTGGAGTCGGCATTGCGTCAACTTATTCGATCATCTCCTCCGACACCGCATCGGTAACGTCGCCGCCTCATGCCCGACATCCCGCCATTTCCCACGGACCGTCAGGAGCTCTCCCGCGCTCTGGAGCAACTCGGCGCCCCTCGGCTCCCCGGTCTCCTCGGGATCGAGCTGCTCGAGATCACCGAAGGCGCATCGAGCATGCGCATGGAGATCGGGGAGCGACATCTCGCCTCCAACGGCTATCTCCATGCGGCCTCGGTCGTGGCGCTGGCCGACACCACCGCCGGATACGGGTGCGTGGCCAACCTCCCTGACGGCGCCATCGGGTTCACCACGATCGAGCTCAAGTCGAATCACCTGGGCACGCAATTGGAAGGAGCCCTCCTTTCCGAGGGGACCCTGGCCCATGGCGGACGGACGACTCAGGTCTGGGATGTCGTGGTCACCGCCGAGGAGACATCGAAGAAGATCGCTCTCTTCCGCTGCACCCAGATGATCCTGTATCCCCGCTGACCTAACCTCGCCGCCCATGACTGATTCCTACGACCTCATCGTGAAGCTCCGCGCCATCCGTGAGTTCAAGCCCGACCCACTCAGCGATGACGACCTCGGCGCCATCCTCGAGGCGGCACGATGGACCGGCAGCTCGAAGAACCGCCAGGACTGGTCGTTCATCGTCGTGACCGGCGATGGGCTCCAGGGTCTCGCCGAGCACGGCGACTACACCGATCCAATCCGAGCCTCGGCCGCGACCATCGTTCTGGTCAAGGAGGAGGGCGGGAACCTGTTCGACATCGGACGAGCGGCTCAGAACATCATGCTCGCGGCGAAGTCCGTCGGTGTCGCTTCGTGTCCCATCACCCTCCATCGATCCGCCGACGCGCGGCGCTTCCTCGGTGCTCCGGATGCGGTGGAGACGCGGTACGCCGTCGCTCTCGGGTACCCGGTGGCGGGAACGGCGCCGAGTCGATTCGGGGGAAGGAAGCCGGCCGAGGCCGTGGTCAGATACGAGCAGTATTGACCGCCTCGAATCCGGGCGTGACTGGATCGGACCCCCACTAGCGTCGAATGGTCATGGCTGAACCGCTCGTCCAGGCCCGCGGCCTCACCAAGAGATTCGACGACTTCGTGGCCGTCGACGCCATCGACTTCGATATCGCCAAAGGCGAGGCATTCGGCTTCCTCGGACCAAACGGGGCGGGAAAGACCTCGACGATGAAGATGATCACCACGGTGAGCCCGATCACCGAGGGCAAGCTCACCGTCTTCGGGCTGGATCCCGACGCCCAGGGCCGGCAGATCCGACAACGTCTCGGCGTCGTCCCCCAGGAAGACAATCTCGACCTCGAGCTCACCGTCTCGGAGAACCTCTACGTGTACGGGCGATACCACGACATGCACCGGGCCGACATCAAGGCGCGGATCGTCGATCTGCTCGAGTTCGCCCAGCTGACCGATCGGGCCGACTCGCCGGTCGAGCCGCTGTCCGGGGGGATGAAGCGGCGTCTCACCATCGCACGGGCGCTGATCAACGACCCGGACCTGGTCATCCTCGACGAGCCGACGACCGGCCTCGACCCCCAGGCCCGGCATCTTCTCTGGGACCGGCTCTACCGCCTGAAGAGGGAGGGAGCCACCCTGATCATCACCACCCACTACATGGACGAGGCCGAGCAGCTGTGTGACCGCCTGGTGGTCATGGACAAGGGGAAGATCGTGGCGGAAGGGTCGCCGCGCCAGCTCATCGCCCAATACGCCCCCCGAGAAGTGGTGGAGCTTCGGTTCCCCGAAGAGCTGATGGGTGCGATGGCGAGCAGGCTCGATTGGCTGGAAGACAGCATCGAGATCCTGGCCGATCGGGTGATCGTCTACACCGACGACGCCGAAGACACCCAGCACCAGCTGACCGAGCGCGACATCCATCCCGAACAGGTGCTTGTGCGCAGATCGAGCCTGGAAGACGTGTTCCTCAAGCTCACCGGTCGAAGGCTCATCGACTGATGACCAGCCTGACTCGGTCATGGCGGTGGGTCGAGTCGGAGGCCATCGGCTACCGACGCGTGTGGCGTGGGACGGTGATCTCCAGCTTCGTGAACCCGGTGCTGTTCCTGTCGGCGATGGGATTGGGACTGGGGACCCTGGTCGACTCCTCCACCGACGACCTCGGAGTTTCCTACCTGACCTTCGTCGCCACCGGCCTTATGGCGGCGACCGCCATGCAGACCTCGGCCGGCGAGGGAGCCTTCCCGGTCATGGCAGGTATCAAATGGCGGAAAGGCTTCCACGGCGCCATCACCACCCCCCTCTCCCCGACCGACATCGTGAGGGGCATGATGATCTGGGGCTCGATCCGCCTCACCTTCGTCCTGACGGTGTTCGCCCTGATTTCGGTGGCCTTCGGAGCGCTCGACCTGGGCCCGGCCCTCCTCGCGGTTCCAGCTGGGGTCCTCACCGGGCTGGCTTTCCAGGCCACTGTCACCGCCTTCACGGTGACTCGCGAGAACGAGGTGAGCCTCTCCACCTTGTTCCGGTTCGGGATCATCCCGTTGTTCTTGTTCTCGGGGACCTTCTTCCCGATCAGCCAACTGCCCGAATCAGCTGCAGGTGGCCGCCTATTTCACACCTCTGTTCCACGGTGTCGAGCTAGTGCGCAAGGTCGCCCTCCCTGGGGCCGACACCTCGATCGTCACCCCGCTGCCGATGTGGGTCAATGTCGTCTACCTGGTGGCGATGGCCGCCGCCGGCATCGTCCTCGGCTCGCGCTGGCTGGACCGGAGGCTCAAGCCATGAGCGTCTCGGCACCTTCCCGTTTGACTCCTCCCGGCCGGATGACCCCATTTCGGGCGCAGCGGATCTGGGAGCGGAACTACCTGGTCTACCGACGGGTGTGGAAGGTCGTGATCACCGGCTTCTTCGAGCCTGTCTTCTATCTCTTCTCGATCGGGATCGGCATCGGTTCCCTCGTCGGCGAGGTGACCATGCCCGGTGGCGTCACGGTGGACTACACGGCCTTCGTCGCCCCGGCCTTGATGGCGGCGTCGGCAATGAACGGGACGGTGCTCGAGACCACGTTCAACATCTTCTTCCGGCTCAAGTTCGACAGGGTCTACGACGGCATTCTCACCACGCCGCTGGGACCGCGTGACATCGCCATCGGGGAGATCGGATGGGCGCTGCTCCGCGGCGCCCTGTACGCCGTCGCCTTCCTCGTCGTCATGGTGATCATGGGTCTCACCACCAACTGGTGGGCGATCCTGACCATCCCGGGCGCGGTCCTCATCGGATTCGCCTTCGGGTCGGTCGGTCTCGCCGCCACCACATATATGCGCTCGTGGCAGGACTTCGACCTGGTCTCCCTGGTCACGATGCCGCTGTTCCTGTTCTCCGCCACCTTCTACCCGCTCGATACCTATCCCCCGGCCCTGCAGCAACTGGTCCGACTGTCACCGCTCTATCAAGGGAACGAGTTGCTCCGCGCCTTCTCGCTGGGCATCTTGGACTGGTCGGTGGCCGGCCACATCGCCTATCTGCTGGTAATGGGCCTCGTCGGCGCTTTCGTCGCCTCCCGTCGCCTCGACGGGTTGTTGCGCAAATAGCGGCCACTGAGCCGGGGTGATCACTGGTAGTCGCCGATAGGCTCGGGCCGCCAATGCTCGACCTCTCTTTCCCCCTCCATTCCCCCCGGGGGTCCCGGCTGAATACCAACGGCTGGCTCCAGGAGGCAGCTCTGCGCTGTCTCCTCAACAATCTCGACCCGGACGTCGCCGAAGACCCGGAGCAGCTGATCGTCTACGGCGGCCGAGGCAAGGCAGCCCGCGATATTGGGTCGCTGCACGCCATCGTCCGGACACTCGAGCGATTGAGGAACGACGAGACGCTCCTGGTGCAATCGGGCAAGCCAGTCGGGGTGTTCCAGACCCATGAGATGGCTCCCCGGGTGCTCATCGCCAATAGCCTCCTCGTTCCACGCTGGGCGACCCTGGAGCAGTTCTGGGAGCTGGAGGCGGCCGGTCTGACCATGTACGGGCAGATGACCGCCGGGTCCTGGATCTATATCGGGACCCAGGGCATCCTCCAGGGGACCTATCAGACCTTCGCCGCAATCGCCGAGCAGCGGTTCGGCGGCACATTGGCCGGCACACTCACCCTCACTGCCGGGCTCGGCGGCATGGGGGGCGCCCAACCGCTCGCGATCACCATGAACGGCGGCGTGGCCCTCTGTGTCGAGGTTGACCCGCAGCGGATCGAACGCCGGTTGGAGACCGGATACCTCGACGAGAGCTACGAGGAGACCGAGCAGGCGGTATCACGCGCCATCGAGGCGAAGCGAAGCCGCGAAGCGGTTTCCATCGGCCTGCTCGGCAATGCTGCCGATCTGTTCCCCCGATTGCTCGAAATGGATCTCGACGTCGACATCGTGACGGACCAGACCTCGGCACACGACCCGTTGTACGGGTACATCCCGGGTGGGTACGACGTTGACGACGCCCGCCGGCTCCGCGATGACGACCCCGACACCTATGTCAAGGCAGCGCGGGAATCGATCGCATCGCACTGTGAGGCAATGGTCGGGTTTCAGTCCTCGGGTGTCGAGGTCTTCGACTACGGGAACAACCTGAGAGGTGAGGCGACCACGGCCGGGTTCGCCGACGCCTTCTCCTATCCCGGATTCGTCCCGGCCTACATCCGGCCCCTGTTCTGTGAGGGCTCGGGGCCGTTCCGCTGGGTCGCCCTCAGCGGCGATCCGGGCGACATCGCCGTCACCGACCGGGCCATCGCCGAGCTCTTCCCCGACAACGATTCACTGCATCGCTGGATGCAGATGGCATCCGAGAAGGTCCATTTTCAAGGTCTCCCGGCCCGGATCTGCTGGCTCTCCTACGGCGAGCGCCATCTGGCCGGTCTCCGGTTCAACGATCTGGTCGCCGCGGGCGATGTCTCGGCTCCGATTGTCATTGGCCGGGATCACCTCGACTCGGGATCCGTCGCTTCGCCCTATCGGGAAACGGAGGCGATGGCCGACGGGTCGGACGCCATCGCCGACTGGCCCATCCTCAACGCGATGCTCAATGTGTCCTCGGGGGCCGCCTGGGTGGCAGTCCATCATGGGGGCGGTGTAGGTATCGGGAACTCGATCCACGCCGGGGCTCAGGTCGTCGCCGATGGCACCGAGCAAGGCGCTCTGCGAGTGGAGCGGGTGCTCACCAACGACCCCGGCACCGGGGTGATGCGTCATGCCGACGCCGGTTACGACATCGCCCGCCGCGTGGCACGGGAACGGGGTGTCGACATACCGATGCTCTGAGACCGTTTACGGATGACAGCCGGAGCACCTATACGCTGATCCCCAATGCCGATCAATGACCCACACTGGCCGCGCGCCGATGTCTGGCTCGCCCAGGAGCATCCCGACCCGGAGATCCTGGTGGTCGGTGTGCCTTCGTCCCGGGCCTCGTTATCGCCGTCGCGAGCGGACCTGAGCCCGCTCGAGGTCCGTGATCGACTCAGTCGTTTCTCCACCTTCCACGGCGAATGGGGAATCGATTTCGGTGGAGTCACGGTCCGTGACGAGGGCAATTGGGCGGTCTCCGACCTCGACATGCATCGCATGCCGGAGATGGTCGAAGACTTGGCCGCCACGCTGAACCGAGGCCCGTTGACCATCTACCTCGGTGGGGACAACGCCATCACCCGCCCCCTCGCTAGATCCTTGTCCCCCGACCGGAGCCGGATCGGGCTGATCACCTTCGATGCCCATCACGACGTCCGCACTCTCGACCTCGGTCCAACCAACGGGACCCCGGTGCGCGGCCTGATCGACGAGGACGGTCTGCCCGGTGAGAACGTGGCGCAGGTGGGGATCCACTCGTTTGCCAACTCCGCCGAGTACCGCGCCTATTGCGACGAGCGGGGGATCACGGTTCTGACCGTCGAGGATGTCTCACAACGCGGCATCGGGTCGGTGGTGGAGGACGCCCTGACGGTGGTGGCGGTGAAGACCGACGTGGTCCATGTCGACGTCGACATCGATGTGCTCGACCGCGCCTATGCACCCGGCTGCCACGGAGCCAGGCCGGGAGGGCTCACAGTGCGCGATCTGGCCGAGGGCGTACGTCGATGTGCGCGCAACCCCAAGGTGGCGTCGATCGATTTCGTCGAAGTCGATCCGGAAGCCGACCGGGACGGGCTCACACTCGACGCCATGGCCCACCTCGTGCTGTCGGCGGTCGCCGGCTACGCCGAGCGCGAGTAACAAACATCGCACCTGAGGTCAGCGCTGTCTGCTACACCGAGGTCTCAGCCTCCGCTGATCACCTGTTCCGCCTCCCGGCCCAGCCGGTCGCCTTCACGGTGGTCGAGAAAGCCATGGGGAAGGCGGACCGGGCGGGGGCCGTGCGAATGGCCGCGCACCATGTGGTTTGCCTCCTCGGGGAAGGGGATGTCCTGGTCCCAATCGGCCAGAAGACTCTCGAGGTGGTCCAACGACTCCACCCTGGCCAGGGCATCGCGCATCTGCGGTCCGGCCGGGAATCCCTTGAGGTACCACGAGGGGTGCTTCCGAAAGAGTGCGATCCCGACCCGCTCACCGAAGTGGTCGACGAGCAGACCTGCATGACGGACCATGACACGGGCCACCTCGCCAGAGTCGGGTGGAGTCTGATGCGGACGGCCGGTCATCGCATCGACCAGGTCCCGGAACAACCAGGGCCGCCCCAGACACCCCCTGCCCACCACCACTCCATCACAACCGGTCCGCGTCATCATTTCGATCGCATCGGCCGCGGTCCAGATGTCGCCGTTGCCCAGCACCGGGATCGAGGTGACTGCTTCCTTTAGCCGGCCGATGGCCTCCCAATCGGCGCTGCCCGAATAGAGCTGACGGGCTGTCCTCGCATGGAGGGCCACTGCCGACGCCCCCTCATCTTCGGCCGTGAGCCCGGTCTCGAGATAGGTGAGGTGGTCGTCGTCGATTCCCTTGCGGAACTTCACTGTCACCGGGACCGACCCGGCGCTGGACACGGCAGCCGCCACGATCGATCGGAACAGATCGCGCTTCCAGGGAAGGGCTGCTCCGCCCCCGTGCCGGGTGACCTTCCCCATCGGGCAGCCGAAGTTCATGTCGATGTGGTCGACGTGCTCGACTTCGACCAGATAGGAAACAGCGTCGCCGAGGGACCCAGGGTCGGTGCCGTAGAGCTGAATCGAACGGGGGGTCTCATCGGGCGCGAAGCTGGCCAGCTGGCGTGTCTTCACATCTCCTTCGACGAGACCGCGGGCACCGATCATCTCGGACACGTAGAGACCGGCCCCGTACTCGCGACAGAGACGCCGGAATGGGGCATTGGTGATCCCGGCCATCGGGGCGAGCACGACGGGTGGGTCGACTGTGAGGGGGCCGATGCGGAGCATCGCAGCCGATTCTAGAACTCGGTGGAGTTGATGTTCTGCAGGCGGACCTGGCCCCGGGCCACGAGCTTCCCGTCGTCCTCGCGAGTGACGGCCACCTGCCACAACTGCTGGGTGCGGCCCCGGTGAATGGGTGTCGCCGAGCCGATCAGGACACCCTCGGTGGTCGCCCGGATGAAATCGGTCTGATTGGACACTCCGACGCAGCCAGCCATGCCGTTCTGGATTGCCCACAGTGCGGCCCCTGATGAGGCAAGGGTCTCGATCAAGGTGCAATAGACCCCGCCATGGACCACCCCGTATGGCTGATGGTGTATGTCCTCGATCACCAACCGACCCTCACACGAGTCAGGCGAGGCATCGGTGAGCTCGATGCCGGTGTGACCGACATAGGTGGGACGATCGAGAAACGGGTTCTCCATCAGACACCACAACCGGATGAGATCCGGAGAACCGGCCCTCCGTCCCCGTACTCCCACACCTCGGCGGAGATCCCCTCGTAGTAGGCAGCTGGTCAGGACGATCTCCATCTTGGCGTCGCCGTTCAGATCCGCAACCGCGCTAACCGAGTACGAGTTCACCACCGGGCTGTCGGCGGTGACGATCACCGACTCGCCCAGAATGTCGGTCTGGACGTCCCCGCTCACCGTCCGTCTCACGAAGGCGATCGAATAGTCGCCGTCCTGGGCCAGCAGACCCTCGCTTACGTCCTCGGCGACCACCAAGACCTCGTTGACCCCGTCACCTTCGAGGTCGACCTGCACGATCTGTTTCATCGCCGGCTCGGGAACATCGAGCCCACGCTCAGCCAGGAGCTCGGTGGCGAAGGCGGAGTAGGTGCCGTCATCCTCGATCTGCTCGACCAGATGAGGCACGATCACCCACGGCGCCGTGATACCCACCCCGACGGGGCCTGGCCAGTCACCGAGAACCTGTTCGTTGTCGAACACCACGCCCGGATTGTTGATCGGATCGCACAAAGTCGCCGGGGGACCTGCGGTGACGATGGCGTCCAGTCCAATCAGCGCGACCTGATAGTCCTCACCACCGGCGACGGGGAGTGCAGTGGACGGCTCTACCTGGACCCAGCTGGCGCCGTCCCACCAGCCGAGTGCGCCGAATCCTGCCGCGACCATCGGCGTCGCGGCCCAGTTGCCGGCAACGGCGACGGAAGTCGTGGTTGTCGGAGCAGTCGTGGTGGTGGTGGGAGCGAGAGTCGTCGTTGGGGCCACCGAGGTGCTGGTGGTCGTCGCCCCGGAGGTGGTGGACGTGTTGCCGTCCAGGGTCGTCGTCGTCACGCCGACCGTGGTGGTGGTGGTCGTCGATGAGTTCGACTCATCGTTCCGGCCCACCAGGAAAATGATGGTCACCACGAGAACCACGAACAGACCCGTCAGGATCCAGGCGGTGCGGTTCATGAGGGCAAGTTACCCGGGGACGTCGTTTCTGAACGCTGTCAGATCCGCCCCGGAGGCGGACACAAGACGGGCAAGCAGGTGGATCGGCAAACCGATCACCGTGAACGGGCTCCCGACCACCCTGCCTACGAACATCCCACCGAGACCCTGAAGGGCATACGCCACCGGCCTTGTCCAGTGGCTCACCGGTGCCGACGTACCAGGCGATCTCTTCCTCCGTCATCGGGAGCATGGTCACCTCAGCGACATCGACGACCGATTTGATATGCGCCCCGCCGTCCCAGGCGCCGATGGCCAACCCGGTGAAGACCTCATGCACATCCCCCTCGATTCGTCGCAGCATCGCCCGCGCCTCCTCGGGATGACCGGGCTTGCCCATGACCTTCCCCTCGTGGACGACAATGGTGTCGGCCGCCACCACGATCAGACCATCGCCGGCCACCGCGGTGGACTTGGACCGTGCCACCCTCTCCACATATGCCGCGGGCACCTCTTCGGGATATCTGGTCTCGTCGACACCGGGAGTGACCACGTCGAAGTCGAGACCGAGCCGCTCCAGCAGTTCGCGCCGGCGAGGTGACCCCGAGGCGAGCACCAGCCTCATGACACGATCTGACCCATCCGGATGACGACAGCTGGATCGGCCAAGCACGCGAGGGTTCGAAACAGGGTCCTCCGAAAACAAGACGGCGTTGGCTGGATCGCCCGGTTCGAAGCCTTCCGGCCGGCCGGTCGCCCGAAATCCAGACCGGGAGACAGATTCGATGACCTGCTCCGCCGCCATCCCCATCTCCCAGAGACGGATCGCCTCCTGGGCCACCTGATGGGCACCAATGGCGAGATCGGTGCCGGTGAGGACGTGGACCCCGGCCTCGACAGCCGTGGCGAGTCTCGCCCTCACGTTGTCGAGCCCCTCGAGCAGCAGTCGCCCGCCCGACGACTTCTCACCGAGTTGTGCGACCGTTGCCTCCATCTGAACCACGGTCGGCACCCAACATCCTCCTCGGGCCCCGAGCATCTCCAGGTCGTCGTCGGTCAGAAACAGCCCGTGCTCGATGGAATCGACCCCTGCCCGTACCGCCATCGACGGGACCTCCCGAGCCATGGTGTGGACCGCCACCCTTGCCCCGTGCACTCTCGCCGCCGTCACCGCAATCTCCAGTTCCGTCTCATCGAAGTTGGCGATCGGGCCCAGGCCCTTCCTCGGCCAGTCACCGATCAGCTTGACCCAGCCCGCACCCTCGCCTGCCGCGACCGCGGCCGCCTTGCCGATTTCGCCCTCAGCGACAGTGCGGCCGAAACCCTCCCAGAAACCGCCATCGACGGTGAGGACCACCCCTGCTGCCTCTATCTCGGGGCGCTCCGATGCCGGGACTTTGTCGATCAAATGGACGATGGTGAGGTCACGCCATCCCTTGTCGAGGATCAACCCCACACCTGCTTCGAGTGCCTTCTTTGCCATGGCGGCGGCCCGGTCGTGATCTCCCCGGTGGAGGTCCGTGGTCTCCTGAGCGAGATGGGCGTGCCCATCGACCAGCCCGGGCAAAGCCCAGAGACCGGATGGGATGACCTCGTCTGGCTCTCCCCAGGGCTCCACCCACCGGCCCTCCCGGGTGTCACGTGTGACCGTTGCCCCACCCGGGACACGAAGCATGACTCGAAAGTGCATCTTCCGCGACGGTAATGGCCGACGCGGACCGATAATGAAGGCATGCGTTTCATGAGCCAGCGGCGCCTCGCCTCGTTCTTGATCGTATTGAGCGTGGTTCTGACGGCCTGCGATGTCGTCGAGAACGCGCCGGCGCCGACGGCACCCTCTTCCCCCACAACCCAACAGGCCGACGATGCACCTGCCACCACGGCCGGTGGCGGACGTCCCATGCGCCTCGTCGGATGCGATGCGGTCGATCCCGACGTGGAGATCGTTTGTGAGACCTACGACCTGATTCGTCGCCACTATGTCGACGAGATATCGGATGCCGAGCTGGCACGAGCCGCCGCACGCGGCTTGGAAGCCCTGGGCGGGGCAAGCTCCGGATCCGAGCTGGTCTGCGTCGCGCCGGCCACCCCCTTCCTCGAGACCTGCGAGGTCGCGCTCGCCGAAGCCGAGACCGGCGCCGAAGCGGCGGAAGCGATGGTCCATGGCATGGCCAATTTCGGTCTCGACCCCCACTCGGTGTATCTCGACCCCGAGGCGGTGGAGCTGTTGGAGGAGGAGCAAGCAGGTGAGATCCAGGGGATCGGGGCCTTGGTCACTGCCGAGGACTCTGCTTCCGGGGAGGATTGCAACATCATCTCGGACACCTGCATCATCCACATCGTCTCAACGGTCGATGACACCCCCGCCGACACGGCCGGTCTCCAACCGGACGATTTGATCCTGGACGTGGATGGCACCGACATCTCCGGGTGGACCGTGGACGAAGTCACCGCAACGGTGAGGGGCCCGGCGGGCTCGGATGTGGTGCTGACCATCGAACGGGATGGAGACGTCTTCGACGTGACCATCACCCGCGCCTCGTTCATCGTCCAGGCAGTTGTGAGCGAGGTGGTCGGAGACACGGGCTATGTGGGGCTCAACGCATTCACGGACAACGCCGACGAGCTCTTCTTGGAGCAGGTCGGAACGCTTCTCGACCAGGGTGTCGAGTCCATCGTGCTCGACATGCGGAACAATCCCGGGGGGCTGCTCGACACGGCAATCGAGGTGGCCTCGGCCTTCCTCCCCGACGGGGACGTCGTCGTCACCGAGGGGCCCGACTCCTCGACCTCCTACCCCACCACGGGAGACCCGATCGTGCCCGAAGACATGGGAGTGATCGTCATAGTCAACGAGGGCAGCGCGTCCGCCTCCGAAGTGGTGTCGGCAGTGCTTCAGGAAAGGGGCAGGGCAACCGTGGTCGGCGAGAACACGTTCGGAAAGAACACGGTCCAGCAGAGATTCGCCCTATCGAACACCGGGGCGCTCAAGCTCACGATCGCTCGCTGGCTTACTCCTGAGGGCCACGACTTTGGCTCGGTGGGCGTCACCCCCGACGTGACCGCTGACATCGAGGCCGACCTGCCAGTCGAGACCGTGGTCCAAGAGGCGCTGGCCGCCCTGGTGACGCTGGGCGACGAGACCGAACCGGCATAGGACTGATCGCTGAAGCTCAGCCCACCGGGTATGCAATCCCGGTGTTGGCGTGGCAGTCGTAACCGTGGGGGTTCTTGGCCAGGTACTGCTGGTGGTAGTCCTCGGCGTAATAGAACTCGCCCAGCGGCGTGATCTCGGTGGTGATGTCGTCGAATCCCAGCGGGGTCAGCTCGGCCTGATACTTGTCCCGCGACCACTTCGCGGTCTCGAACTGCTCGTCGGTGGTGGTGTAGATGGCCGATCGGTACTGCGATCCGATGTCGTTGCCCTGCTGCATCCCCTGGGTCGGGTCATGTGTCTCCCAGAACACCTTCAGGAGCTCCTCGTAGGAGACCACCTCCGGCCGGTAGGCAACAAGCACGACCTCCGAGTGCCCGGTACGGCCGGTGCACACCTCTTCGTATGTCGGATTGGGTGTGTATCCACCTGCGTACCCGGCCGACGTGCTGTAGACGCCCTCCATCTTCCAGAACCGCCGCTCGGCACCCCAGAAGCAACCCATCCCGAAGACCGCAGTCTCGGTTCCTTCCGGGAAAGGTCCCACCAGTGGGTTCCCGTTGACGAAATGGGCCAGGGGAACCTCCACCGCCGTGGAACGTCCGGGAAGAGCGTCTCCTGCTTCCGGCATCTCAGTCTTCCTACGTCCAAACATCGCAACCTCCAATGTGGGCGGTCAGGCGATGACCGCCTCGAGCTCCATCTCGACCTTCCAACGAGGGTCGAGCAACCCGCTCACGACAACCATTGTCGAGGCCGGTCTGATTCCCGAGAACACCTCGTGATGGGCCTCCCCCACCTGGTTCGCATCGGAGGCGTCGAGCAGATAGGTCCTGGTCCGAACAACGTCCTCTGCCCTGCCACCCGCTTCTCCGAGGGCGCCGAGCATGATCTCCAGGCAACGCCGGGCTTGGGCCCGCGGGTCAGGGTTCACCGAGCCGTCGGGCCAGATCGGGGCGGTGCCGGACACGACTACCCGGTCGCCCACCCGGACGGCGCGGCTGAAGCCAATCGCCGCCTCGAACGGGCTCCCCGATTGCACATTCACCCGTTCCATAGGCTGGGCACGCTAGCCCATCGCAAGGATCTGCACTTCTCGTGCCCCCGACCATTCATTACGCTCCTCGGGTTCTAATGCGTGTGCTGCGCTCCTTGACCCTTCTCGCCCTTGTCTCGGCCTTCGCCATCGGCGTGACCTTCTACGAAGATCACCCGGCGCGGGCCCAAACCGTCGACGAGTCAGAGCAGGAGGCAGAGGCAGCAGAGCGGCAGGCAGATGTCGCCGCCGGGCTGGTCGACTCGGCAGTCAACCGGAGGGCCGAGATCGAGTCCGAGCTCGCCGTCAGCATCACCCGGATCAGCGACCTCTCCGCAGAGTTGTCCGCCGTGTCGTCCGACCTCGACAGTCTGAAGGCTCAGATTGCCCATGGCGATGCTGAGCTCACCGGGATCGAAGCCGACATCGAGACACATGCGGTCGATGCATATATGGACGCTCTCGTGGGCCCGGGGGTCACCTTCGTCAACACCACGAATGTCGAACAGGCGATGGTGACCGGCCAGGTGGTGGGCGACGTGGTCACCGCCGGAGCAGCCAGGGTCAACGAGCTGGTGGTGAGGAGGGACGCCCTGGAGCGTCTTCAGATCGACTACCAGCTGCAACAGGAACGGGTGGCTGCCATCAAGGCCGAGGTCGACGCGGAGATCGAGCACCTGGCCGCCCTCTATGACGAGGCCGACGCCGAGGTCGGTCGTGCCGTTCGGGAGGCGAGCGCCGCCGATGCCGCCTACCGCGATGCTCTCAGCGCAGTGGACGCCGCTCAAGCACGGGAGGAGGAGCGGAGACGCCAGGAAGAGAGGGCACCCACAACCACCCCGCCCCCGCCCGAAGAGGAAGAGGACGCGCCCACCACAACCGCACCTCCGCCCGAGACGCCTGATACCACCGATGGAGGTGGAGGTGGCGGCGGTGGAGGCGGTGATTGGGACTTCCCACCCTCCGTCGAGCGATGGAGGTCTCTCGTTCAGGCCTACTTCCCGTCGAGCCGAGTCGACGAAGCGCTCGCCGTCCTGCAATGTGAGAGTCTCGGAGACGCCGATGCCTACAACCCGTATTCGGGTGCATCGGGCCTCTATCAGTTCCTCCCATCGACCTGGGCTTCAGCCTCAACCAACGCCGGGTTCCCCGGGGCCAGCGCCTTCGACCCCGAGGCGAACATCGGTACCGCCGCCTGGCTGGCCAATCGCTATCAGGAGCTTGGCCAGGGTTTCTGGAGCCCCTGGTCCTGCCGGAGGGTCCTGGGTTGAGCCCTGACTACGAGGCCGCCGATGACAAATGGTTCTACTGCCTGGACCACCGCACCGTGGAGCCCACCGACGGCTGCCGGGCTGCGGTGCGGATCGGGCCCTTCGCCACCCGGGACGAGGCGGCCAAGGCATTGGAGACCGTGGAACGTCGCAACCGCGAGTGGGACAACGATCCCGAATGGTCCGAGGAGTGATCCGGAGGTCTGACCGACCCGGAATGGGCAATACCGGGCGGCTCTCTTAGAATCTCGCCGCTCGATGGAGACTGCCAAGCCCGACGCACGACCGCAGATCCTGTTCATGTCGTTGGCCGTGGCCGCAACCCTGCCCGGGGTGTATCTCCGTATCACCGGCATCCATCCTGAACCGATACTGGCCGCGATCCTCTACGGGATGGCCATCGTCGGAGCCGCCTTCATCCTGTCCTGGGCCGCCGAGATCATTCAGATGGACATCGCCGCCGGGCTCGCCCTGGCCCTGCTCGCCCTGATCGCCATCCTCCCCGAGTACGCCGTCGACTTCGTGTTCACCGCCAAGGCGGGCCAGGAATTCGCCGAGACGGGGGAAGCCACCCAGTACGGCCCGTTGGCGTTGGCCAACATGACCGGGGGCAATCAGCTCCTCATCGGTCTCGGGTGGCCGATGGTGATCCTGATCGGCACTTGGCGGGTGAGGAAGACCCGAGCGGCTCCATCCGAGGCGGAGGGGACAACGGCGACCGAGATCCATCTCGCCCGTGGGCAGTCAGTGGACATAGCCTATCTGACCATCGCTTCGGTCTATGGGTTGACCCTCTTCCTCAAGGACACGCTCACGCTCTATGACGCCGTGATCCTCATCACCATCTATGTGCTCTATCTCAGGAGGCTCTCGGGGGCACCTACCCACGAGCCCCACCTGGTGGGACCTTCGGCGTATATCGGGTCACTTCCGAAGAGGGCGCGACGGATCATCAACTACGCCATGTTCGTCGTCGCCGCCGGGGTGATCCTGCTCTGCGCCGAGGCGTTCGCCGAGTCCATCATCGAGCTCGGCAGGGCGATCGGGGTCAGCGAATTCCTTCTTGTCAAGTGGATCGCCCCCACCGCCTCCGAGGCGCCCGAGCTGCTGGTAGCCACCCTGTTCGCCTGGCGGCTCGCCTCACGGACCGGCCTGGGAGCCCTCATCTCCTCCAAGGTCAACCAATGGACGTTGCTCGTCGGGTCGTTGCCCATCGTGTTCTCGATATTCGCCGGTGTCCTCCACGGCCTCCCCCTCGGGACCGGTCAGCGGATCGAGCTCTTCGTCACCGCGGCACAATCGGTCTTTGCGGTGGCCATCGTGGCGAGCCGCTCGGTCAGTCGCACCGAGGCCTGGGTCATGCTCGGTCTGTTCGTGGCTCAGATCGGAGAATCATTGATCACCGAGCTAGGGCACATCACCGAGGATGTTTCACATCAGGCGCGCATCGGGGTCGGGATCGTGTTCCTCATTGCCGCGGCCTGGGTGCTGCGCAAGGATTTCAGAGCCATGATCATCAATGTGCGGGACGGTCTTCGCACCCCGTGGAGCGAGCTCGCCGCCGAAGAGCACGTCTAGATCCCAGGACGACCCTCTTCAATTCTGTCTCATTGCAGACGTATCTTCGGTAATCGACCGAAGGAGCTTTCTTGGCCACCAAGCATTTCACCCCCGGCCTGTTCGCCTTCCTCCGCGAACTCGAGGCCAACAACGAGAAGACGTGGTGGGACGCCAACAAGGATCGCTACCAGACCGTGGTGCGGGATCCCGCACTGGATTTCATAACCGACTTCGGGGAGCGTCTGCGAAAGCTCTCGCCGCACTTCGTAGCGGATGCGAGGACGACCGGTGGCTCTCTGATGAGGCCATATAGAGACACGCGATTCTCCAACGACAAGACCCCTTACAAGACGAATGTCGGCATCCAGTTTCGGCATGAGGCCGGCAAGGACATCCATGCCCCCGGCTACTACCTCCATCTGGAGGCGGGCGCCTGCTTCGCCGGCGTCGGGCTCTGGCATCCCGAGACGGAGGTGGCGCGCACGCTTCGCCAGGCGATCAACGACCAGACCGCGGGGTGGGCGGCCGCGACCAAGGGCGACGAGTTCACCAAGACCTGGTCTCTCGATCAGGACGAGGACGAGATGCTCAAGAGAGTCCCGCCCGGGCTCGACCCGAATCATCCCTACGCCCACGACCTGCGGATGAAATCCTTCATCGCGGGGGCCAATCTGACTCAGAAGCAAGTCACCAGCGCCGGCTTCGACGAGGAATTGGCGCAGATGTTCTCGGGGGCGGGTGGATTCACCGGCTTCCTGTGTGACGCACTCGGCCTGCCCTTCTAGGATTGCGGTGCCGGGTGAAGCGCCTAGCTTGACGATGTTCCTCGGGGGGACGAAGAGATGACGACATTCCCGGGCGTCGCGACGCTCAAGGAAGACAACGTGCCGGTCATGGTGGGACTGGACGACGAGAAGATCACCCTGGTGTCGGGCGAGGTCTCGATCGGCGAGTGGCTGGCCGGCCAATACGAGGTGATCGACCTCGGTGCGGGCGAGTTCGTGATCGAAGCCGACGACGACTCGATTCCATTCGTTCCCGACGACCCGAGCAGCTTCGCCCTCGGCATCCAACGTGACTCCGAGATGCCGCCAGCAGCAGTTCGCTCGCCCGGAGCACACGTAGTCAATGAAGGTCCCCCGCCGAAACCGGCCACGCTGGCCGCCTTTTGGGTGCTCGCCGTCATCACCGCCGCACTCGGCATCTGGGCGACGCT
>CAVRXA010000022.1:0-31040 GCA_963725075.1 uncultured Acidobacteriota bacterium
TGTCACCGCCCTGAGGGCAGGGTGGCGGGCGACAAGGGCCAGGGCGGTCGCCCATCCTTCCACAAGAAGGACATCGCCGAGCAGATGGCGGGCCAGACCAAGATCAGCACACGGTCCGAGCCGATCCACGAGAGCATCCACGCCTGTTGCGGCGGCGATCTCGGAGGCCGGCGCCGACCCCCGGTTCACTGCCGAGACGACCGGCACGCCGCCTCCTCCGGAAGACTTGACCGTCTCCACCGCCTCCTTGAGCCGATCGACGCTCTGGAAGGCGACAGCGTCGGCCCAGCGCCCCAGAGCCGCGTCAACCGCCTTCTCCAACCCGGCCGGGATGTCGAGACGGGAGACGAGGGCCCCAAGGGCCCCATCCACGGTTTCCACCCTGCGCCGCGATTCGACGTCGCCGCTGCCGGACAGAGCGGCTTCCAAGGCGTCGACTCTGGCCTCGGTGGCAGCAACGGCCAATCTGGCCTCAGTAATCGCTTCCTCCGCCGCGGCCCAGGTCTTCTGATCGGTCTCGCGCCGCCGGCTCGCCTTTTGGTAACCCTGCTGGATCCCGGATACGTCCTCGTCCAGGACACGAATCTCATCGTTGATCCGCGAGATCTCACCGGATTCGTCGCCGAGCTGTGAGTCGACCACGGCGAGCCTGCGCTCGATGCCCTCGACCTCGCGGCTGTCGCGCACGCCGGCAGCTTGGAGCACCGAAAGCTCGCCACGCACTGCCGCCAGCGCCCCCTCCGGGGACAACGCATTTTGGGTGGCGATTGCCCGCTCTTCGTCCTCCAGACGTCTGAATCGCGCTTCCACGGCCTCCGCATGACTGGTCGCCTCGGTCTCCGATGCGGTGACACCGACCAGCTCGTCGACGATCCCACCGAGCTCCAAGCGAAGGTCCGATCGGCGCTCGAGCCCGGCCTGCCTCCTCCCGCTGACGGCGCGGCTTCTCTCCTGGGCGACAGCCCCGAGACGTCGCAATCTCTCGACCGTTGTCTCGAGACGGGCAGCTGCACCGGTGTCGCGATCGAGATCCATGCCCACCGTCGATGCCCGAGCTGTCAGGGCCTCAACGGATGCTGTCAAGACGACCAGCTCCGACTCGTCCGATGCGATCTGACCGGTCAGCGTCTCCAGGGTGACGCTCCCGGCCTCCATCTCAGTCTCGTAGGCATCTAGCGCCAGCCCGGCGAGGTACAGACTCAGATCGCGCACTTCGGATTTCAACCCGTGATACCGCTCGGCCGCCCGCGCCTGACGGCGGAGGGGCCTCAATTGCCGTTCGATCTCCCCAATGAGATCCTGGAGTCGCAGTACGTCCTCGTCGGTTCGTTCGAGACGACGCTCTGCTTTCTCCTTTCGGCGACGGTGTTTGAGGATCCCCGCTGCCTCCTCGATCACGGCCCGGTGGTCCTCGGGAGAGGCGTTGAGCACCTCGTCGACCTGACCCTGCCCGATGATCACGTGTTGATGACGGCCCACGCCGGAGTCGCTGAGCAATTCCTGCACGTCGAGCAGCCTGCAGCCCACGCCGTTGATCTCGTAGTCGGAGGAGCCGTCCCGGTACAGGCGACGGGTGAGGGCCACCTCCTCGAGGTCCAGGGGCAGCCTCCGCTCCGCATTGTCGATGATCAGGGTTGCCTCGGCCCGGTTCAACGCAGGGCGAGTTGCGGTGCCGGCGAAGACGACGTCCTCCATTTTCCCGGTCCGCAGCGACTTGGTGGACTGCGTCCCCATCACCCATGACAGCGCGTCGACGAGGTTGGACTTCCCGGAACCGTTGGGGCCTACGACAACGGTCACCCCGGGCCGGAACTCGAGTCGGGTCCGGTCGGCGAAAGATTTGAAACCGACGAGCTTCAGTGACTTCAAATACACAGCAAACACCTGGCAAATGACACGACTGTGATTACCCGAAGCAGGCTAACAGCGGCCTCTTGCCTAGTCGCTCTTCATTGGGTTCGGGTAGATGAAGAAGTCACGCAAGGTCAGATCGGGAGCGACCGCATCGGATTCCACACCAACCACTACCGCCATGGAAGGCCCGGACCAAAGCCAGCCGACGAGCCGGTCCACATCGTCGGCAGGGCCCTGGGCAAAGACCTCTACCCGTCCGTCAGCGACGTTCCTGACCCAGCCCACGAGACCCATTGAGCGCGCCATCTGGCGGCAGCCCTGACGGTATCCAACCTGCTGCACCTGCCCCGAGACATGGGCACGGACCGCTTTAGTCATGGTCGCTCCAGCATTCTCGGCCTGCTCAGGGGGTCGTACCGTCCGCCCCTCCAACCCGCATCAATGGCTTGGTTCCGAGGAACACTGCGAAGAAATCGTTGATGAAGTCCTCCAAGTGCTCAATAGGAACGAAGTCCGACAGTATGAGCTGGTCTTCGGTCAAATCCCAGGCCGCGTCGACAAACTCGTCACCAAGCAGGTTGTCCCCACAATCCCAATCGTCACGTAGGAGCGTGGCGACCATCGAGACCCGGTTGCCCGTCACTGTGTAAGCGCCTGCACATGGTTCTGGATCTTCCTGCCAGACCATGCTGAAACATCCATCCGCGAAGGTGAGGGTGAACAGCCCGTCATTGACCTCGACATCCTCGTCAGGCAAACCGGATGCCTCAGCCAAGTCCTCGTGCGACCAGTCGATCTCATAGACGCCATTGAGAACACTCGGGTCGTCGACGGAGTCAGTGGTGTTGCAATCGGGGACGCCAAGAGACGATGCGGTGGGATCGGAACTGGGGTCGCCGCTGCAAGCTGCGAGCCCCAGCAGTGCCACCATCAACAAGTAGACACCGCGTCGTCGACTGAGCCCCATGTCACCTCTGGCGAACCGAAGAGGCTAGTCCTTGGCCCCGCTGACCTTCCGATGAGCGCAGGCGGTCTACGTCAGTTTCCGCGACCCTTCCCGCATCGGAAGAGGGTGACGGCTATTTGTGGGCCTGGTGTGTCTGCCACGTTGCAAGTTGTCGGGTGGCTCTGGTTCGGCATAGGTTCCGCACGATTCGGACATAGGTCCAACGTGCAACCATGGCGTTTTGGCGTTCGCTCTGACAATCCACTCGCCGCAGTGCCGACACAGGGCGTCGGGTCTATTCGACATCGGTTCCATTTATCGGTTCCGAGTGGGAATTTCTGTACCACCGCGGCTTTTCCACATCGATGGTCACGGATTTGCCGGCTGACAGATGGGACAGAAATGACTCGATCTGGCCCTGATGACCATGCGCTGGAGTGGCGTGCCGCAATTGGGACAGGGCAGGTCAGTTCGGCCATAGACGCGCAACCGGTCGAAGTTCTCCCCCGCTCGCCCATCGGGTAGCAGATATGCCAGGTCGTCGAGACTGGTCCCGCCGTTGTCGATGGCATCGCCCAGAACGCTGCGGGTGGCTTCCATCAGCCGCTCCAACTCGGCTTCCGACAAGCCACCTCCGGGCCGCATCGGATGTATCCCGGCGATGTGCAGCGCCTCATCGGCGTAGATGTTGCCCAGACCGGAGAGGATGACCTGGTCGAGCAACAGCGCCTTGATGGGAGCGGTTCTCCTGGAGAGGGCCGCCGCAAGGTCTTCGGCCGATGGCGTGGTGTCCCAGGCATCGGGCCCGACACGGGACAGACCCGAGGCTTCGATCTCATCACCGGTTACAACGGCTACGAAACCGAAGGTGCGGGGATCGATGAAGCGGACCTCGCGACCGTCGTCCAGCGTCGCTCGGAAATGAGTGTGAGTGGGCTCGACCTCCGCCGGGTCGCCGACGCTGAACCGGCCCGACATCCCCAGGTGGGCCACGAGAGTCTGTCCGTCATCAAGTGGCGCGGCGAGGAACTTCCCCTTCCGGCCAACTCCGAGCACCGTCCGCCCTTCCAGCCGCTCGTCGATCTCAGTGGGACCACCCGCGTTGTAACGGGCGGTTCGGGGATGAGTGGTGAGCACGCGCGTCAGCCGGCGCCCTTTCATCGCATCGTCCAGATGGCGCCGGGTGATCTCCACTTCTGGCAGCTCAGGCAAGCTCGGCTCCGGGTCGAGGGCTGGTTACCGTACCCGGGCCCATGGAGATAGCCCCCAGGCCGTTTGGTGAGATCCTCGCCGAGGGCATGACGATGCTCGGCCGGGTCTGGAAGCGAATCCTGGCGCCCGCCTTCTGGGCGTTCGTCGTCCTTGGGGCGGCCACCATTGCCGCATTTGCACTCACCGGAGCCGACGACATTCTCCAACTCATCCTGAGCGACCCTCAGGCACTCGTAGGGATGACCGACGCCGAGATCACCGAGGCTGGACTCCTCCTTCTCCAGGCTGGCTCGATCGTGCTCGTCTTTCAGCTCCTGGGCACCGGTTTCCTCAACCTGACCGTGCACCGCATCGTGGCTTCCGAGCTCGCCGGCGAGCACGTGGGCGCGGGGGCCGCATCGTCCTTCGCACTGTCGAGGCTGTTCACACTCATCGTCGCCGGGATCATCGCCTTCGTCTTAGTCGTCCTAGGGCTGTTCGCCCTGATCATCCCTGGTGTGTGGCTCGCCGGCGCTTTCAGCATGATTTCCGCGGTCATCGCCCTCGAGGATGTGGGCCCCGTCGATGCCCTGCGCAGAAGCTTCGCACTGGTGCGCGGCCGGTGGTGGCAAACGGTCGGGTTCCTCCTGCTCGTCGGTCTCTTCGGGTCGCTTGCCGCCCAACTCGTCCAGCTCGTGGCCCTTCCCATCGTTGGCGCAGGCGGCGTCGGCATCGGGGCAGGGCTGGGCTTCGTGGTGCTCGTCGTCGCCCAGGGGTTTGTTGTGGCCGCCATCGCGGTGATGGTGACCCTCTGGTATGTGGATCTCAGGTCCCGGAAAGAGCCCCTCGTCACCGAGAGTCTGCGATGAGCCTCTCCAGGGCCTGCTCCGCTGCTCCCTGCTCGGCGTCTTTCTTGGACCTGCCGGACCCCGATCCAAGGGACATGCCGTCCACCTCGACACTGGCAACGAAGGTCCGCTCGTGATCGGGGCCCGAGCCGTCCGTTAGGTACTGGGGGCGTTTGCCGTCCCTGGCGAGCACCTCCTGAAGACGGGTCTTGTAGTCCTTGAGCCCGGGACGCTCTGCTCTCTCTTCGACCCTACCGCCCCAGAGACGCAGCACCAGGTCGGTAGCGCTCTCGATGCCGGAATCGAGGTAGACCGCCCCGATCACGGCTTCGAGAGCATCGGCCATGATCGAATCCTTGTCCCGGCCTCCGGTCCGCTCCTCGGCCATCGTCAGCTCGATGTGATCGCTGAGGCCGAAGCTCCGGGCAACGTCGGCCAGTACCGGCCTGCTGACCAGGCCTGCCCTGACCTTTGCCAGATTTCCCTCTGGGAGGTCGGTGTAGGTGTTGTACAGATGACCCGTGATCGCCAATTGCAAGACTGCGTCACCCAGGAACTCGAGACGCTCGTTGTCGTGTCTCGAGCCGTCCTCGCTGCTGACGGAGCGATGGGTGAGCGACAGTTTCAGCAGCTGAGGGTCGGAGAAGGTGTACCCGAGCTGATCTTCCAGGGTCATCACGAGGCGAGACGGGCAGCCAGCAGGCCGGGGAGATCGTTCTTGGCGGCCTCGGCTGCCATCACGAGGGCGTTGGCGATGGCCACGCGGTTCGATCTGCCGTGGGCGATCACCACAACTCCTTTCACGCCGAGCAGTTGAGCGCCTCCGTACGTCTCGTAGTCGAGACGGCGTCTCACCTCACCGAGGGCGGGCAAGACGGACTCCTGAACCTCAGGAGCGAGACCCGAGATTGCCTCCAACGAGTACGTCATCATCACTTTGGCCGCCCCCTCCATCGTCTTGAGGAAGATGTTGCCGGTAAAGCCGTCGGTGACGATGACATCCGACTTGTCCTCGGCGACGTCGCGGCCCTCGAGGTTCCCGACAAATCTGATCGGGGCCTGCTCGAGCAGGTCGTATGCCTCTTTCTCGAGTTCCCGGCCCTTTCCCTTCTCCTCACCGATGTTGAGCAGACCGACTCTCGGGTCCTCCGCACCGAGCAGGATCTCGGCCGCAACGGAGCCCATGATGGCGAACTGGACGAGTTGCTCCGGCTTCACATCGGGGTTGGCCCCCGAGTCGAGGACAATGGTGGGGCTGCCGGGGGTGGGGAAGATCGATGCGATCGAGGGCCTGGTCACACCTTTGATCCGCCCGATGTGCACCGCCGCTGCCGCCATTGCGGCTCCGGTGGAGCCGGCGGACACCATTCCGTCGGCGTTTCCTTCATCCACGAGCTTGGCCGCCACGTTTATGGAGGCACCCGGCTTCTCGCGAAGGGCGCGTGCCGGGTCGTCCCCCATTGCGATCACGTCTGGAGCGTCGACGATGGGAAGACGGGTGTCGTGCTTTTCGAGCTCGCCTTCGAGGACTCCGGGGAGCCCGACCAGGACGACATCTACGCCGCGTCCGGCGGCATCGACCGCGCCGGCAACCGTCTCCTCAGGGGCGTTGTCGCCCCCCATGGCGTCGAGGGCGATCGTGGCCAAGGCTCAGGAAGCCTCGATCACCTCGCGGCCGCCGTAGGTGCCACACTCACGACAGGCGCGATGGGGAAGCTTGGGCTTGCCGCATTGCTCGCAGGCAACTGAGGTCGGGCGGGAGACCTTCCACGCCGATTTGCGCTGTCTGGTCCACGAACGCGACATTTTCTTCTTGGGCACCGCCATTTGGTGCTCTCCTTGGTCAGGGTTCGAGCAGATCTTTCAGGGTGGCGAAGGGTGAGTCGGAATCATCCCCGTGGCCTCCGCAAGGTTCACTATTCAAGTCGGTTCCACAGGTTGGGCAAAGTCCCAGACAGTCCACCCTGCACAAGGGTTTCACCGGCAGCGCCAGTGCCAGCTCGTCACGCGCCGGCCCGGAGACGTCGACCTCGTTCTCGACGATGGCGTAACCGTCCTCGTCGGGCATCGTCCGGAAGTACTGCTTGGCCTCGATCGAGACCGGGCCATCCCACTCCGTGAGACATCGCGTGCATATGAAATGGCCCGTTGCCATCGCGGCAAATTCAGCCTCGACGGCGTCGATGAGGCCGACTACCCGGCCGGAAACCGTCATCGGCCCGTCGACCTTTGAATCGCCGAAATCGAGGCTCACCGGATACGTTCCCTTGAACGGCCTCTCCTTGCCAGGCGATCCGATCAGGTCGCCGACCGGGACCACGAGATCGTGGCTCATCTCAGAGCGGGACGTCGGGTGGCTTGGGACGCGCCTCGTGTAGCTCGTCCCGTGCATCCTGGATCTGGTCGAGGATCTGGTTGAGAATCAGCTCGAGGCGCTGCAGCTTCCGCTCGATCTCGTCTTCGGTCTCCAGCCGGAGCCGGCGCGCCTCCCCTTCGGCACGTCGCACCAGGATGTTCGCCTCTTCCACCGCCTCAGCCATGATGTTCGAGTCCGAGACCAGAGCGTCGGCCTCCTTTCGGGCGCGATCGACGATCTCGCGAGCCTTCTCGTTGGTGCGTGCGATGAATGCCTCACGCTCACGGACCATCCACCTCGCCGCTCGCAACTCGTCCGGCAGGTCGCCGCGGATCTTCTCCAGCATCCCGAGGAACTGCTCCCTATCGACCATGGCATTGCCGGACAACGGAACATTCTTCGCCTCGTGCAGATAGACGATCAGATCGTCGACCGTGTCCTGAAGGTCACTCAGCTCGGCCCGGCTCTCCTGCTCGACCGGCTCACCTGCCTCGCCTAGCGGGGCTTCCTGCTCGTCGGTCATGTCAGACGCTCCTGGAGGGCTTTTTCGACGGCACTTGGTACCAGACCGTCGATCGATCCGCCCAGTTTGGCAACTTCCTTGACCAGGGACGACGAGATGAAGCTCCAATCCGACTTGGTGGCCATGAACACGGTCTCCATCCCGGAGAGGTTCCGGTTCATCTGCGACATCTGCACCTCGTACTCATAGTCGTCGATGGAGCGCAGACCCTTCACCACCACATCCGCGCCCACTTCGGCGGCGTATTCGACGAGGAGACCTGAGAACGACCCGATCTCCGCCCGCCCCCCGAACAGTTCCTCGAGCAACGAAATACGCTCCTCGATCGAGAACAGCGACTCCTTCGACGGGTTGTCCACGACCGAAACCACCACCCGGTCAAAGGCAGCGAT
Source organism: uncultured Acidobacteriota bacterium (assembly GCA_963725075.1). Taxonomy (GTDB): domain Bacteria; phylum Actinomycetota; class Acidimicrobiia; order Spongiisociales; family ZC4RG35; genus JARDZU01. The sequence continues at coordinate 8,111 of CAVRXA010000022.1, forward strand.
GGCCCGCTCGATGACGTCCACGTGCCCATTGGTCGGTGGGTCGAAGCTCCCGGGACAGAGTGCGGTGGTCATACGGCTTCAGCTTCCTTTTCGTACCGGACGATTCTGGTATCCCCGTAGCGCCTATCGGTGGCAACACTCCAGTTTGGCGGCGCCTCCGGGACGGTGTCGGTGTGACGTCTGGAGAGGACCACCTCGGCCCTGGCCGCCAATAGCCGCTCGACGGCACTCAGATCGGTGGCCAGTACGGACGAAGCCATGTCCCACGGCGGATCGATGAACACGAGGTCGAACTCGCCACTGGATCGTTCGAGGAAGTCCCGGACCTTGGAAGTCACCAACGTGCCACCCAGACCCACACCTTTGATGTTCTGTCTCAAGGCCTCGAGTGCCCGATTGCCGCTCTCGACGAAGGTGGCCGCAGCGGCGCCACGGGAAAGCGCTTCGAGCCCGAACGACCCGGACCCGGCGTAGAGGTCCAGCACCTTGGCCTCCTCAACCCAGCCACCGATCATCGAGAACACCGCCTCTCTCGCTCGGTCGGTGACCGGCCTTGTGGCCGGAGTGTCGGGGGCGACAAGCCGTCTCCCTTTCGCCGTGCCGCTGATGATTCGCATCGCTCAGCTCTTGAACAGCCAGTCGACCGATTCTCCGAGCATGGCCCGTACCTCCTCGGCCAGCTCGGGATGGTCGGCGAGCCCCGGATCCCGGTCGACGATGGCGAAGGCGTCGTTGCGGGCCGCAGTGAGGAGGTCGAGGTCGCGAAGCAGGTCGGCGAGCTTCAGATCGGCAACGCCGGACTGTCTTGCCCCGAACACGGTCCCCTGACCTCGAATCCTCAGATCTTCTTGCGCCAGGACGAACCCGTCGGTGGTGGCGGCCATCGCAGCCAGACGCTCCTCGGCATCTTCGGTGGCAGGATCGGCGATGAGCAGGCACAACCCCGGGTGGCGGCCGCGGCCCACCCTGCCCCGTAGCTGATGGAGCTGACTCAGACCGAACCGATCGGCGTCCTCGATCACCATCACGGTGGCGTTGGGTATGTCTATCCCAACCTCGATGACTGTCGTCGCCACCAGCACGTCGATCTCACCGGCTCGAAACTCCGACATCACTGCCTCTTTCTCCACCGGTCTGAGCTGGCCATGGATGAGGCCCACGCGTAGGTCTGGCATCAAGGCCGAAAGGCGGTGGAACTCGGCCGTTGCGGACGCGGCCTCGACCTTGGGGCTGTCCTCGACGAGGGGACAGACGACGAAGGCCTGACGCCCGGCGGCGACCTCCTCCGCTATTCGTTTCCAGGCCAGAGCCTCCTCCAACCTGGAAAGGACTTTCGTCTTGACGGGAGTGCGCCCTGGCGGCATCTCGTCGATGATCGAAACGTCGAGATCCCCGTAGAGGGTCATAGACAGCGTCCTCGGGATGGGTGTGGCAGTCATGATCAGCAAATCGGGGTCGATCTCATCGGCCTTTTCCTTCAGCATGACCCGCTGAGACACGCCAAACCGGTGCTGTTCGTCCACCACGGCGACACCCAGCCGGTGGAACTGAACCCCTTCCTGAATGAGTGCGTGGGTCCCGACCAGGATGTCGACTTGCCCGGAGGCGACGTCGGCGAGCAGGTCTGCACGACCGGCATCGGGTCGGTAATTGGCAGCGGCAGTCGAACCGGTGAGGATCCCGATGTGCACGGCCGGCCCATCCGTGCCGAAGAGGCTGTCCATCCCCAGCTCGCTGGGAGCGGCGAATGGCTCCGGAGACAGCCCGGCCTGGGCAAGGAGCCCGGTCACGCCCAGGTAGTGCTGCACGGCGAGCACCTCGGTCGGCGCCATGATCGCCCCCTGCCAGCCCCCCTCTACTCCGCTGAGGAGGGCGGACACCGCGACCACGGTCTTGCCCGAGCCAACCTCCCCTTGCAGGAGACGATGCATCGGGTGGGGCTCACGGAGATCTTGGTCGATCTCGTCCAGAACCCGCTTCTGGGCACCGGTGAGCTCGTACGGCAATCCGGCCACGAATTGGCCCGCCAATTCCCCGCTCGGGGTGTGGGCGAACCCGGTGGCATCATCCATCTGACGACGCTTCTGGAGGGCAAGTGACAACTCGAGCCGGAAGAACTCGTCGTACACCAGGCGATTCCGCGCCGGGTCTACTCGATCCAGCGATTCGGGGAAATGGATGTCGCTGAAAGCCTGGTCGCGGCTGATCAAGCCCTTCCGCGCCAGCATCTCGGCGGGTATCGGGTCGGGAATGGGCTGAGCACGGTTCAAGGCGATGTGCATTGCGCGCAGGATCGCCCAGGGTTTCACCGACCCCACCTGCGGATGCACCGGCACAATCCGGCCGGTGACGATCGATTCCTGGTCGTCTCCAAGTATCTCCACCACGGGGTTCGCCATCTGCAGAGCCCCGTTGCGAGACGTCACGGTCCCCGAGAAGGCCGCCTCGGTGCCAACCGGGAGACGTTTCTGTCGGTAGGGCTGGTTGAACCAGATCACCTTGAGCGTCGCCGTCTCGTCGGCGATGATCGCTTCAGTGATCGATACTTTCTTCGGGCGCCGCGTGTTGATCTTCTTGACCTCGGCGATGATCGTCACTTCGGTGTCCAGGGAGACGCGATCCAGTCTGGGCTTGTTGCTGCGGTCGATGTATGTCCTGGGAACGTGATGGAGCAGATCGGCCACAGTCCGGATCCCCGCCTTGACCAGGGGCGCGGAATTCTTCGACCCCAGCCATCTGATCTCTGACACCGGCACCTCGGCCAGACGGGTCAGAGTGGCCATCTCAACTCGCTCGACGGTGTCTTCGCCACCGGGCGAACGGTAACTGCGGACTGTGACTTGACCCGGATCACAGCTATTCTTCCGCCTGGTCGTGACGGGCCTCACGCCCGTCTACTCTTCCAGACCACTCCAGGAGTTTTCGAGATGTCTTATCGCTGTGAGATCTGCGGCAAGGAGCCGAGCTACGGGAAGACCGTGAGCTTCTCCCACAAGCGGAACAATCGCCGTTGGCTGCCCAACATCCAGAAGGTGCGGGTCCGCCACGGTTCCAACACCCGCCGCGCCCGGGTGTGCACCTCGTGCATCCGAGCGGGCAAGATCGAGAAGGCCTGAGCATGCCGCAGGGCGTGGTCAAGACCTACGACCCTGTGACCGGCGCCGGCATCGTCGTCCGGGACGACGACCGGTCCGAGGTCTACCTCCGCCCCGGGTCCCTCAAAGGGTCGATCTTCCGCTCACTGCGTCAGGGCCAGCGTCTCGTTTTCGAGACAGTCGAAGAAGACGGCAGCGTCTTTGTGTCTTCCCTCGGAGTGGGGCAAGAGGGGTACTAGGTCGCAGGTCGTAGGTGGTAGGTCGTAGGTATTCCAACACCCTCGCCGTACGTGTAAACGCGTCGGTGTGCAGGACTTCAGGAAGCTAAGGGTCTGGAACGCGAGCGTCGATCTTGCAGAGCACGTCTACGGTGTCACGGCGGGCTTTCCTCGATCGGAGCAATTCGGGTTGATCTCGCAAATGCGAGCCGCCGCGATTTCTGTGAGCTCCAACATCGCAGAAGGCACGCGAAGACGAGGCGGATCAGACACGGCCCGCTTCCTGCAGATTGCAATCGGTTCCGTCTGCGAGATCGACAGCCAGATGCGAGTGGCCCACAGGCTGGGACTCGCCCCTGATGTCAGCGAGCTTCTCGCAGAGATCGACAGCCTGCGCAGACAGCTGATCAAGCTGAAAGATTCTGTCGAACGAGACTCACCGCTCAAGGGGTGACCGAGCAAACCTGGAACCTAAGACTCACCACCTACCACCTACCACCTCTTCAACTAGGGTCACGCCGACCCGAGACCCTAAGGAGGCTCATTTGGTCCAGGCCTATGTCCTGATCCAGACCGAGGTCGGCAAGGCCGCCCTGGTCGCAGAGGAAGTGCGCGAGATCCCCGGCGTCGATTCAGCCGACGACGTGACCGGCCCCTATGACGTCATCGTCAAGGCCACCAGCGACGACGTCGATTCCCTGGGGAAACTGGTCGTGGCCAAGATCCAGGCAATCGACGGGATCACCCGCACACTCACCTGCCCGGTGGTGCACCTCTGATCCGGAGAAGAGCCGACTGAGAAGGACCGGCACCCGCCGGTCCTTTCTGGTTAACCGAGTTTCGAGGCGATGGTGCCTGCGCTCCGCAGCGCCGTCCCATCGCTTCCCGCCACTGAGAACATCCGCACCGGCCCGCTTCGGGCCTCCTCCACCATGTCGCGGAACAACTGCTCTCGACCGATGGGCGGGTCGATCCACAAATACGCACCCATCGAGCCGGGGATGGTGTTCACCTCATTGACGACGATCTCGCCGTCGCGCTCCAGGTAGTCGATCCGGGCAATCCCCCTCAACCCGGCCACCTCGGTCACCCGGACGGAAAGACGGCGGATCTCCTCCTCCAGCGCTGATTCGAGCACGGCGGGCAGCTCCCGACCAGCGCTCACCTCACCGCCCCAGGCGAGGTATTTCTGGTCGTACGAATAGATCCCATCGGAGGCCCTGGCCGGGGCCTCGATCGACGAAAGCTCCCACTTGGGATAGGTGCGCACCGCCACCTGGAGGTCCCGACTCGCGGCGAGGAATGGCTCGACGACCGCGCCCTGATCGAGAAAGGTCGAACGTCTCTTCAAGGCGAGAACCGTCGGCCAGTCCTCAGCCACCTCGATGCCGATCGAGGAGCCGCCGAAACGCGGCTTGACGATGAAGGGCCCTTCGAATGACGGAGCGGGCTCCTCGCCAGTGGCTACCACGGCACGTGGGAGTGTGGGCAGGCCGGCCGCCGCCATCGCCGCCCCAAAAGACAGCTTGTCCATGCCCAGGGCCGAGGCGGCCTGACCCGGGCCGCTGTAGCGAAGACCGACGAGATCGAGAAGGCCTTGCAAGGTGCCGTCCTCCCCCGGTCCGCCGTGACAGGCGATGACCACCGCATCGATGTCCAGCCGCCTCTTTTTGAGAATCAGACCCTGTCCGGGGGCGGCGACGAAGGCCAGCTCACGGGAGCGGCGGGGCACGCCGTCGGCGAATTCCGCAGCCTCCAAATCGGGCTCTACCTCGAACCAGTCCCCCGTCTTCGACCAGTAGATGGCGTGGACGTCGCCGAGGGCGCGGGTGACTTGGAGACCGGTGAGGATCGAAATGTCGTGCTCGTCGGACGGGCCGCCGAAAATGACCGCCGGTTTAGCCATTCCCGCTCCTCAGGGATAGTGGTCAGGGAGATCGTTCTCGTAGAGGACGGCGTCTCCGGGGCCCAGGTGCTGCCGAACCCAATCGACCGCCTCCTCGCGAGAGGTGACGACGGTAACCGAGGCACCGCCCTTGGCGGAACCTTCGAGCAATGCGCCGCGATTGGTCCGGCCGACGATGAGAAGGTCGTCGGCGAGGGCCGCAGATTCGGCGGCAAAGGTGAGGTTCTCGTCGAACTGTTCTGGCCCGAGCTCGACCATGCCCGGAGTCACGACGACCTTTCGCCCTCCATCTCCGACCCTCTCGAGGACCCCCAGGGCAGCCCTTGCCCCAGCCGGGTTCGAGTTGAAGGTGTCATCGATGACGGTGAACCCTCGTTCCGAACTGGACAAGGTTTGCCGGTGCTCCGGGCGCGGAAGCCCATCCAGCCTTGACACCATGTCCCCCGGCTCCACGCCGAGGGCGAGCCCGATCCCGATGGCCACCGCCAGATTCACCGCGAACACGTCCTCAGGGGCATTCCCAACCTCCGTGCCGTCGATCCGGATGACACCCTCCTGGACGGTGACCCGGGCGGCCGCGCCATCCCCGGAAACGGTGACGACATCCATCCTTCCCGTCCGCTCGGCGGCAAGGCCGGCGAGAAGGGGGTGATCAACCGCGATGACACCGACCCTGGCCCGGTCGAGGATCTCGGACTTGGCAGCGACGATCCGCTCCAGGGTCCGGAAACGCTCGAGATGGACCGGGCCGATGGCGACCATCGCCGCTACGTCCGGCCGGATCCATCGAGTGAGCTCCTCGATCTCCCCTGGGCCGTAGGTCCCCATCTCGGCGACGAAGACCTCAGTGCCCGGCACGAGATGCTCGTTGATGGCCCGGCCAGACCCATGCGGTTGTTGAACGAAGCCGGGCTGGCCACCGTGCGAAGCGTTCCGCCGAGGAGATGGGCCGCGTATTGCTTGGTGGTCGTCTTGCCGTAGGAGCCGGTTATCGCCACCACCTTTGCCCCCGAGGATCCGAGACGGGCGGATGCCTGTTCGACCCACCGGTTGCCCATGATTCGCTCGATCGGTCCGAGGACGAGGAGGGCGATGTCGATCAATGCCGGCAGGAGGAAAAGACCGAGGGCGATGAAGAACCCAGACTCGATGGCGGCGCCGCCGAGGTAGACAGCGAGCGTCAGGATCCCGGCCACAACAACCACCCGACGCAGCCGCGCCGTCCAGGCGAGCGGCGAGGTGCGGCCACGGATCGAGAGACCGATCGGGCCTATCTGTGCCACCGGTACCAGAAACGCCCACCACACACTCCACCATGACCCGACGAGCCCGATCACCATCAGCGCCAGGAGGACCACGTTCAGGAGTCCGGATGTCCACCAGCGGCCGGCGAAGGTGGCGACAGCGCCGGCCAGGTAGTGCTCGCGTTGGGCAACCCGCAGCCAGCGCAGCCCGGACGGGATCGCGGCCAGGGCACACGCTGCGAGGAGCGCCGGGATCACGATCGAAGCTCCTCGGCCAGAACCCGGGAAATGGCATGCGGCGCCTGAGTCGGGACGAGGTGGCCCACCCCGGACAGCACCTCGAGCTCGGCGGTCCCACCGGCCTGTCTGATGACGCGTAGCGCCTGCTCGGCCACCGCCACCGGCACCTCGTGGTCGTTCTCTCCCCAGAGAAGCAGTACCCGGTTCCGCAGCCCCTTCAATTGCGGCTCATAGCTCTCGTTGACCACCCGGACGAGGATGTCCCGCATGACTCCGCTCGCCGCCCGGTAGTCGGCGGATCCACGACTGCGACGGATCTCCTCCATCCGATCGTCCGAGACCACACGTGCGCGATTGAGCAATCGGAGCATCCGGTAGCCAGGAGAGGGTTTCTTGCTCGGCCCGAGACGGAGCAAGGGGGCTCCGCTGATCACCAGAGAAGCGACTCGATCCGGGTGGGCGGCGGCCAGACAGACGGCGATGCGCCCCCCGAAGGAGTGGCCGACGACGACTGGTGGCGTCTCGAATGCGTCCAGAACGGGGGCGACGAGCCCCGCATAGCCCTCGGCCCCGAGAACCTCAGCCGGTGCGGGTGTCGCCCCAAATCCGGGGAGATCGACCGCAAGAGCGTCGAATTCGGCCAATGATGAGGCGAAATCGTTGCCGCGGCGCCCCCAACCGTGAAGTGCCAGCACGCGCGGCGATCCGTCACCATATGCCTCTGCGAACAATGCGCCATCGGCGAGGGCGCGCAAAGCCACGTATCTAGTCCTTGTTCGGAAATGCCGAGAATACAGTCGGAAGGCTTCCATTCTGTGACATGGACGGGATGACACCAACGACGCATCAGGCCATGGCCCGATTTCGGGCCTCTTTGCTTCGTCGCGCCTCCGCAGTGGCTTGGGTAGTCCTGATCATCATCGCCGCCCAGGCGGTGCGCCAGCAGGTATTCACACAACCCGGCTTCTGGATCCCGATGGCCGGTCTTGCCGCGATGCTGGTTGTCTCCACCGCCACCCGATGGGATCGGCCGATGGCCACCCGGTACGCGCCCTGGATCGCCGTCGCCTGGCTGACGGGTCTCATCCTCGGAATCACGGCCTTTGCCTTGATCGAGCCGCTCGAGGCCACCGCCACTCCGATCCTCTATGGGATCGCCGCCGTTTCCGGGCTGCTCCTCACCTGGTGGGCCCATGCGTTCATGACCGTCCTCATCGGGATGGCGATCTCGTTCATCGCCTTCGAGGCAGGAACGGTTGCGATCCCCGATTTGGTCGCCCCGGTCCTGACCGTCGCCGTGGTCTCTGCCGCCACGGCGCTGGTCGGCCTGGAATTCGAGCGTGAGGCGGTTCGATCGGCCTCACGTGAGACCCAGATCGACCAGCAACGCCTCGATTTCGAGCGTCTCTACGAGGTGAGCGCCACTCTGGCCCGGGCCGAGTCTTTGGCCGAGATCGTGCCCCATCTCGTTGGCACCATCTGCAAGTACCTGGACGCCCAAGTCGGTGTTGTCCTCCTCTACAACCCGGAGCGCCACCGCCTCGAGGTGATGAGCCCGATCTGGGTCAACGGGTATCCCCTGGAGACCGAACCCATCGTCCTCGACGTAGCCTCGCCCGCCATCGTGGCCCAGGTCTACCGGTCAGGACGCCCCTTCTTCGTGCGCGACATCGATCAGGACACCGACGCCCATGTCCTCCTCAGGGAGCTGGGATTGCGCCAGGCGCTGGTGGCGCCGTTGAAGGTCGAGAACCTGCGGGTGGGCGCCATCATCGTCGGCGACCCGTATGTGGGCAGCTTCAACGAGGATCAGCTCGACCAACTCGGCTCATTGGCGGCTCCGGCCGGTCTGGTCCTGTCTCAGATCGGGCGATACGAGGCGCAGGCAGAGATGACGAGACGTCTGGAGGAGGTGGCCCAGATGAAGACCGACTTCGTCTCCACCGTCAGCCACGAGCTCCGCACGCCCCTCACCTCCATCATCGGCTCCCTGGACACCGTCAACCGGCCCGAGCTGGCTCCGACCCAGGTCGCGGCGCAACAACTCCTGTCCACGGCACGTCGCCAGGCGGGCCGGCTCCAGCGTCTGATCGACGACTTGCTCGTGGTGTCCCGGATCGACCGCGGGGCGATACCGGTTCATCTCGAGCCGGTACCCCTCAAATTGGCCTTCGAGGAGGTGAACCGGGTCGTCTCGATCGAGCCGACCTTCACCATCGAGCCCCCGGACCTCACTGTCGAGGCCGACCGCGACCATCTCACCCGCATCTTGATCAACTTGGTTGAGAATGCCGCCAAGTACGCGGTGGGGAGCCCGGTCGAGCTGTATGCCTGGGAGCGTCCCAACAAGGCGGTGATCGCGGTCGTCGACCACGGGCCCGGCATCCCTGACGACGAGAGGGAGCGCGTCTTCGAGCGATTCACCCAGATCGACCAGTCGGACACCCGGTCGAAGGGCGGGACCGGTCTCGGTCTCTCCATCGTCAAGAGCCTGGCCGAGGTGATGTACGGGGCGGTGCGGGTAGAAGCCACGGAAGGCGGCGGAGCCACCTTCGTTGTCGAGTTGCCCTTGGCGCGTGCCCTGCAGAAGGTCGAGAGCCGCTAGTCGGTTCGCTCGCCCCCGGAGGCGATGGCGTGAAACCCACCGTCGACGTGAACCACTTCGCCGGAGGTCATCGGCGCCCAGTCACTGAGGAGCACGCACACCATCCGGGCCACCGGATCCGGGTTCGATCCGTCCCAGGAGAGAGGGGCCCGCTCCTTCCACACGCGGTCGAAGGCATCGAAGCCCGGGATCGATTTTGCGGCCACCGTGCTCAGTGGCCCCGCCGACACCGCATTGACCCTCACTCGGTGTGGCCCGAGGTCGCGGGCCAGATACCGGGTCACGCTCTGCAGGGCAGATTTGGCCACACCCATCCAGTCGTACGCCGGCCAGGCCTGCGAATTGTCGAAGTCGAGAGTGACCAATGCCCCACCGTCCGTCATCAGCGGAAGAAGGGCGACGGCCAGTGTCTTGTAGGAGAAGGCAGACGTCATGAAGGCGGTCTGCGCCGATTCGGGCGGGGTGTTCAGGAAGTTCCCCCCGAGTGCGTCCTCGGGTGCGAACGCAATGGCGTGAAGCGCCCCGTCCACCCGCCCCCATCGCTCGCCCAAGTCCGACACAAGTGACGAGACCTGATCGGGGTCGTTGATGTCGAGCTCGAGGACCGGACAGGGATCGGGCAGCCGCTGCACCGACCGCTCCGTGAGCCGGAGTCCGCGCCCGAAACCGGTGGCGACGATGTCGGCGCCCTCCTCCTGGGCGATCCTGGCCACGTGCCAGGCGATCGAGTCGTCGGTGAGGACCCCGGTGATGAGGAGTTTCTTGTTCTCGAGCAGCATCGCCACCTCCTTAGAAGTTGCCACCGAAGGTGAGGATCCCCCTGATGGCGAGCCCCATGGTGAACAAAAGCAGTAGCCCGTAATAGAAGGCCGGTCGTTTGCGGAACTGGGCCCGATAGATGTAGGCGAACGAGAAGGTCACCGCGATTACGACACCGTAGAAGACGTGCTGGTTACCCGGGTCGATTCCACCATTGGCCACGATCACCCCGATGACGATCTGGAGGAGGAGGGCCGAGATCGCCAGCCCGACGCCGTAGTAGAACGCCCTCGGCGGGGGCTCACGACGTCTGATCAAGATCCCCCAGAGTCCCACGATCCCGCTGATCCCGGCCGCGACGTACCCCCAGTTGGTGTGGAAATCGCTCAACAAAATGAGCATAGGGAGCAGTGCAAATGGCCCGTCGTCTTCTGTACAATTGTTTCAGGAGGCTGGTGAATGTTCGAGGCGGTGGAGTTCACAGAGGTCCGCGGAAGCGATGAGCCCGATCAGAGGGTGATCGGCACCTTTCCGGACGAGATCGGTGCGGTAGAGGCGGTCCGGTCGGCCAAGACAGAGTTCGTCGAGTCCGGTTCGGAGGATTTCGCCTGGTGGGTGGTCCGTCAACCGGGGGCCACTCTGGCGCAGTTCATCTCCGATTCGAAGAGCGACAAGGAATTCATTGTCGATCTGACGACGGGTCAGCTGATCGAGGTCTGACCCTCCAGGGCCGGCGTCACTCGCCGTCCCTAGGCTTGACTTGTGGCTGAACCTCCTGTCCCGGACACGGAGCAGGTGCGCACCGCAGAGGTGATCGCTGCTGCCTGTCTGGCCACCGATCTGGGAATGGGCTTCCCCTTCGAGCACGGGCTCCAGGCCACCCTTGTCACCTGCCGGCTTGCTGAGCGCTTGGCCGTCGGCCCCGAGACAACAGCTGAGGCGTTCTACGTCAGCCTTCTCATGTACTCGGGCTGCACGACCGATTCCGACGTCAACGCCGCCATCTTCGGGGGGAGCTTGAGTCGAAACATGACGTCCCGCCAGTTCGGATCGACTCTCGAGGCGTTGGGAGGCGTGATGCGGGCGTTGCCCGAGCCCGACTCTGGGATCTTGAAGAGCGGTATCGAGATCGCCGCCGGCTTTCCCAAGGCAGCTAGGTTCCGCCGCAGCCACTTCACCGCCTTGTGCGAGGTCGCGATGATGTTGTCGGAGCGGCTCGGCCTCCCCGATGAGATCAACGGGCTCTTCCTCTACCTCACTGAGCGCTGGGATGGCAATGGCGTCCTGGGCCGAAAGGCCGGCGACGAAATCCCCATCGCATTGAGAATCGTGACGGTGGCCCGGGATGCCGCCTACCAATCCCTGATAGGCGGAGAGGAGCACGCGGCCCGCGTGATCAGGAAGCGAGCCGGGCATGCCTTCGACCCCGATGTTGCGATGGTGCTGTCGGATAACGCTTCGGAGATACTTGGGACAGCCGATGACGCCCCCACAGTGTGGCACTCGGTCCTGGATGCGGAGCCAAGGCCTCACCTCACATTGGACCCGGGTGGTGTGGATCGCGCCCTCGGCGCCCTTGGCGACTTCGCCGATCTGGTCTCCCCAGCTTTGGCGGGACACTCGTCCGGCGTTGCTCGATTGGCGAGTAACGCAGCCACTGAGCTCGGCCTTGCGCCACCGCAAGTCACCAGCGTTCTAAGGGCGGGCCTGATTCACGATATCGGCCGGGTGGCGATCGATCCCCGGACATGGCAAAAGGACAGTTCGCTCAATGCCGACGAGTGGGAGCAGGTGCGTCTGCACGCCTATCACACGGAGCGGGTCTTCAACCGATCACCTCTTCTGGCCCCGGTGGCCGCCGTCGCCTGCCGACACCATGAAAGGATGGATGGATCCGGGTATCACCGCGGCCTGAACGCCACCTCCCTGGAGCCGATGTCTCGCCTGCTCGCCGCTGCCGACGCCTTTCACGCCATGACGGAACCCCGGGACCATCGCCCCCCGATGCCGCTCGCTGACGCCGCCGCAGTACTTCGCGAGGAGTCCGCGGCCGGTCGTCTTGACGGCGAGATGGTCGCCGCGGTCTTGCACGCCGCCGGTCAACAGACATCCCCGGTGGACCGCCCGGCGGGTCTCACCGAGCGCGAATTGCAGGTAATCCGGCTACTCGCCCGCGGCCTTCAGACCAAGCAGGTAGCGCGCGCTTTGGACATCTCGGCCAAGACCGCAGACCGCCACATCCAGAACGCCTACCGAAAGATCGGTGTCTCCACGCGGGCCGCGGCCACGCTTTACGCCAGCGAACACGGGCTGGTGCAATGGGGAGAACTCCCGATTTCGCCCTGATCGCCCTTGCCATACGGTCGATCCCATGTCGAGCGTGCATGGTGATCGAGGTCGAGCGGCCCGCCAACAGCTGATTACAGCCGTTGCACTCAGCCTGGGCCTTTCGATCGGACTGGTCGCAACCTCGACAGCGAGCACTACGCCCCTGGGGTCGCCCCCCTGGTGGCCTTGGCTCCTGACCGGTCTACAGGTACTCGCCCTGTGGTCCGCTGGACGCGGCCGGTGGTGGGGGTGGCTGTTGGGAGGAGCCGTGCAGCCGGCGTGGATCGCCTATGCCCTGGTCACGAGTCAGCTCGGGTTCGTTCCGGGCTGCCTGGTGTCGGCCTGGGTGCAGACCGCCAGTTTCATGCGACAGATAAGCGAAGGAGAGGATCATGCAAGTACGTCGACGAATCCCGACCATCGTCATCGGAGGTGGCCAGGCCGGGTTGTCGGTCGGATATCACCTCCAGCGTCTAGGGGTGCCGTTCGTCATCCTCGACGCCGAGGAGCGAGTCGGTGGGGCATGGCGGAGCCGGTGGGACTCGCTCCGCCTGTTCACCCCGGCCCGGTATGACGGGCTGGACGGAAAGGCGTTCCCCTCTACGGGCCACTCCTTCCCCACTAAGGACGAGATGGCCGACTATCTCGAGGAATACGCCATCGAGCTCGCCCTCCCGGTCCGAAGCGGCGAGCGAGTGACAAGCCTTTCACAGCGGGACTCAGCGTTCATCGTGGAGACGGACGACAGCCGGTTCGAGGCGGACAACGTGGTCGTGGCCATGTCCAGCTGGCAGAAGCCAAAGGTCCCAGAATTCGCAAGCGAGCTGAGATCCGAGATCACCCAGATCCATAGCGTGGACTACCGGAACCCATCCCAGCTTCGAGATGGCCCTGTCCTCGTTGTTGGCGCAGGCAATTCAGGAGCGGAGATAGCGATGGAAGCGGCGCGCAGCCACGAGACCCTGCTCTCCGGGCCCGACACCGGTCACGTCCCGTTTCGCATAGAGGGCCGACTCGGAAGGTTGCTGGTCAGGGTGGTGCTGAGGTTCATCTTCCATCGTGTTCTCACCATGAGCACGCCGATCGGGCGGCGCGCACTGCCGAAGATGATGGCCAAGGGGCAACCACTGGTGCGGACCAAGCCCCGGGACTTGGTCGATGCAGGAATCGAGCGTGCGCCGAGGGTCACCGGGGTCGACGACGGCTGGCCGGTGCTCGAGGACGGTCGCGTCATCCATCCGGCCAATGTCATCTGGAGCACGGGCTTCGACCCCGGCTTCTCTTGGATCGACCTTCCCGTGTTCGAAGAAGGTCGCGTCAAACACGATCGAGGTGTGGTCACGGAGGTGCCCGGTCTCTTCTTCGTTGGCCTGAAGGGCCTGTACTCGGTGTCCTCTGCCGAGGTACACGGTGTCGGTCGCGACGCAGCGCGGGTCGCGGAACTGATCGCGGCAGCTGTCACGACCCAGGATCTGCCCGCCCACGCCACGGCACGCCCATGAGAGCAGAGCGGGTCCTGGTGGTCGGCGGAGGGCTGGCGGGCCTGAGTGCGGGCATCGCGTTGACTAGCGCCGGCTCTCACGTGGAAGTCGTCGAGAAGGCCGACCAGTGGGCCGACGTCGGCGCCGGCATGTACCTGCCGGGCAACGCACATCGGGCCCTGGAGGCTTTGGGCATCGGCGGCGCGGTGCGAGATCGCGCCTTCCAGATCAGACGCCAGGATTTCAGGGATCACACCGGGCGGACCCTGTCCGAGGTCGACCTGCCGGAGGTCTGGGGAAGCACGGGACCGTGCTTGGCGATCACCCGCGCCGACCTGCACCGCGCGCTACGCGACGCGGCGCTCGGCATCGACCTGCGCCTGGGTGTCGAGGTCGCGGCCATCAACAATGATGGAAACTCTGCAAGGGTCGATTTCACCGATGGGAGCAGTGGGGAATTCGACTTATTGGTGGGGGCTGATGGCCTGCGTTCCTCTGTCCGGCGACACATGTCAGGGGGTGCTGATCCGAGTCTGGTGGGCCAGGTCAGCTGGCGGTTCATCGTCGACGGTGTTGCCGACCTCAGCCAACTGGACCGTCATGCTCGGGGGCGCCAGGACATTCCTGGCGGTACCCCTCGGCGGAAACCGTGTCTACTGCTACCTCGACCAGTCGAGTGAAGACGGCAAGGACCCGACCCGGGGGGACCCTGGCCGTCTCGAGGATGTGTTCGGCGATTTCGCCGACCCGGTCATCGACCTGATTCGGGCAGCCATGAGCGGGCCTGTCCATTTCGGAGCCATCGAAGAAGTGGCCACGGACGATTGGGTTACCGACCGGGTTGTCCTGGTGGGCGACGCGGCACATGCCACCTCACCGAACATGGCACAAGGAGCCGCCATGGCTTTCGAAGACGCAGTGGTACTCGCACAGTGCCTCACCGGAAACGCGACGGTGCCGGAGGCGTTGAGAACATATGTCACACGGCGACTGCCTCGCATCCAGTGGATCCGAGAGCAAACGCACCGAAGGGACAGGATCAGGTCACTTCCCGCGCCAGTTCGCAATCTCTCACTCCGGCTTGCCGGGAATCGGATCTATCGCTCCAACTACGCACCGCTCATGACGGAACCGTGAGTCATGCCTCTTCCATGAGGAGGTCGGCGTATTCGTTCCTCACGACCTTCTTGTCGAACTTGCCGGTGCCCGTCTTGGGGATCTGGTCGATGAACAGGATCTTGTCGGGCAGCCACCACTTGGCGACCCGCTCCTCGAGGAAGGAATGCAGATCCTCCTCCGACACCTCGGCACCCTCCCGCGGGACGACGAAGGCCACCGGGCGCTCCTGCCATTTCACGTGCTTCAGGCCAACAACGGTTGCCTCGCTCACGTCGGGGTGGGCCATGAGGGCGTTCTCCAGGTCGATCGATGAGATCCACTCCCCGCCCGACTTGATCACGTCCTTTGCCCGGTCGGTGATCTTGATGTAGCCCTCGGGTGTGATCTTGCACACGTCCCCGGTGCGGAGCCACCCGTCCTCGAACGACTGGGCGGAGCGGGTGTCCTGGTAGTACTCGGCGGCGATCCAGGGGCCGCGGATCAGCAGCTCCCCGAACGCCTCCCCGTCGTGGGGCAGCTCCTCCCCGATCTCGTCCACGATCTTGACCTGCAGCCCTGCCACCGGGATGCCTGCCGTCTCGAGAAAGTCGAGCTGCCGTTCCAGGTCCCATTCCTCCATCTCGGGCTTGAGCAGGCTCGTGGAGGCGACCGGGTTGGTCTCGGTCATGCCCCAGCCCTGCACGACCCGGATTCCCTGGACCTTCCAGTACCACTCGATCATCGCTCGGGGGACCGCCGATCCACCGCAGAGGAAGGCGCGGATCGAGGAGAGGTCGACATCCGGATTCGCCTCGAGATACTGCTTGATCCCCAACCAGACCGTGGGCACCCCGGCACTGAATGTCACTTTCTCCCGCTCGAGCAGGGGCACCAGACCCTGGGGGGTCAAGTCGGGACCGGGATAGGTGAGTTTGGCCCCCTGGGTGACTGCCATGAAGGGGTACCCCCAGGCGGCCGCATGGAACATCGGCACCACGGGCAGCACGTTGTCGCTCGGGAGCATGTTGAAGTTGGCCAGGTTCGAGATCGTGTGCAGATAGGTGGATCTCTGGGTGTAGGCGACCCCTTTGGGATTGCCGGTTGTTCCCGATGAGTAACAGAACATCATCGGGGACCGCTCGTCGAGCTGGGGCCAGGGACCGTGGGGCTCGGCGTCCCCGATCAGGTCTTCATATGCGATCGATCCCGGAATCGCATCCGAGGCCGACTCCCCCATCACGACGTAGGTCTCCACTGTTTTCAGCTCTGGTGTGATCGGTCCCAGGAGCGGGGCAAGATCGGGATCGACGAACAACACCTTGTCGCCGGCGTGATTGACGATGTAGGCGATCTGGTCGGCGAAGAGTCTGATATTGACCGTGTGACAGACGAGCCCGGTGTTGGCGGTCGCCCAGTAGAGCTCGTGGTGGCGGCGGTTGTTCCAGGCAAACGTCCCCACCGGGTCGCCCTGCGTCAGACCCAGGCCGTGAAGCGCCGTGGCGAGACGCCGCACCCTGGTGTCGGTCTCGCCGTAGGTGGTGCGGGTCACCGACCGGTCGGCCTCGACGGAGACGATCTCCTGATCCGGGTAGAGCCAGACCGCACGGTCGTAGAGGGTGGACATATTGAGCGGGAAGTCCTGCATGTGTGGCATCAGGCGCCTCCTAACAGCTTCTGCTTCTCGGCTTCGAACTCGCTATCGGTCAGCTTGCCCTCGTCGTGGAGCCGGGACAGTGTCGCCAATTGAGATGCGGAGCTCTCGGCGGCAGCCGCCCGCCCTCCTGATTGCAACGAGTGCTGGCGATCCTCTCTCGCCTGGTAGATCAGCGACTGGATCGCCTCTGGGTCGGGGATATCGGTGTAGTGGGTTTGCCCGTGGGTCCCGGCCGACTCGATGACGAGATCACCGGTCCCGAAAATCCGCTCCCATGCCGATTGCTTGAACGCCACATCGTTGATCACCTCGAGCGGGAGCTCTTTGCCCTGTTTGGAGAGCATGCCCACGCGGTGGATGAGGCGCTCGGTCGTTATGACGTGCAAGGTCGTGAACCAGCGAATGAACCCTCTCGCCGTCAGAACAAGCCACACGATGATGAGCGCGCCGATCACCCACACCGCCCAATCGAATCCCTGGAGAGCCAAGAAGACGATGATTGCGAGGGCGAGGATGGAGAGAAGGGCTTCCTTCAGGATCCCGGACCAGTGGGGTCTGAATTCGGCCTTGATCTCCTCGCCGGGGCTGAGCAGTTTCTCTGGATACGCCATGGCGGCAGGCTACCGATCAGGTCGCCGGCGCGGCGCCCTCTGGGACCTCCGATTCGGTGCTAGACGTCCACCAAATACAGCTGCCACGAATCCGGAATTCCCTTCAACTCGTGAGTTCCGGCGTCCACGAACTCGAATCCCGACCCCCCGGCCAGGTCCTTCACGGTCCGTGAGACCATGACCGATCCGGGAGGGGCAAGGGCCATGACCCGGGCAGCGATATGCACGCCAAATCCACCGATGTCCGTTCCCACGATTTCGATTTCGCCGGTGTGCAATCCGGTCCGGATCTCCATACCCAATCCTCGGACCGCGTCTCGAATCGCCAGCGCAGCGCGGATCGCTCGGGCCGGCCCATCGAAGGTCGCCACGAGCCCGTCTCCGGTGGTCTTCACCAAACGGCCCTGAAACCGGGAAAGCTGGCGTTCGCTGACGAGGTTGTGCAACCCAAGCAACTCTTTCCAGCGCTTGTCCCCCAAAGCGCCGGCCTGTTCGGTCGATCCGACGATGTCGGTGAACAGGACAGTCGCCAGCCGCCGATCGGGATCAGAGGCGCCGCGGGCACCAGTCAGGAATTCCTCGACCTCGTCGACCAGTCCATCGACGTCGCCGAGTCCCAGGCCGTAGTCAGCTCCAGCGAGCTCGACGAAGCGAGCACCAGCGATGTTGTCGGCGAGGTACTGGCTGCTCTCGCTGGAGACCAGGGCGTTATCGCGACGATGCAAGACCAGGGTTGGAGCCTGGATGGACGGGAGTGCCGCTCGGACATCGATCTCAAACAAGGTGCGGAGCACATCGCCGGCCGTGGCGGGGCTAGCGGCGAGACGCAGGTACCGCGCCCATGCCTGCTGACCCTCAGGATCGTCGACAAGGCTCGGGTTGGTGGCCAGCATGATCCCGGGTCCACCCCACGCCTGTTGTGTCATCTCGATCAGGGCCTGCTGGGTGCTCTCAGGGAGCCCGTACGGGTAATCAGGAGCGAGGGAAAGCCGTGCGCTCGAGTTGGCCAGGATCAGCGACGAAACCCGCTGTGGGTAGGTGGCTGCGAACAGCGCCGCCATCATGCCGCCGTCTGCCGCCCCCATCAGCACGGCCTCATCGACTTCGGCCGCGTCCATCACGGCGCGCACGTCGTCCATCCATTCTTCGAGCGGTGGTGGAGATCCGGGGGGAGCAGGGTCGGAGAGCCCGATGCCGTATTTGTCGAATGCGATCACCCGGCTGAATGTCCCGAGTCGATCCAGCATGTGCGCGAACCCCGGGATCTCCCAGCGAGCCTCGAGGTGGCTGAACCAAACCGAGACCAGCACGAGATCGAGCGGTCCTTGCCCGGTCACCTGGTAGGCGATGTGGATGTCACCCCGTGTTGCATAACGGGTCTCGCCAAGCACACGTTGAAGCTTATGCCCGGACGGTTGCCACCCCACACAACGAGAAAGTCCCGAGGGAGCCTTGGCCGAAGCCTCAACCCTCTCGGGACTCTCGCCCATTCGATGTCGGGCCGGGGACCCAACTCCGAATGGAGTTCTTGCCGATGGCCGAAGCCGTCGGCAGATGTGCGATCCGAAGATCGCGACCTCCCCGTCTCCGGGAAGACCTTGCGGGTTTTTACACCCGCCGTTCGGAGGCCGCTCGACGATCCCGAAGGATCCCCGTCCAACTTCCGACCGTCCCTGACGCCCTCGGTTTCCCGGTGGCTGCAGGTTCCCGCACCACGGCCTCGGAGCGGCTCTCACCTCTCCGAACCTCTTGATTCGGGCCGCCGCCGGGTTTCCCCGTCGGCGTGGGTGGAAACGTAGACCGGCACCCCGGTGCTGGCAACTCAAGGCGGTCATTGTTTTTCGCGAGTGATCGAAAGTTTCCGCGGGGCTGACAGGGCGGGGGAAGTCAGCCCCTAATTTCGCATTCGTCGTCGCCGACGCTCCTCGATGTGCTCGCAGGTGTGGTGGAAGCGACAGAAGAGCTTTCCCTTCTCCACGCTGGTGCGACCCTCCGTCCGCCCAGTGATCGACGTGGTGGATGTCGCACCACTCAGGTCTGACCTCGCAACCGGGCCAGGTGACAATGGCGGTCACGGGCGACGATGGCACGCCGTTGGGCGGCAGTCCACACGCGGGTCTTGCGGCCGATGTCGAGGACTTCGGAGTCGGGGCCATCACGATGCGGCTGACCGAGCAGTCACAGGCCAGCATTCGGAGGGTGTCGACGTCGAGGATGTCGCCGTTGAGAGTCTCATGCAGACCTCCGGCGATCCCCTGTAAGGCGGGGATATCGGCGATGACGCTGATGTGGGGCTTCTCCCCGCCGACCACTGGCGTGTCGCCATGATCGAGCCAAGCCCGGGACAGATCCTCGAGGGCGTCGTGACGTCGCTGACGCTGGGGTTCGAGGATCGTCGGGGCGTGGCGGAGGCATGAACGCGTCGAGAAGTGTCTCGAAGGCCTCTGGCAGTGGGGGTAGCCATCCGTCGACCTCCATCCCAGCCCATCGTCTTCGACGAGAAATGGTCGGCGCCGGGCCCTGGATGACCCAGTTCACCGAGGAGTACCCAGGACGTCGACTGCGACACGATTGCCCTCGACCAAGATACTCCACCATCTGGAACAAGGGGAACGACGCCGGTCACGGTCGAATGGTTGCGGTTCCATGCTGCGGCTCGACTCCGACGATCACTATGGGACCGGGCCGATCGGGGAGCGTGCTCGACCCGGGCGTGTACGTCGGTGACCTTCGACGACCCCACCCGATGGCGATACTGCGTCGTCGTCGGATCCGGCCGCGCCAGTCACTGACTAGCAGGGCAGCCCTGAACGCGAGAGACCCCGAGAAAGCTTTGGCCGAGGCCTCAGCCCTCTCGGGGCTCTCAGTGCCACTCGACCGGGAAAGCGGGCCCCCAGTCAGGTGGCGATCCGGAGGGACCGAAGCCTCTCCTTCCCCGACCCGGGCGAACCCGTGTCGGTATGCGGCAACGTACGAAATCCGGCTTCACCCGTCAAGCCATACCGGCGCCTTGTTTTCGCGGCCTAGCCGATCTTTTCGCGTTTAGCCTTGGCCCATGGCAACGGCCCGAAAGAGCGTGCCGACTGCATGGGCCGTGGTCTTCTTTCTCATCGCAGTGGTGCTCGTCTTCGCTGTGATCCGGGTGACGATCGACAGCCAGAACCTCGCCAACGGAGTGATCCCGGAAGAGGGCGAGTTCGATCGCCGCTACGCCCAGTACCCGTTCCTGGCCTACGCCCACATCCTCCCCGGAGTCGTCTATCTGGTCCTTGCTCCCTTTCCAGGTCTCTCGCCGATTCCGCAACCGCCATCTCGATCTGCACCGCAAGATGGGCCGCTTCCTGGTGCCGATCGGAATCCTCTCGGGAGTGCTCGGAGTCATCTTTGGCTTCTTCTTCTCCTTCGGCGGATTCGCCGAGGCCAGCGCCGCGGTGGTGTTCGGCACCTGGTTCGTCGTCGCCCTCGCCCTGGCCTACAGCTACATCCGCGCCGGCGACACCGTCCGTCATCGCCGATGGATGATCCGGGCCTTCGCCATCGGCCTCGGCGTCGGGACGATCAGGATCTGGGTCGGGCTGTTCCAGGGATTCGGCCTGCTCGACGAAGTCACTTCCTTCGGCGCGGCGTTCTGGCTGTCGTGGACGCTCCACGTGATCGCGGGCGAGATCTGGCTGCGACGACGCCCCACCTGACCGCTACCCATTCCTGTCACACCCCCGTCTTACACTCGGCATCGTGACTGTCGAACTGGAATTGGCCCCACTGGAGACCCTCTCCCCGAGCCGTGCCGGGGACTTCAAGGCGTGCCCTCAGCTCTTCAAGTTCCGGGCGATCGACCGTCTGAGCGAGCCGGCTTCGATCTATCAGGCCCGGGGTACCACGGCCCATCTCGCATTGCAGCGACTCTTCGACCACCCCTCCACCGATCGTTCGCCCGAACTTCTCTACGACCTGTTCCGGGAGGCCTGGACGGAGCTCCGAGGGAGCGAGGAGTTCGAGGACCTGTTCGGCGACACCGACGAGGAGCGGCAATGGGGAGTTGACTCCCTCGCCCTCCTCACCAACTATTTCAGCATCGAGGACCCGACCGGGTTCGATCCGGTGGACCGCGAGCTGGACATGCTCGAAGACCTCGACGGAATCACGATCAGGGGGATCCTCGACCGGATCGACCGCGATGAGGACGGTCGTCTCGTCATCACCGATTACAAGACGGGAAAGGCCCCTCCGGAGCGATATGCCCTCCCAGCGTTCTTCGCGCTGAAGATCTACGCCCTCCTCATCCGACGTCGCACCGGGGAGACTCCCAAGGAGCTTCGCCTCCTCTATCTGAGCGGGCCCACCCTTTACAGGCTCGACATCGACGACCGCCAGCTCGATGCCATGGACTCGCAGCTGCGGGCGCTGTGGAACGCGATCGACCGCGCCCTGGCCACACGAAACTTCCCCACCCGGCCCGGCACGTTGTGCAACTGGTGCTCGTTCAAGGAGATCTGCCCGGCCTTCGCCGAAGCCCAGGTGGAGAAAGCCTCCTAGGGGAAGATCCCCCGCACCAACTTGGCGTCGGCCACCTTGCGGATCCCCTTGATGAGGGCGGCAGTCCTCAGGTCGACGTCTTCATTGATAGCGATGTTGTGTACGTCGCTGAAGGCCCGAGTCATGATCTCCCGCAATCGCGCCACCACTTCGTTCTCGGTCCAGAAGTACTTCTGGACGTCCTGCACCCACTCGAAATAGGAGACGGTGACACCTCCGGCGTTGGCCAGGATGTCCGGGATGATCAGGACATCCTTCTCGCGGAGTATGTCGTCGGCTTCGATCGTGGTCGGCCCGTTGGCGCCTTCGATGATGATCTTGGCCTGGATCTCCCCGGCGTTGTCCCCACGGATGACGTTCTGGATCGCGGCCGGCACGAGGACATCGACGGGCAGGGAGAAGATCTTGTCACCGTCGATGAAGTCGGCGTCGGGGAATCCTTCGAGGAAGCGGTTCTCGTCGACCCACTTCGCCACCGCGTCGACCTCGAGCCCCTCTGGGTCGTAAAGCGCACCGGAGATGTCCGACACAGCCGCGATCTTGACTCCCATCTGATGACCAGCGATTGCCGCATACCTGCCCACGTTGCCGAAGCCGTGAATCGCCACCGTGACGCTGTTGGGGTCGATCTCCCGCACCCCGGCCGCCTGGGGTAGGAGGAACATCAGCCCGCGGCCAGTCGCCTCGCGTCGGGCCACGCTGCCCCCAAGAGCCGGCGGCTTTCCGGTGACCACGGCGGGGACCGAGTGCCCGACATGTTGGGAGTACGTGTCCATGAGCCAGGCCATCACCTGTTCGTTGGTGCCGAGGTCGGGGGCGGGGATGTCGGTTTCCGGCCCGATCACGTTGATGATCTCCATCGTGAAGCGCCTGGTCACCCGTTGCAGCTCGGCCCGGGAAAGCTGCATCGGGTCGACACGGACGCCACCCTTTGCCCCGCCGAAGGGAAGCCCGACGATCGAGCATTTCCAGGTCATCAACATGGCGAGCGCGGCGACCTCGCCCAGGTCAACGTCGGGAGCGAAACGGATCCCGCCTTTGGTGGGGCCCATGGTGGTGAGGTGCTGGATCCGGTAACCGAAGAGGGTCTCCACCTCCGAATAGGTGTCACGGCGGAACGGGAAGCTGACCATGGTCGACTTTTGCGGGACACGG
>CAVRXA010000023.1:0-152584 GCA_963725075.1 uncultured Acidobacteriota bacterium
GTGACCGGCACGGAGATCGAGCGGCCCAGCCGGTTGATCAGGTCGGCGCCGAGCCACCGCGATATCCCGGCCGGGAAGGTGGAGACGATGATCTGGTCGAAGTCCTCGACATTCACCGAATCGAGGATCGCTTGATATGGATCGGGATCTCCCACCCTGGCCTCGACCACGTCCACCCCGGTCTCCTCGAGTCGACGCCGGGCGGAGTCCGCTTTCTCCCGAGCTATGGCGCGTGACTCGCCCTGGGTCCAACTGGTCAGGTGCTTGACGGGAGTGGCCGGGACGAGGAGAACCACCTCGGCGTGATCGCTTTGGGCCGCGGATCGGACCGCAGCGAGGAATTCATCGGCTTCAGCCGTCTGATGCGCCACAGCGAGCAGACGTGTCACCACACACCTCGGTCAGGTCATGTCACCGTCGCGCTCTATACGCTGGCTGTCAAGATGCGGTTCGCGACGTCTGGCAGACGGGCCGGGACATGAGAGAAGCCCCGCAGACGTCTCCGCCCACAGGGCTTCCCGGAGCGACCTCACGTGGTGAGGCCCTCAGCCGGTTTCGTGATCCAGCCGTTTCCGGCCTACGTGTCCAACCGAACTGATTCGAACATACACCCTTGGGCCGCATCTGTCACGGGTGTATTCAGATGAGTCTTCCGGCGTGCTCGTATAGCGGTTCGTTGTCGAGAACCCTTTGCCCTCCGAGCCGCGACAGGTCGAGAGTCGGGCTCATGCCCAGGATCAGCTCGGCCAGGTGTCGGCCCACTGCCGGGCTTTGCTGGAACCCGTGTCCTGAGAACCCGGTAGCCAGAAAGAGCCCCCTGATCGCCGGCCACTCGCCGAGGATGACGTTCCCGTCCAGGGTGTTCACGTCGTAGAGACCGGCCCACGCAGTCTCCACCTTCAGACTGTCGAACACCGGGAGGTGAGCGTGCAACTCCGGCCAGATGAGGTCGGTGAATCTCTGCTGTCCCGCCGGGGTGAAGTCGAAGCCGATCGGGTCCTCGGGCAGTGACCAGGCGATCAGCCAGGAGCGGTCGCTCTCCGGGATCGCATAGACCCCGGACGGGAGGAACAGGCTGGGCATGCCGGTGGTCGGGACTGTGGTCGAGACCACATAGACCGTTCGCATCACCGGGATGACAGGGAGCTCGAGGCCCAGTGTTCGGGCAAGATCGGCCGACCAGGCACCGGCGCAGTTGACGACGATCGGGCTCATCAGATCGCCCCCGGATCGGAGTCGGGCACCAGTCATCGCGCCCTCGTTGCTCAGCAACTCGACCACCTCATCGTCGAGGTATCGCGCACCCAACTCGATCGCCTTGTTGCGGAAGCCACGCAACACGGCGCTTGGATCGACCGACCCGTCGACCTGGGCGAAACTGCCTCCAACGATCCCCTCGAGGCGAAGACCAGGGAAACGAAGTGAGATCTCCTCGCTCGTCAGCCAGCTCACATCGCAACCCAGCTGCCTCTGCGTCTCGATGCCCCCAAGGGCATCTGTCTTGCCCTCCTCGTCGGCGAGGAACAGGTTCCCCTGGTGCCTGGCCCCGACTTCGGGCCGGAAGCTCGCCGTCGCCATGTCATCGTCGAAGGTGCGCAAGACATCCAGTGCGTACTGGGACATCCTGATGTTCTCTGGGAGGTTGAACTGGATGCGGACGTTGCCATCCGAGAGAACAGTGGAGGCTCGGGCGTAACTGTTGTCTTTCTCCACGACCACCACCGACAGCGACGGATCACCCTTCATCAGGTGGTAGGCGGTGGACGAGCCCATGGCTCCTCCCCCGACGATGAGGACGTCATGGCTCATCCCGGCTGCCCGATCCCTGCTCAGGTTTCCTCGACGGCACGTGCCATGTCTGCCATCGAGAAGAACACGTGGTCGGGTTCGGGTGGGTCCTCGATGGGGGTGGTCGCTCCCCATTCACCTCCGGCAGACAGACGTTGACGATCGATCCAGACAGTGTCCAGACCGGCAGCCTTGGCCGGGGCGTGGTCGTGGTAGAGGCTTTGCGCAACGTGGAGGATCGAGTCGGCGACGACGCCGAAGTCGTCCTCGAGATGGCGAAGGAGATAGTCGAAGTTGGCCGGATCCGGCTTGTAGGAGCCGATGTCCTCGGCCGTGTAGATGGCGTCGAACGTCACCTCCAGCCTCGCGTTCGAACCGGCGAAGCTGACACGATCGACATTGGAGAGGATCACCAGGCGGTACTTCTCCTCGAGGAAGGCGAGGGCGCCCGGGGAATCGGCAAACTCGGGCCAATCGGGAACCGACTGCTCCAAAGGCGCGGTCCATGTCGTCGTTGCTCTCGAGCCCGAGGCTCGACGCCAGGTCCCGGTGCACGACGGCAAGCAGGTCGGAGTATCGGAGACCGGGTGTCCCCGCCTCGTGAGCGCCCTCGATTTGGCCGAACTCGGCGAGTACCTCCGGCCGACTGATCTGCGCGTCGTTTGCCAAGAGCATGGGTTGGAGGGCGGTCCAGATCCCCGATTCCCAGTCGATCAGGGTGCCGTAGCAGTCGAAACTGAGCACCTCATAGTCGCGAAGTGACCTCACGCAACCCCTACATCAAGTACCAGTCGAGGAATTGCTCGAGCCGGCGGTAGAAATGGAGTTGGGGCTCGCGGCGAAGCAGGCCATGCCCTTCGGTCGGGTAGGTGATGTACTCGTAGGTGGCGCCGATCTGGTCTAGGGCCTCGACGAGCTCCTCGGACTGCTTGGGGCTGACTCGGGCGTCGTGCTCCCCGTGGGCGATGAGGAGTGGGCGGCTAATCCGGCCGATCTGATGGATGGGTGACCCGGCGTGATAGGCCCGTCGGTTGTCGGCGGGATGACCCATCTGCCGCTCCAGGTCCTCCCGGCCCCTCGCGGTCGCCCTGAGCCCAGGAGGTCAAGATGTCGATGTCGCCGTACTTCGCCGCCCCGCAGGCGAACCGGTTCTCGGGGTGCACCAGCGAACCGAAAGCCAGGTAGGCGCCGTAACTGGACCCGAAGATGGCGATGCGATTCGGGTCGACCCAGCCCAGGGTTGACAGATAAGCCGGCGGCGGCCAGGCAGTCCTCGACGTCCCCACGACCCCAGTCCCCATGGTTGGCCCGCTCGAAGGCGAGACCGTAGGTCGTCGAGCCGCGGAAATTGATCGCCAGCCAGGCGTAGCCCTTGTCGACGAAGTATTGAGCGTGGCCGTCCCACTCGTCGCTGTAACGGTCGGTGGGCCCGCCATGTGGATAGACCACAGCCGGCACCGGACTGGACGTGTCAGCCGGCCGAAAGAGGAATCCTTCGATCTCCAACCCGTCGGATGAGTTGAAGGTGATCCTCTCCAGCTTGGAGTGAGGCGCCGAGCGGACCGCGGCAGGTGCGCCGTCGTAGAGGACCGATCGGGTGCCATCCGCTCCGACGAGCGTGATCGAAGCCGGCGAGTCGTATGCCTCGTGGATGGCGACGACACCGTGGGACGTGGGCATCGGCCAATCCCAGGTCCCGCCCTCGGCGACGAGGTCGACCGTCCCGTCTAGCTCGATCCTGACCAGATCGCTCTTCCCTCTCGACGTGGCGATGGCGAGAAGGCTCTGCCCGTCGTTGCTCCAGGCCAGGGACGAGAAGTCGCGTTCACCAGCAGCGAGTCTGGTGTGCTCGTCTCCGTCGAGGTCGGTGAGGAACACGCCGGACCAATCCCCCTCCTCCAGGGTGTAGGCCACCCGGTTGCCGTCGACGACGTGGTTGCCGGCCCGTCGATCGGGATGACCGATCAGGGTCGTCCAGGAACCGTCGGGATCGATGATGACGATGTCGTTGCGGCTGAAGTCATCCTTTGGGTAGAAGGAGAGGAGGATTCGTCCATCTGGCGCCACCTGAGCCTTTCCCACATCTCCGTTGTCGGGCCCGAGGGGAGTGGGCCACGGGTCGTCGATGTCGACAACTGCCAGCCGCGAACAGCCCTCACGCTCCACGATGACGGATAGTCGATCATCGTCGAGCCAGGCACCGGTGGCGCCGGCGAGCAGGCGACGTGACGGCCCTCCCGCCGCGGGGACGATGTGCACTGCCCCTTCGCTGTTGTAGGCGATCCGGGCACCATCTGGTGACCACGCCGGCGCGCTGTCGTCCCAGAAGGCGACCAAACCTCGGTTCGTCGTGATTCGGGTGAGCCCCCCACCGTCGACATCGATTGCCCAGATGTCGGTGGTCCCCTCGATGTCGAGCACGAATGCGACCCGGGCGCCGTCAGAGCTGAGTGCGGGATGGTGGGGTCGGGCCGTGGCGAACACGTCTTCGAGACGCCAATGGTCGGGAGGCCGGCGATCGGGGCGTGGCTCGCTGGGGACGCCGCCAACGACGTCTTTGCCGAGCCAGTGGGGCTTGCTCACCAAAGGAACCTCCGAACGACCGGTTCGGAGAAGATAGCCCCGCCCCGGGTGTCAGTGGAAGGCCTCGAGCACCGCCATGACATCGGGGCCGAGGGCCCTCAGGTCGTACCCGCCTTCTTGGACGAGCACCGTGGGCATCGACAGGGAGGCGAGACGCCTCCCGATCTCCCGGAAACCTTCGTTGCTGACCTGCAACGGGCTCTCGGGGTCCGATGCTCCGGAGTCGACCCCCAGCGATATCACCAGGAACTCCGGTTGGAGCCCCGCAACCCGGGCACACACCTGGTCGAGCGCCGCCAGATACCCGGCGTCGCCGGTGCCCGGCGCCAGCGGAACGTTGAGATTTGCCCCTTTGCCCGCTCCCGCACCGGTCTCCCCGGCGAAGCCACACCAGTGGGGGAACCACCCCTCACCCGGGTCGACGTGGATCGAGTGGTAGTGGACGTCGCTCCGCTCGTAGAAGATCTCCTGGGTCCCGTTCCCGTGGTGGGCGTCGATGTCGACGATCGCCACAGGCCTTGCGTCCTGGTCGCTCAGCCAGTGGGCCGCGATCGCCACATTGTTGAGGTAGCAGGATCCACCGAAGTACGAAGTGCCCGCATGGTGACCGGGAGGCCGGACCGGGGCGTAGACCGCCGGCGCACCGTCATGGACCAGCTGTGCGGCAGTAAGGGCGCCGTCCACCGCAGCCCGTGCCCCGCGGTAGGTACCGGGGCCAATGGTCGTGGCCGTGTCCATGCAGTACACGCCCGCCATGGCTGCCCTGCTCTTAGGGGCCCGGGGCGGATATGCCCCGAACGCGCCGGGATGAGGGAAGGCATAGGGCACCACCCGGTCCGAGCCCGGTTCCTCCGCGTATCCGGCATCGATCCAGCCCTCGTAGGCATGCTCCAGATAGTCGATCATCCCCGATTGGTGAACGGCTTCGATCGGCTGGCGCCCGTGCTCCTCGGCCGGGACCATTTCGACACCCGCCGCTTGCAGCTCACTGCGCAAGATCTCTGCTCGATCGGCTTCTTCGTCACCGTCGAGGCGCATCCCGGCCCACACCAGCCATTTGGCGTCATGGGCCAGGTACCCGTCCGACCAGACGGCCACGAGGCTCATCTAGGCACGGCCATCGCTCGGGTCACACGGTCCACGATGAGATCGACCTCGTCGTCGATGATTGTCAGCGGCGGGACCGATGAGCAGGTAGTCACCGTTCGACCCGTCGACATTTCCGGTGGACGGGTAGAGGAGAAGTCCGATCTCCATGGCCCGATCGATGACCCGCTCCGTCATCCGGTCCGAACGGGGGAACGGCGTCTTCGTCTCCCGGTCCTCGACCAACTCAACGCACATGAGCAGACCGATGCCCCGCACATCGCCGACCAGAGGATTCTCCTCGAGTGCGGTCCTGAGCCCGGAGAGCAGCTTCTCGCCCTGGGTGCGAGCCCGATCGACCAGACGCAACCCCTTGATCCGGTCGAGGACGGCCAGGCCCACGGCGGCCCCGACGGGATGATGGGACCAGGTGAAGCCGTGGACCAGTCCTCCACCCTCTTCGATGGCGTCATGGACAGGTCCGGATGCGATCGCCAAACCGAGTGGCCAGTAGCCCGAAGACGCTCCCTTGGCCGCGATGAGGAGATCGGGGCGGAGCCCGAAATGATCCGAGCCGAACCACTCACCGGTTCTCCCGAATCCGGTCATGACCTCGTCGACGAGGATCAGAACGCCATGTCGCCGGCACACCTCGCCGATCGCCTCCCAATAGCCATCGGGCGGCTTCGCAGCTCCGCTGGTGGCGCCACCGATCGGCTCCGCGACGAAGACTGCCACCCGTTCCGGGCCTGTCTCCTCGATCGCCTCATTCAGACGGTCGGCGTGAAATTGGGCGCATGCGACGGGATGGTCTGGATTGGGGCAGCGGTACTCGCTGACCGCCGGGACCCGTGCGGTTTGTCCCAGCCAGGGCTGGTAGGGCCTGCGCAGGGGCTCCCGTCCCGACACGTCCAAAGCCCCCCTCGTGTTTCCGTGATACGAGGACTCG
Organism: uncultured Acidobacteriota bacterium; assembly: GCA_963725075.1. GTDB lineage: Bacteria > Actinomycetota > Acidimicrobiia > Spongiisociales > ZC4RG35 > JARDZU01. Next base: position 6,407 of record CAVRXA010000023.1, read on the forward strand.
CGGGCGATGATCACCGATCGCTCCGGCTCACCTCGGGCGAGGTGATAGGCCCGGGCCATCTTGAGCGCGCTCTCCATCGCCTCCGATCCACCCGACACCGGGAAGACTCTCGCTCCATCCATCGGCACCAGATCGGCCACAGCCTCGGCGTACCGCTCGACTGGATCTGTGGTGAAGGCCGAAGCGTGCACCCAATCGACTGACATGGTCTGGGTCGCCATCGCCTCGGCGACGGCGGCGTCACCGTGACCGATCACCGAAGCGATGGCCCCGCCCGCAGCATCCAGGTATTTGTTGCCGTCAGCGTCGGTGATCCATGCCCCGCTCGCCGAGACGGCGGTGGGACGAGGCAGATGACTCCTGGTGAAGACCGATGACGACGCGCTCATGGACCGCGGCACGTTACGCCCTCGGGGTACCGTCCCGGCGGTGTCAGCGAGCGCCTCGACCCGGACCAGGTTGCGTCAGCTCGGCTTCGCCATCGGGACCATGGAGACCGGTCCCGAGAATGCGATCACGGATGTCCCCGGGGTGCTTGTCGGCCACTCGACTCTGATCCGTGACGAGCCCGAGGTGGTGCGGACCGGCATCACCATGGTCGTGCCTCGAGCCGACGTGTGGACCGATTACGTCTACGCAGGGAGTCACGTCCTCAACGGGGACGGTGAGATGACCGGTCTCATCTGGGTGGCGGAATCGGGCATGCTCGGTTCGCCGATCGGCATCACCAGCACCTCACAGGTCGGGCTGGTCCGCGACTTCCTGGTGGCCGAGACTCATCGCCTCGGGGTGGTCGGCGGCTTTCACTTGCCGGTGGTCGGAGAGACGTGGGATGGGTGGCTGAGCACGCCCGGGTCCTTCCCCCTGACTGCCGATCACGCGGCCGCTTCCTTGGCGGCGGCCGCCCCGGGGCCGGTGGTGGAGGGATCGGTCGGTGGTGGCACCGGGATGATCTGCCACGAGTTCAAGGGCGGTATCGGCACCTCGTCGCGAGTCGGCACGGCCGCCGGTGTGCCCTTCACCGTCGGTGTGTTGGTCCAGGCCAATTACGGCGAGAGGTCGGACCTGCGCGTCGATGGCGTCCCTGTCGGCCGCGAGATCGGTGTCGACGTGGTCCCCTCGCCTTGGGACGACCCTCCCGACGGCGGCTCGATCATCATCGTCATCGCCACCGATGCGCCGCTCCTGCCCATCCAGTGCCGTCGCCTGGCGCAGCGAGCCACCATCGGCCTGGCGCGCGTCGGTGGTTACGGGCACGAGTCGAGTGGCGACATCTTCCTCGCGTTTTCCACCGCCAACCATCTGGGTGGGGACCGGGAGACGCCGCTCGAGGTCCGCACCCTGCCCCTCGACTCGATGGATCCCGTGTTCCACGCCGCCGCCGATGCCACCGAGGAAGCCATCGTCAATGCGCTGTGCGCCGCCCAGACCATGACCGGGCGTGCCGGCCACACTGCCCCCGCCCTCCCTCTGGATCTGCTGGTCGAAGTCATGGAGCGATACGGCCGGTTACCGGCAACCTGAGGTTCTGCGTAGCGCATCCGTTACACGGGCTCTCGAGTTGTGGATCCCGCTCGAGTCGATCCGTGAACTCGAGGCTGTCCGTCACGTATCCGGTACGTGCAGCCTCAGGTTCGTCGTCTCATTCTCCTAGGCTCCGCTCGTGACGCATATCTTGGGGTTTGGGGGGTATGTGCCGGAGCGGGTGATGACCAACGATGAGTGGGCCACGCTGGTCGACACCACAGATGAGTGGATCACCCAGCGCACCGGGATCAAGCGGCGGCGGATCGCAGCCCCGGAGGAGTCGACCCTGACCCTGGCCGGCAACGCCGCTCGCATGGCCATCAAGGATGCCGGGCTCACCCCGGACGACGTCGACGAGATCATCGTCGCCACCGACACGCCCGAGATGTACACGCCCGACACCGCCGCCCTCCTCCAGGACCTCCTCGGTTGTCGCAACGTGCCCACCTATGACCTGGGTGGCTCTGGCTGTGCCGGGTTCGTCCAGGCTCTCGACGTCGCTAGGGCCAGAATCGCCTTCAGCCCGAGGACGATGCTCGTGGTCGGGGTCGAGCTGATCACCCGCATGCTCGACTGGAGTGACCGCTCTACCGCCGTGCTGTTCGGCGACGCCGCAGGCGCCGTCGTCCTCGGTCCCGATCCGGGCCGGGCTCGTGTCCTCGAGGTGGTGTCGGGCACCGACGGCTCGGCAGCAGGGATCCTGACCTTGGCGGCGGGAGGCACCCGCAACCCTTTCAACCGCCAGACTCTGGAATCAGGTGAGTACAACCACCTGGTGATGGACGGCCGACGGGTCTTCACCGAAGCTGTTGCCCGGATGAGCCAGGCTGTGAGCGAGGTGCTCGATCGGATCGGCAAGACGATCGGTGACGTGTCGCTCGTCATCCCCCATCAGGCGAATCTGCGGATCATCGACGCGGTGCGCAAGAAGCTGCAGGTGGGCGAGGACAAGGTGTTCGTCAATGTCCACGAGTACGGGAACACGGGTTCGGCCACTGTGCCGTTCGCCTTATGGGAGTGCGTGGAATCGGGTCGGGTGAAGGAGGGGGACCTGGTCATCCTGACAGCTTTCGGAGCGGGCTTTCACTGGGCGGCCGCCGCGGTCCAGTTCTGACGCGAAAGCCCCCGTCTTGCGACGGGGGCTTGCTGGCTTCAAAGAAGCCGTTTCTCTTGTCCTCCCCCCTCCGGGATGTGGCTCCGGGAGGAAGGTCCTCTTGCCCACCCACCGTATTTCTACATCCGATTCGATCAGTCGGGAATGGGGAATTTCCCCTATTCGTCACCTCTCGTCGTCGGGTCGGACATAACCCTCCTCGTAGGCCAGAGCGGTGAGCTCGTGACGGCTGGCGACGCTCAGCTTGTCGAAGATGTGTGCCATGTGGTTTTCGAGGGTCTTCACCGTGATCCCCAGCCGCTCGGCGCTCTCCCGGTAGGTGTAGCCGCGGGCGATGAGGTTGACCACCTCCCGCTCCCTCGGGGTGAGCCGGGAGATCGGGGTCTCCCCGGTGATGTCCTCGTCGATGTCGAGTAGATAGGCGGCCACGTCAGGTGAAACCGGCCGGGCTCCGACGTATGTCTGGCGAACCAGGTCGGGAAGATCGGCCCCAAGTGTGGTCTTCGTGATGTAGCCGTCGACTCCGGCGTCGAGGAGCCGCGCCACGTCCTCCTTCGAAGTCGACACGGTGAGAGCCATGAATCGGATGTCCGGGAAGTCTCTGCGCACCGCCGGGATCACCGCGGCGCCACCACCACCGGGCAGCTTGACGTCGAGCACGACGAGGTCAGGAAGCCGTTCCTTGATCAACTCGATAGCGCTGTCCACGTTGTCGGCCTCGCCGACGATGTCGAAAGACGGGTCGAGGATCGCCCGCATCCCGGCCCTGACGACATCGTGATCGTCGACGATGATCAATCGGAGGCGGTCGGTCATTTCTCGACCGTGATCTTTACTTCGGTGCCGGTCTCGGCGCTGTCGATCTCGACTAGCCCACCCACGTTCTCGACCCGGCGGGCGAGCCGCTCATGCACCCTGTTTCGCTGGGCATCGTCGGCGAACCCGGTGCCACTGTCCCGGACGTGGATGTGGGCCTCCCCGTTGGCGAACTCGGAATAGAGGGTGATGTTGGGTGAGCCGGAGTGTTTTGCCGCGTTGGCCATAGCCTCGCGGGCGGCCTCGATGGCAGCGGTCAGGTTGGGGTCGATCGGGGCATCATCCCGGATGACGGCCTCGATCTCCACCCGGTGGGTGTCCTCCACCTCATCCCTCACCGCGAGCAGGTTGGCCCGGAAGCTGTCGCGGTATTCGGACCGCCACTCTTCGATGTTTCGCCGTAGTTCTCGCTCTTGACGTCTGGCCAGATATCGGGACTGGCCCGGATCATCGGCACCCATGCGGATGGCGTGGAGAGTCTGAAGCACCGAGTCGTGGAGACGGTCGGCCAGCGCGGCACGCTCTTCGTGGAGCACCACCGCGGCCTGCTCCGCCGCTAGCTCGTCCTGTGCCGCCTGGCGGGCGAGGTCGTAGTCGCGGAGTTTGTCGAAGGTCCAGCCGACGATGGCCCCGACTACGAAGAAGATCACGCTGCCCGCCGCCCGGACTGCCCCCAGATCGGCGATCACGTGCACCAAGAACTGTTCGACACCGAGAAGCAGCGCGGCAATGAGGGAGCCGGGAAGGCCCCCGAGCAGTGCCCCGGTGAAGACCAGGGACAGGGGCAGACCACCGTGGAAGAGCTCGTCTGCTCCCGAAGCCACCGATGCCGCTCCAATCGTCAGCATGGCCAAGGCGTCCAGGGCGAACCACCACCACCCGGCCATGAACTTGGGCTGGGTCCTGGCCACGAGCCAGGTGAGGAAAGTCCAGAAAATGGCGAGAGCGACTGAAGCCCAGACGATCCACATCTCCGGTGGCGGATCCGCCAGCACGGTCACCGCCACGAGGATCAGCATCCAGATGAGACCGAGGAAGCGGAAGACGACGACCATCCGTCGCAGGGTGGCCTCGAGGTTTTCGCTGCCTCGTTTCGTGAAACTGCTCACGTCCCCGGAAACTAGCGGGATGGGCGGCGGGTTGGTCTTTGGGAGTGGTGAGAGTTGGATGGCGTTCTTTTCGCAATCAAAGGGGGACTGCTTCCGCAGTCCCCCGATGGTCCCCATTGTCGCTTCAAGGGACGGAGTTGATGCCCTGAAGTCCCCGCACCATCAATCATGTCGAGACTTGTGGAAAACCCAATAGGGGATTACCCCCATGTGGGTTGAAAGCGTGTGCAGCTGGGCACGTTCGAGGTGCCTATCTGCACACGGAAAACACAACGGCCACCGTTAGCCGGTGGCCGTGTGCGCAGGGCGCCGGGGCCTTTGTGGCCCTTCGCTAAGACTTTTAGAACGTTTGTCCCACGTAGAGGACTGAGACCATCACCGCTCCAAGAGTGGTGAGCCGGATGACACTCGGCTTAGACGCTGCTCGCACTGTGGTGGCGGCCAGAGCCACACCGAGGAGGGTGAGGAGCCATGCCGCCTGCGTCTGCATCGTGGCCACCATGAGGACCAGAACCGCCGATGCCAGACCGAGGACGGCGAGGGCGATCCGGGCCGCCTTGCCGTAGGGCTGCGCCGCCCACTCGTCGAGTGTTGTGATGGTGGAGGCTGTCATCGTGCCGGATACTTCGGCAATGCCCGCCGTTTTCTTGAGGCCGCGCGGGTGGGTCGATCGAACCGAATCTCTTACCAACGGGAGAGGAGCCACAACTCCGGCTCCAGGTCGCCCGAGTCGATATCGGCGAAGAGGGAGACGGCGGTGGTGAGTGATTGACGCGCGTCGCTCTCCCGACCAGCGCGGTGATGCAGGTCGGCCATGTGGTTCCACAGAGCAGCCTCCCGATGACGGTGCCCGGTGCGCTCGGCAATGGCGATGGCCTCTTCGACGAGCCCAATCGAGCGGCCGGTGTCCCCGTTGTCCGATAGCAACAGCGCCTTGTTGTTCAAGGCCGCCATGCGGAGCAGATCGTCGTCACCGGCGAGACGCATCGCCTCCTCGACATGCTCCAACGCCTCGTCGTGGTCGGACGTCACCACGGCGAAGATGTTGCGGACTCGGGACATCTGGGCAGGATCGTCCTCCTGCTCGGCAGCACCTCTGGCACGGCCGGCCAGGGTGACCGCTTTCGCCCTATCTCCGGTTCGGTAAGCCAGCAGAGCCCAGTCAGCGAGCACGGCCGCGGGCGCCGGATGATTCTCGATGGATCGCTGGAAATGCTCTTCGGCGTCGTCGAACCGGCCGAGCAGACGCTCGACCTCACCGGTCCGATGCTCGATGACACCGATCGAATCCGGGCCGGCGTGCGAAGAGGCCAGGGTCAGCTCGCGTCGGGCGCGGTCGTAGTCGCCGGCGGCCATGGCCAGTTCTCCGAGCGCGAGTCGGGCACCGGCGATGTCGGGGTCATCCAGCGCCAATGCGGTTTCGTAGAACTGGACGGCGGAATCGTTGGCGAACATCGCCTGGGCCAGGTCCCCGGCAAGGTGGTACCAGGCCGCCGCTTCGGGATCGCCAGCTGCTCGGTACTGCCCGGCGACGGCCGCCGCGAGCCGTCCATCGGATCGGGCATATCCCCGCTCGGCGAGGGCACGGGCGGCACGACGGTGGAGCAGACGGCGGCGGACCATAGAGGTCGCTTCGTAGGTGACTCGTTCGAGCGCATCGAGGGTGAAGCTGAGACCTTCTGATTCAGGGATCTCCCTGAGCAGGCCGGCTGCGACGAGCTCCTCGACGGCCTGAACCACTTCCTCCTCGCTTCGCCCGCTCGTCTCCCTGAGGAGGGTCGCGTCGCAGATGCCGTTCAGCGCCGCGGCCGCGGTGAGGATCTGCCGTCCGAGATCGTCGATCTCGAGGAGGCGCGCCTCCATGTATCGCGTCATGCCGGGTGTGGCGGGAAGGTTGTCTAGGTCGGCGGCAAGCGCCTCGTTGACGAGGAGGGGGACGCCGCCGGTCTTCTCCCGGAGGCGTCTCGCTGCGTTCTCGTCACCGCCAACCAACGGGAGCAAGTGCTGGACTGTGAGCGGGCGTATGGCGGCCGACTGATCCGCCGCACCGATCATCTCGGCGACGGCCGGGAGGAGATCGTCCTCTGCCCTCGCCGCCACCACCATGACCACCGGCATCTCCGAGATGCGACGGGCCAGATACGAGAAGAGGGCGGCAGATGACGTATCCATCCACTGCGCGTCGTCGAGGATGATCAAAATCGGACGTTCTCGGGCCAGGATCGACATCACCGTTTGGATCCCCTCCAGCAGACGCAGCTCGCCGAATCGGTCATGAGTGGACTCGAGGGAAGCCGGAGCGAATCCCGGCGAGAGCCTCCCGAGCTCGTTGATGGCCCATTCGGGGATCTCGTCCCGCTGGGCGTCGATTCGAGTGGCTGCCGCGGCCAAGACCTGGGCGGCGACGCCGTACGGCAGGGTCTGCTCCATCCGGAAAGCCCGGCCGATGAGGACATCCCGGTCAGCGGATGCAATCGATGCCAGCTCCTCCAGAAGACGCGTCTTCCCCATCCACGGGGCTCCGGTCATGGCGAAGACGAGCCCGCCTCCGCTCATGGTGCTGCCCAGCGCCTCCTGGAGTTGGGCGAGCTCGGCCTCCCGATCGATCAGGTCAGGCTGTGTCTGACGTCGAGCAGCGATCTCGGCCTTGATCCTTCGCGGAGCGCCCGGGGCGGGCGGGAGGTCTTCGTCGAGGATCGCCTCGTAGAGCTCGGTCGTCTCCTCGAGCGGCGCCACTCCGAGTTCTTGGTCGAGGATCGTCACACAGTTGCGATATGCCTCGATGGCACCGGGCCGGTCACCAGCCCAGGCGTGGAGCAGCATGAGGAAGCGATGCGCCGGCTCGTGCAGCGGATCGAGCTCGATCCACTGGGTTACGGCATTGATCGCGGCCGGGTACTCGCCGGCGGCCGCCAGCGCGGTCCCCAGCCGGTTGAATGCCTCGCCGATTTGAATCCGGGTCGACTCGGCGACACTCCTCACCCAATCATCGAACTCGGGTGACGCCTTGACCGAGAAGCCTGCGAGGAAGTCGCCCCGATAGAGGCCGGTGGCGCGGCGAAGATGCGGGATGCATCGGTCGCAGACATCCCGGGGGTCGTGGCCATGCTCTCCGGTGGCTCCCAACTCGCGTTCGAGGATGTCGAGGTCCGAGCTGACCTCGCCTACGAGTGTGATGAGATTGCGGTCGGCTTCGATGAGGTCGGTCCCGGTAGCCCCCTTCAAGGCCGACAGCGTCCGGCGCAGGGTCGCCCGGGCCCGCTCCTGGGAGGCATCGGCCCAGAACAAGCCGGCGAGCGTGTCCCTGCTCGCCGACTTCTCCACCACGAGATAGGCGAGGAGGGCGATCGCCTTGCGGGTGTCGACGACGACGGGTCGTCCGGATATTGAGACTTCGGGTTGGCCGAGAAGGTTGATGTCGAGCATTGAAGGAAAACCTGGGTGGTGCGGTGCCGAAAAGGTAGTTCCACCGTTACGGCTATGAGAAGTCCATACCGAGTCGGAACGGTGAGGCCTGTTCCGTGTCGGAGGCGCGTTTCACTTACGTAACGCTTCACTACCAATCTGTGTCCCGATGAGGGATGGTGAGGGGTAGCAACCGCAGAGAGCCGGCGCAGACGGCCATGCTCGTCTTGGCGCTAGTCAGCTTGATCCTCTTTGTGGTCATGCTGCTGGGAAGCGACCCAACGTTCGATGGCGACACGCTGTTCAACTTTGCGACCATGGGCCTTTTCCTCTTGCTCTCGGCCCACTGGTCCTGTGGAAGGCCAATGGAAACCGGGTTGGATGGGTCTTCGCCGGGATCGGGCTCATCGTTCCTAGGTGCCGCGATCGCCGCCAATCTTGCCGAACAGGGCTCGCTGGCCTTCGAGGCCATCGGTGGTGCCCTCTGGCTCGGATGGATCGTTCTGATCGGAACACTGGTCTTGTGGTTCCCCACGGGGCATGTCCCGAGCCGACGCTGGTTGTGGCTGCAGTGGGTCGGCTTCGGACTCTTGGTCAGTGACCTTTTTCACCTACATCTTCACCGAGCAGCTCTGTATCGAGAGCCTCCGGTGCGGGTGGCTGTGCGATTTGGGCCGCCAACCCGATCGGCATCCCCGGAGTGCCCAACCCAGAGTTCGGCTGGCTGGGTGGACCCCTCTTCGCCTTGTACCCGGTGTTCATGGGCGGAGCGGTCCTGTCGCTCTTCATGCGCTACCGGAAGGCCGGGACCATCGAGCGGCTCCAATTGAAATGGTTCCTCTTTGCCTGCGCCTCCTTCGTTGCGGCCCTCGGTACCGAGATAGTTCTCGAGGCACTTGGCACTGTCGAGCCACCATTCCTGGTCGACGCTTGGATCTCGTTGTCGATCCTCGCCATCCCGATCGCCGCCACGCTCGCCATCCTCCGCTACCGGCTCTATGAGATCGATCGGATCATCTCCCGCACAGTGTCTTATGCCATCGTCATCGCTGTCCTCGCCTCGGTCTACGCAATCGGGCTGACCGGGCTGACCTCCCTCCTCGATTCGGAGTCACCACTAGCCGTTGCTGCCGCCACCCTGGCCGCAGCGGCGTTGTTCAACCCATTGCGGAGACGGGTTCAGGCCTTCGTCGATCACCGCTTCAACCGGACCAAGTACGACGCAGAGCGAGTCATGGCCGGTTTCACTGGATCACTCCGCGACGAAGTCGACCCAACCGCTGTGGTCGACGGCTGGGTCTCGGTTGTCAGTGAGACCATGCATCCGGCGTCGGCCGGAGTATGGGTGAGGGAGGGAGCATGAGGAAGATTCTCCTCACCGCACTCCTCTTGTTGTCGCTAGGCGGCCTGATCTTGGGAATGCTCTTTGGGCCCTTGGCTGAAACCAGTGATCAACTTTGGCCGGTGTCCTGGGTGGCGTGGTCGATCGTGGGATGGATCATCCTGATACGACGGCCGGGGAACACGATCGGGATGGCCTGCGTCGCCATCGGGTTGGTCTGGGGAATTGCCTTCGGCCTCCAGTCGATAGTGCTCCGCGTGCCGCTCGAGGCGGCCGCCTGGATCGAGCTCGTCTACACGGTGCTCGGTGTGGTGCCTTGGCTGATAGTCGTTTGGCTCTTGACGACCTTCCCGACGGGTGTCTACGCCGGTCCTTTGGAGAAATTCGTGGGGCGGGGGCTCATCGCGGTCGGGTCCTTGGCGGTGATCGGCTTCGTGTTGAGCCCCGAACCACTCACGGACACAGGACTGGACAACCCTCTTGGGGTGGAGCTGAGCTCGGTCTTGAATTTCATCACCGGTGACACCGGGATTCTTCTTCGTCGTCGGCCTCTCTGCCGCGGCGATCGTCAGCCTCATCCGCCGGAGCCGAGGAGCACGGGCATCGAACGTCAGCAGTATCGCTGGCTGCTGCTGGGTGCATCTCTGTTCGTCCTCATCTCCGCCGCTGGGCAGGTCTTGCCTGAGGATTCCGTATTCGAATTGTTCTGGCTGGTGGGAGGATCGGCCATCCCTATCTGCATCGGTGTCGCGGTCGTCAGATACCGTCTCTTCGAGATCGACCGGCTCATCTCCCGGACCGTCGGATATATCCTGGTGATCGGCGTGCTTGGTCTCGTCTTCGTCGGTGTCGTGACCATTCTCACCTGGGTGTCGCCCGCCGAGAGCCAGCTGGCGGTGGCCGGGTCCACTCTCGTCTGTCGCCGCACTGTTCAACCCACTGCGAAAGCGGCTCCAGGGTTCGGTCGACCGTCGCTTCAATCGTTCGAAATACGACGCCGAACGTGTCATGGAGCAGGTTTACCGGGTCGTTGCAGGACCAGGTTGACGAAGAGGATCTCGTGCACGGATGGGTCGGGGTCGTCTCTGAGACGATGCAGCCGGCATTAGCGGGGGTTTGGGTGAGAGACCGCTCATGAGCTCTCGGACCAGCCGATGGATTGCATGGGTGATGTGGCTGATCAGGTGTCGCGATGATCGTCCTGGCGGCTGTCTCAGCGAGGTGAACCCGCCGATCTCGACCACGCAGGCCAGGAGTCCGCACTCGAAGGAGCGATCTGGCTCTCGACTTGGGTCGGCTTCGGCCTGGTCGGCGCCCTGGTGGTCTCGAGTCGCCCCACCAATCGCATCGGCTGGATCATGTGTGGAATCACTCTGGCGGTCGGTCTCAGTCTGTTCGCTGGCGAGTATTCGAGGTTCGCCCTGGTGACCGAACCGGGCAGCTGGCCGCTAGGCCAACCCGCAGCCTGGGTGGCGACGTGGGGATTCCTCCCCGTGGTGGCCCTGGTGATGACCCTTGTCGTGATGTACCCGTCGGGCGATCCGAGCCGGTTTGGCCGGGGGATCCTTCGAGCGTTCCTCTTTGTGACTTTGGCGGACGCGCTGGTATTTGCCTTCCGCCCGGGCCCGGTACAGGGTGACACCCCGCCCGATAACCCGCTCGGTATCCCCGGGACCCGGGACCTGCTCGACCCGGCAACCGAATGGTTGAGCACCGCCCTGGCCGTGATAGCCCTCGTCGCGGTGGTCGATTTGGTCATCCGGTTTCGGCGCTCGTCCGGTGTGGAGCGGTTGCAGTTCCGTTGGTTCGTCCTGGCGGTCGCGGCGTTCCCGGTGATGTTCCTAGCCGCAGGTCTCCTCGAAGAGCTCGTTGTCGGTGTCGAGGGCTTCGATCCGGTGGTGATCGCATTTGCCCTTTGGGGGAATGGGACTGCGGTCGCGATTGGCATCGCCATCACGCGCCACGGTCTCTACGAGATCAATCGAGTCATTTCCCGGACACTCGGATATGCCCTGGTGGTCATCCTGCTGGCGGCCGTCTATCTGGGCGCTGTGACCTGGCTCACCACGCTCTTACCGGACCAGTCCGACCTCGCTGTGGCCGCATCCACGCTGGGGGTGGCGGCATTGTTCAGCCCGATTCGACGGCTGGTCTTGACGCAGGGTGGATCGGCGTTTCAACCGATCGCGCTACGACGCCGAGAAGGTCATGGATGAGTTCTCCGGGTCGTTACGCAACGTCGTGGATGGGCCGGCGGTGTTAAATGGCTGGCTCGAAGTCGTCTCCGAGACGATGCATCCGACAACTGCTGCGGTGTGGGTCAGGGATGGCGCCTGACATGAACAGGCGTTGGCGAATCCTGACCGTCGCTCTGGTCGCCGTCGTGGTGCTCGGCGCCACGGTGTACGCCGCGATTCGGTCGGGCATCACCGGCGAGGGCTTGGCGTTCGCGCTCGGCACCCTCTCCCTTCTCGCGACAGGGGCACTGCTCGTATTGAAGGTGCCCGAGAACCGGCTGTCATGGGTGATGTTGCTGGTGGCCTTGGGCGACGGCCTCATGAACGCCGCCGACGGCGCGGAGCCCGGCAGTCTCGTCGAGATCGTCGGTGGTATAGCACTCTTCGCCCTCGTGCTTCCTGGTCTTGGCGTATTCGTGCCGCTTTGGTTCCCCACCGGCCGGGCCTTGACCTCGCGCTGGCGTTGGGTCTCGGTCCTGGCGACGGTCGGCGTGATTGGGCTCATCGGCGGATGGGCAATTCTCGCTCTCGAGGGGGCAGGCTCGGCTGACGTCGATGCGTGTGTCTCAGTCGCCACGTGCGCCAATATCCTCGGGTTGCTCTTGATCCTCGTCGGGATCGTGGCGGCGATCGTCTCGCTCGTCGTCCGTTGGATTCGGTCCAGGGGCGTGGAGAGGCTGCAGATGAAGTGGCTGGTCCTCGCCTTCATCGTCTTCCTGATCGGTGTCCTCGCAGAATTCGGTGGGTTTCAGTATTCGATTGTGGCCAACGTCTTTCTGCCTGCCGGATTCGTCCTGGTCCCGGTGTCGATCGGCATCGCGGTCACCAGGTATCGGCTGTACGAGGTCGATCGAATCCTGTCCCGAACAGTTAGCTATGTGGTGGTGGTGGGACTGTTGGCCGCTGTGTTCTTCGGGGTGGTGACTGCCACGAGCACACTGCTCGACACGTCCGATGATCTCGTGATCGCCGCATCGACCCTGGCTGTGGCTGCGTTGTTCAATCCTCTCCGTAAGCGAGTGCAGCGTGGGGTGGATCACCGGTTCAACCGATCCCGGTACGACGCCCAGATGGTCATGGATCGGTTTGCAGGATCACTGCGCGACCGGGTCGACAGCGAGGAAGTGGTAGACGGCTGGGTCGGGGTGGTCGCCGAGACCATGCAGCCGGCGTCGGTGTCGGTCTGGGTCAGGGAGCCGTCGTGAGGAAGGTGTGGCTCACGCTCGCACTGGTGGTGGCCACGGGCGGCATCCTCGCCGGGGCTCTGGGACCCGCTCTGGAAGCTGGAGATCGGCTGTGGCCTGTGGTGTGGCTGCCCTGGGCCGCCGTCGGCTATCTGATCCTGCTCAAGCGACCCGGGAACGGAGTGGGCGCCGCTTGCTTGACCATCGGGGCCGTCTGGGGCGTCAGTTTCGGCTTGCTCACCTTGAGCGCCGCCTTTCCCGATTGGCAGCTCTCCGCATGGGCCGAGATGATCAACGCTGTACTTGGGGTGTTCCCGTTTCTTGCCATCGTGTGGCTGCTCCTGGTCTTCCCGAGCGGGAACTTCGAGAGTCGGTGGGAGCGAATCACTGCGATCGGCCTCCTGATCATGGGTGTGGCCATCACGTTCGGCTTCGCGGTCAACCCGGTGCCCATGGAGGAAACGGGGCAGGTGAGCCCGCTGGCGGTTCCTGCCCTGGCGCACGCTGGCGGCTGTGCTCACCAGCGAGGACGCGTTCTGGGCTTTCGTCGCTTTTCGCTGTGGCCGCATTGATTCTCATGTTGCTGAGATGGCGTCGGAGCCAAGAGGTCGAGCGACTCCAGTACCGCTGGCTGGCCGTCGGCACCAGCCTGTTCGTGCTCACCATTATGGTGTTCCAGTTCGTCGCCGGAGGACAGTGCCATCGACTTTCTCTGGTTCGTTGGTGCCTCCGCCATCCCGCTCTCGATCGGGATCGCCATGCTTCCGCTACCGCCTCTACGAGATCGACCGTTTGGTCTCGCGAACCGTCAGCTATCTCATCGTCGTGGGGGTCCTGGCCGCAGCATTCGTCGGCGTTGTGACCCTCGCCGGCTCCTTACTCGAGACAGATAGCGATCTCGTGGTCGCGGCCTCCACCCTGGCCGCTGCCGCCATGTTCAACCCGGTTCGGAAGTGGGTTCAGGCGTGGGTGGACCGGAGGTTCAATCGTTCCCGGTACAACGCTCAGCTGGTCGTGGACGAATTTGCCGGGTCTCTCCGCGACCGGGTCGACAGCGCAGGCGTGGTGGACGGCTGGGTGGGGGTGGTCGCCGAGACCATGCAGCCCGCCGCTGCCGGTGTATGGGTGCGGGAATCACCATGAGGGCCAGGCTCGTCGCCATCTTGCCGTGGGCGCTCCTGATCCTGGCCATCGTCGCCTGGGCTATGGCATTTTGGTTCGACCGCGGTTCGGATGAAGTCACCGGCCCGCTCGACAAGCTGTGGGCTTTGTCTTTCTTCGCGTTCCCGACCGTCGGGGTGTTCCTTGCCCGTCGGATCCCGGCGAATGCTGTGGGGTGGCTCTTCATAGTCGGCCCGTTGCTTGTCGGGGCTGGAGTTGCCCTCCAGGAAATGGCCGAGACCCTCGACTTGCCCGGCCTGGTCACACCGTCCGAGATCGTCTTCGACGCAGGTTTGCTTGCCGTGTTCTCTTCGCTGACGCTCTTCCCCGATGGGCGGTACAGCCGGTCGTGGTGGCCCTGGGCCCACGCCGTCGCGATCATCGTCCTCAGCGTGGTGGCGGGAAGCTTTATTGCCGTGATCCTCGTTCTCGGCCTTCTGCCCCTCCTCTACCGTTTGATCAAGGGCTCCCCATTGGTCCGCCGTCAGATCGCCGGACCGATCACGCTGCTTATCACTGGTGTCGTATCGCTGATTCTCGTCAGTGTCGCCTTCGGCGATACCGCGGTTGCCCAGACTCTCACCACGGCGATAACCATGATCATCACCATCGGTGTCCCGGTGTCGATCGCCGTTGCGATCACCCGCTATCGCCTCTACGAGATCGATCGGATCGTCTCCAGGACCGTGAGTTACCTGCTGGTGGTCGGTCTCCTGGCAGCGGTCTTCATCGGCGTGGTGACGGCGGCCGGATCGCTCCTCCAGACAGACAGCGATCTGGCGGTCGCTGCCTCCACGTTGGCCGTGGCCGCATTGTTCAATCCGCTGAGGAAACGGGTCCAGACCTGGGTCGATCGTCGTTTCAACCGCTCCCGTTACGACGCCCAGAAGGTGATGGACGGGTTCTCCGGCTCGTTGCGAGACCAGGTGGACCCGGTTCGTGTGATCGAGGGTTGGGTCGGCGTGGTTTCCGACACGATGCAGCCGGCTGCGGCTGGAGTGTGGGTGCGACAGGGATGACGTCCACGCTCCTCAAGGTGGTGATCGTCGTTTGGGCCCTGCTGATGGGCATCGCGGCAATAATCTGGATGACCTTTCCCGGCGATTTCGACTCCATGGTCGGGATCCTCTTCGCTTCGATTTGCTCTGTCGTAGTCGGAGCGATCCTCACTCTCAAAGTGCCGACGAACTCAATAGGGCCCCTTGCACTGCGTCGCCGGTTCGGCCTGGGTCCTCTACTTGTTCGGGAGGGGATATGCGACGGTCTCGCTCGAATCGGGCGAGTCCCTGCCCTTGGCATATTTCTTCGGTTGGCTCGGATCGTGGACCGGGGCATTGTTCCTCGTCGGGGTATCGCTGGTGATTCTGTGCTTCCCCACCGGGAAGCCCGTCGGCTGGTGGCGTGTGATCGGCCTCGGACCAATTATCGGCGCACTGTCGACCGTGATCGGGGCGGGTCTTCTCTGGGGGCTGCCGCTGGAGACACTCGTGGACGCCGAGTTGCTCAGCCCGACCCGGTGGTATCCCCTCGTCGACGCCGGGTTCATCCTTGGTTTCGTCTCCGTCATCCCGGCGACCCTCTCGGTCGTGGCTCGGTTTCGGAGAGCCGGTTCGGTGGAGCGTCAGCAGATCAAGTGGCTGCTCGCCGCCACAAGTCTTCTTGCCGTCGCCTATGTGGTTGGAGCGATGTCGGACGACTCCAACGAAGCCGTCTGGTGGGTTGTCTCCCTCGCCGTGGCGGCGATTCCGATCTCGATCCTCTTCGCCGTTTTGCGATATCGCCTCTACGACATCGACCGGATCCTGTCCCGGACCGTGTCGTACGTCATCGTGATCGGCCTCCTGGCCGGGGTCTATCTGCTTGGACTGACCGCGATGACCAATTTCCTCCCCTCGGACTCCTCGTTGTCCGTGGCAGCTTCTACTCTTGCCGTTGCCGCCCTCTTCAATCCTCTGCGAAGACGGGTCCAGGCGGGGGTGGAGAGACGATTCAATCGATCGCGCTACGACGCGCAACAGGTGATGGAGCGTTTCTCAGGATCGCTTCGCCAGGACCTCGATCCGGACACGGTTGTGACGGGCTGGGTGGGGGTCGTTTCAGAGACGATGCAGCCGGCGACGGCTGCGGTGTGGATTCGTAACGATTTCGGGACGATGGAGAGATAGAAATGGGACCATGGTTCAGCTGATGAGACGGCGCAGAGCCGAAGAAGAGACACCAGTCGGAGACGAAAACGCAGATCCCGGAGTCGAAGACCCGGCTGATCGAGGCCATTCCGATTCCGTTGGGCGATCCATTGGAGACGCTTCTCCTGTCCTCGGGCGGGCCGGTCGTCTTGCGTGACCTCGAACTGGAGTCGGACACGGTGGACACGCTGCAGGGAAGCCGGTGTGGAGCTCATCGTGCCCCTGATCGGCCAGGGGGAGCTTCTCGGGGCCCTCTACCTCGGCCCCCGGCTCTCCGATCAGCCCTATTCGACCGACGATCGGAGGCTTCTCGGCAGCCTCGCCTCGCAGGTGGCACCGGCGATGAAGGTGGCCCAACTCGTCCGCGAGCAGCAGGCCGAGGCCAAGGAGCGGGAACGCATCCACCAGGAGCTCCAGGTCGCAGCCCTCATCCAACAGACCCTCCTCCCCAAGGAATTGCCGGCCATTGCCGGCTGGCAGGTCGACGCCTTCTACCGGCCGGCGCGGGCAGTTGGTGGCGACTTCTACGACTTCATCGCCCTCGAGGATGGGCGCCTCGGTGTGGTCATCGGCGACGTCACCGACAAGGGCGTGCCTGCCGCACTGGTGATGGCCACCTGCAGATCCATGCTGCGGGCCGCAGCCCAGCGTCACACCTCTCCGTCGGCGGTTCTGGCCGATGTCAACGATGGCCTGGTGCCGGAGATCCCGCCGGCCATGTTCGTGACCTGTCTCTACGCAATCATCGATACCGAGGCCGGAGAGGTGGTCTTCGCCAACGCCGGCCACAACCTGCCCTATGTGCGGCACGATGGCGGGGTCCTCGAGTTGAGGGCCACCGGCATGCCCCTCGGGCTCATGCCGGGGATGGATTACGACGAGACCAAGTACGAGATGTCGCCGGGCGAGGTGATGGTCCTGACCAGTGACGGGATCACTGAGGCTCACAACGCCGAAGGTGAGATGTACGGGTTTGGCCGGCTCATGGACCGCGTCGCCCGGAGGCCGATCAACGACGATGTCCTCAACGCCGTGGTCACCGAACTGGAGGCCTTCACCGGTGAGGGCGCCGAGCAGGAAGACGACATCACGCTCGTCGTCGTGAAGCGGACCTCCTCGGCTCAGGCTTCTGCAGAGACATTCGAGGAGCGGCGTCAGGTCTTGGCCAAGTTCGCCATACCGAGCGAAGAGGGAAATGAGCGCATCGCCATCGCCAAGGTGACGGCGGCAGTCGACGAGCTCGGTCTGGAGCCGGCACGGCTCGAGCGGCTCAAGACCGCCGTTGGCGAAACCGTGATGAACGCCATCGAGCACGGAAACGAGAATCGCGTCCGAGCTCGACGTAGATGTCCAGGTTTGTGCCAACGAGGAATCGGTCAGCGTCCTGGTCAGCGATCAGGGCGGCGACCGGTTGATCCCGGAAGCCACGGTGCCCGACCTCGACGCCAAGCTCGCCGGAGAGCAAACCCCTCGCGGATGGGGTCTGTTCCTGATCGAGAAGATGGTCGACGAGGTGCGCTCGACCAGTGACGGTGCAACCCACACGATTGAGCTCGTGATGAACAGGGAAGGAGCCTCCTGATGGAGAGCGTGTTCGAGGCAACGGTGACCAGGACCGACGAGGGTTCGGTGGTGGTCATGAGCGGGACCGTGAACCGGGCAGCCAAGCAGGACCTGGAGACGGCCTATGAGGAAGCAGCCGCCAATCCCGGACGGGTCCTGATGGACTTCCGGGGGGTGGACTACATCAACTCCACCGGGATCGCGGTCATCGTCGGGGTGCTGGCCATGGCCCGAGCGGAGGACCGTGAGGTCGGCGCCTTCGGTCTGACCGAGCACTATCGGGAGGTGTTCAACATCACCCGTCTGTCCGATTTCATGACCATTTATGACGATGAGACGGCCGCAGCAGCGGCCGGGTGAGGAGAGGGAGAGAAATGCCAACAGCCAATGTGACGATGACCGTGAGGGAGGCGACTCCGACGGTCAGGGTCATCGACATCACCGGTGAGATCACCGGGTTCTCCGAGAAGGAGATCTCGGCCGCACACGACGAGGCCTCGCAGGGCGGGGTGGCCGCCGTCGTGCTCAATTTCGAGGGTCTCGAGTACATGAACAGTGGAGGCATTGGCCTCCTGGTCACCACGCTGATCCGCGCTCAGCGCAGCGGCCATCGTCTGATGGCTTACGGGCTCACCGATCACTACTGCCAGATCTTCTCGCTGACACGTCTCGACGAGGCGATCGAGATCTTCGACGACGAATCGTCGGCCCTCGCCGCCGTCTGATTAGGCGAAGCTCAGCTTCTCCGGCCCGCATCCGGGTCAAATCGCATCAGGTTCGGCGGGTCGGGCGATGGATAAGCCCGCGACGGATCATGATTCCGGTAGCGCTCTCGTAACGCTCTCCTGTCAAGATGAGCAGGGTGGAACCTGTGCCTGAGTCGACGGAGGCGTCGGCTCGACCCAATCGCTTGGCCGTTGGGCCCTGCTCGCCCTTCTCGTCCTGGCCGGGCTCGGGCTCTCCGTCGTTCAGTTGACCCTTGGAGATCGGCCCGCGGACGCCAGCTTTGCGGCCTTCGGATTTCTGATCTATGCCGCTATCGGCGGTCTGATCGTCATACGCCGCAACGGTCACCTAACCGGGTGGCTGCTGATCCTGATCGGTTTGGCTGTTCTGTGGGCCGACGCGCTCATTGGCCTCCCGGGTGTCTCCCCGTTGTTCGCCGATTGGGTGTCGAGCTGGGGTTGGGCTCTGGTGTTTGTGCTGTTCGCGATCCTGACTCTTACTTTTCCCTCCGGGCATCTGCCGGCGGGCAGCGGTCTATGGGCCAGGGCAGGACGTGCCGCCGTTTGGGTGCTTCCGGTCCTCCTGGCTTCCACGGCCCTCACCGAGACCCTGGGCGGTGCTGAATCGTCGACGCAGACGGTCAACCCGATCGGCTTTCTCCCCGAATGGGTGGGCTGGGTCGCCCTGCTCGGCATCGTGGCCATCCTGCTCGGCGGTGCGGTGTCGCTGGTGATCAAGAGACGCAGTGCGGTTGGGGCGGAGCGGGCCCAGCTCACCTGGGTGGTCTTCGCATTCGTGCTGTTGACCATTTCTGTGGTCTTCACGTTCATGTACATCTTCATCTCGATCGGAGTCGGCGCAGGAGATCCAGGGGACGCAGCATGGGGCCCTGTCTATCTGATGATGGTCCTGTTTCCTCTTTCTTTCGGCGTGGCCGTCCTCCGCTACCGGCTCTACGAGATCGACCGCATCGTGTCCCGGACAGTGTCTTACGCTGGTGGTCGGATTGCTGGCCGGATTTCCACTCTCTTTCGGCGTAGCGGTGCTCCGTTACCGCCTTTACGAGATCGACCGGATCGTGTCCCGAACCGTGTCGTACACGCTGGTGGTCGGCTTGCTGGCAGGAGCGTTCCTCGGTGTCGTGGCCCTGATGTCCTCGCTGCTACCCGAGGAGTCGTCGGATCTTGCTGTGGCCGGCTCGACACTGGTGGTGGCTGCCCTGTTCAACCCGTTGCGGAGGCGGGTCCAGGACTGGGTGGACCGCCGCTTCAATCGTCAGCGCTACGACGCTCAGCGGGTCATGGACGGATTCGCAGTATCTCTCCGGGACCGCGTCGACCCCGAAGAGGTGATGACCGGCTGGGTCGATGTGGTCTCGTCGACCATGCAGCCCGACTCCATTGGCATGTGGGTCCGAGATGATGGCGAAGCGCCTGCCGTCGTCTAGCCCTTGAGGGCGGCTCGGGCGGCGTAGTAGCCGCACATCCCGTGCACTCCTGCCCCGGGCGGGGTGGCCGAGGAGCACAGGAAGAGACGGTCGCCGATCCGGTACGGGGCGGTCGCACCGAGCTGGAAGACCTTCTTCACCCCGAACCCCCCACCGGCGATGTCGCCCCGGATGTAGTTGGGATTGTGCGACTCGAACTGGCCGGCGTTCATGGTGTGTCGCTCGAGGATCAGGTCCCTGAAACCGGGGGCGAAACGCTCCATCTGCGACTCGATCGCCTCGGTCATGTCGACATCAGAGCCCAGAAGGGACGTGGCAGTAACCCCAGGCGGTGTGTTTCCCCTCCGGCGCACGGCTGGGGTCGAATCTGGATTGTTGGGCGACGAGGACCAGGGGGCGTTCCGGATGTTGCCCCGCGTGGACCTGATCCTCTGCTTCGGCGACCTGCTCCCAGGTCCCGCCGACATGGACGGTCCCTGCCTGTGGGCTCCATTCGTCTGCCCACGGGATCGGGCCGTCCAGGGCCCAGTCGACCTTGAACACAGCCGGCCCGACCTTCCAACCCGTCAGCCGGCGTCGCTCGCGAGGGCTGACCCGGCTGCCGCCGATTCGCACCGCGGCCCGGGGCATCACGTCCAGAATGACCGCGTCGTTGCTGGGAAGCTCGTCGATCGAGCCGATCATGCGCCCGGTCTCGATGCTGCCACCCCCGTCGACGATGATCTTGGCCAATGCCTCGGCGATTCGTTGCGATCCACCGCGGGCCATCGGCCAGCCATAGGCGTGGGCGGCAACCCCGAAGAGCAATGCCACCCCGCCGGTGAGGGGAGAGCTGAACGGGGCGATGGCGTGGGCGGCCAGACCGGCGAGAACACCTCGGGCCTCCTCCGAGGAGAACCCAGAGGCGATGATCGAAGCCGGTAGGGCACCCCGGGTGGCCAGCTTGACGAAGCTCCCCGGATTGTCGGGCACCAGAGTCATCGGCCCCAGGAAATCCTCCATCACCGCATCCGCCGCCTCGACCAGTGGCCCGAGAATCCGCTTGTAATGACGGGCATCGGGCCCGAAACCCTCAGCGGTGGCGTCGACATCTCGAAATACAACTCCTGCTCGGCCGTCACCGAGTGGGTGGGCGAGTGGGACGGTGGGATGGACCCACTCCACCTCGAGTCCGAGGTCGCGGAAGAAGGGCGAGGCAACTCCGAGGGGATGGATTGCAGAGCAGATGTCGTGGGCAAACCCGGGGAGGGTCAGCTCCTCGGTCCGGGTGCCACCCCCTATCTCCTCGGCCTGCTCCACGACCAGGACGCGTCGCCCGCGTCGTGACAGCTCCGCTGCGGCGGAGAGCCCGTTGGGGCCGGAGCCGACCACAACCGCGTCATATTCGACCATGTGCCCCTGATTCTGCACGAGGGGCGTTACGACATGGTCACCAATCGACGCGAACCGGGTCGAATCGTCCCGTAACGATGGCGGAACGCCCCTCTGGTCAACTGGTGACAACGGAGAAAGGACCGAGTTGACCGAGCCGAGGGACACTGAGAATTGGGCACAGCCGGTGGACGTCTTCCATGTCGGGGATGTCGCCGATGGTGCGCGCAAAGGCAACGTGGAGGGTCGCAAGCCCACCGGGCCGCTGCAGGGCTTCGGCCAGCTGTGGCAGAAGACCTATGAGGTCCGCATCCCGGGCCCGACACCGGAAGAGGTCATATCCACCTGGAAGGCCAATTTCGGAGAGTTCTGGCACCCGGACAACAAGTTCTACGCCCCAGCCGGCGGCATCGCGCCGGGCGAGATTGCGGTGATCGGCGGGGGAAAGGGGCCGGCCAAGATCACCACCGGCGTCCGTGTCATATATGCCGACGATCGATCCTGGTCGTACATGACGCCCGAGGGCCATCCCTGGGCGGCCATCATCACCTTCAGCGCCCATGAGGCCGAGGATGGTGTGACCGTGACCCGGATACACCTATTGGTCCGCGCCAATGACCCTCTCTACGAGGCCAGCTTCAAGCTCTACACCTCGAGGCTCGAGGACAAGATCTGGAACCACACCCTGACCCAGGTGGCAGCGCATTTCGGCGTCGTGACGCCCGTCGTGGAGACCAGCGTGCAGCTCGTCGACAAGAAGCGGCAGTGGAACCAGTTCTCCAACATCTACAAGAACTCGGCCCTCCGCACTCTCCTACGTCGAGATCGGTAGCAGCGGTAGTTGTGAACGTCATGGGTCGGCGATCACGTCTGCCGGGCCAGAACACCGCCGTCGAGAGACAGCCGACACGCACATGAAGCGATCCGCTTCGTGGCCGGTGGTCGCGGCCTTCGTGGTGATCATGCTCGAGATCATCGGTGCAGTTCTCTTGTCGACTCTCACCGGTCGAGGCCCGGGTTCCGATCCCACCGCCTATGCAACGGTGCTGTTCGTTTTAACCACCGGCGCCGTTGGGACCCTGATCGGGCTACGCCGGCCTGGCAACACGATCGGCTGGCTTCTTCGGCTGGCCGCCTTTGGCTTCGCCACCGGTTCGTTGCTTGTCGTCTACGTCGAGATCGCCGTGGCCGAAGCGGGCTCGTTGCCGGTTGGGCCAATCGCGGTCTGGCTTGGCGACCTCATGTTCCAGCTGGGCTTCGGGGTGTCGGCGATATTTCTGTTGCTGCTGTTCCCCACCGGTCGCCTCCCTTCGCCTCGCTGGAAGCTGGTGGGCTGGATTGGGGCGATCGGCATCGCTTTCATGTTTGCGGCGGTCCTTTTCGGCCAGAGCGCTTTCGAGGGCCTTCCCATCGAGAACCCGATCGCCCTCGAAGACACCAGCCCGATACTCCGCGTATTCGAGAGCGGGTTCTACCTGACTCTGGCATCGATCCTGGCTTCGGTGACCTCGCTGATCGTCAGGTATCGCCGGGCGGTGGCCGAGGAGAAGCAACAGTTGAAGTGGGTGGCGTTCGGCGTCGTGGTGCTGGCGCTCGGTGTGGCCGGAACGGTTGTTTGGGACATGGTCAACGGTTCGGCCGAGTTGAGCGACGACACAGGGAACCTCGTGACTGCGTTATCGATCACGGTGGTGCCGATCTCGATCGGGATGGCGATCCTCAGATACCGGCTCTATGACATCGACCGAATCATCTCCCGCACGGTTTCGTACGGCGCTGTCACCGCTCTACTGGCCGGGACATACGCGGGGCTGGTATTCGTGCTCCGGGACCTGCTTCCTTCGCAGGGGGGCAGCCTCGCCGTCGCTGCATCCACGTTGGCAGTAGCCGCCCTCTTCAACCCGTTGCGCCGACGAGTCCAGGCCTTCGTCGATCGCAGGTTCAACCGTTCCCGATACGACCTCTCTCGAACCATCGAGGCCTTCTCACAACGTCTCCGCACCGAGGTCGACCTGGATCAACTCGGGCGAGATTTCCAAGACGTAGCAGGCGAGAGCATGCACCCGAAGTCGATGACGCTTTGGTTGCGTGACTGAACGCGCCACGAGAATCGGGCCCCCTTTGGCGGGGGCCCGATCCATTATCCGCGAGGCGTTGGTTCCTACAGGAGGACTGCCCTCTTGCGGATGTACAGGAACACGTAGCCGGTGAACATCAGGGTTAGCCCAATAACCACCGCGAAGGCGGACAGTGCGTAGGAGACGATTCCGAGCCCAAGGGTGGTGGTCAGCGTCGTGGCGGGGATCCAGGATGCCCTGGCCTCGTTAGGCCCCATGACCTGCTCGCCGTTCTCGTCGAGAACGGCTGCGCCGTTTTCATCCACCATCGGCACTTCCCGGGGCATCTGGGCGTAATACAGACCCTCGGTGTTATCGAGCTGGTGGTGGGTGATGATGTCGGACTGTGCCCACATCGTGAATGGTCCCCTCACCGGTGTCTCCGGGATCACGGCGTCATCGGGTGTGGTCACATCCTGTGCCACGGCCTGATCCCAGGTGTACCAGGCGCCGAAGATGCCACCGGCCAACGAGCCGAGCCCGACGGCCAAGCACAGGATCGCGGCGGTGAGAAGGACGAATGCCTTGCGTGGAGGGCTGATCTCTTCCGTGGTGACCAGCTTGTCCCTGTCGATAGCAGTCATTTGGTGCCTCCTTCTTGTAGGACCAACTGCCTATGAGGTCATCCTCGGTCCTTGTGAAGAAATTCACGAGGGTCTAAGTACCCGAAGACAGGGCCGAAAGTCCCGCCGGGCCTGTTCCCTCCTGGGTCAGATGCACGCCCCGTCGTCGACACCCCGAGCGCATATGACTGTTCCCTCGACAGAGGCGAGCAGGAAGGCCTCGTCGATCGGCTGTCCGAACACGTGGAGCCGGCTTCCACGAACGGAGTCGTCTTCGACGCCGGTGACGTCGAATGTGACCTCGCCGAAGTCACCCACGCTCGGTGCCACGCTCATCACGATGTCGGCCGAAGGGTCACCGGCAACGCCCTCGGCAACGATCAAGCCGAGGTCGAGCATCGTCTCGGCACCAGGAGCCCCGCCGAGTTGCTCGGTCACAGAATGGGTGATGTCGGTCGTGTCGCCGAGGTACCCGATGTAGCGGAGGTTCACCCAGCCCTCGGTGCCCTGGTAGTCGACCCCGATCCAGAGCGAGCCGGGCAGCTCACGGGTCTCGCCGAGGGCGGTCAGGGCGTCGTAGGTGGGTGGGATCCCCTCCAGGATGTCCTGGTCGGCGCCTGGGGCTGCCCGCAGATTCAGCACATCGTCGTGGGCTACCCCGACCACGGCAAGGGTGTCGCCTGCAACTGGTCCGAAGTCGGTGGGCTCCCCGGGCAGCCCTGAACTGTCGGCTGTGGTGGTGGTCGCAGGCGCGCTGGTGGTCGTCGCTGCTGTGGTACTGGTGGTGGTCGCCATCGATGTGGTCGTGGTGGCGAGGGATGAGGTCGTGGTCTCGACGACCGTGGTCGTGGTCGTCGAGGAGGCGGCATCCTCGCCACAGGCGCCGAGGATGAGCATGAAGACCGGGAGGACGGCCAGGGCGGATCGTGACCTCATCAGGTGCCGCTGAAGTCGGGCTTCCGCTTTTCGACAAAGGCGGTGATGGCCTCGGTCAGATCGTCCGAGATCAAGTATGCGGCGTTCCACTGCGCCGCCTTGTCCAAGGCCTGCTCCACCGTTTGCCCCTCGTTGCCGGCGAGGGCTTTCTTGATGCCCTGGACGACGAGAGGCGAGTTCTCGGCGATCTCGACAGCAATCTCCCTGGCCGCCTGGAGGGTGGCTTCGGGTGAAGGGAGCACATCGTTGACCAGCCCGATATCTAGAGCCCGGGCAGCGTCGATGTCCTTGCCGGTGTAGGCGAGCTCGGCGGTGTGGCCTGGCCCGACGATGGCGGGCAGACGTTGCAACGACCCGACGTCGGCGACCAGCCCCATCCGGGTCTCACGAATCGAGAACGTTGCGTCCTCTGAGGCGACACGAATGTCACAGGCAGTGATCAGGTCCATGCCGCCGCCCAGGCAGTAGCCATGGATCGCGGCGATCACCGGTTTGGGGGATTCGGCGAGGCAGCTGGCCGTCCGCTGCAGCTCCTTGATGGTGCGATAGAGATTCATGCTGGTCTCGGCCCGTGATCCGGCTCCCGGTTGCAACGAGGCGAGGAGCTCGATGTCGATACCGACCGTGAACGCCGGGCCACGGCCCGCCAGGATCACCACCCGCGCCGAGTCGTCGGCATCGATCTCGGCCATGGCCGCAGGGATGTCCCGCCAAATGTCCGCCGACATCGCATTCAGCTTCTCGGGCCGGTTGAGCCAGAGGGTGGCGAGGTGCCCGTCCCGCTCGATCTCGATGTGCTCGTAGCCCACGTGTGTGAGCCTATTTGGGTGGGAGGGATCCGGCGAAGTCGAGCCCGGCCCTGACCCAACCCTCCAGATCGGCTTCCTCCGCGGTCGCCTCGGGACCGACCAGGATCCACCCCTTCATCGGGCGACCCCTCATGTCGAAGTCGTGAACACCCGGCTTGGCCAGGGCCTCGTCATGGTCGTCGGGGTCGATCCGGACCATGAGGTCGTCCTTGCTCACCCCGACCGCCATGTTTCCGGAGAGCATGAAGGCGACCCCGCCGAACATCTTGCGCTCACTGATTTCGGGGTTGTCGCCCAGAGACTCCCGAACCCGGGACGCCAGCGCCTCGTCGTAGGCCATCCGCGACGACTCTACGTCCCGAAATTGGGACCGAGAGATGTCACATGCGGGACTGTGGGTCCCAATTTGGGGATCAGGTCTCGGCCGAGCGCCAGGCCTCCCTGAGCTTGACCCGGGACCCGAACCGGAGGAGGCCTCCGGCGTAGATCCGACCCGCTACCAGCACCAGACCCACGATGGTGGCGATCGTGATCACGACCGACGCGATGTACTGCCATGCCGGTATGGCCCCGAGAGCGGCCCTGACCGGGACCACGAAGGGAGCCGTGAAGGGGATGAAGGTGCCGACCACAGCGACTGTGCCGTCGGGATCTCCCAGCGCCGCGATCGATACGAAAAACCCGGCGACGGCGATCATCGACATCGGGAAGGCCACGTTCTGGGCGTCCTCCATGCGGCTGACCAGGGATCCTGCCGCGCCGTACATCACTGCGAAAAGGAGGAACCCGAGGATGAACCAGAAGATGAGGTTGGCCACGACTACCACGTCGAGACTGGGCAATTCGATGGCACCGGTGAGGTTGACCGCGAGGAAGGCCACCAGGATGGTCCCGGCGAACTGGGCGATGCCGAGTGAGCCGATCCCAATGATCTTCCCGGCGAGGATCTGCCACGGCTTGACGCTCGACAGGAGGACCTCGACCACACGGTTGGACTTCTCTTCGGTCACCCCGGCGAGCATCCAGTTCCCGTAGAGCAAGACGGCGATATAGAGGAGGAGAAGCCCGGCGTACGCCACCGCTCCCCGGGTCTCGTCACCTGCCTCGGGTCCCGTGAGGGTCGTGGTCTCCAACGGATCCGACGTCATGACCTCGATCACGTCGGCGGCAGCCTGACCACCCTCGGCGACAACGGCCTCGAGCTCGACCGAGGCCGCACCCTGCTGGAGAAGGCTGAGCAGGCTGGACTCGCCAAAACCTCCAACACTTTCGACGACCACCTCCGACCCGTCGATCAGGATGGCGTCGATTTCACCCTCGTCGAGGGCCGTCTCAGCCGTCTCACGATCATCGAAATCCTGCAGCTCGATCGAGACCGAGGGCTCTGCATCGGACTCGTCGGAGGCATTGCCGAGCTGTTCGGCTGCGGCAACGATCGGCTCGTTGCCCTCGCCTACGCCGCCCACGGTGGATTCCTCGGTGCCACCGCCGATGAGCCCGGGGACCACGACCAGGGCGCCCACCAGGAGGAACGTGACCACTGTTGTGATCAAGAACGATTTCGACCTCCCGTGCTCGCGGATCTCACGCATTGCGATGCGCCACACGGTGCGCATCGAGCTCACTTCACCGCCTCCCGAAACAGGTCGGACAGCGAGGGTGTCGTATAGGCGAAATGACGTAGCCGTCCCATTTCCTGAGCCCTGGACAGGAAGCCCCGGACGTCGGTGCCGGAGTCGATGATGGCGGTGTGTATGTGATCATCCGATCGGATCTGGCGCACGCCCTCGAGGGTGTCGAATAGATCCCCGACGTCCCCGTCGAGCTCGACCTCGAGGTGACGGATCGGCGCCGCATCCTTCAGCTCGCGCACGTCTCCCTCGACCACGATCTGCCCGGCGTTGATGATGGCAACCTCCTCACAGATGTCCTCGACCAGGTCGAGCTGATGTGAGGAGAACACCACAGCTTTGCCCCGCTCCGCCTCCTCACGGAGGATGTCGGCCATGGTCTCGGTGGCGATGGGATCGAGGCCGCTGAATGGCTCGTCCATCACCAGAAGGTCGGGATCGTGCACCAGTGCGGCCGCCAGCTGGACGCGCTGCTGGTTGCCGTGGGAAAGCACCTCGACCCGGTCCATCCGACGGTCGGCCAGTCCGAGACGCTCCAGCCACGCATCGGCCGAGGCGGACGCTGCCTTGGCATCCATCCCTCGGAGCCTTCCCAGGTACGTCAGTTGATCATGTGCCCTCATCTTGGGGTAGAGGCCTCGCTGCTCCGGCATGTAGCCAAATCGGCGTTTCTGCTCGATCCCTATCGGCCCACCGTCCCAGGTGACCTCGCCTGAGTCGGGGGTGACCAACCCGAAGATGGTGCGCATGGCGGTGGTCTTGCCGGCGCCGTTGGGACCGAGAAAACCGAGCATTCGGCCTCTATCGACCTGCAAAGTGCACCCGGCGAGGGCGACGACCTCGTCGTAACGCTTGTGCAGGTCTTTAAGGGCGAGCACCGATTGGAGGATAGGGGTGGTCCCCCATGGGAGCTAAACCCGCCCCTCGTTACCATCCTCCGCCTATGCAACTGTTGGAACGCGACGACGCCCTCCAGCGTCTGGAGAAGTTGCTCGCCGCCGCCAGAGACGGTGAGGGGCACGCCGTGCTGGTGCGCGGGGAGGCCGGTATCGGAAAGACATCGGCGGTCCGTGTCTTCACCGATTCGCATCTGGACGATGCCCACGTTCTGTGGGGTGGCTGCGACGACCTTCTCACCGCCCGACCCCTAGGGCCTATCTGGGACATGGCCCTGGACGAGCCTTCACTGGGCGAAGCTCTCCGAGGTCAGGATCGCTACGAGGTATTCGCCCTCGTTCTCGAGCTCATGTCCCGGTCGCTGCGACCCACCGTGATCGTCATCGAAGACATCCACTGGGCCGACGAGGCCACGCTCGACCTGATCAAGTACCTCGGCAGGCGAATCGACCGGAGCCATGGCCTGCTGATCCTCACGTATCGAGATGGGCAGGTGCCAGGCGACCGTCCTCTCCGTGTCGCCTTGTCTGACATCGCCGCGTCGGTCCTGGAGCGGATCACGCTTGCCCCACTCTCTCCGGCAGCGGTGTCCGAGTTGGCATCGGAGACAGGAGGCGACACTGACGGGTTGTGGGAGCTGACCGGGGGCAACCCCTTCTTCCTGACCGAGGTGCTGGGCGCCGAGCACGAGTCGGTTCCGGGCTCGGTGCGGGACGCGGTGATGGGGCGAGTCTCTCGTCTCTCTCCGGCTTCGCGGGCTCTGGTCGACCTGGTTTCGGTCGTGCCGGGCCGTGCCGAGCTGGAACTGGTGGATTCTGTTCTCGGGCCCTCGGAAGACGCCGCCAGTGAGGCGGAGGCGGCGGGGGTGGTCGTGCTCAAGGAGAACGCACTCACTTTCCGTCACGAGCTCGCTCGCCGCTCGGTCGAGACGGATCTTCCCCAGATCAGGAGACGAGAGATCAATCTCGAGGTGCTGAAGGCGGTCGAGGACCTCGGCTACGACGTGTCACGGGCCGCTCATCACGCCCGGGTCGGGGGCGATGTCGATGCTCTGGTGCGTCTGGCTCCCCTCGCCGCCCGGCGCGCCTCGGCCATGGAGAGCCACAGCGAGGCGGTTGCTCACCTGCGAGCCCTCGAGCCGTACCTCGATCAGCTGGAACCCGAGATGTGCGCCGACCACTACGACCTCTGGGCCTTCGAGGAATACCTCGGCAGTGAGATCGCATGGGCCGAGGAGATCATCGAGATCGGAATAGGCATCCGACGAAGACTCGACAATTCGGAGAAGCTGGGGAACTCCTTGTTGATCGGGAGCCGAATCGCTTGGGTGCGGAATCGTCGGGCGCTTGCCACCGAGATGGCCAACGAGGCGGCGTCGGTCCTGGAGTCGGTCGGTGGCCTACCTCTGGCCACCGCCTATTCAGCCATCTCCCAGCTGGCGATGTTGGCCGGCGACGAGAAGCGAACGCGCTGGTACGGGGAGAAGGCCCTGGCAGTGGCCGGCGAGGGGCCGAGCCAGGCCCGGGCACACGCGCTCAACAACATCGGGACGGCCAAGATCATCGCCCGCTATCCCGAAGGCATGGAGGAGCTGGAGGAGAGCTACGCCATGTCCGCCGACATCCATTCCAGCCACGACCAGATCCGGGCCGCAGTCAACATCAGCTGGGGCGCGATCTACTACCGCGACCTCCCGACTGCCGAGTTGTGGGCGGGCAGGGCCCACGAGCTCTCGATCGATCGGGAGATCGCTTCATTCGATGCGTATGTGACCGGGGAGTTGGCCCTGATAGACGAGATGAGGGGGAACTGGGCGGAAGCTGAAGCGAAGGTCTGCTTCGTGCTCGACACCCTCGCCGAGCTGGGTACGGCCAACATCGTCGCCAGCACCCTGCTTGGTCGACTACAGGCCCGTCGAGGCGAGCCGGATGCCAAGACCCACCTGATGGATGGTTGGGAGCGTTCTCTACAGGCCAACGAAGTCCAGCGGACCACGCCGGCAGCGATTTCACTGGCCGAGTACGTCTGGATCGGGGGAAAGCTCGATGAGACGATCTTCCCCCAGATGCGGGAGATCCTCGCCGATTGCATCGACCGCGATTCTCCCTGGATGGCTGGAGAGCTCGCCTTCTGGCTCTATCTGATCGGCGAGATCGATCAAATCCCTGATATCGCCCCCGAGCCGTATCGCCTGGCCGGCGAAGGTGACTGGGAGGGTGCCGCGAAATTCTGGGAGGAGCACGGCATCCCCTACGACCGGGCCGTGGCCCTGAGTCAGGGAGACACCGATGCCAGGATCGAGGCATTGGGGATCTTCGACGATCTCGGTGCTGTTCCGGTGGCGGCCCGTCTGCGGGCGGAGTTGGCCGAGGCAGGGGTGAACCGTGTCCCCAGGGGACCGACCAGGGCGACGCAGGGACAACCCCTTCGGCCTGACCGCTCGCCAACTCGAGGTGCTCCGCCATCTGTCCGACGGCATGACCAATGCCGAGATTGCCGACCGTCTATTCGTGTCGAACCGGACGGTCGATCACCACGTCTCGGCAATCCTCGGCAAACTGGGCGCCAACAGTCGTTCTGACGCGGCGTCGGTGGCGCGCGATGCCGGATTGCTCGATAGGTGACGGTTCTGCCCATATAGGCAGCGCGACGGCCAACATCTAGGTAGTTCCCACCGATTCCATCGAATGGGGCTTGCCGTACCTTCGCAATATGCCACTACCGGCGTCGATGAAGGGAAACACGATGACTTACTTGCAAAACGATCATGTCCAAGCCGTGATGGCGGACCGGATGCGGGAGGCCGAGCACGCCAGGTTGGTTCGTGAGGTCAGGCTGGCAAACAAGGCCAACAAGGAGCCGAAGCCAAGACGGCGGCGGCGTTTCTTCCGTCTTCGCGACCCGCTCAGGGCCTGACTTCTTCCGTAATTGAGACACACAGGTGTCACATACGGGACTGTCGCTCCCAATTAGGGACTGCTCAGTCGAGCAGCGTGGGCCGGAACAGCCGATCGTGGGTGTGAAGGGCGAAGCGATCGGTCATTCCGGCCACGTAGTCCACCGCCCGGTCCAGCTCGCCGGCGTCGGGAACGGTGGCTGAATCGGGCACCTCGGCCGGATGGTCGGTGAAATAGCCGACCAGGTCCTGAATCACCGTTATCGCCTTCTGCTTCTGCATCTCGCTCTCGGGCGTCAGGTAGACCCGGGCGAACATGAACTCCCGCAGCTCGCCCATCACCTCCAGATGATGAGCGCCCATCTCGACCTGGCCCGACTCGGAGCTGGCCTCGATGACCGAAGTGGCGAGGGACCCGATCCACTCTCTCGACGTCGCTCCGAGGGTGGTCAGAGCCCGGGTGGGGATCTGGTGGTATTCGATGACATTGGCCCGCAGCGCATCGGCCACATCGTGGGTCAGATAGGCGATCCGGTCTGCGAACCGGCACAGCATGCCCTCAGGTGTTGATGGAGGCGGGTCGACTCGCCAGGAATGGGCACGTATCCCGTCGAGCACCTCTCCGGTGAGGTTCTGTGGCTCGATGAGCGTCAGCGTGCGCACCCCGTGCGCCGAGTGGAGCCAGGTTTTCCCGATCACAGGGCTCAGAGCGTCCTCGCCGGTGTGCCCGAACGGTGAATGGCCGACGTCATGACCGAGGCAGATGGCCTCGGTGAGGTCCTCGTTGAGACCGAGGGCGCGGGCCATGGCCCGCCCGACCTGATTCACCTGGATGGTGTGGGTCATCCGGGTGACGAAATGGTCACCATCGGGGTTGAGGAACACCTGGGTCTTGTGCTTGAGACGGCGGAAGGCCTTGGTGTGAACGATGCGGTCCCGGTCCCGCTCGAAAGCGGTGCGGAACTCGTCGGGCTCCTCGTCTTCAGCCCGACCCTCTGACCGGACGCCTTGGTGGCCTCGGGGGCGAGCATCTCGTGCTCCAATCGCTCCCGTTCGACACGGGTTCGTCGGAGCATCACACGATCCGAAGCAGCATCCGGGAGACGGTAGACGCGACCTGATCCCACGGGTACGACGAGCGAAACGAAGGTTGGGTCAGACCACCTGGACCCAGTTGAGCACTTCGGGCATCCGGCGGCGTAGGAGCCTGCTGGAGACGAACAGGGAGATCCCGTAGAGGATCAACCCCCAGGCGATGGCAGCCACCACAGCCACCCACGGATCCAGGGCCTGACCGAAGTCGACCGTCAGCACGACGATCGCCGCCGGCGGGACCAGGAGTAGCCCGATGACGAAGAAGGAGACCGTCTGGCTGACGATTGCCAGGCAACCCTGCTCGGTCGACTGGGCGAATACGTCCGTCCCCTCTCGTGGGAGGCGCAGTGGGGTCAGAACGGACACCAGATTGCCCACCGCGAGCTGGCAACCGATGGCCGCCACCGTCAGGGGGACGACCAGCCAGACCCAGGTCCACTGGCCGGTGAAGAAGGCGAGACCGAGTGTGAGCACGGTGGTCTCCACAGCGAGCCCTCCTGCGACCGCCAGGTTTTTCCCGAGAAGGATCTGATGGGGCTTGGGCGGGAGGACGAACAGATAGCTGGCGGCATTTCGCTCCCATCCGAACAGGTTGAGGGCGATGGGAAGCCCAACGAAGAGGACGAGGATCGGGGCTATCAACGGGGCCCAGGGGCGATCCCTCAGGTCGAAGAACCCGGTGGCGTTCATGACCGCCCCGCCGATGGCGAGTCCGACGAAGATGACGGTGCCGGTCCACACCAGACGCTGTCGGGGATCTCGTATGTAGAAACGCAGCTCCTTGCGGGCCATGGTTGGGATCACACCCCACGGGCCGATGGTCATGCCACCCCGGCGAGCACGCGCGGCGGGTTTGCTCTGCTGGACAGGTGTCGACAGGAGCCATCCGAGCAGGCGGCGCCAGGTCACGGCGAACACGATGAGACCGGCCGATGCAGCGGCGAGGGCAAGGAAGCCCGACCCGACATGGCCACTGGATACGTCGAAGATCGCCTTCTGAGCTGCCACGGGTGGGAGCAGGGCCCACCAGCCGGTGATCGGCGTCCCGGTCACCGCCCCGGCCAGACCTTGTTCGGCCACGGTGTCGCTCACGACGCGATAGGCGAAGAAGGAGCCGGCGGCGAGACCGAGGATCAAGAACGTGGCGATGTCCCGTCCGCGGCGGGTGCGGAGAACGGCAGACACGGTGGCCGAGAACAGCTGGCCCCCGACCGCGAGCAACGCGAGGAAGACGACGGAGGCTGGGATGGACATCCACCAGGCTCCGCCGATGCCGACGGCATTGGCGGCGAGCAGGGCTAGAGGAACGATCGTCGATGGGGCGACGAGGCTGGAAGCCGCGAGCCCGGTGACCATCTGATTGGGGGTGAGGGGAAGGGTGGCCAGCTGCTGTGGGTCGAGGTTCTCATCGAGCGGGAAGATGATGACGGGGAGGGTCACCCACACCATGAACGCGATGAGAGCGGTCCAGGCCAGATAGTGGGGGAGGGCCGCCGGATCGGTCTGCTGGAGCAGGACGATGTTCTGATAGTGGGCTTGGGCCAGCCAGAGCCCGAGCCACCCCAGCAGGATCGTCGCCACTGGGAGGCCGATCCGCCGCTGTCGATCGTGGCGAAATCCGTTCCAGGTGAGACGAGCCTTGAGCTCTACGAGCCGGAATACCACGACGAGTCCGGTGTCCGCCCGCCCACCGCGGCGATGAATGCGTCTTCGACGTTGTCGACACCCATCCTTCGGCACAGCCCGTCGGGCGTCTCTTCGATAGTGAGTCGCCCCGCCACCATGATCCCGATCCTGGTGCACAGCTTTTCCACCAGATGCATCTCATGAGAGGAGAAGACGATGGTGGTACCGCCCTGTGCAGCTTGTTGGAGGAGACGACGGATCAGCCGGGCCGACACCGCGTCGACGCCTTCGAAAGGCTCATCGAGGAACAGCACCGGGGGCCGATGGATGATGGCCGCACCGAGGGCGATCTTCTTCCGCATCCCCCGGGAGTAGTCGCCAACCATTTTCGAACCGGCTTCGAGCAGGTCGAGGAGATCGAGCAACTCGTTGCGGCGCCGTGCCGCCTCCTCGCGATCCAGGCCATGCATGGCTGCGGTGAAATCGAGTAGCTCGGCTCCGGTCAGGCGCTCGTAGAGATTGAACTCCTCGGGCAGGACCCCGATCCGGGACTTGACCTCGGTCGGGTTCCTCCATGTGTCGAACTGGCCTATCCCTACGGTGCCCTCGTCCGGCCGGAGCAACCCGACGATGGTCTTGATGGTGGTCGTCTTACCGGCGCCGTTCTGACCGAGCAGCCCGTAGAACTCGCCCGGCTTGATCGACAGATCGACATGATCGACAGCCACCGTCTTGCCGAATCGGCGAACGAGCCCCTTGGCCCACACGGCTGGAGACGCGTCGACAGTGTCGGTCGAGGCGTCGTCGATCAGAGGTTGGGTCACGTGGGCAAGTATCGACCGTTCGGCGGCGCAAGTGAACACGAAAGGGCATCGAGCCCCCATTTGATCGGGCCGTCACCACCCTGCCCCATGTCCCACGCCGCGGTTACCGTAGGAGGCGGTGGAGTACCAGGCCCTTTATCGCAAGTACCGGCCCCAGACCTTCGATGACGTCATCGGTCAGGGCCACGTCACCACCACGCTGGCACGGGAGGTAGCCGACGGGCGTGTGGCCCATGCCTATCTGTTCACCGGGCCTCGTGGCACCGGCAAGACGACGACGGCGCGGATCCTGGCCAAGGCACTCAATTGTGTGAACCGGGGCGCGGACGGCGCCCCATGCAACGTGTGCGCCAGTTGTGTCGCCATCACCGAGGGCTCGTCTCTCGACGTCCTCGAGTTGGACGCCGCTTCGCACAACTCGGTCGATGACATCCGGGACATCAAGGTGAGTGTGACGACGGTGGCCTCGTCGGCGACGTCGAAACGGGTGTTCGTCCTGGACGAGGCCCACATGCTGTCGAAGGCCGCCGGCAACGCGCTGCTCAAGACTCTCGAGGAGCCACCCGAGCACGTCCACTTCGTTCTGGCCACAACCGAGCCTTACAAGCTGCTCGACACGATTCGCTCCCGCAGCCAGCGCTTCGACTTCCATCCGGTCCCGATCGAGGCGCTGGCCGGCCACCTCAGCCTCATCTCCGATCGTGAGGGCTACAAGACCGACCCCGCGGCCCTGATCGCCATCTCGCGCCATGCCGGCGGGTCCGTGCGGGACTCACTGTCGTTGCTGGAGCAGGTGTCCGCTCTCGGGGCAGGCTCGGTGGACGTCGCCGGGGTGAGACGGGCCCTCGGCCTGGCCGATTCTGAGGCCTTCATGCGTTTGGTCGAAGCAGTCGCCGAGCAGGACGCCAAAGCCGCCCTGGAGCTGGTGGCCGAGCTCGCCGCCGACGGTGTCGACCTGAGAAGGTTCGTCGCCGAGTCGGTCGCCTTCTTCCGGGGCGCGTTCCTCGCCCACTACGCGCCCAATCTGGCCGAGATCTCAGACGAGCCTGCCGATGTGTACGAATCGTGGCGCCAGGCCGCAAAGCTCGTGTCGGCCGCCGATGTCTTGCGGGCAGTCGATCTACTCGGTGACGCACTGGTCAGGTTGCGCGAGGGGCGCGAGGAGAGACTGATGACGGAGTTGGCCTTGATCAAGCTCACCCGCCCGGAGACCTCGAGTGACACCGAAGCGCTGTTGTCGCGGGTGGAGCGCATCGAGCGGCGTCTTGGCAAGCCCGACCCGGTCCCGGCGCCCGCCGCGGCCGCCCCGGCTCCCGAGTCCTCCGCGCAAGCGCCGTCTCCGCCTCCGGTTGTGGAGGCCCCAGCTGAAACGGCTCCCGCCCCGGTGAAGAGCGGCAACGGTGAGGTCGAGAAGGCGCCAGAGCCGGCGGCTCCGGAAGCAGCGGCCATCGATGTCTCGTTCGAGCAGCTGCAGAAGGTCTGGCCCGGTCTGTTCGGATCCTTGCGCGACGTGCTCGGGGCCAGACGCTGGGCCTTCTTCAGAGAGGCAGTACCCGCTGCTGTCGAGGGCAATGTCATCGTCCTCGAGGTGCCCCATGGATTTCATCTCCAGTCGCTGCAGGAGGACGACGCGGTCGCAGCCATCGTGGCCACCCGGGCCGGCGACCTGCTCGGTGGGACCGTTCGAGTCAGATTCGGGCTGAGGGAGAGCGTCGCCGATGGCACCGGAGAGCAGACGATCGACATGACCCAGCTGGAGGAGCGGCCCAACGTGTCGACAGACCCCACGTCGCTCCTGGCCTCCGAGCTCGGCGCCGAGGTAGTGGACGAGTAGCCCACTACCGTTCGTCGCGATGAACCGTCAACCCGACATGCGTCAGATCATGGCGCAGGCACAAAAGATGCAGGAGCAGCTCGCCGCGGCTCAGAAAGAGCTGGCCGCCAGGACGTTCGAGGGATCGGCCGGCGGAGGGATGGTCGTGGCAACGGTCACGGGGGCCCAGGAGCTGGTGGACATAACTATCTCCTCCGAGGTGGTCGACCCCACCGACGTGGAGATGCTTCAGGATCTGGTGCTGGCCGCGATCCGCCAGGCATTCGAAGCCGCGTCGAATGCCGCTTCCGAGGAGCTCGGAGGGCTCACCGGGGGTCTCGGCCTCGGCGGCCTCCTCGGTTGATGTTCGAAGGTCCGGTACAGCGTCTCATCGACGAGATGTCGCGTCTCCCCGGTATCGGGCAGAAGACGGCTCAACGTCTCGCCTTTCATCTGCTCGCTGTCGAGGAGGCCGACGCCCGGCGTCTGGCCACCGCCATCAACGACATGAGAGACCAGGTGACGCTCTGCGAGCGTTGCTTCAACGTCGCTGCGGGCGAGCTGTGCGTGATCTGCCGCGACACGCGGCGCGACAACTCGCTGGTGTGTGTGGTGGAGCGTCCCCAGGACGTCGTCGTTGTCGAGCGGACCCAAGAGTTCCGCGGCTTTTACCACGTGCTAGGTGGGTCGCTCTCACCGATCAACGGGGTCGGCCCGGGGCAGTTGCGGATCGACGAGCTTCGAGATCGCATCGAGCGCGAGGCGATCGAGGAGTTGATCGTGGCCACCAACCCCACCATCGAGGGTGATGCCACTGCGATGTACCTGGCCCGCGAGCTCAAGCCGCTCGGGGTCAAGGTGACCCGGCTGGCGTCGGGGCTCCCGGTCGGTGGTGACCTCGACTACGCCGACGAGCTGACCCTCGGCCGTGCCCTGGCGGGCCGGATGGAGCTGTAGGAACCGATCATCAGCGCCACCGGCCAACTCGACCCGCAGCGGACCGCGGCAGACCTCTTCATGCGCCGCCTGCTGCGCGTCGGTGACGTCGTCGACAAGAACGCAATCCTCGGGGCACGGCGATCGACAACAGCTGCCATCGTGGTGTCCGGGATCCGCTGCATCATCACCTATTTGCTCATCCCGATCCTGGCTCCGGTGATAGGTATATCCGATGCGGCGAGCGCCCCGGTCACGATGGCTCTCTCGGCCCTGGCGATTGTCATGGGTATCTCTGGTGTGCGGCGTTTCTGGATCGCCGACCACCGAGCCCGCTGGGCCTACACCGGTTTCATCGCGGTCATCGTGGCCTTGCTCGTGGTCGGGATCGTCCTCGATCTGGCTGCGATGCTCTCGAGCGGCTCCTAGTCGAGGGTCCGGGCCGAGATCTGCCGGAGCTGGGCGATGTTGTGTGTCGCCTCCATGTACCGGATCGAACCGGTCTTGGACCGCATGATCACCGAATGGGTGACCACATGGTCCTCGCGTCTGAACTCGACGGCACGCAGGTATTCACCACCGGTCACTCCGGTCGCCGAGAAGAAGACGTTGTCGGAGGAGACCAATTGGTTGGTCCCCATCACCTCGTCGAGATCGAGACCCTCCTCCACGGCCAGTCGTCTCTCGTCGTCGTTGCGCGGCCATAGCTTGCATTGGATCTCGGCCCCCATGCACTTGAGTGCGGCGGCGGCGATCACCGCCTCCGGGGAGCCTCCGATCCCGAGCAGCACGTCGGCAGCGGTGTCGTCCTGGGCGGTGGCGATGGCTCCGGCCACATCTCCGTCCCTGATCAATGAGATCCGGGCCCCGGCCTGCCTGACCCCGTCGATGTAGTGCTGATTGCGCTCCCGGTCGAGGATCAGGACCCGGAGATCGTTGACTTCCTTCCGCTTGGCCTTGGCCACCTGACGAAGGTTGTGCTCGACGGGTGCTTCCAGTTCGATGACACCGGCGGCCTCGGGTCCCACGGCGATCTTGTCCATGTAGACCAGGGGCCCCGGGGCGTACATGGTGCCCCGGCCCTCAGCGAGGGCGATCACGGCAATGGCACCAGGCATCCCGGATGCGGTGAGTGTCGTCCCGTCGACCGGGTCCACCGCCACGTCGACCACCATGCCCTTGCCGGTGCCCACCCGCTCGCCGTTGTAGAGCATCGGCGCCGAGTCCTTCTCACCCTCTCCGATCACTACCAATCCGTCGATGTCGAGCGTGGAGAGATGGAGACGCATCCCGTCGACCGCGGCCTGATCGGCGGCTTCCTTGTTTCCCCGTCCCAGCCAGCGCGCCGCCCCCATCGCGGCGGTCTCCGTGACCCTGACCACGTCGAGACCCAGATTCCGTTCCACAGGCTCAGGCATCAACCCACCTTGACGATGATCGCATCGCCCTGGCCGCCGCCCCCACAAAGGGTGGCCGCCCCGATCCCCCCACCCCGGGCCTGGAGGGCGTTGATCAATGTGACGACCAGCCGGGCCCCGGTGGCGCCCAGTGGATGGCCGAGGGCGATTGCGCCGCCGTTGACGTTGACCTTGTCGTCGGGGATGTCGAGCATGCGCGCCGACCAATAGGCGACGGCGGCGAAGGCTTCGTTGATCTCCACCAGGTCGAGGTCGGCAACATCGAGGCCCGCCCGCTTCAGGGCGACCAGCAAGGCCTCCGCCGGTCGTTCGTGGAGCGTGGCGTCGCCACCACCGATCTGCCCGTAGGCGAGGATCTCGGCGAGTATCGGTGCTCCGGAGGCCTCAGCGGCGTCGCGGTCGGCCACGACCACGGCGGCCGCCCCGTCGGAGATCTGGGACGCGTTCCCGGCGGTGATCGTCCCACCGGATGCAAAGGCGGGTCGGAGCGCGGCCATCGATTCCGGCGTCGATCCTTCCCTGATCCCTTCATCGCGATCGACGATCGTGGGCTCAGCCTTCGACTGTGGGACGGTCACCGGGACCAATTCTGCGGCCATCGTCCCATTTCGGGTGGCTTCCTCGGCACGCTGATGGCTCCGGGCAGCCCAGGCGTCCTGTTCCTCCCTCCCGATGCCAAGACGCTGGTTCTTGCGATCCGAGGACTCACCCATGGTGCAGTGGTCGAAGGCGCAATAGAGCCCGTCGTGTTGCATGACGTCGACCATGTCGGAGTTGCCGATTCGTACTCCCCACCTCAGGTCGCGGACGACGTGAGGGGCGTTGGACATGCTCTCCATCCCCCCGGCGACGACGAACTTGGTGTCGCCGGCCCGAATGCCCCGCTCGGCCAGGCCGATGGCCGACATCCCGGAGAGACAGACCTTGTTGATGGTCACCGATGGGACGGTCATCGGGAGACCACCCCGCACCGCTGCCTGACGGGCGGTTATCTGGCCCTCGCCCGCCTGGAGCACGTGGCCGAACAGCACCTCGTCGACCGCCCCCGGATCGACCCCGCTTCGCGCCATCGCTCCGGCGATGGCCGCGCCACCGAGCTCGACGGCGCGGAGGGCGGTGAGAGAGCCGCCATACTTTCCGATCGGGGTACGGGCGGCCCCGTTATGACTGGGTTGCTCACTGGGGTGGATGCTACCGGCACCTGCCTTTACCCTCCCGTCGGTGAAGCTGCTCAATCTCGACCACGTCGCCATCGCGGTGCATGATCTGGAGGCGGCACTCGACGGCTACAGGACGCGTTACCGGGTGGAGCCCCTGTACCGGGAGGTGGTGGAGGCGCAGGGTGTCGAGGAGGCGATGATCCCGGTGGGAGGATCCTTCGTCCAATTGCTGCAACCTCTCGGCGCCGACACCCCGGTCGGCCGATTCCTCGAGAGCAAGGGCGAGGGCTTGCATCACATCGCCTTTGCTGTGGCGTCGATCGACATCGCTCTCGAGCACCTGCGTGAGGAGGGCGCCAGACTCGTCGACGAGGCCGCCCGCCCCGGAGGGCGGGGCACCCGGATCGCATTCGTCCATCCGACCGACCTCACTAGTACCTTGATCGAACTGGTGGAGTTGCCCGCATGATTCGAGACATCGAGATCAGAGGTGGCGCCGGCGAGTTCGAGGCGGCCTTGATCGCCGTCGTCCTCGACCGGATCACCGAGGAGGAAAGCGCTGCGAGCCGCGCCCCCCAGGGGTCATCACGCCCCGTCCCCGCCTGGATGTTGGCCGATCGCCCCGAGGAGCCGAACATGCCCCGGGACATCCTCCGCCCTCACTGAACGCGTGTGCAGTTGAGCACCCCGGTGACCGGTTGCACACGCCTGTGATCTACCTCGTCGCAGCAGGTCTCGAAGCTCAGGAGCCCGCAGCAGGTAGGAGACACCGAGGAACACGGCGACGGTGGTGAGACCACCGACGGCGGCGGCGGCCAAGCCCTCCCAGATCGAAGAGTCACCATTGTCGAATAGCGCCCTGACCAGGGGATATGCCACCAGAACAGCGAGACCGGCGGCCACCAGGCCCCTGAGCAAGCGACGGGACGAGCGCTCGCACCGCAGCCCATCCCGCGTCCAGGCCCCAGGCGACGAGAAGGGCAAGGGCGTAAGCGGTCATCACCAGAGTCGAGGCCAGGGCGAAGCCCTCCACGCCCATGGTCGAGTAGAGACCGAGCCAGACCGGGATGGCGAGGAGAGTCCCCACGGTGCCGATCAGAACCACCCGCCACATCATTCGCTTCGCATAGAAGTGACGGGAGAGGATCTGATGAAGGCCCCAGGCCGGGATGGAGAAGGCGTAGAGCACGAGCAGATTGGCGACTAACTCGCCATCGGCCGCAGTGAACTCGCCGTGCTCGTAGAGCACGCTGACCAGGGGACGGGCGAGGACCACCAGGGCCGCCGTGGCGGCGGCAGCCACGAACACGGTGTTGCGCGCCGCCCGACCGGTGGTCCGGGTCAGCTCCTCCTCGTTGCCTCCCGCCGCCAATCGGGCGAGGAAGGGGAAGGCGGCCACACCCGCCGCCTGTGCGATCACCCCGACCGGCACCATGTTGAGCTGGCGGGCGAAGCTGAGGGCGGCGGTGGCCCCAACCTCGACCTGCCCGAAAAACCTGACGAACTGCTCGTCGAGCACGGCGATGGACTGGCCCAGCATCAGGGGCAGTGCCAGGATCAGATATTCCTTCACAGATGACTCACCGGGCGGAACACGGGTCAGCCAGGTGCCGGTGGACCGGGCTCCGACCCATTGCAACCCGAAGTTGCCCACCGCAGAGCCGATGACGGCGCCCCACAGAAATGCCTCTGGCTCCGGCTCGCCGATCGCCGCCCCAATCAGCCCACCGGCGATGATCCCCAGGTTGTAGATGATCGGGGCCAGCGCCGGGAGGACGAAGCGACGATGGGTGTACTGGACGGCCATGAGGAGGGCGCCCATGACCAGGAACACCTGAGCGGGGAGCACCAGCCTGGTCAGGGAGATCAATCGTTCGGGATCGGCGACCCGGGGGAAGATCAACGACACGAGTGGCTCGGCGGCCAGCCACATTACGGCCGTCAAACCGAGGATGGCCCATCCCACGAAGCGGAATACGGAGGTGAATGCCCGGCTCGCGGCCATCGGGTCTCCGCGTTCGAGATGCCGGCTCAGAATCGGGATCAAGGTGATGGTGAGAAAGGCTCCCGCCAGCAGATAGTTGAGGAAATCGGGGATGAGGAAGGCATCGCGATAGAGGTC
Source organism: uncultured Acidobacteriota bacterium (assembly GCA_963725075.1). GTDB lineage: Bacteria > Actinomycetota > Acidimicrobiia > Spongiisociales > ZC4RG35 > JARDZU01. Next base: position 48,438 of record CAVRXA010000023.1, read on the forward strand.
GCCTTCGGCTGTTGACGCCGATCAGGTTGGCAAGAAGGGCCTCGCGGCCCAGGCCGAGGAGACGGGATATGAGGATGCTCGCCGAGACCACGGCGGCGGCCGCGCCCATCTTGAGCGGCCGGCTCATGCTGCCGCATGCCCGGAGTTCGTCCACGACGTGTTCGGGGACCACCAGGTCGCCGTACCCGGTGCCGAGCTCGAGATTCGGCTTGTACGAACCGTGGTAGTCGCTGCCTCCCGACGCGACCAGCCCGAAGCGACGAGCTAGATCGGCGTAGCCCTCACGCTCGTGCCTTTGGTAGGCGGCGCACAGTGCTTCCAGACCGACCAAGCCGGCAGAGCGGAGCCGGTCGAGGAGGTCGGCCATCTCATGGGATCGATTGATGCCGAGCGTGTGGGGGTGGGCCAGCACCGGGACCCCGCCCGAAGCCCGGGCGAGGCCTATCCCCTCTTCGGGAGACATACGTTCCCTTGCCGCGTAGGCGGGCTTGCCCGTCACCAAGCCACAGTGTCGAAGGCCTCGTTGATCGACTCGACGTAGCCCTTTCGCATCATGACCGCGGCGATATGGGGTCGTCCCACCGTGCCGCCGCCCGACTCCTCGATCACTTCCTCGAGTGACATCGGCATGTCGTTGTCAGCGAGCAGGCCGACTATGGCGGCGTTGCGCCCCTCGCGACCAGACTGGAGCCCGGCGAGCCGGTCCTGGAGTGGTCCCGGCCCCGGCTCCAGCCAGAGTACGACCAGGTGCATGCCCCCCTTCGTGCTGGAGAGATAGCTCGGTGCCGGGGATGAGGTCGAGCCCGACCCTGTCTGCAGAAGCGCGTGCCTCCTCGATCCCTTCGAGGGTGTCGTGGTCGGTGAGGGCGAGGGCGCTCAGACCCAGGTCGACGGCCATGTCGACGAGGGCCGAAGGCGTCTCCGATCCGTCGGAGGCCGTGGAATGCGTGTGGAGATCGACGGCCATCTGATTCTCAGAGAAAGATGATGGCCCGCCGGGCCGTCAAGAGTCGGTTACGTCGACCGTGGCTCGTTCGATGTAGACAGTCTCCAGTGGGAGGCTCTGCTCTGTCGATCCGGGCCGGACCGCCGTCTCAACCGCGGCAATCGCCTCGAGCGTGTCCTGTCCCGACACGACCTCGCCGAGGAGATTGAACTGAGGATTGAGGGCCGAGGCGGCGTCCCCGGTGAGAATGAAGAACTGACTGCCCGTGGTTCCCCTACCGACGTTGTCCATCATCACCATGCCGGGAGCCAGCACGAAGTCGTCGGCGGGGAACTCGTCGGCGATCTGGTAGCCCGGACCCCCGCTCCCGTTGGCCTCGGGATCGCCGGAGAAGACCCTGAAATCCTCGACGATTCGATGAAACACTTGCCCGTCGAAGAACCCCTCACGAGCCAGGAAGACGAATGAGTTGGCTGTGACCGGGGATACCCGCCGGGTCGAGCTCGATCACGATCGTCACCACATGAGGTTTCCAGGGTCACCGTCACCGTGGACTCAGGGGTGACGTCGTTCTGTGGCTCGGGTGCGGCAAAGGAGAGGACAGGCTCCGGCTCTGGCTGTTCGGCGCCGCAGGCTGTTGGTTGGTTGCGAAAATCTTCGTAGCCGCCTGGGAGCTCACCTTCGTCACCACCGAAATATGCGCCGGCGACGACGATCCCGACCACAACCACACCGAACACCAACGCGGTCCCCAGGCGGCGCCCCAGCTCCTTGCGGGCCTCCTGTTTCTTCTCGGCCTCTAGCTTGGCGGCGCGTTGCTCCTTCTGACGCCTGCGTCTGTCGGTCATGGCGGAGCGACTCTAGGCACGGACCCGCGCAATCCCGAGGCCGGTGTTCGTGTTTGGCAGGGAAACGTTCCAAACTGTTGGTCATGTCTCTCGTGGTCCAGAAGTTCGGTGGAACCTCGCTGGCGGACGCGGCCCGGATCAAGGCCGTGGCCGACCGTGTCGAGTCGACTCGGAGAGAGGGCCACGACGTGGTCGTGGTCGTCTCTGCCATGGGCACGACGACGGATCAGTTGGTGGCTCTGGCCGCCGAGGTGAGCGACGACCCCTCGCCCAGAGAGATGGACATGCTGCTCAGCGCAGGGGAGCGGATCTCGATGGCCCTGCTCTCGATCACCCTCAACTCACGGGGCATCCCCGCCGTCAGCTACACGGGGTCCCAGGCGGGCATTCTGACCGATTCCTCCCACGGCTCGGCCAAGATCCTCGACATTCAGGGGACCAGGGTCCGGGACAGCCTGGCCCAGGGGCGCGTGGTGATCGTGGCCGGGTTCCAGGGGGTGGATCCCGAGTCGAAAGAGATAACCACGCTGGGACGGGGCGGTTCCGACGCCACCGCCGTCGCCCTTGCCGCGGCACTCGGAGCGGACAGTGTCGAGATCTACACCGATGTCGACGGGGTCTTCACTGCAGACCCCCGGATGGTGCCCGATGCCATGAAGCTGGAGGAGATTCCGTTCGACGAAATGCTCGAGCTCTCCGCCGGGGGAGCCGGCGTCCTCATGTCTCGGGCGGTCGAGTTCGGACGTCGCTTCGACGTGCCGATCCACGTCCGGTCATCGTTTCACGACGGCGAAGGGACCTGGGTGCGCGAGTCGCCGATGGAGCAGGCGATCGTGAGCGGCATCGCCCACGACCGGTCCGAGGCGAAGGTCACGGTGAACCGCGTGCCCGACCGACCAGGGGTTGCTGCGGCCCTCTTCGGATCCTTGGCCGCTGCCGGGGTCAACATCGACATGATCGTGCAGAACGTCTCACACGACGGCAGCACCGACATCAGCTTCACCGTTCCCAGGGCCAACCTGGTCGACGCCGAACGCATCGCCAAGCAGGTTGCTGGTGAGATCGATGCCGAGTCGGTCGACGTCGATGCCGAGATCGCCAAGGTTTCCCTGGTCGGCGCCGGCATGAAATCCCATCCGGGTGTCGCCGCCAAGGTGTTCGAAACCCTCGCTTCGGCTGGTATCAACATCGAGATGATCTCCACTTCCACCATCCGCATCTCTTGTGTCGTCAGGGCAGATGAGGTCGAGGCGGCGGTGCAGGCACTTCACGCTGCGTTCGACCCGCCGGCCACCTACGAGGAGGTGGGGGCGTGAGCGACCGGGTCGTCGCGGTGGTCGGGGCGACGGGCGCCGTCGGCCGCACCATGAGGGCGATACTCGAGTCGAGGGACTTCGCCCTGGGGTCGTTGCGTCTTCTTGCGTCGGAGCGCTCCGCCGGTTCCGTCATCGACACGAGATGGGGCGAGGTCGAGATCGAGGATCTCAGCCTTGGCCGACGCGTCCGGAATCGACATAGCCCTGTTCTCCGCCGGTGGTGATCGCTCCCGGGCCCACGCACCACGATTCGCAGATGCGGGTGCGGTGGTCATCGACAACTCGTCGGCTTTCCGGATGGACCCGAGCGTTCCCCTCATCGTTGCCGGGGTCAACGACGCCGCCGTCGGGGCTCATCGCGGGATCATTGCCAACCCGAATTGCACCACGATGACCCTGATGATGGCGGCCGGCCCACTCCATCGGGCCGCCGGTCTTCGCAGCATGGTGGCCACCTCCTACCAATCGGTGTCCGGCTCCGGGCAGCAGGGGGTTGTCGAGCTGGTGGAGCAGACCGACCTCCTTCGTCCCGACCTCGACGCCCTGATGACCGGCGGGTGGGCGGATCCCAGACCGTCGCTCTACACCAGACCGATTGGATTCAACGTCCTTCCGCTGGCCGGGTCGGTGACCGAGCAGGGGTACACCGACGAGGAGTGGAAACTGGTCAACGAGTCGAGGAAGATCCTCGACCTCCCCGGCCTACACGTAGAGCCAACCTGTGTCCGCGTGCCCGTGCTGGTGGGCCATGGTGTTGTTGCTTCACTCCGCTTCGAGCGGCCGATCGAGCCGGACGAGGCGACCGAGATCCTGGAGACAGCGCCTGGGGTCCAGGTTTGGAGCGACAAGGTGCCAACCCCGCTCGACTCGGCCGGGATCGACGACGTGCTGGTGGGTCGGATCCGCCCCACGGTGGGTCATCCGGGTGGCATCAACCTCTGGGTGGTCGGCGACAATCTGCGCAAGGGCGCGGCCCTCAACGCGGTCCAGATCGCCGAGCTCCTCTAGTTCGGAGGTGGTTCCGAGGTCGGGCCGTCGTTCCTGAGCAATGCCGACATGCGACGTCGCAACAGGGGCGGGGCATTGCGCAGCCCGAGGTCGAGGGCGAAGCGGGCGTCATCGGTGACGTCGAGGATGATCTCCTCACCCTCCGCTCGCATATGGAATCCATCGGGCATCGCGGAGACACGGATCTCGTTCCGTGCCCAGTCTCCGACCTCGATCTCCCCCGCCATCATCGACAGCCGATCGTCCGTTAGATCGATCAGCACGCTGATCGGGGCTTCGTCGGTTCCGTCCAGTCGGAGCCGCGCATCGTAAGCAGTCATCATCCTCCCCTGACCTGTCTGCACCAGCAGGATAAGAGTATCCGGGGTTTGCCCGGAGGGAAGCGGTTCTTCGTCAACAGAATGGGCTTGGGTCTGTGCCTCGCCTACCATCGGAGGATCAATCGGGACGTGGCGCAGCTTGGTAGCGCGCAGCGTTCGGGACGCTGAGGTCGTGGGTTCGAATCCCGCCGTCCCGACTCAGAAACCCAGGTCAGGGCCGTTCAAGAGGACGGCCCTGATGCGTGGATAGGGATCGCCGCGGGACCCAGGCGAATAGCTTGTGGAGAGTGTCGGGTTCGCTGGTGTTGGTGATGGCCGAAGTCCATCCGACGATGGCCCCAAGGACGTCCCGGCAGTCGTGATGGGTCACCGCGGGATACGTCACGTCGGAACAGAGATCCTCCGCGACGTATCCGTCGGAGGAATTGCCAGCCTCATCTCCGGTCTTGTGGTCCTGGGTTTTGGCGGTCGACTGGTCATGTTCTTCAGTCGCCTCCTGCATCCTGAGGCGATCGGCCGCTTCACCGAGAACGGCAACGAGATCGGAGTGTTCACAGTCGAAGGGACGGTGGGCTTGCTGTTGTTCGGCGGCATCGCCAGGTGGGCTGATTGCGGCTCCGGTCTGGGTCGTGATGAAACCGTGGATTCCACCGAGATGGGCGGTCGTCGGTCTCGGGGCAGTCGCCATCGGCGGATTCCAACTGGTTTCCTCGGACAACAGAGACTTCGACATCCTCGAAGGGCCGGCTCTCGACATCGTCTTGTTGTTGGCGCTCGTGTTCGTTTTCGGGGCCGTCCTATCAGGCCTCGACCGCTTTCTCGACAGCAGGTTTCCCCGAGCGGATCGGGCTGGGCCGGTTGTTGTCTATGGGCTGGTCACCGCGGTGGGGTTGATCTTCGTCCCGATCGGCCTGCTCCGTCAGTTCATGCCGGGCTTCGACGAGCGTGCCCACCCGCCGATCTGGACCGGCGTCTTTGTTTGTGCCACGGCACTGGTCACGCTTTGGTGGTGGGTGGATCGAGTCCGAGGAAAGAGCGACCCGACACCTCTACAACGTGGGCTCGGATCGGGCTTCGCCGCGGCCGCCGCTCTTGTCGGCCTGATCCACCTCACTCTCGAGATCATCAGGATCGTCTAGTCGATCGACCCGTAGCCTGCTCGGTCATGATCAGGCGCCTGCGCTCCGGGGAAGTCGATGACCTCGTCGATGTATGGCTCGCCTCGACGATCCCCGGCCAACCTTTCCTACCTGAGGCTCATTGGCGGGCCATGGAAGGCGATGTGCGAGATGAACTGCTCCCGGTCGCCGAGACCTGGGTGGTGGAGCAGGATGGGGAGCTGGTCGCCTTCATGTCGATCATCGACGATCTGATCGGCGGGCTCTTCACTCATCCGGACCACCAGGGAAAGGGCCACGGCCGCGGTCTCGTCGAGCACGCCCGACTGCTCCACGACCCGGTCTTCGTCGAGGTGTTCGAGGCCAACGACAAAGCCATTGGCTTCTATCGGTCCTGTGGATTCGTCGATCATGAGGCCCGGGTCGACGAAGAGTCAGGGCTTCCCCAACTGATTCTGCGGCTGGAAAACCCCTCCTAGCCGGCCGGAGAGACTTTTTCAGACCGGCGTGGCGACGCCCATTGCGACGCGCAATTCGTGGGTGGAGAAAGGCTTGACCACCCATGCGTCGGCGCCGGCACGCTTGGCCAAGAACCCGTCGACCTCTCGATCGAGGAGGATCACAAGGCGGGGGAGGTCTTCGCCTTCCATCGACGCCTTGATCTCCCTGACAACGGCCATGCCGCCCATGTTCCTGACCTGGAGATCGATGATGACCACGTCCGGATCTGTCTCGACGACCCTGACCCCTGATTGAACGGGGTCATCGAGCACGTCGACCTCCCAGTCACCCCAGGGGAGCGAGGCGAGGACGTCATTGACCACCCATTCGGCGTCCGCGATCACAAGGGCCAATGGCATGGTGGCACTTTAGTGAGGTGTTCGACCCCGGCCTTCTTGATGCGGAACCTCTCCTAACCTCCCGAAACGTGCGTCGCACCCTCCTTGTCGCCGGCCTGCTCCTCGGCGTCGCCGCATGTTCAGGTGACGTCGAAGGAGAGCCCGGTATCGACGTCATCGATGTCAGCGGCCCGCTCGACGGCTCTGCCCTCGATTTCATGCGCACTTCGATCGAGCAGGCGGCTTCGAACGGTCAGATTCTGGCCGTCCTCCAGGTCAATTCCCCGGCCGTGCTCGACGCCGGGGCCCTCGTTGCCCTCGAGCAGGTTCTGGATAGCCCGCCCTTGCCGGTCGCGGCCTGGGTCGGCCCCGCCCCGGCGCAGGCCAATGGGGGAATCGGTCAGATCGTCCTCGATCTCGAGCACGCCGCCATTTCCGCTGGTTCCGAGATGAATCTCACGCCGATAATCCCCGGCGAAGTCACAACGGTTGGTCAACCAATGACCGCCGAGGAGTCCGGGTTGGTGCTGTTTCCCTCGATTCGCCAGTACCTCCAGGACTTGGACGGGGTCACCTTCGACACGGCTTCGGGTCCCGTCACAGTGGAGACACTGGTGCCCTTCGAAGACGGGGTCACCCTCCGGGAGGTCACGTTCCGCCAGCCCGGGCTGGCCACCCGTTTCTGGCGTCTTGCCGCCACCCCCGAGGCCGCGTTCTTCTTCCTGGTTGTCGGTCTCACCATCGCCTCCTTCGAATTCTTCGCCATCGGTCCCGGCGTGGCAGCCGGTGTGGCCGCGGTGTCGCTCCTCCTTGCCGGCTGGGGAATCGTCACCCTCCCCGTGAGGTGGTGGGCCCTGGTGCTAGCTCTGTTCGGCTGGGCTCTGCTCACCGCCGCATACCAAAAGGGCGGAGTCCTCGTCCTGACCATCGTCGGCGCGTTGATGCTCCAGGTGGCCGGGTCGTTCTTCGTCTTCGGCTCGGGTCAGATCGACCCTCGTTGGTATCTGGTCCTGCCGTCGGTGTTGGCAGCCCTCTTCTTCTTCCTGCTGGCCATGCCCACCGTGCAACGAGCGAGGTTTTCGACCAGGACGATCGGCCGCGATGGTCTCATCGGGGAGAGGGGAATCGCGGTTGGCGGATTCGACCCTGATGGCATCGTCGAGGTCAAAGGCGCACGGTGGCGAGCGACCGCCCACCGTGAGGCCGGGCTGACCGCCGGGTCCGAGATAATGGTCTCTGGCGTCGACGGGATGTTTCTGGAGGTCGAGCCGGCCACCGACCCCGCGAAAACTGATTCTTGAAATCCCCATTTTCTTCCTTGCCGCCGGGCATTGCCCTGTGTAGGTTCGCGCCGGTTGTCGCTAGACAGGGAGGAGTCCGTTTGTCGGGCATGGACGATTGGCAGCTCGACGCCCTCTGCAGAGGGAGTCATGCCTACCTCTTCTTTCCGCCCTCGACGTTCGAGCGCAAAGACGAGCGGGAGCGCAGAGAGATGAAGGCGAAAGCGATTTGCGGGGTATGTCCGGTGCGGGTCCCCTGCACCACACATGCCCTCCAGATCCGGGAACCGTTCGGAATCTGGGGAGGTTTCACCGAAGTAGAGAGAAGGAGCATGCCGCTGGTCGGATGACCACCGGCACCGGAGTCAGGGCTCACCGAAGGTGGCGCACATCGCCCCGCCGGATGGTGAGCCCTTCTCTATCCGCCCACTCGAGGATGGGCACGACGTACTTCCGTGACAGCCCGGTGTGGTCGCGGAACCGGGCCACGGTGAATGGCTCTGTCATCTCACCCAGCATGCGCTTGATCTCTTCTATCTGCTCAGGCAGGTAGACGAGGTCGTCGGAGACACGGACCAGCCCGGCCTCCCTGAGCATCAGATGGGTCAGCTCTCCGCCCAGACCCAGCTCGTCGGCGTTGGGCACTGCCAGGCTCTCGCCCAACCTGGTTCGAGCTTTCTCCCATCTCCGTTGTGAATCCGGGTCCAGGTTCAAACGATGCTGTCGGGTTGAGACGTCGGGGCCATTCCGAACGATCTCATCGCTTCTCTCGACGAGGCGCTCCGTCAACTCGGGCGAGGTGCCGAGACTGGCAGAGAGTGTCGCCAGCGGAATTCCTGGCCGGAGCGGATGCTGCTCGTGATGCTCGGTGACCATGGCCTCCGCCCGGGATCGGAGCTCATCGAAGCGCTCCTGTGTCAGTGCAGTGTCGCTGACCAGGACCGATCCCTGTGGATGGCCTCCACCGCTGTGCGCGGCGAGGCGCTCGACGTCGTCCATTCCGCGCACACCAAGAAGCGCGGTTGCGACATCGTCCCTCCCGGCCAATGGGTCGATGAGCCGTGCGGTCCTCATCGCCCGGGAAGGTGGCCCTGGTGCTGGGTCGATCACCGTTCCGCCGGCCACGACCTGGCGACGTCCGGATTCCCTCAGGATGAAGCGATCGCCGGTTTTCATCGGCAGGGCGGCGGGGACCTCGATCAGGGCATACCCGTCCTCGAGCCGTTTGATCACCGCGGAGTGGGCTCCGCTGCCGAGATGGATGTGGAAAGCGCCTCTGGTCGAGAGAGCATCGACGTATCGGGCGCTCTCAGCAATGCGGTGAAGCGAGCCGACGGCTGCCACTGACCGGGTCGGCCCAGCATCGTTCCACGAGCGGCTTCCTCGCGATCTATTCCTGTCAAGTTCAAGGCGAGCCGACGCCCCGGTTCGGCTGTCTCGATCTCACTCTCGTGGCTCTGCATGCCCCGAATCCGCCCTCGCTTGTGGCCCGGCAGCAACTCGAGTTGGTCTCCGACCTTCAACGGACCGTCGGTCAGTGTCCCCGTCACCACCGTGCCCGCACCCCGCACCGAGAAGGAGCGGTCGATCCACAGCCGAGGCCGGTCACCACGATGTTGAATTCCGGCCACCCGCGCCGCGAGTTCCTCCCGCAGGCGATCGATGCCCTCACCTGTCCTGGCCGATACCGGGATGATCGGTGCCGCTTCCAGCGTGGTGCCCACCAGCTCCTGCGCGATCTCGATCTCGACTTCGGCGGCTACCGCCGGGTCGACGGAGTCGATCTTGGTCAGGGCGATAACGCCTGAAGCGATGCCAAGGAGGTCGAGCACAGCCAGATGCTCCTCGGACTGCGGCATCCAGCCCTCGTCGGCGGCGACGACGAACAATGCGACGTCGATGGCCTCGATCCCGGCCAGCATGTTCTTCAGGAACCGCTCGTGCCCGGGCACGTCGACGAACGAGACCTCGCCCGTCGTCCCGAGGGTGGTCCAGGCGAACCCGAGATCGATGGTCAGCCCGCGTTCCTTCTCCTCGGCCCAGCGGTCGGGGTCCCGTCCGGTCAGCGCCTCGACCAGGGTCGACTTGCCGTGGTCGACATGGCCCGCGGTCCCGATCAGCGGCAACCGGCCACCATGTCCGCGATCAGATCGTCGTCTTCCTCGGCCACCGCTCTCAGGTCGAGGATCAGGTCTTTGTCCATCCTCCGGGTCAGGACCGGCTGGTGGCGCCGAGAAGCCGGCCATGGAGATGGTCCTCATCCTCCAGGACGATCTGTGGTGTCGGGATGCCCACTCCGGGCACGCTGCCCGCTCCAACGACGGATTCTCCGAGCCGGGCCACTCCTCCAACACGGGTGGCAAGGGCATCCACTCTGGGAGCCAGGTCCGACTCGGTCAACGTCGCCATGTGCCAGATCGGGATCCGATGCGCCTCCCCGTTGGCGTAGGCCTCGAGCGTCGCGGCCAGGGCGGCATCGGTCATGGCGTCGATCCTCAGGGCCCGGGCCAGCGGATTTCGCCGGAGCCGGTCCACCGCCTCGGCGGAGCCGACGATGATGCCCGCCTGTGGTCCCCCGACCAGCTTGTCGCCGCTGAAGGTGACCAGGTCGGCTCCGGCCTCGATCGACTGGCGGGCCCCCGGCTCTCCGGACAACCAGGGGGGTTTGTCGCCGAGCCACGGGGCGTCGCTGTCGAGCAAACCTGATCCGAGATCATGGATCAGCGGGATGTCCCGGGCGTGGGCCAGCTCGGCCAGATCTCGAACCGACACATCGGCGACGAATCCATCGACCCGGAAGTTGGAAGGATGCACCTTCAACACCGCTCCACAGTCATGGATCTGGAGGGCGGTGGCGTAGTCGCCGACCCTGGTTCGGTTGGTGGTCCCGACCTCGACGAGCCGTGCGCCGCCCGCTTCCATCACCAGAGGGAGCCGGAACGACCCGCCGATTTCGATGAGTTCCCCTCGAGCCACCGGGACGGCCCGACCCGGAGCAGTGGTGGCCAGGGCGAGCAGCACCGCCGCCGCGTTGTTGTTGACCACGAGACCATCCTCGGCACCGGTGAGTGTCTGGAGGAGAGCACGCAGGTACCCACCGCGACCTCCGCGCTCCCCGTCGTCGAGATCGAGCTCGAGATTGGTGTAGGAGACGGCTGCCTTCAGCGCCGCCTCGGCTGCGCGATGCGAGAGAGGGGCCCTGCCGAGATTGGTGTGAAGGAGCACTCCGGTGGCATTGATCACCCTGTGGCTCGCCGACCGCTGCAGCCCGGCCACCAGGTCTGCGGCGATGCGGCTCACATCGGGCTCTCCTCCACCGGCGATCTCGGCGCGTGCCAGGTCGAGCGCCGATCGGACGCAATCGACGACGAGCGGTCTGGGGAGCGCGGTCTCGCCCAGTCCCTCGACCACCTGGTCGACCGGCGGGAGCCCTCGATACGGATTGTCGCTGGAAGCCACCTGGCAAGTCTGCCAGGTCATGGCTACTGCGAACCTGAGGTTCCCCGTTGCGGATATGCAACGCCCAGCCTCAGCTTCAGCTGGACGTTCGGCCAACGGGGAACCTGAGGCCACTGGTTGCGGATTCGCTACCCACAACCTCAGGTTCGAACTAGCGCCACCCGTAGGATGCCGGGATGGAGGTGCCTCTGGTCGAAGCCCGCCCGGCGGCAACGGTGATGCTGATTAGGGATTCCGGGGCGGGGATCGAGGTGCTGTTGGTGCGCCGCCGGCCACGAGGCTTCTTCGGCGGCCTGACCGTCTTCCCCGGCGGGGCCGTCGATGCGGTCGACGCCTCCGGGCTAGCCGGAGACGTGGTACCCGGCGACCATCCGGACCAGGAGTTCCGGGTAGCTGCCCTTCGAGAGCTGGCCGAGGAGACCGGCCTCGCCTTGACCAACGATGGCGCGGTCTCTGCCCCCGACGGGCGTGGAGAAGACTTGCTCGCGGCCATGCGCGGCGCCGGGATCCGTCTCGATGTGTCGGCCCTCACTCTCGTCTCTCGTTGGGTGACCCCTGAGGCTGCCCCAACCCGGTACGACACCCGCTTCTACCTGGCCGTTGCCGCGGACACGCCGGACGTCCGCATCGACGGCGATGAATTGGTCGAACACATGTGGGTCACACCAGGCGATGCCCTCGTCAAGCATGCCGAGGGAGGTTTGGAGATGTTTCTGCCCACCATCGCCCATCTCCGCTGGCTGGAGCGAAGAGACACGGTTCACGATGCCGTCACCGCGGCAGAGGGCGCCGACGGTCGTTCCCTGGTCGAGCCCAGGCGAATGGAGGACGGCAGCTTCGTGCCCATCCACCTCCCCGCAGACGACTGATGCGAATCCAACGCATCCTGGCCAACAACCCGGGGCCATTCACGGGGCCAGGGACCAACACATGGCTCGTGGAGGACGGTGGCGAATGCCTCGTAATCGACCCCGGGCCGGTGGACGACATCCACCGGGATCGGATCGTGGAGCAGGCAGCCGGGGTGACGCCGCTGGGAGTCCTGGTCACCCACACGCACTCCGACCATGCCCCGCTGGCCAACCCCCTGGCCCGCGAGCTGGGTGTTCCCGCCTACGGGTATGCGCCAGGCCCCGCCTTCGACCCCGACCTGCGCATCGGTGAAGGCTCTGTGCTCGATATCGGCCAGATCGCGGCTCGAGGTGATCCACACTCCGGGTCACGCCGACGACCACGTGTGTTTCCGATTGGCCGACGTTCTCTTCACCGGCGATCACATAATGGGTGGATCCTCGGTGATGGTGGAAGACATGGGCAGCTATATGGCCTCGCTGGAAAAACTCCGTGGTACCGGCCTGAGCAGGCTGAATCCCGGTCATGGCGATGAAATGGACCGTCCCGATGACGTGATCGATTGGTATCTGGCCCATCGTCGTCAGCGGCATGAGGAGATACTGGAGGCGATCCGGGCCGGCGCCGGCTCCACCGATGAGATCGTCGAGGTCGTCTACCGGGACGTCGATCGAGGGCTTCACCCTCTCGCCGCCCGTTCGGTCGAGGCTCACCTGGTGTTGCTGTTTGAGGAAGGGCGGATAGCCTCTTCCGGGCACGAACTCGTCGCACTGCCCACCAACCCCACGTGACACGCTACGCCAGGACCCTGCTCGCCCTGCTCGTCATGGCTGTGGCCCTCCCCGCCACCGCCCAAGTAACCGACGAGGACATCGACCGCGCCCGCAGCGAGGTCAACGAGATCATGGCCGAGGCCCAATCGCTGGGCGACGAAGTCCAAGAGGCGTGGTCCCGCCAGTTCGCCCTGGATCGGGAGATCACCGATCTCAACGCTTCGATCGAGTTGGCGAGAGTCAAGATCGGCGATACGGAGCAGAAGTTGGAAGAGGTCGCGGTCGAGATGTACATGGGTTCGTCCACAGCCACGTCCATGCAGGTTCTGTTCTCGGCGAGTGACGAGAGCTACGGCGCCGGGGTCGAATATCTCAGGAATGTGACCGGCAACGATGCCGACGTGATCAACCAGCTTCGTTCCTTTCGGGGCGAGCTCGATCGACAGACCGGGCGTCTAGAAGAGGCCTCGGCCGAGCAGGAGGTCCTCACCACCGAGTTGGAGGCCAAAGCCGGAGACCTGCAGGGACAGTTGGTGGACGCGCAGGCGGTCTATGACGGCCTGGTCGCACAACAAGCTGCCGAGGAGGCGGCCCGTCGCGCTGCGGAGGAAGAGGCACGTCGCAGGGCAGCCGAGGAGGCGGCGCGTAACGCCACGACCACCACCGCGCCCGGTTCGTCGGAGCCCACCGATGGGGAATCCGAGTCGCCGACGGAGACGACTACGCCCCCTGAGGAGACGCCCGATACAACTGCCCCCTCGGAACCACCGCCGCCACCTGCATCGAGTGGTGGAGCATGTCCCGTGGCTGGAGCCGTGTCGTTCTCCGACTCCTGGGGCGACGCCAGGTCAGGAGGGCGTGCCCACCAGGGTGTCGACATGATCGCCGCCAGGAACACGCCGATCGTCGCCATTTATTCGGGGACGATCCAGAGGCTGACCGATGGCAACCTCAGTGGTCTCGCCATCTGGTTCCGCTCCGACGGTGGGGACACGTTCTTCTACGCCCACCTGGAGAGCTTCGCCGACGTGAGCGACGGGCAGAGCGTGTCCGAGGGTGAAGTGATCGGCTACAACGGGTCATCGGGAAACGCGCCCGAGTTCCTTCCCCATCTCCACTTCGAGTATCACCCCGGTGGAGGTTCAGCGGTGAACCCGTACCCGCTGGTTCGAGATCTGTGTTGATCTGCCTCTGAACGCCGAAAGAGGACCCTTTCGGGTCCTCTTTCGATCAGCCTCCCTGCTGCCCCTAGCCCCCACGCACCGAGGCACGTTCTGGGCGTTATCTTCCGTCAGGGAGAGTGATGGATAAAGGACAGTTCGTATTCCCACTCGTTGTGACTAGTCATCTGGAGACAGTTGCGACCCTGGTCGTCGCGGTCGGTCGTTACTCGTTACCCTCGCACCCACCTGACAGGGGAGAAGACTGATGACCACCGAGCCGCCAATTCCACCCGATTCGGGAGCGCCGATCGAGCCGGTCCCCCCAGATCAAGCAAGCCCGCCGGCGGTTCCGCCGCCTCCACCCCCTCCGCCGGTGCCTGGCGCGCCCGCATTCCAGGTCGGGGAAGCCTTCACCTATGGATGGAAGAAGTTCCAGGAGCACTTGGGCCCGATCCTGATCGCGATGTTGATCTTCATCGTGGTCGCCGGGGCGGTGAACTTCATCGCCTCCCTCTTCGTTGGGGGCTTTGGGGAGATGACAGACCCGGACGACATCGGCATCGGCATGTTCTTCGGGGTCGGCTACCTGTTCTTCTCCCTACTCAGCGCCCTGGTGAGTCTTCTCATCCAGGCCGCCGTGGTCCGTGGTGCCCTGGAGATCACCAAGGGGGAGAGGGTCGATCTCAGCACGTTCCTGTCGACTGAGCACCTCGGTCAGGTGGTCATCGCCGCGATCCTGCTGGCGATCGGGACTGCCATCGGTCTGATCCTGTGCATCATCCCCGGACTGATCTTGATCTTCTTCTCCATGTTCACCTATCAGTTCATCCTGGACAAGGGGCTCCCGGCTTTCGATGCGATCAAGGCCAGCTTCGCCCTGGTGAATCAGCACCTCGGTTCGGTTGTCGGGCTCTTCTTTGCCTCGATTCTGGCCTTCATAATCGGCGCCCTCCTGTGTGGGATCGGCCTCATCGTCGCCATCCCGGTGACCATCATCGCCACGGCCTATGCCTACCGGATCTTGAGCGGCCAGACGGTGGTTCCCTGATCGTGTTCTGACCCGCCCGTGATCCGCGTAGCGTCTACGTCTGGCGGCCGCCAACGGCGCGGCCGCGGAAGGAGCTCTCATGGATACTGCGGATGAGATCCTCTCGCAGATCCCGATCGACCAGCTCGCCCAACAGCTCGGTGTAGACGAGGCAACAGCCGAGCAAGCCGTGCGTCAGGCCGTGCCCGCACTGCTCGGCGGCATGGAGGCCAATGCCCGGGACCCGGGTGGCGCTGCGTCTCTCGAGAAAGCTCTCGGCCAACACGCCGGGAGCCCATTGGAGGGTCTCGACCTCGGCTCGGTCGACACTGCCGATGGTGAGGCCATCGTCGGCAACGTCTTCGGCGACAACAGCGAGCAAGTGATCAACAAGCTGGGTGAGCAGGGCGGCGGCTCAGGAATCATGCAGCAACTGCTCCCCATCCTGGCCCCGATCGTCCTCAGCATGCTGGCGGGCAAGTTCCTCGGCCAGGGTCAGGGCGAGGCCGCACCCGGACAGGCCCCCGGACCGATGCCTTCTGGCGGCGGAACGGGTGGCCTCGAGGACCTGATCGGAAGTGCCACCGGTGGCGGCGGAGCCGGCGGAATCGGCGACTTGCTCGGTGGGCTGCTCGGTGGCAGCGGGGGGGCTGGCGGCTCCTCGGATGCCATCGGCGACCTTCTCGGCGGGTTGCTCGGGGCGGGCACCAAGGGCTGAATTTCCTCCCCCAGGAGCGAAGCGACGTTGGGGGAGGTGGCCCGTAGGGCCGGAGGGGGTCCCCCTCAGGCCGGCAACTCCTCCAACTCGGTGAGGATCTTGGCGATACGGCCGGTGCACGTCTCCATGTCCGCCGGAGGCACCAGCTCGACGAGCCGGGCAGCGGCGTCACGCATGGCGATACCCGCCGGTGAGCCGGTGTCGGTCGTCACCACCGGCGCTCCGTGGTCGCCGCCGGGGACGACCTCGGGATCCAGTGGTATCGAGGCGATGAGGGGTACCCCCAGGTCGTCGGCCAGCTCGCGGCCGCCTCCCTCACCGAACACATCGTGGACACGGCCACAGGCACAAGCGAGACCGGCCATGTTCTCGATGACACCGACAACCGGCATGTGGGAGCGCCGCGCCATGTCGGCCACCCGCACCGCCACCTTCTGCGCCGCCCGTTGCGGGGTGGTGACCACCACCATCTCGGCTTGGGGGAGCATGCGGGTCAGCGCCATCTGGATGTCGCCGGTGCCTGGCGGAAGGTCGATGATCAGGTAGTCGAGCTCGCCCCATTCCACCTGCTTCAGGAATTGCTCCAGCGCCTTGGACAACATGAGCCCTCGCCACATGAGGGCCGTTTCCTCGGTCTCGATGATGAGCCCGGTCGAAACCAGCTTCACGCCCTGAGCCTCGACCGGCACGATCAGCTTGCTGTCCTCGTCGGCCTCGAGACGATCCTCGACACCGAGCATTCGCGGGGTGGAGAAGCCCCAGATGTCGGCGTCGAGAAGACCGACACGGAACCCAGCCTGGGACATGGCCACTGCGACGTTCACAGCGATGGATGACTTTCCGACACCGCCCTTGCCCGATCCGATGGCGATGACTCTCGTCGTCGGGGAGACCTGGGTCGGCTCCGCGCCTGCTCTGGCTTTCGCCCTGGCGACCGACATGAGGCCGGCGCGCTGCTTCTTGGTCATCGCGGTGGTTCGCACGTCGACGTGATCGATCCCGGGCATGGACTGAACGCGGCGTCTGGTGTCGTTCTCGATCTGGTTTCGCAGCGGGCACTCGGCAACCGTCAGGGCGATGCCGACTTCCACCGACGTGCCGGTGATCTCGACATCGGTGACCATCCCCAACTCGACGATGTTGCCGCCCAACTCCGGGTCGCGGACACCTTCGAGCGTCTTCATGACGTCGTTACGGGTGACCATTGCACTCCCGATGATAATTTCCACTACCGATATAGGGGGAATGGTCCTGGGGCTGGAGACGGTTATTATGGGCGATACAGGCCACCAGGTTCAGGACCAGAGTTAAAAGCGATGACACAGATTCTCAGCATCAAGTCGAACAAGCCCGAGAAGACGGTCGAGGTGACCGACTTCGCCGTGACCAAGATCGGCGAGCTGATCGCTGCCGAAGGGGAGCCCGGGCTCGCCCTTCGCATGGCGGTCCGCCCCGGGGGTTGTAGCGGGTTCTCCTACGAGATGTTCTTCGACAGTCAGATCGATGACACCGACATCGTCGAGGAGTTCGGCGACGTCCGGGTGGTCGTCGATCCACAGAGCGCCGAGATGGTCAAGGGCTCGACGCTCGACTACAAGGACGGTCTGATGGGAGCGGGGTTCTCCATAAACAACCCCAACGTCAGTCGCACCTGCGGCTGCGGCAACTCCTTCTCCTGACGCCGCTTGAGGGTTGGGTCGCCCCCAGGGGTACCCTCAGCCTGGTATCGACCAGGAGCCCTCGTTTGCCCAAGAAAGTCCTTTCGACCCCGTCCGCGCCCAAGGCGATGGGCCCGTATTCCTTTGCCGCAGAAGCGGGTGGGCTGGTTTTCCTGAGCGGGCAGGTCGCCCTGGACCCTGCCACGGGTGAGCGCCGGCCGGACGACGTCGAAGTGCAGGCCCGGCAGGTAATGGACAACATCGGCGTGATTCTCGGTGACGTCGGACTGGCCTACGAGGACATCGTGAAGACAACGATCTTCATGGCTGACATGGCCGACTACCCGAAGGTCAACGACGTTTACGGCTCATACTTCGGCACCGAGCCTCCGGCGCGCTCCGCCATCCAGGCGGGTGCACTCCCGGGAGGCTTCCTCGTGGAGATAGAGGTGGTGGCAGCGAGATGAACAAGCAAGAGATCTTCGGGGCTCTGGGCCTCGACGACCACAACAGTGGTGTATTCGCCGGAGAGTGGCTCGAGCCCACCGGCGATCAGATCGAAGTGGTCAACCCCACGACCGGCGAGACACTTGCGGCCGTTGGCATGGCCTCTGAAGGGGATTACGACCGGGTGGTCGCCCAGTCGGTCGAGACATTCGACCGGTGGCGCCTTCTGCCCGCACCCCAGCGTGGGCAGTACGTCCGACGTCTTGGTGACGCCCTGCGAGAGAACATCGAGCCGCTCGGCGCCCTGGTCACCCTCGAGATGGGCAAGATCTTCCCGGAGGGCGTCGGCGAGGTCCAGGAGATGGTCGACATCTGTGACTTCGCCGTAGGCCTCTCCCGGCAGCTCTACGGCAGCACGATGGCTTCGGAGCGGCCCAATCACCGGATGTACGAGCATTGGCACCCGCTCGGACCGGTCGGAGTGATCTCGGCCTTCAACTTCCCGGTCGCCGTTTGGTCGTGGAACTCCGCCCTCGCCGCCGTCTGTGGCGACACGGTGGTTTGGAAGCCGTCGGAGCGGACCCCGCTCACTGCGATCGCCGTCACCCGGATCGCCAACGAGGTGATGGAGGGCAGTGGCTTCGAGGGCGTGTTCAACCTCGTCGTCGGGGACGGGGCCACGGTGGGCAACCGGATGAATCAGGACACACGGCTGCCACTCATCTCCGCCACCGGGTCGTGCAACATGGGGCGCATCGTCGGCCCTGCCGTCGCCCAGCGCATGGGCCGGACGATCCTCGAGCTCGGTGGCAACAACGCCGTGATCGTGATGGATGACGCCGACATCGATCTCGCGGTTCGTGCCACGCTGTTCTCGGCAGTCGGCACCGCCGGGCAGAGATGCACCAGTCTTCGCCGTCTCCTCGTTCACCGCGCAGTCGCCGACAAGATGGTGAGCCGACTCACCGAGGCCTACAAGCAGGTCAACATCGGCGACCCGCTGGAGACGGGCACTCTCATGGGCCCATTGGTCGGGGAGCGCGCTGTCGAGCAAATGATGGACGCCCTCGATATCGCAAGGGAGCAGGGGGCGAGGATCGTCACCGGAGGCAACCGCCTCGACAGGCCCGGGTTCTTCGTCGAGCCCACCATCGCCGTGGTGCCCAAGGAGGCGTCGATCACCCAGCAGGAGACTTTCGCCCCGATCCTGTGGGTCATCGAGTTCGACACCCTCGACGAGGCGATCGAGATTCAGAATGGGGTGACCCAGGGCCTCTCGTCGGCCATCTTCACCGAATCGGTCCGGAGCGCCGAGCGATTCCTCAGCGCCGGCGGCTCCGACTGCGGCATCGCCAACGTCAACATCGGCACGTCGGGCGCCGAAATCGGTGGTGCATTCGGCGGGGAGAAGGAGACCGGCGGGGGCCGGGAGGCCGGGTCCGACGCCTGGAAGGCATACATGCGCCGGCAGACCACCACGATCAACTGGGGTGATGACCTGCCTCTGGCCCAGGGCATCGAGTTCGGCTAATGGATGCCGCCGAATGGGATGAGCGGTATCGCGCCCACGACCATCTCTGGTCTGTCACTCCCAATCTCTTTGTTGCGGATCGTTTGGGGGGCATGGCACCGGGCCGCGGGCTGGATCTCGCTGCGGGCGAAGGGCGCAATGCAATTTGGCTCGCCTCACTCGGTTGGGAGATGACTGCGGTCGACTTCTCCGAGGTGGCAATCAGCAAGGGCAAGGCGCAGTCCGACGCTGTCGACTTCGTGATCGCCGATGTCCGGACGTGGGAAACCGAGCAGAGTTTCGACCTCGTGCTCATTGCCTATTTGCATCTGGTCCAGGGCGATTACGAGACGGTGGTGCGGCGGGCGAGGGACTGGCTCGCCCCCGGAGGCGAGCTGTTTCTGATCGGACACGACGTGTCCAACATCACCGAGGGCTGGGGTGGGCCCCAATACCCGGAGCTCCTGTGGGATGTGCCCGAGGTGCTCGGCTGGCTCGATGGTCTTGCGATCATCGAGGCTGAGGTGGTGAATCGGCCCGTCGACACCGACGACGGCCGCAAGTACGCCCGTGACACATTGGTGAGGGCGAGGACGACCTAGACCCGGTCGAGGGCTGATTCCAGGTCGGCGATCAGGTCCTCGACGTCTTCCAGTCCGACCGAGAGCCGGACCAGCCCGTCGGTGATGCCGGCTGCCATTCTCTCCTCAGCCGGCACTGCGGCGTGGGTCATTGTGACCGGGTGGGTGATCAGCGATTCCACCGCACCCAGATTCTCGGCGAGACTCCACAGCTCGACCGCGTCCATCAGCTTCTTGCCTGTCTCCGCCCCACCGTGTACCTCGAAGCACACCATGGCGCCGAACCCGCTGGCCTGACGAGATGAGAGCTCGTACTGCGGGTGGGACGGCAGCCCCGGGTAGTTGACGTAGTCGACCTTGGGGTGACCCTGAAGCCACTCGGCGATGGCCAGGGCACTCGCCGACTGCCGGTCCATCCGCTCGCTCAGTGTCTTGACTCCCTGCAAGGTGAGCCAGGCCACCATCGGCGACATCACCAGTCCGGCAGAGATGCGGGCGAAGGAGATCTTCTCCTGGAGGTCCTGGTTGTCGACGACCACCGCCCCGCCAAGTGTGGCGTTGTGACCATCGAGGAACTTGGTCGTCGAGTGGATGACGATGTTGGCGCCAAGCTGGAACGGCTTCTGGAAATAGGGAGTGAGGAAAGTGTTGTCGGTGACATGAAGCGCACCCGCCGATCGGGTGATCTCCGAGATCGCGGCCAGATCGGTCACCTTGAGCGTGGGGTTGGCGGGACTCTCGGTGACGACGAGACGGGTCTGAGGGCGCATCGCCGATTCGACCGACTTCGGATTCGAGGCATCGGCAAAGGTGACGTCGACGCCGAACTTGGTGAGGAACTGGTCGGCGAAGCGATAGGTGCCCCCGTACACCACGTCAGCGATGATCACGTGGTCGCCGGCCCGGAGGAGGCCGAGGAAGACGGCGACCGTGGCCGCCATCCCGGAGGCATAGGCAGTGGTGTCGTGACCCTCCTCGAGGGCGGTCAGCTTCTCCTCGAGGGCGCGAACCGTCGGGTTTCCCCCCCGGCTGTAGGAGTACCCCTTGCCCATGTACTCGTCCACCGATTCCTGGACGAAGGTGGTCGACTGGTGGATGGGGGTGAGGATCGCCCCGGTCGTCGGGTCGGGAGTCACCCCGGCGTGTACCTGCTTGGTGCGAAAACCCATGGGGCAATTGTGGTCGGTCGATGTTGGTTGGGGCGAACCTGAGAGAGTTCGTCACGGATCCGTTACGCAGAACCTCAGGTTCGCCGTTACTCCCGACCTACCCGAAGCGATACCCCACCGAGCGGACGGTGGTGATCCAGGAGGCGCGCTCCTCGCCGAGCTTGGAGCGGAGGCGGCGGATGTGGACGTCGACGGTGCGGGCACCGCCGTAGTAGTCGTAGCCCCAGACCTTGGAGAGAAGCTGTTCCCGTGACCAGACACGGATCGGGTTCTGGACCAGGAATCGAAGTAGCTCGTACTCCATGAACGTCAGGTCGATCGGGTTGGAGGCCAGGGTGGCCTGGTAATTGAGGGTGTTCAGCTCGAGGTCCTTGAACACGACCAGATCGTCGGTTTGCTCCTCCTTGGCCAGCCGCTGGACGCGCAGCCTGAGCTCGAGCGGGTCGACCGGTGTGGTGATGAAGTCGGAGATGCCGCCGGTGGACTCGATGAGGGCGAGTTGATCGAGGGAGATGGCGAGGATGACGGGGAGCCCGATCACTTCGACGATCCGAGTCACCTCGCGGAGCCGCCGGATCGGGTGGTCGCCGAGCTCGACCAGCAGGAGGTCGGCGTCGTTGATCACACGTTCCTCGGGCACCAGCTCGGGGGCCTCGACATGGGTCGCTCCGGCCAGGAGCAGGCCGTCGAGGATGCTCTCCGAGCAATCGGGTGGGTGGATGGCAATGTTCACAGGACGAGATTCACAGGACCGGCAGATAGCTCTCTAGCTCGAAGCGCGAGACATGGTGCTGATATCGGTCCCATTCCTTGCGCTTGTTGCGGAGGAACCAGTCGAAGACGTGCTCACCGAGGGCCTCAGCGATCAGTTCCGACCCCTCCATGAGATCGAGGGCCTCGGACAACGTCTCGGGGAGGCGCTTGGCCCCGGCAGCGGCGCGTTCGGCCGAGGTCATGAGATGGATGTTGGCCGAGATCTCGGGTGGCAACTCGTATCCCTCCCTGATGCCCGCCAGCCCGGCAGCGAGGATCACCGAAAGTGTCAGGTAGGGGTTGCAGGCGGCGTCGGCGGCCCGGTACTCGACGCGGACACTCGAGGGCTTGCCCTTCTTCACCGTCGGAACCCTCACCAGAGCCGACTGGTTGTTGCGGGCCCAGGAGATGTAGATGGGTGCATCGAAGCCGTCGACCAGCCGTTTGTAGGAATTCACCCATTGGTTGGTGATCGCTGTCATCTCTGCAGCGTGCCGGAGGATGCCCGAGATGAACGCTTGGCCAATCTTGGACAGGCCGCCGGGCGTCCCCGGCTCGTGGAAGGCGTTGACGTCGTCCTCGAAGAGCGACAAATGCAGGTGCATCCCCGAGCCGTCGTGCTCCTCGAGCGGCTTCGGCATGAACGTGGCGTAGATGCCGTGCTTGAGGGCGACCTCCTTTACCGTCAGACGGGAGGTCATGATCGTGTCCGCCATCGTCAACGCATCGGTGTAACGGGCGATGATCTCGTGCTGGCTGGGTGCCACCTCGTGATGTGAGTGCTCTATCGGGATGCCCATTTGCTCCAGGGCATTGATCGTGTCCCTCCGGTAATCCTGGGCAACGTCGAGCGGCGTCATGTCGAAATAGCCCCCGTGATCGAGCACCTCGGGCTCTGGCCCGGAATCCCTGAAGTAGAAGAACTCGAGCTCCGGAGCGGCGTAGAAGGTGTACCCCATCTCCGAGGCACGGCCCAGGTTCCGCTTGAGGACGATTCGGGGATCGCCCGAGAACGGCTCGCCGTCCGGGGTGGCGATATCACAGAACATCCGGGCCACCTGTTGCTCCGTTCGCCATGGGAGGACGCCAAAGGTGGATGGGTCGGGTCGGGCCAGCATGTCGGCTTCCTGGATGCGGGCGTATCCGTCGATGGCCGACCCGTCGAACGTCATCCCCTCCTCGAATGCGACTTCCAATTCGGCCGGGCTGATCGATACCGACTTGAGAAATCCCTGGACGTCGGTGAACCACAGCCTGATGAACCTGATCCCACGCTCCTCGACGGTGCGCATGACATATTCGGCCTGCTTGTTCATGCCATTTCCCGGGTCGGTTGAGCACACATTATGAGACCCCATGTCCGGGAAGGGAATCCCCCGCCGGGACAGGCCTTCCGATGGTGAGTCGGATGGCGAGAAGCGTGGCGACCGCAGCGAGCGTGACGATCACGCCCAATGCGACCGGCAGGGTCCAAGCGGTGGCGGCGACGCCGATCAGCGCTGGGGCGACCATGAACCCGAGACGGGTGCCGACCGTGAGAGCGGCCAGACCCGAACCTTCTCCAAAAGAGCGATGTGATCCGGCCAGCTTGTAAAGCACTGGCAGTGCGACCGAGATGCCCAGTCCCCAGACGGCGAAGCCGATCAATGACGTCACCACTGTCTGGAGCCCAACCACAAAGAAGCAAGCGAACACCGAGACGACGATGCCGGAGTACAGCGTCGGAATCGCCCCGAATCGATCGACCACGTGATCGCCGGCGAGGCGGCCGATCAGCATCCCCCCGGTGAAGACGATGAAACCCGTTCCCGCCAGGGCCTCCCCGGTCCCGGTGATGTCGACGAGAAAGAGGGCGCTCCAGTCGAATGGCGCGCTTTCAATGAACACGGCAAAGGCGCCGGCCAGCAACAGTCCGAGGGCGAGACGGCCGGACCGCTCTCCCTCGCGACGACGGGGAGCGGTTTCCGGGATCAGGCGTGCGGCGTACAGCGCCGTACCCAGACCGATCACAGAGACGATCAGAAGCTGCGAGTCCCAAGTCGATCCCCACCAGGACCGCCAGCGCGCTGAAGCCCGAGCCGATAAGTGTGCCCAAGCTCCACAAGCCATGCAGCCTCGTCATCACCGACCGGCCCACGGCCTCCTCGACCCGCACCCCGACGGCGTTCATGCCCACGTCCGCCTGGGCGTCGATGAAGCCGATGACCGCAAGAACCAACGCGAGCACCAGGGCCTCGGGGGCGACAGCAATGAGGGGGAGAACGAGATAGACCACGGACCCTGCGACCACGGCCGTCCGGCGAGCACCGAAGCGTCCCACCACGAGACCGCTCAGAGATGAGCCGATCAGAGACCCAAGCCCGCCGAGGGCCAGAGTGAGGCCGAGGGCGCTCAAGTCGATCCCGAGACGGTCCCTCATCTCGGGAAGGCGGGGGAGCCAGCTGCCGACGACCACCCCGTTGACGAAGAACAGGAGGGCCACGCCGAGGATGGCCCTTTTCGTGCCGTTCAGCTTCGGGTCCTCAGCGAGTCAGCCGACGCGACGACGTGTGGCCAACCACTTCCGCCTCAACGAGCGACGCTCGTCCTCGGTCGTGCCGCCCCAGATCCCTGCCCTCTGATTCGTCTCCAGGGCATACTCGAGGCAGTCGTCGATCACGGCGCAACCCAGGCAGATCTCGAGGGCCCGATCGACGGCAGCGGCGTCTGTGTCACCAACCGGGAAGAACAGAGTGTGGCGATAGCCGGAACAGGCGGCTCGCTCTCGCCACTCGGCCGCCAGCTCTGTTGTCAGCTGCACTGGGCCTGTGCTCATAGCGCGAGTTTGGCGTTGATCCCCTGGTTTGCCAAGACGACGCTCGTTCTCCTCACACATCTTTTCCGGTCTCGGGCTCTGGCTCCTCCCCGTCAACCGACTCCGCGTGCGGCTCCGGTGCGACATCGGGTTCGGTCTCCTCCGGACGGATGTGTGCTCCACCGGACGCAGCCCCCGCCACCGCACCACCTGCTGCGGTCGTCGCCGTGTCCTCGACCTCGGCCGAGGAGTAGGAATGCTCGAGCTCCGATGCTGCATCATCATTGGCGGCTACCTGGTCGGGGACGACCTCTGCCTTGCGCGTCCGGTTGAAAGTAAGGACGAGCAGGGCGATCAAGGCGAGGAGACCGACGCCGGCAGCGATTTGGGAGAGGGGCGTCGTCAGCGGGTCTGACGTCAGTTCGACGAATCCGAAGCCATCACAGGCGCCACCCTCTCCTTCGATGCTGCCACCCACCTCGAACACGCCGTCGAGCTCCAGGCCCGTGAAGTCCGATACCTCAGCGATGTAGGCGGAGATGTCAGCGACTTCGCCCGCGTTCTCCGTGGACTCGTCGGTGTTGGGCTCGGGTTCGTCGTTTGATGCCACCACGACCGGGAAACCGCCTATGTCCACGTAGATCTCCCATAGGTGGTCGGTGATTGGCGCCGGTGAGACGGCCGACCACGCAAGGCTCCCGTCGGGATCGACCTGGAATGGGTCCTGACGACTGGTGTCGGTGACTGTCGTGCTGTCCACGGAGGACTCCGCCTGCACGGTGCAACCACCGTTGATCTGGCCGCTCTCATTGACCTCGGCGATCCCGGTGGCCCCCCACCCGATGAGGGCCACTGCGAGGACCAGGGGCACGATGCTGGAAAAAGCTCCTGCCCTATCTCTTCCCGCTCCGCTCATCAGGATCCCGATCAGGGCGAAGACGCCGGCCGACCCGTACAGAAGGAGCCTGTCCAGAGGGCCACACACCCGCCTGTTGGAGGAGCACCGCAACGGCGAGCCCCAAGAGGAGCCCCAGAAAGAAGCCGCTCCACGGTCGTGCTTGCTTCCTGACGCGGACCGTTTCTGCGTTCCCTTGATCGTTTCCCATCGAGTCCTCCTGTCTGGAGGGAGAATCTACAAGTGACCTTCCATTTCAACCCGGATACCCTCTAGCCATGCCCCGCATCCGTGCGACCTCGATCGACGAGCACAAGGCCCTCACTCGTGCCTCGTTGCTGGCATCGGCAAAGACGCTGATCGCCGACGCGGGCACCGCCGAGATCCCGCTTGGCGAGATCGCTCTCGCCTCAGGGGTGGGCCGCACCACGCTCTATGACTACTTCGTCGACAGGGACGACCTGATCGCCACCATGGTCGAGGCCGAGCTGCCCGGGGTGATCGACGATCTCATCACAACGAGCTCCCGATCCGGAACTGCCGGCGAGCGACTGGCCGACCTGGCGGTGCGCACCGTCGAGTTCGTGGCCGGCGATCCGGTATTCGGCCTGATCCTCCACCGTGAGGTCGGGCGCATGGGTTTGGAGGCCCAGCAGCGGATCCGGGCCGCCCACTCGCATCTGGCCGAGGCGATGATCGGCCTCTATTACGAAGGGGTGGAAACAGGGGAATTCAGGTCGATGCCCGCCGAGCTCGCAGGTCGGCTGATCCAGGACACGATCATGTCGGCGGCCAAATCGGTGATCTCGGCCGCCGATCCAAAGGAGCAGACAGAGATCGTGACACACCACCTTCGACAGTTTCTCTTAGGTGGTCTACGTCTCGACCGTTAACCATTTGGTAATCCAGATGCTCTAAACAGTGCGCAAGTGATGGAAGCCTTCAACCCAGACCATTTTCTGAACCGCGAGCTCTCATGGCTCGAGTTCAACCGGCGAGTTCTGACGCTCGCGGGCAGACCCGACTTCCCCCTGCTCGAGCAAGTGAAATTCCTGGCGATCTGGGCCTCGAACCTGGATGAGTTCTTCCAGGTGCGGGTGGCCGGCCTCAAGGAGCAGGTTGCCCACGGTGTCGGGATCACGCCACCGGACGGGATCACGCCCAGTCAGCAGCTGGCGGCGATCCGAAATGAGGTGGAGGTCCAGTACGAGGCCATCTCCAAGCAGTTCCTAGCCGAGGTCGCCCCGGCGCTGGCCAATGAGGGCATCGTTTTCAGCGACTACTCGACGCTCGATCCCGATGACAAGGAGTACCTGGATCACCAGTTCCGTGAGCTCGTCTACCCGGTGCTAACCCCCCTCGCTGTCGATCCCTCGCACCCCTTCCCCTACATCTCGAACCTGTCACTCAACATGGCGGTGGTGGTCAAGAACCCCGAGACCGGCCTGACCAGGTTCGCTCGGGTCAAGGTCCCACCGATCCTCCCTAGATTCGTCGTCCTGCCCGACCTGGAGCGATTCGTCCCGCTCGAACAGGTGATCGGCGCCCACCTGACCGCGCTCTTCCCGGGGATGGAGGTCCTTGGCCAGGACGTGTTCCGGGTGACCCGCAATGCAGACATCGAGGTCGAGGAGGACGAAGGCGGCGACTTGCTTATGGCCATCGAGTCGGAGCTGACCCAGCGACGGTTCGGGAGCGTGGTCCGTCTGGAAGTCCACCCCGACATGCCCGACGAGGTGCTCGACCTGCTGATGAGGGAGATGGGGGCCACCGAAGACGACGTCTATCGGATCGAAGGTCCTCTCGACCTGGCCGGGCTGATGGGGCTGTTCGACCTGGACCGGCCCGAGTTGAAATTCGAGGTCTTCGCTGGAGTCACCCCGGCTCGGCTGGTCAGTCCTCCCGGTGAGCTCGTTGACATGTTCCATGTGATCAAACAGGGCGATCTGCTGACCCATCACCCGTACGACTCGTTCGGCTCGTCGGTGGAACCCTTCCTGGAGCGGGCCGCCCGTGATCCGAAAGTTCTGGCGATCAAGGTCACCCTGTACCGGACCTCGAGCGACAGCCCGATCATGGCCTCGTTGATCAAGGCCGCTGAAAACGGCAAACAGGTAGCGGCGCTGGTCGAGTTGAAGGCCCGGTTCGACGAGGAACGGAACATCGAGTGGGCGCAACGGCTCGAGGACTCGGGGGTCCATGTCACCTACGGCGTTGTCGGGCTCAAGACCCACACCAAGCTCGCCCTCGTGGTTCGGCGGGAGGGCGACGGGGTGGGACGGTATGCCCATATCGGAACCGGGAATTACAACGAAAAGACGGCGCGGACCTATGAGGACGTCGGAATGTTCACAGCCGATCCCGAGATCGGCGCTGACCTGTCCGACCTCTTCAACTATCTGACCGGGTACTCGCGTCAGACCACCTTCAAGCGGCTCGCTGTGTCGCCGACCGGGATCCGCAGCCGGCTCACCGACCTGATCGACGACGAGGCGTCGCGCTCCGACGGGCACATCACTCTCAAGATGAATTCGCTCGTCGATGCCGCCATGATCGAGTCCCTGTACGCGGCCTCGGGTGCCGGCACTCGCATCGACCTAATCGTGCGTGGGATCTGTTGTCTTCGGCCTGGAGTTGAAGGGCTGTCGGAGAACATTCGGGTCAGGTCACTGGTCGGCAGGTACCTGGAGCACTCCCGGATCTATCGCTTCGGCGCTCGGGGCCGCACTCGCCACTATTACATCGGCTCGGCCGACCTGATGCCGAGGAACCTCGATCGCCGGGTGGAAGCCCTGGCTCCGATCACCGATCCGGATCTCCAATTCCGTGTCGACGAGGTGCTCGACGTCCTCCTGGCCGATGACAACCTGGCCTGGGCCCTCCGCCCCGATGGGACCTGGGAGCGGGTCTCGCCTTCAGCAGGTGTGGATGCCCACATCGCCCTTCAGGAATTGGCCCGCGCCCGGGCTTCGGCAGTCCTCTAGCGCGACATGCGAGCGCTGAAGAGGCGATGCGGGCCGGTCACGCCCTTCAGCTCGACGGGCCCGATTTCTGAGAATTCGAGGGTGTCGTCGGCGACGGCATCGACCACGTCTTGGCTCACCACCACCTCACCGGGCCTCGCGTAATCGGCGATTCGGGCGGCGACGTTGACCGTGCGGCCGAAGTAGTCCCCTTCCTGGAACAACACCGGTCCCGCGTGAAGCCCGACATGGGCCGACGGCAGCCCGAGGTCAGGTGCCGCCTCGACCATCTCGAGAGCCGCGAGGACCCCGTCGCCCGGCTCGGGGAAGTGAAACATCACTCCGTCACCCAACCACTTGACCGGCGTCCCACCGTGACGTCTCGAGTGGCGCTCGACCAGAGAGGCCAGTCGCTGCGCCAGATCGGCGGCGACTGAGTCCCCACGTTCCTCGGTCAGCCGGGTGTAGCCGGTCAAATCGAGAAAGCAGATCGCAGGAACGCGTGCCGGGGGGGTGTGGAGGCCGGAGTCGGCCAGCGCCACCTCGAAACCCTCGAGGATGTTCCTGATCCAGGCTTTGGCCTGTTGACCGTGATAGATGGCGAGCAAGGCCTGGTCGATGACCTCGGCCAGGGCGGGCGATAGCTCAGCCGAAGCCCGGTACAACTCTGCCGAGTCGTTCCCGGACTGGATGATCGGCATCAGCACCTCGCTCCGCCACCAATCGGACTCGGTCTCGGCGACGCGCCTCATGCTCTCGCCGTAGACACGGAGCGCGCGATCGATTACCGCACTGCGAAATCCGTTCTCGTATTGGAGTTGCACCAGAGGCACCACCTCCATCTCGTGCTCCTGAATACGGTCCGTTGGCTCCGGCGGGGCGAATCCCATCGCCTCCCGTATGGAAGCGAGCAACTCGATGGGGACGCCGATTTGCTCACTCAGGTCTTCGAATGTCGTAGGGGTGAGGGAACCCCATCGATTGTTGGAGGTCGTGTCAATGAAGTCGAGAGAGACCAGATCGCGCCCGAGAGCCTCGCCGAGCCCGTCGAGTGGGAGACCGGCATCTTCCAGCATCTGGACGATTCGAACCCGTTGCGGGCTTCCCGCCCTGAGGTTGTCACCCTCGTCGATCTCGAGGATTCCCAGGTCGAGCAAGCGGTCGACGTAGTCGAGACCCACCCCGGCCAGCTCTGCCGTGTCCTGCCGTGAGAGGCTTTGCATCGCTGCGCAGCGTAGATGCGCGTTGCGTGACGCACCCCGGCCGCCATCACCCCCGGAACGTTCACCTCCCGTTCACCTGTGGGCAAACGCCCGGTTAACGACGCCCCATACGTTCATCTCAGGCGGTGGGGGATCTCCCGCGGCCTCGGAAGAGAAATGTTCCCTGAGCAAGGAGCACAAAGGGATGAAGTCCCGTACCACCCGCCTATTGGGTCTGACCTTGGTCTTGGCCCTCATCCTCGCTGCTTGTGGCGGCGATGGATCCGGTGACGCCACCACGACCGCACCGGCCGCCGAGACAACCGAGGCCGCATCCGACACCACCGAGGCTGCGACCGAAACGACCGCAGGCAGCGGCGGTGAGGCCTCAGGAAGCATCGTCGTATCCGGGTCATCGACGGTCGAGCCAATCACCGCTCGGGTGGGTGAGGCCTTCGACGGGGCCAACCCCGGTGTGGCCACGTCAGTCGAGGGTCCCGGGACCGGCGATGGTTTCGCCAGGTTCTGCGCCGGCGAGACCGATATCTCCGACGCCTCTCGTCCCATCTCTGAAGAGGAGATCGCCGCCTGTGAGGCGTCAGGGATCGAGTACGTCGAACTGCACATCGCCACCGACGGTTTGACCGTTCTGACCAGCCCCGAAAACGAAGCTGTGACCTGCCTCGCTTTCACCGATCTCTACGCCTTGCTAGGCCCGGAGTCGGAGGGGTTCGCCAACTGGTCCGATGCCAATGAGCTGGCCGCCGAGTTGGGGGCACCCAACGCCCCTTATGCCGAGGAGCCACTGGTCATCACGGCGCCTGGTGAGGAATCGGGCACCTACGACACCTTCGTCGAATTGGTGATCGCTGACATCTCCGAGGAGCGTCTCGGAGAGGACAACGACTTCACGAGGGCCGACTACAACGCGTCGGCAAATGACAATGTGATCGTCCAGGGAATCACCGAGAACCCGACATCGCTGGGATGGGTCGGCTTCGCCTTCTTCGAGGAGAACCAGGACGTGCTGAAGGCCATCGAGGTCGACAGTGGCGAGTCGGGCTGTGTCGCTCCCTCGACAGACACGATCGCCAGCTTCGAGTACCCGCTCTCCCGGCCGTTGTTCATCTACGTGAAGACCAATGACCTGGGAAGCCGCGCTGACCTCACCGCTTTCGTGGACTTCTACCTCTCCGACGAGGGTTTGGCATTCGTTTCAGACGCCGGATACGTCCAGCTGCCGGCGGAGGACATCGAGGCGACCCGGGCGGCGTGGGACGGCGCCAAGGGTTGATGACGCGATTCGGGGCCGGGTGCGAGCCCGGCCCCGGGTCCTAACATTTACCAGACGACATATGGCCATAGCCGAGCAGCAGCGGGACACGACGATCGACCTGACCGGGGACGTGCGCCGCCGACGTCGTGAGGCCCTCGTGAAGGCGGTGTTCTTCGGCGCTGCGGCGATTTCGATCCTCATCTCGGTCGCCATCGTGCTCGCGCTGATCGGGAAGGCGTGGTCCTTTCTCACTTCCATCGAGCTTGGTCAGCTCTGGGGAAACGGTTGGTTTCCACGTCGGGGCCGTTTCGACCTATCGGCCTTGTTGGTGCACACAATGATGATCACCGGGATCGCCATGATGGTGGCGGCTCCCTTCGGCCTCGGCTCGGCCGTCTATCTCTCCGAGTACGCCAGGCCAAGTGTGCGCCGAGTGCTGAAGCCCACCCTCGAGATCCTGGCCGGGATCCCTTCAGTGGTTCTCGGTTTCTTCGCCCTCCAGTTCCTGACGCCCAATGTCGTGAGGGGGATCTTCCCCGGAGCACAGAGCGCCAACTTCCTCGCCGCCGGCATCGCGGTTGGGATCCTCACCATCCCCTTGGTGGCCGCGGTATCTGAGGACGCAATGCGGGCAGTGCCCGGCTCGTTGCGGGAAGCCTCATACGGCCTGGGGGCCAAACAGTGGCATACCGCGTTACGGGTGGTCTTTCCCGCCGCCATCTCCGGCATCATCGCCGCGGTGATCCTGGGCATATCACGGGCGGTGGGCGAAACGATGGTTGTGGCCTTAGCCGCCGGTCTCAATGGCATCATGACCTTCAACCCAACCGAGGGCGGGCTGACGATGACCGGTGCCATCGCCAACCTGGCGGTCGGCTCGGATCAGGTTGCCGGAGATTCGGCTGCGTTCCAGTCACTGTTCTTCGTCGGCCTCGTCCTCTTCGTGCTGACCCTGGGCCTCAACGTGATAAGCGGGCGGATGGTCCGCCGATACCGACAGAGGTACTGAGATGATGGTCGACACCGCCAGCCGTGACCACCACCGATCTCGTCCGTCAGTCGATCGAGGGCAGAAGATTCAGCCCGGCCAACGCGATCGTGGGGTTCGCGTTGCTGTTCACTCTCCTCTCCTCGGTGGTCATCCTGGTCACGCTTCTCGCCGACACCATCGCCGCCGCCCTCCCTGTCTTTGCCTCCAGGGGCTTTGGCTTCATCACGAGCAGTCTGTCTCCCACGGCTACGTCGGCCGGGATCTGGCAAGCGATCATGGGCTCCCTGGCCTTGACCGGCTTTGTGATCGCCGTCGCCTTCCCGTTCGGAGTGGCGGCGGCCGTCTATCTGGAGGAGTACGCGTCGGACAACCGGTTCACCAGGTTCATCAACGCCAACATTCGCAACCTGGCCGGGGTGCCGTCGATCGTGTACGGGATCCTCGGTCTCTTCCTGTTCGTCGAGATCCTGATGCGCGGGGTCTTTGGAGCCTCAGAGGGGATCGCCGGCCGAAATGTGGTTGCTGGCGGGCTTACCCTCGCCGTGCTCGTGCTTCCGATAATGATCATCACCACCTCGGAAGCCCTGCGGGCGGTGCCCGGGGCTCTCAGAGAGGCCTCTATGGCGGTGGGGGCGACGCGCTGGGAGACGATCAGACATCAAGTGTTGCCGGTCGCGATCCCGGCCATTCTCACCGGAACGGTGCTCACCATCGCCCGCGCCTTCGGGGAATCGGCGCCCTTGCTGCTCGCCGGGGCCCAGTTGTCTCTGTTCTTCAGCGTTTCCAGCGATGCTTCGTTCGCCGATCTGATGCTGAACCAGCCCTACACCGCTCTCCCGATCGTCGTGTTCAACTTCGCCCGGCAGCCCCAGGCCGAGTTCGTGGCACTCACCGCGGCTTCGATCGTCGTGCTTCTGGTGATGTTGCTGACGGTGAACGCCGTGGCGGTCATCGCTCGTGACCGCTACGAGCGGAGATATCGATGATCGACCAGGAAGGCGAGCCGATGACTACAGAAGCCGAGACGAGCCGGAAGCCGGACCTAGCGATCGATGTGACCCTGGCCGATCACGCCACCGGGCAAGATGCCGCAGCGGCAACAGAGTCGGCCGAGGACCGCACGCCGATATTCGAGCTCGGAGGCCTGACCGTCTTTTACGGATCGTTCCGAGCAGTCCGCGATGTCGACATGACGATCCACCAGAACGAAATCACCGCTCTGATCGGGCCTTCCGGCTGTGGCAAGTCGACAGTCCTGCGCTGCTTCAACCGGATGAACGACCTCATCGAGTCAGCCCGGGTCGAGGGCCGGGTCGAATACCACGGGGTCGATCTCTATGGAGAGAAGGTAGACCCGGTCGAAGTCCGACGCCGCATCGGCATGGTCTTTCAGAAGCCGAACCCGTTCCCGAAGAGCATCTATGAGAACATCGTGTACGGGCCGCGGATCGCAGGCTTCAAGGGCAATTACGACGATCTGGTGGAGGAGTCCCTGATCAAGGCCGCCCTGTGGGATGAGGTCAAGGACAAGCTGAAGGAATCGGGGATGGCGCTCTCGGGTGGGCAACAACAACGTCTGTGCATCGCCCGCGCCATCGCGACCAGCCCGGACGTCGTACTGATGGACGAGCCGTGCTCCGCCCTCGATCCCATCGCAACATTGAAGATCGAAGAGCTGATGCTGGACCTGAAGAAGGATTACACGATCGTGATCGTCACCCACAACATGCAGCAGGCAGCCCGGGTATCGGATCAGACCGCCTTCTTCTCGGTGAATGTCGACGAGGAGGGGCAGCGAACGGGCTACCTCGTAGAATTCAGCCAGACCGAGCAGATCTTCACGGCTCCTGTCCAGAAACAGACCGAGGACTACATCACGGGACGATTCGGATGACAAGCGCAGCAGACACCAATCTTCATTTCCACCAGGAACTGGAAGCCCTGGAGCACACCGTCCTCGGCATGGTCGACCGCGCCGAGCACATGGTCGAGATGGCCGTGGACTCTGTCACGACCGGGAACCTCGAATTGGCCCAGCGGGTAATCGCCATCGACGAAGACATCGACAAGACCTATTTCGAGGTTCACCAGATATGGACCACCCTGATGGCTCGATTCCAGCCGCTCGGCTCCGACTTGAGAAAGATGAGCGTCCTCCTCCAGCTCAACGCCACCTTCGAGCGCATGGGCGATCAGTGCGTGAACATCGCCCGGGTCACCCAGCAAAATGAAGGTCTGCCCCGGGTGGAGCGCATCTGTGATCAGATCCAGGAGATGGGCGACCTCGTGCGTCCGATGATCAGGACGTCCATCGAGGCATATCTGCGTCAAGACCTGGACGAGGCACGGCTCCTACCCGCCATGGATCAGCCGGTCGACCGGCTAAACGCCAACATGTTCAGGGAGATCGTGGCCGTCGCCTCCGACCCGGAGATGTTGGAGTGGGCCACGAAGATGATGATGGCGTCACGGGCCCTGGAGCGGGTCGGGGACCAGGCGGTCGACTTCGCCGAGCAGACGGCATACCTGATCACCGGTAAGCGAGCCGAGTTCGTCGAATCGGGCCTGGACAAGTCGAGCGATGACCCGGACGGATGAGCGCCGAAGGCATCGCGTCCTCGTCGTAGAAGACGAGCCGGGTCTTGCCGAGTCGGTTCGATACGCCCTCGATGTGGAGGGTTTCGACGTGCTGGTAGCGGACTCGGGCGTGGGAGGGCTGGAGTCGGCCCGGGTCAATCAGCCCGACCTGGTCCTCCTCGACTTGATGCTGCCCGGCATGTCCGGTCTGGATGTGTGTCGTCAGATCCGGCTGTCCTCCGACGTGCCCATCATCATGCTCACCGCCAAAGACGCCGAGTCGGACAAGGTGGCCGGGCTCGAGCTCGGCGCCGATGACTACATGACCAAGCCGTTCTCGATGCGAGAGCTGGTAGCCCGGATCAGGGCGCAATTGAGGAGGGCGACGAAGAGCGGTGTGCTGGCGGAGTCGAACGAGGTGCTACGCGGAGGCCCGATCGAGCTGGATATCGATGCTCATCAGACCCGGATCGAAGGCGAGCCAGTCGACCTGCGTCCCAAGGAATTCGAGCTGCTCGAGTCGTTGATGCGTCGGAGGAATCGGTTGGCGGCGCGTCACACCTTGATCGACGAAGTGTGGGGCCCGAGCTACTTTCGGCGACACCAAGACGCTCGACGTCCACATCAAACGTCTCCGACAGAAACTCGAGCCGGATCCCTCGCATCCGCGGCCTGATCGTGACGGTGCGTGGCCTGGGCTACAAGTTCGTCGATGAGCAGTAGAGCGCCGGGGAGAACCCCGATTGCTCTTCGATTCCTGCTCTACTTCGCCGTCGTCTATCTGGTCCTGATCGGGCTAATGGTTTGGTTGCTGTCCCGGTCGGTGGACGACGCGTTCACCGAGGGGGCGCTAAATCAGTTGGAGTCGGCGGCTCACATCTCAGCTGTGGGAATGCCGGTGGAAACTTCCGAGCTCCAGACCTGGGCCGAAACGATGGCCGTCGCAGGTGGCTACCGCTACACCGTCATCGACCAGGACGGCGTGGTGCTGGCAGACTCTCACTCGGATCCGGCAACGATGGACAACCATGCCGATCGACCGGAGGTCGCCGCCGCCATCGCCGGCGAAACCGGGCAGGACACGAGAGACAGCGACACCACCGGGTTCGACCAGCTCTACGTGGCCGTACCCACAGATGACGGCCCAATACTCCGCCTATCGGGGTCTGCCGACGACCTTGCCGCGGCGACATCGCCTTTCCGGAGCTCCCTCATCCTCGTCTCGATCGTGGTGGGGCTCATCGGGCTCATCGTCGCCGCCTGGCTGTCGCGGCGTATGTCCCGGCCGATAGTCGAGCTCACCGAACACACCAAGGCGCTGTCGGACAACGGGCCCAAGCCGCCCCGGTCGAGCGTGCTCGAGATCGACGAATTGGCGACAGCCATTGCGGATCTCGACGCAAGCAACCGCTCCCGGCTGATGGAGACGGTGAGGGCCTCATCGACTCTCGAAGTGGTTCTCGGAGCTATGCCGCAGGGAACCATCCTCTTCGGTGAGGACGACTCGGTCGTGTACGCCAACCCGTCGGCCGAGAACCTGCTCGGCGCCATCCCCGAGACTCTGTCCGGCCTCGTCCCCTTCTCTTTCCAGGACGCGCTGGTCGAGGCGAGAGAGACCGGGTCCTCGACAACGTTGCTTGCCGAGCACGGGAAGCCAGTGCGCCATCTGCGGGGTATCGCTACTCCATTCGCGTATGACAAGCGCATCCTGCTGGTCGTTGTCGACGTGACCGAGCGGGAGCGAGCGGCCTCGGTCCGACGTGACTTCGTGGCCAACGCATCCCATGAGCTGAAGACGCCCGTGTCCGCCATCATCGCCTCGTCCGAGGCCTTGCAGCTGGCGGTCGAGCGTGGCGACGACTCCTCCCTTGGTTTCGCCCGCCAGATCGAGGGCTCGGCGCGCCAGCTCGATCGCCTGGTCGCGGATCTCCTCGATCTGTCGAGACTGGAGCGCGACGAGCCCGAGTTGGACCCGTTGAGCCTCGATCATCTGGTCCAGGAGGAGCTGGAGCGGGTGCGCACCGTTGCTGACGAGCAGGGAATCGATCTCGACCTCCAGGTGGCCCCGGCGCAGGTGGCGGGAAGCCGTCGTGACGTGGCCATCGCAGTCCGCAATCTGCTCGACAACGCGATCAGGTACACGCCTTCGGGGGGATCGATCGGGGCCGAGCTGGAAGTGGTAGGCGAAGACGCGGTGCTTCGAATAAGCGACACCGGTGAGGGAATCCCCACTCGTGACCTGGATCGCGTCTTTGAGCGTTTTTACCGGGTGGACAACGCCCGGGCCCGGGCCACCGGTGGCACGGGTCTGGGACTGGCCATCGTCAAGCACGTGGTCGAGAGTCATGGTGGGAGCGTCTCGGTGGCCAGCGAGCTCGGTGCCGGCTCTACTTTCACCGTCCGCCTTCCGATGCTCGAACGGCAAGGATCCGGGCCGAACTAGCCTGAACCGGTTCCCACCATGTCGATTCTCGAATCAATCACGAGCCCTGCGGACCTGCGTGGGCTGAGCAAGGAAGAGCTGGACGCCCTCGCCGAGGAGATCCGCACATTCATCCTGGACAAGGTGTCCAAGAGTGGCGGGCATCTGTCCCCGAATCTCGGCGTGGTCGAGCTCACCCTCGCCCTGCACCGCGTGTTCGACTCGCCCACCGACCGCTTCATCTGGGACGTCGGGCACCAGGCCTATGTGCACAAGCTGGTCACAGGACGCATGGATGGCTTCGACAAGCTCCGTCACACCGGGGGGCTGTCCGGATACCCGAGCCGCGAGGAGTCCGATCACGATTTCGTCGAGAACAGTCACGCGTCGACCTCTCTCTCCTACGCGCTCGGCCATGCACTCGCCGGCTATCCCGGCTACACCATCGCCATCATCGGGGATGGGGCGCTCACCGGGGGGATGGCTTACGAAGCGCTGAACCACATCGCAGTGACCCAGCCGAAGCGCCTGATCATCGTGGTCAACGACAACGGGCGGTCCTACGCCCCAACTGTGGGCGGCCTCGCCGCCCTCGCCAGCCTGGCCCATTACCGCATCGATCCCCGTTACGAGAAGACCAAGCGCACCCTGGGCCGGATGCTGAGAGGGCTGCCACTGGTGGGGGAGACGGCCGACGAGCTGGCCGGCAGGCTGAAGGACGCCGTCAAGCAGATCCTGGAGCCTTTCACGGTC
Organism: uncultured Acidobacteriota bacterium; assembly: GCA_963725075.1. Lineage (GTDB taxonomy): Bacteria > Actinomycetota > Acidimicrobiia > Spongiisociales > ZC4RG35 > JARDZU01. The sequence goes on from CAVRXA010000023.1 coordinate 86,096, forward strand.
TTCGACGCGCTCGACCTCAAGTACACCGGCCAGATCGACGGACACGACATCGAGTTGCTCGAAGAGACCTTCCGCGCCGCCAAACTCTATGACCGACCGGTCGTGATCCACGTGGTGACCGAGAAGGGGAACGGATATCAGCCGGCGATCGAGGACGAGCTGGAGAAGCTGCACGGTGTCGGCTCATTCGACCTGGCGACCGGCAAGGCGATCAAGGAGGAGCTCAGGCTCACCGACGTCGCCGGGAACGCCGTGGCCGAAGCAGCCGCCACCAGGCCCGATCTCGTCGGGATCTCGGCGGCGATGGTCACCACGGCCGGACTGATGCAGATGTGGCAGCGGTTCCCGGACCGGGTGTTCGACACCGGGATTTCGGAGCAGCACGCGGTCACCCTGGCCGCTGGAATGGCTATGGCCGGGAAGCGGCCGGTCGTGGCCGTCTACTCCGCCTTCCTCCAGCGCGCCTTCGATCAGGTCATCGCCGATGTGGCCCTCCACGATCTGCCGGTGACATTCCTGGTCGACCGATCCGGGATCACCGGGCCCGATGGTCCCTCACATCACGGCGTGTTCGACCTGTCCTACCTTCGTCTCATCCCCAACATGGTGGTGGGGGCGCCTGCCGACGCCACCGAATTGTGCGCAATGATCGAGACCGCGGTCGACCACGACGGCCCCATCGCCATCCGCTACCCGAAGGGGGCGGCGGTATCGGTGCCCGCGGTCCCGGTCACGGCTCTGCCCATCGGCGAAGCACAACTCCTCTCCGAGGGGAGTGATGTTCTCTTGGTTGCCGCGGGCCGAATGGTTGAGATCGCGGAGAAGGCTGCCGTTGACATCAGGACCAAGGGGTTCTCGGTCGGCGTCGTCAACGCCCGATGGGTCAAGCCGCTCGATCCCCGCATTCTCGAATGGGCCGCCCCGGCTCGCCATGTCGTCACCATCGAGGACAACGTCGTCGCCGGGGGGTTTGGCGCCGCGGTGATGGAGGCATTCGCCGATGCGGGGCAGGTGAAGGAAATCACCTGCATCGGGGTCCCGGACCATTTCCTACCCTTCGGCTCCCCCTCCGACATTGCCCACTCGGTCGGCCTCGACCCCGACTCGGTCGCATCGAGAGTCGTAGCTCTGCTCGGCTAGAGCACCGCTTCCAGGAACCGTTTGGTCTGAGCGTGCTGTGGGTTGGCGATCACGGAGGTCGGAGGGCCCTTCTCGACGATGTTCCCTTCGTCGACGAAGGCCATGGTGGTGGCCACCTCACGGGCGAAACCCATTTCATGGGTGACCACGATCATGGTCATGTGCGATCTCGGTGGCCAGGTTCTTCATCACCGAGAGCACCTCTGAGATCAGCTCCGGGTCGAGGGCCGAGGTGGGCTCGTCGAAGAGCATGACCTCCGGTTCCATGGCCAATGCTCGGGCGATGGCGACACTTTGCTTCTGACCGCCGGACAGGTGGATTGGGAATGCGTCACCTTTGTCGGCAAGCCCCACCTGGGCGAGGAGGACTTTGGCCATCTCGATCGCATGCTTGCGCTCCTGGCCCTTGACAGTGACCGGCGCCTCGATGATGTTTTCGAGGGCGGTGAGATGCGGGAAGAGGTTGAACTCCTGGAACACCATTCCCGCCTTGAGTCGAACACTGCGGATCGTCTCCCGCTGACGATGGGTTCGGGTTCCTGGCTCGATGCGGATCCCACCGACTTCGATCGTTCCCGACGTCGGCTCTTCGAGGTAGTTGATGCAGCGCAGGAGTGTGCTCTTCCCCGACCCGGATCGTCCGAAGACGACCACCACCTCCCCCCGGGCCACCTCGAGATCGACGCCCTTGAGGACTTCGTTGTCACCGAACGACTTGTGCAGATTGCTCACCTTCACCACCGCTCTCGGTCATGCCGGCTCGCTTTCCACGAGCTCGATGCCCGGCTGGGTGGTGACCCTGATCGTGGTGCGCACATAACCCTTGGACAGCCGTCGCTCCAATCTGGTCTGGAAGAACTGAAAGACCGTGGTCAGAATCCAGTAGAGCCCGGCGGCGACGACGAACGCCTCGAGTGGGCGGAAGTCGGCTCGGCCCACGAGCTGGGACCGTCGGAAGATCTCCATCTGTGCCACCACGGAACCGAGCAGGGAGATGAGAGCCGAGTCCTTCAACATGGCGATGAACTCGTTGCCGGTGGGCGGGATGATCACTCGAATCGCCTGGGGAAGGACGATCCGCCGCATCCGCTGCCGATAAGTCATGCCGAGCGCTTCCGCAGCTTCCACCTGGCCGTGTCCCACCGACTGGATGCCGGCCCGGAAGATCTCGGTCATGTAGGCGCCATAGTTGAGACCGAGGGCGATGATCCCGGCCTGGAGGGCAGTGAAGCGTCAGCGAATCACGAAGTCCGGGGAGGTCGGGAGGGGCAAGCTGGGGCAGGGCAAGGAAGATAAGGAACATCTGAACGATGAGAGGTGTGCCCCGGAAGAAGGAGGTGTAGAAGCTGGGACACGCCCTGGGCGATGGCACTGTTGGAGAGGCGCCCGAGCGCGCCGAATAGCGCGAGGGTGACAGCCAGGATGATGGCCAGGCCGCAGATGATGACCGTCCAAGGCAGGCCCTGGGTGATGAACCAGAGATGGTCGATCATCCACTGCACGTCGAAGTCGGCCAACGAGAAAAGGAAGACATGATCAGGGCGATAACGCCCCAGACCATGCCGAGCTTCACCTTGAACGGGATGCTCGCGCTCCACTGTTCGAGACGCTCTCTCATCAGCCCCGATCTTGTGGATAGGCGGCTGGGGGCAGCCGGACCCTGTCCCCGCCCCCGCCGTCCAGATTTCACGAGGTCTTCGTCGTCAGATCGAGGCCGAACCACTGGTTCGACAGTTCACTCAGTGTTCCGTCCTCGTGCATCCCCTCGATGATCTCCGAGACCCGGGCCACGAAGGACTCTGTGTTCAGCGAAGCGCTGCCGTCGATCGCCGCCGCCAGCGGCTCGTAGAAGAGAGGGTCGCCCACGACCTTGATCGGGAGGCCTTCGTCGATTGCGGCCTGGATCGTGGTGGCTGATGACATCACCGCCACCACCCGACCCTGGACCAGCTGCTCGATGGCAGTGGTGTCGGTGTCGGTGGTCACGATCTCCGGGTCGTCGATCACGAACTCGAAGCTTTCGCCGGGGATCTCCAGATTGCCCTGCAGGTAGAAGTCGTAGGTACAACCACCACAGACCCCGATGGTCTGGCCGTCGAGATCGGTGGTCAGGTCGGTGATGGAGTCGTCATCGGCCGCGACTGCCACGACTGCCGGTGTGTAGTAGTACGGGGTGCTGAAGTGCAGGACTTCCTCGCGCTCCGGCGTGATCGTCATCGAGCCGACACTGAGGTCCCAACGGTCGTTCCAGCTACCGGCGATGATCGTCTCCCAGGCCGGCGCCTCCCACGCCACTTCGACCCCGAGTTGGCTCGGCGATCGCCGTGGCCACGTCGATGTCGAAGCCCTCGTATTCTCCGGTCTCCTCGTTGAGTGAGGATTGCGGCGGGTAGGCCGGATCGGTCGACACCGTCAGCACCCCTTCCTCTTCGATGGCCGAGAGGAGATCCTTCGTCGCTCCCGTGGTAGCGGTGGCTTCCGTGGTTCCGGTCGCTTCGTGGTTGCGCTGCCCTCCCCTCCGCCACAAGCTGCAGCGACGAGCGCCATGGCAGCGATGAGCCAGATGATTCGTCGTTTCATTGAGTTCGTTCCTCCTGAGTATCTGACCCCTTAGGGACCGGGCGATTGTATCGGGCAGATCGGGTTTCGCCCTGTGGCAGGCCCCCTGATCATGGGCACTACGCTCCCGTGATCGTGTGACCCCCCGGAGGACTCCCACATGAAGAGAAGCATCGCCCTCATTGCAGCCCTTGCTCTGCTGCTAGCTGCCTGTGCCGCCGAGGAAGGTGGAGGCGGCGGCGATGTGTCTTGCGAGAAGGAGGACCTGACTCTGGTGCAGGAAGGGGTCCTTACGATCGGTACCGACGAGCCTTCCTTCCCGCCCTGGTTCGATTTCGAGGGAGGACCCTCGACCGGCACTGGGTTCGAGAGTGCGGTCGCCTACGCAGTAGCTGACGAGCTCGGCTTCACGGCGGAGGAGGTGACCTGGGTCGTTGTGCCCTTCAACAACGCCTTCGCGCCCGGCGAGAAGGACTTCGATTTCGACATCAATCAGGTGTCGATCAGCGAGGAGCGCGAGGAGGCCGTCGACTTCTCAGACGGGTACTACGACGTCAACCAGGCGCTGCTCGGATACTCCGATTCCGAGATCGCATCGGCCACCACGATCGACGAGCTCAAGGCCTACCGGCTGGGCGCCCAGGTGGGCACCACCAGCCTCGACTTCATCACGGATGTGATCCAACCTGAGACGGAGCCTTTGGTCTACGACACCAACGCCGACGCCAAGGCCGCATTCGACGCCGGCCAGCTCGACGGGCTCGTGCTCGACCTGCCGACGGCATTCTTCGTGTCGGCGGTGGAGATCGAGGGGTCGACCGTGATCGCCCAGTTCCCTTCCGCCGGCGAGAGTGAGCAGTTCGGGATGGTGTTCGCGGAGGGCAACCCGCTGCGGGACTGTGTCAACCAGGCCCTCGCCAACGTGGACCTCGAAGCCATCCAGCAGGAATGGCTCTCCGAGGTGGTCGAGGCCCCGATCATCGAGACCGGCTAGCAACCCTGAATGACCGAGGCCGAGGCGCCGCTCCGGGACCCGGGCGTCTCGCCGGGGCGGGCCCGGCGTCTGGCTTACCAGAAGCGGCAGCGGCGCCGCTCGTTGCTCATTGGCGCGGCCAGCACCATCGTCGTGTTCGGCGTCGTGATCCTGGTGGTCGGCAACTCGCCGGGATGGCCGAGCGTCCGCGAGTCCTTCTTCAGCTGGGAAGACTTCAAGGCGTCGTTCCCTGACATCCTCACCGGATTCGTGCGGAACGTCCGGATCTTCCTGATTGCCGAGGTCTTCATTCTCATCGTGGCGTTGGTCTTGGCCTTGATCCGCAGCAGCCGAGCACCGGTGCTCACCCCGTTGCGGCTTGCGGCGACGGCCTATGTCGACCTGATCCGCGGCATCCCGACCATCATCCTCCTCTTCCTTCTCGGCTTCGGTGTCCCTGCGCTGCGGCTGCAGGGCGTACCCAACAGCCAGGAGTTCTGGGCTATCACCACCCTGGTCATCTCCTACTCGGCATACGTGGCCGAGGTGTATCGATCCGGCATCGACTCCGTTCATGAGAGCCAGACGTCCGCGGCTCGCTCTCTGGGACTCAGCTCCGCCCAGTCGATGCGGTGGGTGGTGCTGCCTCAGGCGGTTCGACGTGTCATCCCCCCGCTGCTCAACGACTTCGTCGCTCTACAGAAAGACTCGGCCCTGCTCGCCCTGCTCGGTGTCCAGGAGGCGTTTCGCCGATCGCAGATCTATGTAGCCGAGACCTTCAACTTCACCGCCTACCTGGCCGCCGCCTTCCTGTTCCTGATCGTGACCGTCCCTCTGGCCCGGTTCACCGACTATCTGATCCGTCGCCAGCGTGAGCGGACCAGCGGGATGTCCTCGTGAGCGCTCTCCTCGACGTTCGCGGCATCTGGAAGCAGTTCGGGGAACTAACCGTCCTCGCCGATGTCAGCCTCGCTCTGGACACGCACGAAGTCATGGCGGTGGTGGGGCCTTCGGGGTCGGGGAAGTCGACCCTCCTTCGATGCATCAACCTCCTCGAGCCGGTGGACGATGGCGAGATCCTCCTCGAGGGTGTGGACATCGCCCACCCCGAGTTCGACGCCGACACGGCCCGTCGACGGATCGGCATCGTGTTCCAGTCCTTCAACCTCTTCCCTCACCTGACGGTGCTGGACAACATCACTCTGGCCCCGAGCAAGGTGCTGAAGATCTCCAGGGAGGAAGCCCAGATCACAGCCCAGCATCTCCTCGAACGCTTCGACCTGGCCGACAAGCGCGACGAGTACCCGGATCGCCTCTCCGGTGGCCAGCAACAGCGGGTGGCGATCATCCGGGCCCTTGCGATGAACCCTTCCTTGATGCTCTTCGACGAGCCGACCTCGGCTCTCGACCCGGAGCTGGTGGGCGAGGTCCTCGGTGCAATCAAGACCCTTGCCGCCGAGGGGATGACCATGATCGTCGTGTCCCATGAGCTCGCCTTTGCCCGGGACGTGGCCGACCGGGTGCTGTTCATGGACGAGGGGCGGGTGGTGGAGGAGGGCCCTCCGGATCAGGTCCTGGTCAACCCCACTACGGACAGGGCGCGGCGGTTCCTACGTTTGATGGCGGAGGTCACGTGACCGGTGGGGCGTCCTGGGTCTCCGCCCCTTTGATCCACAGCCCCTGAAGCGATCGGCTGGACCGTTTGGTCGACCACATCGAGCAGGTCGGCCGACAGCAGGCTCATGTCCGCCTCGTCCCGGGCCGTGGTGACGAACTCGTCGATGACTCGCTGGGCGTCGTATTTGCTCCGGTAGAGCCGCCGATCGATCAGACCTTGCAGGCGACGGCGCAGAGGGTTGAACAGCGCAGCGATGAGAAGGGTTGATGCGGCCACTACGAGAGGAGAGTCCTCGCCGACGAACCCTCCGATGACACCCTGAATGACGAACACCGACAGGGCGAAGATGCCGACGAGGAGACCGGTCAGCACCGCGTAGAGCAGTGTCCGCCGGATGATCCTGTCGAGGTCGTACAGATGGAACCTGAGAACGGCGACGGCTGATCGATACCGGTATGCCCATCACCGAGATGACGAAGAGGAGGTCGCCCAATCCGCCGGTCTCCGAGCTCACCTGAGGTAACTGCTGTGATCCCGTAGATCAAGGCGAAAACGGTGACCGCGAAGAGCAGCCATTTGAGCTGTTGACGCTCCACCGGGGCGGCGCGGCGAAAGCGGAGCACCATCGCCAACAGCGAGAAGACCGTCATGATGAGAAGACCGGCGTTCCAGATAGCCTCGAACGTCGCCCCGAAGAAGGTCTCGGGGAGAAACCCGATCGGGTTGGGCAGCGTCCAGGCCAGCTCTTCTTCGACGTTGAGTGGCCCGATCTCCTGGGTGAAGGCCCCGGACGAACATCATGAAGAGGATCATCGCCGATCTCCAGTCCGACGATCCATCTCCAGCGGGACGACAGGAGCCGCCCCGTCGGGAAGACCAGCATCAGGTGGAATAGGGGGAAGATGAGGAGCACCCAGGACCAGTTGTCGAACCAGAGCCGCAGCCACAGCCCGAGGGTCATGGCTTCCGGCTGGGGCCCCTGCTCCAGCGATCCCGAAGGCGACATCGATCACCCCGGCGGCGAGAAAGACGAGGCCGGGGATCATCAGCAACAGCCCGATGACGTTGCGAGGCTGCCTTGACACGATCAGCGCGCCGCTGAGCACGAAAACCGCGGGAAGCAGAGCCCAGGCGATGCCGTCGGCGACGAACAGAGGAGATTCGTCGACGAGCGTGTTTCGCAGGTCGTACCAGATCCCGAATGCGGTGACGACGAGCGCCAGGGCGGCGAGCACCCAAACGATCCGGGCAACGATGCGGTCCGACACGGAGGCCCCTTCGAAAGACGTGATCAGGCTATCGAACTGACCCGTGCCATGACTCAGGGGCTAGGGTCGACCCCGGTGCGCTACGTGGCCTCGTGACGCCCCCAAAGCGATCCAACGGAGGTAGTGATGAAGGCAAGCAAGCTCTTTGCCGCCTTGACCGCCCTGATGCTGGTCCTGGCCGCATGTACCGAGGCGGCCGATACCACGACCACGACGAGTGGCGAGACGACGGAGACGACAGAGGCGGCCGGCGAGGACACAACCACCAGCGCCGCCGGTGAGGAGACCACAACCACAGCCGGCGAGGAAGCTCCGGCCGGTGAGGGCAAGTTGGCGGAGATCCAGGCGCGGGGCACCCTCCTGTGCGGGGTGAACAACGCAGTTCCCGGGTTTGGCTTCGTTGACGAGGCCGGCGAGCACGTCGGGTTCGACATCGACTTCTGCCGGGCGATCGCCGCCGGGGTCCTCGGTGACGCCACAGCAGTCGAGTTCGTCGATCTGACCGCCGAGCAGAGATTCACCGCACTGCAGGCTGGTGAAGTCGATGTGTTGGTCAGAAACACCACCTACACCTCGAGTCGTGACGGTGGCAATGCCGCCACCTTCCTGACCACTACCTATTACGACGGTCAGGGGATGATGGTCTCCGCCGATAGTGGGTTCACCACGATCGACGAGATGACCGACACCACGATCTGCGTGTTGTCGGGAACGACGACAGAGCTGAACCTGACCACCCGGATGGCCGGGATCACCTACACACCGCTCACCTTCGAGGAGAACCCGCTGATCCAGGCGGCGTTCATCGAGGGACAGTGTGATGGCTGGACCTCGGACAAATCCCAGCTCGCCGGTATCCAGTCGGCGTGGCCGGAGGATCAGGGTGGCCCCGAGGCGCTGGTGATCCTCGACGAGGTGTTCTCCAAGGAACCACTCGGCCCGGCAGTGCTCGACGGTGACTCGCAGTGGGCCCAGGCGGTCGACTGGATCGTCCTCTCCACCATCCAGGCCGAGGAGTTCGGCATCGACTCGACCAACGTGGACACGTTTGCCGATACCGAGGACGCCAACATCAGGCGATTCCTCGGTCTCGACGTGGAGACGGACGAGGGCACGGCGCCATTCGATCCGGGTCTCGGTCTGCCCACGGACTATGCCGCCCAAGTGATCGGGCAGGTCGGCAACTATGCCGAGATCTTCGATCGGAACGTCGGCGAGGGAAGCCCACTGGGCCTCCCCCGGCAGTACAACGCGCTCTGGACCGACGGCGGCCTGCTCTACGCCCCGCCTTATCGCTGACAGACAGTGATTCTGGCGCGGAGATGTCGGCACATCGACCGACATCTCCGCGCCAAAACGGTGCTGAAGGGGTGGTGATCAATTGACGGTGGTGGAGGAGACACGGTCTCGCCCACCCCTGTGGCGGGATGTGCGGGTGCTGCGCCTGGGCGCTCAGGTGGTGGCGGCGGCAATAGTCGCCATTGTCGCCTACGTCTTGTGGTTCAACCTGACGAACAACCTGCGTGCCGCCGGTCTCCCCACCAATTTTCAGTTTCTCAGCCAACCGCTCGGCGTGGACATCCCCGGCTCGGGCCTGAGCCCGGGCGCCACCATCTGGCGGGGATTGTTGGTCGGGGTGAAGAACACGCTGGCCCTGGTGGTGGTGGGGATCCCCCTGCTCACCATCATCGGCGTGGTTGTGGGGGTGGCTCGTCTCTCCACCAACTGGTTGGTGGCCAAGGCGGCCGGGCTCTATGTGGAGATCCTGCGCAACATACCGCCGCTGCTGATCATTTTCTTGGTGTTCTACGCGGTCATCCTCCAGTTCCCGGTGCTTCAGGAGTCGATCAACCTCGGTGACTTCCTCATCGTGAACAACCGCTATCTGGCCGTGGTCGGATTCACGGCCCAGCCCGATTCCGGGCCATTCCTGCTCATCATGGCCGGTGCCTTCCTCGTCGCTGCCGGGGTGTGGTGGTGGAGAACGCGGCGCTCGGAGCGGACCGGTGTGCATCACCATCGCTTTCTGTGGTCACTCGCTGTGTTCTCGGCGATCTCGATGATTGGCTTCCTCGCCCTCGGGGGACCGATTGGACTGTCCCGCCCGGTGCTCGATGGCCGCGCCCTGGATGGGGGATATGTCGGGCTCGCCGCCTATTTCGCGGTGTTGCTTGCCCTCGTCCTCTACACGGCGTCACATGTGGCTGAGATCGTCAGGGGGAGCATCCTCGCCGTGCCCAAAGGCCAGACCGAGGCGGCGAATGCGATTGCCCTCTCTCCATTCCAACGTCTCCGTTACGTTGTCGTGCCCCAGGCGTTGCGAATCGCAATCCCACCCATCATCAGCCAATACCTGAACTTCACCAAGAACACGTCGCTCGCCATTGCCATCGGATACGCCGAAGTCACCCGCATAACCTTCCAGGCGATCGGCAACGGCCAACCTGCCCCGCAGATGATCTTCATCCTGATGGGGATCTACCTGGTCATCTCCCTGCTCATTTCCTCGATCGTCAACGTCGTCAACCGCCGGATGGCGCTGGTGAGCCGATGACCGTCGAGACTCCGGTGTTCGAAGAGCTCACGGTCGAAGTAGAGCCGGCGCGTGGGCCTATGGATTGGGTGCGAAAGAACCTGTTCAACACCTGGTACAACGTCCTTCTCACCCTGGCGCTGGCCGTCATCCTCCTGCTGGTACTCGTCGGCTTGGCGCGGTGGCTCATCGGGGCGGATTTCGAGATCATCCGGGTCAACCTGAGGTTGTTCATGATCGGGGAGTTCCCCGCCGATCAGTTGTGGCGCCCCTGGGCCTCCACCTATCTCATCGCCGCGATGGTCGGTGTCGTGGCCGGGTCGGTGGCCGCCGGGGCCAGGGATCGAGCCACTGAGGCCGGTCTTCCCTTGATCCGCACGACATTCGGCCAAATCGTTCTCCGCTTCTGGCCGATCATCGCCCTGGTGGTGATCATCCTCGCCTTCACCACCACCATCATCCCGGTGTTGCTCACGATCGGCGTGACCGCCGTCGGCGTCGGGTCGTACTACCTGGGACGTGCCCTGCCCAGAGCGGTGCGACGTTGGACATGGCTGATCGCGCTCCTCCTTCTGGTGGGCGCCTATCTCGCTCTGGCCGGATTCGGCGGCGTCGGGTGGGAGGGCTGGGGTGGTCTCCAGCTCAACCTCTTCCTCACTGTGGCCGGGATCATGTTCGCCTTTCCTCTCGGTCTGCTGCTGGCGATGGGAAGAAGGTCCTCGCTGCCCGTGATCCGGACCATCTCGGTGGGCTACATCGAGTTCGTGAGGGGTGTGCCCCTCATCACCTTGCTCCTCGCCGGGGCGTTCGCCCTCGGATTCCTCCTCCCCAGTGACCTGAGACCGGGCCTGGTCACCCGGATGCTCATCGCCATCACTGCCTTCGAGGCTGCGTACATCGCCGAGGTGGTACGGGGCGGGCTCCAGGCGGTGCCCCAAGGCCAGGTGGAGGCGGCCCAGGCGGTCGGTTTGGCTCCGGTGAAAACCATGCGCCTGATCGTGCTCCCCCAGGCTCTTCGGGCCACCATCCCGGCAATGGTCGGCCAGTTCATCAGCTTGTTCAAGGACACGACCCTGGTGGCGATTCTCGGTGTCACCGAGCTGCTGGACGCCACCTTCATCGTCAACTCTCAACCGGACTTCCTGGGGAAGGGCCTTTTTGTGGTGACTCTGGGATTCGCCGGTCTGGTGTTCTGGGTCGGGTCGTACACGATGTCACGTGAGTCGCGGAGGCTGGAGAGACGATTGGGAGTGGGCGAGCGATGACGACGCAGACTGACTACACCGATGCGACCCGTGCTACCGGCGAGGCCATCATCGAGGTGGAGGGCGTCGACAAGTTCTTCGGTGACTTCCAGGCGTTGAAGGGCATCAACATGCGGGTCGGCCGCCAGGAGGTGGTCGTGGTCATAGGACCGTCGGGCGGCGGGAAGTCCACGCTGATCCGCTGCATCAACCGTCTCGAGAAGCATGACAGTGGCAGGGTGGCGGTGGACGGAATCGACCTGTCCGACGACGTGCGCAACATCCAGGAGGTGCGTCGGGAGACGGGCATGGTCTTCCAACAGTTCAACCTGTTCCCGCATCTCACCGTCCTCGACAACGTGACCCTCGCACCGCGCCAGGTCCGGAAGCTGCCCAAGAAGGACGCAGAGGCGCTGGCCATGCAGATGCTGACGCGGGTAAAGATCCCGGAGCAGGCCCGCAAGTATCCCGGCCAGCTCTCAGGTGGTCAACAGCAGAGGGTCGCCATCGCCCGGGCCCTGGCGATGCAACCCAAGGTGATGCTCTTCGACGAGCCGACGTCTGCTCTCGACCCGGAGATGATCAAAGAGGTGCTCGATGTCATGGTCGAGCTGGCCCGGGGTGGGATGACCATGATCGTCGTCACCCACGAGATGGGATTTGCCCGGGCGGTGGCCAACCGGGTGGTGTTCATGGCCGAAGGTGAGATCGTCGAGGTGGGCACCCCGGAGCATTTCTTCACCAGCCCTCAGGAGGAGCGCACCAAGCTCTTCTTGAGTCAGATTCTCTAGCAGGCACGAAGCGCCGATTGCGGCCCGAAGGCTCTTAGCCTTTGACCTCAAGTGCCCAGGTCCCTCAAGCTTCTCATTGTCTTGATCGGTGGCGCCCTCACCGGCGTCGCCGCCTTCACCATCTGGAGTCTGAGCTCAGATGCGGCGACCACTCCGTCCACGATGGCGGTGGCTGTGGAGACCTCGACGTCGACCACTGTCGGCGCCACCACCATCCCGCCGACGACGACGCTGCCTCCCGCCACCACGACCACACCCACCGCAGTCCCGGAGAAGGGATACCTGGTGATCCAGGGCACCGGGGACGTGGCCACCGACCCCGAGTACATCCCGGCCCTCGCTGCGGAGGGATGGGATCATGCCTGGTCGGGGCTGAACGGTCTGTTTCTCGAAGACGATCTCACCGTTGTCAATCTCGAGTGCGCCCCGTCCGACCTGGGCTCCCCCCTGGACAAGGCATTCGTGTTCCGCTGCCCAACGGAGTCCCTGCCGTCGATGAAGGACAACGGCATCGAGGTCGGCAATCTGGGAAACAACCACTCCGGCGACTTCGGCAAGGAGGCGCTGGTCGACGGTCGGGACCAGTTGATCGCCGCCGGGATCGGGCCAGTCGGAGCCGGGCGCAACGCCGACGAAGCCGGGCGAGCCGGCGTTGTTCGACATCAACGGTTGGAAAGTGGCTGTGGTCGGCTTCGGAGGAGTCGCTCCCGATGACGGCTGGTACGCCACCGCCGACACGCCAGGGATGCGGAACGGAGATGACACTCGCACGATGGTCGAGGCGGTGGCCGCTGCCGAGGAAATGGCCGATCTCGTCGTCGCCACGATCCACTGGGGGATGGAGCTCGACACGACGCCCCGTCAGGACGACATCGAGCGGGCCCACGCCATGATCGAGGCGGGGGCGGACATCATCTTCGGGCACCACCCCCACCGGATGCAGCCGCTGGAGATGGTCGGCGACGCCGCGGTCTTCTGGTCGCTGGGGAACTTCGTCTGGCCCCACAACTCAGTACCCAGTGCCACTACCGCCGTCGCCAGGGCAGTGGTGGCCCCGGACGGGAGCATCGATTCCTGTTTGATCCCCGCATACATCGAGACGCATGGGCATCCTGTCCTCACCGGCGAGGCCGAATGCGCTGCGCCGGCGTAGGAGGGTGACGCAGTGAACGAGAGAGCCGGCCGCGTGATCATGATCGTCGCCGCCGGATTCGTTCTCGGGCTGGCGGTGTACTTCGTGGCTCGCGGCGACGACCCGTCGTCTACTTCGGTGACCAGGCTGTCGGCCTTTCCGACCAGCACGGCTGCAACTGCCACCGGCTCCGACCTCACCCAGCCGGCCACGACCACCCTGCCCCCGACCACCACCACTACATCGCCGCCACAAAATCGGGAGCCGGGCACCGTCCCCGGGTTTACCGTCGGCCGGCCGTGGGGGACAACGGTCGGCATGACCATGTTCCGGGGCAACCCCACCCGCACCTTCTACGGGTCGGGCCCGGTGCCCGATAGCCCAACGGTGGCCTGGCGCTATCCCGACGAGCAGATGTGCAGCCCATCCTCGGAGGGAGGGGTTTCCAGGATCTGGTGCGGGATGGGCTGGACCGGCCAGCCCGCGGTATGGGAGCGTCCCGACGGCGTGACAGAGCTGATCTTCGGTGCCTACGACTCTGCCGTCCATTTCGTGGATGCCGCGACCGGGCAAGACCTTCGACCGGAGTTCCAGACCGGCGACATCATCAAAGGGTCGGTCAGCCTCGACCCGGACGGGTTCCCGCTCCTGTACTTCGGCTCACGGGACAACCAACTGCGGATCCTGGCTCTGGACCGTGAGGAGCCGACCGTGCTCTGGTCGATGGATGCCAATGAGGTGAATGGGATCTGGAACGACGACTGGGACTCCAACCCGGCCATCGTCGACGACATCATGTACGAGGGCGGGGAGAACGGCTGGTTCTTCGCCATCCAGCTCAATCGGGGCTACGACGCCGAGGGCAAGGTTGTCGTGGACCCGGTCAAGCTGGTCCAGGAGCCCGGTTACAACGAGGCGCTCCTCGCCAACTCGGGGCGCAACGTCTCGATCGAGAGCTCGGTTCTCGTGTTCGACGAGAGGGTCTATTTCTCCAACTCCGGCGGCCGAATCGTGGGGATGGACGTCTCTGACGTCCGCAACGGGAACGCGCCGATCGTGTTCGACTACTACGCCGGTGGCGACATCGACGCCACGATGGTGGCCGACGCCGAGGGGATGATCTATGTCTCCATCGAGCACGAGCCCTCGCAGATGAGCGCGACCGAGATCGAGCGCAACCTCGCCGTCGGTCAGCTGATCAAGCTCAACCCTTACTCCGACGGTGACCCCAGGGTGTGGGGTCTCGACCTGACCGCCGGGTCGTCGGACTCCGGCTCCTGGTCGACGCCCGCGGTTCGCAACGGCGTGGTCTATGTCAACACGCATCAAGGCTCGCTTATCGCGGTCGACGCATCGGACGGGACGCTGCTCTGGGAGGACGAGGTCGGATTCCACTCCTGGTCTTCCCCGGCCATCGTCGACGACACGCTCGTCACAGCCACTTGTCTCGGTGACGTGCGGGCCTATTCCCTGGCCGATCCCCGTGCGCCCGTCATGGACTGGTCATTGAGTCTGGGCGAGGCCTGTCTCGAATCCACCCCTGTGGTGTGGGAGGACAGCATCTATCTCGGCTCCCGGGACGGTTTCATGCGGGCGCTGCGGTAGTAAGCATCCATTCTGGCGCGCTGATCCCGGCCTGGAGCACGGGATCGTCGCGCCAAAACGGTTGGTCAGGCGTGGGCCCGGGCCAGACGCCACAGGGCGAGGGCGCCCAGGAGCAGGCCGAAGTCGCGCAGGGCGATGTCCAGGAAGCCACCCGCCAGGATCAAGGTGACGATGATGAGACCGAGCCAGGCGGCGACGACCGGGGCGAAGATCTTGGGTCGTAGCCAGACCCCGATCCCGGCGGCGATCTCGATGACGCCGACGATGCCCATGACCACCGACCCACTCACGGCATCGGTGACGAATGCGGGCAGGAAATCGACCCAGTCGGTCATGACATTGAAGAACTTGTCGAGTCCGAAGAGGATCGGGGCCACGGTGTACCCGAGGTGGAGGATCTGATAGGCACGCTTCGACTCCGTGACCATGGTCGTCTGGGGAGCAGTGGTGGTGGCTGTGGTCATGTCGGGACTCCTTCTAATAATGACTCAGTTCAGTTTTACATCTGGAGAATCTAGTGTCAACTAGATCGCGTTTTAGAGTGACACCGATGGACCACGACAATCTCGATGCCGATCTCGGTGCCGTCGGATCGTTGTCCGACCCCACTCGCCGCCGGCTCTACGTGTTCGTCACCAGGTCCAACGAAGCGGTCGGGCGAGACGAGGCGGCCGACGCGCTCGGCATCCCGCGCCAGACAGCCGCATATCACCTCGACCGGCTTGCTGAGGAGGGTCTCGTCGACGTCGAGTTCCTTCGGCGCAGTGGTCGGAGTGGACCCGGGGCGGGGCGCCCGGCCAAGCTCTACAAGAGGACCGACCGTGACCACGAGGTGTCACTGCCCCCGCGCCGGTACGGGCTCGCCGCTCGCATTCTCCTCGAAGGCGGTCTCGTCGGGATCGATCAAGCGAAAGGACCTTGCCGCGGCAGCGCACCGGATCGGTACCGAGCTAGGAGAGGGGGGTCTGGATCAGGCACTGCTCGAGACCGGTTATGACCCGGTCATGGAGGAGGGGGAGATTCGATTCCGCAACTGCCCCTTCCACGCCCTGAAGACCCAGGATCAGCGCACTGTGTGCAACCTCAACCTGGGCCTGGTCGAAGGGATGCTCGAGGGTTCCGATGATGGGCGCAGGGCGTATCTCGAACCTTCGGAGACGTACTGCTGTGTGAGGGTCCGGTCCGAAGCCTGACTCGTTTCGCGCCTACCCGCAGCGGGTACAAGTGCGTCACGACGCCGGGCCAGCTCCGCGGCTCTGGAGTCGGTTTTGAGCGGGGCCCAATCGACCGAGGGCGATTGGGCCTCCCTCTTATCCCCCGGGCTTTTTGCCGATCAGCCGGTGGGCCGTGACGAGGTCTTCGACGAGGGAGCTTCGCAATCGCTCACGATCGTCGGGCTCGGTGGCACGGGCCAACTCCTCGAGGGAGGCCCCCTCGGATACCATCTCCGGGGCGGGGTTGGTTTCGCTCGGTGGGGCCACACCCATCTCTACCCCGCCCCGCTCAACCGATAACGCCGGCCCATTCCCGGAAAGCCCCGACGGACATCGTGTTCACCACCGACGAGGGGGCAATGCCGGCGCGCTGCATGGTTGTCACCGAGTTTGCGACGTTGCCCATCTCGCCGATCCGATGTGAGTCCGAATTGGCCGCGAGGACAGCTCCGGCTGCGACCGCCATTGCCGCGAGCTCAGCGGATAGGTCGAGACGATCCCGATGTCCGTTGACTTCCAGGGCCACCTGGTACTCGATGGCTGCGGCGAGAACGGCGTCGATGTCGAGGTCGAGGGCAGGTCGGTGGCCGATCCGACGGCCGGTGGGATGGGCCAGGACCCGGACCACGGGGTGACTGAGGGCCTTCAACACCCGGGCGGTCTGCTCGAAACGATCGAGGTCGAAATGCGAATGCACACCCGCGACGGCGAAACCGAGCCGGCTCAGTGCCTTGTCGTCGATGTCGAGGCTGCCGTCCCGATCGATGTTCAACTCTGCTCCTTGGAGCACGAGCAGGTCGGGGAATCCTGCTCTGGCCTCCTCGATCATCACACGTTGACGGTCGAGGCCGGCGCTGTCCAGCCCTCCGAACCGCAGGCCAGTCGTGTGGTCGGTGATCAGGATGTACTCGTATCCGCGATCCGTCGCCTCCGCCGCGATCTCGAAGAGGCTCATTCGCCCATCCGGGGAGAGGTCGGTGTGAAGATGCAGGTCTCCCTTGATATGACTGTTCCGTATGACTCTCTCCGCAATCTCAGGATCGAGGGCTCGCGCCGCCGGTGGGACCCACAGGCGACCGCTCCGCTCGTAGATCTCGGATTCGGAGAGGCCGTCCGCGTTGATGTCTGCCAGAAGGGGGCGGGCATGCCGATCGGGTCCTGTCACCTCGAGCAATCGCCGTCCCAGGTGAGGGGGTGGGACCAGATGAATGCGAGCCTCTACGTCTTCGTGGGTTCGGAGCACCGTCTCCCCCACGGACCCCTCACCGACAAAGCGGGCAACCGCTGTGCCTTCGAGAAATTCGCGTCCGGCGACGACATCGTCGATCCCGGAGACGAGATCGACGGTCTCTACCCACTCCTCTCCACGCCGAACGGCTCCGGCCGCATGGACGGCCCCACCGAGGTGACGGATCAGATGCTTGCCGAGGGCGTCCGCCAGCACATAGGCCTGAAATGACGGGATCGACGCCCTCGAGGGCGCCAGTTGGAGCGTCGCCGCCCATCGCTCTGCGGTAGCAGGACCGACGCCCCTCAGGGCCTCAACACCTTCCGCTTCGATGGCTCTGATCAGGTCGGCGGAAGTGTCGACCCCGAGCTCGCCCTTGAGAGCGCGCAAGATTGCCGGCGTCATTCGGGGCAGACGTCTGATCCTGGCCGACTCGGCGGGGTAGAGCCGCTCGAGCCGTTCGAGGAGCTCGAGTGTCCCATTTTCCCGGAACTCCTCGATGAGCCGCCATACCCCTGTCCCGACGCCAGGGATAGACAGTGCCTTCTCCGATGGGTCGGTCAGGTCGGGCGCCAGGTCATCCAAGGACCACACCGCTCTGCGGTATGCCTTGGCCCGGAACGACCGGCTCCGCTCGTCCGCCCGCACCAGGTCGGATAGGCGCCAGAGGGCCTCGCCCAAATCCTGGCGTGGAGTGCTCAATTCAATGGCCCGAGTCGTTTTGCGGGATTCGGGCGCGGGTAATCAATAGACATAACCCAGTCACGGAGGGACGAATGAGCAAGTTTGTGCGCATTGTTGGGGTCGGAGCCGCGGCCGCTGCTGCGATGTATCTTCTCGACCCCGATCGCGGGCGCTCGCGTAGGGCGAAGTTGTCGGACCAGGCCGCCGCACTCGCGCGGAAGGCCGAGGAGAAGACTCGGGCCCAGGCGGAGTACCAAAAGGGCGTGGTGCAGGGTCTTGCCCACGATCTGACCGAGCCTTTCCGTCCCGAGCCCGAGTTCGACGACGAGACGCTCCGCCAAAAGGTGAAGAGCGAGGCGATCGGGCGATGGGACGGACCGAAGAACGAAGTAGAGGTCGAAGTCGACAATGGCGTGGTCACGCTCAAGGGAAACATCGACGCCGAGAACGTGGATCGGTTGATCCGATTGGTCAAGGGCGTCCCCGGTGTGGCCTCGATCAACGATCAGTTGAGCGTCCCGCAGCGGAGCTAGCCGGCCAAGTTGCAGGCGGACCTTCAGGGGGTCCGCCTGCTTTGGGGCATGAGATCGAAGGCTCCATCAGAGTCCTTCGACCTTGGGCCTTATCTCATCCCGCCAGAACTCGATGAACCCGTCAAGGGGGTCGCCGATCTGGTGCAGATAGATGTGGTCGATGCCCATCTCAGCCGCCTTCTCGATCGACTCGATGATGGGGGCCGCATCCGGCCCACAGGGAAGTGCCTCTTCGATGTCGGAGCGGTCCACCATCTCCACCGCTTGTTCCATGTGACCCACTGTGCGCAGGTCTTGGGCTAGTTGGCCGGTCAGTGCGGTGTTGGGCCAGACCCGATATGCCCTATCCACAGCCTTTTCGCGGTCGCGATCCCAGCAGAGTGAAAGCTGGCTCCACACCGGGCCCTTCCCACCCTGGTCGCGATACTTCTCGATCACCCCTTCTTCGAGCCCGGTGATCCAAAGCCCGTCACCAACTCGCGCTGCCAGTTCCACCGCCTCATCACCGAATGCCGATATGACAATCGGCGGCAGCTTCTCGGGGATGTCGAAGATTTGCGCATCCTCCACGGTGTAGTGCCGGCCGCGATGCGTGAAGCTCTCGCCCTGCCAGAGGCCGCGGACGATCTCGATAGCTTCCTCGAGCATCTCGAGGCGGACGTCTGCGGGTGGCCACGGATCCCCGAGCACGTGCTCGTTGAGGGCTTCCCCCGTTCCCACTCCCCAAGTGAACCGGTCCTCGAGCAGGCATGCCGCCGTGGCGGCCGCATGGGCACTGACCGCTGGGTGGATGCGAACGGTCGGGCATGTCACCCCCACGCCGACTTTCAGATCTGAGGTCGCCTGCGACAGGGCGCCGAGGACTGACCAGACGAATGGGCTGTGCCCTTGCTCGTTGATCCACGGATGGAAATGGTCCGAGATCGACACGAAATCGAAACCCGCCTCTTCGGCGGCCACTGCGATCTCGACCAGCTTGCCCGGCGAGTGCTCCTCGCTGGAGAGTGTCAGTCCATGCTCGATCATGAGCGAGTCTTTACCCGCCCGCTAGTTGAGGAAAACCATGCCGTCCGTCACGTTTGGATGGGTTACGCCAACGGGTAATGAGGCATCTAAATCATCTAAATCGAAACGGCATTCTCAGATCATGTTTGACACTGCTTACCCTCCCCCCCGCCGGGACTCGTCCGGTCCTCGAGTCGGCATCGTCTCCACGTTCCCACCGACGAGATGTGGGATCGCCAGGTTCTCGTCAGCTCTCGTTTCTTCGCTCGGTGAGGTGGCTCCGGAAATCGACGTAGATCTCGTGCGTCTCATCGACGGGCGTCCACCGACGTCGGCGCTGGGACAGGTCGGTATGGAGATCGACCCGAATAGCCCGGTCAGCATCCGAGCCGCCGCCCGTCATCTCGATCGCTGCGACGTCGTGATCCTCCAACACGAGTATGGGATCTTTGGCGACAACGACGGCGAGGCGGTCTTGGAGATGGTCGACTCCATCAACCGGCCGCTGATCACCGTTGTCCACACGGTTGTCAGCTCACCGAGCGACCAGCAGCGACGAATCATGGAGCGTCTTCATCAGACATCCCGACTGGTCGTGCTCTCCGAGTCGGCGCGTACCGCCTTGGTCTCCTCTCACGCGATTCCGAGAAGTGAAGTCGTGGTGATACCCCACGGTTCGCGTTGGTCGGCGACGCCACCTCCCCGCGGCCCGGCAAACCGCATGATCACCTGGGGCCTCCTCGGCCCCGGCAAGGGCTTGGAGCGATCACTCGAGGCAATGGCCAAATTGCGCGATCTGGATCCCAGGCCCCATTACACGATCGTGGGTCGGACTCATCCGGTGGTCGCCAGGAATCAGGGCCTTGCCTATCGAAGACGCGTGGAGAGCATGGTGCGAGACCTGGGCATCGAAGACTTGGTTCATTTCGTCGACCGGTACGTCGCGGACGAGGAGCTCATCGAGATGGTGCGCAGTTCACACGTTGTGGTGATCCCTTACGACAACACCGATCAGGTGACATCGGGTGTCGTCACCGACGCCCTCGCGGCCGGCAGACCGGTGGTTGCGACCCGATTCCCTCACGCCGAGGAGCTGGTCGGGTCCGGTTCGGGCATCGTCGTCGACCACGACAGCGCTGCCCTGGCCGACGGGCTGAGGGCGCTAGCGGAGTCGCCAGGGGCCTACGACCGTGCGGCGAAATCGGCCGCAATCAAGGGCGGCGAGCTCTCGTGGACCTCTGGGGCGGCTCGCTACGCCGAGTTCGTCCGAAATCTCGTCCCAGGTCAGCTGACTGCCTCCAACTGATCCCTAGAAAAGCTGGCGGAGGCGGCGAGAATGAATGCTGGAAATGATCGACTTGGAGCGAAGCGAGCAGACGCTACGTCCCGATCCGAAGCGGCTGGTCGCCAGGCCATTCCTGCCCGGGTCTGCGGCCTTCGGAGGCGACAGCCGGAGACTCGAGCTGATCGTCGATCGAATCCTCGACTTGCCCCCTGAGAATCAGGGAAGTTTGCTGGCCGCAGCAGCGCACCGGTCAGCGGGTCGTCATCGCGATATCCGGTCCACGTGGCTCCAACATTTCGAGATGGCATGTGAGCGGTCACCACGAATCAGGAATGTGTCAGATCCCGATGTCCGGCTCCTGATCGGGGCCTACCTCACGCTCGGCTATGCGTACGAGGGCGCTGCACTCACCAACCCGTCGATCGTCCCGTTCGGCGACGCGAGCGGAGGGTCGCAGCCTTTCGTGATGAGTGCACGGGCCATCGGCGAAGGGCACATCTCCTCGGTCGCCTTCTTCACAGGGAGCGCCGGCCAGGCTGGGAGCTTGATCTTCGATGCCCGGTCTCCCTTTGCCGACAACGGTGAGCGCAAGGAGCCTCTGTACCAGCGTCTCTCTTTCACTCTCAAACTGGCAGAACTCGGCTTCGCCAACGAGGTATCCGAACGAATCCTCTCGGTGTTGCCCGAGGAGTTCACGCCGGCGGACCTCTACGCCGCGTTACCCACTGCCGACGACATCGATCTCGACCCGATCTTGCTCGCTGACACGGTGAGGATGGTCCATTGGTTGTCGGCTTCCAGCTACGAGGTCATCTTCAACTCGGCGTTACCCGTATCCGAGCATCTGATCTCGCCCGCAGCACCTGCCGAGAGTCACGGGATGGAGGACGCCAGATTCGTGCGCTTCGTCGACGACGACGGTGAGGTCACTTATTACGCCACTTACACCGCCTACGACGGGCTGCGGATCCTGCCCCAGATGATCAAGACCAAGGACTTCCATCATTTTCGGATGACCACGATGAGCGGGCCCACCGCGTATCACAAGGGACTCGCGCTGTTCCCGAGGAAGATCAGGGGTGAATTCGCCGCTGTTTCCCGGCACGATCAGGAGACGACCTTCGTCATGCGAAGCGACAACATCCGCCATTGGGGCAATGCCGAGGCCGTGCTCGTCCCCGAGCAAGGCTGGGAGGCGGTTCAGACCGGGAATTGCGGTTCACCGCTCGAGACCGATGCCGGGTGGCTTCTCATCACCCACGGCGTCGGGCCCATGCGTCGTTACGTGCTCGGCGCGGTCCTGCTCGATCTCGACGAGCCGACAAAGGTCCTCGGTCGGCTCACCTCCCCGCTTCTCGAGCCGCTGGAGGATGAGTCGTTCGGATACGTCCCCGACGTCGTCTATTCGTGCGGGAGCATGATCCATGACGATCATCTGATCCTGCCCTATGGCTACGCCGACTACGGGATCAGGGTGGCAACGATGCCTATCGAGCAGGTCCTCTCACAGATGTCGTAGCGACAGTCGCCTATAGAGATCCGAATAGGCGGCAGCCATGACTGAGTCGGCGAACCGGGCTTCGGCAATGGTTCGGCAGACAGCGCGATCCAGTCCGCCGGCGCGCTCAACCGAGTCAACCGCCCCGTCGACATCCTCGACAAGAAGGCCGGAGACACCGTCATCGATGATCTCGGGGAGCGCCCCCATCCGCCATGCGATAACCGGTGTGCCGACAGCCAGACTCTCCACTGCGACCAGTCCGAATGGCTCGTGCCAGCGCAGCGGCATCACCATCGCTAACGCACCGCCAAGGAGCGGCCATAGGTCGTCCCGGTTTAGGGGACCCAGGTACTCGATATCTCTCGAGGGGGCCGCCAACACTTTCTCCTCGAAGAAGTCACGGTGCCGGTCCTCGACGATCCCGGCCAAGCGGAGCGGCAACCCGGCGGCGAGCGCTGTCTCGACGGCGAGGTCGGGCGCCTTTTCGGGAGCCATGCGGCCTGCGAATACGAGATACCCGCCGTCGCCACCCCCGACCGGGATTTCACTCGTCCTGATGCCGTTTGGGATCGTGGCGACGTAGTTGAGCTCGGGCAGAAACGCTCGCTCGCTTTGACTGAGCGACACAAAGGGCATCTCGGAATATTGCAATAGCAGAGGATGGGTGGCCGGGTCCCAGGCCACCCCGTGCAGGGTCGTGACGATCGGGGTCGAGATCAGACGACTGAAAACCAATCCGTGGACATGGAGGTGGGAGTGGATGACATCGAACGCCCCGTCGAGAGCGGCTTCCATGGCGATGGAGAGATGTCGCTCCTCTTCGAGGCGCGGGTCCGCCTCGCCGGAATCGAGCGGGGCCATGACCGTCTCGATCAGGCGAGCAGACGTCGCCGACCCGGCTGCGGCGAACAACGTCACGTCGTGACCCATCGCCACCAGCTGCTCGGTCAGGTCGTGGGCCACCCTCTCCCAGGGCCCGTAGCCGGATGGTGGATAGGAATGGCTGATCGGGGCGATCATCCCGATGCGAAGGCTCACCCCACAGGCGCCCTGACGAGTCTGTGCCCGGCCTGGAGGGCGCCGAGGGCGGAGAGCGTGGACTCGGCGCCTCGATTCAGGTTGACCCCGGCTGCTTCGAGCCCGTCGTATCCAGCGCCGGTCGAATGGTCGTAGAGGAGTGCGCCGGTGTCATTTCGACCCAGGAACCAAGCGGCGGCAGCAGCGAGGCCGGTGTCCCATAGGGATCCTCCGTCGACAGAGATGGCGCGTAGACATGCGTCGGCCATGGCCCAGGCTTCAATCGGTTGCTGGTCGAATGCCGGTCCTCTCTCACCGGGCCCACGCCCGCCGACCGGTGTGAAACTGAAGCCACGCTCGCCGGTTTCGGTTTCGATCAGCCATTCGAGAAGAGCGAGGCCATCGGCGACCATGTTCTCTTCGCCCAGTATCGCTCCTGCGGCAACGAGGGCTTCCGGGATTCGTGCGTTGTCGTAGGTCAGACGCGGCTCGGGCCATTGCCAGGCGCCACGGTGGGGGCGGGGAAGGCGCCCGGCGGTGCGGTGGAGAAACGCCTCGATCTTCGGGGCGGCGGGCCAAGCCCGTAGCGCGGCGACTGCGCCCAGAACAGCGTACGCGTTGGATCGGGGATGGTGAGTGTCGAGGTCGAAGCCCCTGGAAAAGACAGGAAACACTCGACCGGCATCTTTGGTGGCTAGGGCATATCCCAAACCCCAGAGGGCACGGCCGTGTGCATCGTCGGAGCCTCGGGTGTCGGCCCAGACACCAAACGGGCTCATCCGGTTGTGCCATCCCCCCGGCACGCGTCCGGCGAGGACGAACTCGAGGTACTGCCGCATACCAAGACCATCCGGGAGGATATGACTGAGGACTACGAGTGCCCTGGCGTTGTCATCGGTCGTGTATCCGAGGCTGCGCCGCGGTCGGTCGAGGACGGCGTGCTCGTAGAGGCCGAAGCGACCGGTCAGCACCTCGAGATGGAGAGTGTTCGGTGGGGCGAGGGCCTGGTCGAGGATCACGTCTCGCTCGCGATGACACGATTGACCGTGGACTCCGCTCTTCCCAGCCAGGTTCCTCTCCGGGAACGGCCCCAGGCATCCGCAAGGGCACCGCTGTGGAAGGCGTCAGTAATGATCGGGTGGAGATAGGAGCTGCGGCACACCTCCCGGGTGTTGCCCAGCTTCTCGGCCGTGGCGTCGATGGCGCGGAGCAGTCGGGCATCCTCGTCGCCCTCTTCGGGCCAGGTCATGAGTTCTTCGGCCACAGCGGTGCTGGCCCCCCAGGTGCGGAAGTCTTTGGCGGTGAACGGCCCGCCCATCGTCTCGGCAAGATACGTGTTCACGTCCGTGGAAGTGATGGCGGCGACACCGTCTGGAGTCTCATAACCGAAGAGGGTCTGGCCACCGAGCTCCTGGCATCGCGATATGAGACCGGCGAGACGCCTGTCCTGGAACACGAGTTGATGGTCTGCCCCACCCTTGCCTGCGAAGTCGAAGTGGACATGGAGCCCGTCGACCTCGACATGCTCACAGGTGATCGTCGTGAGCCCGTATGCATCGTTCTCGTCGGCGTACTTCCGGTTCCCCACCCGGATCAAGGTCCGATCCATCACTGCGATGGCGAGGGCGGTCACCTTCGACCGGGAGAGACCCTTGCGCGACAGCTCCAAGTCGGTACGTTTCCGCAATCGAGTGAGCCGCCGTCCGAACTCACCCATTCGCTCGAACTTCACCTCGTCGCGGGTTTCCTCCCAAACCGGGTGGTAGATGTACTGCTTGCGGCCGGCTTTGTCGTATCCGGTGGCCAGGATGTGGCCCGACTTATCGGGGGAGATCCAGACATCGGTCCAAGCCGGCGGTATCACGAGGGAGTCGATCCACTTCCGGACCGTGCCGTTGATCGTGTTCCCTTTGGAGTCTGAATAGGAGAATCCTCGACGGCGCCGGATCCGGCGAATGCCCGGGCTCTCGTCGGTGACGTAGTTGAGCCCGGCATCGGCGGCGAGTGACATCGATTCGATTGAGATCATGGCCGCCCAAAGATTTCCCCCAGCGGGGCTGTACCAAACGAGATTCAGGTCAGCTCACGAGTGCGAGTGCGCTGACCTCCACCAGACAGTCCGGGCGGGCGAGACCCGAGACCTGGATCACGGATACCGCCGTTGGATGGTTCCCCCATAACTCCTGTGCCGAGGCAAACGCCGTGGTCGCATCCGCCGGCGCAACGAGGTAGACCGTGAGTTGCGCCACGTCGTCCTGAGTGGCGCCCGCTTCCTCCAACACAGCGATTACGTTGCGCAGGGTATTCCCCCTTGGACGCGGTCAAACACGGGCCGTGCGGGTTAGCGGAGCGAACGCAGGGGGTAACTGAGGACAGACCACCCGGGAGTTGCCATTCGAGACACTTCTGCTTCGAGTTCGTCCACGATCCCTGCCGACGCGCCCGAGTCCAAGACAGAGCGTGTTCTCCATGTTGCTGCATTCACTTTTGTGGGGGCGATGTTGTTGTTGGCTGCAACCTCCCTTCTCGGAGTTCGGACCGGGACCGTGACCGCCCAGGGCGAGGTCTATTCGATCGAGGTCCTGCGCACGCAGATCAGTCGTCCCGGCCTCGCCACGCCCTTCGGCGTCGTCATTTCGACGATCGACGGGTCGGACCTACCGGAAACGATCACTCTGAGGTTGGACACGTCCTATCTGTCCAGCTTCGACTTCAACGGTCTGGAGCCAACACCCTCGGCGTCGTTCAGCACCGAGCGCTGGACGTGGTGGTCGTTCGATGTCCCGCCGGATCAGTCGAGCCTTCGGGTGGGTCTCGATGCCCGGCTCGAGCCCTCTGTGCAGTGGGCGAGATCGGGGTCGGCGACACTCGAGATCGACGGTAAGAGCTTGGTCGGAGTCGACTTCACCACCTGGGTCATGCCCTGAGGAGGGAATCATGGAGATATTGCTGCGGGCGACAGTCGTCTATTGGTTTCTCTGGCTCGTGGTTCGAGGGACCGGGAAGAGATCACTGTCCGAATTGACACCGCTCGACCTGCTCTTGATCGTCGTCGTGGGCGATTTTGTCCAGCAAGGCGTGACTCAGGAGGACATGTCGGTCACCGGGGCCATCATCGCCGTGTCTGTGTTCGTGGGGTGGACCGTCCTGGCCGACGCCTGGGAGCGGAGATCGAAGACCGCGAGACGTCTGTTGGTCGGTGAGCCGGTGATCGTCCTCCGCTCGGGAGAACCCTTGCAGGGGAGGCTGGACAAAGAGCGGGTCACGGTCGAGGAGTTGAAGGAAGCGGCTCGGCTGGATGGCTATGGCGATCTCAGCGACATCGACTATGCCGTGCTGGAGACCGACGGCAAGCTCAGCTTCATCCCGGCACAGTCCAAGTGAAAGGCGGGCCCTGACGGGCCCGCCTTTTGTTGGTTCGTCTTCTTATTAGAGGATATAGATCAGAAGGGCGATGATCAGAAGAACGCCGACGATCGTCCAAATGACTCCGGTTCTTGCCAAGACTGCCTCCTTTGCGTCGGGACTACTTACCCACGCCCCACCGCGGCGAAACGAAACATTTGTCGCGGTTGAGAGAATGCCGCTGCGGGTAAAAGGTGGCGCCCATGTCGACCGATCCCGCGATAATTGCCGATGAACTGACCAAACGCTTCGAAGAAGAAGCTGGGGTCTTCGAGCTCGATCTTCGGGTGGAGCGCGGGCGAATCGTGGCCCTGATTGGCCCGAGTGGGTCCGGGAAGACGACCACCGTGCGGCTCATGACCGGTCTGCTCGCACCGGACTCCGGATCGATCTCCGTTCTTGGCCAGGATCCGACGAGATTCACGGCGGAGACACGGGGACGAATTGGCTACATGGCTCAGGACTCCGTCTTCTTCCCCGACCTGACCCTACGGGAGAATCTCAATTTCGCAGCCTCCCTATTCGGAGTCCCTCTCCGTCGGAAGCGTCGGGTGAACGAGATAGTGGAACTACTCGACCTCGGTGAGGCCTTTGACCGACTGCTTCGCGATGTCTCCGGCGGTGAGAAGAGAAGATTGTCGCTGGCGGCGACGCTGATCCACGGCCCCGAGCTGCTGTTCCTCGACGAGCCGACCGCGGGGATCGACCCGATCTTGCGGACGAAGTTCTGGGACCACTTCGAGCACCTCTCCGAGCAGGGGTCGACTCTGATGGTCACGACCCAGTATGTGGGCGAGGCGGCATACTGCGATCTGGTCGGGGTCCTCGCGCAGGGGCGGGTGCTGGCCCTGGACACACCGGACGCACTACGTCGGCGTGCATATGGGGGCGACCTTTTCGATGTGGTTCTGGCTGCCCCACCGGCACGTGACGACCTGGTTGCCCTCACCCGGGCCGAAGGGATCAGCAAAGTGACCTGGCTCGACGATCACAGCGTGCGCTTGGTCGTTGAAGATGCCGGAGTGGTGTCTTCCACCCTCGCCGACTGGGCAAGCCAGCGCGGTCTCGACCTGGAGCGATCGGAGGCCTACCTACCGCCATTCGACGACGTCTTCGTCGAGTTGGTGAACGCGGCTGAGGAGCAGGTCGTCGATGAGGTCGATCCGGACGACGACGTGGCGCTGGTGGGCTGAGTCACTCCATGAGATCATTGACCCGGAGCCTCGCCTTCCTTCGCAAAGAGCTGATTTCCGTTTGGCGGCAGCCCCGATTGGTCGTCACGCTGGTATTGGGACCTTTCCTCATTCTCTTTCTCTTCGGTCTCGGTTATCAGGAGATGCCAGAACCTTTCCGAACAGTCGTGGTGACCGAGGAGAGCGGATCCGCCATTGGCGTCGACGCCGCCGAGCTGGACGAGGCGTTTGGCGAGGGCATCGATCTGGTCGAGGTCACCGATGATCTCGACTCGGCTCGCCAGAGCCTGGTGTCGGGGGAGATCGATCTCGTCCTCGTCGCTCCCGAGGACGGGCTCGAGACGCTGGAGGGCGGGGAGCAGGCCATTTTTTCTGTCCTCCACTCGCAAATCGACCCGGTGATGACGGGGAGCATCGACCTGCTCGCCCGCCTTTCAGTGGATCAAATAAATCAGGAGGTGCTCACAGGCGTAGTGGAACAGGCCCGTACTGAATTGAGCCAGACCGATGGCCCGCTGGCCGACGCCCTGGAAGACGTGCCGGACATCGATCCCGGTCTGTTGGTCAGCCCATTCACGGTGGAGACCACTCCGGTGACCGAGCAGCCCCCCTCCCAGGCGGCGTATTACGCACCGGGAGTGCTGATCCTCCTGGTACAGCACCTCTCCTTGACCTTCGCTGCCCTATCCCTGGTTCGCGAACGCCAGTTGGGTATGACCGAGATGTTCCGGGTCTCCCCGTTGACCGTCAGGGAGGCGATGTCGGGCAAATATCTGTCATTTCTCGTCCTCGGAATGGCCCTTGCCACCGGCCTCGCCTTCACGATGCCGCTGCTGGGGATCGAGGTCCAGGGGCCCCTCTGGTCTCTTGCGATCACCGTCGCCTTGGTGATCTTCGCCTCGCTGGGTCTCGGCTTTGCCCTGTCGGGATTGGCCAAGAGCGACAGCCAGGCCGTTCAGTTTTCGATGGTGGTGCTGCTCGTTTCGATCTTCTTCACCGGCTTCGTCCTACCACTGGATCAGCTCACAGTCCCGGTCCGCTGGGTCTCGTATCTCGTGCCCGGAACATACGGGATAGCAGGGCTGCAAGACGTGATCTTTCGTGGGCAACCGGCCCGTCCCCCCCTCATGGGAGCCCTTTTGATCTACGGCCTGGTGATGGTGGCGCTCGCCTGGCTCGCGGTCCGGAAGGACGTTGAGCCGGCGAGCGCCCCAGCCGTGAAGGTCAGTTAGTCATCAACTGCTCGAGGTTGGTTCGAAGCTCCTCCCATGCTGTGCGGACGTCCTCGCTGACCTCGATCTCGTCCAGCTGCTGCTCGAACGCATCCAAACTCGTCTGTATCTCTTCCCGGGCGATTGACCCGTCCTCGCGAATCGACTCGACGGAGGCAGTGAGCTCGGCGTTCAGCGTGTCCCAGGCCGATCTCACCTCCTCGGCCGACTCGGACTCTTCGATGGCATCGGACAACGCCTGGATGTCTTCCTGGAACGCGGCGACGGCGGCGAGGGCATCGGAAGATGCATCCGTCCCTGCGGACGTGCCGGCCAGTGTCGTGCCGGTGAGTGCTTCGGTGGTCGTGCCCCCGGTCGCATTTGAACATGCCGTCAATGCGAGCACTCCGACCAATGCGGTCGCTGTGACTCCTTTTCTCATTTCCTGCTCCAATCAGACGTCAAAATTGCGGTGTGACTGACCCAAAACGACCGAAGCCACCCTCG
Source organism: uncultured Acidobacteriota bacterium (assembly GCA_963725075.1). Taxonomy (GTDB): domain Bacteria; phylum Actinomycetota; class Acidimicrobiia; order Spongiisociales; family ZC4RG35; genus JARDZU01. The sequence goes on from CAVRXA010000023.1 coordinate 115,742, forward strand.
CGGGTGGCTTCGGCTCAGCTTCCAGATCGACTCAGAACTGCGAGTCGACGATGGAATCGTCTTCTAGACGCTCGCGAATCTGCTCGGCAGACTCACCGGTCTTCTCCTTGATGCGACCAACCAACTCCTCGTAGTTGCCCTCGGCAACATCGAGATCATCATCAGTCAGATCGCCCCAGGCCTGCCGGGCCTTGCCCTTGAGCTGGTCCCAGCGACCTTCCCACTTCATCTGAGTGGAATCCTGCATGACACACTCCTTTTCTGGCGTCGAAGGCATCGAGCCTTCATTTTTCAAAGGTCACTTACCACTCCGTGACGAGGCGGAAACCTCACTCGGTTTCCCGCGGTTTCCCGATCGTGGCTTTGGGAAAAGGGGTGCCGATGCCGAATTCGATCCCAACCGTCGCCATCGCCGAGTCATGCACTGGAGGGCTTGGTTATGGCTCAAATCGTCGCCACTCCGGGAGCGGGTGATTGGTTCAAGGGTGGGCTGGTCGCCTATGACAGGGAAGTTAAGTCTGATCTGCTCGGCGTCACACCTGGCCCGGTTGTCACCTCAGCGGCAGCACAGCAGATGGCGAAATCCGTGCGTGAGCTCCTCGGAGCAGACCTTGGCATCGCCACCACCGGCGAGGCCGGCCCGGATCCTGAGGAGGATGTGCCTGTCGGAACTTTGTTCGTCGGGGTGGCTGACAGGAACTCGGTCCGTGTCCACCACATCGTCCTGTCCGGGGATCCGGATGAGATTCGCGCCTCAGCCGCGGAGCTGGCCCTGCTTCATCTGCGTCGTCGGGCGGGTCTCGACGTCAGGCTGCGTGCCGGCTAACCGTCAGGCGAGTCGATGGTGGGTCGAATCGAGAAGGCCTCGCGCACACCGGCAAGTTCGAGCAGCCGCAACACCGGGCCTTCGCCAACGACCAAGCGAAGGACCCCGCCAGCCTCTTCGATACGAGACCTCTGGGTAATCAGGACTTTGAGCCCCGCCGAGTCCATGAACTCGGTTCTGCGCAGATCCAGGAACACTTCCTTCTTGGAATACTTGGCGAGCGCCTTTTCCAACGTCGGGGCTGTAGCCATGTCGATCTCACCCTTGACGACGACCACGTCGTGTCCGCCGATCCGGCTGGTTTCGAGGTCGAACTCCGGGCCCAGCTCCACCATTGCTAGGCCGCCCGCCCATTTGGATCCGGTTTGTCTACCGGAGTGGGAGGGTAAGTCACCGGGCAGTGACCTCCTCCACTGACTCGAAGTCTTCTCGTGCCATGCCGCGTGGATGGTACTGCCTCGCGGGTGGCCGATGCCGGTGAGCCGGGCAGCCGTCTCTGGTTGTACCGCGGCGATGGTGAAGATGCCCCTATCCAGGTCGAATCCTCCCTGCCCGATCTCGGCAAGAAGGACCTGCTCTGGGCGGACGTCGACATGGAGTGCGCCGGGGACATGAGCATGCTGTGGGAGAAGCTCGAGATCGAGGAGCTCGTCGCCGAGATCGATGTCGACACCGATCCGACTCTCCTCCACCAGAACGGCGTCCTGGAGCTCGTCGTGAAGGCGCTGCGGGTGGGGTCTCATCCGGAGCCTATGACATTGCACTGCCTTGTCGGCCCCAACTGGGTGGTGACGTTGCACAAAGGCGAGCTCGACCTGGTCGATGAGTTCAACAAGCCACTTAATGGCGATACCCGGCTCGGGCACTTGAACGGGCCGGCATTCCTCTCATTGGTGCTGGACTGGCAGATCTCGGGCTACTTCGGCGTGATCGAAAGCCTGCAGACAGAGATCGACGAACTGGACGAGGAGCTGCTCGCCACGTCCCCGGACAAGAATGATTTGCTCGATCGGCTCCAAGCGCTCCGCACCCGGGTCCGCAAGTTGCGCAACACGCTCAGCTCTCATCGCGAGGTGCTCGGGCTGCTCAGCCATCCACGGTCTGACGCCTTGATCGGAGCCGAGGCCGTGGAGGACTACAAGCGGTTGGAAGACCGGCTTCAGCAGGCCATCGACACGGTTGATACCACACGGGAGATGATCGTCGGCTCCTTCGACATCTTCATGACCCGCACCGCCCAAGCAACCAATGACATCATGAAGCGTCTCACCATTGTCTCGGTTCTCTTGCTCCCGGCGGCAGCGCTGGCCGGGATCATGGGGATGAACTTCAAAGTGGAGATCTTCGAGTGGCCGTGGATGTTCTGGGTGACGATCGGTCTGATGCTCGCAGTGGCCGGCGTGACGCTGGTCGTTGCCAAACGGCGTCGATGGCTCTGAGGGTCAGGTCTCCGAGACGCAGTCGAACAGGATGCGGACCGTCGTTCCGGACGGATTGCTACGCAGTTGGATCAGATCGGACACCTGGTGGGCAAACCAGATCCCGCGTCCGCGTTCTTCGGTGATCTTGGGTCGTCGCAGGCCGATTAGCTGGTCCTCGATGAAGCCCAGATCCCGAATCTCGCAGACAAACCTTCCGCCCGCTTGCCACACCCCCAGCGATCCGCTGCCCGTGTACCTGATGCTGTTGGTTGCAATCTCGTTGACGGCCAGCACGAGATCGGGAATGCGCTCTTCCTCGACTCCAAAGCGGCGGGCATCCTTTGCGAGTCTCCTTCTCATCGCGCCCAGACCTTGCTCGGTGAAAGGAGCGAATGCATCGTCAGTGATCAATGCCGGCGAGAGCCGGCGCTCGGCCTGCCCGTTGGTCTGGAAGTTCTCATTGGTTTGCGATGTTGCCCCGCTGCCGATGAAAGGGTGAGAGCCTGTCAGATCGTCGAGCACGCTCTTCGGAAGTGACGCCGTGTCAAACGGGCAGCCAAGGTAGAGGGTGAACTCGGGTTCGGTGAACGCCCCGTTCAGCAGCTGCTCGTATATCTCGCTCTCCTCGATCTCGTCTGGGTCGCGTCCGGCGTAGATCGGCTCCCCGATTCCCCACACGGTTCGTCCCGCTGCCCCATGCCGGTCGAGGAAGTCGCTCCAGACCGAGATCAGCCGACCCGGGTTCCGGCCAACCTCTTCCATTGGAGCCAGGTCGATATGACTGCGATTGCCGATGAACGCGGAGCGGAACCCCGACAGCGTGTCTGATTGGGCGGCGATGAGGACCGGCTCCTCACGGTCGAGTGCGGGGCCCAGGAAGCCTGTCACTTGTTCCAGCAGCAATTCGGTCGACTCGTAGGGCAGCGCTTGATGTCGGAATTGGGGGACGTCCTGAAGGGTCACGATGCGCACGCTGCTGGGAGAATGCCACTCCTGCGGCCGGGAGGGCCTCGACCCAAGATTAGCCTGGGGACGAGGGCGAACCCGAGCGCAACGGCTCGTGCCGATCGGCCGCGCGGCGCGTCAATCGACGTAGTCCTCACGGGACTGCTTGGCACGAGATGCCCCGATGGCGGTCTTCACTTTCTTCTGCTCCTCCGGCGGGGGCAGCACCGCCGTCATCCCCAGGGACTCGAACCAGAGCTCTCTGGCCCAACCCTGGGTGTGGTAGAGATGCTCGTCCTCCTCTTCTCCCACCTGCTCGAAGGCGTCCTGCAACACCCGGGCGCGGTCACCGGAGAGTTCCTGGGCGACCTCCCCGATCAGCTCCCAGTTGGCATGGTCCTTGATCTCAGCGTCCACGACACACTCGGCGGCGACGAGTTGCGCGTTGATCTTGTCTCCGCCCTCGAGGGCGGTCTCCATTGCCGCGATGAGGGCCTGGCCTTTGGCCCTGACGATGGCGCGACCGGTGGTCTCGGTCTCCGGGTCCAGATCCAGCTGGCTGAAGATGTCGTTGACGATGCGCACATGGTTCTCGGTCTCATCGAGGTACCCCTGCCATTCGGTGCGAAGGTCGTCGTTCACAGTGCATCTGATTGCGGTCTGATAGACCTTCACCCCGCCCAGTTCCGTCTCGAGAGCTTGGTAGAGGAGCTCGTTCACCTGCGCGTCATTCATGTTCCTATCCCTGGGTAGAAGTCTGGCCAGGGTGAATTACCCGGTTAGACGGGGGGTCAAACGCGATGGTCCGCGCGGAGCGCCAAGAGGGCGATGTCATCGCGGGCCCCTCCCGGTGACAGGTCGGCGACGAGCACTTCGAGCATTTGATCGAGGAGCTGGGCTGAACCCGTCGCGTCACACCTGGAGAGGGCGAGTTCGACGCTGTCAGGCGGATTGAGCCCGGATAGCACATACCCGTCGGTGTAGAGGACGACCAGGTCAGACGGTTGGAGCCAGTGCTCCTCTTCGATCGGCTCCACCTCAGGCATCACACCGACCGGCGGGCACGGCGTTCCGAGCCTCTCCGTGGCTCGATTCGCCGTGATGAGGATCGGCGGCGGATGACCGGCCAGGGTCACCGTCACTTTGAATCGATCGCCATGATCCTCGAGGATCAGGTAGGCCAGGGTGCACATCCGCTCCTCCTCGAGGAGCGACTCGTTGACCCTGGCGAAGACGGTGGTCGGGGAAGGGTCGAGGGCGATCGTCGATCGGAGCGTGTAGCGGGCAAGTCCGACCGACGCCGCCGCCTCTACCCCCTTGCCGGCTATGTCTCCGAGAATGACCGCGGTCCGCCCGTCCGAAGTGGCGAACACGTCGTAAAAGTCACCACCGACCTGACCGACGAGCGAGACCGGCCGATAACGGGCAGCGAGATCGAAACCGGGCACCTTGGGAAGCGCGTTTGGAGTGATCACCGCTTGGAGGGTCTCGGCTATCTCCCTTTGCTGCTGATAGAGGCTCGCATTTTCGAGGGCGGCAGCGGCACGATCGGCCACGACTTCGAGCAGGTCCACATCGTCGGCGTCGAGCTCTGGATCGGGAAAGCTCCGCGCCAGGGTGAGCGTGCCGACGAGGCGGTGGCCGAGAGAGATCGGGACACATGCGACGGAGTTCAGATCGAGACGTCTGAAGGCGTCGATCAACTCCTTCCCGGAACGGACCTCCGCCTCCTGAAGCATCTCGTCTGAGATCTTGTCGATGATCTCGGGCTTCTCGGTCCGGGCGACCCGGGCCTGCATCTGGTCTTCATCGAGCGAGATCGGTCCCGGATCGCTCATGTGGACGAGGATCCGGGCATTTTCGTTGTCGGGATGGACCATGGCCATCGGAATCAGTTTTCCACCTTCGAGGATGTGCACCGCGCACCAGGAGCCCATCCGGGGGACCAGGGCCCTGGCCAGTTCGTGGAGGTTCTCGGTCTTGTCCAATGAAGACCCCAGCGCTTCGTACACGGTGTATAGGAGCTCTTGGACCTCCTCGCGCCGAAACTGTGCTGTCATATCCTGGAAGAAATTGAGTACGAGAACGACCTCACCTGCGTCGTTCTTGATGGGGCTGGCCCGGACTCGCGACCACCGAGCGTGGGGCGAGCCAGGTCTGCGGTATCCGATCACCGAGTCCTCGACCGGTGCACCCGCCATGACCTTCCTACCGGGAAGGCTGTCCACGGTGAGCGGTGCCCCGGTACGGTCGATGATCTCGAACCTGCCCACGATTTCCTCGGGTGGCGTGGATACGAGCTCTGCCCCGGTGCTGAAACCGACGATCCGGGCCGCTTCGTCGTTGGCGTAGAGCAGGCGACCGGAACGATCCTGGACCGTGACGGCTTCGCTGGCGTGGCGAAAGAGGATATCGAGGACCCTCCGGTCCTCGGCAGTGGCCAACTCGATGAATCGATCACCGGGCATGTGCCCCCTCGGCACCGGGCCGATCGACTGCGGGGGCCCGGCGGACGTGAAGTTAGCCGATATCCCAACTCGTCGTTGAATGGAGGGTCCGCTCGATCCGCACAAGCCGCCATATCATCCGCCATGGGATGAAGCGCGCTTTCCCCGTCCTCTTGGTGCTGATCCTCGGCTGTTCAGATGCCAGTTCCGCGACTACGACCACGACCATCGCCCAGACGACGACCACGGCAGAAGTCACCACCACTGCGCCACCGGTGGAATGTCCTCGGCCGCCCTACGAGCTCAGTTTCCTTCCAGTCGGTGTCGGCACGGCGGTGCTCGACGCCGAGGAGATCGAGCCCGACGTGTGGACCTCGGTGCCGGGGAGCAGTGCAACGCTCTGGGGCAGGGACGACGTGGTCGCCATCGCCTTGATACGGGGTGCTCTCCCTGCGGTGGAATGGCCGGGCGATCGGGGCGCGGTGCTGATCGACGGGACGCGGGGAGTGGTCGGCCCTCATCCCGATGGAACCTGGGTGGCCGGCTGGTTCGAGGCCCCCGGCGAGCGTTGCGACCTCTACACGATGGTTTTCTACCCGCCGGTCGCAGACGAGGACGTGGAGCAGACCCTGGCCGGGATGAATCGGGTCGGGGGTTGACGGATCACCGGGTCCGGCGTAGCGTTCCGCCCGGATGAGCCGAACGAACCTCTCGCATGCCGGTGGCACCTGGTGGTGGGCTTGGCGCGCGCCGGAGGTGGCTTCGGTCGGATAGTCCCCGCTCTCTGATCCATACGAACCCATCTCCGGTCTCCGGCAGATGGGTTTTCTCGTTCGAGGCCCAGACGCCGGACCGGCGGAGGAGCCCATGAACAACATCTTCGACATACCGGCCGATCTGGACACCCCTACGTCGGTGTACCTCAAGCTCGCCCCTCTCGGCCCCCGCTTCCTCCTCGAGAGCGTGGAGCATGGTGACCAGGTGGGGCGGTTCTCGTTCATCGGATTCGGCCCGGGCCTCGATGTGCGCAGCGACGGGCGGTCGATCCAGGCCGGGAACACCGAGATCGAGACCGACGGGTCGATACAGGGGCTGATGGACGGGCTGCGCAAGATTCTCGTGGAGGCCCCGGCGCCGGGACCGATCTCGACTTCGATCCCGTTCCACGGCGGACTGGTGGGGGCGATCGGTTTCGACGTCGCCCATCGTCTCGCTGGATGGGCCCCACCGCCCAGCCCGCAACCGGAGGTCCAGTTGTATGGGCCACCGAGCGTCATCGTCTTCGACCATCTGAGTCGGCGAGCCGCCCTCCTCCACGACGGGCCCGATTCGGATCGTCTCGCCCTCCGCCGCGAGGTGATCTGGTTGCTCTCGAGTGGACTGCCGGACCGGGCCGTACCGGTGGTTTCGAGCCAGCCGTCGGCTCGATGGAGAAGCAGCAGTACGAGGACGTGGTGCAACAAGCCCGTCATCACATCGGTGAGGGCGATGTCTATCAGATCGTGCCGTCGGTCCGGTTCACCGGGGAGACCGACCTCGATCCATTCACGGTCTACCGAGGGCTCCGACTCCTCAACCCGTCCCCATACATGTACTTCTGTGACCTGGGCGAGACCAAGGTGATCGGGTCCTCGCCTGAGGCGCTGGTCAGGCTGCGCGGGACCACGGCAGAGCTGCGGCCGATCGCGGGAACCAGGCCTCGTCACAACGACGAGCAACGAGACCGGATCGCAGAGGAAGAGCTGCTGGGCGATGCCAAGGAGGCGGCAGAGCATGTGATGCTGGTCGACCTGGCCCGTAACGACCTGGGCAGGGTTGCGGTGCCGGGCTCGATCAAGGTCGATCCGTATCGCGCCATCGAGAGATACAGCCACGTCATGCATCTGGTCAGCGGGGTGAGCGGAATCTTGGAGACGGGCAGCGATGCCTTCGACTTCTTCGCCGCTGCCTTCCCGGCCGGCACCGTGGTGGGCGCCCCCAAGATCCGAGCTCTGGAGCTGTTGCGAGAGCTCGAGCCGGTCCCCCGGGGCCTCTATGCCGGGACCGTCGGCTATTTCGGGCATGGCGGGACGATGGACCAGGCCATCGCCATCCGCACCATCGTCATGAGCGAGGGCCGATACACCTACCAGGCAGGTGCTGGGATCGTCGCCGACAGCGTTCCCTCGGCCGAATGGGAGGAAGTCCTCTCCAAATCGGGCGCGATGCGTGGCGCCCTCGAGATAGCGGCAGGTGGGCTGTGAGCCGGGTGCTGCTCGTCGACAACTACGACTCTTTCACCTACAACCTGGTGCAGGCATTGCGGATCCTGGGTGCCGAGGTCATCGTCCGAACCAACGATGGGGTGAGTCTCGACGAAGCTCGGGAACTCGAGCCCACTCATCTGGTGGTGTCACCCGGTCCGGGACGACCCGAGGCAGCCGGCGAGTCGATGAAGCTCATCTCGGGCTTTCTCGAAGAAGTTCCCATCCTCGGCGTTTGCCTTGGTCATCAGGCCATCGCCGCCGCCTTGGGCGGCACCGTCGACCACGCCCAGGAGTTGAGACATGGCAAGTCGTCGCCGGTGTATCACGACTCCGCCTCGATCTACGCCGGTCTCCCCAACCCGTTCGACGCCGGGCGCTATCACTCCCTGGCGGTGATGGAGGGCGATCTCCCCTCAGATCTGGTGGTGACCTCCTTCACCTCCGATGGCGTGATCATGGGGATCCGTCATCGGTCGTTGCCGGTGGAAGGAGTGCAGTTCCATCCCGAGAGCGTGCTCACACCGCATGGCGAGTTGCTCCTGCGCAACTTCCTCGATCTGGGAGAGGTGAGCCCCCCTCCCGGCTGCGCCGGTACTCCCCCCTGCAGGGGGAGAAACATGAGCCAGATCCTCGAAGACCTCCTCCGTGGCAACGACCTCACCGAACAGCAGGCCAAGGGCCTCCTCCACGAGCTGACGGGAGGTGAGGTCGATCCGGCGGTCGCCGGCGCCATCCTCGCCGCCCTCAGGGCCAAGGGCGAGACCCCGGAGGAGGTGCGCGGGTTTGCCCGGGCAATGCGAGAACTGGCCACCGATCCCCAGGTCGATGTCACCGGCGCCGTCGATGTCGTTGGCACCGGTGGCGACCGGTCGGGCAGCCTGAATCTCTCAACCGGGTCCGCGATTGTGGCGGCGGCGAGTGGGGTCCCGGTGGTGAAACACGGGAATCGCTCGATGACCAGCGAGAGCGGGAGCGCCGATGTTCTCGAGGCACTCGGATTGCCCATTCCCATGGATGAGGACCAGGTGCGGCGGCTCTTCGACGCCACCGGCTTCACGTTCCTCTTCGCCCCCTACTTCCACCCGGCGATGGCCGCGGTAGGCCCGGTTCGCCGTGCGCTGGCGGTGCGCACCGTGTTCAACATTCTCGGGCCGCTCACCAATCCGGCGGCGCCTCCCAACATGGTGATTGGCGCCTTCGACCCCATCGCCGCCCGGCTCATGGCCGGGGCCCTCTCGGGTCTCGGCATCGACCGGGCATTCGTCGTGCACGGGGCGGGTGGCTGGGACGAGCCTTCCCCCTTGGGTGAGTTCATCCTCTTCGACGTGACACCGGGCACAGTCGAGGAATCGGTCCGGGACCCGGCCGACATCGGGATGGCGAGTTGTGAGATAGGTGACCTGGCCGGTGGCTCGCCCGAGCACAACGCCAGACGATTGCTCGACGTCCTGGAAGGCGAGCAGGGCCCGCACCGGGATTCGGTCGTGCTCGGTGCAGCGCTCGCCCTCGAGGTCAGCGGTCGCGCCGCGGTGCCCGACGAGGCGGTGGCGATGGCGGGCGCCGCCATTGACGACGGGAGGGCGTTCGCTCTGGCCAAGGCGCTCGAGGAGTTCGGGGCATCCGAGGCACGCCGTTGAGTCGCTTCCTCGACACCATGGCCGGCCGATCCCGGAAACGGGCCGAGCAAGCTGCCGCACGCATGTCGCTGCCCGAGCGTCGGGAGGCAGTGCTCTCCGGTCCCAACCCCGATCTATCGAGACCTTCGGAGCGGTGTTCGACGTCATCGCCGAGGTCAAGCCACGGTCTCCCTCCGAGGGTGTCTTCCCGGAACGTCCCCCGGCCGAGACCGCGGCGGGCTACCAAGCCGGTGGCGCCGCAATGATCTCGGTGCTCACCGAGCCCTCCGAGTTCGGCGGGTCCATCGACATGTTGCGGGCCGTCGCCGCCGCGGTGTCGATCCCGGTCCTGGCCAAGGACTTTCTGGTCGACCCGATCCAGGTGTACGAGGCGAGAGAGGCAGGGGCCGACGGAGTGCTGGTGATCGCACGGATCCTGAGCGACGAGGCCATGAGCCGAGATCCTCGACGCCGTCTCCGAAAGCGGGGTTTTGCCTTGCTCGAAGCCTTCGACGGGGAAGACCTGAAGCGCATAAGAAACGCGGTGTCGGGGCGGGAAAACCTCATCGCCGGGGTCAATTGCCGGGACCTCGACACACTGGAAGTCGTGCCCGAACGCCATGCCGCTCTTGCCGGCCAGATTCCCGGCGATGTCGTGAGCGTGGCCGAAAGTGCGATGCAAGTCCCCGCCGACGTCGAGCGGGTGGCCGCCCACGGATACCGCGCCGCCCTCGTCGGTTCGGCGCTGATGAAAACCGACGATCCCACTCATCTGGTCAGCGGGATGGTGGAGGCCGGTCGTCGCGCGGTGACGGTGCCCTCATGACCCTCTTCGTGAAGCTGTGCGGGATCAAGACCGAGGCGGATCTCGAGGCTGCAGTCGAGGCGGGCGCCGATGCGGTCGGGTTCGTTCTCACCCCCTCTCCTCGACAGATCCCATTGTCGGTGGCCGCCGAGCCTGAAGGCGAGGTTGCCGGGATCGGTTCTCGGCGTCGCCGTGTTCCACGACCCGACACCGGATCTGTTGGTTCGTAGCCCGAGACGAGGTCGGTCCCGATCTCTTCCAATCCGAGCTCTCCACCTTGGTCGGGATCTCAGCAGACCAACTCCTCCCGGTCGTGGTCGATGGTGAGTCGCTCGATCGGGACTACGCACTCGCCGCGGCTCGGCGGGCCGGGAGATGGTCCTCGTCGACAGTGCAGCCCGCGGCGGGACCGGTCTGACACCGAGGTGGGAGAGACTCGCCAGGCTCGATGGGCCGGGTCGGCTGATCCTGGCCGGTGGCCTCGACCCGGACAACGTGGGTGACGCCGTTTCACTGGTCCGACCATTCGGAGTCGACGTCAGTTCCGGCATCGAGAAGTCGCCGGGGGAGAAGGATCCCAAGCGAATGCGAGCCTTCGTGGAGGCAGCTCGAGCGTAGTGCGGGAGGTAGTGGGTCTCCCTCCGGCCCTACGGGGGACCTCCCAACGTCGCAGGCGGGTAGGGGAGGAAACTCATGACCGCTCGAGACGAGACCGGGCGCTTCGGCCGCTTCGGGGGGCGCTACGTGCCCGAGATCCTGGTGCCGGCATTGACCAGGCTGGAGGAGACCTCCCGTCTGCTCCTCGATGATCCCGGCTTCCTCAATATGTACGAGGAGGAGCTGTCCTCATGGGTCGGCCGGCCGACAGCGCTCACCCATGCCGTCCGCCTCGGCGAATCATGGGGTGGCGAAGTGTGGTTGAAACGCGAGGACCTGGCCCACACCGGGGCGCACAAGATCAACAACGCCATAGGCCAGGCGCTCCTGGCCAGGGAGATGGGCGCCGAGCGAGTGATCGCCGAGACCGGGGCGGGCCAGCATGGCGTCGCCACGGCGGCCGCCTGTGCTCACCTCGGTCTGGATTGCACGGTCTACATGGGCTCGGTGGACATCGAGCGCCAGGCGCCAAATGTCGAGCGCATGCGGATCCTGGGGGCGAGGGTGGAGCCGGTCACTTCTGGGGACGCCACTTTGCGTGCCGCGATCAACGAGGCGTTGCGCGACTGGGTGACCCGTCCCGAGACCACTTACTACCTCCTCGGCTCGGCGGTCGGCCCCCACCCCTACCCATGGCTGGTCAGAGAGCTCCAGTCGGTGATCGGCCGCGAAGCCCGACGACAGATGCTGGAGCGGGCAGGACGTCTGCCCGATGCCGCGGTCGCTTGTGTCGGGGGCGGCTCCAACGCCATCGGGTTGTTCCATCCCCTCCTCGAAGACCCGATCGAGCTGATCGGCGTCGAGGCCGGCGGGACGTCGCCCGAGCTGGGACACAACGCCGCCACCATCGGGCGAGGGACTCCGGGGGTGCTCCACGGGAGCTTCTCGTTTCTCCTGCAAGACGACGATGGCCAGGTTCAGGAAACACATTCGGTCTCGGCAGGGCTCGATTACCCGGGAGTGGGCCCCGAGCACTCCTGGCTGGCGGAGACTGGGCGGGTCACATACGAGAGCGCGACCGACGACGAGGCGTTGACTGCTCTATACGAACTGGGGCGTTATGAAGGGATCCTTCCTGCCCTCGAGTCGAGTCACGCCTTGGTCGGGGCCAAGCCGGTGGCTGGGCACCAATCCGGGTTCGACGGTCCTGGTGGGTCTGTCGGGCCGGGGGGACAAGGACATCGACATCCTCCGAGGGCTGAGCCGATGAGCGAGGGTCTGGCCGGAGCTAGAGGACTCGAGACGAGGTTGGCCGGTGACGGAATCGCCATCGTCCCCTACCTCACCGGCGGTTATCCGTCGTCGGCTGCCTTCGCCGAGGCACTGCTGGCGCTATCCCGGATGTCGATTGCAGTCGAGATCGGAATCCCATTCTCCGACCCGATGGCCGACGGCGCCACGATCCAGGAGTCGAGCAGGGTTGCCCTGGAGAATGGCGCCACACTCGAATCGATCCTCGTGGCGGTGGAGGGTCTCGGCCGGCTCGATGCCGATCTGGTCGTGATGAGCTATCTCAACCCGCTGCTGGCCTATGGGTATGGGTCATTGCTGCCGAGACTGGCAGGGGTTGGCGTATCCGCTCTGGTCGTTCCGGATCTGCCGCTGGAGGAATCCGACGAGCTCGCCGCGTCTCTCGCGAGCACGGGATCGGCCTGGTGCAACTGGTCAGTCCGGTGACGAGTCAGGAGCGGCTCGAAGCCTTGGGCAAGGCCTCGGAGGGATTCACCTATGCGGTGACGATGACCGGCACCACCGGGGGCACGCTCGGTGCGGGACCGGAGGTCACGGCGTATCTCGATCGGGTGCGGACTGCATCGAGGCCGCCGGTCCTCGCCGGGTTCGGGGTGCGAACCGCCGATCAGGTTCGGGCACTCGCCCCGCACTGCGATGGTGTGATCGTGGGCAGCGCTCTTGTCGAAATCATGTCCGCCGGTCGGGACCCTGTGTCGTTCGTGGCAGAGTTGCGTCAATGATCGCCACGCTCTCGTCTGTCTGCACTTTGGGGGAGAAGGCCGCGATCCTCCGATTCATCGAGGGCCACGGTCTCCGTGTCCATGTCGGGGAGGCGGGCACGACCACGATTGTCAGCATCATCGGCGACCCGGAGCCGGGCATCGCTGAATCCATCGGTGCCCTTCCCGGTGTCGAGTCGGTCAGCCTCGATGCCCCCCGCTATCCATTCGTCGCCAGGGAGGCGCGAGCCGAGCCCAGCACGGTGAAGGTGGGAGATGTCGTCATCGGGGGGAAAGGTGTTGCGGTCATCGCCGGGCCGTGCTCGGTGGAGTCCGAGGACCAACTGCTCACAATCGCCCGATCGGTGGCCAAGGAGGGCGCGGTGCTCCTGCGGGGCGGTGCTTTCAAGCCCCGGACCTCGCCCTACAGCTTCCAGGGGCTGGGGGAGGAGGGTCTGGAGATGCTGGCCCGGGCCCGGGACGAGACCGGCCTGGGAGTCGTGTCCGAGGTGGTCGCCCCGGAGGACATCGCCTCGATGAACCGATACGTCGACATGCTCCAGGTGGGAAGCCGCAACATGCAGAACTTCCGCCTCCTCTCGGCCGTGGGAGAGCAACCCACCCCGGTTCTGCTGAAGAGGGGCCTGATGTCGACCATCGAGGAGATGCTCCTGGCCGCCGAGTACATCGTCGGCGCCGGGAACCCGCGAGTCGTGCTCTGCGAGCGAGGTATCCGGTCATTCGAGACCGCCACACGGGGCACGCTCGACATCAGTGCGGTCCCCGTCCTCAAGGAACGCTCCCATCTACCGGTGATCGTCGACCCGAGCCATGCCGCCGGGAAGCGCTCCCTGGTACCGAGCCTCTCCGCGGCAGGAGTCGCTGCCGGCGCCGACGGCCTGCTGATAGAGGTGCACGACCGGCCCGAGGAAGCGCTCAGTGACGGCCCGCAGAGCCTGACGCTCGACGGCTTCGCCGAGACGATGGAGACGGTGGCGAAGATCGCCGGCGCTCTCGACCGCCCCCTACTGACCCTGTGAGTCGGGCGCCCGGCTCGATGCGCTTCCTTCCCTGAACATCTCTCCGATGGCAGCGACGCTGCCCAGGACACCACTGGTGTCGAGAGGCAGGAAGATCTTGGTGGCTTGCCCATTGGCCACCTGCTCCAGGGCCTCCAGATAGCGAATCGCGATCAGGTCGGGGGTGGGGTTGCCGTTGTGGATGGCGCCGAAAACCCGCTCGATTGCCTGCCCCTCACCTTCGGCCACCGTGAGCAGCTGGTACTGCTCGGCGTCGGCTACCCGCTTGATCGCCTCGGCCTGACCCGTGGCCTCGAGGATCTGACTCTGCTGGACGCCTTCGGCCCTGAGGACGGCGGCGGACTTGGCACCCTCGGCCTCGGTGACCTGAGCGCGTCGGTCGCGCTCCGCCTTCATCTGGCGGTGCATCGCATCGGTGACATCGGCCGGCGGCTCGATCCTCTGCAACTCCACCCGGACCACGCGCACTCCCCATTTGTCGGTGGCGTCGTCGAGGATCTGACGCAGCTTGGCGTTGATCACCTCGCGTGAGGTCAGCGCCGAATCCAGGTCGAGGTCGCCAACCACGTTCCTGAGATTGGTCTGAGCCAGCTTGGTGGCGGCCAGGATGAAGTTGCCCACGTTGTACTGGAGCTTCACCGGATCGGTCGCTTCGTAGTAGATGACCGCGTCGACGGTCACCACCACGTTGTCCTTGGTGATCACCTCCTGCGGGGGCACGTCGACCACCTGCTCCCGCATGTCGACCTTGGTCAGCCGCTTGACGAAGGGCATCACCCAGCGCAGACCGGAGTCCACCGTCCGCTGGTAGCGGCCGAGGAATTCGATGAGCCCCTTCTCGAATGGTCGCACCACTCTGAATCCGGCCGCAGCGATGAGGATCAGCACCACCGCCAGCACCGCGAACAGGACGATCACAGCTTCCATGTCTCTCCTTTCAGACGAACCTCTTCAGGACTTCTCATTCCGTCTCCAACGGCTCCACCACGAGACGTGCCCCGCTCACGTCGGTCACGACGATCTTCTGACCGGCAGGGACCGGCTGGGGGGCAGTCGCCCTCCACTCCTGCATCTCCACCTTGACCATCCCTTCGCCGTTGATCGGGTCGATATCGGCGATGACGACTCCTTCCATCCCGACCCAGCGGTTGGCACCGATTCGGGGTTGCGCCCCCTCGTCCTGCCGGGTGATGAATCGACGTAGATAGGCGAGGGCGAAGACCGACACCCCGAAAAACACCAGCCATTGGGCGACGACCGCTGCCCCGGCCCAGGCCAGGATCGCGGCCGCGCCGGCGCCGATGGCGAAGGGGAGGAGGAAGAACCCGGCGGTGAAGATCTCACCGATCCCCATGACGACGGCGAAGATGGTCCACAACCACCGCCAGACCTCGTTGTCCACGTCGTTACCTCCTTGACCGGCAACGGCGACGGCGGCCACCACCGCGCCCATGCCAACTCCGAACAAGATCAGGTCTCTCCTGGTCTTGCGTGTCACCTCCGCCTCACCTGTCTGCACCTGGCTCCAGGTGGCGGTGGAATGACGGCGGACCCGGTATGCCGCCGCCCAACTCTCGGCGAACGCGGCCGGGTCGTCTCCCACGACGTCGCTCACCTTACGGCCATCGTGCTCGGCCAGGGCGAGGTGCTGTTCGAGCTCCGCCCGCATTTCGGTGACCGACGAGCGTGGCACACCGGTCTCCAGCCAGTAGCGCTCGATGCGGTCGACGACGGTTCGAGCCTCCGTCACTTGCCACCCCCGTTGAGTACCTCGTCCACCGAGTCTTTGAAACCAGTCCAATCGTGACGCCATTGTTCGAGGGCGGCCCGGCCCGGCTTGGACATCCGGTAGTACTTGCGGGCGGGTCCCTCGCTGCTCTGCACGAGGTAGCTCTCGATCATGCCCTGCTTCTGAAGACGGGAGAGCAGTGGGTAGACGGAGCCCTCACTGGCCAGGTTGAGCCCTCGATCTCGAAGCTTGCTGACCATCTCGTAGCCATAGGACGCCTCCTCCTCGATTATCGACATGAGGCACATGTCGAGGACCCCGTGGAGGAGTTGTGTCGACCGGTCCTGTCCGGTACTCCTAGGTACCATGCTCCGCATAATACCCGGTATCGCCCAGAAATCAACGAGGCAAGGGTGCGGGATGTCTAGGTCGACGAGATCCCGGATCGGTCGCCGACCCTAGCCAGTGCCCACCAGGCGACTGCGGTAGCCGCGCCCAGGTGCCAGACGGCATGCGGTTGGAATAGTGAGGATGGCTCGCACAGCGGCCCGCCGGTGGCGCCGAGACGACCGAACACCGCGACGGCCGCCAGAAGCAACAGGGGTGCAGTCGTGGCCGCGGAGTGGTCGCGGCGAAGAATCGTGATCACGGCAACAAGGGTCATGACCACGGCGAACGGGTCGGCGATGACCGGGAACACGGCGAAGAGGATGCCGATGACTGCGCAAGGCGGGAAGATGGGAGAACCGTTCCCAACGGGTTCCCCATCCGGCCACCATCGTCACCAGCCAGGTCAGTGTCATGTCGTGAGCCCACTCGTTGGCCGGTGGCATTGGGCCGTGGAAGAGAAATGACCCGACCCCGGTGGCGATGAGCCCGATCCCGATCCATCGCATGTCCCCCCGCCGGACAAGGACGATGATCCCGGCGGCGACGAAACCGAGGGTGGTCAGGGCATTGATCGGTTGACCGAGGAACCCGGCCCCAATGACCTCGCAATCGGCGGCGGCTCCATCCAGAATTCCAGAAACGAAATGATCAGAAGAAGGGTGGGCCGAGGCTGACCACCTCGGAGACGGCTCGATCGCCATTGACTCCGTTGGGGGTGAGCTGAGCGCGGCCCCGTCCCGTTGCCCGGGATCTCCAGCTCGACGACCAAGGCCTTGCCGGCGACCGCCGTTCCCCGAAGCGTCTCCAGTGTGCCCTTCCAGCCACCCATCTCGTCGTCGATGACGAGGTTGGCCGACCCGGTCGTGAGAAGGATTCCGTCGCCGCCCAGGACGCGGACCGGTCCCTGGAAGGAGTCAGCCATCACCGGTCCTCGCCGATTACTGGCCGCAGCTGGGAGCGGAGGACGATGTCGTGGCGGTATGAACGATGCACCTCGCCCAGCTTGCGCTCCATCTCCTCCTCGAGATCATCGAGTTTGTCTCGCAGACGGTCGACCTTGCGCTTGAGCGTGCGGTTCTCCTCCTGCAGGGCGAGGACACGGCGGACGCCTTCGAGGTTGAGCCCCTGGCTGGTCAACTCCTGGATGAGCTGGAGCCGCTCGATGTCCTCCTGGGAGTAGCGGCGGGTGCCTCCAGGAGTGCGGGCCGGCTCGAGCAGGCCCTTGCGCTCGTAGATGCGCAGGGTCTGTGGATGCATCCCGGCCAGCTCGGCAGCCACCGAGATGACGAACACCGCCCTTCTCGTTTCGGTCATGTCGGCCTCATGTTCTCAGATGGGGTCGGACGTCGTCGGTTT
The DNA here is from genome assembly GCA_963725075.1 of uncultured Acidobacteriota bacterium. Classification (GTDB taxonomy): domain Bacteria; phylum Actinomycetota; class Acidimicrobiia; order Spongiisociales; family ZC4RG35; genus JARDZU01. Next base: position 133,172 of record CAVRXA010000023.1, read on the forward strand.
CGATCGCTGCGAGGTCCTCGAGCAGCTTCTTCTCTTCCTTGGACACCTTGGAGGGCACGGCGACTTGAACCGTGACCAGGAGGTCGCCGGTGCGGCCCCGGTCTGGGGTGACCCCCTTGCCTCGAACCCGGAAGGTCTTCCCGGATGGAGTACCCGCCGGCACCTTGAGCTTGACGCCCCCATTGAGGGTGGGAACCTCCAGCTTGGTCCCGAGAACCGCCTCGGGATAGGTGATGGGAACGGTCAGGGTCAGGTCGTTGCCCTTCCTGCCGAACGTTTGGCTCGGTTGGACGTGGACCTTGACCAGCAGATCGCCGGCGGGACCGCCGCTGCGTCCTGGGCCGCCCTTGCCCGGAATGCGAAGCGTGTTCCCGTCCTGGACACCTGGCGGGATGCGCACCTTCACGTCGCGGGTCCTGGTCTCGGTCCCGCTGCCCCGGCACACCCGGCACGGGGTCTCGACGAGGCGACCCGCTCCGCGACATTGGGGGCATGGCTGGGAGAACGAGAAAAAGCCCTGATTCTGGGCGACGACACCCTGACCGCCACAGGTGGGGCACGTGGTCACGGGGGTCCCCGGCTCCGCTCCATTCCCACCGCAGTGGGAGCAGGTTGTGACCCCGCGAACGCTCAAAGTCGTGGTCACCCCACTCACAGCATCGTCGAAGCCAATGGACAGGTCAGCCTGTGCGTCGGCTCCCCGGGCCGGTCCCGCCCGCCCTCTCGATCCGAAGCCGAAGAGGTCGCCGATGCCACCCAGACCGCCGAGCAGGTCGGACAGGTCTTCGACCCGCACCTGTTGGCCGCCGAAGCCACCAAATCCCCCACCACCCGGGCTGCCGTACCCGGCGAACCCGCCGGTGTCCACCATGCGGCGCACCTGGTCGTACTCCTTGCGCTGCTCGGCGTTGGAGAGCGTGGCGTAGGCCTCGGAGATCTCCTTGAACTTCTCCTCCGCTTCCGCGTCGTCGGGATTGGCGTCGGGGTGATGTTTCTGCGCCAGCTTGCGATAGGCCTTCTTGATCTCGTCGGCCGTGGCCTCGGAACTGACGCCGAGGATCTCGTAGAAGTCCTTGTCGACCCAGTCCCGGTTCACTCTCGTGCTTCCAGCATCACCATGGCCGGTCGGAGGACCCGGTCACGGAGCCGATACCCGCGGCGCAATTCGGATGCCACCACGAGATCGTTGGTGCCGCCCGGGGCGCCGACTGGCTCGTGGATCTCGGGGTCGAAAGGCTCGCCGACAGTGGGCACTACTTCGAGACCTTCCTTCTCCAGCGCGGCCAGGAGCTGTTCACGGGTGCTGATCATCCCCGAGAGCAGCTGCCTCTCGGTGTCGGTCTCCGCCGCGGTGGCCAGGGCGGCATCGAAGCTATCCAACACAGGCATCAACTCGCGGACGACACGCTCGGCCGCCCGGTCCAGGGTTGCCGCCTGCTCCCGAGTGGTGCGCTTGCGGTAGTTGTCGAAGTCCGCCGCCACTCGTCTCAGGTCGTCGAGGTACGACGTTGCCTCGTCTCGCGACTCCTCGAGATGGGTGAGCAGGAGCTCGATCGCCTCCGTTGGGTCCTCGGGCAGATCGATGCCCATGGCAGCCGCGTCGACTGGCCCCTTGGCCTGGATCAACTCCGCCTCGACCACCTCGGGCTGTTCGTCAGGCCTCGTCGTCATCGATGATTTCCGCTTCGACGACGTCTTCGTCGTCACTGGTCCCGTCAGTCTCGTCACCTGCCGCGGCGGCCTGACTCTGCTGGGCGGCCTCCTCGTACAGCCTGGTCGCCATCGCCTGGCTGGCCTGGATCAGCTCGTCCATCTTGGACCTGATCTCGCTGGTTTCGGAGGCCTCGTTCTCCAGGGTCAGCCGGAGGGCCCCGAGGGCGGTCTCCACACTCGACTTCTCTTCGTCGTTCATGTTCTCGGCATGCTCCTCGAGGAGCTTCTCGGTCTGATGGACGAGTTGGTCGGCCTGATTGCGGGTCTCCACAGCCTCACGCCGCTTGGCGTCCTCCTCGGCATAGGCCTCGGCGTCCTTGACCATTCGGTCGACGTCGTCCTGGGCCAATGCCGTGCCACCGGTGATGGTCATCTTCTGCTCTTTGCCGGTAGCCAGGTCCTTGGCGTGGACATTGACGATCCCGTTGGCATCGATGTCGAAGGTGACCTCGATCTGGGGAACTCCCATCGGAGCCGGCGGGATCCCGGTCAGCCGGAACTTCCCCAGGCTCTTGTTGTCGGCGACCATCGTCCTCTCACCCTGGAGAACGTTGATCTCTACTTCGGGCTGGTTGTTCTCGGCGGTGGTGAAGATCTCCGACCTCTTGGTCGGGATGGTGGTGTTGCGCTCGATCATCCGAGTCATCACGCCACCCTTGGTCTCGATGCCCAGGGTGAGGGGTGTCACGTCGAGCAGGAGGATGTCCTTGACATCGCCCTTGAGGACTCCTGCCTGGATGGCGGCGCCGGCTGCGACCACTTCATCGGGGTTGACGCCCCGATGGGGGTCTTTGCCGGTGAGGCTCTTGACGAGCTCTTGCACCGCCGGCATGCGGGTCGAGCCGCCGACGAGCACCACATGGTCGATGTCGCCCACCGCGATACCGGAGTCCTTGACCGCTGCTTCGAATGGCCCCTTGGTGCGTTCCAGCAGCTCTTCTGTGAGCTTTTGGAACTCGGACCTGGCCAGCTTCCGCTGCAGATGGAGGGGACCCTCGGATGTGGCGGTGATGAAGGGGAGGTTGACCTCGGTCTCAGGGACCGTGGACAGCTCGATCTTGGCTTTCTCTGCAGCCTCCTTGAGACGCTGCAACGCCATCTTGTCCTTGCCCAGGTCGACACCGTGGTCGTTCTTGAATCCCTCGATGAGCCAGTCGATCACCTGCTGGTCCCAGTCGTCACCACCGAGATGGGTGTCACCGGAAGTGGCTTTGACCTCGAACACACCCTCGCCGATCTCGAGCACCGACACGTCGAAGGTGCCGCCGCCCAAGTCGAAAACGAGGATGGAGTGATCTGACTCCTCTTTGTCGAGCCCGTATGCCAGCGCGGCCGCGGTCGGCTCGTTGATGATGCGCAGCACCTCGAGGCCTGCGATCTGGCCCGCCTCCTTGGTCGCCTGGCGCTGGGCATCGTTGAAGTACGCCGGAACCGTGATGACGGCATCGGTCACTTTGTCACCCAGGTACGCCTCGGCATCCCGCTTCAACTTCATGAGGATGCGGGCCGAGATCTCCTGCCCTGTGAGCTTCTTGTCGTCCACCTCGATCGACCAATTCGTGCCCATGTGACGCTTCACGGACCGCACCGTCTGGTCGGGGTTGGTGATGGCCTGGCGTTTGGCGACTTCGCCAACCAGTACCTCACCATCCTTGAAGGAGACGACCGAGGGGGTGGTCCGCCCGCCTTCTACGTTGGGGATGATGGTCGGGTCGCCACCCTCCAGCACCGCGATGACACTGTTGGTGGTGCCCAAATCGATGCCTACTGCACGTGCCATATCTAATGATCCTCCCAAATCGGTGGAAACTGCTCAGGTTGAGTCGGTTACGATGGTACAACCTGAGTCGGGTATTGTCATATTCCACGTAAAACGTAACACGTAGAACGTAGAACGCATCAAGTCGTTTGGGCGTCAGCCCAGAGACTTGATGTACTCCACCAGATCGTTGATCTCGGCCTCGCTCAGACTGTCTGCATAGGTGGTCGGCATCACCGCATCGAAGCCGGCCACGACTTGGGAAACCGGGTCGAGGATCGAGTTGAACAGATAGTTGTCGTCGGCGACGACCGTCTCACCACTCGCCAAGGTCACTTCCGACCCGGCCAGACCTCCCCACCCGGGCCCTGTGCTGGCGGTCGCGTCGATGTTGTGACAGGCCAGACATCCGGTCGCCGCGGCGAGGGCCTCCCCACGAGCGGCCGCCTCGCTGTCGAACGAGACCGGTGATGTCGAATCGGCGGGCCCGGCGCCGAGGGGCCGCCCGCTGAACGCCCATAGCGCCACTCCGAGCAGGAGTGTGACGCCCAGGGCAGCCAAACCTTCGGCCCAAGTTTTCATGCCGCCGGAACCGTAGACACAGGGACGGCAATCCTATGGTTACCTGAGGTATGTGGCGCCATAAATGGCGCTACAGAACACAGAAGGCGCGCGGCGAGGAGGAGAAATGACGGCCATCGACGTCGTCCTGTTGATGTTTCGATTGTGGGTGGCGATCGTGATCATCGCCCATGGGGTGAACCATGGCAGGACGCAGGAGGGCACGGCGAGGTGGTTCGCCTCCAAGGGGTTCAGCTCGCCACAATTGAACGCCCGGATATCGGCCGTCAATGAGATCCTCATCGGCCTTGCCCTCATCGCCGGCCTGTTGACATCGGTGGCGGCGGCCGGCCTCGTTGCGACGATGGTCGTCGCCTTCTGGTCGATTCACCGGTTCGCCGGGTTCTTCAACTTCCACCGCCCCGACGAGGGTTGGGAGTACGTGGCAACCCTGTCGGTCATCGGGATCGCCATGGCGGTGCTCGGCCCGGGCCGCTATTCGGTGGACGAGGCGCTCGGCATAGCCGGGAATCTGGACGGGTGGGTGGGTCTCGGCATAGTCGGAGCGGGGATCCTGCTCGCTGCCGGACAACTGGCCGTCTTCTGGCGCAAGCCGACCGGAGTGGGGAGCTCGGCTTGAGGGTCGGACCCCTGCCCGACGACTTCCAGTTCGCCCGTGATCAGCTGCATCAACTGGCCTTCTTCGCTCTCGCCCCGGCCCGTTACGCGGTCGAGGAGCGGATGGGGCTGCGGGCCACCCCGGGTGGGTTCGGGACCCCGGAATACGACGACGGCCGGATCTCCAGGATCGAAGGCGGCCTCCTGGTGCAGGAGACGGGTGAGAACGTCGCCACCCAGGCCATCACCACCATTCGGTCCGCCGCCGAGTTCTTCGGCGGCGGCTACGACGTCGACTGGTACACCGGGTTCAAGGACCCGCTGGCGGCGATGGACCCCGATCGGCCCTTGAAAGTCGAAGAGGCTCCGGCGATCGCCCTCGGGGAGTGGTTCGCATTCGGTTTCGAGATCCTCGAAGAGCTGCGCGGTCACGGCAACGCAGCGGACGAGGTGTCCGAGGTCCAGCTCTGGCCCGAGCATTTCGACCCCGCGATCGAGATGGGCACCGAGGGAACGAAGGCCAGCTACGGCGCCTCCCCGGGGGACCGGGGCCATCTCGAGCCCTACCTGTATGTCTCCGCCTGGTCGGAGATAGACCGGGAAGATCCCTTCTGGAACGACCGCAACTTCAACGGCGCCAGTCTCCCCTTCACCGCTCTTCTCGAGGCCGACGATCAGACCCGGGTCTCGTTGGAGTTCTTCCTGGAGGGATATCGCATCCTCCACGCCCGGAACTCGTAATTGGGAGCCACATTGCCGGATATGACACCTGCTCGTCCCAATTACGAAAGGCTGTGCTCGAGTATCTCGGAAACCAGGCCCGCGGCCGCGGCCCGGACGATGCGAACGGTCTCGTCGTACCCCGTCTCGGGGCCGCCCCACGGGTCGGGAACCTCGTCTGAGGTGGCACCCGGGTCATAGGTCCGAAAGAGCCGTGTCCGCGCCTGTGCTTCCCGGGATGGAGCCATCTCGTGCAGATCGCGGAGATTGGCCCGATCCATGGCCAGGATGATGTCGAAGCGGTCGAAGTCGGCCTGGGTCACCTTTCGTGCCCTTCCCTCGACTACGAGTCCGGCCCGGGCGGCTGCGGCGACGCTCTCGGAGTGGGGTGGTTGGCCGATGTGCCAGGCACCGGTCCCGGCCGAATCGGTCTCGACCTCGACGCCAGCCTCGGCTGCTGCCTCCCGGATCGCCGCTTCAGCGGCCGGCGACCGGCAGATGTTGCCCGCGCAGACGGCGAGGATCCTCACCGCCCCTCCACGGCGAGACGGCTCCGGGCTAGTTCGATGTAGTCGGAGTCGGTCTCGACCCCGACGTAGTGGCGGCCGGTCCGCACCGCAGCTACCGCTGTGGTGCCCGACCCCATGAACGGGTCCAGCACCAGGTCGTGCTCGTATGTGTAGAGCTCGATCAGCCGCCGGGGGAGGGCCACCGGGAACGGGGCGGGATGACCGATCCGCTTGGCGCTCTCCGAAGGAATCTCCCAGATGTCGAGAGTGGCCTCGAGGAACTCGTCGGTGAGGATCGTGGCCTTATGGGGCTTGCCCTCGATCTCACGCCTCCCCCGCTTCACCGCCCTGTCGAATCTGCCCTTGGATGCGACGATGATTCGCTCGGTGACATCACGCAGAACCGGGTTCTGCGGCGAGCGAAACGAGCCCCAGGCGCAGCTCCCACCCGCCCCTCTTGCCTTCTGCCAGATGATCTCGCCCCGCATCAGCATGCCGAGATCGTCCTGAAGGATCGAGATCACGTCGGCAGACAGCGATCGGTAGGGCTTGCGCCCGAGATTGGCCACGTTGATCGCCATGCGTCCCCCCGGCTCGAGCTTGCGCAGACACACGGCGAAGGCGTCGGTCAGCATCTCCAGGTACTCGACATAGGAGGAGGGGACATGACCTGCGGCGAGATCGGTCTCGTACTCCTTGCCGGCGAAGTACGGGGGCGAGGTGACCATCAACGCCACAGAGCGGTCTGCGATCATGTCGTCGGTGATCTCGCGGGCATCTCCATGCCAGATGACATCTGCGGCTACCGGGGTCACGACCCGCTCGTCAGGCGAGATCAGAGGCGGCGTGAACCGGTCGTAGAAGGACGTCGAGTCGTGTGACTCGCGCCTTCCCGAACCGAAGAGGGATGTGGCCGTAGCCGTCCGCCGCCGCGCCATAGACGGGGAAGTTACCTCCGCGCCTTCCGGGTATACCGGCATACCGGTTTGCTCGCGGTATGCTTGCTATTGCAAGCACTCATCAGATGACCAGCAACCATCAAGACCAAGTCGTTGTGCCCGTGACCCTGCGCGACGGGTCGATCGCCGAAATACGACCGATCGGGCCTGGCGATCAAGGCCTTCTCATCGAGGGTCTCCGACAGATGTCGCCCCAGAGCAAGTTCGCACGTTTCGGCTCGGGGATCTCTGGTCTGAGCGCGTCCGAGCTCCGCTATCTCACGGACGTGAACCAGGTGAGTCACGTCGCCTGGGGGGCCACCATCGACGACGAGCCGGCTGGTGTTGGCCGCTACATCGTGGACAGCGCCGCCGAGGCGGAGATCGCCATCACGGTCGTGGACGGATTTCAGCGCAGGGGGCTGGGACGCACTCTGTTCGACGCTCTAGCGGCTTCGGCGCGGGCCGCCGGGATCGAGTCGTTCCATTTCGCCATCGAACCGTGGAATCGGACCGTCCTCCGAATGCTGCCCGGCATCGAAGTCGGTCACGACGAGAGCCAGGGGATGCTCACCGGGCGGATCGCGTTGGCCGATGTCCCCAGCAGCGCTCAAGAGCCAGAGTTCGTCCACCTACTCGATCGCTGCCGCCAGACCTCGCCTGAGCCGGGCTGAACTACTCGTCGGAGTCGAGTTCGAGCGCGGCCGAGTTGATGCAGTAGCGGAGGCCTGTCGGGTTGGGGCCGTCATCGAACAGATGACCCAGATGCCCGCCACAGTTGGCGCACTTCACCTCGGTCCGGACCATCCCGTGGGAGCGGTCGCTCGCCTCTTCGATCCGATCCGGCTCGAGCGCCTGATAGAAGCTGGGCCAGCCCGATCGCGAGTCGTACTTGGTCTCGCTCGAGAACAGCTCCTCGCCACAACCGGCGCATCGGTAGGTGCCGTCGGCCTTGGTGGCCCAGTACTTGCCGGTGAAGGCAGGCTCGGTGCCCGCCTCCCGCAACACCTGGTATTGCTCCGGGGTCAGCTTCTCCTGCCACTCGGCATTGGTCTGCGGCATGCTCGACATGTCTTGTCTCTCTTCGCTCATGACAGATTCAATCGTCGTCTAGGTGACAATGTTCCGGGCATCGTCCAAGTTCGTGATGAGCCGGTCGATGAACACTGTCTGCGCCTGGTTGAGCTTCACCCGGGCCTGGTCGACGCTCATCCAGACGACCCGATCGATCTCCGGGAAGCTGCGACCGCTGATCGTGATCATGTTGGAGTCGAGCGTCTCGGGGTCCAGATCGGCCTCGACGGCATAGGCAACCACGATCTTGCGTGATTTGAGCGTGGTCTCGCCCAATTCGATCCATGGCCGGGGCGGCGCGGGCCAGCCGGTCTCTTCCTCGAATTCGCGGGCGGCGGCTTCTTCGTCGCTCTCGTCGGACTCGACGATCCCCTTCACGATCGACCACCAGCCATTGTCCCGGCGGGCGAAAAAAGGCCCTCCGGGATGGGCAACCAGAAGACGTAACTCACCGTCCAAGCGATAGGGGAGAAGACCCGCGGATCTCAACCAGCCCAACATTACGCTGGCCCGGTGACTGTGATTCAGGCCAGGGATCGGCTCGCCGACGCCCCTGCCGATGTCGTCGCCATGGCCCTGCCCACGTTCCGGTTGCACCCCGGTGAGCCTCTCGGACCCGGTCTCAAACGTCTCGGCGTCGACGCGATCGACGAGGCAATCCGGGTCTTCTACGACGGTGATGTCCCGTTTGGGGAGGCGGTTCACATAGCCCGAAAGTCGACCAAGAAGGTGAGGTCGCTGTTACGGCTGGTCCGGTTCGAGATTGGCGAGCAGGTGTACCGCTTCGAGAACGAGTGGTTGCGCGACACCTCCCGACTCATCTCGGCAGTACGCACCTCGGCGGTGCTGGTCAACGGTGCTGAGGACATCCGGGACATGTACGGGCCGCTGTTGGCGGACGGCACATTCGACGAGGTCTTGGAGCGATTGGCTGTGAACCGTGATCGCATCGAGGGGCGTGTGATGGAGGATCCCGAGATCATCCCGCGCGTCGTCTCGAACCTGGAAAGGGCCAGGGGGAGATATGAGTCGTGGCCTGCCGACCCCGATGCCAGGCGGGTTTACGGAATCGGTCTCCGTAACGACTACCGCGCAATCGGGCCCGGTCTCACAGCCATCCATGCCCGTGGACGACACCAGATGGTGGCGGCCTATCGGACTCCGAGCGCGGAGTCCTTTCACCGCTGGCGAAAACGGGTGAGATACCTCGAGCGCCAGATGGAGATCCTGACTCCGTTGTGGCCGGAGGTGATGATCGGGATGGCGATCACGCTGGATCGGATTTCCGAGCTTCTCGGCCAGGACCACGATCTGGCCGAGTTGCTCCAAGCGTTGGCCGACCGGCCGGATCTTTGCCCCAACCCGCTCGAAAGGGCGTTGATGACAGCCCTGGCGGAGCAGCGCCGCTCCGATCTCCAGACGGCCGCCCGGATCCTCGGCCGTCGCATCTACGCCGAGGCACCGTCGGCGTTCGCGGGACGCCTGGGAGCATATTGGGAGTCGATGGAGCTGACCAGGACCACCCATCTGGTCTCTCTCCCCGCCTGATCGGGGAACACCCCGGACCATCTAGGGTGGCCTGGATATGAGCGACGCCGGCCGCGTTCGTGTCGAGCCGGGCTCCAAACGGGTCCGCGTGATGCTCGGCGGTGAGATGATCGCCGACACCACGGCACCCCTCCTGGTCTGGGAGGTTCCCTACTACCCGACCTATTACTTCCCGCCAGGCTGATGTCCGGACCGAGTTCCTCAGCCCGACGGGTGAGGTCAAGCGATCGCCCAGCCGGGGAGACGCCACCCAGTATGCGGTGAAGGTCGGCGACTCCATTGGGGCCGCCTACGCCTTCCACGACTCCCGGATCCCCGAATGTGTCGATCATTACGTGTTCGTCTGGCGGACCATGGATCAGTGGCTCGAGGAAGACGAGGAGGTCTTCGTCCACGCCCGGGACCCTTACACCCGTCTCGACATCCTGCCGTCGAGTCGCCGGGTCCGGGTCGAGATCGACGGCGTCACCGTGGCCGACAGCACCAATGGGCATTTCCTCTACGAGACCGGCCTGCCCGCCCGTTACTACCTGCCCAAGTCGGACGTGAGGATGGACCTGCTCACCCCAACCGATCGGGTCACCGCATGTCCCTACAAGGGCACGGCGCGCTACTGGTCGGCAACGGTCAACGGCGCGACGTACGAGGACATCGTGTGGGGGTACGACGACCCGTTTCCCGAGTCGGAGCGGATCGGCGGCCTCGTCTCCTTCTACAACGAGAAGATCGACATCTACCTCGACGAGGTCCTTCAGGAGAGACCGCAGCACCAAGTTCTCCTAGTCGGAAACCTGTTTGCGGGTCGTAGTATTAGCTGCTATCTTCAGTAACTCAGTCAGTACGAAAGGTCAGAAGACCATGACAGATCGTATCGGCAGACACTGTGGTCGAGGTTCGCGACCTGCGGATGCGTTACGGGTCCAACGACGTTCTCGACGGGGTCGACTTCGACATCAGACGCGGAGAGGTGGTGACCCTGCTCGGGCCCAACGGCGCCGGCAAGACCACGATCGATCGAGATCCTGGAGGGCTTCCGGACTTCGCTCCGACGGCGACGTGTCGGTTCTCGGGGTCGATCCCGCCTCGGCCGACGAAGACTGGCGGGCGCGGGTCGGTGTCGTGCTCCAGTCGTGGCGTGACCACGCCCGCTGGACACCCCGGTTGCTGCTCGACTATCTGGGCCGCTACTACGCGCCCTACTCGACATCGGACCGTGAGCGTCCATATGACGTCGACCAGTTGATCAAGCTGGTCGGGATCGAGGAGCAGGCCGACCAGAAGATCCGCACGCTCTCCGGGGGCGAGCGGCGTCGTCTCGATGTCGCGGTGGGAATCATCGGGCGCCCCGAGCTGCTGTTCCTCGACGAGCCGACCGCCGGGTTCGATCCCCAGGCGCGGCGTGACTTCCACGACCTGATCCATCGCCTCACCGATCTCGAGGACACCACCGTCCTCCTCACCACACACGACCTGGACGAGGCAGAGAAGCTGGCCGATCGCATCCTGATCCTGGCGGCGGGCCGGATCGTGGCGGACGGGAGTGCCGACCAACTGGCCCGGATGGTGAACCGCGAAGCTCAGGTGCGTTGGACCCGTGATGGCGAGCAGTTCGTTCACGCCACCCCGGAGCCAACTGCATTCGTCCGCGAACTGTTGGGCCAGTACGAGGACATCTCCGATCTCGAGGTCCGGCGGGCCACGTTGGAGGACACCTACATCACCATGGTCCAGCAATACGAGTCGGGTGAGGTCGCGCCGGGAGCGACCGCCTTCGAGGAGGTCGGCCGATGAACCCCACTGCGAATGCGATCAAATCCGGTTTCGCCCGCGGGTGGACCGAGTTCAAGTTGAGCCTGCAGAGCCCGCAGGACCAGGGCTTCTACGTGTTCATGTCCGTCTTGGTCCTGGCCTACCTCTGGTTCAATCGCAACACCGAGATCGAGGGGACCAACCTGTCGTATCCCACGGTGGTGCTGCCCAGCATGCTGGGGGCTCTGCTGGTCTTCAGCCTGATAATCGGTCCCGCCTACGCCCTGGCCATGGAGCGCGAGGACGGGACGCTGCTCCGGGCCAAGGCCGTTCCCCACGGTGTCGTCGGACACGTGACGGGGCATGTGGTGCTCAATGTCCTCAGCATCCTGCCTTCGTTCCTGATCATCCTGATTCCAGGGGCGATCCTCTTCGACGGGCTGATGCAGAACGGGGCGAAGGGGTGGGCGACGGTGGCATGGGTCACCCTGCTCGGGCTCTGGGCGACGCTCCCAATCGGGATCATCATCGGATCGCTCGCTCCCAGCGTGCAGAAGGTGGGCACGTGGGGCATGTTCCCGGTACTGGTCCTTGTCGGCATCTCCGGGATCTTCTTCCCGATCCAGGACCTGTGGGGTTGGGTCCAGACCGTGTCGCAGATCTTCCCGATGTACTGGGTCGGGCTCGGCATGCGATCGGCCTTCCTGCCCGAAGCCGCCGCGGCTCTCGAGATCGGGGGCTCGTGGCGAACCCTGGAGACGGTGCTGGTGCTCTCGGCCTGGGCGGTGGCCGGCAGCCTCATCGCTCCGGTGGTGGTTCGCAGGATGGCGCGGCGCCAGTCCGGCTCACAGGTCGAGGCAGCAAGGGAGCAGGCAGTGCAGTGGGTCAGGTGACCGACACGGTTCACAATCGGATCGCCATGCTCCGGGCGGAGCGCGGCGTCTCCCGCCGCCAGCTCAGCGAGGCGCTCGGTGTCCATTATCAGACGATCGGCTACCTGGAACGTGGGGAGTACAGCCCGAGCCTCTTCCTCGCCCTCAGGATCGCCGAGTACTTCGAGGTGCCGATCGAAGTGGTGTTCTCCACCGAACCGTTTGCCCGGATCGGGAGCGAGACCGGCGCCGGCTGAGGCTGTTCGATTCAGCTGCTCGGCTCGAGCTCCGTGAAGAGACGGATGAGGTTGCCACCGGGGTCGGCGACAGCTGCAAAGCGGATCGGGTCGAGATCCTGCGGCGGCGTGATCTTCGTCACCGACTCCGGTAGGGATTGCCAGAACTCGTCGACATCGTCGACCTCGAAGAAGCCGCTGGGCCCGGTGGCAGCGTCGGGCGCCACGTCCAGCATCAACAGCACTTCTGATCCCGGGATCTGCATGGCGGCCGTGTCGTCACCCATTCGCCAAGCCTCATCCCAGCCCACCACGTCCCGATAGAAGGCCACCGCTTGCTTCAAATCCGACACCGGGTGATACAGGTATGTGAGTCTCATCAGGCGAGCATAAAATACTTATGTCCAGCCGTCAACCGGTTATGGTGATGACATGCCTTACCCCGTGCCCATCCCTGGTTCAGCCCCGGCCCGGCTGATCGAGGCAGCGATGCGACGGTTCGAATCCGAGGGGAGGGATGCGGTGAATGTCATCGAGGTGGCCCGAGACGCTGGAGTGACGACCGGATCGCTCTATCACCATTTCGGGTCGAAGGAAGGTCTCTACCTGGTGATTCGGGAGGAGATGGAGCGGCGAATGACGGAACGCATGGAGGGGGCAGCCGCGGCTGTGGGATCCACGGGCAGGGGGGCGGTGGCGACATCACTTCTGGTGGCCTTCGATGCGGCGCTTCGATTCGGAGTGGCCCGGATCCTCTCCGAGCCGGCACTCGACCCGGATAGCGACGCCATCTCACTAGCCATCGTCCCGCTGCTGCCATCCGAGGGTGCAGGCGCCGCCCCGGCACTGGCGGGCGCATGGCGGGGAGCGCTGGGTGCGGTGGCCGACGGGTCGACAGCGGGATCCGCCAGAGATGGGTTGAGTTGGGTCCTGGGTGAGGTCTAGGCGGGCAGGATCAGGTGGCTGTCGCCGAATTCGTGCCAGAGATACCCGTGCTCGAGGGCGCTTCGATAGCTCTCGGCGAGGAGGCGCCGTCCGGCCACCGCCTCCAGCAGGTCGAGATGCGTCGACTCCGGCTCGTGCCACCCGGTGATCAGCCCGTTCGACGACGCCGAGCGCGTGATTGGAGCCAATGACGAGATCGGTCCATGTTCGCGCCGGGTGCGAGATGCCTCTCGAGTCGACGGTCGTCTCCAAAGCGCGGACCACCGTGGTGCCAACGGCGACAACCCGGCCACCGTTCGCCCGGGTGTGATTGACCAGTGCCGCGGTTGGTTCCGGGACTTCGAACCATTCCGGGTACGGCAGCTCACCCGCTTCGAGCGAGGAGACACCGGTGTGAAGGGTCACGGGGGCGACCGTGGTCCCTGTTGCCGCCAGCGCCGTCAACAGACGGTCGGTGAATGGCCTCCCGGCACTGGGCATCTCGGCAGAGCCCGGAACCCGGGCGAAGATCGTCTGATAGGCATCCAGCGGATACGGACCGTCGGTGTGCCGGTAGCGAATGGGGCGTCCCCAAGTCTCGAGATAGTCGATTAGGGAACGGCCCAGGTCGGCCCGGGCCACCCAGAGTCGGTGGCTTGTCGCACCCGCCGGGTAGGGGGTGAGCAGCTCGAGGACCCCGCCCCCGGGGAGACGCAGCGTGCCGGCACGCGGATGCTCGTGAGGGAGGGAGTTCGCCCCCGCCAGTGTTCGCAGCTCGACGACGTGAAGACCACCTGGGAGCACCGTCGAGAAGTGGACCACCAGGTCGCCGTCGATGACCACCGACGCCGGCAAGGTGGCCGAATTGTTGACCACCACCAGGTCCCCCGGGCTCAACTCGGAGACCAGGTCGTGAAAAAGCGCGATGTCGTATGCCGTCGTCGCCGGTCACCATGAGTCGGACCTGGTCGCGTCGAATGCCACGGCTCTCGGGTGGTCTGGTCGCTTTCAACTCGGGTGGGAGGACGAATTCGTCGAGGAGGTCGGCCGATCTCAGTGTCGCGCCGACAGTCATTTGCTGGTCTCCTTGGCCAACAGGTCTTCGGCCTGGTAGCGGCCACTTGGGATAGCGCTCCTCGAGGAGGCGAATGAGGGCCGGAACCCGGGTCTCCGGCAGGGGCCTGTCCGAGATGTCTTCGCCCGGGAAGGCCTCCTGGTGCATGCGGGTGTTCATGTCACCGGGGTCGAGCCAGTAGACGGTGATGTCCTGCTCTTCGACGGCAAGGACGTTGGACAGCTGCTCGAGACCGGCTTTCGAAGACCCATACCCTCCCCATCCTTCGTAACCCTCGACCGCGGCATCGGAGGTGATGTTCACCACCGTCCCACCTGCCGCGCGGAGGTGGGGAAGGGAGAGCTGGATCAGTCGGAGTGGCGCCACGAGATTGGTGGCGAGTACCTCCTGTAGGACATCGAGCGGGTAATCGCTCACCGTTGGCTGCGGGCTCGGTCCGAGCAGGCTGGCGTTGTTGACCAGCAGCGAGAAGCCGCCGGCCTCTACCGCGGCATCAACCAGACGAGCGGCGTGCTGCGTGTCGGTGACGTCGCCGGGGATGGCGATGACGTCCCCGGTCCCGGCGTCGTCGATGGCAGCCGATGCCGAGTCGAGGTCGAATCCGTCTCGAGCGTCGATAACGAGGTTCCAACCGGAACGTGCCAGCTCGATGGCCAGCGCGTGCCCGAATCCTCGAGACGCCCCGGTGACGATGGCTGTGCTCATACCCCCAAGCTACGGCCGAACCTGGCTCCGGTCATCGGTCCCCGGCCCGATTCGCTCTCCGTCTCGGGACGGAGAGGTCATTCCTCGACCAGCCCACTCTTGACCGCAAATAGGGCAGCCTGGGTGCGGTCATCGAGCCCGAGCTTTCGCAGGACGGCGGACACATGGGTCTTGACCGTCTTTTCCGATACGAAGAGCTCCTCGGCGAGCCGAGCGTTGGACCAACCCTGACCGAGACCTGCCAGCACTTCCCGCTCCCTGGCGGTGAGGTCGGTCAGTGCCTCGTGGGGATCGCCGCCTGAAACGAAGGCGGAAAGAGCGGCCGCCGCCTCCTGGGCATACACGGTCCTGCCACTAGCCAGCTCTCTGATGGCGTCGGCGAGCTGGTCGGGGTCGGTGTCCTTGAGCAGATAGCCGTCGGCCCCGGCCCGGATTGCAGGTACCACCTCGCGCCGGTCGGCGAAACCCGTGAGCACGAGAACTTTGACGTCGGGATTCCACTTTCTCATCTCCGGGATCAGCTCTGAGCCGGAAGCGTCGGGCAGGTGCAGATCGAGCAGGACCAGATCGGGCTCACCGGTGGCCAGCTCGCGCATGGCTTCCTTGCCGTCGGCCGCCTCACCAACGACCTCCATTCCCGGTTGTGTCTCGAGAAAGGCGCGGAGCCCTTTGCGGACGACGGGGTGGTCGTCCACGATCATGACCCTGATCGTCTGGCTCAAGTCGGGACCTCGAGGCGAACGGTCGCTCCCTCTCCGGGCTGGGATGCGATGGTCAGCCGGCCCCCGATGACCGAAGCACGTTCCCGCATCGAGGTGAGGCCGAGACGCCGGCCGCGGTTCATGCGGGCATCCGGCTCGAAGCCCTGGCCGTCGTCGCTGATCGTCACCGCCAGCGCCATCGCCGTTGGCAACCGACACGGTGACCTGGCCGGCCCGGGAATGCCGGACGGCGTTGGTGAGGGCTTCCTGGACGATGCGGAACACTTCGTGCTCGGCGCGGCCCTCCAGGTCCGGCTCACCGTCGGCGACCACTTCGATGTCGATGTGATGCACCCGGCTGAGTAGATCGGCCAGGCTTCGTATGGCCGGGAGCAGATCCATCACGTTCGACATCGGGGGTCCTCAATCCTTCGACCACCGCTCGCAACTCGGCCATTGCCTGCCTCGAGAGCGATGCGATCTCATTCAGCTCCTGGGCGGCCCGATCCGGGTCCGTGGCCAGGTGCCTCGACGCCGCCTTGGCGGTGAGGGTGAGACTGAACAAGGACTGGTTGAGGGCATCGTGCAGCTCGCGGGCCAGACGCTCTCGCTCCTCGGACATGGCAAGTGTGCGCGAGTCCTCGAACATCCCGGCAGCCTCGATGGCTGCGGCGGCGTGAGATGCGAGAAGCATGATGCCGGCCTGGTCGTCGTCGGTGAACTCGGCGGACCCGACCTTGTCGGTCAGGTAGAAGGCGCCGATGACCTCGCCCTCGCTCACGATCGGGACGCCGAGGAACGAGCTCATCAGAGGATGCGCCCGCGGCCACCACCCCCGGAAGCGACGGTCTTTCTTGATGTCGGGGAGACGGAGCGGCTCCGGGTCGTGGAGCATCGCATCGAGCATTCCATGGGTCCGTGGCAACGGGCCCATCTCGGCTACGAGCTCGTCGCTCATGCCGACGTGGATGAAGGCGGAGAAGGCGTCACCTTCCGGTTCGGGGATCCCGATTGCCGCGTAGGAGGCGCCCGAGATCTCCTTCGCAGTCTCTGCCAGCTTGGTGAGGACGTCTTTCAACGACCTGCCCGGAGCCACCGCATCGGTGATGGCGGCCAGGATCACCTCGGCAGTGCTCTGCGACGTCGTCACCTTCGAAGGCTACCGGCGGGTGTTCTCCCCCTGTAGGGGGGAGTACCGCCGAAGGCGGGGAGGGGGACTTCTACGGCTTCCCGCCGCTCTTCTCGCCGTGAAGCCGCTCAGCCTCCTCGAGGGAATGCGATTCGGTGAGGTCGTGATCGCGCTGCGACAGCTCGACGAGTTGTCGGTAGTAACCATGGAGGACATCCAGATCGTCCTCGGTGAGTGCCTCCACGTCGATCAGCCGATTGCTCGCGCCCTTGGTCGCCGCCACCAGCTCGTTGAGCTTGAGCTCCATCGCCTTGCTGTCCTTGTTCTGGGTCTGCTGGATGAGGAACACCATGAGGAACGTGACGATGGTGGTCCCGGTGTTGATCACCAGCTGCCAGGTGTCCCCGAACCCGAACAAGGGCCCGGTGACGGCCCAGACGACGATCACCAGCAATGCGACGAGAAAGGCCCAGGGTCTCCCCACCGCGTGGGTCACCCTTTGTGAGAACTTCTCGAATCTCTCGGTGAACCCAACCTCGTCCGCCATGGCGCCTCCTCTTGGTGATTCAAACCCAGAGTCAACACCCGGTCGGTGACCGGGTGTTGACCCATGGAGGGACCTGGCTTGCGCGAGCCTCAGCGGCGAGCGGCCCGCTTGTACTGGCGGATCGAGAGCGGGACGAAGATGGCCATGATGATCACGACCCAGATCAAGGTGTAGATGATCGGGTTCTGCAATGGCCAAGCCGTCGGCTCGGGAGCACCCGGTGGGATGTTGCCGAACAGCTCACGCACCGCCTGGGTCAGCGACGACACCGGGTTCCATTCGGCGAAGGTCTGCAGGGGTGCGGGCAAGCTCTCCAGCGGGACGAAGGCATTGGACACGAAGGTGAGTCGGGAAGATCACCATGAACGAGGCGTTGTTGATCACCTCAACGCTCGGCACCAGCAGCCCGACATATGCCATCACCCAGGAGAAGGCGTAGGCGAAGAGGAGCAGTAGGGCGAACCCCAGCCGCCGCCTCGATGAACGATGTCCGGATTCCCCACCCGACCAGGAGGCCGGTGAGAGCCATGATCGCGACGGAGAGGGCGTTGTAGATGACATCGCTCGATGTCCGACCTACGAGGACAGCCGATCTCGCCATCGGGAGCGAGCGGAACCGGTCGATGATTCCCTTCTGCATGTCGTCGGCCAGCCCGGCCCCGGTGAAAGTCGCCCCGAAGATCACGGTTTGGGCCAGGATGCCGGCAATCAGGAACTCGCGATAGACCTCGGCCGCCGCCCCGGTGGCCACGTCGATGGCGCCACCGAACACGAAGGCGAACAGCAGTACGAACATGATCGGTGAGAGCAGGACGAAGACCAGGATCTCAGGGACCCGCTTGATCTTGATCACATTTCGCTTGGCGACGACGGCGCCGTCACCCAGTGCGGTCATCAGCTGGCTCATCGGCTGACCTCCTCGAGCTCTTCTTCCTGTTGCTTCTTCGATCTACCGCCGTTGGACTCGATCTCTTCCTCGGCGACATGACCGGTCAGGGTCAGGAACACGTCGTCGAGTGTCGGTCGGCGCAGGCCAACGTCCTGAACGACGATCCCGCGCGCATCGAGCTCGCGTAGCGCCTGGGTGAGGACCGGCGCCCCGCCGGCTATCGGGGCGGTCAGCCCTCGACTGTGGTGATCGATACGGATCTCACCGACGGCGAACGACGCCAGGACTTCCTCTGCCGCAGTCACGTGGACCAGATCAGCCACCGTGACCTCGATCCGCTCCCCACCGACTTGGGTCTTGAGCTCGTCCGCGGAGCCATGGGCGATCTCGCGCCCGTGATCGATGACCACGATGTCATCGGCGAGCTGGTCGGCTTCTTCCAGGTACTGCGTGGTCAAGAGAAGGGTCGCACCCTCCCTGACCAGGTCCCGGATCGTGTCCCACAGGTCTACCCGGCTCCTCGGGTCGAGACCCGACGATGGCTCGTCGAGGAACAGCACCGGTGGCTTGGCGACCAACGCGCCGGCCAGGTCGAGTCGGCGGCGCATCCCGCCTGAATAGGTCTTCACCGGCCGGTCGCCCGCTTCGGTGAGGTCGAATATCTCGAGTAGCTCCCGGGAGCGCTCACGCGACCTCGTCTTCCCGAGGTGATAGAGACGTCCGATCATGTCCAGGTTCTCGAACCCGGTGAGGTGCTCGTCGACGGCGGCGTACTGGCCGGAGAGGCCGATGAGCCGGCGTACCGCTTTGGGGTCCTTCCTGACGTCGGCCCCGGCGACCATCGCCTGACCCTCGTCTGGCTCGAGCAGGGTGGACAGGATCGACACAGCGGTCGTCTTGCCGGCGCCGTTCGGCCCGAGAAGGCCAAGCACGACGCCCTCGGGGACGACGAGGTCGAGACCGGCCAGCGCGGTTACTTCCTTGTACCGCTTGACCAGGCCCGATGCCTCGATCATGTTGGTCATGGGTTTCTCCTCTTCCTGTATCGAGATCTTCTGACAATCAGACCGGCGTCACCGCCGAAAATCATCGGTCCGGAGGACGAATTCCGATCGGCCCTGGGGACGATTGGAACCACGCCTCGTT
>CAVRXA010000024.1:0-105797 GCA_963725075.1 uncultured Acidobacteriota bacterium
TCTGCGGAGCTGCCAGAAGCCGAGGTTGATGAAGAGAATGGCGAGTGCCACGACGACCACATGGGCCACCATCCATCGTGGGGCCAGCAGCCACCTCACCGATCAGGCGGCTAAGGGGATCTCATCGTCATCGAGGAGGGCCAGCGCGGCGGCCTCGATGCTGGATTCCTCACGCCTGATCGCAGTTGGGACCGACATCATGGATCCGGCCCCGTCGACGGTCAGCCGACCGGCGTCGATGAGGGCACGGGCGATGTCGTCGGTCCAATACCAGGGCACGAGAAACCTCCGGGTGACGTCGAGGGGACAGGGACGAGGCCACTGTACCCCCGATGTCAATACCCGGAATCGTCAATGAACACGGGCCTAGACGGCAACCGGCTCGAGCTCTTCGACCTCCTTGAGGTTGACCTGCTCGGCCACTACCTCGAGACGGGAACGCCGCCCGTCGGGTGCCTCCCAGAACCGTCGCTGCACCGACCCGCAGATCCAGACCCGACGACCCTTCTCGGGCAGCTCATCGACGAGCTCATCCGGCGGGTCCCATACCGTGACCGGAACGACGTCGACCCGTCGTCTCGGCTCATCGCTCCGAACGGTGACCAGGAGCCTGATCAACCGGGTGCCGCTCTCGAAGGTCTTCAACTCGGGTTCGACGGCGACGCGTCCACAAAGGACGACGAGGTTGAGATCCATGACACTCTCCCCTTTCTCATGGTCGGGGAAGTGCGGACGGTTCGAGTGTGCCTGACCGCAGTGACAGATTCACCAGGGTCGTAGTTGTACGAATGCCAGGCCGGTCAGAGCAAGGCGGCGCGCAGTTCGTCCACGCCTTCGAAGTCGGGGTCCTGCTCGTCCAGGGCGGCCAACAGCCGTCTGGCAGCGTCCTTGTCTCCGGCGGCGAGGGCCACCCTGGCCGCCACAAACCAACGTCGAAGCTCCCCCGGCGATGGTGTGGCCACGAGTCGGCCCGGTTTGATGATTTGCCAGGCGTCGACGGCCTTTCCCTGGTCGAGGAGGAACGAGGCGTACACCACCCGGGCTTCATGGCCGACTGTGGCCGAGGCGTCGAGATCCTGGAGCAGGTTCCAGGTCTTGGTCACGTCACCGGGCCGGCCCAGGGCGCGGAGGCAGTCCATCTCGACCGGCATATGGATCACATCTCCGGTGAGACGTCTGAAGGTGCGCAGCTCGCGGAGAGCCTCTTCCCACTGTCCGGTGTGATAGGCGGATAGGCCGAGCATCTCCCGTACCGTCGATGAGCGAGGTGCCAGGTTCTTTGCCTTGCGCAGCTCGGGCAGGGCGGCTCCGTAGCGCTCGTCGGCGAACTGGTTCAGAGCCTTGGCCAGATGGTTCAGGGCGGGATCGCGGCGGTCCTTCGGGGTGGAGCGAAGGATCTCTTCCCTGACCCATTTCGGGAGCTGTCCCGAGCTCACCGAGGTGACGGTGCGATGCTCCCGTCGCTGGCCGGTGTCATGGGTGTCACGTCGTCGCCTGTCGCCACTCTTGCGCTGATGTCGGTCCGGGCGATTGCTCAACGTGCCTTCCCTAGGGTGAAAATGAAGGGCCGCCAACGGTAGTCGGCGGCCCTTCGACGTAAATGCCCGGCGGTGACCTACTCTCCCAGGGGGTCGCCCCCCAAGTACCATCGGCGCTGGCGGGTTTCACTTCCGTGTTCGGAATGGGAACGGGTGGTTCCCCGCCGCTGTAGCCACCGGACAAACTTGTCAAATCTTGGGCTTCGAGTCCCGGCAACCCGAGGACTCCATAGCGAGCACAAATATCGAGGATTCATTCCAAGCCCTCGGCCTATTAGTACCGGTCCGCTGAACACATTGCTGTGCTTACACGTCCGGCCTATCAACCTGGTCTTCTACCAGGGGCCTTAACCGGTTAATCCGGTGGGAAGTCTCATCTTGAGGTGGGCTTCGCACTTAGATGCCTTCAGCGCTTATCCCGTCCGTACATAGCCAACGAGCCGTGCACTTGGCAGTACAACTCGCACACCAGAGGTACGTCCACCCCGGTCCTCTCGTACTAGGGGCAGCTCCTCTCAAACTTCCTGCGCCTGCGGCGGATAGGGACCGAACTGTCTCACGACGTTCTGAACCCAGCTCGCGTACCGCTTTAACGGGCGAACAGCCCGACCCTTGGGACCTGCTCCAGCCCCAGGATGCGACGAGCCGACATCGAGGTGCCAAACACCCCCGTCGATATGGACTCTTGGGGGGCATAAGCCTGTTATCCCCGGAGTACCTTTTAGCCGATGAACCATGGCACACCCACGTGCCACCATGGGTTCACTAATCCCGACTTTCGTCCCTGCTCGACTTGTAGGTCTCGCAGTCAAGCTCCCTTGTGCATTTACACTCGTCGTCTGATTGCCGACCAGACTGAGGGAACCTTTGGGCGCCTCCGTTACACTTTAGGAGGCCACCGCCCCAGTGAAACTGCCTGCCAGACACTGTCCCTGATCCGGATTACGGACCGAAGTTAGATGGCCGTCATATGAAGGGTGGTATTTCAACGTTGGCTCCACGAAAGCTAGCGCCTCCGCTTCTTAGCCTCCCACCTATCCTGCACATCACATGCCAGACACCAATGTCAAGCTACAGTAAAGGTTCCGGGGTCTTTCCGTCCTGCCGCAGGTAGTGAGCATCTTTACTCACACTGCAATTTCGCCGAGTCTCTGGTTGAGACAGTACCCAAGTCGTTACGCCATTCGTGCAGGTCGGAACTTCATCTAATTCCACTGTTTCCAGTGGGACAGACTATGCCTTCACCTCGCACTCGCCTTGATCTGCGCCAATGTGTACCTCCGCAATCCGCTCGGATTCATGAGGTTGCTCAGCATGGCGATCTCCAGAAGACCATCCCTTGTTCGATGGTCCCCAGCCAGCATGCGCCGGCTGATCGTTGCGAGTAGTTCAACGTCTTGTTGCTTGTCCGACAAAAGCGGGTACTCGAGGAAGTGGGGCAGGACGACGTGCGCGATGTCGCTAAGTCGTCTCGTTTCCCACTTGATCGTTCGATCGCTTCTGTCCGGGCGGATAGCGCCGCATCCAAAGTGCTTGGACACGAGCTCCACCACCTGTCCCCTGTCAGCGTTCTGGCTGATGGAGACGCTTGGTCGTACCTCCCACCCGACTCTGATGCCGGGCCTTGGGCTGATCGAAACGGAGAAGCATCCTTCACCGTCGAAGTAGCCGGAGATGTATGACTGGACGTCAATCTTGACGCGAGGGCCCGCGTGTTGCGACGTTCGTAGATTTGCCACACCGATGACCGTAAGGGTCGGGTGGGACAGGAATCGCCGCCGATCCTCTCGGATCAGTCGTTACGGGGTCATGCTTGTCAGCAGAGGACTTCCCACGGCATCGCCCACAGCTCGATCTGTTTGGGTTTCGCCGTTATGAGCGGGGATGTGTTTACCAGGGGATTGCTCCCCTGTAGGGCAGTTCTATCTACCCGACAAGGAATTTCGCTACCTTAGGCATTCTTGTTACTCCTCACATTCGCATGTGAGTGGCCAGGTCATTTCTGCCTGACTCCCCATGTCGCCATGAGGATCGGACTGTATCTTCACCACCTAGAGGAGGTGCCTTGCGTGCAGTCTCTGAGGATCCCATCGCTGGTTTCCTGCTGATTGTCCGCACCGATCGGATTGTCACTTTCCATGTCTCGACCCTACGGAGAGGGTCTGACAAGAACTAGTACCGTCGGATACTCGGATGTTCCAGCATATAGCAAGGTTTACCCACGGCCAGTAGGTCTAACCGTTATAGTTACGGCCGCCGTTTACTGGGGCTTAATTTCAAGGCTTCGCCGAAGCTAACCCATCCACTTAACCTTCCAGCACCGGGCAGGCGTCACAGCGTATACGTCGTCTTGCGACTTAGCACGCTGCTGTGTTTTTGGTAAACAGTCGCTTGGGTCTGGTCACTGCGGCCCCCTCAAGCTCAGGACGCGAAGTCCTTCACCTTACCGGGGCGCTCCTTCTCCCGAAGTTACGGAGCTATTTTGCCGAATTCCTTAACCAGAGTTAACTCGCTCGCCTTGGTATTCTCTACCTGTCCACCTGTGTCGGTTTGGGGTACGGGCACCCTGTGTGCTCGCTAGAAGTTTTTCTCGGAGGCATGGCTTCAACGGCTTCGCCTAAAGCGGCTCGGCATCACGTCTCAGGCTTCATGAGGTCCGGATTTACCTAGACCTCGCCCCACACGCTTACCCCGGGAACAACCATCGCCCGGGTCCGTTTAGCCTTCCCCGTCACTCCATCGCTGACCTAGTACTGACTGGGTCGGTAGGCCCCGAAGGGCTTTCCTTAGCAAATCAGATTCGGCCTGGGCGCACGCAGAGTGGTACCGGAATATCAACCGGTTGTCCATCGACTACGCCTCTCGGCCTCACCTTAGGTCCCGACTTACCCTGGGCGGACGAACCTTCCCCAGGAACCCTTGGACATTCGGCGGAAGAGATTCTCACTCTTCATTCGCTACTCATGCCGGCATTCGCACTCGTGACGCCTCCACGGCTGGCTTCCGCCGCCGCTTCGCTGGCAACACGACGCTCCCCTACCGATCCAGCTAATGCTGAATCCCGTAGCTTCGGCGGTGTACTTGAGCCCCGTTACATTTTCCGCGCAGAGTCACTCGACCAGTGAGCTGTTACGCACTCTTTAAATGGTGGCTGCTTCTAAGCCAACATCCTGGCTGTTTGAGCAACTCCACATCGTTTCCCACTTAGTACACACTTGGGGGCCTTAGCTGACGATCTGGGCTGTTTCCCTTTCGACCACGAAGCTCATCCCACGTAGTCTGACTGCCGCATTTAGCGCATTGAGATTCGGAGTTTGACTGAATTCGGTAAGCTTGTAGGCCCCCTAGTCCAATCAGTGCTCTACCCCCAATGCGGAACATTACGACGCTAGCCCTAAAGCTATTTCGGGGAGAACCAGCTATCGCCGAGTTTGTTTGGCCTTTCACCCCTATCCACAGGTCATCCCCCAAGTTTTCAACCTTGGTGGGTTCGGGCCTCCACGAGGTCTTACCCTCGCTTCACCCTGCCCATGGATAGATCACTCGGCTTCGGGTCTACGACATGCGACTAGGCGCCCTATTAAGACTCGCTTTCGCTTCGACTACGGTTCACACCTTAATCTTGCCACATATCGGTAACTCGCCGGCTCATTCTTCAAAAGGCAGGCGGTCAGGATCCGAAGATCCCTCCCACTGCTTGTAAGTCAACGGTTTCAGGTACTATTTCACTCCCCTCGCCGGGGTTCTTTTCACCTTTCCCTCACGGTACTAGTCCGCTATCGGTCGCTAGGAAGTACTTAGCCTTACGAGGTGGTTCTCGCAGATTCACACGGAATATCCTCCGTGATACTTGGGAACACCGAATCTGAAGCGAGGTCGGTTTTCGTCTACAGGGCTGTTACCTGCTGTGGCCCAGCTTTCCAGCTGTGTTCGACTAACCGCCTCGTTTGTAACTTCAGCTCGATACCGGTGTATCGAGACATCAGGTCCCACGACACCCACACAGCAACGCCACCGGGCTATCACACTGCATAGGTTTAGGCTCATCCCGTTTCGCTCGCCACTACTCAGGGAGTCGCATTTGCTTTCTTTTCCTCAGAGTACTGAGATGTTTCAGTTCCCCTGGTTACCTCAACCGGCCCTATGTGTTCAGACCGGAGTGACTGGGCATGACCCCAGCCGGGTTTCCCCATTCGGACATCCTCGGATCGACGCTTGCTTGACAGCTTCCCGAGGCTTTTCGCAGCCTGCCACGTCCTTCATCGGCTTCTAGCGCCAAGGCATCCACCGTTAACTCTTAGTAGCTTGGAATATAGAGAATCCAAGACATTTTGTGCTCGCTATGCAGTTCTCAAGTTGCCTGAAGGTGCTCGACCGTGACGATACGAGATCGTCCCGGCCGTGAACTCCTTCACAACTGAACAATGTGCCCTATCTAACCGGCTCCTTGGCCGGGCTCATCCGAGCTCTCGCGTCGCCGTAAGCGACTCGAGCTTGCTCGTTCCACCCAACCAGATCAATCCTGTTTCGATCGAATAGCCAGCAGATCAACTAGAAGCTGGAAACCGGTCAATCATGCCGGTTTCGTTAGTGCTCCTTAGAAAGGAGGTGATCCAGCCGCACGTTCCCGTACGGCTACCTTGTTACGACTTCGTCCCAATTACCGACCCCACCTTCGGCAGCTCCCTCCCTAAAAGGGTTGGGCCACTGACTTCGGGTGTTGCCGACTTTCGTGACGTGACGGGCGGTGTGTACAATCCCCGAGAACGCATTCACCGCGGCTTTGCTGATCCGCGATTACTAGCGACTCCGACTTCATGGAGTCGAGTTGCAGACTCCAATCCGAACTGAGGCCGGCTTTGTGGGATTCGCTCACCTTCGCAGGATCGCAGCCCGTTGTACCGGCCATTGTAGCATGCGTGCAGCCCTGGATATAAGGGGCATGATGACTTGACGTCGTCCTCACCTTCCTCCGAGTTATCCCCGGCAGTCTCCTATGAGTCCCCGGCCGAACCGCTGGCAACATAGGACAAGGGTTGCGCTCGTTGCGGGACTTAACCCAACATCTCACGACACGAGCTGACGACAGCCATGCACCACCTGTCATGGGCCCTTACGGACACCGTGTTTCCACGGCTTTTCCCATGATGTCAAACCCAGGTAAGGTTCTTCGGGTTGCATCGAATTAAGCCGCATGCTCCGCCGCTTGTGCGGGGACCCGTCAATTCCTTTGAGTTTTAGCCTTGCGGCCGTACTCCCCAGGCGGGACACTTAATGCGTTAGCTTCGGCACGGCAGTCGTTGATCAGACCGCCACACCTAGTGTCCAACGTTTACAGCGTGGACTACCAGGGTATCTAATCCTGTTTGCTCCCCACGCTTTCGCTCCTCAGCGTCAGTACCGGCCCAGAGAACCGCCTTCGCTACTGGTGTTCCTCCCGATATCTGCGCATTTCACCGCTACACCGGGAATTCCATTCTCCTCTACCGGACTCTAGTCACAATAGTATCGACTGCAGTTCCGAGGTTGAGCCTCGGAATTTCACAGCCGACTTACTGAACCGCCTACGAGCTCTTTACGCCCAATGATTCCGGACAACGCTCGCCCCCTACGTATTACCGCGGCTGCTGGCACGTAGTTGGCCGGGGCTTCTTTTGGAGGTACCGTCAATTTCTTCCCTCCTGAAAGGGGTTTACAACCCGAAGGCCTTCATCCCCCACGCGGCGTTGCTGCGTCAGGCTTTCGCCCATTGCGCAAGATTCCCTGCTGCTGCCTCCCGTAGGAGTCTGGGCCGTGTCTCAGTCCCAGTGTGGCTGATCGTCCTCTCAGACCAGCTACTCGTCGATGCCTTGGTAGGCCGTTACCCCACCAACTAGCTGATAAGCCGCGAGCCCATCCCACAGCACAAAGGCATTTCCTCGAACAATCATGTGGTTACTCGAGGATATTCGGTATTAATCCAGGTTTCCCTGGGCTATCCCGATCTGTGGGGCAGGTTGCTCACGTGTTACTCACCCGTTCGCCGCTCCGTCATACCGATGGGTTACCCCTCCGGTGTGCGTCGCTCGACTTGCATGCATTAGGCACGCCGCCAGCGTTCGTCCTGAGCCAGGATCAAACTCTCCAACGTACATTCAAGGCGTGGCACCCGAGGGTGCCTGCCAATCCTGTCAGTTATGAGTTTGCAATTGGGTCCAGGGCCCGTGAGGGGCCCTAGAGCTGATTGCTATACAGATGCTCACTCACCTCGTCGGCTGTTGAGGCCTAGAAGTGGGTGTGCATGCTGGCTTTTGGCACATTGTTCAGTTGTCAAGGAGCCCAGAGCTCCCACTACTGATGTCAGGCGGGTCGCCGGCGACATCGGAAGATGCCCTCGTGACCCCGATACAAAGTGAATCCGAGGCGACGCGAAAGAGGCGCCGTCCCGGTGTTCAAGTGGGTGGCCGGAGATGTGTTCCCCAGCCGGGAGTCGAATAGTAACGACACCCCTGAGTTAGTCAAGTTAATCAGACCAACCGGACGAATCGACGCTTTCCGACCTGGAGCACCCGGCCCGAAAGGTCGCCCTTGGCGACCTCCTGAGCCTCGAGAACCGACCCGTCGAGCTTCACCGCTCCCTGGGCCAGCAATCGACGTGCCTCCGATCCGGAGAGACCAAGCGCATCCCTGATCAGACCCGGGATCATGACCGGATCGTCTGCCGGCAATGCAAAGGACTCGATCTCGTCGGGCAACCCACCATCCTTGAACACCTGATCGAAGGCCGATTCGGCTCTCACCGCCTCGTCCTCACCCCAATACAGGGCGGTCACGGCGCGGGCGAGACGTCGCTTGGTCTCTCCGGGATGGAGCGACTCCGAGGCCAGCCCGGCCTCGATCTCCACGACTTCGTCCGGGTCGAGGTCCGCGGCAAGCCGGAACCACTCGACCATCGCCCTGTCCGGGATGCTCATCGTCTTGCCGAACATCTCGTCGGGAGCATCCTCGACACCGATGTAGTTCCCGAGTGACTGCGACATCTTCTTGACCCCATCGGTGCCCACGAGAAGGGGCATGGTCATCGCCACTTGTGGTTCCATCCCGTACCGCTCCTGCACCGTCCGCCCCATCATCAGGTTCCAGAGCTGGTCCGACCCGCCGAGCTCGACGTCGGCCTGGACTGCCACCGAGTCGTAGCCCTGGAGCAACGGGTAGAGGAATTCCATGACCGAGATCGGGCTCCCGTCGTCGTAGCGCTTGGCGAAGTCGGATCGCTCGAGCATCTGGGCCACCGTGGCCGCCGAGGTGAGCTCGAGCAGCCCGGCCATGTCGAGCGTCCCCAGCCACTCCGAGTTTCGCCGGATCTCGAGATTCTCAGGAAGGAGGATCCTGCGGAACTGGCCGAGCACGTTCTCTGCGTACCCGTTGACTTCCTCGGAGGTCAGTCTCTTGCGGGTCTCCGACCGGTCCGACGGGTCGCCGACCTGCCCGGTGAAGTCACCGACGATGAGGACGGCCGTGTGGCCCATCTCCTGAAAATGGCGCAGCTTGCGAAGGACCACTGCCCAGCCGAGGGTCACCGCTGGGGCAGTGGGGTCCAACCCGAGCTTGACCCGGAGCGGTCGCCCCTGCTCCAGCTTGTCGGACAGGTCGTCGCCGGGGACCACCTGATCGGTGTGACGGAGCAGGAAGCGCAGTTGGTCGTCTGTGCTCATCGGCCAGGCGAGAGTAGATCCGGGAGGTCGGATCTCTTACCGACCCCGGTCGCCGGGGTCACCGCCACGAATCGCCACGGGCGATCGATCGCCCGGCTGATGCCGACCCGGGGGGTGGCCATCATCAGGGCAGGCGGCAGACCGGGCTCCAATCGGATCGAGGACGCACCGTCGAAGAGATAGGTCCCATCGTGTGAGTGATCGACTCCCAATGCCTGGGTCAGCTTTCCCGGGCCGTTGGCGAGGTCCTGGTCACGACCCCGACGAGAGCGGGCTACACCCAGCCCGTCGACGATCTCCCCGCCCCTGAAGAGGATCCCCCAGCCGACCCCTTCCGGTCCCGCCGCCACGTTGGCGCACCAGTGGATGCCATAGGAGCGGTACACGTACAGGGTCCCGGGTCTCTCGAACATCGACCCGTTTCGGCTCGTCCTGCCGCGATACGCATGGGACGCAGGGTCATCGGAGCCCTTGTAGGCCTCGACCTCCGTGATGCGGGCCTTCACCGACTTTCCTCCCACTTCCGAGACCAGAAATGCTCCCAGGAGCCGGGGTGCGGCCTCTTCTGGGCTCTCCGCGAGTTGCTCCGCCAGATCCACCTCAAGCTCCTCGCAGACGGGCACCCAGGCCCTCGGCGGCCGAGATCATGTCCTGGCGGACCGGGGATACCTCTTCGTTGGTGAGGGTGTGGTCTGTCGAGCGCAGCCGGTACCGAATCGCCACAGCACGACTCCCCTGGTCTACCCCTGGCCCAACGAACACGTCGAACACCCGGGCAGACTCGATCAGATCTGCGCCGGCGCCGATGGTGGCATCGATCAACCGGCCTACAGGGAGATCTGCCGGCACGAGGAACGAGAGGTCGAAATCCACGTGTGGAAACACCGACGGAGAAACACCGATGACCGGGTCGACCCGAGCCAGAAGGGGCTGTAGGTCGAGCTCGCCGATCGCCACCCTGCCCGGTATTTCGAAGTTCCGGTTGGCACGGGGGCTGAGCTCCCCGACATGACCGATGATCGACCCTCCAAGCTGCACCGCGGCCGAGCGGCCCGGGTGAAAGCCGGGTGCATCTGCAGGCTCGACCTCGAAGTGGAGGTGCCCGAGCACCGCCATGACATGACGAAGCACCGAGAGCGACACTTCGGCGTCGGCGGTCGGATTCTCCTGACCCAGGAAACGCGGTCCGACACCACCCACGATCACCCATGCCAGGGTCGATTTCTGTTGAGGGAGGCGGGCATCCTCCGACCAGGGCTCCGCCGAGAACACGCGTGCCATCTCGAAGAGCGCGACCTCCGACATCCCGTATGAGAAGTTGTGACGGGCAACGTCGAGCAAACCGGGGAGCATGGTCGGCCGCATCGTGCCTTCCTCCTCCCTGAGCGGGTTGGTGACGGTCAAAAGCCGAGCCGTGTCGGTCCATCCCAGATTGGTCAGGTCTGCCTGGTTGACAAACGGAAGCGTCACCGTCTGGTGCATCCCGAGACCGACCAGCGCCGACGTGAGGCGCCGGGCCCTCTTCTGCTCGAGGGTCAGGCCACCGCCGGGGCCGGTGGGAAGGGTGGCGCCGAACCGCTCGTATCCGTGGAGCCTCGCCACTTCCTCGACCAGATCTGCGGGCCGGGTCACATCGGGCCGGTAGGTCGGCACGCTGACCACCATCGGGTCGGTCCCGTCGACGGTCATGCCCAGTCGGGTCAAAATGCCACTCACCTGATCGATGGTGAACCCCGGCCCGAGTAACCGCTCGACATCAACCAGCGTCAGATCGACCTCGACCGGGTGGATTTCGACGGCAATCTCATCGATCACTTCCTCCAGCACGCCGCCGCCGCCGAGCTCCACGACCATGGCCGCCGCTCGGGCGTTGGCTTCGTCGGTGAGATTGGGATCAACCCCTCTCTCGAATCGGGTCGATGCTTCCGACATCAACCCGTGACGACGCGACATGTACATGATCGTGGGCGGGTCCCAGGATGCCGCCTCCATCAGGACGTTCACGGTTGATTCCGAGACTTCCGAGCGGGCACCACCCATCGTGCCCGACATCGATGTCGGCCCGTCTGCGTCGTAGATGATCAGGTCATCGGCGCTCAGTGTGCGCTGCTCGCCGTCGAGAGTCTCCAGGGTCTCCCCGGCGTTGGCTCGCTTGACCGTCAACCGATTGCCGGAGATGGTGTCGGCATCGAAGGCGTGGAGAGGATGACCGAGCTCCAGCATCACGTAGTTGGTCACGTCGACGATGTTGGAGATGGCCCGCATGCCGGCCTTCCGGAGTCGATGGCGGACCCAGAGGGGGGACCTGCCCACCTCGACCCCGCGGATCTCTCGGGCCGTGAATCGGCGGCACCCCGCGGGATCCTCGATGTCGACGCTGATCCTCGGCGACCCGGACACGGTCTTGAGCGGTCGGTCGGGTATCCGGTACTCGATCTCAAAGTGAGCCGCCAGGTCGCGGGCGATCCCGACGAGCGACATCGCATCGGGTCGATTGTTGGTGATGGCGAGATCGAAGACGACGTCAGGAAGCTCGACCAGCTCGACGAATGGAGACCCGAGGTCCGGCTCACCGTCCAGGACGAGGATCCCGGTGTGGTCGTCCCCCAGGCCAAGCTCGCTCTCGGAGCAAATCATCCCGTTGGAGTCGACTCCACGGATGGTCCGTTTACCGATCTCGAAGTCACCGGGTAGCACCGCCCCGGGGCGGGCCACAGCCACATACGCGCCGTCGGAGAAGTTCCACGCACCGCAAATGATCTGCTCCGCCCCGGATCCGGCGTCCACCTGGCACACCCGCACTTTGTCGGCAGCGGGGTGCGCTGTGATCTGCTCGACCTTCCCGACGACGACATCGGTCCACCCGGCGTCGAGGACATCGAAGCTCTCCACTTCGTGTCCGAGCATGGTGAGGACATCCGACAGCTCGGTCGGGTCGGTCGTCGGCAGCTCGATGAACTCCTGGAGCCAGCGAAGAGGGACCTTCATCGGAACTGGCTCAGGAAACGGAGGTCGTTGTCAACGAAGTGACGGATGTCGTTGATGCCATGACGAACCATGGCCATCCGCTCGACTCCCATCCCGAAGGCGAACCCGGAGACCTCGGACGGGTCGTAGCCGACGGCGAGCAGGACGTTGGGATCGACCATGCCGCAGCCCAGCATCTCCAGCCAACCCGCTCCGCCACAGACCCGGCACCCTGGCTCGCCGCCGTCGCAGGCGAAACAGGAGACCGAGAGGTCTGCGGAGGGCTCGGTGAAAGGAAAGAAATCGGGCCGGAGCCTCACCGAGGTGTTCGGGCCGAAGAACTCCCTGGAGAAATGGGCCAAGGTCCCCTTCAGGTCGGAGAACTGGATCGATTCGTCGACGGCCAGCCCTTCGATCTGGTGAAAGACCGGGAGATGAGTGGCATCGGTGGTCTCCTGGCGATAGACCTTCCCGGGCACCACGACATAGACGGGTGGCTCGTGAGTCTCCATCCACCGAGCCTGGACCGGAGAGGTCTGGGTCCTGAGGAGGACCTCGTCGGCGGCATCCCCGTAGTCGAGGTAGAGGGTGTCGGACTCGAGGCGGGCGGGATGAGTCGGCGGCGTGTTGAGGGCGTCGAAGTTGTACCAACCGAGCTCTGCCTCGGGACCGTCGGCCACCACGTAGCCGAGGCCGTTGAAGATGTCCACGATCTCGTCGATCGTCTGCTGGAGCAAGTGGTGCGATCCCTGGGGGAACGAGTGGCTCGCCAGCGTGACGTCGATTCGATCCTCGGTGAGCCTCCTGGCCTCGTCCTCGATCTCCAGCTCGATCCTCCGTGCCGAGAGGAACGCCTGGATGCGCCTGGTGACTTCGTTGAGCTTCTCCCCGACCAGCGGCCTATCGGCCGGCTCCAGGGACCCCATCGATCTCCTCACGTCGCCTAGAGGAGAGCTCTTGCCCAGGAGCTCGCTCTCGACGCGGTCCAGTTCCTCGAGGGTCGCTGCGCCGTCTATCGCAGTCGGAGCCTCGGCCAACACGCTCTCGAGCACCGATCCGGCATCCATGTCGGCGGCAGGTTAGAAGGCTCGCTAACGCTCGCCGTACTCGGTGTCCGGCATCTGGTGTCTGGATAGCTCGTAGATCACGATTCCGGCGGCCATCGCGGCATTGAGGCTCTCCATCCCCCCAGGCATCGGGATGGTGACCTTGTGGGCGGCCTGCTCGACCACATCGAGCGGAAGACCCGGCGCTTCCTCGCCGATCAGGAGTGCATAGCGCCCCGGGGGCAGGTCGGCAGGTCTCACCCCACCACTGACCACCGTGGCGACGGTGGCCAAACCCACGTCTTCCAGGACCTGGAGCGCCTCGACCGGTGTCGTGTTGAGACGGAAATGCCCTCCGGCTCCTGCCCTGAGGACCTTGGGCGCCCACGGATCGGCCGTGCCCTCGGTGAAACCGAAGTCCCAGTTGAACGCAGCGGCGGTTCGGATCAGGGTCCCGACGTTCCCGGGATCGCTCAACCCCCACGCCACGATCATGTTTCGACCGGTCGGCGGAGCGGGCGGAGGGACCGCGATGATCGCTGCCGGGCCCCTCGGTGTCCGGGTGCCGGTGACCCGGCCCAACGCGGCTGATTCCACCAGGGTCAGATCGAAGCCATGGTCCCTTGCCAGTTTCGCCGTGACTTCGTCGTCGGGGAGGGCGAACACGGCTTCGGGTACAACACCGGCAGCCAGGGCTTCAGCCAGGAGGCTTGGCCCTTCGAGAATCGTCCTCCCGGTGGCCTGTCTCTCCCGGGAGCGATGAAGCCGGGCCGCTTCCACGACGCGAGGGTTGCGATGGCTGCGGACCGGCTCCACTGAAAGGCCGTGTGTGAGGTCAGCCCTTGCGGGAAGCCTCTACCAACTGGGAGAAAGCGCCCGGATCGTTGACAGCCATCTCGGCCAGCATCTTGCGATCGACCTCGATTTCAGCCGCTTTCAGTCCGGCGATGAGCTGCGAGTAGGTGGTCCCGTTCTGCCGGGCCGCGGCGTTGATCCTGGCAATCCAGAGACGCCTGAACTCGCCCTTGCGGGCACGCCGGTCGCGATAAGCATCCTGCATCGCATGCATGACCTGCTCGTTTGCAGTCCTGTACCGGCGACTGCGGGCGCCCTTGTATCCCTTGGCCCGATCGAGGACCTTCTTGTGTGACTTCTTGGCATGGACCGCCCGTTTCACACGTGCCATGGCTGAACCTCCTGAGTCCTCAACGACCGAGCAACTTCTTGGCGACCTTGGCGTCGCCGGGGGCGAGCTGCACCTCGCCGGTGCGACGGCGATACGTGCCCTTCCCCTTGGCCAAACGCAGATGACCGCGTCCTGATTGGCCTCTCATGTACTTGCCAGAACCTGTGACCTTGATCCGCTTCTTGGCGCCGCTGTGTGTCTTCATCTTGGGCACGGCTACCTCCTGTTCGTCCTACTGCTCATCTTCGGCCGGCTCAACGGAGGCCTTCGTCTTCCGGGAGGGAGCAAGGACCATGGTCATGCTCCGACCTTCGAGTTTTGCGCTCTGCTCCGTGACCGCGACATCCGCTCAATTCCTCCGCCAGCTTGTCGAGCAACTCCTTGCCGAATGCGGGACGCTCCTGCTCCCGTCCGCGGAAGCGGACCGTGACCTTGACCTTGTCCCCTTCCTCGAGGAATTCCTGGGCCTTGCGACGGGTGATGTCGAAGTCGTGGTCTCCGATCCGCACCTTCATTCGAAGTTCCTTGATGGTGGTCCGGGTCTGCTTCTTCCGTGCCTCGCGCGCCTTGACCGACTGCTCGTACTTGTACTTGCCGTAGTCCATCAGCCGGCAAACCGGCGGCTTGGCATTGGGCGCCACTTCTACGAGATCTAGATCTAGCTGCTCTGCCAGCCACATGGCCTCGTTCAGCTTCTTGATCCCGATCTGTTCCCCATCGGGGGCGATGACCAAGACTTCCTTGGCCCTTATGGCGCCATTCACACGGAGCTCGTTGATGCTCTTACCTCCTGTTGGTGTTCGGTTTGTCCGGAAAAGAAAAAGGCAACAGGCGAAAGACCTGCTGCCATGACCTCGAACCGGCCCCGGGTGGGGTGATCGGTCTGGTGATCGGACCACGGCTCGCCTCTGCTGAGATCTATCCGGATCCTGTCCATCGGGATCCTGGCGGCGGCCGGGTGGGGAAGCAGCGCTTCCGCTCTTGCCATCGGTTGTCCCGTTGAGGTTACCAGTGGGGTCGCGGGAATCGGTAGTCGCATGTCAGCCTGCATCGAGGCCCCGTAGCGCCACCGCGGTCGACACCGCTGCCTCGGCCGCCTCGAACCCCTTGTTCGACGGTCCCTCGGCGGCACGCTCGACGGCGTGAGCGAATTCGTTCACGGCGAGGATGGCGTTAGTCACCGGGATACCGGTGTCGAGGGCGACCCGGGCGATGCCGGCCGTCGACTCCCGGACCACGATCTCGTAGTGGTCGGTATCACCCCGCACGATGGTGCCGATCGCCACCACGGCATCACAACCGGCGTCGGCGAGCCCGAGTGCGGCGATGGGCAGCTCCAGCGCCCCGGGCACGCGGACGACAGTCACCTCGGCGCCGAGCGCTTCGAGGCGGGTCACAGCTCCATCGAGGAGACGATCGGTCACGGATCGGTTCCAGGTGGCGACGGCGACACCCACATGCAGGCCGGTGCCGTCCAGATCTCCTTCGATGCTTCGGATCATGCCCCTTGGCCCAGGTCCATTTGATGTCCCAGGCGGGTGGCCTTGGCCCGCAGATAGTCCCGGTTCTCGTCGTTGGCGTCGACGAACAGGGGAACCTGCTCGAGGATCGAAAGCCCGTAACCCTCGATCCCGGCTCGTTTGGTGGGGTTGTTCGTCATGATCCGCATCGAGCGGACGCCGAGGTCGTACAGGATCTGGGCACCGACGCCGTAGTCCCGGGCATCGACGGGCAGCCCCAGATTCACGTTGGCATCCACGGTGTCGTACCCCTCATCCTGGAGCTTGTAGGCCGCCAGCTTGTGGAGCAACCCGATGCCGCGGCCCTCATGGCCCCGGATGTAGAGGACGACGCCGCGCCCCTCGCCGGCGACCCGCGCCATTGCCTGGTCGAGCTGGTCACCACAGTCACATCGCAGGCTGCCAAACACATCGCCTGTCAGGCACTCGGAATGGACCCTGGTGAGAACCGACTCACCGTCGCCCAGGTCACCCATGACGAGGGCTATGTGCTGGCGGTCGTCAACGAGTGAGCGATAGCCAACAGCCGTGAAGGTGCCGTATTCGGTGGGGATGCGGGCCTCGACGACGCGTTCGACGAGCTTTTCCTCACGACGCCGGTAGGCGATGAGATCGGCGATCGTCCCGATGAGCAAGCCATGTTCCTCGGCAAACTGCTCCAACTCGGGGAGGCGGGCGACTGACCCGTCATCGTTCATCACCTCGGCAAGCACGCCTGCCGGGAAATGTCCCGACAATCGAGCAAGGTCGACCGCGGCCTCCGTGTGTCCCGCTCTTTTCAGGACGCCACCTGGCTCGTAACGCAGCGGGTACATATGTCCGGGACGAGCGAGATCATGGGGCTTGGTCTCGGGGTCGACCACGGCTCTGATCGTCTTCCAGCGATCGGACGCCGAGATGCCGGTGGTGGTCCCTTCTCGGGCGTCTATGGAGACTGTGAAGGCGGTGCGCCGGACATCGGTGTTGCGGGCGACCATCATCGGCAGATCGAGCTCGTCGAGTCTCTCACCGACGACAGGTAGGCAGATGATCCCGCTCGTGTGCCGCAGCATGAAGCCCACCTGCTCAGGGGTGGCTGTCTCCGCGGCGAGGATGAGGTCGCCCTCGTTCTCGCGATCCTCGTCGTCGACCATGATCACCATCTCGCCGCTTCCGACGGCTGAGATGACGTCTTCGATGGCGGCAAAGCTCATGATCCGGCTTTCAGCAGCTTTTCGACATACTTTGCGACCAAATCGACCTCAAGGTTGACCTTCTCACCCACAGCACGCAAACCCAGCGTGGTCACCTGGAGCGAATGGGGAATCAGTGCGATGTCCACCTCGTCTCCCTCCACCGCAGCGACGGTGAGACTGACCCCGTCGACGGTGATCGAGCCCTTCTCGATGACATAGCGGCTCAGGGCCTCGGGGACCCGGATGCGCATCCGCCGGCCCTGGCCTTCGGGCAGGACGGCGGTGATCACCCCCACGCCATCGACATGGCCCTGCACGATGTGCCCATCGAATCTTCCGTCTGCCGCCATCGGGCGCTCGAGGTTGACCGGGTCGCCCGGTTGTAGCTCGGCGAGGGTCGAGCGGCTGAGGGTCTCCTTGACGACATCGACGGCGACCCGCCCCTGGCCAGTCTCCACCCCGGTGAGACACACGCCATTGACCGAGATCGAGCCACCCAGTTCGATCCCGGGAAGGGGGCCGGTGTCCAACACGAGTCTCATGCCCCCGTTGGCACTCTCCACGGAGACGACTGACCCCCGGTGTTCGACTATCCCGGTGAACATCTACTCGAACTCGATTCTGATATCTGGCCCAACCATCCGAACGTCGTTGATATTCACGGGTCTTGATTGTGCCATGGTCGCGAAATCTCCCTCTATCGGAGGGATGCCACGGCCACCGGCCATCCGTGGCCCTACATAGATCACGCCCCTGCTCACCACCCCCGCCGTCCACCACGCTCCCGTCAACTGCGGGCCGCCTTCGAGAAGGACGTCGAGCAGCCCTCTGTCGGCCAACGCCTGCGCCGACTTCACAGGATCAGGCCACTCATCTTCGCCGCCAACCACCACGACCTCGCCGGAGGGAACACCGAGCGGTCGCGCGCTGATCACCAGAGGTGATCTCTCCCATATCTTCCTGTCGATGGGGAGGGACTGACGTCCGGCCACCACGACCGGGACAGGTTGCTTCTCGACGCCCTCGATGCGGGCGGTGAGCAATGGGTCGTCGGCTCGGAAGGTCCCGGCACCGACGACCACGGCGTCCATGATCGACCGGAGGTGGTGCGCATCCTGTCTCGCCTCCTCGGATGTGATCCATTGCGACGACCCGTCGGTGGCGGCAACCGCGCCATCGAGGGTCATGGCGACCTTCAAGGTGACGAGGGGGAGCCCTGTCCGCCGGTGATGGAAGTAGGCAGGGTCGACAGACTCCGCTTCCTCTTCCAACATCCCGGTCTCCACTTCGATCCCAGCCTCCTTCAGCCAGGACACCCCGGCTCCCGACACGCGGGGATCGGGATCGATCGCCCCGATCACGACGTTGCGAACCCCGGCTTCCACGACGGCGCCGGCGCACGGCGGAGTCTCGCCCTGGTGGCTGCACGGCTCGAGGGTCACATAGAGGGTTGATCCGCGGGCGAGGTCCCCGGCTTCGGCGAGAGCGACAACCTCGGCATGGGGCTGGCCGACTCCGTGATGGGCCCCCTCACCCACCACCCGGCCCGATTCGTCCACGACGACGGCGCCAACCCTCGGGTTGGGATGAGTTCGGTGCGATGCGGCGAGCTCGATTGCTCGTCGCATGTGACGGGCATCGCCCACTCAGCGGCCCGCCACTAAGTCGCGCGTCGATCGATGCGGTAGGTGGAGCCCTGCTGCTTCTTGGCGAATTCCTTCATTTCCACCGCAATCGCCGACGCCTCCCACTGTGTGGAGATCTCGCGCACGTCGGTGGACGCTACACCCAGGGAAAGCGATACCACAGGGAACGCGAACCGTTCCCCTCGCCGGTCGATCACCTCGATGTAGCCGCGGAGGGCATCGGCGGTGTCATACAGATCGAGGATGCCGTCGTCGAAGCGCTCGATGACCTCCTTGCAGAAGGACTCCGATACCTCGGGTGGAATGATGGCCACGAAATCGTCGCCCCCAATGTGACCGACGAAGGCGTTGGCGATCCCCAGGCTGTCGGCTGCATCGTTGAAGCATTTGGCGCAGAATCGGATCACCTCGTCGCCGCGCATGAACCCGTAGTGGTCATTGAACGCCTTGAAATTGTCGAGGTCGCCATGAACGAGGGCAAAGTCCCGACCGGAGGAGATCCTCTCCTCGACCTCCCCCGTGATCTTGAAGTTCCCGGGCAGACCGGTGAGTGGTGACAGATCGCGGGCCGCCTGCGTCCTGCGGACCACCGCCCGGACCCGAGCGACGAGCTCGTTGATGTCGAAGGGCTTGGTGATGTAGTCGTCGGCGCCCAGCTCGAGGCCACGCACCCGATCTTCGGGGAGGCCGCGGGCGGTGAGGAGGATGATCGGGATGTTCCCGGTGGAAGCCTGGCTACGCAGACGGTGGAGGGCGGTGAGCCCGTCCATGCGGGGCATCATGATGTCGAGGACGATCACGTGTGGGGGGTTGGCGGTGGCCTTCTGCAGGGCGTCCTCGCCGTCGACGGCGGTCTCGACCTCGAAGCCTTCCAGCTCGAAGTTGACCTGGACCACGGCGAGTATGTCCGGATCGTCGTCCGCGATGAGGACTCTTTCACTCATTACCTTCTATTGCCCTTCTCAGTTCAGCAGCAGCCGTCGACGGATCATCCGCCCCGAAAATGGTCGTCCCGGCGACGAGCACATTTGCCCCGGCCGATATGGCCAGACGAGCGGTTTCGAGGGTGATTCCACCGTCGATCTGAATATCGGCGCCCAATCCCCGCTTCTCAACCCATTCTCTGGCCTCCTCCACCTTGGATAGCACTTCCGGCATGAAGCTCTGCCCACCGAAGCCGGGCTCCACCGACATGAACAGGACCACATCGCTCAACTCCATGAACGGCCGCAACGCGGCGAAGGGTGTTGCCGGATTGCACACCAGGCCGAAGCCCAACCCGTTCTCACGGGCCAACTTCGCCGCGTCGGTCGGCTCGGGCATTGCCTCGATGTGCATCGTCACCGAGTCCGCCCCGGCCTCGGCCAGATCGGGCAGATAGGCGTCCGGATTGGTGGTCATCAAATGGCAGTCGAAATGAAGATCGGTGATGGGCCGAATGCCTGCGATGACCGGGATCCCAAAGGAGATGTTGGGCACGAAATGCCCGTCCATCACGTCGATGTGGAGCCAGTCCACCTCCTTCTCCACCGCGAGGATCTGCTTCTCCAGACAGGTGAAGTCGGCTGCGAGTAGCGACGGTGCGAGCTTCAGAGCTGCCATGGGGCGAGTCTATGTCCCGACCGAGTCGTCGATCAGTCGATGGACCCGCTGTTGCGACGGCGCCCCCGTAGCCACGACTCGCCCGACATCGGGCGCTTGCCCGGTGGCAGAAGGGTCACCAGTTGCACTCCCCCGTCGCCGAGACCGGCGACGGGCACGCCGCCGAACTCCACCCAGCGCCCCGGTTCTGGAGCGGCCTCATGCAGCCGCGCCTGCAGCACCTGATGCGTCTCCCCGTCGATGACCAGAGTGGCACCTGGCTCCGGTGACAGACCCCGTACCCGGTTCACCTCCTCGACCCGCTCCCCATCCACATTGATGACCCTTTCCTCAGGTTCGATCTTGGAGGCGTAGATGAGCCCTTCGTCACTTTGTGGCACTGGCTCCAGGACGCCATCGAGATATCGAGGTATCGCGCCGGTCATCAGCCGGGCGCCGAGGGTGGCAAGACGGGATGTCAAATCTCCAGCGGTCTCCTCATCGTCGATGTCCACCGCTTGGGCGGTGAGCAC
Source organism: uncultured Acidobacteriota bacterium (assembly GCA_963725075.1). Lineage (GTDB taxonomy): Bacteria > Actinomycetota > Acidimicrobiia > Spongiisociales > ZC4RG35 > JARDZU01. The sequence goes on from CAVRXA010000024.1 coordinate 20,887, forward strand.
TGGTCCGGTGTCGAGACCCTCATCGAGACGGAAGATGGTCACGCCGGTCATCGGATCTCCGGCCATCAGAGCCCGGCTCACTGGAGCCGCGCCCCTCCAGCGCGGAAGCAGGGAGAAATGCAGGTTCAACATCCCGCCGCCGGGTATCGCCAGGGCCTCCGGCCGCAGGATCCGGCCATAGGCGACCACCACTGCCAGGTCCAGCCTCCCGGCCGAGCCGAGCGCCTCCTTCACTTCACCGGCCGAAGTCGGTTGGACCACCCGCAACCCGAGGTGGTCGCCCTCGACCTTGACCGGAGGAGGAGACATGGCCCGGCCCCGGCCCTTCTCTCTATCGGGTTGGGTGACTACGACCGCGACGTCGTGGTCCTGAGCCAGAGCCCTCAGGGTCGGCAGCGCCGCTTCCGGGGTCCCCAGGAAGGCGACCCGGCTCACTCGAACGTGGCCAGCCCCAGGGCCTCATCCCTCAGGTCACGGAGGGCCTTCTTGCGAACTGGCCTGTCCAGCCGGTCGATGAGCAGCTTTTGGTCGAGATGATCGATCTCGTGTTGGAGGACACGGCCCAGAAGACCATCCCCGGCGTATTCGACCTCGTTCCCTTCCAGGTCCAGGGCACGAGCACGGGCGAAGCCGGGGCGTGTGATCTCCCACCAATGGCCGGGCACCGAAAGGCACCCTTCCTCGTAAGCCCACTCGCCACTGACCTCCACGATCTCCGGGTTGATCATCACCCTCGGCCCGAGCTCGTCCTGGGCGTCGAAGACGGCGATTCGCCTCGGGACTCCGATCTGGTTGGCGGCGAGCCCGACACCGGGCGCTTCATACATGGTCTCGATCATGTCATGTACCAGGGCCCTGACCGTCTCGTCGATCTCGACCACCGGCTTGGTCTCGAGACGCAACACCGGGTCGCCAAAGGTGCGGATCGGGTAGACGGCCATGATGGCGTGTGACTCTAAATCCCCTTGTGTGGCGTTACAGGTCGATCGGGTCGGCGTCGACGCGAACGGTCGCCCCGGCCTCCCGCCATCGCTGGACGAGTGGACGCAACCGGGGCTTCAACGTGCCGAGGGAGCCCTGAAGGAGCCATCTCGAGCCCTGGGCGGCGGGAGCGGGCCCGAGGACCGTCGGCGGTTCCAACGACCTCAGATCCGAATCGAACCGGGACGGCCCTTCCTCACCGCGGACCTCGATCGCCAGCATCTCGGTGGCCGGGGGCAGCCCGAGTCGGGCGCGCTCCATCAGCAACTGCTCCAGGTAGGGAACTGCGTCGCCTCGTTTCAGCGCCGTCACCAACGGTGCCTCGGGCATTGACGTCTGCGCCATCATTCGCCTCCCCGGTCCGGTCTCGATGGCGTTGGCGAGCCGGGCCAGGATCCGGAGGGCCTCCTCGGAAGTTCGATAGTTGTGGCCGAGCATGAGACCGTCGACGTCGACCGCCACCGCAAGCGGAACCGGCACGAGTGTCGGCAGATCACGCTCGGTCCCGACCGTGACCGGGAGATCGGCCGGATGGATGCCGGCCACATCACCGCCGAGCCGCCTGTTGATCTCCTTCACCAGCCGTTCGGGCTCGGATCCCATCTCTTCGAACCCGGTCCCCCCACAGTGGAGACAGGGGCCGGTCGCCCTCCCGCAGCGCCGGCATGCGGCCTCCCGCCCCAATCGTGAACCGCACGCTTCACAGACCCGCACCCGTCGACAGGAGACACAGCGCATGGATGATTCAGAGGCACGGCGGTGGGTGAAGACGAACGATCTCTTGTGCCCCGCAATCGTCGCCCGGATGGCTGCCACCGTCCTCTCGGCGAGCGTGCCCGACCCGGGGGGATCTCCGCGCCGGTCGACGACCTCGACGAGCGGCCATGCCCGCTTCGAGGGGCGAATGACCTCCGGTCCCGAGGCGAGGACTTCGAGCGACGGCGTGGGGCCAATGAAGGCCACAGAGAAGCCCTCGACCCGGGCGCGGGTTGACATGACATCCCTGACGTGGAGCGTGGGCGTCTGCCGGTCCTTCATGGCGCGTCTCCCCTCCTCGAGGACGATGGCGAGGGCGAGCGGGGGAATGCGCCACATGGCTACGCGAGGAGTGCCGACGATCAGCCTCCCTGGCCCCTGTGCGTCGGTCCATGCGTTCGTCAGCTCCCGCGCTACATCCCCCGAGACCACCGTGGCGTCGAATCCGCGGTCACGGGCGTCGTCACCGACCGTGTGAGCCTCCGCTTCCGTTGCCACGATTATCAGCACCGATTTCTCTGCCTCCAGGATGGGGAGCAGGGTGTCGATCCAGTCGAGGGCCTGCCAGCGCCCGATCACCGCCGTGGTCGGCCGACGCCGGCCCGCCGCGATCTCGCGGGTGACACCGAGCAACGGATGTGCGCCAACGGGATGGCTGACATGCGCGGCCGCCTTCTCCGGCACCGGCATGGTGGGCAGGTTCGGGGGGGCCGAGCGCTCGAGCAGCACCGAGAGCGGGGCCACGTAGTGGGTGGCGGCCCACTGGATCGTCTTGAGGAGCCCGGCATCGAACACCGGGATCTCACTCGAGAGCGCGGCTATCTCCTTGAGCTTCCCTTCCCGTTCGCCGCCGATCTCCACGACGAAGCCCCGTACCTTCCGCCCGGAGAGAGGGACCCTGACGATGGAGCCAATCTGCACGATGCCCCGGAGCTGCTCAGGAATGTCGTACCAGAAGCCGTTGTCGACCGCGAACGTGGGGACGCTGGGGACAACGCGAGCCGAGTGTCGACTCAGAGACCGGCCGCCCCTCTGAGGGCGTCGACCATGTCGAGACGCTCCCAGGTGAATTCAGGACGACCGAAATGCCCGTAGGCGGCGGTCCCGGCGAAGATCGGATTCCTCAACTCGAGATGGTCGATGATCGACGCCGGTCTGAAGTCGAACACCTCCCTGACAACGCTCTCGATCTTCTCCGGGGGGATCTGCTCGGTGCCAAATGTCTCGACATGGATGGAGAAGGGCTCGGCCTGGCCGATGGCGTAGGAGAGCTGTATCTCGGCCTTCCGGGCGATGCCGGAGGCGACGATGTTCTTGGCCGCCCAGCGGGCGCCGTAGGCAGCAGAGCGGTCGACCTTGGTGGCGTCCTTTCCAGAGAAGGCGCCTCCCCCGTGGCGGGCGTATCCGCCATATGTGTCGACGATGATCTTGCGGCCGGTGAGACCAGTGTCCGCCACCGGGCCCCCCACCTCGAATCGCCCCGACGGGTTGAAGATGAATCCGATGTGCGGGTCGAGCATGTCCTCGGGGATCACCGCTGCCACCACGGCGTCGAAGACTTCTTGTCGCATCTCTCCCTGGTCCTTGTCCTTGGCATGGTGGGCCGAGATGAGGACCTTTTCCACGGCCACCGGGCGGTCACCCTCGTATCGGACCATCACCTGGGTCTTGCCATCGGGGCGGAGATACTCGAGCTTGCCGGTCTTGCGCACTTCGGTGAGACGTTCCGCCATCCGGTGGGCCAGCTGAATGGGCAAGGGCATCAACTCGGCGGTCTCGTCGACGGCGAACCCGAACATGAGCCCTTGGTCGCCGGCGCCGAGCTCGCGATCGACGCCGTCGGAGATATCCGGGCTCTGCTGCTGGACACGATCCTGGATCTCCAGCTGGCCGGCGGCAAAGCCAGGGTCGAAGCCGTCGTAGCCGATCCGCATGACGGTGTCGTCGACGATGGCAGCGACATCAGGCTCGGCTCCCTTGCTTATCTCCCCGCCGACGACGGCGAGACGGGTGGTGACGAAGACCTCGCACGCGACCCGCGCCATCTTGTCGTTGGTCAGTGCTGCGTCGAGCACCGAGTCCGAGATGGCGTCGGCCACCTTGTCCGGATGGCCCTCTGTGACCGACTCTGAGGTGAAATACCAGCTTCTCATGCGGGAGCGAGATTAACCCTGTTCCCCGATGGCGGCGGCCACCCGGTCGAGGAGCCGCTCGGCCACTTCGGACTTGGCGAGGAGGGGAAGCTCTTCGGCGTCACCGGACCGATCGATGAGGACCACACGGTTGGTGTCGGTCCCGAACCCCGACCCGGGCTCAGTCACGTCGTTGTAGACCAGGAGGTCGACGTCCTTCTTCCGGGCTTTCTCCATCGCACGCTCCAGGCCGCCCGTCTCGGCGGCGAATCCGACTGTGAAGGGCCGGGGATGACGTTGTACCACCGATGCCAGGATGTCCGGGGTCTCGGTGAGCTCGATGGAAGGAAGACCGTCGGCCCTGGGGATCTTGGATTCCGCCGCGGATTTCGGCCGGAAGTCGGCGACCGCCGCCGCCATGATGGCGACATCGGGCTCCACACCGGCGACTGCAGTGAGCATCTCCTCGGCGGTCTCGACCCGGATGATCTTCACCGCCGGATGGGTGGGCAAGTCGGCCGTGGTCACCAGTGTCACGTCGTACCCGCGGCGAATCGCCGCCTCTGCGATGGCGTGACCCATCTTTCCCGACGAACGGTTGCCCAGGTAGCGCACCGGGTCTACGGGCTCGCGGGTCCCACCAGCAGTCACCAGGACCTTTTGACCTTTGCCTTCACCGCCCAGGATGTCACCGGCGGCGGCAACGATCTCCTCGGGCTCGGCGACGCGGCCCATACCGGTATCCCCTCCGGCGAGGGAACCGATCTCGGGTCCAATGATGTGATAGCCGAAACCGCGCAGCGTCTCCAGATTGCGCTCGGTGGCCGGGTGCTCCCACATCTCGGTGTGCATCGCCGGGGCCAGCAATACCGGGACAGTCGTGGCGAGGATGGTGGCGCTGACGAGGTCCTCGGAGATGCCGTTGGCCACACGGCCGATGGTGGACGCCGTGGCGGGGGCGACGATCACGAGATCCGCCCAACGGGCCAACTCGGTGTGGGGAGACACCAGGTCGGCGGCGAAGAGCGCCGTGAACGGGTGCTCTCCGGTGATGGCGGCAAAGGTCTGGGCGCCTACGAACTCGAGAGCTGACTCCGTCATCTCCACCCGCACGGTGGCGCCGGCTTCGATGAGACGCCGAGCAAGGTATGCGGATTTGTAGGCGGCTACGCCACCCGTGACGCAGAGAAGGACGCGGCGGCCCTGCAGCATCACTCTTCTACGGTGTCGACCGAGACCTTGCCTTCCGCGATCTCCTCCATGGCGATCGTCAACGGCTTGCGGGACAACGAGTGGACCTGGGGCGGGACGAACTCACCGTATCCGACGCCGAGCTGGTGGAAATAGCCGTTGATTTGGCGGGCCCGGCGGGCCGAGACGACGACCGTCGCGAAACGGTTGCCGATCTGGTCGATGACCTGTTCGATCTTCATGGGATCCTTTACGGGAAGGGGGATGCGAACAGAGTACCCGATCAGCGGGCGGTAATCAGCCCCTCGAGCTCCGAGATGGCCTGATCGAGGTTGTCGTTGACGACGATGTGGTCGAAGAGCTCGGGCGCCTCGGCCATCTCTGATTTGGCGATCTCGAGCCGATCCTCGATGTCCTCGTCGGAGGTGTCGCCCCGGCGGCGCAACCTCCTCTCCAACTCCTCCAGGTTTGGCGGAGCTATGAAATACATGATCGCTTCGGGCTTGCGCTCCCGCACCTGGCGGGCCCCCTGGATCTCGATCTCGAGGAGGATGTCGCGTTGGTCGGCCAGAGTCTCCTCGATGGGAGCCTGCGGGGTGCCGTAGTAGCGGTTGTTGTATATCGCCCACTCGAGAAGCTCGTCGCCTTCGATCATCTTCTCGAAATCGCGTCGCGAGATGAAGTTGTAATGGACGCCGTGCCGCTCGCCGGGGCGGGGCAGCCTGGTGGTGGCAGAAACGGAGAACTCGATGCCGAGGCGTTCGACGAGCTCTCGAACAATGCTCGACTTTCCCGAGCCAGATGGCCCGGAAATGACGAGAAGCCGGGCGGCGGCGGCCACTTCAGGAGAACTCGGCTAGGAGAGCCTCTTTCTGCTTGTCTCCCAGACCCCTGATCCTGCGGTTCTCGGCAATACCCACCGATTCCATGAGACGCTTCGCCTTGATCTTCCCGGTGCCGGGCATCGCTGCGAGGGCCCGCTCTACCTTGAGTCCGGCGAGAAGCTCGTCGCTTTCGGCCTTCTCGAACAACTCGGATAGACGAAGGGACCCTGTCTTCAACAACTCCTTGGCCTCGGCGCGCACTCTTCTCGCCTCCGCTGCCTTGGCCAGCGCTGCTGCTCTCTGTTCATCGGTCAGTTGGGGTGGTTGCGCCATGTCCTCATCTCGCTCGACGAACCGTGACCCTAGCCAGCGTGACTTGCGCCGGTAGGCGAAACCGCAGCCTCGATTTCCTGCAATACCGACAGTGCGGCCGCCGCCGGATCGGCCGCGGCGGTGATCGGGCGGCCTACGACAAGCAGGTCGGCCCCCGCCTCGATCGCCTCCCCTGGCGTGGCCACCCTCTTCTGATCGGCTCTGTCTGACCCGGCCGGTCTGATGCCGGGCGTGGCGACGATGAGATCCAGGTCGAGTGCCTTTACCGACGCCGATTCAGGCACGGCACACACGACCCCTTCGACCCCTGCGGCGGCGGCCAGCCGTGCCATGGCCATGACCTGTTCAGCGGGGCCCCGGCTGAACCCGACTGACTCCAGTCTCGCTTCGTCCAAGGAGGTGAGGACGGTGACAGCCAGGATCCCGGCACGACCTTCCGAGCTCGAGGCGAGCGCCTCTACCGCTGTCCGCATCATCTCTTCCCCTCCGGAGGCGTGGACGGTCACCCAGCGAGCACCGATAGAGCCCAACCGGCTTGCCGCTCCAGCCACCGTGTTCGGGATGTCATGGAGCTTCGCGTCGACAAAGACCGGGGCACCAATGGCGGCAACCCGTGACACGATCGTGGGTCCCTCCCCCATCAGGAGCTCGAGCCCGACCTTGAAGCCGTCGACATGGGGATGAAGGGCATCGGCGAGCCGGAGCGCCTCTTCTCCCGTGGGCACGTCGAGAGCGACCACGAGGAGGCTCACCAGGGCACCACTCCCCCGACCAGGTCCGACACCGTGGCGTCACGCCGTTCGAGATCGCGACTCAGCTCACGCTCGATGCGCTTGCCGGCGCGCGGCTCGGCGAGATGGGCTGTGCCGATGGCGACCGCCGATGCACCGGCCAGCAGATACTCCACGACGTCCTTTCCCGTCATGACACCGCCGCACCCGACGATGGGGACTCCGGGCAGGGCCCGGGAGACTTCGTAGACGCAGCGCAAGGAGATGGCCTTCAGACCTGGACCGCTATAGCCGCCGACTCCGCCACTGAGCAGTGGACGGCCGCTGACAGTGTCGATGCCGAACCCGAGAATCGTGTTGGTGAGGGTCAGGAAGGTGGCCCCGGCCGCCAGACAGGCGGCGGCGACACCAACGATGTCGTCGGCGTTGGGTGAGAGCTTGGCTCCCACCGGCACTTCGGACGTCGCAGCCACCGCCGTGATCACCTCGGCCGCTCGTGAGGCATCGAGCGAGAACATGCGGCCATCTTCGAGGTTGGGGCAGGAGAGATTGATCTCGATCACGGGCACGCCGGCCGAGACGAGCCCTTTGGCGACCATGGCGAACTCGTCGGGTGTCTCCCCAACCGCAGAGCCCCACACCGGCACCCCGAGACCGTCGAGGAGTGGTGTCATGGTCTCCACCCAGGCTTCGATACCCGGGTTCTGGATACCGATTCCGTTGAGCATCCCGGGCCCGGCCGGGGCCAGACGAGGCGCCGGACGGCCTGGCCACTCCACCGGGGAGACCGACTTGGCGACTGCCGCCCCGTAGGGCGAGACATCGGCCACCTCCGCCCACTCCCAGACCGACCCGACCGTGCCCGAGGCTGCGATCAGCGGGCTTCGCAGCTCGATCGGGCCCAGGCGCGTCGTCAGACGGTCTGGTGCCATTCCTGGAGGCTCCTCGGTCGCTGGATGGCGCCTGGCCCGGCGCGGAGGCTCCGGGCCACCGCCAGCCCACCCTGGATCGTCGTCACACAGGGGATGGAGTGGGTGCGGGCGGCGATCCGGATCGTCCTGCCGTCCGAGCGCGCCTTGCCGCCGCGAGGTGTGTTGATGACGAGTTGCACCTCTCCGTCCTCGAGACGTTGCCCGATGTCCCTCGGCCCCTCGCCCACCTTGTGGACCGGCTCGGCGTCGATGGCGTGATGCTTCAGGTAGCGGGCGGTGCCGTGGGTCGCGACCAGGTCGAACCCCAGCATGGTGAAGGCCTGGGCCACAGCCAGACCCATCGCCTTGTCCCGGTCGGCGAAGGAGAGAAACACCCGGCCCCGTGTCGGCAGGATGTGGCCGGCGGCGAGCAAGGCCTTGGCAAAGGCAACGCCGACGTCGGGGCCGATCCCCATCACCTCGCCGGTCGCCCGCATCTCGGGGCCGAGCACCGAGTCCTCCTCGGGGAATCGGTCCCAGGGGAGGACGGCGTTCTTCACTGCGACGAAGTCCGGGCGTTGGGTCGAGACGGGCACCACACCCTCGCGGCGAAGCTCTTCGAGGGAGCTGCCCATCATCACCCTGGCCGCGATCCGGGCGAGAGGCACAGCCGTGGCTTTGCTGATGAACGGGACCGTCCTGCTCCCCCGAGGGTTGGCCTCGAGCACGTAGACGTCATCTCCCTTGACCGCGAACTGGAGATTTATCAGGCCGCGCACGCCGAGCGCGGCGGCCAGCTCTGATGTCGCCCTGAGGATCTCCTTGTGGGCCTCGTCCGAGATCGTGGGTGGCGGGGTGACGCAATCAGAGTCACCGGAGTGGACACCAGCCTCTTCGACATGCTCCATCACTCCGCCGAGGAGCAGCTCGGAGCCGTCGTAGACCGCGTCGACGTCGATCTCCACCGCTGCCTCGAGGAAGCGGTCGATGAGGATGGGCGCCCCGGTCAGCTCCGGGTCGGCCTCGCCATACATCTCCCGCACGTAGTCGGCCAGCTCTTCGACGCTGTACACCACCCGCATCTTTCGGCCGCCGAGAACGAAGGATGGCCTGACCATGACCGGCAGACCCACCTGGTCGACTACGTCTTCGGCTTCACGCGCCGATGAAGCCGAGCCGGCGGGCGGCTGCCGGAGGCCCAGGCTCTTGCATAGCTCTGCGAACTGCTCACGATCCTCCGCCAGCTCGATGGATGCCGGGGAGGTCCCGGCAATGGGCACCCCGGCGTCATGCAGCGCCCGGGCCAGGTTGAGTGGCGTCTGCCCCCCGAGCTGCACGATGACGGCCTCGGGACTCTCCACTTCGATGACGGACAACACGTCCTCGACGGTCAGCGGCTCGAAATAGAGCCGGTTCGACGTGTCGTAATCGGTGGAGACCGTCTCGGGGTTGCAATTGACCATCACGGTCTCGTATCCCGCATCGCGCAGGGCGAATGCAGCATGGACGCAGCAGTAGTCGAATTCGATGCCCTGGCCGATGCGGTTGGGCCCGGAGCCGAGTACGACAACCCGCGGCCGTTCGGCGGGCGGCACTTCTGATTCCTCTTCGAAGGTCCCGTACATGTACGGGGTGTGGGCTTCGAACTCGGCGGCGCAGGTGTCCACGGTCTTGTAGGTGCGATTGATCCCGAAACGAGCACGGGCCTCCCGCACCTCGACTTCGGTCTCCCCCCAGAGATGAGCGAGCTGTCGATCGGAGAAGCCATACCTCTTCGCCTCTTTCAGCAGGTCTCTATCCCCGGAGCCGGCTCCCTCGATCTCCGATCGCACCTCGACGATCTCGGCGATCTGGTCGACGAACCAGGGGTCGATCGTGCTGAGCCGTGAGACTTCGGCCACCCCCCATCCCCTTCTCAACGCCTCGCCGACGGCGAAGATTCGATTCGGTGTGGCGTAGGCAACAGCCTGGCTCAGCTCGTCGTCGTCCATGTCGCGCAGCGTGTGCTCCCCGAGATCGGCGTTGAGGCCGTCACGCCCGTTCTCCATGCTCCGGAGAGCCTTCTGGAGCGCCTCGGGGAAGGTCCGGCCTATCGACATCGCTTCCCCGACGCTCCGCATCGACGTAGTGAGCCGGTTCGAGGCCGAAGGGAACTTGGAGAAGTCAAAGCGCGGCACCTTGACCACGACGTAGTCCAGGGCCGGCTCGAAGGAAGCAGGCGTTGCCCCCGTGATGTCGTTGGCGATCTCGTCCAGTGTGTAACCCACGGCGAGAAGGGCAGCGATCTTGGCGATGGGGAATCCGGTCGCCTTGCTGGCCAATGCAGACGACCGGCTCACTCTCGGGTTCATCTCGATCACCAGACGTCGTCCGGTGGCAGGGTCGACGGCGAACTGGACATTGGAGCCGCCGGTCTCGACACCGATCGCCCGGAGCACCGCAATGCCGTCGTCCCGCATCTCCTGGTACTCGCGGTCGGAAAGGGTCTGGATTGGCGCCACCGTGATCGAATCGCCGGTGTGCACCCCCATCGGGTCGAGGTTCTCGATCGAGCAAACGATCACCGCGTTGTCCTTGTGGTCACGCATGACCTCGAGCTCGAACTCCTTCCAGCCCTCCACCGATTCCTCGACGAGGATCTCCGACACCGGAGAGGTGGCGAGACCGTGGCGGGCCACTTCGATGAATTCCTCGTCGTCGGCGGCGATCCCCGTGCCCCCGCCGCCGAGAATGAAGGAGGGGCGGACCATGACCGGGAAACCGATCTCATGGGCGATCTTCACGGCCTCGGTCATCGATCGGGCATATCCGGCCCGCGGGACTTCGAGACCCACCTTCTCCATCGTCTCCTTGAACAGACCGCGATCCTCGGCCCGCTCGATCACCTCGAGACCGGCCCCGATCATCTCGACGCCGAGTCGCTCGAGGATCCCCCTGCGGGCGAGCTCCGCTGCGACGTTGAGGGCGGTCTGTCCGCCTAGCGTGGGCAGGAGCGCGTCGGGCTGCTCCCTGGCGATGATCTCGGCCACCACCTCGGGCGTGATCGGCTCGATATAGGTGGCATCGGCGAACTCGGGGTCGGTCATGATCGTGGCCGGGTTGGAATTGACCAGGATCACCCGGTATCCCTCGGCCCGGAGCACCTTGGCCGCCTGGGTGCCCGAATAGTCGAACTCACAGCCCTGACCGATGACGATCGGCCCCGAGCCGATGAGGAGGATCGATCTCAAGTCGCGTCTCGCCGGCATCAGGCGCTCTCCCCCTCGATCAGCCGGGTGAATTGGTCGAACAGGCCGCGGGCGTCGCGTGGCCCGGGGGCAGATTCTGGGTGGTACTGGACCGAGAACGCAGGTACATCCAGCAGCCGCATGCCTTCGAGCGTGCCGTCGTTCAAGTTCTGATGGGTGGGGATCAGAGGGCCGAACCGGCTCTCGACCACCTCGGGAAGCAGATCCGGGCCGGCCAGGCCCGACCTCTCCGGCGCCGGCCGGCCCGCCAGCGACCACAGGTCCACGGCAAACCCGTGGTTCTGGGCGGTGATCTCGACCCTTCCGTCCTCGAGACGTCGCACGGGGTGGTTGCCCCCGTGATGCCCGAAGGGGAGCTTGTACGTGGTCGCGCCGGTGGCGAGGCCGAGTACCTGATGACCCAGGCAGATCCCGAAGAGCGGGACCTTCCCCAGAAGCCCGCGCAGTGTCTCGGTCGCCGTCACCAAGGGCTCCGGGTCGCCCGGGCCGTTGGAGACGAAGACCCCATCGGGCTCCAAAGCGAGCACTTGATCCACCCCGGTCCCGGCCGGCACCACGTCGACCTCGAACCCGCGTCCGGTGAGGTTGGCCAGGATGTCGCGTTTCATGCCCAGGTCGATCGCCACGACCCGGCCCCGTCGTGTGCCGGCGGCGTCGACGGTGTAGGCGTGGTCGGTCGTGACCAATGACGCCAGGTCCTGGCCGACCATCGAGGGCGCGGAGGAGGCCATCTCGAGCAGCTCGGACTGATCGACCCCGACACCGACTGCCACCGGCATGGCGCCCCGGTCACGGATGTGCCTGGTCAGACGTCGGGTGTCGACGTCGGAGATGGCCACGACTCCGTGCGACCGCAGGTAGTCCCCAAGCGCTCCCTGCGACCGCCAGTTGGAATCTCGTCTCGACATGCTGCGAACCACGAAGCCGGAGACCGCCGGGCGGGACGACTGGTCGTCTCCGTCGCACACGCCGTAGTTGCCGATGTGAGAGGAGGTCATCACCACCACCTGCCCGGCATAGGACGGGTCGGTGAGGATCTCCTGATAGCCCGTCATCGAGGTGTTGAACACCGCCTCGCCGGTGGTGACTCCGACTGCGCCAACCGAACGTCCCCGGAAGATCTCGCCGTCCGCCGTGCACAGAAGGGCTTGCTCTCCGGTGGTCAAAGGAGCCCTCCTTCGTACGAGATTCGGCCCTCGTAGATCGTCGTCAGCACCCTGCCAGTCAACTCCATCCCGGTGAATGGGCTGTTCTGAGACCTCGAGGCGAACGACCCCGGAACCCATCGACGAGCCGGATCGAAGAGGACGAGATTGGCGGGTGACCCGGGCTCCACCTCCCGACCCTGCCGATCCAACCCGGCGATCCGGGCAGGGGCGACACTCATGCGGTCGAAGAAAATCCTCTGGTCATCGCCCACCGCGTACGAGGCCACTACCGCCGCCGCTGTCTCGAGCCCGATGACACCGCGTGGTGCCTCCTCGAAGGGCACCGCCTTCTCCGATGGCGCGTGGGGGGCGTGATCGGTGGCTACGGCATCGATGACACCGTCCCGGAGGGCCGATCGCAGTGCGGCCCTGGTCTTCGGCGTCGCGCAACGGGGGGTACATCTTCAGATTCGGGTCGAGACCGTCGAGGGCCGAATCGTCCAGAGCCAGGTGATGTGGTGTCACCTCCGCTGTCAGCGAAATGCCCGCCGCCCTGGCATCCCTTATCAGCTCCACGGAGCGGGCGGTAGACACATGCTGGATGTGGAGGGAGGCGCCGGTCTCGGCCGCGATCGCAATGTCCCTGGCGACGATGACATCCTCGGCGATACCGGGCAGACCCGCGATCCCCAGCCGCGCCGAGACCATCCCCTCGTGCATATGGCCCTCACCGGCGATCGAGCGATCTTCGGCGTGCTCGGCAACCAGGGCACCGGGCAGATCGCGCAGATAGGCCATGATTCTTCGCAGCAGCCCGGCTTCGGGCACCGCATCGCCGTCATCGCTGAAGACCCTCACCCCCGCCTCGTACATGGCGTCGAATCCCGCCATCTCCTTGCCGGCCCGGCCCTCGGTCAATGTCCCGGCAACCACGATGTCCATCGTGTCGATGGCGCGGGCTCGCTCGACGGCGGCGACGGCCGACGACCCGCCGTCCACTGGAGGCACAGTGTTGGGCATGGCCACTATCGCCGTGAAACCGCCCGCAGCTGCCGCCCGGGAGCCGGAGCCCACATCCTCCTTCCAGGTCTGACCAGGGTCGCGGAGATGGACATGGAGATCCACGAGGCCGGGTCCGAGCCAGGATCCGTTGGCCTCGATCACCCTGGCCCCGTTGGCGACCGGCTCGGTCCCGACGGAAGTGATGGTGTCACCCTCGATCACGACGGTGGACTGCTCGATCCCGTTGGCTCGAAGCACGCTGGCATTGCGGATGACGATCACCCCGAACCACCGAGCGCCTCAGAGATCACAGCCATCCGCACGGGCACACCGTTGGCTACCTGATCGAGGATGAGCGATCGCTCCCCATCGGCCACCGCATCGTCGATCTCGACGCCGCGGTTCATCGGGCCCGGGTGCATGACCACCGCGGCAGGCTTGAGCATCGACAACCGCTCGTCGTTCATCCCGTAGCGCCTGGCATAACTCCGCTCCGCCGGGATCACATCTGAGGCGCCGCGCTCGGTCTGTATCCGGAGCAAATACACCACATCGACGTCGCCGAGCTCGTCGTCGAGATCGGTGCTGACCCTGACGCCCCAAGGGTTGTGGTTGGGAAGGAATGGCGTTGGCCCGACCAGGGTCAGCTCCACGCCCAGTGTCGGCAAGGCTTCGAGATGCCCTCGGGCGACCCTGCTGTTGCGGATGTCGCCGACGATGGCCATCCGAAGCCCGTCGAGATGACCGAACTCCTGGCGCAGGGTCAGGGCGTCGATCAGGGTCTGCGTGGGGTGCTCTCTCCTCCCCATGCCGGCGTTGATCACGGGACGACCCGACCACTCGGCCGCCAGCTCTGCCGCGTCGGCCAGCCAGTGGCGGATGACGAACAGATCGGTTCCGATCGCAGTGAGGGTCAGGATCGTGTCCTTGAACGACTCGCCCTTGGTGGTCGAGGACAGATCGGGGCTGAGGTCCATCACGTGGGCACCCAGCCGGTGTGCCGCCCTCTCGAAGGAGAGCTTCGTACGGGTCGACGCCTCGAAGAACGCGGTCGTTACCGTGATTCCCGCCAGGTCGCCCACCACAGGGCTGCCGACGTAGCTCTGAGCTCGATCGAGGAGACCCTCCAGACGCTCCCGGCTCATTCCTCTCAGGCTGATCAGGCCGTGCTGCGGTCGGCTGCTCACGCCGCTCCGTTCCTCTCCACCCAGACGCCCTCGTCCTGGTCAACCGGGGGTATTCGCACCCGCACCACCTCACTCGTGGCTGGTGGGGAGGTTCTTGCCGACGTAGTCGGCCCTGATCGGGAGCTGGCGATGGCCACGGTCGACCAGGACCGCCAGTTCGGTCTGCCGGGCCCGGCCGATGTCGGAGAGGGCGTCGAGAGCGGCGCGCACAGTCCGGCCGGTGTAGAGGACGTCGTCGACCACGATCACGCTGCGGTCCGATATGTCGGCAGGGATCTCGGTCATGGCTGCGTCGTGGACCGGGCGCAGGGCACGGTCATCCCGGTATTCGCCGATGTCGAGCTCGCCGACCGGGACCTCGACGCCTTCGAACTCGGCAATGAGCTCACCGAGAAGACGGGCCAGGTGGACTCCACGGGTGTGAATGCCGACGATGACAACGGATTCCGCGCCGCGATGGCGCTCGAGGATCTCATGGGCGATGCGGCGAACGGCTCGCTGGATGTCCTGGCCGTTCATCACCTGGGGCATCGGCTCGACGCCAATGGGACACTGCCCATCTCACTCCTTCCCGGCCTCACCGGACCGCGTTTTAAAGGCGAGTCGACCTTAGCCGACCATCCGCTCTCCTTCGTAATTGGGACCGCCAGCTGTCACATGCGGGCATGTGTGTCCCAATTTGGAGATGGTCAGGTTCGGGGAGCCCGCGCCAATGCGGCGAGCACCCCGTTGACGAAGGCGCCGGATCGCTCGGTGGAGTAGGTCTTGGCGAGCCGCACCGCCTCCGACACGACCACCGCAGTTGGTGTCTCCGGTGCATGACGCAGCTCGAAAAGGCCGAGACGGAGGATCGATCGATCGATCACCGGCATCCGCGCCACGCTCCAGTGCTCGGAAGCAGATTCGATCTCGTTGTCCAAACCCTCTTTGTGCTCGAGGACTCCGCGCACGAGGGTCCCGACCCTGCCAGTGAGGTCCTCGACGCCGGAGCTGTCACCCGTGATCTCGGCCTGATAGAGGGCCTGGAGTGCCAGGTCACGGGGCTCGTCCTGGCTCATACCCTGGTCAGGTACTCCCCCGACCGGGTATCGACCTTGACACGATCACCCTGCTCGACGAATAGGGGCACCTGGATCTGGATCCCGGTTTGGAGAGTGACCGGCTTGGTGGCGCCGGTCCTCGTGTCGCCTTTCACGGCGGGCTCGGCATAGGTGACTTCGAGCTCGACCGCTGCCGGCAGCTCCACCGCAATCGGAGTGCCACGATAGAGGGAGAGACTGGCTGTCATCCCCTCGACCAGGTAGCCGGCCGCCCCACCAACGTCGTCGCCGCTGAGGGCTAGCTGGCCGAAGTCGTCGAGATTCATGAAATGGAACCCGAGATCGTCCCGATAGAGATACTGGTGGTCCCGTCTCTCGATGATCGCCTGGTCGACGTTCTCGTCGGCCCTGAAGGTGCGGTCCAGCACCTGGCCCGTCTCCAAGTTCTTGAGCTTCATCCGGACGAAGGCCCGGCCTTTGCCCGGCTTGACGTGCTGGTACTCGACGATGCTGAAGAGGCCGTCGCTCAGCTGGAGCGCCATCCCCGGCTTGACGTCGTTGGTGCTGATCATGATGCCCGCAGTGTGGTCCGAACCCTCGAGAGAAGATAAACCGGATCAGAGGCCGACGGCGTCGAGGCCCAGCGCGAGATCGGCGACTTCGACATGCTCGACGACCGGATCGGCGAGGGCACGGAGAAGGACCATCCGCATTCCGCTGGAGTCCCGCTTCTTGTCGTGACGAAGGAGGTCCTCGACCCGGGCCCGCTCCAGACCATCGACCCTGGTGGGGAGACCAAGCCCGGCGATGGCGCCGGACATCCTCTCCAAGCCCTGGAAACGGAGCCTTCTCTCTGATATTCGGCCGGCAGCAATCATGCCGACAGCAACCGATTCGCCGTGGGACAGAGGCGAGGCGTACTCGACCGCGTGGCCGATGGTGTGCCCGAAATTGAGGATCGCCCGCAGTCCCGAATCTCGTTCGTCCTCCCCCACCACCCTGACCTTCACCGCCGCTGCCCTGGTGACGACCTCCTCGAGGGAAGCCTCCTCGCCTTCCTGCTCGAGCAGCTCGAAGAGCTCCCTGTCACCCACCAGACCCGTCTTGAGGGCCTCGGCCAGACCCTCCCGGCGGAGACTTGTCGGGAGCTCCTCCAGGATGGTCACATCGACGATCACCCTGGTCGGGTGCCAGAAGACGCCGACCAGGTTCTTACCCGCCAGGTTGACGCCCGTCTTGCCGCCGATGGCGGCGTCCACCGCTGCCAGAAGCGTGGTGGGCACATGTACGACTTCCACCCCACGAAGCCAGGTGCCCGCGACGAATCCGGCGAGATCGGACACCGACCCGCCGCCCACACCGACGACGGTGTCGTGGCGACCGAGGCCGAACCTGGCGAGAGCCTCGTAGACCGAGCCGGCGACAACCAGGGTCTTGGCCTCCTCCCTATCGGGAGACCGATCACCTCTACCTGGACGCCCTCGTCTCGCAAATGCCGCGCCACTTCGAGGGCGATGTGGGTGGCACCGGGCTGGGTGACCAGGGCCACCCGTTCGCGGTCAGGTCGTGCCGGAAGGATCGGGTGTGGCAGGCCACGCCCCACGACCAGCTCTGTCTTGCCTGCGACGATCAAGGCGTCCAAGTCGTCAGGCTCCGGTTCGGTCGGAGAGGCCAGACCGATAGCGATCGGCGGCGGCGACGAACTCGTCGACCGTGTCGCCACCGAATTTCCTCTGGAACTCGGCGGCCAGGATGAAGGCAGTCATCTGCTCGCCGACCACGCCCGCAGCCGGGACGGCACATACATCGGACCGCTCCCTCACGGCCTCGGCGGGCTCGCCGGTATTCATGTCCACGGTGCGCAGGGGTCGCATCAATGTCGATATGGGCTTCATCGCCCCCCGCACCCGGATCGTCTCACCATTGCTGATCCCGCCCTCAGTGCCCCCAGCGCGATTCGTTGGCCGGGTGAGGACGCCATCGTCGAGCAGGATCTCGTCATGTGACTTCGACCCGGGCAGTGCGGCCACCTCGAAGCCGTCGCCGATCTCGACGCCCTTGATGGCCGGGATCGACATGATGGCCGTGGCGAGCAGCGCGTCGAGGCGGCGGTCGTAGTGGACGTGCGAGCCGATCCCCGGCGGCACGCCGAAGCCGAGCACTTCGAAGACCCCTCCCAACGTGTCGCGTTGCTCCTTGGCGTCTTCGATTGCCGAGATCATGGCTTGCTCGGCGGTTTGGTCCAGACAGCGGACCGGGCTGTCGTCGACTCGGTCCTGGTCATCGGGGCCGGGTGTCGGCCCCTCGCTCGAAGCAGGTCCGATCGCTACCACATGGCTGAATACCCGCACTCCCACCGTGGAGAGAAAGATCTTGGACAGGATCCCGGCCACGGTTCGGGCGGCGGTCTCCCGGGCGGAGGCACGTTCGAGGATGTCCCTGGCATCGTCGGTCCCGTACTTGAGCATGCCGGCCAGGTCGGCGTGTCCGGGTCGGGGGCGGGTCACCGTCTTCTTGGAGGCGGCGGGCTCCGGGCTCATCTCCTCGGCCCATCTCGGCCATTCGGTGTTGCGGATGAGCACCGCGACCGGTGAGCCGAGCGTCCGACCGTGCCTGATGCCGCCCAGAATCTCGATCTCGTCCCTCTCGATCGCCATGCGCTTGCCTCGCCCGTAACCCATGCGGCGCCGGGCCAGCTCGTCGCTGATCTGCTCGGGCGTGACATCGAGCCCTCGAGGAAGTCCTTCGACGATCGTGACCAGCCCCGGCCCGTGGGACTCACCTGCGGTCATGAAGCGCAACATGGCCAGATGCTACGTCGGGATCGGGAAAGCTCCGAGTCCCACCAGGACGATGGCGATCCACGCCCCGAGGATCATCGCGGGCCCATAGGGCACTTCGGCCCGCATCGCGTCACGAACGGTCACCTCCGCCCCTCCAGCCTCTCTCTGTCTCGATCTGCCGACCAACCCGGCAATCAGCACCCCGATGGAGAGGACACCACCGATGAGAGCGGTCAGGAACACACTCCACCCGAGCGTGCCCCAGGAGAGGTAGGCGGTGAACACCCCGAGTTGAGCGGACAGCTTGACGTCCCCATACCCGAACCCTCGGCCGCGCACCAGGAAGAACACGAGGTTGGTGCCGGCGAAGTAGGCCAAACCCCCAAGGACAGCCCTGACCCAGGATCCTCCGTTGGCGTCGGCCAGGGCGGCCGCGCCGAGCGCCAGGATCAGAACGACGGTCCCCCGGATGTTCAGTCGGTCGACGATTCGGAAGGCGTCGATGTCAGTGATGCCGAGTGCGAGCGTCAGCCAGAGGAACCCGATGTAGGGGATGAGTGCCCAAGCCGGGCCGATGGTGTTGGCGAAACCGACGGCGACGGCGATCCCCACTCCTGCGAGCAGGATCTCTCTGCCAATGTGCCGGTCGCAGGTGGGGCACCGGGCCGCCAGCCATCCCCTCCGGGTGCCGCACTGGGGGCAGGTGCCCGTCAGAGGGCGCAGTGGGAGGTCGCCCAGCGCCTGCGCGGCCAGATCGTGTGCGACGAGAGCCCCCAGAAACCCAAATGCTCCGGCGATGAAGTTGATCACCGCCGGAGCAAGTTAGTGGTCAGGATGGGGGGCCGGGGTCGTGGGGACGACCGCCGGGTCAGCCTTCGTCGATATCCTTGAGAACGGATCCCATGCGACGCCGCCGCAGAAGGCCATGGCCTTCCTCTTCGACGTCGGCCTTGCCGTTCACCTCGAGCTGGGAGAACACCTTCTCGAGGAACGCCTCGGTGTCGCCCTCGACATCGGGCTCGACCGGAGTCTCGAAGGACGGGGACTCGGAGTATGACTCCTCCTGATCGCCGCTGTCGGCTGCTGGGGCGAACGCCTCATCGCTGTCGGCGAAAGGCTCATCCGACTGATCCGACCTGACAAAATGTCCGAAGCGGCTTTCCTTGGCGTCGTCGGCGAGCTGCTCGAAAGCCTCTTCCTCGGCAGGCTCGAAAGCTTCCGGTGAGGTGACCTCGAACTCAGGCTGGTCGACTGCTTCGGCCTCGATCTCGGCGGGGGCCTCGTCCTGTGGCTCGACCCACCAGGAGTCTGCTGGCGCGGCCGGCTCGTCGGTGGTGACGGGCAGGACCGGCTCAGTAGCCGTCTGCTCGGACCAACCCTCGCCCAGAACCAGCAGCTGCCGCTCGGTGAGCTCGGCCGTGACCTTGGCGATCCAGAACTCGGTCGTACCCAGACGCTCGGCGATGGCGGCGACCGATGCCCCTGCGCCCAGCTCACAGAGCAGGCGCCAGGCCTCGCGGTTCAGCTTGATCTCATCCAGATCACCGGCATCACGATTCATCCGGATGGTGGCGTCGAGGTCGGCGATCGTCTCATGGACCGTGGCCCACTCGTCGGCACGCCGGCGTGAATCATCGAGGGCTGCCTCCAACTCGAATGGCCGAGGGCTGCCGTATGCAGTCACGGCGCCTTCGGTGACCTCGAATGTCGCACCCTTGACTCCGAGGTGGTACAGGCTCTCGACCGTGATCTCACGGAGCAAGTCGATGATGACTGACTCCCGATCGTGGAGATCGGAGAAAGACGATTCGCCGGAGACAACTTTGCGAAGGAACACGTCGTCGACGTATCCCGAGTTGACCAAATGCTTGTGCAGGTCGCGGTCCTCGGATGTAGTTGCCAGGGCGATGCCCTTCTTGCCCACGAAGACGCGTCCGCGGATGTCCTCACCGCGCACCTCGACCGACCCACGCTGATCGGATCGCATCAACAGTCGCAGCACCTCATCGAGAGGGACAAAACCGAGATTTCCTGAAAGAGCCACCTGAACTACTCCTTGGCTTGAAGACTTAGCCACAAGATCGGCCGCTTCAGCCCGACGCTTTAGGCGTTTCTCGCCGCTTGGACCATGACATCTATCGGAGCCGGCACCCCGGTCCACCATTCGAAGGATGCCGCCGCCTGCAGGACGAGAAATTCGACTCCGTCCATGTACGGCAAGCCCGTTGCCCGGGCACCAGTGACGGTGAGGGTCTCGCTCGGCCCGTAGGGCAGGTCGATGATGCCGGAGGCGGTCGTGGTGATGGCGTCGGGCAAACGCTCCCCACCCATGCCGAGCGGTGTGGCATTCACCACCAATGCGCCGCTGACACCGACACCGAGGGGGACCACTCCTCCCCGACTGCCAATCCTCTCGATAAGGGCCATGGCACGTTGCATGTCGCGCGCAGCGACGTACACCACCCGCCCGGCGGCTCCGATGATCGCCGCAGCCGCGGCACCACCGGCGCCCAGGATCAGGATCGGGGACGATGGGTCGAATCGCTCATCCGAGAACGCACGAGCCGATGCGACCACGTCGGTGCTGTGACCCTCGACCAGACCGGATCGCAGCCGCAGGGTGTTGACCGAGCCGCTCGCAGCCGCTTCGACGGTCAGGTCATCGGCCAGACGCCGCTGCTTCCAGTCTTGAGGGGCATCGTGACGTTCACCCCGTCGAGCGAGCCATTCCTGAGCTCCGCTACGACTCCGCTCAGCTCTCCTCGTCTGACCTGTCTCGCCACGTACGAACCATCGATGCCGAGATGGGCCATTGCCGCGCCATGGATGGCCGGCGAACGTGAATGCTCGATGGGGTCGCCGAGCACGGCGAAACGAAGGGTGGACGACATCGCCGCCAGTGTTGCAGCGACCGTCAGCGCCTAGGGAAGAACCCCGTCTTCCCGGGCCTGGGCCACATTGGCGTTGTGCTCGTCCAGCGTGGGGGCGAATGCGTGGTGCCCTTCCAGGTCGGACAGGACGTAGTACAGGAAGTCTGTCTGGGCCGGGGCTGCGGCAGCCTCCAGCGAGGCGCGACCGGGCGTGGCTATTGGCGTCGGAGGAAGCCCGTTGACCAGGTATGTGTTGTACGGAGAGTCCACCTCCCTGTCGAACTGTGCCGGATCGTCGGTGCCGAGGGCGTAGAGGACCGTGGCGTCGATGTCGAGTTTCATACCCATGTTCAGGCGGTTGTGGATCACGCTGGAGACGGTCGGCCGCTCCTCGTCCAACTGGGCCTCCGACTCGATCAGGGATGCGATCTTCAATCCGTCGTACGGTGTCATCCCTGCCGCCTCCAGCGTGGCCCAGTCGATGCTCCCCACCCGCTGCTCCATCGTCGAAGCAAGCCGTTGCAGGATGTCCACCGGCTCGGCCGAACTGGCAAACTCATAAGTGTCCGGGAAGAGAAGGCCCTCCCAGTTGGCCAGGGTCGGCTCCGCCGGGATCTGGGCGAGCGATGTCTCGACATCGCCACTGAGCAACGCCGTCTCGAAGTCGTCATATGGCAAGCCGGATGCTTCGGCGAGTGCGGTGAGGATCTCGTGCACCTTGAGCCCCTCGATCACTGTGGCCCGGTAGACGTCTGCCACCGGCCCGACCACGAGCATGGCCACCACCTCGTTGGGGTCCATGACTGTCTGCATGGCGTAGGTCCCGGCCTGGAGCCGGGCATCGGCCTCGTTGTTGCGCACCGCCACCTCGAACTCGAGTGCCGAGCGAACCACGCCCTGGGCGGCGAGGATGGCGCCGATGTCCTCGGCGGTCGACCCCGATGGGATCTCGATCGTCACGTCCTGCCCGGGCTGGACGGAGACCGGGCTGGCGGAGGGGTCGTCGGAGTTGAACGTAGAACCGACGAGACGACCCAGGTAGGAGCCACCGCCGACCACAGCGACCCCGGCCAGGACCACCAGTCCGACGGTGGCCACGATCTTGCTCACGCGAATCCACGGAGACGGCTGTTCGGGCGCAGGTTCGTATGTCATTTGGTTCGGTCTAGATAGTCCTGAAGGATGATTGCGGCTGCCACCTTGTCGACGTTCTCTCTCCGTTTCCGGCGTTTCATGCCCGATTCGAGGAGAGCGTCGTCGGCCATTCTCGAGGTGTACCGCTCGTCGGCCAGGATGACTTCGGCCCCTGTCGCGGCGCCAAGCTCATCCGCAAGTTTCCTGGCTTCGGATGCGGACATCCCTTCATCACCACTCAGCCCGGTGGGGAGGCCAACGACAATGGTACCGACATCGTGTTCTTTGACGAGGTTCACGACCTCGTCCACCACTGCCGACCTCGGCACGACAGAGAGCGGGCGGGCGGTGATCCCGAGGGAATCCGATATGGCCAGACCGACCCGCTTCGTCCCGTAATCGACGCCGAGGGACCGGCTCACAGACTCCCGATGAGACGTTCGGCGCTGTCACGGGCACGCTCCAGGGCGTCATCGAGACGGTCGCCGTGGGGGCCGCCGGCCTGAGCGAGCTCGGGATCGCGGGAACCGCCCCCGCCGAGCTCGGTCGCAGCCTCGGAGATGATCGCGGCAGCGGAGACCCCGGCTTCCACCAGGTCCTTCGTCACTACCCCGACCAGAGACCCCTTTCCGGCCAGGGCGGATCCGGCCACCACTACCGCAGGTGAGCCGAGGCGATCCCTGACGCCCAGGGCGAGCTGGCGCAGAGAATTGGGGTCGAGGTCAGGAGCGGAGGCAACGAGCAACGACGTCTCGCCGATCTTCGTGGCCTGGCCTGCCAGCTCGACAGCGAGCTCGCCACGACGTTGGGAGCGCAGAGTGTCCAATTCGCCTTCCAGTGAGTCGATCCGCTCGAGGAGGCCCTCCACTCGCGTCGGGACCTCAGGTCCTGAGACCTTGAGCATCCGGCCTACCCGATCGAGCCCGCTGCGGATCTCCACGAGCTGCTGATAGGCGGCCAGGCCGGTGAGTGCTTCGACCCGGCGGAGATTGGACCCGATCGACGACTCCGATGTCACGAGCATCGGTCCGACCTGCGCTGAGGTGTGGGTGTGGGTACCCCCGCAGAACTCGGTGGAAAAGCTCCCGACCTGGACCACCCGCACCGTGTCGCCGTATTTGTCGCCGAAGAAGGCCAGAGCCCCCATCTCCTCGGCCTCTTGCTTCGAGGTGACCGTGGTCTTGACCCGCTCGTTGTCGATCAGCTTCTCGTTGGCCCGGGCCTCCACCTCGGCCAGCTCCTGGGGAGCGACCTGGGTGAAATGAGAGAAGTCGAAGCGGAGCCGGCCCGGCTCGACCAGGGACCCGGCCTGGCTGGCGTGATCGCCGAGGACGTCACGGAGCGCCCAGTGAAGGACATGGGTTCCGGTGTGGCTCTTGCGTATCGCCTCGCGACGAGGGATGTCGATGCTGGCAGTGGCCTCCTGACCGACCGCCAGATAGCCGGATTGGACCCGGACCCGATGACCGTGGAGACCCTGTAGGGCATGCTTGGTGTCGAGGACGACGGCGGACCCGGTCTCGGTCTCGATGAGCCCGGTGTCGCCGATCTGGCCCCCGGATTCGGCGTAGAAGGGCGTGCGGCTGAGGAAGACCTCGACCTGCCTTCCCTCCTCGGCACGCTCGACAGGCTCGCCGTCGGCCACCATCGCCAGGACCTGGCTCTCGGCAGCGTCGGTCTCGTAACCGACGAACTCGGTCAGGCCGGTGACATCGAGCAGCGAGCGGTACACCTCCTGAGCGGCGACCTCGTCCCCGCCCTTCCAGGCGGCGCGGGCGCGTCGTCGCTGTTCGGACATCTCACTCTCGAAACCTTGCGTGTCGACTTCGACCCCCCGCTCGGCGGCGATTTCCCGGGTGAGCTCGACCGGGAAGCCGTAGGTGTCGTGGAGCTTGAAGACTGTCGCGCCGGATAGCGCCGCCGAATCGTCCCGGGCCAGTTCGGCGTCGAGCAACTGATGTCCCGATTCGAGCGTCCGGCGAAAACGCTCCTCCTCCCTGACCACGACCTGATTGATGAAGTCCCGCCTCTCCACTACTTCGGTGTACCAGTCACCCATCACTTCGACGGTCGCGTCCACCAGCAGGGGGAACACGAGACCTTCTCCCCCGTACTGCCAGGCATGACGCACCGCTCGACGAAGGATCCGGCGGAGCACATACCCCCGGCCGTCGTTCGACGGAACCACTCCGTCCGCGATCAGGAAGGTCACCGCACGACCGTGGTCGGCGAGGATGCGAAGGGAGACATCGTGCAGCTCGTCCTCGCCGTACGTGAGGCCGGTATACGAAGAGGCCGCATCCCGGACATGGGAGATGGTGTCGATGTCGAACACCGATGGCACGCCCTGCAACACCGCAGCCATCCGCTCCAGACCCATCCCGGTGTCGATGCTCTTGGCCGGCAGGTCGCCGATGACGTGATAGGGCTCGTCCTGGATGTTCTGCATGAAGACGAGATTCCAGACCTCCACGAAGCGGTCCTCGTCCCCGATGGCAGGACCACCGTCTTCGCCGAATTCGGGGCCCTTGTCGTAGAAGATCTCCGAGCTCGGCCCGCACGGCCCGGGCACACCCATCTGCCAGAAGTTCTCTTTCTCGTCACGCCGCTGGATCCGCTCGGCCGGGACGATCCTGGACCAGATCTCGGCTGCCTCGTCGTCGGTCTCGAACACCGTGAACCAGAGCAGATCAGGGTCCAGCCCGAGCCGTTGGGTGACGAACTCGTATGACCAGGCGATGGCGTCTTCCTTGAAGTAGTCGCCGAAGCTGAAGTTGCCCGGCATCTCGAAAAACGAGAGATGGCGTTTCGTGGACCCGATGATGTCGATGTCGATGGTGCGGACGACCTTCTGGATCGTGGTCGCCCGCTTGTGCGGCGGGGTCTCCTCGCCGAGGAAGTAGGGCTTGAATGGGACCATTCCGGCGTTGGTCAGGAGCAGGGTCGGATCGTTGGGGATGAGAGACGCCGAGGGGCGCACCACATGACCCTTTTCCTCGAAGAAAGATGTGAAAGCGGTTCGAATCTGGTTGCTGTCCAACGGATTCCGGTCCTGAAGAGCGAGCGGCGAGGTTAACGAGAGACGGAGACCTGACTGCTCCTATTGGGCCGGACCGCATTGGCGGCCAGATCGAGCAGGTCGGCCCCTGTGGCCGCAGCAGCGTCTTTCCACTCGACCGGCGTCGGCCTCCGGCGCAGAGCGCGGACGGTGACCCAGCCTCCGACGACCACGCCAGTGACGAACCACGACATCCGATCGAGCATCCCCCGAGGCTACCCCTTGCCCCGGCCCTCCCGGCCCAGGATCCGGTCGATCGCGTCGAGTCGGTTCCTTATGGCCTGCTCATCCCCTTGCTCCCCCGGCTCGAAGAGAACCTCGGCAGGGACACCGTCCGGGAAATACTGCTGGGCGACCACCCCGCCCTCGAAGTCGTGGGCATAGCGGTATCCCGAGCCGTGACCCAGCTTTTCGGCCCCGGAATAGCCGCCGGAGCGCAGATGAGGCGGGACGCTGGCAGAGGGCCCCTCGGTGACGAGCTGACGGGTCTTCGCCATGGCCCGACCGACGGAGTTCGATTTGGGAGCCGCCGCGAAGTAGATCGTCGCTTCCGTCAGGTGGTAGGTGGCTTCCGGCAGTCCGACGTAGGCAAGCGCGTCGGCGGCCGCCACCGCCAGCGGGAGGGCGTGCGGGTCGGCCAGACCGATGTCCTCTGACGCCAGGATGATGAGTCTTCGGGCAATGAATTCGGGATCCTCACCGCCTTCGAGCATGAGAAACAGCCAGTAGAGGGCTGCATCCGGGTCTGAGCCCCGGACACTCTTGATGAAGGCGGAGATGACGTCGTAGTGCTGGTCACCCACCTTGTCGTAGCGAACGATTCGTCGCTGCAGGGCCTCGGCCACGTCTTCGATGGAGATGGCGGACCGGCCATCACTCGAGGCGAGTAGCGCGGCTACCTCCAGCGAGTTGAGCGCCTGTCTCCCGTCACCGCCGGTGCGGTTTCCCAGCTCTTCGACCGCCTCCGGGTCGATGTCCAAATCCATCTCTCCCAGACCGCGCTCCTTGTCGGTCAGGGCTCGCTTGATCAGCTCGGCCAGTTGTTCCGGGAGCAATGGCTCGAGCCGGAACAGGGTCATCCTGCTCATCAGCGGTGAGTTGACCTCGAAGAAGGGGTTCTCCGTCGTCGCCCCGATCAAGATCAAGGTGCCGTCCTCGACACCGGGGAGCAGCGCGTCCTGTTGGTTCTTGGCGAACCGGTGGATCTCGTCGAGGAAGAGGACGGTCCGCCGCTCATCCGTCGCCAGGCGGCCCTTGGCGCCCGCCAGCAGCCTCACGGATGTCTTTCACCCCCGCAGAGGTCGCCGAGAGCGTCTCAAAGGCCGCTTCTGCCCTCGATGCCACCAGACGGGCCAGAGTGGTCTTACCGGTGCCCGGCGGGCCCCACAGAAGCATCGAGACCGGGCGACCCGACTCGACCAGACGCCGGAAGGCTGCATCGGGTGCCATCAGCGCCGGTTGCCCGACGACCTCGTCGAGTGAACGCGGTCGCATCCGGGTCGCCAGGGGGGCGGTCCGGGACGTCAGGTCGTCCGCCCGTGCCGAGAACAGGTCACTCACCTGGATCGTCCGGCAGCTCCCGACGGGCCAGCGCCGAATCGGTGAGCCCGACGCCGAGCTCGTCGAGCTGGCCATCTTCGACCCAGGTAGGGGCCCCGGTCATCGGGTCGACGCCGCTCTGCGTCTTGGGGAACGGGATCACCTCCCGAATCGAGGTCTCGCCTTGCAGCACCATCACCAGACGGTCGATGCCGAAGGCGAAGCCGGCATGGGGCGGCGTGCCATACCTCAATGCCTCGAGAAACCACCCGAAGCGCCGTTCGGCGGTCTCCGGGTCGATACCCAGGATGTCGAACACCTGACGTTGCACCGCCGGATCGTGGATCCGGACCGAGCCGGAGCCCAACTCGACCCCGTTGAGCACCGCGTCGTAGGCCTTGGATATCGCCGTTGTCGGATTGTCTCGCATCTCGTCCAACGAGGCCGGCGACGTGAAGGGGTGATGGGAAAAGGTGATATTGCCGTCTTCCTCCTCCTCGAACAACGGGAAGTCGATCACCCACAGAAATGCCAGCTCCTCGTGGGCGGAGGGCCGGAGAAGCTCGTTGCGAAGTGTCCCCAGGACCTCGACTGCCAGCTTCCATCGGTCGGCGGCGATCAGCAGGACGTCACCGGGCTTCGCATCCAGGCCGTCTCGAATCCCGCTCAGCTCGTTCTCATCGAGGAACTTCGCCACTGGTGAGCGGAGGGACCCGTCCTCCTCGACCACCATCCACACCAAACCCTTGGCTCCGAGCTCCTTGGCCCGCTCGGTGAGCGAATCGGCCCGGCTTCGAGACCAATCTTGTTGTCCGACATTGATGCCACGGACCGTCCCGTCGCCGGCCAGAGTGTCGCTGAACACACCGAACCCGCTCTCACGGACCTTGTCGGATAGATCGACGATCTCGGCGCCGAACCTCAGGTCCGGCTTATCCGTGCCGAACCGATCCATGCTCTCCTGCCAGGTGAGACGGGGGAAGGGACGGACCACATCCACCCCCCGCAACTCCTTCACCACGGCGACAAGGACGCTCTCGATCGTGTCGAGGACGTCGTCGCGGTCCCAGAACGACCCTTCCAGGTCCAGCTGGGTGAACTCGAGCTGGCGGTCGGCTCTGAAGTCCTCGTCCCGGTAGCAGCGGGCGATCTGGAAGTACCGCTCGACCCCGGCGATCATCAGCAATTGCTTGAAGAGCTGGGGGGACTGGGGCAGGGCGTAGAACTCTCCTTTGCGGAGCCTGGAAGGCACCAGCATGTCCCGGGCCCCCTCAGGGGTGCTGTTGACCAAGGTCGGGGTCTCTACCTCGAGGAACCCTTGCTCGTCGAGGGTGCGGCGTATTGCTGCTGTCGCCCGCGAACGTGCTCTCAGGTTCGCCCCCATCCGTGGCCGGCGCAGATCCAGGTAGCGATATCGGAGCCGCGCCCGCTCGTCGATCTCGACCCGGTCATCGATCATGAAGGGCAAAGTGTCCGCAGGCGATAGGACGGCCAGATCCTCGACGCCAATCTCCACGGCACCGGTCGGTAGATCGGGGTTCTCGGTGCCCTCGGGCCGGGCCCGGATCACACCGGTCACCGAGATGCAGTACTCCATCTTCAAATCCGTTACCGCCTCGTGCTGGGCAGGGTCGGCTACCACCTGGATCACACCCGAGGCATCGCGTACGTCGATGAAGGCGATCCCGCCGTGGTCGCGGCGACGTTGGACCCATCCCGATACCGTCACCGTCGTTCCGATGTCTGACGCCCGCAGCGACCCCGCCGGGCTACGCATCAGAGACGTCCCTCGAGCCATTTCGCCACGGAGGCGAGTGGCATTGCCGACCTCTCGTCATCGATCCGCACGTCGACCTCATCTCCGGACTCGGGCAACACCACAACTGCTCGTGCCCCGAGTCGACTCGCCGCTCTGAACTGCGCCTCGACCTTCCGCCCTTCCGTGTCGAACTCGACCCGGAGGCCATCACTTCGCAATGTCGACGCTGCGATCAGGGCCTCCACGGGCCCCGACTCGGAGACCAGGTACAGGTCGACCCTTCCCACGGCCTGCCGGGTCGAGGCGAGGACGATTCGGTCGACACCCAAAGCGAATCCGACACCCGGCGCCCGCCTTCCTCCAATCGACTCGGCCAGACCGTCATATCGGCCGCCACCGCCAACGGCGTTCTGGGCCGCTTCGAGATCAGTGGCCACATACTCGAATGCCGTCCGGGTGTAGTAGTCGAGACCACGGACCAGGCGCGCGTCCTCCACGAAGGGCACTTCGAGGGCTTCGAGCGACTTCCTCACCTGTGAGTAGTGGTCGGCACATGGCTCACAGAGATGGTCTTTCATGGCCGGGGCATCGGCCAGTACCGGTGCGCACACCCGGCAGTCGAGGACCCGGAGCGGGTTGACGTCGACGATCGACAGCGAGTCATCGCAGAGGACATCGCGTCTTCGCGGCGAGGTATCTGCGAAGGGTCTCCACATATCCGGGCCGGCACACGGCATCACCGAGCGAGTTGAGCACGACATCCAGGCCCGGGACCTCGACCGCGGTCAGGAACCGGTAGCCGAGCTCGACGACCTCGGCGTCGGCCGCCGGGCCCTCCACGTCGAGATACTCCACGCCGACTTGCCAGAACTGCCGTCGTCGCCCGGCCTGTGGCCGCTCGTGCCGGAACATGGGACCCGAGTAGGAGCCCTTCCACGGGCCCTTGGCGCCGCTGTCGAGAAAGGCCCTGACCACACCGGCCGTGCCCTCGGGCCGGAGTGTCAGCGAGCGCCCACCCTTGTCAGTGAAGGTGTACATCTGCTTGGCAACGACCTCGGTGTCGCTACCAACCCCCCTCTCGAAGAGGTCGGTGGCCTCGAAGATCGGGGTCATGACCAGGGGATAACCGAATAGATCGGCCCACCGCTCCCACTCCCCCAGCACGTCGCGCCAGAGATTCGATTCGGGCGCGCCGATGTCATCGGTGCCTTTGGGTGGCCGGAAGCTCATGAGCGAAGGGAGGTTAATGGTGACCGTTGTCGCGATCGGGCGGTGATTCGCTCCCGTCGACAAACAGGTCGACGTCGAGATAGCCGTCGCCTTCTCTGACTGTCGCAACGCGCAGTCGGGCATTCGGCTTGGAGATCCAGGCGGCGCGGTTGCGAAGTCGAGTCTCGGTGGCGCGATGGTCGCGGGTGAGGACCCGGATACGCGCTCTTCCGGTCTGAGCCAGTCGTCTCAGGGCGACGTCGATCGCGTTCGGCCGCATGGGCGGGAGCATACGTTCATCGAAGAACGGGTTGCTGGTCGTTTGCCGCCTTGGGTGGTCCGGGGCCGTGGCCGCCGGATGCCGATCGACCCGGCGAGCAGCTAGGCGACGACAATCTCATCGAAGGAGCAACGATGTCGGCAAACCGCACCCGAACCGAAAAGGTCGTCGTGACAATCGCGGCTGCCGCTGCTGTCTGGGTGGTGGGAGCGGCGGTGGTCTACACGTCAGGTGGGATCAATACGTCCGGCTTGTTGCCAACCGCCGGATGCCTGATAGCGCTGTGGGGTGCGATCAGATCGGATGCTCGCCTGATGTGGCTGGGGACGGGCGTTGTGCTCGTGTCGGCATTGGCGCTCGTTTTCAGTGTGGGCCTGGTCGTCGCCCCAGCCGCCATTGCATTGGTGGTGGGCTCGCTTTTGCTCAGATCAGTTGAACCCTCGACATCTCGATGAGCCGGGCCGCCCGGGTTGGCGGTCCCCCGATGCTGCGCTTTCAGTCGACCTCCCACTCGAACCGGAATGGGTTCGCCACTCGCTCCCGTCCGATCGTCGTCTCGGGGCCGTGACCTGGCAGGACCCGGACGTCGTCATCGAGCGTCATCACCCGCTCGCGCATCGAGCGGAACAGAGCGTCCCCGTCGCCATAGGGGAAGTCGAACCTTCCGATCGAGCCGGCGAACAACTGATCGCCTGAGAACAGAGTCTCTTGTTGCTCCAGGTAGAAGCAGCAATGCCCCGGGGTGTGACCGGGTGTGTGCCGCACCTCGAACTCGAGACCCGCCAGCCGGATCCGATCCCCATCGCTCACTGCTTCGAATTTCTCCGGCACGTCATATGCCCCAGGTGGCGTCATCCCGAACATCGCCCGCAACTGCTCTACGGGGTGCAAGGTCAGGAAGTCGTCGTCGGGATGGACATAGACGCTGGCGCCCGTGGCCCGGGCCAGTTCCCCGCTGCCGCCGGTGTGGTCGATGTGACCATGGGTGAGCATCACCGCCGACAACGTCAGATCGTGCTGGACCAGGACGGCTCCGATCGCATCAGGCTCCGGAGGGGCGTCTACAACGACTGCCTGGCCACCGACTCTCTTCGGCCAGGATGTATGCGTTGGTCTCGGCAAGCCAGGCCGGAACCTGGATTATCAGCATCAGGGAGAGGGTTCGGTGGCGAGCCGGAACGAAGAGAACACGCCGTCGACACCACGCAGGTCTGCGAGGAGCTTGGGCAACTGGCTCGGGTCGGAGAGCTCCACCTCATAGCGCAGGATCGCCACCCGATCGTCCCCGGTGTGGGTCGAGGAGGCCGTGATGTTCCCTCCCGTGTCGCTCACGACGCTGGTCACGTCCCTCAGCAGGCGGGTTCGGTCGAGCGCCTCGACCTGGATCCACACGACGAAGGCCGACGTGCTCTGAGGTGGCCATGACACCTCGACGGTTCGTTCACGTCGTTCTGCCAGTGAAGAGACGTTGGTGCAATCGGCGCGGTGCACAGACACGCCGCGGCCCACCGTCACGTAACCCACGATCGGGTCGCCGGGGACAGGCGAGCAACAACGGGCGAGGTGGATGAGCATGTCGTCCTGGCCCTCGACCACGACTTCGGCGGTGTCCAGGGAGCGTCTCCGGCGAGGATGAAAGAAGTCGTCTTCCGTCTCGGGGTTGAGCAGCCTCGAGAGACGGGTCGCCACCGAGTCGAGTGAGACAGTCCCCTCGCCGATAGCAACCTGGAGTGCTTCGAGGTCCTTCTGACCCAGCTCGGCTGTGATCGATTCGAGCAGGGTCTCCTTCTCGGAAGCAGATATGCCGGGCGCGTCGCGCTTCAGCAGGGCTTGCAGCGACTCCTTTCCCTCGGAGAGGGCCTGATCACGACGCTCCTTGGTGAACCACTGTCTGATCTTGGACTTGGCTCGACCGGTGCTCACGAAGGCGAGCCAGTCACGGCTCGGCCCTGCCTCCATGGACTTCGATGTCAGCACTTCGATGATGTCGCCCGACTGGAGACGGGTGGATAGCGGGACGAGCCTGCCGTTGATCTTGGCACCGACGCACCGATGCCCGACCTCGGTGTGGACGGAATAGGCGAAATCGATCGCCGTGGATCCGGCCGGCAGTGGCTTGACGTCGCCGCCGGGGGTCAGCACGAACACCTCGTCCTGGTAGAGGTCGAGCTTGAGGTTGGCCAGGAACTCCTCGGGGTCCTCCTCCTCGCCCCACGAGATGAAATCCATGCGCGGCAGCTGTCCGGCCTCGCCCTCCTTGTACCGCCAGTGCGCCGCGATCCCTGCCTCCGCTCGCTGGTGCATCTCCTCGGTGCGGATCTGGACTTCGAGCGGCTTGCCGTCGGGGCCGATCACCGTGGTGTGGAGCGACTGATAGAGATTGATCTTGGGCATGGCGATGTAGTCCTTGAAACGCCCTGTCACCGGGACCCAATGACTGTGGATGAGCCCCAGCGCCGCATAGCAATCCCGCATCGTCTCGGTGATGATCCGAATGCCGATCAGGTCGTGAATGTCCTCGAAAGGCCGGTTCTGCTCCCGCATCTTGCGGTAGATCGAGTACTGGTGCTTTGGCCGGCCGGTCACCTCGGCCTCGATGCCGGAATCGGCCAGGATGCCTGATATCTCGTCGACCATCTTCTCGATGAAGGCCTCACGCTCTGGTGCCCGCTCAGCCAGCTTGGCCTGGATCTCGGCATTGGGCCCCGGGTAGAGGATGGCGAAGCAGCGATCCTCGAACTCGTGCTTGATCTCCTGGACTCCGAGACGATGGGCCAGTGGGGCATACACGTCGAGGGTCTCCTGGGCGACCCGACGCTGCTTCTCCTCCCGCAGGGCGTGAACGGTCCTCAGGTTGTGAAGACGGTCGAACAGCTTGATTATGAGCACCCGGACGTCCTGTGCCATGGCCACCACCATCTTGCGGATGGTCGCCGCCTGGGCCTGCTCCCGGTTCGAGTAGCGGACCCGGTCGAGCTTGGTCACCCCGTCGATGAGACGCCCGATCTCGTCGCCGAATTGCATGGAGAGGTCGCTCAGCGTGAGATTCGTGTCCTCCACCGTGTCGTGGAGCAGAGCGGCGGCCAGGGTCTGCTCGTCCAGGCCATAGCCCGCCAGCATGTGGGCAACGGCCAGCGGATGGGTGATGTAGGGGTCGCCGGTCTTTCGCACCTGGCCGGCATGGGCCTCGGCCGCTACCTCGTAAGCCCGGCGCAGCAGCTCGACATCACCATCGGGATGATGGGCTACGAAAACCTCGGCGACGTCCTCGAATGTCGCCTGGCTCGACTCAGTCGTACTTGACGAGGGCATGCAGGGGTACACCGTCCAGCATCTGGGCGCCGTCGAGGAAGGACAATTCGATGAAGACCGCGAATCCGACAACATCGGCGCCGATCTTCTTCAACAACCGAATCGCTGCTGCAGCTGTTCCACCGGTGGCGATCACATCGTCGACGAGGAGGACCTTCTCCCCCGGTTGAGCAGCGTCCGTGTGGATCTCCAGTGAATCGGTGCCATATTCGAGTGAGTAGTCCTCCCGGACCGTCTCGTAGGGCAGCTTTCCCGGCTTGCGAACCGGTATGAAGCCTGCTCCGAGGAGACGGGCAACCGGTGTCGCCAGAGTGAAGCCCCTTGCCTCTATCCCCGCCACTTTGGTCACCCCGGAATCTCGGAATGGCTCCGCCAAAGCCTCGACGAGAGTGGTGAAGGCGTCCGGATCGGCGAGGACAGGCGTGATGTCTTTGAAGACGATCCCGGGCTCCGGGAAGTCGGGGATGTCACGA
Source organism: uncultured Acidobacteriota bacterium (assembly GCA_963725075.1). Taxonomy (GTDB): domain Bacteria; phylum Actinomycetota; class Acidimicrobiia; order Spongiisociales; family ZC4RG35; genus JARDZU01. The sequence goes on from CAVRXA010000024.1 coordinate 54,788, forward strand.
ATGAGCGCGCTGAGGTTGTCCACCCGGGAAGTCTACGGCCGGATCAGGAGGATTCGGCTTCAGGCTTGTCGGGGCCCACCCGGGTCCCCACGGCTTTGCGCGAAACCCGGATCTTCCCTTCCTCCACCCGGAGGACGACGCTTTCGTCGTCGACCGACACCACGATGCCGTGGATCCCGCCGATGGTCCGAACCTCCTCACCGGGGCTGAGGGTCTTGGACAACTCCTGCTGGGCCTTGGCGCGTTGACGCTGGGGCCGAATGATGAACAACCAGAAGACGGCAACCATCAACCCGAGGAAGAGCAGCGAGGGCAGCGGGCTCGCCGCGGTCTCCTGAGCAAGGACGAGATGGGTCACTGGATCCTCCAGATCGCGAGAGACGGACCCGCGGGAGATTAGGCAACGGCGGGGGTCTAGGGCGAACCGTTGGCGCGTGTCTCCGCGACGCCTGCGACGAAGTCTGAGAACGTTCTCGATTCGATCGCGAGGCGAGCGGCGGCGACCAGGTCCAGCGTGTATCGCAGGTTGTGGATGGTGAGGAGGCGATGGGCGGACAGCTCCTTCACCCGGACCAGATGCCTCAGGTAAGCCCTGCTGTGAGTTCGACAGGTATGACAGGCGCAGGTGTCGTCGATGGGGCGGTCGTCGGAATCCGACTCTGCGTTGCGAAGGCTGAAGTCGCCACTGCGGGTCAGGACCTTGCCGTGCCGGGCCAGGCGGGTGGGAAGGACGCAATCGAACATGTCCGCCCCTCGGGCGATGGCCTCGAGCAGCCCGTCGGTATCTCCCAATCCCATCACGTACCGGGGCTTGCCCTCGGGGAGCTCGGCGAAGCTGGCTTCGAGGGCGAGATGCCGCTCCTCCCTGCCCTCACCCACAGAGAGCCCTCCGATCCCGAAACCGGGGAAGCCGAGGGCGGCGGTCTGGGCCGCGCTCTTCGCTCTGAGATCGGGATCGACGCCGCCCTGGACTATGCCGAACAGAGCCTGATCCGACTTGGTATGTGCCCGAAGGCAGCGCTCTGCCCATCGCAGGGTCCGCTCCAGCTCGGCCTCGACCAACTCGGTGGGCGCGGGTAGACCGACGCACACGTCGAGGGCCATGGCGATATCAGGTGCCAGCTCCTCCTGGATCCGCACCGCGTCCTCGGGGGTGAGCTCGACCGATGACCCGTCGTACACGGAGCGGAAGCGGGCACCACTCTCCTCGATCACCGGCTCCAGGGAGAAGATCTGAAATCCACCCGAGTCGGTGAGGATCGGCCCGCCCCATGCCATGAAACGATGGAGCCCGCCCAGGGCCGCGATACGGGAGGATCCCGGCCGCAGCATCAGGTGGTAGGTGTTGGCCAGCACGATCTCCGCTCCGACACCGGAAAGGTCGTGACTGTCCACGGCCTTGACTGCGGCCCTGGTGCCCACCGGCATGAAGGCGGGTGTCGGGATACGGCCGTGAGGCGTGTCGAGCCACCCGGAGCGCGCCTGCCCGTCTTTCGACTCCAGGGTCCAGGACACGGCGCTCATCGTTTGATTATCGCTCCGCGTACATCGCATCCCCGAAGGAGAGGAATCGATATCCGCGTTCGAGTGCGATCTGATAGGCCTCCCGCCACCTATCCCCCATGAAGGCGGCCACCAACACCACGAGCGTCGAACCGGGGACGTGGAAGTTGGTCACCAGGGCATCCACCACCTGGAACTCGACGCCGGGTGAGAGGAACAGGTCTGTTTCACCCTCACCGGCCCGCACCTTCCCGTCGCCGACGGCGAATGTCTCCAATGTGCGGACCACGGTGGTACCGATCGCCACAACCCGCCCTCCCCGGGCACGAGCAGAGTCGACCGCCGCCGCCGTCGACTCCGGAATCGAGCACCACTCCGTGTGCATCACATGATCCTCGATGTTCTCGGTGGCGATCGGTCGAAAGGTGTCGATGCCGACGTGGAGGTCGACGTAGGCGATCTCGATCTCATGTCGCCGCAGACCGGTGGCGACGTCCGGGGTGAAATGGAGGCCGGCGGTGGGCGCGGCCGCCGAACCGGTGCTGCGGGCGAACATGGTCTGGTATCGATCGGGATCGTCGAGGGTGCCGTGGAAGTAGGGAGGCAGAGGGACGATCCCGGCGTTGGCGATCGCCGCCTCCACATTGGCCGCCTCCATTGCGACCACCACGATCCCCTCGTCGGGGCCATCCACGATCTTGGCCGTGATGCCTTCGATCTCGATCTCGATCCCGGGACGGAGTCGTCGCGAAGGCCGGGCCAGTGCCTCCCAAAGCCCATCGGGGCGGGCTTCGAGCACGAGCAACTCCACCGCACCGCCGGTGTCTCTTCGGCGACCGGATAGTCGGGCCGCCCGAACCCGGGTCTCATTGACCACGACGAGGTCACCTGTACGCAGCAACTTGGGCAGGTCGAGGAAGCGATGATCGGACATGTCGCCCGTGTCGAGGAGTCGGGAGTCGTGGCGGGGCTCGATCGCCTCCTGGGCAATGGCCGACTCCGGGAGTGGGTACTTGAAATCCTCGACCCTCATCGAGGTGGAGGCTAGATAAGGGTCCCCTGAGGATCGGCGGGCGGTTCCTGGCCGAGGTGGGTGTAGGCGCGAGCGGTGGCCATGCGGCCGCGGGGAGTGCGTTTGATCAGGCCGGACTGGAGGAGGAACGGCTCGTAGGCGTCCTCGACCGTCTCCGGCTCCTCGCCGACGGCGATGGCCAAAGTGGAGAGACCGACGGGACCGCCACCGAATTTCTCGACGATCGACTCGAGGATGGCCCGGTCCACCTTGTCCAGTCCGAGGTCGTCGACTTCGAACACGCGCAATGCCTCGTTGGCGACATCGGGGTCGATGACACCGGACGCCCTCGACACCGCGTAGTCGCGGACCCGGGCGAGGAGTCGGTTGGCGATGCGCGGGGTGGATCGGCTGCGATGGGAGATGATCCCCGCTGCATCCTCCGAGATCTCCACACCGATGATCCCGGCCGAGCGACGGATGATGACAGCCAGCTCGTCGGGCGAGTAGTAGTCGAGCTTCTCCTCGATCCCGAACCGGTCCCGAAGCGGCGCCGTCACGGTGCCCTTCCGTGTGGTGGCGCCGACCAGCGTGAACTGCGGCAGGTCGAGCCGGATCGATTGGGCAGTTGGTCCCTTGCCGAGCACGATGTCGAGTTGGAAGTCCTCCATCGCCGGATAGAGCACCTCCTCGACGGCTCGAGGAAGACGGTGAATCTCGTCGATGAAGAAGACATCGCCCGTGTCGAGGTTGGAGAGGATGGCGGCGAGGTCGCCGGGCCGGTCGAGGGCGGGACCCGAGGTGATCCGCATCTTCACATCCAGCTCGTTGGCAATGACCCCGGCGAGTGTCGTCTTCCCCAGTCCGGGAGGGCCCGACAACAGGACATGATCCAGCGGACGCTTTTCTTTGCGGGCGGCGTCCAACGAGATCTCGAGACGCTCTCGTACCCGATCCTGCCCGATGAACTCCTCGAGACGCTTGGGGCGGAGCGTGATCTCCTCGTCCGTCTCGATAGTCGGGTTCAACAGGGAGTCCTCACGCATGGCTAACCCCTGCCCAGGGCGCGTAGCGCGGCCTTGATCTGGGTCTCTATGGCGGAATCCGGGTCCAGCTCGCCCATGACCCCGTTGATCTCCTCGGTCGAATAACCGAGGCCCTCCAATGCCTGACGAACCGTTACCAGGCTGGTCGAGCCGACCACCTCGGCGTCGATGCCGGCCAGCTTGGGCGCCAGCTCGAGCACGATCTTCTGTGCCCCGCGTTTCCCGACGCCGGGGACGACGGTGAGCGCGTCGGCGTCCTCGGTGACGATGGAGCGGACGATCTCCTGGTGGGTCATGGTCCCCAGGATGGACATGGCCAGCTTCGGCCCGACTCCGCCGGCCCCGAGCAGAATGCGGAACAGGTCGCGATCTGCCTCGGTGCCAAACCCGTAGAGACTCATCTCGTCCTCACGCACGTGGGTATGGGTGTGAACCACCACCTCCTCGCCGACTCCAGGGAGGGCCGAAACGCCCCGTGGCGTCATGGTCACGTCGTAACCCACACCGCCTACCTCGACGCACACCACTTCCCCACGTCTCGAAACGAGGACACCGCGCAGACGCCCGATCATCGGGCTCTCTCCAACGGGGCAGCGCGGAGATGACAGAGGGCGATGGCCAGGGCGTCGGCTGCATCGGCTGGCCGCGGAGGTTCTGCCAGTCGGAGCAGGCGGGCCACCATTTGTTGGATCTGTTTCTTGGAAGCCGAACCGTCGCCGGTGATGGCCGACTTGACCGCCGTCGGCGCGTATTCGGACACATGGAGACCGGCCCGGGCCGCGACGAGCAGGGCGACGCCCGAGGCACGGCCAACCGAGATCGCCGTCTGCAGGTTCTGGTTGGTGAAGACCGACTCAACGGCTACCACGTCGGGCCTCGATTCCTCGATGACCTGGGTCAACCCGATGAACAGCTCGGCGAGTCTCTCCGCCATCGGCGACGCGGGATCGGTTCGGATCACACCGGCGAGCATGGCGGTGGGTGGGTGCCCGCCCTCCACCACCCCGTACCCGGTGGCGGACAGTCCGGGGTCGATGCCCATTACGAACATATGTTTGGTGAGGTTAGGCGGGTGTGGTCTGGATGCCGATGATTTGCGGTGGCACCTCGAACACGACAGGTTCTCCGACGACGGGGCATCGGATCGCCGACCTGGCACGATGACCGGGCTCAACCTGTAACCAAGGTCGTCGCAGTGAGCCGGACACTGATAGGTTGGCCGCATGCGACTAACGAGAGAGCTGCTCAACCAACTGGTAGGCGAGCGGACTTCTTGGCATTGGCAGGATGGGCCGGACGGATTGGCGAAGCGGACAAGCAACTTCACGCCGACAGAAGTCGTGTTCCGGGGTATGACAGCGGCGCGGAGCATTTCCGATGACCGATTCGAGCCGGGCGACGATGGTGGACCTCACCACCCCATCATGGTGGTGCGTGACCACGATCGGCGCGTCGACCTGGGCGAATTCATCGACGACACCGAGCTCCTGGACAGGTTGTCGGTCCAAGAACGAGCGACCGTCAACTCGATGGAGTCGTGGCAGGCTTCCAGCCATCTCAACCGGCTTCGATACGAAGCGGCCAAGGAAGACGCCCTTTTGCTCATCGACTTCATCAATGCGATCGCCGGAGCCGGCTATGCCGAGGGCTACGTCCACGGGTGCGAAGGAGTGGAGGATCAGGACGGCAAACCCCGATATGTCAAGGTTCCATGGATCGAGCGAGACCAGTACGAGACGTGGGATCAGCTCCAGCGACGGATCAATGACTCGAGCGACGCAGCCCGAGCCGAACAACATGCGCGAGCAGACGACTTCCGAAAGGTCTTCGACGATCGTGTCGAGTCAATTCTCGGCAATGTCACCGACGAATCCCCGGTTACCCGAAAGCAACTGGCGGAGATAATCGGCGTCAAGCCCAGTTCGAGCATCGTGGGGTACCTCCTGCCGCCAGCCGACCAACCGTCGAGGGGCAGGAATCCGGCGGTCTGGAATTGGGGAAGCGTCAGGGGCCATGCATGGTCGAAGGCACTCCAACAACATTTCATGAGCTTGGGTGACGACCGACACAAGGCGAGCTACGTCTCCAGACGGATCGTCGCCGACGAGTCGCCCGCAGGTCGAGATCATCCCGGTTCTCGAGTAGACGGCCAGCCATCTCGCCGTCACCGGCTTTCTGGAAGCGACTCATCCCACCCAGGGTGGACACGATTGCCTAGGATCTCTGACGTCGCCCAGAGAAGGAGTCTCTCATGGATTGGCTCGGCACAATCATCGCTTCGTTGTTGGCTGGCATCATCGTTGGGCCCCTCGCCCGTCTGGTTCTCCCCGGGAGGCAGAACATCTCCATGGGGATGACGATCCTCATTGGTGCCGTGGGCGCCTTCCTGGGTGGCCTCATCGCAAATTGGGTCGGTGTCGAAGAGACCGCAGGACTCGACTGGACCCAGTACCTGATCCAGGTGGGCGTGGCCGCCGTGCTTGTCGTCGCGTATGGCTCGATGGCCGGACGGAAGGCCACCCCGGAGACGACGACACCTCCAGCAGCCCCACCCCCGGCAACCTGAGCGGCAGCGCCTTCGGTCAGACCTCTTCGAGGACGCGCTCCATGACGTCGTCGTCGATGTCGTAATTCGCAAACACCGCTTGGACATCGTCCAGGTCGTCCAAAGCGTCGATCAGACGCAGCAACTTGCGCGCCTCTCCTTCAGCTACGGGGACCGTCGTCGAGGGGAGTTGGGTGACATCGGCCGAGTCGACCTCGAGGCCCGCATCGGCCAGGGCGGTCCGGACCTGCTGAATGTCGCCCGGCGAGGTTATGACCTCGAACCACCCGTCACCCGAGTCGCGGATGTCCTCGGCCCCCGAGTCGAGGGCGACGAGCATGACGTCGTCTTCGGTGCCTTGCACGTGGATCAAGCCCTTCTGATGGAAGAGATAACCGACCGAACCGGGCTCGCCGAGGTTCCCGCCGCTTCTGGTGAAGGTCGAGCGGACGTCTGAAGCAGCCCTGTTCCTGTTGTCGGTGAGGATCTGCACATACAGCGCTACGCCTCCCGGGCCGTACCCCTCGTACCAGATCTCCTCATAGTGAGCGCCTTCGACCTCGCCGGTGCCCCGCTTGACCGCACGATCGATGTTGTCGTTGGGCATCGAGGCCACCTTGGCCTTGTAGATGGCGGTGGCGAGGGTCGGGTTGAAGTCCGGATTGCCCCCTCCCTTCACGTGCCGCGATCTCAATCGCCTTGGCGAGCTTGCCGAACAGCTTGCCCCGTGCCGCGTCCTGGCGGCCCTTGCGGTGCTTGATGTTCGCCCACTTGGAATGGCCTGACACAGGTTCCTCAGATCAGGTCGAGCAAGAGTTGGTGAATTCGCCCGTCACCGGTCAACTCGGGATGGAAGGAGGTGGCGAGAATGTTGCCCTGGCGGACCATGACCGGGTGCTCGTCGATGCCGGCGAGGACCTCGACCTCGGCGCCCACCTTCTCGACCCAGGGGGCGCGGATGAAAACCGCGTGAACAGGCTCCTCCAAGCCACGGACTTCGAGATCCGATTCGAACGACTCGTTCTGCCGCCCGAAGGCGTTGCGTCGCACGACGACGTCGAGCACGCCAAGAAGAGGTTGGTCGCCGTCGGTCACGGCGCCGGCCAGCAAGATGAGCCCGGCACAGGTGCCGTAGGTGGGAAGCCCGTCTTCGATCGATCTCCGCAATGGCTCGATCAGACCGAAGCGGACCGCCATCTTGCCGATCGTGGTCGACTCTCCTCCCGGGATCACCAGTGCGTCGACCACGCCGAGCTGATCCGGGGTCTTGACCGGTGCCGCCGCCACACCAAGCGATTCGAGAGTGTGGAGATGCTCCCGGACGTCCCCCTGAAGGGCAAGGACGCCAACGGTGGTCATCTCACCATCCTCGCTCGGCGAGACGCTCCGTGTCCCTGAGGGTGTCGATCTCGATTCCGGGCATGGCTTCGCCGAGGCCGCGCGAGACCTTGGCCACGACCTCGGGCTCGTTCCAGAACGTGGTCGCTTCGACGATTGCTCGGGCGTAGGCCTCTGGCCCGGAGCTCTTGAAGATGCCGGACCCGACGAACACGCCGTCGACCCCGAGCGACATCATCAGCGCGGCATCGGCAGGAGTCGCTATGCCGCCGGCGGCGAAGTTGACCACCGGCAGTTTCCCGGTCGAAGCGACCTCACGGACCAGATCGAAGGGGGCCCCGTGGTCACGGGCGGCAGACATCAGCTGCGCCTCGTCCAAGGTCGTCAAGGCTCGCAACTCGTTGGTCACTGTTCGCATGTGACGTACGGCTTCGACGACATTGCCGGTGCCGGCCTCTCCCTTGGTGCGGATCATCGCCGCACCTTCGCCGATGCGTCTCAGACGCTTCGCCCAGATTGCGGGCGCCGCACACGAACGGAGTGGTGAACGCCCATTTGTCGACGTGGTGCTCCTCGTCGGCAGGTGTCAGCACTTCGGATTCGTCGATGTAGTCGACACCCAGGGCCTGGAGCACCGATGCCTCTGCGAAATGACCGATCCGGCATTTGGCCATGACCGGGATCGTCACCGCGGCCTGGATCTCTTCGATCTTGGTCGGGTCCGCCATCCGGGCAACACCACCGTGCTTGCGAATGTCAGAGGGGACCCGTTCCAGGGCCATCACCGCGACGGCGCCTGCCTCTTCGGCGATCTTTGCCTCATCGGCGGTGACGACATCCATGATGACGCCGCCCTTGAGCATCTCGGCGAGGCCTCTCTTGACGCGATCTGTACCGGTTTCCACTTCTCTCGGCTCCATTGGGGTAATTCCGATTGTACAGGCTCGCCTTCGCTGGCCTAAGTGACCACCTCGTCGTAGAGCTCGCGATACACACCGCCGATGACACTCCAGTCGTGTTCTTCGGCGACACGTCGGCCGTCCTTGGCCAGCCGGTCTCGCTCGGCCGCATCCCCGAGCAGGTCGATCACCGCCGTGGCCAGTGCCCCGCTGTCCCCGACAGGGAAGAATCGGGCGGCATCCCCGGCCAGGTCGCGAAACGGCTGGAGATCCGAGGCCACGACGGCGGCGCCGGCTGCCATTGCCTCCAGCAGGACGATCCCGAATGATTCTCCCCCGGTCTGTGGTGCGACGTACACCGATGAAGAGCTCAGCTGCTGGGCCTTGGTGCCCTCGTCGACCCTTCCCATCCAGGTCGGCCCGGTCGCCCTCCCGCTGCGCCCCCATGACCACGAGCTTGGCCTCCGGTCGAGCGGTCTCGACCTGTTCCCACGCCTCCAGAAGGAGATCGAGGCCCTTTCTCGGCTCGTCCCTGCCCAGGAAGGCGACCTTCTCCGGCTCACGACGGGTTTCGACACTCAGGGAGGCGACATCGAGCCCGTTGGGGATGATTCGGACCTCGAGACCATCCGGGAGGACTTCCGCCGCGGCACGGACTGACGGCCGTCGCCATGCGAGTGTTGCCCAACAGCCGGCTGAGGAACGGGCGGGTCAGCCGGTATCCGAGGCGGCCGGCCCGACCGGGGGCGGCGTGAAAGGTGGCGACCACCGGTGGCCCGGCATGGATGGCGAGCAACGACGCGAGCGGCATGAGCGGCTCGTGGACATGAAGCAGGTCCAGGTCGGCTGAGGCTGCTCTGATCCGCCTCCGGGACCTCGGGTCTCCGGCGATGGGGACCATCGATCCGTTGCCGGGTAGTGAGATGCTCTCGCCGAGATCGACTCCCGGCACCCCATCGGGCAGCCCGGGGCCGATCACCACCGGATCGTCGCCCCAGGTCTTCAGATAGGCGGCCAGGCCGAGGACCTGAGCCTGGACCCCGCCTGGGACCGACAGGTCGTAAGGGCTGACCAGACCGACCCGCATCGAGCTCACTCCCGGTCAGACGGCCAGTTGGGCTGAACCAGATGCCATTGCTGTGGCGCCGCCCTGATCAACGACTCCATCTCATTGGCCAGGTCCTGGGTCATCATTCGCACCTTCTCGCTACGGGTCCCCTCGGTCGGGACAGGGATCGCCGGCCTGATCACCACCCTGTATCCGTCGTCCCCGTCGTAATAGGAGGCGACCGGGAGTAGCGGTGCCCCGGTTCGCAGGGCGAGTGTGGCCGGGCCTGGGGGAAGCGTCGTCTTCTCACCGAAGAAGACCACCTCCACTCCACGACGCTTCAGGTCGCGGTCGGCAAGGAGCGCTACAGCCTTGTTGGCCGCCAGTGCCGACTCCAACTTCCTCATCACCTCGGTGCCCCCGGTGGCGAGGACGACCTCGATCCCGAACTCGGCCCGCATCCTGGTGAACCAGTCGGTGATCCGGCGATTGGGCAGGTTCTCTGCCACTGCGACCACCGGCACCTTCTCGTTGCCTGAGACCGGAGCGGCTACCTCCCAGTTGCCGATATGGGGCAGGCCGTAGATCATCCCCCGTCCCTCTTCCCGGGCTCCAATTATCTGTTCCACTCCGTCCACGATCGTGTGAGATCGAAGCTCATCGACCCTCTTTCCTCGGGCCCAGAGCGCCTCGGCGTAATACCGGCCGTAGGACTGCATCACCGATCGCGCCGCCCGATTGGCTTGGCGTTCGTCACCGAGGACCCGTCTCATATGACGCTCGGCCATGGTGCGTCGGCCCTTGGCGGTGGCGTGCCAGACCCGTCCTCCAAGGCGTCCCAGTGATCTAGCGGCTGAGGCGGGGAGCAGACCGATTAGCCCCGCGCCGGCGCGGAGGGCGAGATAGCCGGGAAGTTCGCTCACTCGAACGAACGGTAGGTGTCGATGAATCGCATCAAGGCGGTTATCCACACCAGTATCACGAAGATCCAGAGCATCGGCTCGACAAGACCGAGAAGCAGCCCGACAGTGAAGAGGAGCACTCTCTCGGCGCGCCCCATGAGCCCGGCCTTGCCATTGAAGCCCTCGACCTCGGCCCGGCTCCTGATATAGGGGACGAGCATGGCGCCACCGATGGCGAGGACGATGAGGAGGAGAGCCGACTCATCGCCGGTCTCGCGGGCAATGGCAACGCCGAGCCCGGCGAAGGCCGCTATCTCACCCATACGGTCGAACACCGAGTCGAGAAAGGCGCCCCGGGCGGTGACCGTCCCAGCGGCACGGGCGACCGAGCCGTCGAGGCCGTCGAGAATCGAGCCGAGCAACACGATGACCGCACCGGAGCGCAATGCGCCCGTCGATATCACTATCGAGCCCACGATGACGGTGGCGAGCCCGATCGCGGTCATTGCGGTCGGAGTGACCCCGATGGAGGCCAGAGCCCTTCCGATGGGCTCGAGAAAGCGGGTGACCCGGGGTCGCACCCTTGTGTCGATCACGACGGAGCAAAGTAGCAGGCCCGGCCTTGTGGTCCGGTCCTGGGGCAGGGTTAGGATCGGCGTCTCGCACGAAGTGGAGGTCCATGTTGTTACCCGAGAAAGTTCGCAACGTCGCCCTCGTCGGTCATGGCGGGAGCGGCAAGACGACTCTCGCCGAAGCCCTCCTCTTCGTCGGTGGCGCCACGAGCAGACGAGGAACCGTTGAACAGGGCACGACTGTGCTCGATTTCGAGCCCGAGGAGATCGATCGGGGCATCTCGCTCGGGTTGGGGGCGGCGACGTTCAACTGGAACGAACATCGCATCAATCTGATCGACACACCCGGCTCCAGCGACTTCTCAGGTGACGCCCGTTCCGCACTGCGCGCCGTCGACCTCGCCCTCTTCGTGGTATCCGGTGTCGACGGCGTCGAGGTTCAGACCGAGCAACTCTGGAAGGTCGCCGAGGAGGAGGGGATCCCACGGGCTGTCGTGGTGACCAAGCTCGACCGTGACCGGTCCTCCTTCGAGCGAACCCTGGATCAATTGCGGGACTCGTTCGGTAAGGCGATCGCTCCGATCCAGGTGCCGATCGGGAGTGAAGAGGGCCTGCGGGGACTGGTGCGTGTGGCCTCCGAGCGCGCCTACGAGTACACGGATGGAGAGAAGGAGGGCAAGGAGGTCGATCTGCCCTCCGAGGTCGAGGACCTGGTCCACGCGGCGCACACAGCCCTCGTCGAGACGGTCGTCGAAACCGACGACGAGATGATGGAGGCCTATTTCGAAGGCAAGGAGCCGTCCCGGGAGCAGATCGTGGCCACGATCCACAAGGGGATCGTGGCGGGCGACATCCAACCCGTCCTGGTCGCGTCGGCCGAGAGACTCATGGGCATCGACCTGCTCGCCGAGTTCATCGTCGACTACGGGCCCAACCCCCTGGAGCGCACCCTCCCCGCCCTGACCAGCGGAGACCCAATTCCCCCGTCCACCGACGGCCCGACCGTCGCCTTCGTCTTCAAATCGGTGTCCGACCCCTTCGTCGGGCGCATCTCCCTGTTTCGGATCTACTCGGGCACGGTCAAGGCGGACCAGGAGCTCGACGTGGCCGGCGGGGGCAAGGTGCGGCTCCACAACCTCTTCAAGCTCCAGGGCAAGGAGCACAACGACGTGCCGGACCTCCCCGCCGGAGGGATCGGGGCAGTGGCCAAGGTGGACAACTTGAGGGTCGGCGACACCTTGCGCAGCAGCGGCAGCAGCATCACGATCGCCCCGGTCGCCTATCCCCGACCGGTCGCCGAAGTTGCGATCACTCCAAGGTCCCATCACGACGAGGAGAAGCTCTCCACCGCTCTGCATCGAATCGAGGAGGAGGACCCGACCATTCGCGTGGAGCGCCGCTCCGACACCGGTGAAACCATCCTCGCCGGTCTCGGTGACACCCATCTCGACGTCACCGTTGCCCGGATCCACAGGAAGTTCGGTGTCGAGGTCGACACCGCGCTCCCCATCATCCCCTACCGGGAAACCATCACCACCAGCGCCCAGGCCGAGGGCAAGCACAAGAAGCAATCCGGGGGGCGGGGTCAGTTTGGGGTCGCCTTGGTCAAATTCGCCCCGCTGCCCAGGGGCTCGGGGTACGAATACATCGACTCGATCAAAGGCGGATCGATCCCGAGACAGTTCATTCCCGCTGTCGACAAGGGCATCCAGGAGGCCCTGCACAGGGGTGTCCTCGCCGGCTACCCCGTCATCGACATCTCAGCCGAGGTCTACGACGGGAAGTACCACGCCGTCGACTCCGATGAGATGTCGTTTCGGATGGCCGGTATCCAGGCCGTCAGGGCGGCGACCCAAGACCTCAAGCCGATCCTGCTCGAACCGGTCATGAAGGTCACAGTCACCGTGCCGGAGGATCATCTCGGTGACGTGATGGGAGACATCAACTCCAAGCGTGGGAGAGTGCTCGGAATGGAAGGCGATGGCACATTGCGGTCTGTGATCGCCGAGGTGCCCATGGCCGAGATCCAGCAGTACGCCGCGGAACTGCGATCATTGACGTCGGGCAGAGGCACTTTCGACGTGGAGTTCGATCACTATGCCGAGGTGCCGCACAACGAGGCGCAGCAGGTGATCGCTGCGACTCGGGACACAGAAGACTGAATGCTCAGGAAGGACTGGAATGGCTGACGCCGTGATCCGATTTCGCGACAAGGAGGCCCATCTCGATGTGATCGAGAGTGTCGAGGGCCAGGTCGCGGCGGACATCGGCCGGCTGAAGAGAGACCTCGGCCTGACCACCATCGATCGTGGCTTCGCCAACACCGCCGAGAGTGTCTCGGCGGTCTCCTACGTCGGTGGCGAGGAGGGCGTCCTCCATTACCGGGGCTATTTGATCGAGGAGCTCGCCGAGCAGGCAACCTTCCTCGAGGTTGTCTATCTCCTCCAGTATGGGGAGCTGCCCACCAAGGCAGAGCTCGAGGCATACGAGGAGTCGATCTCTCTTCACACCCTGCTTCGGGAGGACATGAAGCACCTCTTCGAGGCGTTCCCTCACAGAGCCCATCCGATGCAGATCCTGGCCTCGGCCACGTCGGCCCTGGCCACCTACTACCCCGACGCCCTCGACCCTCATGACGAAGAAGCCGTTGACATCAGTGCCAGACGACTGATCGCCAAGACGCCGACCATGATCGCCTGGTCCTACAAGTACTCGGTCCACCAGCCGTACATCTATCCGCAGAACGACCTCGACTACCTGTCCAACTTTCTGCACTTGATGTTCTCGGTCCCGGCGGAGCCGTACACCGCCGACCCCGTGGTGGCGCGCGCCCTCAACATGCTCCTGGTGCTCCATGCCGACCACGGGCAGAACTGCTCGACCTCGGCAGTGCGTCTCGTTGGATCGAGCCAGGCGAACTTGTTCAGCTCGGTCGCTGCCGGGATCCATGCCCTCTCCGGCCCGCTGCACGGCGGAGCCAACCAGGAGGTCCTCGAGATGCTCGAGGAGATCGTGTCGGCTGGAGGCGACGTGGCGCCGTTCGTGGCCAGGGCGAAGGACAAGGACGACCCGTTCCGGCTCATGGGGTTCGGCCACCGCGTCTACAAGAACTTCGACCCGAGGGCCCGAATCATCAAGCGCGCCGCTGACGACGTGCTCGACGCTCTGGGCATCGACGACGATCCCCTTCTCGACGTCGCCATGCAACTCGAAGAGGTCGCCCTGTCGGATGACTACTTCGTCGAGCGAAAGCTCTACCCCAATGTCGACTTCTACTCGGGGATCATCTACCGGGCGATCGGTTTCCCAACTGACATGTTCACCGTGTTGTTCGCACTGGGCCGACTTCCCGGGTGGATTTCCCAGTGGCGAGAGCTGCTTGCCGACCCGACAACGCGGATCTTCCGCCCCACCCAGGTGTATGTCGGGCCGGATCGAAGACCGTACGTCCCGATCGAGGACCGGTCCTAGACCCCCTCGACCGGTTCGACATACGGCTCCTCGGCGACGTCGCCAGACACTGCATCGACAACGACCAGGGCGCGCTGGTCTGGTGGCTCCGATGCCGAGTAGACCACGACGCTCCAGCGTGGTCGGGAGCGAATGCCCTGGAAGGTGACCGCTGCCGAGGCATGCCCAATCGGGAAATCGACTGCAGCGCCGGCTATCGAGAGCGCCCGAGCCTCGTCGACCGCCAGCGGCCATGCCGAGGCAAAGTTCCAGGCGGCAAGGCCGAAGAGCCCGATGGCCGGAAGCCAACCCCCGTCGATCAGCAACATGGCAATGACCCCTGCCACCACGAACGACCCACCCCGCGATCCGTCGCCGCATCGGGGAAGGGAACCGATAGGGAGCCTCGACGTTCGAGTCGAGCTCCTCCTCGATCGCGAGCGAATCGGCGAGATCCCGCTCGATGTGGATCCCGGATCGGTCGACCCGCGGCTCTTTCGGCTCGGTCATGCCCCGAGTCCCCCAACGCGAGGGTCTGGGGGTCGCCTCCCGGATTTCAGCGAGCGGGGCTCGGTCATGACCCAGGTGTCTTCGCCATGGTGGCGAGACGATTGGTCGCGTCGATCAGCGGCACTCCCCGCGTGTCCCGCTCCTCTCCGTAGAGCCTGAGTCCCACGGTGGCGCCGGAGACGTCATCATCGCCGACGACGATGACCGCAGGATGCTTGTGGGTGAGGGCCTTCCGGATCTTCTCGCCGACCGTGTCGTCCGAGTAGTCCACCTCCACCCGAAGACCGGCATCCCGGAGCCGCTCCGCAACCTGGTCGGCGTACTCATGGTGACGATCGGCCACCGGCACGACGGAGGTCTGGACGGGCGCCAGCCACATCGGGAACGCCCCGGCGTGATGCTCGATCAGCACCCCCATGAACCGCTCCAGCGAGCCGGCCTTGGCGCAATGGATCATGTAGGGGCGCTCGGACACATTGCCTGCGGCGGTGTACTCCAGCCCAAATCGCTCCGGGAGGATCAGGTCGAGTTGGATCGTGGACAGCTGCCACCTGCGGCCGATGGCGTCCTTGACGTGCATATCGATCTTCGGGCCGTAGAAAGCGCCCTCTCCGGGGGCTATCCGGAAGGGGACCCCCGAGTCTTCCAATGCCTTGGCCAAGGTCTTCTCGGCGAACTCCCATCGATCCTGCTCCCCGGCCGGCGCCTTCTCCGGCTGGGTGCTCAGATCGGCCTCGAACTCGGTGAACCCGGCGTCTCTGAGCCAGGTGATCACGAAATCGATGTGGAGCGACAACTCCGATGCCAGCTGGTCCCCGGTGCAGAAGGTGTGAGAGTCGTCCTGGGTGAAGCCCCGGGCTCGGAGCAACCCGTGGACCACGCCCGACTTCTCGTAGCGGTAGACCGCGCCGAGCTCGGAGAGGCGGACGGGCAGATCGCGATATGACCTGGCCCTGCTCTTGTAGACCAGGATGTGGAACGGGCAGTTCATCGGCTTGACCCGGTACTCCTGGTCGTTGTCGAGCTCCATGCCCGGGAACATGTATTCGGCGTAGTAGTCGAGATGACCCGAGGTCCACCACAGGTCGGACTTGGCCAGATGCGGCGTGAAGACGAAGTCGAAGCCGAATCGCTGATGCAGCTCGCGACTGTGATCCTCGACGACCTTGCGGAGCATCCCTCCCTTCGGGTGCCAGACCACCAGGCCCGATCCGAGCTCAGGCGGGAAGCTGAACAGGTCGAGCTCGGCACCCAGCCGGCGATGATCACGTTTCTCTGCTTCTTCCAACTGAGTCAGGTATGCGTCGAGCCCCTTCGCTGATGGCCATGCGGTGCCATAGATCCGCTGCAATTGATCTCGCTTCTCGTCACCCCTCCAGTACGCCCCTGAGCTACGAAGCAGCTTCACCGATGGGATCCTCCCGGTGGAAGGAAGATGGGGGCCGCGGCACAAGTCGACGAAACCGATGTTCCTGTACACGGTGACGTCCTCGCCGGGCGTGACCTCACTCGGCTCGACACTCTCGATGATCTCGGTCTTGAACGGGTGTGCGCCAAACAGGGCGAGGGCATCGGACCTGGAAAGGGCTTCACGCTCGAAGGGTTGGTCTTCGGAGATGATCTCCTTCATCCGCGCCTCGATGCGCTCGAGATCGTCAGGCGTGAACGGCTCATCGACCTTGAAGTCGTAGTAGAAGCCATTCTCGATCGCAGGCCCTATGGCGAATGTCGAGCCATCGAAGAGGTCGAGGACGGCCTGGGCGAGCACGTGCGCCGATGAGTGGCGGAGTACGTCGAGACCCTCGTCGCCGTCGAGCGTGATGACCGCGAAATCACCCGATTCGTCGAGCGGGCGGCTCAGATCTCGGAGCTCTCCATTCAACTTGACCGCCACGGCGGACCGGGCCAATCCAGGCCCGATGGACTCCGCGACTTCGAGACCGGTGACACCATCGGGGTGTTCGAACACGGTTCCGTCGGGATAACGAAGCTCTAGTGACACGGGGTTATCTCGCTAGCCTGGGGCGGGCACAGAAGGCTAACTGGCTCGAAGACGCAACCGAGCCGGTCATCATGTCACCCGTGACAGGGGGAACAAGAGCGTATGGATGCCAGAGAGCTCGTGACAAAGCTTCACCCGGATGGGTTGGTCAGAGAGCTGTCCTCCGGAGCCAACAAGGTCTTTCGGGTGATCGACGCCGAGAAGAGCACGATCGTGAAGGTCTATCCGGTCTCGTCGCGGGAACGGCGGGAAAGACACGCCCTCGAGGCGCTTGCCGCGATACCTTCGGTGCCCCGGATCATCAATCACGGGACCGAAGGCGAAATGGCGTGGCTCGAGATGAACGACGGCGGCCACTGGAATCTGGCCAATCTCCCCAAGAACCTCGATTCGATCGAGGCTGCAGGCGCCGCTCTGCGTGACATCCACACGTCCAACGCTCAGATCACGAACCTGGCCGCCGGCATCGATTCCGATTACGTGCTCAGTCACTACAGGTCCACGATCGAGCGGCTGGGTCGATACCGTCGCCGTTTCGGTATGGATCAAGCGGTGCTCGACAAGGCGCTCGAAATGGAGCCGCCCATGGCGACCGAACCCGCGCCTGCCCACACCAAGCCCACCCTCTCCAAGTTCATCATCAACGAGGAGGGGACGATCACCATCGTCGACTGGGAATGGGCCACCCTGGCCCCAAGCGAATGGGACCTGACTTGCACGGTTTGGCGTCTGTCCGCCCGAATCGGGGAAGACGCCTCGGCAGCGTTCCGCAGCGGATACGGGGCAGAGCTCCCCGAGAGCCGCTATCGGCCCTGGGTGGCCTACCACGCCGCCATGATGATGCTCGAGGCTGCCGAGGTCCGTGAGGGCAGGCTCGGCGACCTGGGCTATCTCGTCGACGACCTGACCGAGGCCGTCCTCGGCACCTGACGGGTCTCGACCCGCCAAATCCACGGTTTTCGCGACCTCCTCTCTTAGCCTCATACGGCTGACACAAGGAGGACGGACGTGTTGGAAGCATTGGTCGCGGTC
The DNA here is from genome assembly GCA_963725075.1 of uncultured Acidobacteriota bacterium. Classification (GTDB taxonomy): domain Bacteria; phylum Actinomycetota; class Acidimicrobiia; order Spongiisociales; family ZC4RG35; genus JARDZU01. The sequence goes on from CAVRXA010000024.1 coordinate 72,647, forward strand.
ACAGCGACGACAGGTCTGTTCGCCCTGGCGAAGGGGATACGGGGCAACCATCAATACCGGGTCGATCCGCGGTTGGTTGTTCCACGGGACGAGCGAGGCGACGATCTGCCCTGCCCATGGTGTTATGGGCCGACTTATGAGGAGGACACCCGCTGTTCGGGGTGTGGCCGCTCATTCGGTTGAATGGGGCGCTAGCCCCGTAGAAAGACCCGACAACCGATTTAGGGTGTAGACGTGAGCAGGGTAGGACTGGTGCTCGGCGGTGGGGGGATCACCGGTGCGGCCTATGAGATGGCCGCCCTGATGTCCATTCGCCTCGCCACCGGATGGGATCCCGATCAGGCAGACGTCGTGGTTGGCACGTCAGGTGGCGCCTTCGTCACCGCTCTGGTCAGAAACGATGCCCTCACGCTCGATTCACTCGTCATGCCCAGCGACGATCGCGACGACGTCGCCGAGAGAATCAGGGGGCACGTCTTCACGAAGAACGGTGGTGTCCAGGTTCGTCATTGGGTCAGACATGGGATCGTCCCCGGCCTGCGGGACCCCGGGCTCACCCTTTTCCTCGGGTCTCCGGCGCCTTATGAAGCCACCGGCGTGACCGAATGGGTGACCAACCAGATTGGTCAGGAGTGCGCCGCCCGGTGGCCGACCAGGCCGACTGCGGTGGTCGCCTTCGATATCGCCGCACGACGCCGGGTGGTGTTCGGCGCGGAGTCCGCTCCCGAGGCCGGTATGGCTGATGCTGTCGCTGCTTCGTCGGCGATTCCGCTCCTGTTCAGGCCCTACCCGATCGATGGGCGTCTCTACGTCGATGGCGGTGTTGTCTCGGGCACGCATGCCGACGTCGTGTTGGGCTCGGAGAAGCCATTGGACCTCGTCCTCGTCCTTGCCCCGATGGCAGCGGACGTCTCACGCAAACGTGCTCGCTTTCACGAGAAGATGTTCGACCGGGTCGGGCAGCGATCCCTGACCGAGGAGATCGCCCTGATCAAGGAGGCGTGGCCGCACTGCGATGTCGTCGTGCTGAGCCCGTCTCCATCGGTCCAGAATTCCATGCGTCCCAATCCGATGGACTCGCGGAGGGCTGTGGCGACTTTCATGCGAACTCTGATCTCGATGAAGCGCACGTTGGCGCAGCCCGAGGTTTGGGACCGGCTCGACGATCATCTCCGGCCACGGGCACGCTCGAGGCGAATCGCCGTCCGATAGCCCGGCGGGCATTTTCCGAGCTCGCCGGACTACTTTGTCTGACAACGAGAGGAGCCTCTTTGGCTGTCAGACCCACCCATTTCGAGTTCTACTCGGCCGATCCCCGAGCCACCGTCGAGTTTCTCACCACCGTGTTCGGGTGGCGGGTCGAGCAGTGGGAGGACCAGGACTACTGGCTCGTGGACACCGGCGATGGACCGGGGATCAACGGCGCCGTGGCTCTTGCCGGCGATGATGGCCCGAAGACACTCAACACCTGCGACGTCGAGGATCTGGATGCCGCCATCGAGGCGGTACAGATCGGAGGCGGTCAGCTCTTGACCGATGTGATGGAGGTGCCCGGGGTTGGTCGATGGGTGCAGGTGGAAGGACCGGGTGGCGAGGAGTTCGGTCTGATGGAGCCGACCCGAGACTGACTCCAGTCAATCGAGGGGTTCCAGACCTCCTGTGTTCGCTCCGGAGATGACTGCGACGACATGCTCTCCTACAGCGGGCTGGTAGGCACCGCTCGACAAAGCCGCGATCGGAGCGCATGCGGCCGGCTCGCCCAAGATCCGGCACGTCTCCCACAGCCATGTTTGGGCTTTCACGATGTCATGATCCGACACCAGGACCGATTGGTCGATCCATTCATTGGCACGCCACGCGTGGTCACCGAGGCGGGAGGCGCCGAGGGCCGAAGCGGCGATCCCGCTCACGGCCACATCGACCGGCCCGCCTGCTTCTCTGGCCGCATGCAAGGTGGGGCACCCTTCCGACTCCACGCCGACCACGGTGGCCCCATCTCCCACCCAAGTGGCTATCCCGGCGATCAACCCACCACCGCCGACCGCTACCAGGATCGAGTCTGGTTCGGGGACCTGTTCCATGATCTCCATGCCGCAGGTCCCTTGACCGGCCACCACATCCGGTTGGTCGTAGGCGTGGATCTCATCGGCCCCCGATTCCCGAGCCCACCTCCGCGACTCGGCGAGCGCGTCGGGGTAGTACCCGGGCACCAGACGAACATCGGCGCCCAATGTGACGATCCGCTCGACCTTCTCCTCGGGTGAGCTCCGGGGAACGAATACGGCCGCTCGGTGGCCGAGAGCTCTGGCGGCGTAGGCCACGGCCAGCCCGAAATTCCCGCCTGAGGCGGCCACCACGCCGCTCTCGGGAATGGCCCGCTTGGTCAGGGCGGAGAACGCCCCGCGCACCTTGAACGAGCCCGTCGGTTGCATCGAGTCGAGCTTGAGGGTGAGCCGGTACCGACCGCCCATGGCGTCGTCGAGATCGAGGATCGGCGTCCGCCGGACGTAAGGCCCTATGCGATGCGCGGCGGCTTCGATATCGGCCCTGGTGATCTCCTCGAACACCTGCCGAGCGTATGCGAGGGTGGGACCGGTCGTAGCCTGCGATGGATGGACACCGTCGATCTCGGCCCGTTCCCGTTGGCCTCCGGCTTCGATGCGGCAGTCGAACTGGATCGTTCCGACCCGCTGGCCGGGTTCAAGGAGAGGTACGTGTTCTCCGACCCGGACCTCATCTACCTCGACGGGAACTCCCTGGGCCGGCTGCCATCGGCCGCCGCCTCGGCTGTTGAGCAGGTGGTTCGTCACGAGTGGGGAGATCGTCTCATCAGATCCTGGAACGACGGCTGGTGGGATCTCCAGCTCGAGATCGGGGACCGGCTGGCACCGTTGATCGGGGCAGGTCCCGGTGAGGTCATGATCTCGGATTCGACATCGGTGAACCTCTACAAGCTGGCCACAGCGGCGCTGAGGGCACAGCCCGGTCGGGACAAGATCATCACCGACGACTCCAACTTCCCGACCGACGTCTATGTGTTGCGAGGTGTGGCGGCGGAGCGTGGGGCGAAACTCGAGATCGTCGCCACCGAGGGCACAGCCGACCCAATGGCGGTTATGGAATCCGCCTTGGACGAGGACACCGCTCTTGTCTCGTTGTCACACACTGCCTTCAGGTCGGGCTACACCTACGACCTCGGCAGAATGACCGAGGTGGTGCACCGCTTCGGGGGCCTGGTGTTGTGGGACCTGAGTCATTCCGTCGGCGTGGTGCCGATCCATCTGGAGGATGCAGGTGCCGACCTGGCGGTCGGCTGCACCTACAAATACCTGAACGGAGGCCCTGGTTCGCCCGCTTTCCTCTACGTGAGAAGATCGCTGCAGAGCTCACTGGACAATCCGATCACGGGCTGGTGGGGGCATGCCGAACCGTTCGACTTCGATCTCGATTACCGACCGGCGGACGGCATAAGAAGGTTTCACAGCGGCACCATGCCGGTGATCTCCCTCGCCACCATCGACGTCGGGCTCACCGATGTGACGGAGGCCGGCATCGAGCGGCTGAGAGCAAAGTCGGTCTCATTGACCGAATTCTTCATCAGCCAATGGGAGGAACACCTGGAACGGCTCGGTTTCGCGCTTCGGTCGCCGCGCGATCCCGCGCTGCGAGGGTCGCACGTCTCGTTGTCGCACCCCGATGCCTGGCCGATCGACCAGGCGCTCATCGACGTGGGAAAGGTCATCCCCGACTTCCGGGCTCCGGACAACCTGAGGTTTGGTCTCGCCCCGCTCTACACCACCCATCTGGATGTGCACACAGCGATTCAGCGGCTGAGGCTGATCGTCGAAGGCGGGGTATTCACGGGCTACGACCGGACCAGGCAAACAGTCACGTAGGGGTCCAGATCGGTTGGTGGGCGATACTGGACTTGAACCAGTGACCTCGCGCGTGTGAGGCGCGCGCTCTAGCCAACTGAGCTAATCGCCCGAGGTGCCAAGAATACAGACTCTCCGAGCACTGGCCACAACGCAAACCGAGCGAACGCAGTCTCCCCTTCGTAGAGTGTGATGGCGGAACAGCGCTCTCGAGGAGGAAACGATGACCACCGAGCCACCGACGCCATCAGAGCCCGAAAGTCCGCAGCCCATCGCCCCAACTCCCGCCGATACCACAGCGTCATTGGGTGGTATGTCAGGAGTAAGTGATGGTGATGGTCTCCGGGATCCTGATACTCGGCGTCTATGTCATATTCGGTCTGATTGCCAATGAGTGGTATCCGTCATATCCGTCAGTCGTCGCAGCCACCTTCGCAGTGATACTTCCCCGAGTGACATCTATTGGCTCCGGGATCAGTGGCGCGACACTGCAGAAAATCACGGGATATGTGATCGCTGTGTCCGGTCTTTGGGACTTCGTATCCACCCTCCGATTCGGCTGGGGAGGCTTCGTGGACGTCGTCGGCTGGACCCTCCTGGCAGTCGCCGCAGTTCTGGCGTTCATCGGCGCCCGCGCCATAAACGAGTGATCTCGCTTCGGGTGGATGGACCAAGCCATGAACAGAGCCGAATTCGACGCGGCTGTGGATCGTGCCCTCGATGGCCTTCCGGCATGGGTGATGGAGAGGGTGGACAATCTGCATGTAGTGGTCGAGGACTGGCCCACCGAGGAGCAGGGGGACATCCTGGGCATCTATGAAGGCGTTTCGCTCTTGGAGCGCTCCGCCGATTACTGGGGTGCCCTACCCGACCGAATCATCGTGTTCCGTCAGCCGCATCTCGAACTCGGTCTCAGCGATGAAGACCTCGAAGAGGAGATACGGAGGACCGTGCTCCACGAATTGGCCCACCACCTCGGCATCGACGACGACAGGCTGGAGGAGCTCGGCTGGGATTGACTACGAGCGGCGTCTGGTGGCGGGAATCCCGGCCCTCTTGAGGGCCTCGGCCGGCACACCGAACTGCCGCCAGGTGCTGTAACTGATCCCTTTTCTCTCGGAGTAGGACTTGGCGTGGGCAGTGAAGCCTGCCATCAGTTCCTCTGGATCAACGGTGTTTTCCACGCTCCCCAGGGCCTTCTCGGTATCTGCTCTCACCTGCATGAGATCGAGACGTTTCAGCGGGTTTGGCTCAGACTTCAACTTTGAATCGATCGTGGAGAGTTTCTTCTGCAAGCTCTCCTTTGTCACCGGGCGACCTCGCTTTTTGTTGCTTAAAGCATCGAGATAAGCCTTGACGGAACGCGCCTCGAGTCGTCCCTTCGCCAGGGCCTCTTTGTGTTCCTGTGACATGGCCATTGCCTGCTCCTCGCACTTAGGGTGTCACCCGGATAATACCCAGAATGGGTGGGCTAGATCGAAGGAATTCTGAGAAAACCCCCACGCTTGTGGGGGTTTTCTGTCGTGGGCCCTACTGGACTTGAACCAGTGACCTCTTGCGTGTCGAGCAAGCGCTCTAGCCGGGCTGAGCTAAGGGCCCGAGTTCCCTCCTTGGAGGCGACGACCGGAATCGAACCGGTGTGACGGGTTTTGCAGACCCGCGCCTAACCACTCGGCCACGTCGCCGAGACCGGACGACTCGAGAATCGTCGGAGCGGAAGACGGGATTCGAACCCGCGACCTCAACCTTGGCAAGGTTGCGCTCTAGCCAACTGAGCTACTTCCGCACGGGCAACGCATTCTAACTGGGCGTCCATTCCAGCCAAACAGCATCACGAGCCGGTCGAACCGAAGCCGCCCGAGCCTCTGGAGGTCTCATCGAGCGTCTCCACCTCCACCCACTCGACGTCGGGGATCGGAACCACCGCCAGCTGGGCGATCCGCTCCCCCCTGGCGAAGCTGACCTTCTCGGATCCGTGGTTGATGAGAAGCACCGACACCTCGCCGCGGTACCCCGAGTCGATCAGCCCGGGACCGTTGACGACACCAACCCCGAGCCGGTGCGCGTGCCCGCTGCGGGGCAGGACCAGGCCCGCGAAGCCCTCAGGTATGGCGACTGCGATGCCCGGTGGGGACCGAGGCCCTCTCCCCCGGTTCCAAGATCACCTCATATCTGGCCTGTAGATCTACCGCCGCGTCGCCGATATGTGATCGCGAGGGAATTTCCACTTCCGGATCGAGTCTTATGAAACTAGCTTGCATTCTGGAGTCACGGGGCATCGGGCGGGATGACCTGACGACTGTAAATGAGTGTTCCCGATGACTGCCACATCTCAATCCAGACGCGGCTTCGTTAGGAGCCCGTCGATGGAATCCCTCGGATTTCTGGACGCGCCTGATCGGGCATGGAGCACGCCGCCCACCGCCCCGACCGGTGAGTCGGCGGTGCCTGGGACCAACGGGTCGCAGATCACAACCCTCGTGACGGTTCCGCTCGGCCGTCACAGCCCACACAGCGAGCCAACGGGCGACCTGGTGACGGACATGTGGGAGACCACCGAGTTGCACGCCCCGTCCCTGCTCGACTGGACACCCGACGCCTTCGGAACCAAGCACCTCGGCCGGCGCCGGTTCCGCTGGCCCATGGTCCTGTCGCTCGTGATGCTTCTCTCGGTCGGAGGCGGTTTCGCCTACTGGCTCTATCAGGAACCGGCGAGTTCCGCAGCTGCGGCACTCGGCGACGTTCGGACGGAGGCGGAGGCGTTGGCGATCGCCATCGATGAGGTCGCCCCCCTCGTGAACGGTCTCCACCTGGATCGTCTCCCCGATGCCAACCAGGACGCATCGGTGTTCCTCCCCATGGGCGAAGCGGCTCGGGCGATGTTCGCCGCATCTGCGGATCTGCCGGCGGGTGCCTCGGACGATCGATCGACGGCGGCCGATGTCGCCGGTCTGGCCATCGACGCCTCCCGTCAGCTCATGGACGCCACCGCATACCGCACCGCACTCGAGCCTGCTCTCACATTGCCCCTGCTCGAGACCGACCCGGGTCTGACCGACATCACAACGGCAACCGACGCGTTCACCGAATGGCGCGCCGGATTCGAATCCGTTCGGGCCGCACTTCCCTCCGGCATCGCCGACCAGGCGAGTGCAGCATTGGAAACCATCAGCGATGGGCTCGAAACGACCCAAACCGCATATCTGGATGCCATTCGCACCGACAACCGGACCGCAGCCGTCGAGATAGTGGGAACACTCAGGGCGGACCTACTGGGTGTCAGGCAGGCGATGCTCACGGACATCGGAACTGTGTCCAACTCGGTATCCGCCCTCATCGAAGAGGCGCGGACGGACCTGACCCGCCTACTCGGCTGACTCCAGGGCAGCGACCTCCTTCTCGAAGTCCGCTGCACCCTGAAAATCCTTGTAGACCGAGGCGAAGCGCAAATAGCCGACTTCGTCGAGGGCGCGAAGCCGCTCCAAAACCTCGCGGCCGATCTCCTCGGAGGTCACCTGAGACCCCGCATCATTGAAAGAGGCCCCGACTTCCTCCACCAGACGCTCGATGGTGGAGTTCGACACCGGCCGATCGGCTAGGGCAGCAGAGATCCCGGCCGCGAGCTTGGCTGCGGAGAACGGCTCCAAACGGCCGTTCCTCTTCCGGACCATCAACTGCGGCTCGAGCCTCTCGTACGTGGTGAAACGCTGGCCACAGCCCTCGCATTCGCGACGTCTCCGGATCGCCTGGCCGCCCTCAGCGGGGCGGCTGTCGACGACGCGGGTGCTGGGGGCGCCACAAACCGGGCAGAGCATGTGCGCAGGGTAAACATCCGAAGGCGAGTAGCGCTCAGGTGGTCGGGATCAACAACACCTGTCCGGGAAAGATCGAGCTGGCGTCTACATCGCTGAGCCGGGCGATATCGGCGACGAGACGCCGCACATCTTGACCGGGGTCGGCGTTGGAGCGTGGCGATGCCCCATAGGGTGTCCCCGGATTCGACGACGTACTCGACCGGCGCCGTCGACGGTTCGTCGGCTTGGGCCGAGCCGCCGATCATGAGGAAGACCGCACAGAGGGCTGCGAGAAGCAATGACAGCCGGACGGACAGCTGCAGGTTTGCCTTCTGCATTTGGTCTTCCTCCTGATCGGGCCCTTGCGGGTTGCTGGACGCAGTCCGTCAACCGAACATGCGTTCGTCACTCTATCGAACAGACGTTCGGTGTCAAGTCTCGATCCCGATGTGCCCGGTCGAGCCGAGAGTTTGAGGGGGTCGGCCCCCCTCAGTCGTCACCCTGATCGAACAGGTGTTTGGAAGCGAACTCCTGTTCGATTAGATTGATGAACATCGGAGTCGGTCGAGAGCTCCCGGAAGGAGTCACGGTGCTCACGGAACGTCAGCAACAGGTCCTCGAATACATAAGACAGACGGTGGCTGCCCGGGGCTATCCCCCGTCGGTCCGAGAGATCGGGGAGGCCGTCGGTCTCTCCTCGCCTTCGACAGTGCACTCGCATCTGTCGGCGCTGGTGGCTGCCGGGGCGATCAAGCGCGATCCCACCAAGCCGAGGGCGATCATGATCGTCGACGAGGGGGCGCTGATGCCACCGGCCCGTGACGATCGCGTGCGCGATGTGCCCGTCCTGGGCCGGATCGCCGCCGGCACGCCGATCCTGGCTGCCGAACATGTCGAAGAGGTCTTGCCTTTGCCTGTCGATCTGGTCGGGAGCGACCCCGTCTTCCTCCTCGAGGTCAAAGGCGATTCGATGATCGACGCCGGCATTCTCGAAGGTGACCTGGTGGCGATTCGAAGTCAGAAAGACGCCCGCGATGGCGAGATCGTGGCCGCCCTCATCGATGGAGAGGAAGCGACGGTCAAGAGGCTGCGTCGTCGCGACGGCAAAATCATCCTCGAGTCCGAGAACCCTGCCTACGAGCCAATGGTGTTCACAGATGGGATCGAGCTGGTGGGGAAGGTAGTGAGCGTCCTGCGCCGCTACCCCTGATCGAACATCCCGGTGAAGACGTACTCGGCCGGGCCGGTCAACCAGGCGTTCTTGTCCGTGATCTCGACCTGACCCTCTCCCCCACGGACCTCGACCGTGATCGCCCCGTCCGCCCCATCCAGGGCGACGGCGGCCGCGGCCACCATCCCGGTGCCACAGGCAAGTGTCTCGCCGATTCCCCGCTCCCAGACCCTCATCTTCACCCGATCGCCCTTCACCGAGATGACCTCGACGTTGCAGCCGGTGTCGAAGCCCGCCTCTCGGGCCACGAGGGGCCCGATTCGAGCTAGATCGATCTCATCCGGGTCATCGACCACACGCACCGCGTGAGGGTTCCCGGTATCGACCAACCGGTAGACGTGGCCGTCGATGGTCTCCTGCCCCTCGATGAGGGTGGGTCCGATCTCGCCGTCGACCAGGTCCCCACCCACCCGGACGTGTCGGATCCCGATCGGTGTGTCCACTTCGAACTCGGGGCCATCGACCCAACCCTTGTCGTAGGCGTAGCGGGCGACGCAACGCAACCCGTTTCCGCACATCTCGGCGGGGCTGCCGTCGGCGTTCCAGTAATCCATCACGATGGGAGACCCTGGAGACACGACCAAGACGCCGTCGGCGCCGACACCGAACCGCCGATCGCAGAGCCGGAGCACGTCCTCGACACCCGGTTTCGTCGGCCCTTCGAGCACGATGAAATCGTTCCCCAGACCCTGCATCTTGGTGAACTCGAACCGGCTCAATCGAAAGTCTCCAGAATCCGCCGCACCCGCTGGTCAGGATCGTCGATCCACGGTATCCAGCGTATCCGCGGATCACGCTGAAACCATGTGCGTTGCTTCCGCGCCAGCTTCTTCGTGTTCGATGCGGCTCTCCCGAATGCCTCGTCGAAGCTCACCCCACCTGCGAGCGCCTCGAGGACCTCCTTGTACCCGACCGCGTTTCGGGCGTTTCGGCCCATCACAGACGACAGCGACCTGCACCTCGTCGATCAGGCCTGAGGCCCGCATACGAGCGAGGCGCCAGTCGACGCGTTCTTCCAGCGCGCCACCGGGGTCGACGCCAACGGCTGAGAACGCGATCTCAGGCACGTATCGACGGACGTCTTCGGCTACCGCGGTGCCGGCCCTGCTGCTCGGTGTCTCGCCGGTCAACCGATAGATCTCGACCGCCCTGACCACCCGTCGCTGGTTGGCAAGATCGACGATCGTCCTGGCCGACGGGTCGAAATGCAGCAACTCCTCTACCAGGACATCGCTTTCCATCGTCTCCAACTCGGAACGGAGCGCGGGATCGGTGGGAGCGAAGCTGAGGGGGTCGACGAGGGCCCTGAAATGGAGACCAGATCCGCCGGTGACGATAACGACCGGCGCTGTGGATTCGGCCAGCACACGCCGGCCGAGCCGACGAAATCGAGCGACAGAGAACTCCTCCCCAGGGTCGGCGACGTCGATGAGATGATGTGGGATGCCCCGGCGCTCCAGCATCGTCGGCTTGGCGGTTCCGATGTCCATGCCCCGGTAGACCTGCATCGAGTCGACGGAGATGATCTCTCCCTGGAAATGCTCGGCCAGGCGGACGGCTGTCTCGGTCTTGCCCGCAGCGGTTGGCCCGAGCAAGGCCAGGAGCCGGGTCAGACAGGGCTCCCCACAAGGTGATGCGGGTGGGCAGTCCCGACCTCGACGGTGAGGAAGGTGCCCGGACGATGGGTGCCTGCCACATGCACGACTTTGCCGGTCCGGGTGCGCGTGGTCGCCACTTCTGGGTCCTTGCGGGAGGGACCCTCACTGAGCACCTCGACCCTGCCGCCCACCATTTCGGCGTTCCTCTCTCCGGAGATCCGATTCTGAATTTCGCTGAGACGGGCGAATCTCTCCTTGATCAACTCCTCGGGCACGAACTGCTCGGTGAGATTGGCGGCGGCCGTCCCCGGTCGCGGGGAGAAGATGAACATGAAGGCGCTGTCGAATCTGGCCTCCTCGACCACTTCGAGGGTGACGGCGAAGTCCTCCTCCGTCTCCCCCGGGAAACCGACGATGATGTCGGTGGATACGGCCAGACCGGGGATGATCTCCCGGGCCATCGCCAGCCGCTCTGTGTACTTCTTGCGGTTGTAGCCCCGATGCATGGCCCGCAGGATGCGATCCGAGCCGGATTGGAGCGGGAAGTGGAGGTGCTCGCAGACCTCGTCTGTGTCGGCCATGGCCTGGGCGACGTCCTCACGGAAGTCATTCGGGTGCGGGCTGGTGAAGCGGACCCGGCGGATGCCGTCGACCGCTCCCACCCGCCGCAACAACTCGGCGAATATGGGACGTCGTTTCCCGTTCAGGGCCAGATCCCGACCATAGGTGTCGACGTTCTGCCCGAGGAGGGTGACCTCGACGACACCATCGGCGGCGAGACGCTCCACCTCCCTCACGATGTCGCCGGGTCGGCGGGACACCTCGACACCTCGCACCGAGGGCACGATGCAGAAGGTGCACGTGTTGTTGCACCCGATCTGAATCGTCACCCAAGCGGAGTGCTCTAGCTCTCTCTTCACGGGAAGCGAGGACGGCATAGCTTGGAGCTCGTCGACCACCTCGGTGATCGGGCCCCAGTGCTCGGCATGGTCCATGAGGTCTAGGACCCGGTCGAGGTTGTGGGTTCCCATCACCACGTCGACCCAAGGTGCCCGCTTTCGGATCAGATCGCGGTCCTTCTGGGCGGCGCAACCACCCACCACCAACATCATGGTCGGGTTCAGGTCCTTGACCGCCTTCAGCTGGCCCAGATTGCCGTACATCCGGTTGTCCGCGTTCTCCCTGATCGTGCAGGTGTTGATGTAGACCACGTCGGCCGACTCGAATCCTCCGGCCGGCGCCATCCCGTCCATTTCGAATAGCCCGGCGATCCGCTCCGAGTCGTGCTCGTTCATCTGGCAGCCGAAGGTGCGGATGAAGTAGCGCCGGCCGACGCGAGTCGGAACACGGCGGGCCGGTTCGCGCAGAGTCGGATTCGGGAGGAGGACGGACTGGGTCATGTAGTCGACCTCAGCGGGCGTAGTCGGTTGCCCGAAACTCCCGGATCACGGTCACTTGGATCTGACCCGGGTACTGGAGGTCTTCCTCGAGTTTACGGGCGATCCGGCGGGAAAGCTCCCGGGCCTCAACATCGGAGACATTGCCCGGGTCGACGACGACTCTGACCTCTCTCCCTGCCTGGAGGGCGAAGACATGATCGACACCGGGGAACTCCATGGCCAGGGTCTCCAGACGTTCGAGACGCTTGACGTAGCCTTCGAGGGTCTCCCTGCGTGCCCCGGGCCGGGCTGCGGACACGGCGTCGGCGGCCTGGACGATGACCGCCAGTACCGTCCGCGGCTCCACCTCGTTGTGGTGTGCCTCTATGCCGTGGACCACGGCCGGGTCCTCGTCGAAGCGACGTGCGATCTCAGCACCGATCAGGGCATGGGAGCCCTCGACCTCGTGGGTGACTGCTTTGCCGAGGTCGTGGAGGAGAGCAGCTCGCTTCACCGGTGTCGGGTCGATCCCGAGCTCCGAGGCCAGCATGGAGGCGATGTGCGCCGTCTCGACCAGATGGTTGAGGACGTTCTGGCCGTATGAGGTCCGGTACTTGAGACGGCCCATGAGGGTCACGATCTCCGAGTGCATGCGGGACACACCGGCCTCGACCAGGGCCCACTCACCGGCATCCCGGACGCTCTGCTCCACCTCGGCCTGCGCCTTCTCATAGGCCTCTTCGATGGAAGCAGGGTGTATCCGGCCGTCGGCCACCAGCTTCTCCAGGGTGATCCGGGCTACCTCGCGCCGCACCGGGTCGAACGAGGAGACCGAAACCGCCTCCGGGGTGTCGTCCACGATCAGACTGGTCCCGGTCACCGATTCGAGATGGCGGATGTTGCGGCCCTCACGACCGATGATCCGTCCCTTCATGTCATCGGAGGGGAGCTGGACCACCGAGACCGTGGTTTCGGTGACCACCTCGGAGGACAGACGCTGGATCGCAGTGGCCAGGATTCGCCTGGCCCGGCGATCGGCCTCCTCGCGCGCCTTTATCTCCAGGTCGCGGACCACGATCATCGCCTCGCGACGAGCCTCGTCTTCGACCTGGGCCAGCATCTCGGTCTTGGCGGCGGTCACGTCGATGCCGGCTACCTGCTCGAGTCGGAAGCGTGCCTCCTCCTTGAGCCGCTCCAGTTCGCCACGGGAGACATTCAGCTCTTCTTCCCGGTCGATGATCATCTTCTCCCGCTGGGCGAGATTGGAGGCGCGTTGATCGAGCGTCTCCTCGCGTTGACCCAGCCTGGACTCGAGATTCGACATCTCGAGACGACGATGCTCGAGATTGGCGTCCTCGCGCTCCCGATAGGCCTCGGCCTTGGCCCGGCCTTCCTCCTCGGCCTTGGACAGGATGCGCTGGGCGTCGAGCCGGGCGCTGGTGACCATGTCCTCGGCAGATACCCCGTCACGCTCCCTCCGACGAGCGATGGCGAGACGGGCAAGGAGGTAGCCGAAGCCCAGGCCGAGCACGACCCCGAGGATCGTCAACCCGATGACGGGGATGGTGTCCATGGTCGGTCCCCTTTCCCGGTCTGGAGAATGAACGTGCCGAGCCCTCTACCTGATATCTGGCCCGATATCAGGTCGGTGGCCCGGCACACGAAGAGAAGCTGACTAACGAGGCGGGTCGATCACCCGTCGGTTCGCTGGCTCCTTCTGTTCACGTCTTCTTCCCGGTTGCAGTTCAAAGGTGTGTTTCGTGTGAGGTGCCGATGCTACACGCGGATCGCGAAATGGAATACCACTACTCCGTGGCCCCGTTTGCCTCTTCCCCGCCGGTCACGACCTCCTCGCCGACGGCCGGGTCGGTGTCTTCTCCTGGGGCCGACTCCCCGAGGCCGACCAACTCGTACACCTTGGCCTGGAGCTGCATCGCCACCTCGGGGTTCTCCCGCAGGAAACGCTTGGCGTTCTCCCGGCCCTGGCCCAGCTGATCGTCGTCGAAGGTGAACCAGGCGCCACTCTTGCGGACCACCCCGTGTTCGACAGCGACATCGAGAAGACTGCCCTCACGGGATATCCCCTGTCCGAACATGATGTCGAACTCGGCGAGACGGAACGGTGGGGCCATCTTGTTCTTGGCCACCTTGACCTTGACCCGGTTGCCGACGCTGTCGGTCCCGTCCTTGATGGTCTCGATGCGACGGATGTCGAGACGGACCGTGGCATAGAACTTGAGGGCCCGCCCCCCGGGGGTGACCTCGGGGCTGCCGTACATCACTCCGATTTTCTCCCGAAGCTGGTTGATGAAGACGGCGGTGGTCCTCGACTTGTTCAAGTTCCCCGCCAGCTTGCGGAGGGCCTGAGACATGAGCCTCGCCTGGAGCCCGACATGGGAATCACCCATCTCCCCTTCGATCTCGGCGCGGGGAACCAGAGCTGCCACCGAGTCGATGACGAGGACGTCGAGCGCCCCGGATCGAATCAGCATGTCGGCGATCTCGAGCGCCTGCTCCCCGGTATCGGGTTGGGAGATGAGCAACTCGTCGACGTCGACCCCGATCGCCTTTGCGTAGACCGGGTCGAGGGCGTGTTCGGCGTCGATGAAGGCGGCGATCCCACCGTTGCGCTGGGCCTCGGCCACGATGTGGAGGGCGAGACTGGTCTTGCCCGAGCTCTCCGGCCCGTAGAGCTCGACGATCCGCCCACGTGGGACACCACCGATGCCCAGGGCGAGGTCGAGGGAGAGGGCGCCGGTGGAGATCACGTCCACCTTGCGGTTGGCCGCCTCCCCCATCTTCATGATCGCCCCTTTGCCGAACTGACGCTCGATCTGGCTGACCGCCATGTCCAGTGCTTTGTCTCGTTCCATCTTCGGCTCCTTCTTCGATTCCCCTGGCACGAGTACCTCCAACGGTCAACGTATCTGCCCGGTGGGACAGATCTTGTCCTGAGTCCTCAGATACTAGACCGAACAGGTGTTCGTCAGTGGATTTACCGGGTGAGGGGGAAGGTTTCAAGAGGCTCGTATCTGGCCCCACCCGGCCCGAGATGCGAGCGATAGACCACCACCGACCCGCATCGCCAACCGAGATCGGCACCGGGGAAGGAATCGAGGAGACCGCTCACGTCCTCGGCCGGCCGCACCCGGCTCAGGGTGAGGTGTGCCCGGAATGGCCGGTCCTCCGGTCCGAAGCCCGCGCCTCTGTGCCGCCTCCTCGGCCTCGGCCGCCAGCTGCTCGAGCCGGGTCAGCCCTCCGGAGACCGCCAGCCAGATCACGGTGGCGCTCTTCGGCCGGGGGAAGGCGCCCATCTCATTGAGCTTCATGTCGAACGGCGGGCCGAGATCGGCCTCGTCGAGCGCAGCCAGCAACCGGTCGAGGGCGACGTCGTCAGTCCAGCCGAGAAAGCGGAGGGTGATATGCCAGTTCTCCGACGGCACCGGCTTTCCCGGCATGTCGAGCGACCCGAGACGATCTGCCAGGGCCATGCGTATCTCGTCGGGCAGTGGCACCGCCACGAAGATGCGAGTCGCTACTCCTTCCACCATTTGCCGATGATGGCCAGGCGGGCGAGATGCAGTGCTGCAGCGGTGCCGTAGGCCCTGAGCCGCTCCCGGTCGCCACTGAACCTCAGCTCCCGCGCCCGGGCGTCATCAGGGGTGGCGACGCCGACGATCACGGTGCCGACCGGCTTCTCCAGCGGCTCGGGACCGGCCGACCCGGTCACTGCGATGGCGATATCGACATCGAGCAATGTCCTCGCTCCGTGGGCCATGGCGAGGGCGGCATCGACGGTCACGACCTCGGTGACATCCGCCAATCCGAGCAGCCTCTGCTTCAACTCGGAGTCGTACGCCACGAGCCCTCCCTTGACCACGGCCGACGAGCCGGGCAGCTCGGTCAGTCGGGCGCTGACCATGCCGCCGGTCATCGATTCTGCGGTCCCGATCGTGTATCCACGATCCGATAGCAGCCGCAAGAGAACCCGCTCGATCGTCTCGTCATCGAATCCGAAGACGCTTTCCCCGAGACGGGAGCACACCTCCATCTCCATCGGGTCGATGAGCAACCGGGCATCGGCCGCCGTGGCGGCTTTGGCCGTGACTCGAATCTTGATCTCCGAATTCGAGGCGAGGAAGGCCAGCGATGGATTCACCGACGAGCTGTAGAGGTCGTCGAGAATCTCGGCAACCTCCGACTCGGGTCGTCCCCAGGTCCGAATGACGCGGCTCGCGATCACCTGCTGGTCTCCGGAGGAGGCCACCAGCCTCGGCACCACTTCGGCGAGCATCAGGTGCTCCATTTCGGCCGGCACCCCTGGAACGCAGAAGATCAGCTTGCCCTCGTGCTCGACCATGAGACCAGGAGCCGTCCCGCGTGGGTTGGGGATCATCTCGGCGCCTTCCGGGTAAAACGCCTGACGGAGATTGCTCTGGGGCATCTCCCGTCCCCTCCTCGACCACCATTCCTTCAGCTGATCGGCGTAGTCCTCGCTGAAGACGAGCTCCCGCCCGGTGACTTCACAGACAGCCTCCCGGGTGATGTCGTCCTGTGTGGGGCCGATGCCACCGGTCATCACAACAGCATCGGACCGGTCGAGTGCGACCCTGATCGCCAAGGCGATTCGGGCCAGGTTGTCGCCGACCGTTTGCTGGAAGTGGGCGTCGATGCCCCGCTCGGCGAGGGCGGCTCCCATGGTCGAGGTGTTGGAGTTGACGATCTGCCCGAGGAGGAGCTCGGTCCCCACCGCGATGACTTCGACGATCATCGACCGGGCACCAATACCGCCTCCATGTCGGGACCGAAGACACCGGTGTACTCGACGTTGACCCACTCCCCCACCCGACCACCGTCGAGACGAACGACCCCGTCGATCTCGGGTGCCTGACGGTGGGAGCGACCGATCGGGACCTCGTCCTCCACCTGGTCCACGAGGACCCGGTCGATCCGGCCCAGCCATTCGGAGTGTCGAGTTTCGGTGACATCTTCCTGAATCGAAGTCAGATGACGGAGACGCTCCATCGTCATGTCCCGCGGCACCTGATCCTCCATCTCCGCCGCCGGCGTGCCTGGTTCGGCCGAGTACGGGAAGAACCCGGCCCAGTCGAGGCCGGCTTCGACGAGGAAGTCGGAGAGCTCGTCGACCTGATGCTCGGTCTCGCCGGGGAAGCCGACGATGAAAGACGATCTGAGGGCGGCGTCCGGTTGGAGCTCGCGGATCCGCTCGACGAGGGCGAGATGCTTCTCAAAGTTCCCGGGCCGCTTCATCCGACGGAGCAACGGGCCGGAGACATGCTGGAGGGACAGGTCGAAATACGGTGCCACGACGTCGTTGGTGGTCATCTCGAGGAGGAGGCGCTCGCGTATCTCGCGTGGATGCAGGTAGAGCAATCGGAGGCGCTCCAGACCGGGTACGTCAGAGATAAACACCAAGAGGTCGGGTAGCCCGCCCGGTGCATCGATATCCCGACCGTAGGCCGCGAGATCTTGGGCGACCAGCACGATCTCGCTCACACCGGCGGCCGTCAGCAGCTCGAGCTCCTCCCGGATCTCGACCGGGCGTCGAGATCGCTGCTTGCCCCGGATCGCGGGGATGGCGCAGAACGTGCACGGCTTGTCGCAACCCTCGGCGACCTTCAGGTAGGCATAAGGCAGGTCGGTCACGGGACGGCCCGTGGCGTGCAGGATGTCCATGATCGGACGCCGCCGCAGACCGACTGGCTCCCATCCCGTGAGCCCGTCGAGCACACCGACCAACTCTCCGTAACGGTCGATCCCGAGCACGGCGTCGACCTCGGGGAGGGCGGCCTCGACCTCGGAGCCGAATCGCTGGGCCATGCACCCGATCACCACTGACCTGGCTTCGGGCCGCTTCCGGTCCTCCATCTCGAGGATCGCTTCGACGGACTCCGCCCTGGCCTCCTCGATGAATGCGCAGGTGTTGACCATGACCACGTCGGCGTGCTCCGGTGCGTCCGCCCAGCCATAACCGGCCTCGGAGAGCATGGCGACGATCTTCTCCGAGTCGACCTGGTTCTTGGCGCACCCGAGCGTGCTCAACCAAACGGTGGGACCGGGCATGACCGGAGCTTAGAACCGAAATTGGGAGCCACAAGCCCACATGTGACACGTTTCGGTCCCAAGTACGGGAGCTACTCCCGCGAAGACTCCACCACCACCAGGAGATGGCCGGGGCCGACCGCATCGGCGAGCGTGTTCCAGGTGGCGATGCTCACAAGGCCGTCTTCCTCGATCTCGGCACAGGCGAGATGAACCGCGTCCACAAGTGGGTCGAGGGTGTGGTCGAGGTCATAGGCCTGGGCGACGGCGATGCGGGCTTCCGCCACATCGTGGATCGCAACCGCTCGAATGGCCTCCTCGACGAAGGCCTCTGCCTTCGGCTGCATCAGATCTCGCGGAAGAGGTAGCGACGGAGGATGTCGATCCGGTCGTCCGAGTGTCTCCGGGTCGAGATACCAGAGCATCGCGGCCACCGTGGAGAGGAGCGGGTTCCCGTCCTGTGGAGTGAAGGAGAACCCGACGACCTCGTTGCCATTGCGGACCGCCAGAGTGCTCAGGGCGACAACTGTCTGGCTCATGATCCGGCCGAAATACCCGTGGTCACGACCGAAGGAGAACACCTGGTTGGCCGACGTCTTGTGAGTGACCGCCACCCGGG
This sequence comes from uncultured Acidobacteriota bacterium, assembly GCA_963725075.1. Taxonomy (GTDB): domain Bacteria; phylum Actinomycetota; class Acidimicrobiia; order Spongiisociales; family ZC4RG35; genus JARDZU01. The sequence goes on from CAVRXA010000024.1 coordinate 91,206, forward strand.
TGTTGGCCATCAGACGCTCCTTGGCGTCGTCGACGGTGATGTCCTCGTCCAACTGCAGCGAGAACTGGATCGAGTGCATGTACTGGGTGTTGATCTTGACCGCCGACGAGTAGAGGTTGAGGTCATAGCCCATCGTCTCGAACAGCTCATGCGCGTCCCGGGCGTGATGTGTCCCGAATCGCTCGTCCTTGTGCGATTCCACGGTGGGGCTGGCGACGAAGCCGTCGTCCTGGCTTATGTCGTTGGCCCGTCGCATACAGAGGAAACGACCGTCCTCGAGATGGTTTGTCCCGTCGGCGTCGATGGCCAGGGAGCGGACCAGCGCGGCGATGTTGTGCGTGTTGCAGGAGACGATGTGGAGGAACCTGTCCTCGCCGGCGACCAGGGCGCTGTCATTGATGCCCCGGGCGTACATCTTCCCGAACCCGAACTCCGAGCCCTGGGCCATGAAGCCTCTCGGCCCGTCGGCGTGGTCGTAGAACTCCGCCTTCATTCCGTTGCCCACCGGTGTGCAGTCGATGACGACAGTTGCTCGCTCGATCGCCTCGCGTGCCTCGTACTTGGGGGCGTGGCCCAGCTCCTGAAACGACGAGAATCGCTCCTCGTCGACGGCCAGCACGGCACCCCTCCCCTCGAGATCGGCGACCTTGGCCTTCTCGGTCAGCAAGGGAGTGCGCTTGTGGAAGGTCACCTCTTCGATGCCGAAATGTTCCTTGTTGTCGGCGAGGAGGCCGATGAGGGGCTCACCGATGGTGCCGGTGCCCACCACATGGACGATGTTCATGACGGGTTCCCTCCGAGAACAGCGCTGCTCCTGGGGCTCACACTAACTTGCCCCTCCTTTTCGTGTCCCAACCACCCCTCAGAATTGGGCCTGCTCGGTCGAGCCCTCCAGCGCCAGGGTCGACGACCTCCCTCCGGCCACGACCTGGCTCACCAGGTCGAAGTAGCCGGCACCCACCTCGCGCTGATGCCGGGTGGCGGTGTACCCGTCGCTCTCCATCCCGAATTCCCGGTTCTGGAGCTCGACATAGGCGGGCATCCCCTCTTCGGCGTAGCCGCGGGCCAACTCGAACATCGATGCGTTGAGGGCATGGAACCCGGCCAGGGTGATGAACTGGTAGCGATAGCCCATCGTGCCCAGCTCTTTCTGGAACCGGCCGATCGTCGCCTCGTCCAGGTGCTTGGACCAGTTGAACGACGGCGAGCAGTTGTAGGCCAGCATCTTGCCCGGGTACTCGGCATGAATCGCCTCGGCGAAGACCCTCGCCTCGTCGAGGTCGGGCCGGGCCGTCTCGCACCAGATCAGGTCGGCGTACGGCGCGTAGGAGATGCCGCGGGCGATCGCCGACTCGAGACCGCCGGTTACGAGGTGGAAGCCCTCCGGGGTCCGCTCGCCAGTGACAAAGCTGCGGTCTCGTTCGTCGATGTCGGAGGTGAGCAGCGTGGCGCCGTTGGCATCGGTCCGGGCCACGATCAAGGTAGGAACATCCATCACGTCGGCGGCCAGACGCGCCGCCTGCAGGGTGCGAATGTGCTGGGCGGTCGGCACCAGGACCTTGCCCCCCATGTGGCCGCATTTCTTCTCGGCCGCCAGCTGGTCTTCGTAGTGGACACCGGCGGCGCCGGCCTGAATGAACCGCTTGGTGAGCTCGAAGACATTGAGCGAGCCGCCGAAGCCGGCCTCGCCGTCGGCGATGATGGGGACGAACCAGTCGATGTCGGTCTTTCCCTCCGCCCAGTGGATCTGGTCGGCGCGGCGAAGTGCATTGTTGATCCGCTCCACCAGTGCCGGGGCGGAAGTGGACGGGTACAGCGATTGATCGGGGTAGACGTCGCCGGCCAGGTTCCCGTCCGCTGCCACCTGCCATCCGGAGAGGTAGATCGACTTCAAACCGGCTTTCACCATCTGCACCGCCTGACCACCACTGAGGGCCCCCAATGCGCTGACATAGTCCTCGGTGGTCAGACTCTCCCAGAGTGCGATGGCCATCCGATTGGCCAGTGTCGACTGCTCCCTGATGCTGCCCCGGAGCCGCACCACGTCTTCAGCGCTGTAATCCCGGGTGACTCCCTCCCAGCGAGGGTTGGTCTTCCAGTCGTCGGCCATACGGCTGGCCTCGTTGGCAGTGTGCGACATGTCTCTCTCCCTCAGTTGATCAACTCGTAGGCGGGCAATGTCAGGAACTCGACGAATCTCTCCCCCAGAGCTACGTCTTCGAAGACTTTTCGGGCGATGGGCAGGCGGTCCCCGTACGGGTTCTCCTCCCGCTCCAGACGATCGACCAGAGATCCGGCGATGGAGCGGACTCGAGCCTCGGTGATGGGGGCGCCGTCTTCGGTTTCGACGTCGTTTCGCACCCACTGCCACACCTGCGATCTCGAGATCTCGGCGGTTGCGACGTCTTCCATGAGGTTGTCGATGGCGGCGGCGCCGGTCCCCGAGAGCCACGAAGCGAGATAGCGGATGCCCACCGAGACATTCGTCTCGAGACCGGCAGTCGTCACCGACCCGGGGAACTCGAAGTCGAGAAGGTCGCCCGCCTCGACGGTCACTTCGTCGCGTTGGCGGTCAAGCTGATTGGGTCGTCCTCCGAGGACGGCGTCGAATTCTTTCATGGCCACAGGCACCAGATCGGGATGGGCCACCCAGGTGCCGTCGCATCCCGCCCCCGCCTCGCGGGCCTTGTCGGCCCTCACCGCCGCGATCGCATTCTCCGTCACCGCTGCATCCCGCCGATTGGGGATGAACGCCGCCATGCCTCCGATGGCATGGGCCCCTCTCCGGTGACAGGTCTTGACCATCAGCTCGGTGTAGGCCTGCATGAACGGGACCGTCATCGTGACTGAGGAGCGATCGGGCAAGATGAACGAGGGGTCGTCCCGGAACTTCTTGATCACCGAGAAGATGTAGTCCCAGCGCCCGGCGTTGAGCCCGGCCGCATGCGCACGCAATTCGTGGAGGATCTCGTCCATCTCGAACGCGGCCAGGATCGTCTCGATCAGGACGGTGGCCTTGATGCTGCCTTGCGGGATCTCGAGCCTGTCCTGGGCCCAGACGAACACGTCGTTCCAAAGTCTGGCCTCGAGATGCGACTCCAGCTTGGGCAGGTAGAGATAGGGGCCGGTGCCGGCCTCGATCGCAGCTCGCCCGCCATGGAACAGATAGAGGCCGAAGTCGAACAACGACCCGGACATGGGGCGCCCGTCGACCAGGAAATGCTTCTCTCCGAGATGCCAGCCACGCGGTCGAACCAAGAGGGTCGCCGTCTCGTCGGCGAGCTCGTAGGTCTTCTCTCCGGTGTCGAGTCTCAACTCGCCCCGATAGGCGTCGACGAGATTGGCCTGGCCCTGGAGGAGGTTGAGCCAGGTCGGTGAGGTGGCGTCCTCGAAATCGGCCATGAAGACCCGGGCTCCCGAGTTGAGCGCGTTGATCATCATCTTGGCTTCGACCGGGCCGGTGATTTCGACGCGGCGGTCTGTCAGGTCGGCGGGCACCGGGTCGATCACCCAGTCCGACTCTCTGACATGACGTGTCTCGGGAAGGAAGTCGGGTCGCTCACCATCGTCGAGACGTCGCTGCCGGGTCTGTCGTTCGGCGAGAAGCTGGCCCCGTTGCCAGCCGAACTCCTGCTCCAGATCGGTGAGAAACGCGACCGCTTCCGGGCTGAGGACCCGGCGCTCGATCTCGGAATCTCGAAACTGGTTCATAAGATGGCAGTGTCTTTCACAGAAGGTTACAATTTCAAATCAGGCAAGACTAAAGAATAGACGATCTTTCGGAAGCGAAGACAAATGACCCAAACTCAGCAGTTGGACCCACTCATCCTTGGCCGGCGGCTACGTCATCACCGCCGGGAGCGCGGGATGACCCTCGACGAGCTCGGCGCTGCCGTGCACCGGCCCGCCCCGTATCTGTCGCTGCTCGAGAACGGGAAGAAGCAACCCCGTCTGAACCTGGTCGTCGAGATCGCAGCCGCTCTGGAGGTCGACCTCTCCGAGCTTCTCGACCCCAACCCGCCCAATCGGAGGGACGCCCTGGAGATCGCCTTGCTCAGATCCCAGGAAACCCCGTTCTTCGACTCGCTCCACCTCCCCACGGTCAAGCCGAGCGCCAAGCTCGACAACGAGACCCTGACCCATCTGGTCGGTCTGCACGAAGCATTGCGGGAGCGGTCAAACCTGAGCTCAGCCGGCTCCGAGGAGGTAAGGCGAGCCAACGGGGAGGTCACCTCCTGGCTCGCCGGTCAGGACGGCTATCTCGAAGAAGTGGAGGCCGAAGCCCGAAACGCACTTGCCTCGAGTGGATACTCGGGTGAGGGGCCCTTCTCGTCGCGGAACCTGCTCGACCTCAGTGCCAGCGCCGGGTTCGAGCTGCATCCGGTCGAGGACATGCCTTCGTTTGCCCGATCGATCATCGACCTCGATCACCATCGGGTCTACATCGCCCAACGTGACGCCTTGCGCACCCGTCAGGCTCGCAAGGCGGTATTGCAGACCCTTGCCGGTTTCCTCCTTGGCCACGAGACGGATCCCGACCTCGACACGTTTCTACGTCAGCGCGTCGAGACCGCCTACTTCGCCGCGGCGGTGCTCGCGCCGGAGGATGCGGTGGTGGCGAGGCTCAGCGGAGCCAAGGACAACCACGACATCGATGTCGAAGATGTCAAGGAGCTCTTCTACGTCTCGTACGAGATGGCGGCCTGGCGAACGGTGAACCTGGCCACACGTCATCTCGGCATCAGGACACATCTAATCGTCAACGATGCGATGGGGACGGTGGTCAAGGCCTATGCCAACGACGAGGCGCCCATTCCGAGGGATGGTCATGGCGGGATGGAGACACAGCGTCTCTGCCGCCGCTGGGGGGCACGCATCACGTTCGACTCGGCCGAGCGATACGGGACGCATCATCAGTACACCGACACACCTGAAGGGACGTTCTTCTGCACCACGCACATCGAAGCGGGGCGGGAGCCGGGTCATGCGGTCACTGTTGGGGTCCCCTTCGTCGAGGCCCGATGGTTCCGGGGGCGTGATACGGAGAACCGTGAGTCTTCGACCTGCCCTGACCCGGTTTGCTGCAGGACAGCGGCGCCGGACCTGCAGCGGAAATGGTCGGACAAGATCATCGTCTCGGCCCGCTCGCAGAGCCGGATCCTGGGACTGCTCGCCCCCGATCCCTACCCCGAGCTGGACATGCCCGAGGTCCTCGACCTGGTCGAGACCCACTCGGAGGGCTGATCAGCTCGAGGTGTCCCCGATGAACCCTCTCAAATGGCCGGCGAGCGCAAGCAGGGACTGACGCTGCAGGTACATCATGTGGCCTGCCTCGTAGTACTCCATCCGGACGTTCTTGCGTAGGGACTCGTCCAACCCGAGATGACTGATTGTGTAGTCGGTGGCGAAGTGGGGCGTCGCCAGGTCGTAGTACCCGCTCGCCACGAACACCTGCAACCGCTGCGATCGGGAAATGACATCCCTCAGTTGTTCCGAAGTGTCGACGTAGTGGCCCTTGAACTCTTCGTAGTCCCAGGATTCGTTGACCTTCATGCTCAGGGTCTCGTAGAACGACTCGTTCTCGAAGCCGAGCTCCACTCGCAGGTAGTCGTTCAGCGTCGCGGTGAAGGGCCCGCCGATTTGGTCGTGGGCGGGGTCGTTCTCCAGATTGTCACCGGCCACTATTCGGTCGATGCCGGTAAAGCGCGAGTCGAGCCGGCCGACCGTTCTCCGCTGATCCCGCATCAGTTCCTTGCAGAAGCGATGGATGTGGATCCGAAGGTTGTAGCGGTCGATGTAATCGGCTGAGAGCCCGGTGTATGCCGCCAGCTTTGAGGTCACTCGTTTGCGTTCGGTGTCTTCGAGTGCATCACCCCGGGCGAGGGCCGACCAGTAGGGGCCGATGGCAAACTCCTCCACCTCATCGAGCAGGTCGCGGAGCTCGCGCCGCTGCAATTTGGATGAGAGCCGGCCGTGGAACCAGGCAGTGGCGGTGTAGGTGGGAAGGAACACCATGAAGGGGAGGTCGTTCCCCGGCCGGAAGACGAGTGCATCGGGCTCTTGGCCGATCGTCTGGAAGTTGAGGGCCGCCGAGATGAGGATGAGCCCGTTGAGTTCGGTGCCTTTGTTGGTGAACAGGCTGTGGGCTATCGCCGCCCCCCTGGTTGTCCCGTAGCTCTCCCCGGCCACATACTTGGGGGACGCCCACCGCCCATTCCGGTTCAGGTAGGAAACGATGAAGTCGGTGAAGGCGCCGATGTCCTTGGAGAAATGGTGGAACTCTTTCTCCTTGTCCTTCGGGGTCGCCGTTGAGAAACCGGTTCCGATTGCGTCGACCAGAACCACATCCGCCACGTCGAGGATCGATTGCTCGTTGTGGATCAGTCGGCCCGGCACCGAGACCTTGAAGCCGCTCTCGTCGAACTCCACCCTGCGGGGCCCGAGCAGCCCGAGATGGAGCCAAACAGTGGACGATCCCGGTCCTCCGTTGAAGGCGAACACGATCGGTCGGGATGCCGGGTCGGCCCCATCCTCGGTGTATGCGACATGGAAGAACACCGCCTTCTTGTCGTCCTCTTGGTCGACGATCTGGGTGGCGGCGGTGGCGGTGTAGGACACCTTGCGGCGGCCGAACTTGCCCGTGTACTGCTTGGAGACGCTCTTTTCTTCGATCTCTGGAGGGGGCGGAGTCTCCTCTTCGACCTGAGTGTTCTTTTCTTCAGCCATGACTCGAATCTAGGACGTCCTCTCCCGCCCGTCGTCCTCGATCCAGTCCTCGGCTGCGACCCCGAGGCCCTCGGCGATCCGGTTGATGTAGTTGAAATAGGCGACGACCTGGACACAACTGGAGATTGCCCTGTCGTCATATCCGTGCTGCCTCAACTCGGCGACATCCTCTGCGCCGACCGAGGAGCAGTCGTCGGTCAGTCGCTCGGCGAATAGGAGCAAGGCCATCGTGGCGTCGTCGAGGCCGGCGCTCCGCCAGTCTTCGGCGAACCGGTCCACCATCTGTTGATCGTCGACCTCATCCCGGAGGTCGTGTAGATGCGCCGTAATTCAATAGTGGCACTCGTTCACCTCTGAGGTGACGACAGCGATCATCTCCCGCTGCGCCCGGGTCAGGGGCGAATCGCCGAACATGATGGTGGAGTAGAGCCGCATCGAGTCCCGCATCACCTCGGGTAGCTGGCTCTGGATCGAGACGATGTTCCAGATCCGACCGGCCCTACGCGTGGCTGCGTCGTACTCCCGCCTGGTGACACCGGCCGCCTCGTCGGCGGGCGTCACGTGAACGTGGGGCATCGGTCAACCGGCGAGAAACAGCGCCGGCTCCTCCAGATTCTCGATGACCAGCGCCATGAAGCGCCGACCCTGGGCGCCGTCGATGACTCTGTGGTCGTAGGACAGCGACAACGGCATGACGGGGGCGATTGCCAAATCGCCGTTGCTCACCACGACCTTCTCTTGGGCACGGCCCACCGAGAGGATCGCCGTCGTGCCATAGGGGACGATCGGTGTCCCCTGACCGCCGCCCACGGCCCCGATGTTGGAGACCGTGAATGTCTGACCGGTCAGCTCCTCGGGGGCGAGGGACCGTTCCCGTGCACCCTCTCCGAGACGCCGCACCTCAGACGCGATGTCGAGGACCGCCATGGACCCGGCGTCGCGGACCACCGCCACCAGGAGCCCATCGGGTGTGTCGACCGCGATCCCTATGTGATGGGCGCCATGGACGATCAGGTCGTCGCCGTCCAGGGTTGCGTTGAAGTCGGGAAACGCCTCCAGGGCCGGTATCACCGCCTTGATCACGAGCGCCTCCATCGGGAGTTTCACCTCGTGACGTGCGCTGAGGGCGGATCTGATCTCGACGAGCCTCGTGGCGTCCACCTCATCGAAGGTGGTGACGTGGGGTATCTCGGCCCAGCTCTTCGCCATGTTGGACGCGATGGTGCGGCGCAAACGGGACAAGGGGCGACGCTCGTCCTCACCGGAAACCTGTGCGGGCGAACCCACCGTCTCAGCGGGTGGCAACGGCTCGACGGTCGGCGCCGGTGTCTCGGTAGACGCTGGAGCGGCCGCCAGCACGTCCTCCCGGGTGATTCTGCCCCCGGGGCCGGATCCTCGAACCTGTCCGAGATCCACACCCATTTCCCGGGCCAGCTTGCGCACAATCGGAAGCGCCTTGACTTCTTTGGCCCCTTCTCCCGCAACGGTCTGGGCGACCGGGGGGAGCACCTCCGCCTCCTCGCTGAGGCTGCCGACTATGGGCGGCGCGGCGTGCGTGGGCTCCGGCTCGGGCGTGGCCGGCGTGGACGCCTCGACCTCGCCCTCCTCACCGATCACGACCAGCACCGACCCGACACGAATCGTCTCCCCCTCGACCCCACCGTGACGAAGGACGATGCCGGCGTAAGGAGAGGGGATCTCGACCACCGCCTTGTCGGTCTCGACCTCGACCACAGGCTGGTCGGCCTCGACACGCCCTCCTTCGGGGACGAGCCAACGCACGATCTCCGCCTCGGTGAGGCCCTCGCCGATGTCAGGCAGGAGGAATTCCCTCGCCATCAGGCCTCCAGAGTCTCTTGTGCCACCCGCACGATCCGGTCCACAGTCGGAAGGTAATGGCCCTCGGATCGCTTCAGCGGGAAGACGGTGTCCCAGCCCGTGACTCGACGCACCGGCGCCCTGAGCGAGTAGAGAGCGCGCTCCTGGATGATTGCGGCTACTTCCGCCCCCATGCCGGCGGTTCGGGGGGCCTCATGGACCACGACCACCCGCCCGGTCTTGGTCGCCGAGCGGGCGATGCCATCGGCATCGATCGGCGAGAGGGTGCGCAAGTCGAGTACCTCCACGGAGACCCCGGATTCCTCGAGACGGGTCGCCGCCGCCCTCGCCTCCTTCATCATCGCCCCCCAGGACACCACTGTGATGTCGTCGCCTTCGCGCTCCATCCGAAGCGGGCCGATCTCTGTCGTGTAGTACAACTCGGGGACTTCTTCCTTGACCGCCCGATAGAGGCGGATCGGCTCCAGGAAAACCACCGGGTCCGGGTCTTCGATGGCGGCCAGGAGCAAACCTCGGGCGTCGGAAGGAGTGGATGGGACCACCACCTTGAGACCCGGGATGTGGGCGTATATGGCCTCGGTCGACTCGGAATGGTGCTCGGCGGCGCCGATGCCGCCTCCGAAGGGAACTCGTATCACCAGGGGTGCGGTGAAACGGTGGTTGGAGCGGTTCCGGATGCGGGCGACGTGGTTGATGATCTGGTCGTATGCCGGATAGGAGAAACCGAGGAATTGGAGCTCGGCCACGGGGCGCATCCCGGCGATGGCCATCCCGAACGCCGCTCCCACGATCCCCGACTCCGCCACCGGGGTGTCGAACACTCGATCCTCCCCGTATTTGTCCCGCAACCCGTCGGTGATCCGGAACACTCCCCCGGTCCGACCGATGTCCTCCCCGAGCAACACCACGCGCTCATCGGATTCGAGCGCCGTCGCCAGCGCCCCGTTGAGGGATTGGGCCAGGGTCAGCTCGCTCATGTGCCGATCTCCCCCAGCTGAGCTTCGATGGGCGATGTCGGCTGCTCGTACATGCGCAGCAGCATCTCCTCGGCGGTCGGCTGGGGCAGCGCCTCCGCAATCGCCACCGCCTGCTCGACCACCTCCGATGCTCGGGTCTCGAGCTCGGCCTGCCATTCGGGGGTCCAGCCACCGGCGCTCTCGAGGAGGAGACGCACCCGCTCGAGGGGATCCTTCTCACGCCACTCAACGGCTTCGTCCTCGTCGCGGTAGCGGCTCGGATCGTCGGCCGTGGTATGAGGGCCGAGTCGGTACGTCACCGCTTCGATGAGAGTCGGCCCTTCACCGTTTCGCGCCCTGCTGACCGCCGCACCCACCACCTCGAACACTGCGGCAACATCGTTCCCGTCGACGAGGACGCCGGGCATGCCATATCCCTCCGCTTTCATCGCTATCGACTCGGAGCGTGTCTGCTCGGCGCGGGGGTAGGAGATGGCGAAGCCGTTGTTCTGGCACAGGAAGACGGTCGGCGTGTTGAAGACGGCGGCGAAGTTCATCGCCTCGTGGAAATCGCCCTCGGAGGTGGCGCCGTCGCCGAACGATGTCAGCGCAACCCTGTCGGAGCCCCTGAGCGCCTCGGCCCAGGCGAGGCCGACTGCATGGATCATGTGCCCGCCGACGGTGATCGAAGGAGGAAGCACGTTCACCCCATCGGGAGCCTGCCCGCCCCGCTCGTCGCCGGTCCGTCCTGCGACGAGGAGGCTCCAGGGATAACCGGCCCGCCACATGAGTGCTGCGTCCCGATATGTGGCCGCTACCCAGTCGTCGGATCGCAAGGCGGCCGCCGCCCCGATCTGGGCCGCTTCCTGGCCCTCGAAGGGGGCATAGGTGGCACGCCGGCTACGTTGATGAATTCTTGAAGGTTGCCACGGGAATCGTAGATGTACGTGGCGGTTTGGCCCAGAGCGTCCGTAGCGGTAAGGATTCGGTTGGCGGCGTTGTAGGTGAACGATTGAATGTGTCCCAGCTCGTTCTCCACCTGCGTGACATTTCCGCGGGTGTCATAAGTTCTCTTCTGAACGTGTCCGAGCGGGTCCTGTGATTTCAAGCGGGTTGTCGTTTGCATCGTACAGTTGCGAGATTGTCGAGTCCTCGGCGTCCGTTACAGACGTGGCGTTGCCTCGATCATCGAAAACGATGGTTGATTCGTTGCCCAGCCGATCACTGACGACTTCTGTGTTGTTCAGCAGGTCGTACGATTGCGTAGCTGGGTGTCCGAGAGCGTCGGTCGTGCCGATCAGCCGGCCCTGTGCGTCGTAGTCAGTCCGTACAAAAGGAACGCCGCAGCCGCACTCTTGCTTTACTTCATCGACATAATGTGCGGGGTCGGCGAGGTAGGTGTAGGAGGAGCCGAGGCCGACTTGGTCGGTGAACGTCACCAATTCGCCGGCGTCGTTGTAGGTGTAGGTGAGCAAGTTGCCGGCGGGGTCGATGATTTGCTTGATCCGACCAAGCGAGTCGCGCTCGAACTGGATCGTCTGGCCAACGGAGCTGACGATGCCGGTGTCGGAGTAGGTGAGCTTGACGCCGTTACGGTCGGTCACGTCGAGGAGACCATCGAATTGATCGAAGCGGAAGGCGAGCTGGTTCTCGGTGGTCAGCAGGTACTCGCGCGGATTGTAGGGGAAGCCGGCGAGGTAGAGGGTGAAGACGCCGGTTTCGCTTTGGGAGAGGGGGATATCTTCGACGGAGAGGACGTCGAACACGCCGGGGTCGGCGATGAGGCGCGGATGCCAGATCGTGCCTAAGAAGCCGGGCTCGGGGTGTGGGATCGAAGGTAAAGCCGACGCGGCGACCTTCAGGGTTGGTCAAATAGACGCGGGTTCCCTGGCGGAATGGATTCGCGGAGGGAAAAGGGCCGCGGCGCCGGCTTGCTCGGCGGGTGAAATGCGGACGGTTTCGCGAATTCGCGGCTCTTTGAAGCCCAGCCGCCAGCCGTAGCCGAACTCGCCGTTGACGCCCGAGGTGAGCGAGTCGTACGTGCGCGTGACCGTGATCGGGATGCCCGAGACCGGGATCGACAGGTCGGTGAACGAGAGCGTGAAGTTGCCGAGCTTCAGGTCGCTGGCGACGTTCACGGTCTCATCCAGCGTCATGACGTTGCCGCCGAGGTCCGTGGCCTCGAGCCGCAGAGTGTAGGCCCCGTTGGCGCAGGCTCTTGCGGGGTTCGAACCTGCCGAGGACGCCGTTGGTGACGGAGGTCGTGCCGCTGGCGATCTGGGTAAATGAGGTAGAATCCACCGGGGCGACGGACAGGGGTGTAGGACACGAGATTGTCGTCGCGACGCCGTCCCCATGACGTCGACCGAGTGCGTGACCGTGTCGCCGTCGGCAGGCGAGGTGATGTCGACCGTGGGCGGATGCTGATCGGAGTTGTCGATGACGACCAGGGTCTTCGTGTCCGAGCCCACGTTGCCGGCGGCGTCGGTCGCGGTGGCGACGACGGTGTAGATGCCAGGGCCGGAGGGGCGTGAACGTGGCATGCCCGCCGGTCAGTGAAACTGGGTCGCCGTTGACCGTCAGCACGACGGAAGCGACCGCGACGTTGTCGGTCGCATTTGCGGTTACGTCGATCGAAGACGCCGTGGCGAGGTCCTCGATGATTTCGTCGCTAAGATAAACAAAGGGAACCGGTGCTTCGTCGTCCGCTCCGGCCGTCAGCGTGAACGTGCGGTCGGAGACAGTCGCCGCGGTCGTCGGTGACGCGGAGCGTCACGGTGTGATCGCCCGCGTCGGCGGCTGTCGAGCGCCAGAACAAGAGGCCGCTGCGGCGGTCAATGAACATGCCGCTGGGACCGGCGACGAGGCTAAACGTGAACGCATCGTCGGCGTCCGTGGCCGTGACTTGATCGCGATAAACCGCGCCGGCAGTCGTCTCGGTAAGCGGCGGGCTGGTGAACTGCGGTGCGAGGTTGGGCGGGCGGACCTCGACGAAGAACGTTTGCAAGGCCGCGGCGCCGGCCGGATCGATGGCTCGCAGGCGAAAGACGTGGAAGCCCTCTTGGAAGCTGTCGGGGATCCAGGCGATGCTGCCATCAAGCGGATTGAAGGTAACGCCGCAGGGGAATTGATCCAGAACGAATGTGAGCGGCTGCGCTTCCGGGTCATGGGCCGCGGGCACATAGATCAGCTCGACGCCTTGCGTGGCGTAGTCGCGCGGCGTCGAATCGAACACGGGCGGCTGATTCGGCGTCGGCGCCGCAACATCGATGACGGCAACCGCTGGACGGCAATGCCGCCAATCTGGTCGTTGACTTGCAGCGTGACCTCAGCGAGGCCCGGTCTGGCCGGCAGCGGCGGTCCAGCGAATCTCGCCCGTGGACGAATTGATCGTCATTCCGGCGGGCGACTGCGGCAGCGTGAACGCGAAGCTGCTCGCCAGAGGATCGACGACATTCGGCTGGTAGAGGTACAGCTCCCCCACAACACCGACGACCGGCGGCGTGCTGACGATCTGCGGAGTGCCGCTGGGCGTGCCCGGTCCGACGGTCAGCACGTATGCTTGCGTGGCTCGGCCGCCCGCGCCATCTTCGACGCGAAGCGTGACTGGATGATTGCCCGCCGGCGCGATCGGGGAATTCGACGAGGCCGGTCGCCAGATTGATCGACATGCCCGCGGGGGCGGCATCCAGAAAGAATTCCAGCGTGTCGCCATCGGCGTCGGTGACGACAGGCTGATAGACGTAGTTCGTGCCGGCGGGGACGAGCGTTTGCGGGGCCGACTGGAAAACCGGCGGTCGATTCGGATAGCTGCCGAACACCTGCACCTGGAAGCGCTGCGTCGCCACGCCGCCAAAGCCGTCGTCGGCTTCAATTTCAATCTGGAAGGCGCCGTCTGTTCGGCCAAGGGTGTCCAGGAGATTTGGCCCGTGGCCGAGTTCATGACCATGGTGGACGGGCCGCTTGTCACGCGATACGTGATCTCGTCGCCGTTCGGATCGTCGGCAGACGCGGTATAGGCATACGGCTGCCCAACAACTGCGAGCGTAACGGGCTGTGAGACGAATGCCGGCGGCAAGTTGCCCGCAGCACAAGAGGGAGATGAATGGCTCAAACCGCTGCTCGTTTGGATTCGCAAACCGCACGTCGATCTTCAGGCTGGTCGCACCGGGGGCAAGCGGATCAACGCCGTGTTGACTGTCGAAGGCGATCCACGGCTTGCCGTCTGGATCGGGATCCTCGCGACTGGCCAATGTGACCGCGGCCGGAGCGATGCGGTCGAACACCGCGAGGACAGGGCCGCGCAGCGGATCGGCGTCGTCGTTGGTCAGCCGGGCTTCCGCGTGCAGCGTATGAGTGTTGCGGTTATACGTCGTTGCCGTAAAGGCGATTGCGGCCTTCGCGGTGATGTCCTGGGCCTGCTCAAAATCGAAGTCGCCCGTCGAGCCGGGCACGCCGACGAGTTGCAAGGTCGCCTGCCCCGTCTGGCCCAGCGTATCGGTGGCGACCACCGTAAAGCTGTTCGCCCCGGCCGCGATCTGCGCGGCGGCAAAGAAGTGTCCGGCCGCATCGAACGCATCCACGCTATGTCCATTGATTGTGACGGCCACGATGTGGCTGCCCACGTCGCCGACCTGGGCGATGCCCGTGATCAACGACAAAGCTGCCCGTGCGATGCTCGCTGCCGGCGTCGGGAGACGAGAATGTCACGCTCGGGGGCGTGGCCGACCAGAGGATCGAGGACGAATCGGTGAGCGTGCCGACGCTGGCAGTGACCGTATCGGTTCCCGGCACAGCGCCGCTGTAAGAGAAAGACTCGCGGCCCTGGGGTTCGTCACAGCGAAGCCGGTGGTCGCATTCCGTCCGCTCACGGAAAAATCGACGCGGACGTTCGCCAGCGGCTGCCCGGATTGGTTCGTCACGGTAGCCTCAACCGCTTGCAGGGTGCCCACGGACACCGTTGCGCTTTCGGGCGAAAGCGAAAGCTGTGTCACATTCGGCGATCTGGCTGAGGTTGAGGCCGCCGGGATAGCCGTACGCATCGGCGTTGACAAAGCCGTAGGAAAAGACC
>CAVRXA010000025.1:0-61792 GCA_963725075.1 uncultured Acidobacteriota bacterium
AGGTGGCCAGCCGCCCCTGTCGCTGCATGGCCATGCACTTGTGGTCATAGGTCCTGGCCTCGACCATGTCGGAATACAACCGGCGCATCTCCTCGAGGGTGATGGGGAGACGATCGACAACGGTCCCGTCCGGGCTGATCAGGGTGAGCATGCGGCGGAGAGCTTATCCACCGCCCGGGTTTCTCCCCCAGGAGCGGAGCGACGTTGGGGGAGTGGCTCGAAGAATCGAGGGGGGCGCCGACGGTCTAGACGCCTGCGCTCTCGGCGGCGAGAGCTTCTTCCATCTCATCGACGGTCATGAGGACCTCTCGGGCCTTGCTGCCGTGTGAGGGGCCAACGACACCGCGGCTCTCCAGGATGTCCATGACCCGTCCCGCCCGGGCGAACCCGATGCGCAGCTTGCGTTGCAGCATCGAAGTGGAGCCGAGCTCGCTACGAACCACCAGATCCATGGCCTGACGGACCAGAGCTTCTTCTTCGTCGTCGACCTCGTCCGCATGGGAGGTAGCGGCGGCAGCCGCAGCCGCCACTAGGACTTCCTGGTCCTCGTACTTGGCCTCCTGCTGCTTGCGTACCCAATCGACGACCGCGTGAACCTCACTCTCGCGCACCCAGGCACCCTGGATCCGGTGTGGGCGTGGTTCCTTGGCCGTCACCACGAGCATGTCGCCCATACCGATCAGCTTCTCGGCACCGGCCCCGTCGATGATCACCCTGCTGTCGGTCTGGGAGGCGACACTGAAGGCGAGACGGCTCGGGATGTTGGCCTTGATGACACCCGTGATCACGTCGACCGACGGGCGCTGAGTCGCTACGACGAGATGGATCCCGACCGCACGCGCCATCTGGGCGATGCGGACGATCGATTCCTCGACCTCCCGCCCGGCCACCATCATCAGATCGTTCAACTCGTCGATCAAGATCACGATGTAGGGGAAGCGATCGAACCCGCCGGGGTCGAGGCCGCCGGCGTCCCATTTGAGCCGGTAACCCTCGATGTCGCGGACCTTGGCGTCGGCGAGCAGGTCGTAACGACGGTCCATCTCCGCCACCGCCCATTTCAGGGCGTCATTGGCCTTCTTCGGGTTGGTGATGACCCTGGTCAGCAGGTGGGGCACTCCGTTGTACTGGCCCAACTCGACACGCTTGGGGTCGACCATGATCACGCGGACGTCGTCGGGGTGGGTCCTCATCAACAACGAGGTCACGATCGAGTTGATGCATGAGGACTTCCCGGCTCCGGTGGCCCCCGCGATGAGGACATGGGGCAGCTCGGACAGGTTGAGAAGCTTGGGGAGACCCGAGATGTCCATGCCCAGCCCCACGGTCAGCGGGTGGGTGTCGACCGCCGCCTCGGCACTCGAGAGGATGTCACCCAGAGACACGAGCCGCCGCTTGGTGTTGGGAACCTCGACTCCGATGGCCGACTTGCCCGGTATGGGGACGAGTATGCGCACGTCGGGTGTTGCCAGGGCGTAGGCGATGTCATGAGAAAGGCTGGAGACACGATTGACCTTGACCCCCGGGGCGAGCTCGATCTCGTACCTGGTGACCGTTGGCCCGGGGACGATCTTGGTGAGGTTGGCGTCGACGCCGTGCTGGATGAGGGTCTCCTCCAACTGGCGGGCAGTGTCCTCGAGAGCACGCTTGTTGATCTCTCCACCGGTCCCCTCGTCGAGGAGGCTGAGCGGTGGCAGCTTGTAGCCGCTGTTCGTCGCTTCTCCCGTCGGTTGGCTTCGGGAGCGGCTTCGGCTTCGGAGCGACAGCCTCTGTGGGTTTCTCGGCCTTGGGACGAGAGGGCTTAGGCCGCGCGTGCCGGCCCCGGACGTCGGGTACTGGCTTGGTGATCCGATCGGAAACATCCGCAGCACGCTCGGCTCGGGCGCCGATCACGGCAGTGGCGGCCATTGTCCGGGTCGAGCGGTAGAGGTCGGCGATTCCCGCCGCTAGCTCACGAACACTGGTCTGGGTCATGATGAGAACGCCCATCCCCATCGCAGAGGCGAGCACGACGAAGGCTCCCCACATTCCGAGGATCCTCCGCATCGGGAACGCAATCAGAGAGCCGACCGCGCCACCCCGGTCCTCGACCAGTTCCAGGCTCGGCGCCAGGGCCACAGCTCCGGTCATCAGGTGGAACAGTGCCAGTGAGCCGATGAAGGTGACGATGCCGCCGGCTACCAGACGCTTGGCGCCGTCTCTGGGCTTGCCGACGATCATCGCGACTCCGATGCCGGCCAGCGCCACCGGGAGGGCGAACCGCCACACTCCGAACAGGAATCGGCTCCCACCGGCCATCCCCTCGCCGACGGGGCCGGCGAGATCGACGAAAGCGAGCAGGATCAAGATGGCGAGAACCACGAGGATCATGCCCCAGATGTCGTCGGTCTGACGCCCGAGGGTGTTGCGCACTGAGCCGCGGACCGCCACCAGCTTGAGGCGGATCGCGCTCAGTGGCGCTGTCTTCTTTTTCTTCGCTGTGGACACCCGTCTCCGCCCGGAGGACCCCTTCCGGGTGGGTGTCCTGGTTCCCATGTGCTCTGAAACATTACATGGGAGTTGGATTTGGTCGTGGAATGCTGAATCGACGCATTCTCAGTGACCGAAGCTGAGACGATTTGACCCGTATCCGGGTCGGGGAAGCTGAGGTTCGCCCGACTAGAGCTCCATCACCACCGGGACGATCACAGGGCGGCGGGCGGTTTCGGCGCGTATGACCCGACCGACGGCCTGACGGATCGTCTTTTGCAGCTCGCCGATGTCTGATCGGCCCGAGGCATGCTCGCCGATTGCCTCGGTGACCGCGTCAGCCGCCTTGGCCAGGACGGTGGCGGGGTCGTCCATCAGACCGTGGCTGTCCAGGTCCGGCCCGTAGAGAACCGCCCCGGTGTCATGGTCGATGCCGACTGTGACCACGACCACGCCCTCGTCGGCGAGATGAGAGCGGTCTCGCAGGACGGCCGATTGGACATCTCCGACGGCAGAGCCATCGAGGTACACGTAGCCGGCCGGGACAGCTCGCCGCTGGACCTGGGTCTTCTTCCCGTTCAGGATCACACGGTCACCGTCCTCCAGGACGTCGACATGGCGCACACCCATCTGTCGCGCCAGCTCGGCATGGGCATGCAAATGCCGGTACTCCCCGTGGACCGGGACGAAGGCCTGGGGCCGCACCAGGTTGAGGAAGGTGAGCAGCTCCTCCCGATTGGCGTGGCCGGATACATGAACATTGGCATTCGTCCCGTGCACCACGCGCGCACCACGTCGTATCAGGTTGGAGATCACCTTCGAAACGGCGGTCTCGTTGCCCGGGATCGGCTTGGCCGAAATGAGAACGGTGTCGCCCTCACCGAGCTCGACGAACTTGTGCTGGCCCTGAGACATCAGAGACAGCGCTGCGAATGGCTCACCCTGACTGCCGGTCGTGATCAGAAGCTGCTGGTTCGGGGGCAGCTGCGCCAGGTCCTTGATGTCCATCACCGATTTCTGGGGGACGTCCAGTTCCTTCAATTCGGCGGCGAGGCCGGTGTTGCGGTGCATCGAGCGGCCGAAGAACGCCACCTTGCGACCGTTGCGAATGCCGGCATTGGCGATTTGCTGCACCCGATGGATGTGGGAGGCGAAGCAGGCGGCGATGACTCGTCCCTCGGCATCCCGGATCACATCTGCGATCGGCTGGCCCACCGAGCTCTCGGAAGGCTCGAACCCCGGTCTCTCCGCATTGGTGGAGTCGGCGAGCAATAGTCGCACTCCCCGTCGGCCCAATGTGGCGAATGCCGGTAGATCGGTCGGCACGCCGTTGATCGGCGTCGGATCGAGTTTGAAGTCCCCAGAGTGGAGAATCACTCCTTCCGGTGTCTCCATTGCAACGGCGGTGGCGTCGGGTACCGAGTGACTGACCGGGATCAGCTGGAACTTGAACGGCCCGTGATCGACCCACTGCTTGACCTTGATCTGCCGGAGATCGGCCTCTACTCCGAGCTCATCGATCCGTCCTCGAGCCAGCTCGATGGTGAACTTGGTGCCGTAGACGGGGACATTGATCTCCCGGAGGAAGTAGGCGAGAGCGCCGGTGTGATCCTCGTGGCCATGGGTCAGGACGACACATTCCACATCGCCCGATCTCTCGATGAGCCAGGACCAATCGGGGAAGACCAGGTCGACGCCAAGCATGTCCTCCTCGGGGAACATGAGGCCACAGTCGATGAGCGCGATCTTTCCCTCGACCTCGACAGCCGCACAGTTTCGGCCAATCTCCCCGAGACCGCCGAGAAATGTGACCGAGACGCTCACAAGCCCTGAAGGGCGCCGACCGCCTTCTCGACGGCGACCAGGGTCTCCTCGGACGCACTCACCAGGGGCTGCCTCACATCGCCGACCGGCTCCCAGAGCCGGTCCATGGCGCCCTTCACCGGTGACGGGTTGGTCTCGAGGAAACATGCTTCGCACAGAGGCAGGAGCAGATGATGGAGCCGGCGAGCCTCGGCGATATCGCCGGCCAGCGCAGCCCTGACCATTGCGGCGACCGCTCTCCCGGCGAGATGTGAGACCACCGAGACCACGCCCACGGCGCCGACCGCCATCATCGGCCATGTCAAGGAGTCCTGGCCGGAATAGACGGTGAGGCCGGGCACCCGGTTGATGGTATGACCGGTGAACTCGACGTCGAGGACGGCATCCTTCACGGCGACGATGCTCTCGTGCTCGGCGAGCCGGGCCAAGGTGTCGATCTCGATCCTGGTGCCCGTCCGCCCGGGGATGTTGTACAGCATCACCGGCAGACCGACATCGGCAATCGCGCTGAAATGCCCCACCAGACCGGCCTGATCGGGTTTGTTGTAATAGGGGGTCACCGCAAGCACCCCGGTGCAACCGAGCTCGGCCGCCCTCCCGGTCAGCTCCACCGATTCCGCCGTGTTGTATGTGCCGGTCCCGGCGATCACATAGGTGTCCTTGCCGGCCACGGCGTCGACGACCGTTTTGTAGAGAGCCAGCTTCTCGATGCTGCTGAGGGTTGGCGACTCACCGGTGGTCCCGGTGATGACAAGGGCATCGCTCCCGTTGTCGGAGAGGAAGCGGGCGAGACGCCATGCTTTCTCATGATCGACCTCACCCGAGACAGTGAACGGGGTGATCATGGCCGTGCCCACATGACCGAACGGCGCGGACGGGAATGAGCTCACCGCACCCAGGTTACCGATCGATCCACTAGAACACCCGTATGGAGCTGCGTCTGCCCGCGCCGTGCCTGGTAGTGCTGATTGGCGCGTCCAGCTCGGGCAAGAGCACCTGGGCGGCCGGGACGTTTCGTGAGGCGGAGATCGTCTCCTCGGATCGTCTTCGGGGAATGGTGGGGACCGGTGAGGATGACCAGCAGGCCGGTACTGCGGCCTTCTCGATCCTGGAACAGATCGTTGTCGAGAGAATGCGGCGACGGCTGACGACTGTGGTCGACACGCTCGGCTTCGACCGGGACAATCGACGGAGATGGGCGGGTCTCGCCCACGAGGCCGGGCTCCCCGCTTTTGCCGTTGTGTTCGACACCCCAGCGGACCAGGCCCGGGCCCGCAACACCGAACGCCCAAGGCCTATCCCGAAGTCGGTGCTCGACAAGCAGCTCAGCAGGTTTCGGGTCGTCCGAGCGGAGATCGACGAGGACGGTTTCGACCGGGTCATCGTCGAACAACCCGTAGCCCTGGTGGCCCCCTCGATCGCCGTCGCAGAGAACGAAACGGTCGAGGACCGACCGGCCAGGTCGGGACATCGGTTCGGATTGGTGATCAACAGATTCGACTGGGGCGAGGATCGTTCGCAGTTGGCGCCCCGTCTTGCCTCTATCGCCTCGCGGGCCGAGGCTGCCGGATTCGATGATCTGTGGGTGATGGACCACTTCCGTCAGATCCCCCAGGTCGGACGTCAATGGGAGGACATTCCCGAGGCTTACACCACGCTTGCCTTCTTGGCCGGGGTCACCAGCAGGATCAGACTGGGAACGCTCGTTACCGGGATCGGACACCGGCATCCGGTAGTCCTGGGGAAGTCGGTTGCCACCCTGGATGTCCTGTCAGGCGGGAGGGTCACGCTGGGTCTTGGCATCGGATGGGACCGGGAGGAGCACGAGGGTTACGGGATCCCGTTCCCATCTGTCCCGGTTCGTTACGAACAACTGGAAGACACCCTTCGCATGCTCCCTCTCCTCTGGGGCAAGGGCTCGCCCTCGTTCTCGGGCACGACGTTCTCAGCACCGGAGCTGATCTGTTATCCCCGTCCCATCCAGGACCGCATCCCGATCCTGATCGGCGGATCCGGGGAGAAGCGGACGCTCCGGCTGGTCGCCCGATACGCCGACGCGTGCAATCTCTTCGGTCGCCCCGATGTCATCCGACGAAAGGTCGGGGTACTTCACCAACATTGTGCGGAGGTCGAACGGGACCCTGCGGAGGTCGAGGTCTCTCATCTGGTCAATGTGATGGTGGCGGCAGACCGGGAGACTTTGCGAGAGCGGGTGGAGCCGCTCCGAGGGCGGAATATGTCAGCCGAGGCGTTCATGGCCAGGCACAACGCCGGCACCATCGAAGACCAACTCGATCACATGACCGGTTATCAGGCAGCCGGGGCGAGCCACTCGATGGTGGCCATGCCCGACGTGCATCTCGAAGGCAGCATCGAGGCATTCGGCGAGGTAATCGAAGCCATGCACCAGCCTTAGACTGGCGCCATGGCTGCTACATCAACGATGCTCCCCCTCGGAACCAAGGCGCCCGACTTCACCCTCCGAGACGTCGTCTCGGAACGTGACGTCTCGCTGGGCGACTTCGACAGCTCGAAGGGCATGCTCGTCATGTTCATCTGCAATCACTGCCCCTATGTCCAGCACATCCGCGACGAACTGGCGCGCTTCGGGATGGACTACCAGGACTCCGATCTCGGGATCGTGGCCATATCCGCCAACGACGCCGACCAGTATCCGGACGACGGTCCCGATGCGATGAGGAAGGAAGCCGTGCGTTATGGCTACACCTTTCCCTATCTGTTCGATGCCGATCAGAGCGTGGCTTCCGCCTACACCGCCATGTGCACGCCCGACTTCTTCCTGTTCGACTCGAATCGGGAGTTGGCCTATCGAGGCCGATTCGACGAGTCGAGGCCAAACAGCGGGCTCGCTGTCACCGGCGCCGACCTGCGCGCCGCGGTGAACGCAGTCCTCGCCGGGCAGCCGGCGAGCTCCGAGCAATGGCCCTCCATGGGCTGCTCGATCAAGTGGAAGCCGGGCAACACTCCCGCCTATGTCGGGGCGGCTTGACCGAAGCGCTCAGTACGTTTCACGTTCTGAGACCAGAAAGAGAGGCCGCGTGGCCAACCAATACCCCTCACCCCCCGACCTCACCATCGATCTCGACAAGGGCTACACCGCGACCCTCGACACCAATCACGGCGAGATCGTCATCGAGCTCGACCCCGCTCGCTCACCACAG
This sequence comes from uncultured Acidobacteriota bacterium, assembly GCA_963725075.1. Lineage (GTDB taxonomy): Bacteria > Actinomycetota > Acidimicrobiia > Spongiisociales > ZC4RG35 > JARDZU01. Next base: position 7,476 of record CAVRXA010000025.1, read on the forward strand.
ACCGTCAACAACTTCGTCTTCCTCGCTCGCGACGGGTACTACGACGGCGTCATCTTTCATCGGGTCATCGAGAACTTCATGATCCAGGGCGGTGACCCGACTGGCACTGGCACCGGTGGCCCGGGCTACAAGTTCCGCGACGAGATCGAGGGCCAGGGCAGCTATTCGCGGGGGACGGTGGCCATGGCCAACGCCGGGCCCAACACGAACGGGTCTCAGTTCTTCATCTGCCACAGCGACGCCGGCCTGCCTCACTCGTACACCATCTTCGGAAAGGTGACGTCCGGAATGGACGCCGTGGATTCGATCGCCACCACCTCGACCGATCGTGGGGACAGGCCCGAATCTGAGGTGGTCATCAACAAGGTGACCATCAGCGAGGGTTGATCGATTTCGGCACACATTCGATCGATTTCCACTAGCGTTCCGCCCGCTGCTTCGGCGGCGACTCGTTGGCTTCCCGTCCAGCATTGCGACCGGATCGAGGGCAGGGTCGTACCGGACACATGGCGAAGGGCTGCCAAGAGGCCCTTCAGTTAGAAAGGATGACGGGAGTCATGAATATCTACGTGGGGAACCTTCCCTTCACGACAACGGCCGCCGATCTCGAGACGCTGTTCGGTGAGTATGGGGCAGTGGACAACGCTGCGATCATCAACGATCGCGAGACCGGCCGCTCCCGCGGCTTCGGTTTCGTCGAGATGGCGAACGACGCCGGCGCCAAGGCCATCGAGGAGCTCGACGGCGCCGACTACAACGGCCGCAACCTCAAGGTCAACGAGGCAAGGCCACGCGAGGAGCGCGGACCGCGTCGCTAGCGACGCCTAGTCGACACCGTCGCTGAGCGACGCCTAAATCGACACCGTCGCTGAGCGACGCTGACCAGTCAGACCGACCGCTCCCGGTGATCGTGCCGCCCCGGCACGGGGCGGTGTGCTGGATCGTCGATGAACAGCCTCTCCCCCTCCACATGGAGGAGATTGGGCCCGTAGGCGGCTGTCAGATTCTCGACCGTCAGGACCTCTTCGGCCGCGCCCGAGGCAACGACGCGGCCCGATAGGAGAACCACGTGATCGGCCACCTGGGCCTCGGCCAGGTCGTGGGTGGTCATGACGATGGTGCACCCGGTCTGCGTCTCGTCGTGAATGACATTGTCGATGGCCTGAGCGGAGGTCAGGTCGAGACCTGTCAACGGCTCGTCGAGAAGCAGGATCTCGTGCTCCTGGGCCAGGCCCTGCGCCACCAGCACCCGCTGGCGCTGCCCTCCCGACAGCTCGCGTAGATGCCGTCCGGCGAGGTGGCTGATCCCCATCCGTCCCATCGCCTCATCCACTGCAAGGTGGTCCCCAGCATCGAGACGACGGGCCTTGGAGCCGGCATATCTCCCCATCGTCACTACTTCCCTGACGGTCACGGGCAAAGTGTCGTTGACCTTGGTGCTCTGCAACACGTAGGAGATCCTCTGTTCCGACCCTTCCGACCCGAGCACATCGATAGAGCCACCGACTGGATCGATGAGGCCCGCCATGGCTCCGAGGAGTGTCGACTTCCCCGATCCATTGGGGCCGATCAGCACTGTGATCCCGCCCCTCGGGATCTCGAAGGACGACGCGGCGAGGGCGATGTTCGGGCCGTACGCCAGAACCAGATCCTCCCCTCTGACAGCCACGGGCCTCATCGGCACCTCGCGCAACGCCCGGCTACCTCGAGCGAATGACCTCCGGCCGAGAAGGCCGCCAAACCCGACACCTGACCGACGAGACGCTCCAGCTCGACTTCCAGCCGTTCCGGAAGCTCGATGTCCTCGACCGCCCCGCACTCGATGCAAACGAGATGATGGTGATGGCCGGCGAGCCACTCTGCCATCTCATATCTCGTGATTCCCCTGGCGCCGTGATGAGGCTCGACCACCCCCGCCTCCTCGAGAACCGCCAGCGTCCGGTACACCGATGAGACCGGCACCGCCCCTCCCATCTCCTGATGAAGCTCTGCCGCCGAAAGAGGCCCGTCCACCCGTTCCAGTGCGGAGACGACGTGGCGCCTCCCCGCTGTGTAGCGAATACCCGCCTCGGCGAGTCGCTCCTCGATCTGTCGGTCCTGGACTGGCATTGCCGGCTACCCGATCCTATTCTTGTTGATAATGATTCTCATTATAGACACGGAATGAGAAACGCCGGGACGATCGTGCTTCTGGTCCTGAGTCTCGCGGCTTGCGCCGGTGGGGACATAGAGGCTGAGGAGGGTCTGGTCGTCGTGGCCACCACTTCGATCGTCGGTGACATCGCAGCCGGAGTGGTTGGTGACGAAGGAGACGTGGAGGTGATCATCCCGATCGGTGTCGACGCACACGACTTCTCCCCCTCCTCTCAGCAGGCGAGCCTGCTGGCGACGGCCGACCTGGTGCTCGCCAACGGGTTGGGCCTGGAGGCCGGCCTGGAAGACGTTCTCGCATCCGTGGCCGACGACGGCGTGCAGGTGTTGGAACTGGCTCCCTTGGTCGAACCGATCGAATTCCGTGATGGTGGTGCCCTCGACCCCCATTTTTGGATGGACCCCATGCGGGTCGGCGATGCTGCCCTCGCTGTAGCCGAGGCGCTCGACGCCCACCACCCCGGTGGCTGGCAGGAACGCGCCACCTCCTACGTCGCCGGGATGGAGGCGACCGATCAGGAAATAGAGGGAATGCTCTCAGGCGTGCCTCGAGATCAACGGAAAATGGTGACCAACCACGAGGCCTTTGGGTACTTCGCCGACCGATACGGGTTCGAGACGATCGGCGTGGTGATCCCGGGTGGTTCCACGCTCGCCGAGCCATCCTCGGCGGAGCTCGCCGATCTGGTCAGAGTCATGGAGCAATCTGGCACGAACGTGATCTTCGCCGAGACGACTCAGCCGACGACACTTGCCGAGGCCGTGGCTGCCGAGCTAGGCGACGACGTCGAAGTCGTGGAGTTGTTCACCGAATCGCTGGGTGGGCCCGGATCGGGGGCGGAAACGCTCCCGGAGATGCTTCTCACCAACGCGGGGCGAATCTCAGAGGCCCTGGGATGACCCGGTAGTTTCGACGCCATGGACTGGCTGACAGAGCCATTCGAACTCGCCTTCCAACAGAGGGCCCTCGTTGCCGGTGTTCTCGCCGCCCTGGCTCTGTCCGTGGTCGGCACCTGGGTGGTCATCCGTGGGATGACCTTTCTCGGCGACGCCCTGGTCCATGGCGTCGTCCCCGGCATCGCTATCGCCATCATCTTCGACTTCAACGTCCTCATCGGCGCTGTGCTGGCCGCCATCGTGATGATCGGCGGCATCAACTTCGTGCACCGACAGACCGGGTTCTCCGAGGACACCGGTATCGGCCTCCTATTCGTGGGAATGCTCGGTCTCGGCGTGATTCTGATCTCGAGGACCGATTCCTTCGCCGTCAATCTCTCCACCATCCTGTTCGGCGATGCCCTTGGCGTCACCAGCGGAGATCTAATCGCCTTGGCCGTCGTCGCAGTGATCATCGTGTCGATGACGATCGTGTTCTATCGCCATTTTCTGGTTCTGTCATTCAACGAGCAGAAGGCCAGTCTGTTCGGGCTGCGACCTGGCATGACCCACATCGCTCTGCTCTCCCTCATCACGATCTCGATCGTCGGGTCCTTCCAGACCGTGGGGACCCTGCTGGTGTTCGGGCTCCTTGTCGGCCCGCCGGCTACGGCTGCCCTCCTCGTCAAGCGGGTGCCTTGGATGATGGCAACGGCGGCGGCGATCGGAGTCTTGTCGGTGGTGCTCGGCCTTCTCGTCAGCTACCACGCCAACACGTCGGGTTCGGCGACCATGGCCGTGATCCCGATTGTGCTGTTCTTCCTGGTCCTGACCTTCAGATCGGTGCGCCGCCCCGTTCCGGTTGTCTCGAAGGCAGGGAGCTAGGTCACTCCCCCCAGGTCTCGCCCGGTTCCAGCACCGCCACTTCAGCTCTGGTGTGCTGGCGAAGCTCGTCGGGGGTACCGGTCAGGATGGGGAAAGTCGCGTAGTGGATCGGGATCACCGTCGACACTCCCGCCAGGTCGGCTGCCCGGCCGGCGTCGCGTGGCCCCATCGTGTAGTGCCCCCCGATCGGGAACACGCCGATGGTCGGGCTGTAACGCTCGCCGATGAGAGCCATATCGCCGAACACGTCGGTATCCCCCGACTGGTAGACAACGGTGCCGTCCTCGAACTCCATGACCCAACCCCAACATCCGAGGTCACGAGTCACCTGGTCACTGCCGGTGCCCAAGGTGGCGCCACCGCTGTGGTCGGCGTGGACCATGGTGAACTTGACCCCCGCCGCTTCCACCGTTCCACCGTTGTTCATCCCGATCGACTCGATCCCCCGGGAACCGAGCCAGATGGACAGCTCATGGGACCCGATCACCGTGGATCCGACGATCTCGGCCAGCTCGACCAGATCGGCGCAATCGTCCCCGACGTGGTCGAAATGACAGTGAGTGGGCGCTACTACATCGACCTTCTCGGCGTTCCGGTACTCCTCGGCGTAGTTGGGGGCGCCGGTCCAGCGATCGACCCAGATCCAGACATCGCCCGGCGACCGATAGAGGACTCCCCCGTGCCCGAGTCGGGTGATACGCAGATTGGCCATGCTGTCTCCTTCCCGATCAGCCCACCCTGATGGCGATCAGATCGGGGGGACGCTACTCATCGGAGGAGGGCCAGGACCTCACCCATCTCGGTGACTGCCCGAGCGTCGATCGGGTCGAGGACGATCTGCAGGTGGGTGAGACCCGCTGCCCCGAAACGCGCCAACGACCCGGCAATGTCCGAGCTCGAGCCGGTGATCGGTTCGACGTCGGGCCGTTCGCTGCTCCCTGCGATCCGGCCGGTGCCACGCTCCAGTTGGACCAGGACTGCGGCGGTGCGCTCGATCTCGACCGGGTCGCGACCGACCTGGCGACAGGCCTCGTCGACGGTCTCCAGAAGCGGCGGGAGCCCAGCGGGATCGTTGTCGAAACCGGTGAACCAGCTGTTCCAGAGATCGACGTGCGGGGCGGCGATCCTGAGCATCCGGGGCCCGTTCGATCCAATCAGGAGCGGCATATCGGCCCGCGCCCTGGGCAGCAACTCCATCTCCCGATGGGTGTAGAACCGGCCGTCGTGATCGATCGAGCCCTCCCTGATGAGGGTTCGGATGATGGTGAATGCCTCCTCGAATCGCGACACCCGATGGTCGAACGGAAAGCCGAAGGCGGCGTATTCGGGTTGATTCCAGCCGGCACCCAGGCCAAGCACGAGCCGGCCACCGCTGATGTCATCGACGGTGGCCGCCTTCTTGGCGATCATCGCCGGATTGTGGAACGAGGTGGCTGCCACGAGAGGCCCGATGAGGGCCGACTCGGTGGCCTCGCCAAGTGCGGCCAGCAGCGACCACGCCTCCAGCGGGCCACGCACTCCAGTCACCGCATCGCGGAACAGGAGATGGTCGCCGACCCATATCGAGTCGAATCCGACCTCCTCGCGCGGTGATTGGCGATCTCGCGCACCTCCCGCCAGGACACCTGGCGCTCTACTTCGGGAAGCTGTATGCCAACCTTCATCTGACCGCTCATGGACACGATGGTAAGTAACCGGAGGCCAGCCTCCTTCCAGTCTCAACCCGGCCCAGCGCCGGGATCATCTGCGCCGCATGGGCGAGGAAACCTTCGACATCGTGGTCATCGGTGGTGGGGTAACCGGCTGCGGGGTTGCCCTCGACGCGGCCTCACGCGGTCTTTCGGTGGCGCTCGTCGAGCAGCGGGACTACTCCTCGGGGACGTCGAGCCGCTCGAGCAAGCTGTTCCATGGCGGGCTGAGGTATCTGGAGCAACGGAATTTCACACTGGTGCGTGAGGCGCTGGCGGAGAGGAACCTCATGCTCAACCACCTCTGCCCTCATCTCGCCGAGCCGGTCTCATTCCTCTACCCGCTGCAACACCGGGTTTGGGAGCGTCTCTACGTCGGCGCGGGCGTCTTCCTCTACGACATGTTCGCCTCGGCCGCCGATAGCCCGTTGCCCCGTCACACTCACCTGACTCGCAAAACGGCCCTCGAAATGGCACCGGCACTGGCCGGGAGCGACCTGGTGGGGGCGGTCAGATACTGGGATGCCGTGGTCGACGACGCCCGTCACACCATGATGCTGGCCCGGACAGCGGCCTCCCATGGTGCACTGCTCGCCAACAGCGTGAGAGCCCGGTCGCTCATCCTCGAGGCCGGACGTGTCTCGGGCATTCAGGCCACTGACCTCGAGGACGGCAGCGAGATTCGGATCAGGGCACGGAGAGTGATCAACGCCACCGGTGTCTGGAGCGACGACATCCAGGCCATGGCCGGGGATCGCGGGCTCGATGTGAAGGCATCCAAAGGGATCCACATCGTCGTCCCACGAGACCGCATTCGTTCCGAAACCGGGTTGATCCTCCGTACCGAGAAGAGTGTTCTCTTCGTCATTCCCTGGGATCGGCATTGGATCCTGGGGACGACCGACACTCCCTGGGACCTCCGACGGGCCCATCCCGCCGCCTGCAGCAGCGACATCGACTATCTCCTGACGACGGTGAACACCGTTCTCGCCGACCCTCTCACCCCGGAGGACATCGTCGGCGTGTACGCCGGGCTCCGTCCCCTCCTCACCGGGGAGTCAGATGACACCAGCATGCTGAGTCGGGAGCATGCAGTCACGGTGTCGGCCACCGGGCTCATCAGCGTCGCCGGCGGCAAATACACCACCTACCGCATCATGGCCCGCGACGCGGTCGATGCAGCCGTCGCGGAGCTCGGCGTGACGGTGCCCGAATCCCGAACCCACGAGATCGCCCTGGTCGGCGCTCGGGGCTGGGCCGAGTTGATGGAGGATCCGTCACGGATCGGCCTCCCCGACCCCGTCCGACTATTGGGACGGTACGGCTCCGAGGTGGGGAGCCTGGCCGCGCTGGTGGAATCCGACCCGTCGCTGGGACGGCCCCTCGTCGATGAGGTCCCCTATCTGCGTGCCGAGATCGCGCTGGCCGCCCTCGAGGAAGGTGCCCTGCACCTCGACGATGTCCTCACCCGTCGCACCAGGATCTCGATCGAGACACATGATCGGGGCCTGAGCGCCGCCGAGGAGGCGAGCCGGATAATCGGGCCCATCCTTGGTTGGGACGAAGCATCGTTCACCCGGGAGATCGATCACTACCGGGCGCGTGTGGCGGCCGAACGAGAATCGCAAGGCCAGCCCGACGACAACACGGCCGACGCCGCCCGTATGGGCGCTCCCGACGTGAGGACGGGTCGGAGCGAGTGATCCTTCAACGAAATTGGGACCGACACATGTCGTATACGGGACTGAGGGTCCCAATTTCGGGTCAGGAAGCGGCCAGCTCGGCGTCGGTGGGAATGGCGGCACGGTCGAAGTTGCTCACTGCGTTCCACAGGATCCAGCCGACGCCGAGGTCCTCCGCAGCCTGGATCGACGTCCTGATCTGATCATTGGTCCACCAGAACGCCTGCAGCCACGGCCGCAATACGACACCTTGCTCGATTCGCTCCTGTGCGTCCTGGATGGCGTCCGACGTGACGTCATACGGGTGCTCGTTGGGATCGTCGAAGCCGAGCCAGCCCGGCGAGTAGTGGCTGGGATACACCATGGGGCTGAAGGCATCGAGTTGGCGGGTCAGCTCTTCGGGCCGCTGACCGATCCCCTGATCGTTGCTGGCAGAGACGACGATGGCGAAGACGTCGGCGCTCACCGCGCAGCCCTCGGCATGGATCCTCTCCCGCGCCGCTCGAAGGAACCCCTCGATGACCGTGGTGCGCTCCTCTTCCGTCATCTCGAGCTGGCCGCTGATCTGTGCGGCATCCTCCGACGGGAATCGGACGTAGTCGAATTGGATCTCATCGAACCCGAGCCGACACGCCTCCTCTCCCAGGGCAATCGGATACTCCCATGCCGCCGTATTGGTCGGGTTGATCCATTTCCCGTCGTACGCCTCTTCGGGCCGGAATGCCGCCCTGAACGAGTCCTCGAACGTGACGATCCGGGTGATCGTGTAGAGACCGTGCTCTTTGGCTTGGGCAAGTCGCTCTGCCGGGTCGTAGACATTCACGACGGCGCCCGACTCGTGGGCCTCCGTCACCCCGGTCTCGTAGAACACCTTCCCGCCTTCCTGCTTGGTGTCGAAGACGAAAGCGTTGATGGCGGTCTCATCGGCCAGGGCCAGCATTTCGGCGAACCTCTCGTCGTTTCCGGCTGCCTCGGCGCCAACCCTCAAAGCGCGAAGGCGACGGGGCTCGATCGCCACCTGGGTGAACGCATTGGAGCCGTCCCAGGCCGAGTCCACTCCGACCCACGCCGGCTTGTCGACCTGAATCGGGCCGGGAGTGGCGAGCATGTCGAACCACCCGTCCGGGGCGGTTACGGCGGAGTTCGCTCCCGCTGTCACCGTCGCTCGGGGAACCGGGATGCCGTTGGGGTCGGTCACCTTCCCCAGGAGCTGGACGCCCGGGACCGTCGTCGTGGCAGCGAGATCCCCTGCACCATCGCCGACGTCGTCACCGGGCGTGCAGCCGCCAAGCAACAGGAGGATCGTGATGAGGACGGCGCGCCGGCTCAATGTCCGACCCGGTCAGGCTCCGAGGCGGAGCACCATCGCCGTGATCGTGAGCAGCAGAAGCACCGTATCGAGGATCCCGAAGCCGGCCAGTCGTCCCCTGACAGCTTTCACCGCTGACTCATCACCCGAATCGATTGCGTCGGCTGCCCGAACCGAGCCACGCTCGAACACGAAGATCCCGAGCAGGGTGCCGATGACGATCATGGCGAACCCGATGGTCACGAAGGTGGTGCCGAATCCGAATGCCTCGGTGATCAGGACCATCCATATTCCGGTGGCGAGGAGGACGATGGCAGCAGGCATGTAGAGACGGGTGGAGAGGCCGGCTGCGATCCGAAACCAGCCGGCGGCCGCGGCCGGGCCTTGCCTGGCCGCCATCGACGGTGCCACCGCCTGGACGAGGTTGGCCCCGAGCCATGCGCCCGCCGCCGCGATGTGCAGCACCAGCAGGATGTCTCTCAGTTCCATGGGGACTCCGATCGGTCCAGGAAAAGTTACCCGGATTGAGAGTTTCTTCGTGGGCTTACCATCGCCGGCCCAAATCTAAGGCGACAGTGGCAACCAAACTCGAAGGCAACAGTGGCAAGCAAATCTGAAGGCATCAGCTGTCGGGACGCGGCCCTCTCCACAGCTTTCCTGCTCGCCTTCGGGATTGTCTTCTTCGCCACCGGACTGACCATGATCAATCGTGACGTCTGCGCCGGGCTCTGCGAGACCCTCGGCCTGAGTCTCCTCTATGCCGGTGGTCCGATATCGGCGCTGTTCGGGATCTTCAGCGACTCCGTGATCGTGGCCTGGCCGCTCGATGTGATCCTGTGGGTGGTGCTCGGTTTCGGGGTGGCGAGCTATTCGTCGAACCGTCGAATCCAGCCGTGGGGACCCCTGGTTGCCCTTCTCGCCTTCTTTCTGATCTATGGACTAGTCCTTTCGCAGTTAGTCGAATTGACCGTCTAGAAATGCCCGCTGCCTGGAGGGCCCCGGCTTCAATGACCGGGGTGCTCAGGGTTCGAAATCTCGCCACAGCGGCAGCTGTGCTTCTACTGACGGCGGCCTCGCTGGGTACCACTGCATTCTTTTCGGCAGATCGTCCCGGAGCGGATCTACGCCCCGCCGACGGGGCCGAAGAGATGGTGCAGATCCTTCAGGGCAACCGGACCGTCCTTTGGACCGCTCTCACCGGCTCGGTGGGGATGTACCGGGTCGAAGGCTGGCCGGCCACTGAGAACGGCAACGACCTGGGCGGAGCATTGGTGATCGAGCGCCCGGCGGACGGCTCGGCCGGCGTGATCGAGTTCGGAGAGAAGCCGAAGTCGATCGTCTTCGATGTCGACGGTTAGTCAGACCGCCAGGTACTGATCCAACTCGCCTTCCTCGTAGGGCCCGACCGCGCCGATCATGCGCTGTCCCCGGTACATGTCGGCGGCGATGGCCTGGACCTCCTCGAGGCTGACCGCCTCCAATTTGGCCAGCCGCTCGTCGACCGACAAGTGGGGCATGCCCGACAACTCGTCCCGACCCAGCCTCACCATCCGGCTGTTGGGATCCTCCATGGCGAGGGCGAGACCGCCACGCATCGAGCCCTTGGCCCGCTCTAGTTCTTCGACCGTGATCCCCTCCTCGACGACCTTGTCGAGCTCCTCCTGGATCACGCCCATCGCGGTCTCGGTCTGGTTCGGCGTCGTACCCACGTAGACACCCCAGGCACCTGCGTCGGCGTATGCCATCTTGAAGCCGTACACCGCATAGGCCAGCCCTCGCTCCTCCCGAATCTCCCGGAAGAGTCGGGATGACATGCCCGAGCCCATGACGTGGTTGAGCACCTCGAACGCCCAGCGCCTCTCGTCGCTCCTGGTCAGCCCCTTGCCACCGATGATCAGGTGGGCCTGCTCCGTCTCCCGATGTGTGATCTTGACCACGGGCGAGGGGGCGGCTTCGGCGTGCTCGTGCTCCACGGTCTCTCCCGACCAGTCGCCAAACCGCTCGGCCACCATGTCGACGACGGCCTCGTGGTCGATCGATCCGGCGGCCGCCACCACCATGGACCCCGCCCCGTAGCGGCGCTTCCAATAGCCGAGGATGTCGTCCCTGGACATGGCGCGTATCGATTCGCGTGTTCCCAGCACCGGAGCCTCGAGCGGGTGGTCGACGAACACAGCCATCGTGAAGTTCTCGAAGGCGACGTCGTCTGGGTCGTCATCGTTCATGTTGATCTCTTCGATGACCACCTGACGCTCGGCGTCGATCTCGTTCTGCCGGAATGCAGGCCGCTGCAACATCTCGGACAGGACGTCGAATCCGGTGCCCAGGTCCTGATCGAGGAGCCTCACCCAGTAGCAGGTGCTCTCTTTCGACGTGAAGGCATTGGACTCCGCTCCGATTGCGTCGAAGATCTCCGACACCTGACGGGCCGACAGCTTCTCCGAGCCCTTGAAAAGGAGATGCTCGAGGAAGTGGGAGGCGCCGTGCTCATTGGGCAACTCGTCGCGGGTGCCGGTGTCGACCCAGCAGCCGAGGGCAACTGAGCGAAGGGAGGGCATGGGCTCGGTGATGACACGAAGCCCGTTGGGGAGGGTGGTGAGGTCGTAATGCACGTCGGGAGTGTATGGATCGCGATCCATGCGCTCGTGATAGTTCGTAATACGCTGGCAACCACTCCGCCCGGAGGCGGAGTTGACACCCGTGAGACAATGACTGGCTATGCGCGGACGCGACCAGACCTTTCTCACCGACCTGATCGGGCCTGAAGACCAGGCGATCGAGGCCGTGGTGAGCCGCTATCAGCGCGTCGCCCCGGCCGTCACCCGCTTCGCCAGAACGCTGTCCAACAACCCGAATCTGCGGGTTCGACTCGGCTCCGAGGCGGCGGCCTCGGCCGATGAAGTGGTCTGCGACCCCCGCATCTTCCAGGCGGCATACCACCGTAACGCCCCGGTCACTCCCGACGAGGTGGCCATAGCCTCCGCCCTGCATGAGGTCATGCACCTGGTTTCCACCAACCTCGACGAGACTCGAGAGGTCCCCGAAGGCTGGCCGATCGAGGGCGAATTTGCCCCGGACGTCAAGGTCGACTTGCTCACCGCCCTCGAGCGCACCAACAAGCCGGTGGCCGAGGTTTTGTTCTTCTCTCTCGAAGATGCCAGGCAGGAGGCACAGGGTCTCGCTGCCTACCCCGGTGCCAGATCGGTTCTCGCCGATCTATACATGTCGTCCCTCAGCCAGGCGATCTCGCGTTCGGGTGCCTTGAGCCAGTTCGTTCTCGGCTGCTTCTTGCTCACAGGCGGATACATCGAGCGCGAGGTCCTCGAGAAGCGATTCGAGTCACGGGCCACCGCGGCGATAGACGACGCAATGCATCACTGCGATATGGCCGCAGATTCCGATGATCCTTGGGAGGTGGCCCAGCTCGCCTTGGAGTTGGAAGCCATCGCCCGTGCCCATGGTCTGATCACAGAGGTCCAGGCCAACGACACGCACGCCAAGCAACAACACGCCGCTGAGGCGGACGCCGAGAAGGCCAAGGACGGGGTGGATGCGGTGCGCATGACGTCGCCGATCCTCACCGACGCCGACTCCTACCAGGACACCAGACGATCGAGCGAGGCCCGCTCTGGCCTGTCCGATCGGAAGGGTGCCTCCGACATCGCCGACGAGGAGTCGACCGACCAGCTGCTCCGGGTCAGTCAGGCGCCAGACATCTTCCTCCCCACCGGTCAAGGCGGAAAGCTGGTCGTGGGACCCATCCCGTCCTCTTTCGCCCGTTTCTCCAATGAGGGGTCAGAGTCGTTGGTCCGGATGGCCCAACGCTGGGGCATAGCCCAGCGTCGCGTCTCAGGGGAGCTCTTCCCGCTCTTCGCCGCCAACCAGCGCCGCGGGCTTCGCTCCGGCTTCGATCAGGGTGACGTGTCCCCGCACGCCGCCCTCTTCATCGGCGCCGGGCTCTATCAGCGCCTCTACGAGCGGAGGGCGGCTCGCACCAGGCGGACCTATGCCGTGTCGCTGCTCGTCGACGCGTCGGCCTCGATGCTCAGCCCGGGAAAGGCGGGCAGCTCGTGGGCGATGCCGGCGGCCATGCTCGGTGCCTGGACCATGGCCCGGCTGTGCGACGAGCTGCAGATCGACTTCGAGGTCGCTTTGTTCAATCGGGGCTTTGCCGCACGGCCCGATGACACCGAGGACAGCTATCGCCGAAAGAGGTCGGCGGCAACGGCCGGACTTCGGCGTACCCAAGGCACCGCTGCCGACCGTCTCACCTCGACTGTGAACCACTACGTCGTCAAGCCGTTCGAGAGGCGCTGGCGAGACGCCGAGCCCACTCTGGCCGGCCTCTTCTACACGGCGGCGGAGCCGAGATCAGCGGCCACCCTGGCCCGCCGGGATCCCAAGACCGCACCACCCGTGTCCCTGTTCGAGAAGGCGGCCAATGTGGACGAGTTCAACATCATCCATGCCGCCGAGCGCATGGCGCGGCTCGGTGCCCAGGTGCGGGTCCTCATGGTGCTCGCCGACGGGATGACCCGGGGATCGCTCGAGGCGCTGGCCAAATCGGTGGCCGCCGTCGAGGCCAGTGGCACCACCGTGATCGGGATCGGGATCGGGGATCACACCGTGGACGAGGCATACCGTCGCCACGAGGTCGTGTCCCAGCCAGAGGACCTGACCCAGGCGATGATCAACGGAACCAGAAACGCCCTGCGCCGGAGTCTGGCCCTATGGGGCATGGACACGTGGTGGCTCCGGGCATCAGAGATCAAGACATACCAGGAGACGGCTGTTGCCTAAGAAAGTCACATTCGAAGACCCTGCCGGTGAAGGGCCGGCCATCACCCTCGAGCGATTCGAGATCCCCGACGACGTGCCCGACACCGAGTTGAGGCATCGCAAGGTCCCCGAGCCCGACCCTCACTACGTCGACTTGGGGATGCTCTACAGGTTCGCCCAATTGGAGCACGCCCGGGTGTCGGGAGCGGAAGGGCTCGTTCCCCTCCATGTCGCCGTGCGCGGGCACATGGGGACGGGCAAGGACCACGACATCGAGCAGTTCGCTGCCGCCATGGGCCTCCCCTATTTCCGGATCCCGCTCACCGGAGAGGTGCGCGACGTCACCCTCATCGGATCGACCCGTCTGCATGGCGACGGGAAGGGCGGCACCGAGAGCCGTTGGGAGGATGGGGACATCACCCGTGCCCTGCGCGGGCCCTCCCTGCTCAACCTGTCCGAGCTGAACGCCGCCGGGGCGGAGACCTTGTTCGCCCTCCACGGGTTGCTCGACCGCTACTCGTCCCTGGACCTGCCCACGGGGGAGACGGTCCGATTGCGCCCGGATGTCCGGATTTTCGGGACCATGAACCCGACCGACCTCCGCGACTACGCGGGTACTCAGACGCTGAACAAGGCGTTCGCCGATCGATGGGTCATCTGGGAGAAGAACTTCCCCGGTGGGGACCAGGTGGAGGCCATGCTCACCCGCAGGTACCCACGTTTGAAGGAGGAGTACGTGACGGCCATCGCCCGTCTCGCCGTCGAGGTGAACGCCTCATTCGAGGCCCAGGACTCAGGGGTCAGGGTGGAGACACCGTTGTCGCTTCGCTCCGTGCTCGACCGGCTCCCCACCGGTCTGGTGGTTCACTCCGACCGTCCCGACCCACTCCGCCAGGCCTGGGAGGAGTACGTGCTACCCCACGTCGACCTCTTCGACCGGGACCACTACGAGACGGTCTGGAACGCCGTGGTGCGGAAGGGCCCCACCGTCAAGCCGTTCTGACGCCCACTTCCGCTATCTGAGTACCGTCGGGAGTCATGCCTTACGACCTGGGCAACCCGGAGCTAGATGCCAGGCTCGTCGAGCTCGTGTCGGCGGCCACGACCACACCACACCCCGACCTCATCAACGAGATGATCGTGACCGCGATCAAGTTGGGCAGGGACGGCGCCTCCCGTGCGGACCTGAAGCTGATCAACACCGCCCTGAAGGAGATGCGGTACTCCAATCTCGTCTTTGCCCGGCACAAAGAGCCCAAGGTGACCATCTACGGCTCGGCCCGGATCAAGGAGGGGGATCCCAACTACGCACTGACCGAAGAGTTCGCCTCGATCATGGCCAAGAGTGGGTGGGGCATCATCACCGGGGCGGGCCCCGGGATCATGGAGGCGGGCAGCCGCGGCGCCGGCATCGACCATGCCTACGGGGTGAACATCCGTCTTCCTTTCGAGGACGAGGTCCCCAAACACATCGCCCCGGAGCGAACGGTCAACTTCAAGTACTTCTTCACGCGCAAGCTCGGTTTCGTCAAGGAGGCGCACGCCTTCGTCCTGCTCCCGGGCGGGTGGGGCACCCTCGACGAGACCTTCGAGCTGCTCACCCTGGTCCAGACCGGCAAGAGCGACCTCCACCCCGTGGTCTTGCTCGAGGCCGAAGGGACGGGGTACTGGGAGCCGATGATGGGGTTCATCAGGGAGCAGCAACTGGCGAGAGGGCTCATCAGCGAGTCCGACCTTGCCCTCTTCTTTCAAACCACCGACGCTCAGGCTGCAGCCGAGCACATGTGGCATTTCTACGGCAACTACCACTCCTCTCGCTACTCGGGCGGGAGGCTGGTCCTGAGACTCAACGAGGAGCCCTCCAACGAGACGATCGAGAAGCTCAATGAGGACTTCGCAGACATCGTGGTCGATGGCACGATCGAGAAGGTCGGGCCCAGCGCCGCCGAGTTGGAGGACACCGACGCACTCCACCTGCACCGCATCGCTTTCGTGTTCGACCGTCGACATTTCGGCCGTCTGCGCATGATGATCGACGCCCTCAACGACCTGGTAGTTGCCCCGAAACCGTCCCATTTGCCCGAGCCGATGACCGAGGAGCACGCAGAAAGACCCTGGTAATGCGGGGTTTGGCCTGGGATTAAAAACGGGCCTCCGGCTACCATTGGGACGTGCGCGACATCCTTTCGGACCTGGTAGCCGAGCAACAGTTCCTCGATCAGTCCCTCCAGAGGATCCCCATCAAGATCTGGGACATGGTCACGCCGTCCAAGCCATGGACGGTGCGTGACACGATCGCCCATCTCGCCGATTACGAGGAGCTGGCCGCCGACACCATCGCCGGCGGGAAAATGCTGAAGCGCTGGCAGAACGCACCCAAGCTCGGGCCGCTACGCGCCGAGGCGATCAAGAAGGGCCGGAGCATGCGCCCCCAGGACGTGATCGAATGGTGGCGAGGCGGCAGGGCCAAAGTCGTCGAGCCGCTATCGCACATGGAGCCGGACTCCAGGATCGAATGGATAAACGGTGACATGAGCGCCCGCACCTTCGCCACGTTCCGTCTCATGGAGACCTGGATGCACGGTCTGGACATCTACTCCACGCTGGGGATCGAGGTGGAGGACACCGCCCGGATCCGCCACGTCTGCTGGCTGGGATGGAAGACCCTCCCCCACGCCTTCAAGCACGCCGGTGAGGACTACGAGCCGATCCGGGTCGAGGTGATCGGCCCCGGATACGCCAAATGGGTCTACGGCCCGGAGGACACCGACGAGCTGATCAAGGGCTCGGCTTCGGACTGGGCGCGAATCGCGGTGCGGAGGATCAAGCCGAAAGAGACCAATCTCAAAGTCTCCGGCGAATACGCCGAGAAAGCGATGCAGGTAGCCAGGGCTTACCTGTGAGTTCCATCCCCCGGCTCGTGGGGATGATCCATCTTCTCCCCCTTCCCGGCTCACCCGGGTACAAGGGCTCGATCGACGAGGTCCTCGAGACCGCCGCGGGCGATGCGACGACGCTGGCCGATGCCGGATTCCCGGCGTTGCTCGTGGAGAACTTCGGTGACGTCCCCTTTCACGCCGACACCTCCGATCCGGAGACGGTTGCCGCGATGACGCTGGCGGCGAAAGTCGTGGGCGATGCCACCGCGCTCCCCTTCGGCGTCAATGTGCTGCGCAACGACGCCCTCTCCGCCTTGGGTATCGCCGCGGTGACCGGAGCCGCGTTCATCCGGGTCAACGTGCTGACCGGAGTCATGTACACCGATCAGGGGCCGATCGTGGGCCGTGCCGACGAACTGGCCCGCCGTCGAGCCGCCCTGGCCCCCGAGGTGGAGATCTGGGCCGACGTGCTGGTGAAACACGCCACTCCCCCGCCGGGCCTCGACATCCGGCAGGCGGCGGAGGACACGGTGAGCCGGGGCCTGGCTGATGCCGTCATCGTCTCCGGCGCGGGCACCGGGCTGGAGCCAGATCTGGAGGAGGCCGGGCTTGCCCGATCGGTGATCCCCAAGGACACCCGTCTGGTCATCGGGTCGGGCGCCGAAGTCGGGAATCTCGGTCGGCTCGTCGAGGTCGCCGACACCGTCATCGTGGGCTCGTCACTCAAAGCCGACGGGAACGCCACCGAGCGCCTCGACCCCGGACGCGTGTCCGCCTTCATCGAGGCCGCCCGTCACCTCGGTCTCACGTAGAGCGCTAGATCGGCCTCCGCCGTCGAGACGAGATCACACCGGTGTTGAAGCCGGCCAGATGCAGACTCCCCGAGAAACGGGCGTGCTCGATCTTGAGACAGCGATCCTGGACCACCTGGAGCCCGGCGGCGCTGGCCTTGGCAGCAGCCTCGTCGTGACGAAGGCCCAGCTGGAACCAGACCACTTTGGCCCCGATGGCGATCGCTTCATCGACGACATTGGGCAACTCGTCGTGACGGCGAAAGACGTCGACGATGTCGGGAACGACGGGAAGGTCGGCCAGCGACGGGTAGCTCTTGAGGCCGAGGACCTCGTCGTACATCGGGTTCACCGGGTACATCTCGAGATCGGTGCGGACCAGATAGGTGGCGACGAAGTTGGATGACCGCAGGACGTTGGCCGACACGCCAACCAGGGCCACACTCTGCGCCGATTGGATGATCTGGAGACGCTCCAGCGCGCTCGCCTCGTGAAGGACCGTGGTCATTCCCCTGCCCCTTCCAGGGCCTGACCCAGGTCCCAGAGGATGTCGTCGATGTCCTCCAGGCCCACCGAGATCCGGATCATCTCGTCGCCGACTCCGGCGGCCCGCCGCTCCTCGACCGGCACCTGCTGGTGGGTGGTGCTGGCGGGATGGATCACGAGTGTCTTGGCGTCCCCGACGTTGGCCAGATGGGAGGCCAACTCGACCCTGGCGATGAACTCGGCGGCCTGGTCGAAGCCGCCTTTCACTCCGAAGGTGAACACCGCGCCCGGGCCTTCGGGCACGTATTTGGATGCAAGCTCGGTCCACGGGTTGTTGGCGAAGATCGGATACCTCACCCAGGCCACATCCGGGTGCGCGGAGAGGAACTCGGCGACCTTCGCGGGCGTTCTCGGTGTGGCGGGCCATGCGCAAAGACAGCGTTTCCAGGCCAAGCAGGAGAACGAAGGAGTTGAACGGCGAGAGGGCGGCGCCGATGTCACGGAGGCTTTCCACCCGCGCCTTCATCAGAAAGGCGTACTCCCGGAAGTTCTCCCAGAACATGAGGTCGTGATAGGCAGGTGATGGGTCGGTGATCCCCGGGAAATTGCCGTTGTCGTAGGGGAAGAGGCCCGATTCGACGATCACCCCGGCGATGGCGACTCCATGGCCCCCGATGAACTTGGTCGCCGAATGGACCACGATGTCGGCCCCGTGCTCGATCGGCCGGCACAGATACGGAGTGGCGAAGGTGTTGTCGACGATGAGCGGTACCCCGTGGTCGTGAGCGATATCGGCGATGGCGCTGATGTCGAGGATGTCGGCTGCCGGATTCCCGATGGTCTCCCCGTAGAGCGCCTTGGTCTTGGGTGTGATCGCATCCTTGACCGCGCCGTGGTCGGAGATGTCGACGAATGTGACATTGATCCCCATGCGGCGCAGCGTGACGTCGAACTGGGTGAATGTGCCCCCGTACAGCGATCGGGAGGCCACGATCTCATCACCGGCGTTGCACAGGGTGAAAATCGAGATCAGCTGCGCTGCCTGGCCCGATGATGTCGCCAGGCCTCCCAATCCCCCCTCCAGCGAGGCCATCCGCTCCTCGAAAGCTGCGGTGGTCGGGTTGCCGATCCGGGTGTAGATGTTGCCGAAGTTCTGCAATGCGAACAGGTCGGCGGCCTGCTGGGCATCCTCGAAGACGAACGAGGTGGTGGCATAGATGGGCATCGCCCTGGCTCCGGTCTCAGGGTCCGGTCGCTGCCCGGCATGTATCTGACGGGTGTCGAACCCGAAATCTCGATCTCTCATGACGGTTTCTCCTGTCTCTACGCGCTCTTCCGAGCACCGTGACGGATAGCCGTCCTCGGCCACTCATCGTTCAGGCATTGGCACCGTTCGAGTCGGTTGCCGCGGTTTCGCAGGGCCTGTCCCTCCACCGCTCTTGATGAGCGCGTCTTTCGCTTGGACCGAAAGTTAGCGAAACGCAGCATCTGGCTCCAACTTCTGGGGTGGGCGGTGGGTAGCGCTAGTCCACATTGTCGACGGCATATAGTCCATTCGGCCCATACCCCAGTCTGCGACCTCCAACCAGACTTCCCCTTCGGGTGATTTCGTAATGCGGGAACTTCCAAGAGACATATTGATCGAGGTCATGGAGGACGTGATCGAGGACCTGCACGGTCACGTGCACCGGGTCTCCGATCTCGCCGTGAACCTCGGCATCGGCATCGGGCTCGGTGAAATCGAGCTCGACCGCCTCGCCCTGGCCGGGGTGCTGCACGACGTGGGCAAGATCCATCTCGATCCGGGCATCCTCGGCAAGCCGGGCCCGCTGGACCCCACCGAGCGGGAACTGATGAACCGTCACCCGGAGCTCGGTTTCGCCATGACCCGCAATCGTCTCGACCCCAAAGTCGCAGAGGCGATCCTCTACCACCACGAGCGTTACGACGGCCGTGGGTACCCCTTCGGCCTCGGTGGCGAAGAGATCCCGATCCTGAGCCGGATCATCCTCGTTGCCGACGCGTTCGACGCCATGACCTCGACCCGCTCCTATCAGAGTGCCCTCCCCGTCGAGTTTGCGGTGAACGAGATTCGCAAGCACGCCGGGACCCAGTTCGACCCGCACGTGGTCGATCTCTTCCTCGAGCTGGCCGCCATCAACCGGCTGCCCCTCGAGCTCAGCGCCTGATCTATCTCGTAATCGAGACACACAGGTGTCAAATACGGGACTGTGGCTCCCAATTACGGACAACTGTTGTCACTGACCGCTGATACCTTCCGGGTGTGGACCCGCTTGGCGCCTTCACACCGGCAACTCGCACCTGGTTCGAGGCCTCGTTCAACGAGCCGACCCGGGCCCAGGCCCTGGGCTGGCCGGCCATCGCCGACGGCCATCACACGCTGATCCATGCCCCCACCGGGTCGGGCAAGACGCTGGCCGCATTCCTGTGGACTCTCGATCGACTGCTGACCGAGCCCCAGCCAGAGAAGGCGAGTCGGTGCCGTGTTCTCTACATCTCGCCACTGAAGGCCCTCGCCCATGACGTCGAGCGCAATCTCCGGGCGCCACTGGCCGGAATCCGCCATGCCTCGAGCCGCATCGGCGGCCCCACTTTGCCGACCGTAGACACCTTCATCCGCACCGGGGACACGCCAGCTGATGCCCGGCAGCGGATGCGGCGAAACCCGCCCGACATCCTGATCACGACACCCGAATCGCTCTATCTCATACTCACGTCTGCGGCCCGCGAGGTACTGCGCAGCGTCCGCTGGGTGATCGTCGACGAAGTGCACGCTGTTGCCGGGAGCAAACGAGGTGCGCACCTCTCGCTCTCCCTCGAGCGTCTGGAGGAGGTCACCGATGTGTCGCCACAACGGATCGGCCTCTCGGCCACGCAGCGACCACTGGAGGACATCGGACGGTTCCTCGGCGGCGGAACCCTCGACGACGA
Source organism: uncultured Acidobacteriota bacterium (assembly GCA_963725075.1). GTDB lineage: Bacteria > Actinomycetota > Acidimicrobiia > Spongiisociales > ZC4RG35 > JARDZU01. Next base: position 27,954 of record CAVRXA010000025.1, read on the forward strand.
CGGAACGTGGGTGCCACGGCCGGTCACCCTCATCGATGTCCCCCATGACCGGGACATGGACATCCAGATAGTGGTCCCGGTAGAGGACATGAATGAGCCGGGCGAGCCCGATCCGCTCGACCCGGATCAGCAGTCGACCCGCTCCATCTGGCCAGCGGTCTACCCCCGGTTGCTGGAGCAAATCCAGGCCCATCGCAGCACGATCGTGTTCGCCAATTCGCGTCGGCTTGCGGAGCGCCTTTGCTCCGAGATCAACAACCTGGCGGGCGAGGAAGTGGCCAGGGCCCATCACGGCTCAGTCGCCCGTGAGCAGAGGATCCTCACCGAAGAGGCGTTGAAGCGCGGCGATCTCAAAGCGGTGGTCGCAACTTCGTCTCTCGAGCTCGGCATCGACATGGGTGCGGTCGACCTGGTGCTCCAGGTCGAGGCTCCGACGTCGGTCGCTTCCGGGCTGCAAAGGGTTGGCCGCTCGGGTCATCAGGTCGGCGGGGTGTCCAAAGCACGCATCTTCCCGAAATACCGGGGCGATCTCCTGGTTTCGGCCGTGGTCGCCAATCAGATGCTGGAGCGACAGGTCGAAACCACCAAGATCCCGGCCAACCCGCTCGATGTCCTCTCCCAGCAACTCGTGGCCAGGGTCGTCGCCGGTCCGACCAGCGCCGACGCCCTCTACGAGATGGCGACCAGGGCGGCGCCGTACTCGGCGCTGAGCCGGGCCGTGTTCGACGAGACGCTGGACATGCTGGCCGGGCGCTATCCCTCGGATCTCTTTGCAGAGTTGAGACCCCGGATCAACTGGGATCGGGTCTCCGGCGAGGTGACGGCTCGGCCCGGGTCGCTCCAGCTGGCCGTCACCAACGCAGGCACCATCCCCGACCGCGGTCTGTTCCGCGTCACACTGCCCGATGGGAGCCGGGTAGGTGAGCTCGACGAGGAGATGGTCTACGAGTCGCGGGAGGGAGACGTCTTTCTGCTCGGCAGCACCGCCTGGCGAATCTCGCAGATTGGCCACGATCGGGTCGAGGTGGTGCCGGCGCCGGCTGAAGGCGCGGCCCGGATGCCGTTCTGGCATGGCGACTCGATGGGGCGGTCGATAGAGACCGGCAGAGCGGTTGGCGCCTTCGTCCGCCAGATGGGACGTCTCGACCCCGAGGAGGCCCATGAGGAGCTCACGACCCGCTTTCACCTGGATGACCTGGCGGCGAGGAATCTGGTCGGATACGTCACGGAGGAACGGGAGGCGACCGGGGTGCTGCCTACCGACCAGACGCTTGTCGTCGAGCGCTTCCGTGATGAGATCGGGGACTGGAGACTCGTCCTGCTCTCGCCTTTGGGGGCGCGGATCCACGCTCCGTGGGCGATGGCACTGCGTCATCGGTTCCGCGACCGCTACGGGGTCGATGTCGACGCCATCTGGTCTGATGACGGCATCGCGTTCCGCTTCCCCGATGCGGACAGCCCGCCCGGCCCCGAGGATCTCCTGCTCGATCCTGAAGACGTCGAAGCCTTGCTCCTCGAGCACCTCGGTGACACAGCGTTGTTCGCCGCCCGCTTCCGGGAGGCGGCCGGGCGCTCCCTGCTCCTCCCCCGGCGTCGTCCCGGCGAGAGGACACCGCTCTGGTTGCAGCGCCGGCGATCGGCCGACCTGCTCGGTGTCGCCAAGCAATTCGGTTCATTCCCGATCATGCTCGAGGTGTATCGGGAGATCCTCCAGGACGACTTCGACTTGCCCTCATTGATCGAAGTCCTGACCGACATACGGGCACGCCGCATAAGGATCGCGTCGGTCGATCTCGACTCACCGAGCCCGTTCGCCTCATCTCTGCTCTTCTCGTTCATCGCCGCCTTCCTGTACGAGGCCGACGCCCCTCTGGCGGAACGCCGGGCGGCGGCCATGACCCTCGATCGTGACTTGCTCCGGGAGCTACTCGGTGAGGGGGAGCTCCGCGAGCTGATCGACCCCGAGGTGGTGGCCGCCGTGGAACTCGAATTGCAGTACCTGACCGAGCGCAGGCGAGTCAAGAGACCCGACGGGGTCCACGACATGCTGAGGGACCTCGGACCGCTCACCGTGCAGGATCTCGAGGTGCGCACCGAGGGGCTGGACATCCCGTCGGTGCTCAGTGAGCTCACCGACCAGAGAAGGGTGGTCGAGATCACCCACGCTGGTGTCCCCCGATGGGCGGCGGTCGAGGACGTTTCGAGGCTGCGTGATGCCCTCGGGATCCAACCACCCCCCGGGGTTCCCCATGTGTTCCTCGAGCCGGTCGACGATCCCCTGAGCGACGTAGTGGGGCGGTATGCCCGAACCCACGGCCCGTTCACCGCCAGGGAGGCCGCCGAAGCCCTGGCCGTCCCCTCCGCCATCGTCGAAACGATCCTCCAGCAGCTGGAGGCAGCGGGACGGGTCGATGTCGGCGCCTTCCGTCCGGGCGGGCAGGGACGGGAGTGGATCGACCGCGAGGTGCTGAGACGGCTCAAACGCCGCTCCCTGGCCGTTTTGCGCCGGGAGATAGAGCCAGTGCCTCCCGCCTCGCTTGCCGCCTTCAACATTGCCTGGCAAGGCGTCCGGGACGACCCGCCCTCGAGCTCGACTGCCCTCACCGATGCGATCGCCCGACTCACCGGCGCGGTGATCCCGGCATCCGTGGTCGAGCGCGATGTGCTCGCCTCGAGGGTCACCGACCCGGCTTCCCACCTCGATCGGCTCCTCCTCGATGGCGACCTCGTCTGGGTGGGCCATGACTCGCTCGGGCCGGGCGACGGCAAGCTGGCCCTCTACCCACGATCGAGTCTCGGCTTGCTGTGGAGGGGACCCGGTGAGATGCCGGAAGGGCCTGAGGCCGAATCGATCCATGGCTTCCTCGAGACGAGAGGAGCGAGCTTCTTCCGCGACATCTATGTCGGCGCCGGAGGTGGCGACCCGGTCGATCTCCTCGAGCATCTCTGGGACCTGGTCTGGTCTGGTCATGTCACCAATGACACCCTGGCCCCGCTCCGCGCCTTCCTCCAGCAACGCAGCACGAGACGGACCGGTCGGCCCGGGCTGTCGTCACAATTCCCACCTCAGGCGGGTGGTCGCTGGTCGTTGACCGGACAACTCGTCGGTGGACAGGTGAGCGATACCGAGCGTCACGCCGCCTGGGCCCATCTGCTCCTCGACAGACACGGGGTGGTCACCCGGAGCGCGATCCTCGCCGAGGGCTATCCGGGCGGCTTCAGTGCGCTCTACCCGGTGTTCTCCCATCTGGAGGAGACGGGGAGGGTGCGTCGGGGATACTTCGTCGAGGGTTTGGGAGGGTCACAGTTCGCACTCCCCGGTGCGGTCGACCGGTTGCGCACCGATCCACCCCGTCAGTTGACGGTCCTGGCCGCCACAGACCCGGCCAACCCTTACGGCGCCACGCTTCCCTGGCCGGAGGTCGAAGAGGCGCGATTGGCCCGCGACGCCGGCGCCTATGTCTTCCTGTGGGAGGGCCAGTTGCTCGGCTATCTGGACCGGGGCCGGCGGCACCTGACCGTCCTCGCCGAAGACATGTCGATCTACGGCAACCTCGGCCGAGGGCTCTCCGAGATCGCCACCCGACATCGCCGCACGACGGTCAACACGGTCAACGGCCAGCCGGCACCGGCCTCCCCGATTGCCCCGGCCCTGGCGGAGTGGGGGTTCGCCACCGCCCCGAGGGGCCTCACCTATCGCGGCTGAGACTCGAGGATCTCGTAGGTCGTCGAGCGCAGGGCCGGCCGCCTCCCCGCCGCCTCGATGACCTCCCGAAACTCCTGCGGTGTGACCTCCTGACCATGGGCGGCACCGGCGGAGCGGGTGATGATCTCGCCCATCAGCGTCCCACCGAGGTCGTTGCAGCCTGCATCGAGGAGACGCCGCCCGCCGTCGAGCCCGAGCTTCACCCAGGAAGCCTGGATGTTTGGCACGAGGCCGTCGAGGGCGATTCGGGACACGGCATGTATCAGCACCACCTCGTCCCAGGTGGGCCCGGGCCGGGATCGGCCTCTCAGGAAGATCGGCGAGCCCATGTGGACGAACGGCAACGGAACCATCTCGGTGAACCCGCCCGTCCGGCGCTGGATGGCGCGGATCACTTCGAGGTGCTTGGCCCAAGAGCGCGGGTGATCGATGTGGCCGAACATGATCGTCGAGGTAGCCCGCAGCCCGAGTTCGTGGGCGGTGATCATCACCTCTGCCCATTGGGAGGTCCGGATCTTGTCCGGGCACAGGTGAGTTCTGACGTCGTCGTCGAGGATCTCGGCGGCCGTCCCCGGAAGGGTGCCCAAACCGGCAGCCTTCAACTCCTCGAGAAAGCGCCGTACCGGTATGCCCAGGGTATCGGCCCCCTGCCAGACCTCGAGCGGGGTGAAGCCATGGATGTGCATGTCGGGCAACTCCGACTTGATGGCGTTGACCACGTCGACGTAGAAGTTGCCCGTGAAATCGGGATGGATGCCACCCTGGAGGGTCACCTCGGTCGCTCCCCGGCCCCAGGCCTCGACGGCTCTCTCCACGATCTCGTCGAGCCCCATCAGATACGGCTCGCCGCGGAGATTGAGGCTGCGAGGGCCCTTGGAAAAGGCACAGAAGCCACACTTGAAGTAGCAGAGATTGGTGTAGTTGATGTTCCGGTTCACCACATATGTGACCGTGTCCCCGGCCGCCCGCTCTCTGAGGATGTCGGCGACGTGAGCGACGGCGTCGACCTGGTCCCCCCGGGCCCGGAAGAGCGCCTCCACCTCCTGCGTCGTCGGCGCGATGCCATCCAACGAGCGTTGCAGGATCGGCGCCAACTCCGCCGCCGAACCGGGGAAGGAGGTCGGTGTGCCGTCCAGCCAGGTGTTGTCCAGCCATTCCGCCGACAAACGACCGTCCGGCACCGGTGGCGAGAGATCCTTCCCGGGCGCCCATTCGTATCGGGGCCGGGCCACACCGGAGCCGTCGACCTGGCTCAGCCAGGCCGTGAACGTCTCGGCGGACAGCACAGAGCGGGCCTCGTCGATCTCGATGCCCGGAGGGAATGCGGTCCTCTCCACGAGTCGTCTGTCACCGAGGGCCGCCCGCAGCTCACCGATCCCTTCCACGTCCCAATCGCGCAGCAAGAGATCGGTGGCACCCTGGTCAACCGCCCTCAGGGCCTGTGGGACATCGTCGACGAACACCGACACCGAGAATTCGACCCCGGGCAAGGAGGACAACGCTGCGATCTCTGATATCTCCGAGCGTGTGGAACGTGCGAAACAAGCCCCTGACCTGGCCAGTGAATCGAGAATCGATTCCCTGGAGCCCTCGGCCACGACGGTCAGCCGCCACCCTGGAACACCTCGCCCGGCGAGGCTGAGGGCTTCCTCGGGCTTGACGACCCAGGCGGCAGGCTCCACGTCGGTCACGCTCTCCGACAGCACGAGAACACCGGCCTTGTGGGCTGCGGTCAGCTCGGCGCTGGTGGGTGACAGCATCTCGACCGCCGTCGTTCCCTCCCGACGTCTGCTGGTCGCCGTCGGCTCGGCCAGCTTCTCGGCCGGACGCACTCTGAGAAACGTGATCGTCATCTTGCTCCTGATGTCTCCGGGATGAGTGCCAGACCGTCCTTGTCGGAGGCCGCCACCACATCTGCGTACAACGCGGTGTGTATCCAATCCTCATCGATGTATTCCGGATAGACCGGAAGCCGAGGCCGCAGGGCAAAGCCGGCTTCTTCGGTTCGACCTCGCAGCTCGTCGAGATGGGGCCACGGCGCTTCGGGGTTCACCCAGTCGATGGTGAGCGGGGAGACGCCTCCCCAGTCGTTGATGCCCGCCTCCAGGTATATCTCGAACTGCTCGGTGAGGTTCGGTGGTACCTGGACATTGGCCTCCGGGCCCAGGATCCATCGAGCCAACGCGACGACCCGGGCGAACCAGCGCGGCACCGGCTCGGCCGAGTGCCGCATCGGAGTGTCGGCCTTGGCTCTGAAATTCTGGATGATGACCTCCTGGATCGCTCCGGTGGCCGTGGCGAGGTCTCTCAGGGTGAACAGCGAATCCACGATCTCGCCTCTCGTCTCGCCGATCCCCACCAGGATCCCGGTGGTGAAGGGGACCTTCACCCGGCCGGCCGCCTCGATGGTTGCCACCCGACGAGCTGGGTCCTTGGAGAGGGTCCCGTGGTGGGGCATTCCCGGCTCCATGAGCCGGGGCGAGATGTTCTCCAGCATCATCCCCATCGATGGATTGGTCGGGCGGAGGAGCCTCATGTCGTCATCGTCGAGGAGGCCCGGGTTGGCGTGGGGGAAAATGGACGTTTCGGTGCGCACCAGCGCAGACATCTCGGCCACGTAGGCGATTGTCGAGTCGAGTCCACGGGCGGCGAGGAACGAGGCGGCCTGAGGCCAGCGCTCCTCGGGCCGGTCCCCCAGGGTGAATAGGGCCTCGGTGCACCCGGCTTCGTCACCTGCCGTGGCTATGGCCAGGACCTCTTCGGGCTCGAGGTACATCCCGCCGGCACCGGGCGGCTTGGCGAAGGTGCAATACGTGCAACGGTCACGGCACAACGTGGTGAGGGGGATGAAGACCTTGCGGCTGTAAGTGACGACTTGGCCCTTGCCCTCGTCTCGGAGCGCCCGGGCGTGAGCGAACAGAGCGCTGTCGTCGAGGTCGCCTTCCAGATAGCGAAGGGCCAGATCGGGATCGGGTGCCGGGTGGGTCAGTGTCGTACTCGCTGTGCTGCTCAGGCTATGCCCGACGAAGACGCTTCACTCATTCCCCCGTCGACCGGAAGGATGACGCCGGTCATCCAGTCGGCGGCATCGGAGGCGAGGAACACGATGGCGCGGGCAATGTCCTCAGGTGTCCCCAGTCGGCCCAGGGGGTGCATCCCTGCCGCCGCCGCCTCGTCCTGCCAGAGCATCTCCGAGAGCCTCGTCTTGACGACGGCGGGGGCAACGGCGTTGACCCTGATCGACGGCGCCAATTCCAGGGCCAGCTGCCTGGTCATGTGGACCAGACCTGCCTTGGAAACGTTGTAGGCGCCGGTGATCGGGCTTGGACGCAGGCCACCCACGGAGGAGACATTGACGATAGAACCCCCGTTCTTCTCCATCGATGCCCGGTAGGCGGCCCTGACCCAGAGCAATGGGGCCCTCAGATTGACTGCCCAGGTCTTGTCCAGGGCGCCAAGGTCCACCTCCATCAGAGGCCCGGCCGAAGGGTTGGTGCCTGCGTTGTTGATGAGGATGTCGCATGACCCGAAGCGCTCCACGGTGGCCGCCACCGCCTCATCGGCCGATTCCTCGGAATCGGCTCGAGCCGGAAGCGCGAGGAGCGTCCCCTCGTCCACCCCCGACTCGATCAGCTCCGCCGCCGCCTTCTCGATGTTCTCCGGTTTCCGGGAAGTGATCGTGATGCCGGCGGCACCACTCCTGGCGAACTCGGCGGCGGTCGCTTGCCCGATGCCACGGCTGGCACCGGTGACGAGGACGACCTTCCCCTCGACGGAGATGTCCATTTAGTGGCCGCCCCTTCTCACTCCGCCGTACTTCATCCTCGTGTCAGACATCGAAGCGGCCTGCCGGTCGTCGTCGTCGTTGACACCTGCGTCGACGATCTCGCCCACGAAAAAGGTGTGGGTCCCCAGATCCATCGAGTGACGCACTCCGCACTCCATCCATGCCAGTGATTCCTCGAATATCGGGGCGCCGGTCATGCCCGGGCGAACCGGGCGGCCATTCAGCGTGCCATTCTCCCGCGTAGCCGGCTTGGAGAACTTGACGAATACCCGGGTGTCGTCTGATGGCCATAGGTTCACCGTGAACGACCCACCATCGCTGATCAGCCGGTGGGTGACCGCCTTGTTGTCGATGCCAACTCCTATCAGCACGGGCTCCATCGAGACCTGGGTGACCCACGACGCGGTCATCCCGTTCCATTCATCCCCGGATGCCGAGCCGATCAAAGCCAGGGCGTTAGGGATCTTCCAGGTGACCTTGTTGATGAGTTCCGGGTCCACGTGACTCGCATGGGCAAAAGCGGTGCCGACACCCTAATCTCAGCCGGGTGCGCATCCTGATCGCCACGACCGGGGTACTTCCAGCAGCCCCGGTAGCCGACCTCTGCCGGCGTCTTCATTCCGATGACGGGAGTGTCACGGTCATGACCGTGGTGAGGGTCCCCCGCTCCTTCCTGGAGGCCCTGGATGACGACGTGCGGCGGTCGTTCCTCGACGATGCACCGATTGACTCATCCGATGCCGAGGCCAAGGCGGCGAGATACCTGGAAGAGCGCGGGCAGAAGGCGGTGGAGCCGATCGTTGCCGGGCTGCACGCCGTCGGGCTCGACACCGACGTCCGCTTCGTGGAAGGCGACGACCCGGCCGAGGCAATCATCAATACGGCGGACGAGGTCGGAGCCGATCTGGTGATGATGGGGGCCACCCGCCGTCTCTTCACCGAGGAGGCTTGGCGAAGTGTGTCGGCCCGGGTCATGGACAAGTCGCATCTGCCCGTGCTGCTGGTTCCAGGCACCCGCTTCGACGACACGTCGGAGATGCCGACTTTGGATCTCTGAGAACGATCCGGAGGGTCCCTCCGGCATTTCTGTCACACCCTCTTCGTAGCTTCTCCACCATGAGTGTTTCTCCATGGTGCGAGCACAAGCCGGTGTGGGTCGGACATGTCGCCGTGACCGGCTGCGCCGACTGCGGAACCATCGATTGGTTCTCGGACAGTGGTCCGGTGGATCACGCCGAAGCCATGGCCTACCTGTTTGGAAGCTACGACCTCATCGGTCACCTCGACGCGCTGGGCGGACCAACTTCGAGCGTCCTCGCCTACGCCGCTCCCAACGCCCGGAAGCGGAAGAACCTGGACGCGTTGCCCAAGCACGTCTGGCTCGAAGTGGGTCCCCGACTTTGGCTGTCCCACGACGGTGAGGTGTTGTTGCTGGCAACGGATCAGCAGTTGCTGATCGAGAACCTGACCCGGGGTGCCTGACCGGCACCAGGGATCAGGCGGAAGCCGGCTCCACGAACTGTGTCTGATAGAGAGAGGCATAGAGCCCGTTGGCCTGAACCAGGGATGCGTGGTTCCCGCGCTCGACGATCTCTCCTTCGTCTATCACCAGGATCTGATCTGCCGCCCGCACCGTCGATAGACGATGGGCGATGACGATCGAAGTCCTGCCCTCCCTCACCTTCTCCAGAGCCTCCTGGATCAGGGCCTCGGATCTGGAGTCGAGATGGGAGGTCGCCTCGTCGAGAACAAGGATCTTGGGGTCTTCTAGCAGCACCCGGGCAATGGCTATTCGCTGTTTCTCGCCTCCGGAAAGTCGGTACCCCCTCTCTCCCACCACCGTCTCATAGCCGTCGGCCAGCTTCGAGATCATGTCATGGATGTTGGCCGCCCGTGCCGCATCCTCGATCTGTTCCTGAGTGGCGTCAGGCTTGGCGTACCTGAGATTGGCGGCGATCGTGTCGTGGAAGAGGTAAGTCTCCTGAGTCACCACTCCGACCGCCGCCGCCAGGTCGCGCAACGCCACATTCCTCACGTCGTGCCCGTCCACCAGCACCGACCCCTCGGTCACGTCGTAGAGCCTGGGCAGGAGATAGGAGATGGTGGTCTTGCCTGCGCCGGAAGGACCTACCAGAGCGGTCAGTGTCCCCGGCTCGGACACGAAGTCGACATCGTGGAGCGCCCAATCCCTGGTGCTGGCTTGGGTCGAGGAAGTCTGTTCGGGTGCGGCGCGTCTCCAGCGTCTGACCGCGGCGAGACCCTCCGGGCCGTCACCCTGATAGCGAAATGAGACGTCGGCGAACTCGACGCGGCCCTTCACAGGGTGCATCGGCTCCGGCATAGCCGGGTCCGGGATGTCGGTGTCGAGGTCGAGGACCTCGAAGACCCGCTCGAATGACACCAGCGAGGTGGCGAACTCGACCCTGGAGTTGGTGATGGCCGACAGCGGGCCGTAGAACTGGGTGAGCAGGGCAGCGAAGGTGACGATCTCGCCGACTTCGATCTGACCGTTGATGACGAGGAGGCCGCCAACCCAGAAGACGGCGGCCGTCCCTACCGCGGATACCAACCCCAGTGCGGCGAAGAAACCCCGGCCCACCATCGATCGTTTTATTGATGAGTCGCGGACTTGGCCGGCCTGATCACTGAACCGCTTGGCCTCCTGGTCCCAGCGGCCGAAGAGCCGGACCAGCATTGCCCCGCTGACGTTGAACGTCTCTTGCAGAATGCCGGACATCTTGGCCTCGTGCTCCATGAGGTCCTGGGTGACCCGTTTCAGGACCTTGGCCACCCGACGAGCCGGTATCACGAAGAGGGGCAGTGCGGCTACCGCGAGAATGGTGAGCCGCCAGTCGATGGCGATCATCGTGACCAGGATGAACACGACGGATACCACATTGGAGACGATGGAGACGAAGGTTCCGGTGATGGCAGATTGGGCACCCTCCACGTCGCTGTTGAGACGGCTCATCAGCTCGCCTGTCTTGGTGGCAGTGAAGAAGCGGAGTGACATCCGCTGCAGGTGCTCGTAGAGCTCGCGGCGGAGATCGAAGATGATCCCCTCGCCGACATTCGACGACCACCAGCGCTGGACCACGCCGACCAGGGCACTGATCAGCGGAACGACGATCATGCCCAGACCGAGCAGGGTCAGCTGACCGACGTCGCCGTTCGGGATCGCATCGTCGATGAGCCTCCCCATGAGTATGGGCGGCACCACCCCGAGACCGGAGATGATGAGGATCGTGACCAGGACCCCGATGAGACCCGACACAGATAGGGCGGCCGTAGGACCAGACACGTGCGGAGCAAGAGCCCGATCCAGGTCGGGTTTGTCCTGTTCCTCGTCGTATTGCAGGTAGCTCCACCAGCCACCGGAGTGATAGATGCGCCGCCTCCAGCTTGGCCAGCGAAGGTTATCCGGGGGTAGTCCCTAGCTCCGTGAGCGGGACGAGGCCGATGGCCATCTTCTCGAGGGCGGCCGGGGCCACATAGGACCGCCCGAAGAGCTCATATCTGTAATCGCCGTCGAACCAGACCATCGTCGTGCCGTTCGACGCCTCGAGGGACCAGACGGGACGCCCGCCGACCGTGGCCACGGCACAGACCTGGGTGCTTCTGTCAGCGAAGCGCTCACACGAGTTGTCGGCGCCGGGCGATGCCACATCGGCAGCGACCTCCGGGTCGACGGAGACACTCATGATGATCATTTGTGCAACGGATCGAGACCTGGTGTAGGGCTCCGAAGACCAGATGCCGAAGGCGGCCACGGGGTCATCGGCCAGATCACCCCTCTCGTCGAAGACGAGCTGTGAGGTCACGTACTCGGACAGGTAGGGGGTCGATGTGGGGAACTTGACTCTCGGGTAGGAGGGCCGCGATCTCGGCGCGGCTCGCCTGGATGAACAAGTCACCGGCCCGGCGGGCGAACACCGCTACCTTCAGGGCGGCCGGATCGTCGAGGGGCGCTGCACGCAGCTCGTCGTTGAACCACTTGAGAATCTTGGCGTCCACAACGATCGGGACCGTCGTCGCAACGGTTGTGGTGGTCACCACGGTCGGCTCTCCGATCCACCCCGAACTGCGCTGACCCAAGGAGGTGAAGGGCGCGTCACCGCACGCGGTCAGGACGAAGACCGCGGCAAGGACCGTTGCCATGTGGGCACGGGTGCGCACATTCCCTCCGAGTCGCATTGCCCCCAACTCGGCTTGGGGACGGTTACTGCTTGTTAACGAGCCCTTCGGCTTCACTGGTTCCCGCATTTCGATACGGATTCCCAGCCACGGCGTCGATCCACTGACGGTAACAGCGGGTTCCTTATCCTCACGGTTGTGCGCCGATACACACTCGTCACCGATTCCTATCCCGGGCACCCTGCGCTCGACGTTGCCGTCAGCCACGCTGCACTGGGCGCGGTCGCCCGTGGCGAGATCGACGGTCTGATACGTCTCCACGTCCCGGGGCCTGTGGTGGCCTTTGGAGCCATCGATCGTGTCCAGCCGGGATACGCAGAGGCAGTCCGCGCCGCCCGCGCCAATGGGTTTGGGGCGGTCGAGCGTCTCGCCGGGGGAAGGGCGGCCGTATTCCACGAGCAGACACTTGCATTTGCCTGGGCCACACCGGAGGAAGAGCCAAGAGCCGGGATTACAGAGAGGTTCGAGATGGTCGCCGGGATCATGGTCGAGGCTTTCGAGAGCCTCGGGATCGACGCACGCATCGGAGAGCTGAGCGGCGAGTACTGCCCGGGTAAGTGGTCCGTCAATGTTGGTGGACGGGTCAAAGTCATGGGCGTCGGCCAACGTCTCGTTCGTGGCGCCGCTCACGTTGGGGGCGTGGTCGTCGTGGACGATGGGGAGCGGATTCGGGACGTCTTGATACCCGTCTACCGGGCACTTCAGCTCGATTGGGACCCGCGCACCACTGGAGCCCTGGCCGACCGTGCCCCCGGGCTCGACAACGAGAAGGTGTCCGCTGCCATCATCGCCGCAATGTCCAAGCGGTTCGAGCTCGTCCTCGGGGAAATGCCCTCCCCAGTGCTGGATGAGGCGCACGGGCTCATCGCCGAACATCTCCCACAGGTGGCCTGATGCGGGTGCTGGTGCTCAACGGTCCCAACCTGAACATGCTGGGCACCCGTGAGCCCGAGGTCTACGGCGACACGACGTTGGAGGGCATGGAGGGCCTCATCGAGGGCTGGGGCGCGGCCCTCGGTATCGAGGCCCAGTTCGCCCAGTCGAATCATGAGGGCGAACTGGTGGATGCGATCCATCACGCCGACGGTGTCGATGGGCTGATAATCAACCCTGGTGCCCTGACCCATACCTCCCGCTCGATTGGGGACGCGATCTCATCTGTGGGTTTGCCGGCGGTGGAGGTGCACATCTCCAACGTCAGGGAGCGGGAGCCATGGCGGGCGATCTCCTTGGTGGCGCCGAGTTGTGTCCGAACCATTTTCGGCCGCGGGATTGGCGGCTATCAGGACGCTCTGCGGCATCTCCAGAACCGTGCTGCGACCCCGTTCGAAACGGTCGGTTACGGGCCGCACCCGGACAATCTCGGTGATATCCGCCGGCCCGCCGGCAAGACATCGGGATTGGTGGTCTTGATCCACGGGGGTCTTTGGCGGCAGGAGTACGAGAGAGACAGCACCGAAACACTCGCGGTCGATCTGACGGGCCGCGGCTATGTCACCTGGAACATCGAATACCGGCGGGGGCAGTCGGGATGCTGGCCCGCTCCTGCTCACGATGTCGTCTCCGCAATCGACTACATCGCCAGGGAGATGCCCGGCATGGCGATCGGGCTCGTCGGGCACTCTGCGGGCGGTCACCTCGGGCTTTGGGCGGCCGCCCACAGGGCCGACGACGTAGGGCTGTTCGTGGGTCTCGCCCCGATCACAGACCTTGCCGCCATGGCAGCGGCCGGCGCTGTCGGTTCTCGGGACGCCCAATGCTTGCTCGACTCCGGGGCGCCACCCACCGTTCAGCCGGTCGACGGAAGGACGCTTCTCGTCCACGGCGAGAACGATGACGATCGTCCCCGTGTCGCACTCCACCCGTCTGTCCACAGGGTCCCGGATCGAAGTTGTGCCGGGAATGGGTCATTTCCCCATGCTCGACCCCAAGAGGGAGCATTGGCCACTCGTGGTGGCCGAGTTGGGGAAAGCTCTCGGCTGAGCCAATCCGAGTTGCCGCGGTTATCCACAGGTCGGTAGGGTCTGGCCGGGCTGTGGTGGTCCTGCGCACCGCGCAGGCCCTCGTTCCACAGTGGAGTCAACTTCATATGCGTTTGAGACGCCTCTCGTTTATTGCTGGATGGGCGGCAGTCGCACTGCTGGCGGTGGCCGGTTTTGCGGCGTTTGGTACTTCGGGCAGTACTCAGGCCGAACTCGAATTCGACGCGACCGAACCGGGTCTTGGCCACAGCACCGGCGCTCAAGCCGGGTTCAACTTCGCCGTCCTGGCCGGACAGAGCACGGCTGCCGACAGCGATGCCGCCACCGCGACCACAGTCGCCACCGAGCAGGCAACGGCCTCCGCTGAGCAGTCGTCAGGGACCATCGCCTCGGACGAGTCCGGATGGCTGTCCCAGGTCCAGGTTCGTGCCCTCGTCGCCGAGTACTTCGCCGCGGAGGACGTCAACAAGGCGGTCCGCGTCGCCTGGTGCGAATCACGTTTCAACCCCGTTTCGACCAATTTGCGCACCGGGGCGGTCGGGTTGTTCCAGCATCTCCCGAAGTACTGGGCCGAGCGGGCGGAGAACGCAGGGTTCCCCGATGCCGACCCGTCCGATCCTGAGGCCTCGACCGCAGCGGCGGCATGGGCGGTCTACAACGAGGGTGGCTGGGACACATTTGCATGCCGCGGATGAGAGTGACCCGACGAGGACCGAGCTGACCAGCCAAAACGTCCTTGGTGGCGATCTGGACCCGTGTGGCACCGACCCACTCACCGGCTTCTACCGGGACGGTGATTGCACCACGGGCGTCGAAGACGTCGGAAGCCACACGGTCTGTGCGGTCGTCACCGAAGAATTCCTCGATCATCAGCGACAGATCGGCAACGACCTGAGCACGCCTATGCCCGAGTATCGATTTCCCGGTCTCGTTCCTGGAGACAGGTGGTGTGTGACCGCGACGAATTGGTTGCGGGCTCATTTCGATGGGATGGCGGCGCCCGTCGTGCTTGCCTCGACCCACGAGCGAGCACTAGAGATCATTCCGCTCGAAGTGCTGCAGGAATACGCCGTCGATGTTCCTCCCGACCTCGGCGCCCTAGGGATCTGAGCCGGCGGGCGGGGTGGCGGGTCCCCGGGTAGAGCCTTGGCGACCCGGTACGATTTGAGCCGTGAAACGGCGGTTCACTGCACTCCTCGTCATCTCTGTGGTGATGGTCGCCTGCGCCCAGACTCCGCCCGAGCGCGGCGCTCTGCCTGACGTCGACGAGGCGCTCGATCCGCCTGCTCAATGCACTTTCCTGGTCGGAGAGCCACAAGGCGTCCTGGTACAGGAGGTCACTCCCGATTCGGCTGCCGACGGGCTTCTGATCGTCGGCGACGTGATCGTGGCCTTCGACAGCCAGCCAACCCTCGATTCCGAGTCCTTGCTCGCCGCCCTGGGTGAGAAGGAGGCGGGAGACGTCGTCGAGATCTCGGTCCTGAGAGGGGATGAGGAGACAGAGCAAACGCTGACCCTGGGCGACGCCTCCGGGGAGCCGAGGATCGGGGTGATGATCAGGACCCAGTATCAAGCCGTCGAGGCGACTGAGGTCGACACAGAGGTCGAGCCGGGGCCGCTGACGCGCCCCATATCCATAGCCGGCCTGATTTACCTGCTCGACGCCGGCAGCAATGTGTGGGAGCGCACCGAAGTCGAGGTAGCCGATGAGATCAACTGGGTGGCGACCACCGCCGGCCTTTACGGGATCCAGGACGAGGTCATCACCGACCTGATCGCGGACGAGGAGATCCCCCATGACGGGTTCGAGGGCTGGGAGCCGATCCGGGTTATCGGGTCCGTCGGCGAGGATTTGATCCTGGTCGTGACCCAGGATGTGCCCGACGAACCGGAGCGTGTGGCAGTCGGTGTGTCGCGGTTCAACCCATTCACGGCGGAGACTGTCTGGACCCAGCCGGTCGTGGAGGGATTCGGCATCCCCATCTCAGCGCTGGGATCACCTGACGGCAACGCGATCGCTGTCGTGGGTGTGAACGAGGGCGGCTCGGAGATAACGGGAATCGACGTATGGGATGGTGACGGGACCGCCAGTGAGATGGAGGATTTGGTCGCCCTCGGGACACCGGTCGGCTGGATGGACGACGAATCTCTGCTGTTCAGGACCGATGTCGAGGTCGCTTCAGTCCTCAGCGTGCCCGGCGGCGCCACTGAGGAGATCACCCTGGAACCTGCCATCGGTGGTCTTCCGCTGTTCCCCGTGGGTGATGGCCGGGGCGTCCTTGCCCTCGACACCCGGTCGCTCGTCCTGGACGACGTGACCCTGGTCGGGGACCTGCAGGTTCTGGCCGAGAACTGCGAGTTCGGTCGGGTTGGCGAGCCAGGCTGGAGCGTCGCCGCCTAGCCCTTCTCCCCTTCGATTGTCTGCGGGTGGTTGCTGGTCGACGCCACCTCGCGTCCGGAGCGCTCCAGGGCAACACGCTGGCGCTCTCCGGCCACCTCGTCGGACACCGCCTGCCATCCAGTCGGCTCGCGCATGGTCTGTGAGCCGGGGGCACTCTCCATGATCTCGGCAACCTCGTCGCCGGAGATTGTCTTCTTCTCCTCGAGGACGGCTGCCAGTTCGAGAATCTTGTCCTGGTTCGCCTCGAGCAGCTCGTTCACCCGTTCGTAGAGAACTTCGAGGCTGGCTTCGATCTCGGCTCGCTGCTCACGGAGCGCGATCGACACCGGGCTCGCCTGCCCACCCATCCCCGACTCGCGGGTGTTCATCGCCGAGGCGAGACCCGAGCCCATGCCGAAGGACCCTTCCATCAGGGCGGCCACAGTCGAGGCAGAAGAAAGGTCGCCGGAGACTCCGGAGCTGTTGTCGCCCGCGAAGAACATGCGCTCACCTGCCAGCGATGCGAGTGAGACCATGATGTCGGTCTCCATCTCCGAGCGCCACTGGGTGAACCTCTCCTCCTGGCCCATCGACTTGACCATGCCCAGCGTGGAGGCTCTCTTCTCGATCGACACCATGTCGATCCGTCGATGGGCGCCGAGCAGATGGGCGGTCACCGCGTGGCAGGCCTCGTGGATGGCCACGGCATGGCGTTCCCGCTGGATGTAGTCGACATCCTCTGGGGGCCCGAGCTCCTTGAGGGACTTGGCCTTCCAGATGTCCCTCCACTCGATCGACTCTCTGTCGTCGCGGACCGCGATGATGAGGGCCTCGTTGACCATGTCCTTGATCTTGGCCCCGGAATACATCGGGGTCACGACGGCGAGACGCTCGATGTCGTCCTCGGTGAGATTGTGCTCCACCTTGTTCAGGTACCCGACAATGGTCTGCTTGCGCCCCTCCTTGGAGGGATATCCCATCTTGTAGATCCGGTCGATGCGGCCGGGCCGAAGCATCGCCTCATCGAGCGCGTTGGGCATGTTGGTGGCCATGATGTGGAGGAGGCGGTACTTGGGAGGTGGCTTCGCCCGGAACCCGAGCAGCTTGCGAAACTTGTTCGTGATCCCACGCGGCTTGGCCAACCCGTTCATCTCGGTGAGCAGCGCCTGAAGCACACCCATGCCTCCGCCACCCCCCATCCCACCCATGATGATCCGGTCGACGAACCCGGGTGTTGGCTGTTCGACGGCCTGAGCCTCCTCGCCGGCCCAGTGGTTGGTCAGCATGTCCTGGGTCTGCGGGGTCAAGTAGTTGAACCCGTTGCAAGAGAAGCCCCCGTAGGACATCGCCGCCGCCCCGAGCTGGCCGGTCGGTGACCCCATCTGCCCTCTGGACCCCAGCGAATCGGCTTCGTCGAAGAAGACGATCACCCCGCCGTGGCGGAGACTGAGCTTGCGCAGCTTTCGATACAGGCCCTTGACCTTGAGGAGGCCGATGCCCATGAACATGTTGACGAAGGCACCGGGCTCGACGAAGACGTAGGGCCGCCCTGTCTCCCCGGCAACAGCCTGAGCAAGCAGGGTCTTTCCCGTTCCGGGAGGGCCCCAGAGGAGGATCCCACCGGGTATGTAGCCACCCTTTTCCTCGATCTCGTCCGGTTTCTCGAGGAAGGCGATGTTCTCTCTGATCAGATCGAGGACGTGGTCCTGGCCCCAGACGTCGTCGAAGCGGGTTGTGACCTCTTCGGGAAGGATCACGTCGGTACCGCCCCGGGACAGCAACCAGAAGATCCCGATGAATTGGATCGCCACGAAGAGGAAGCCAAAGGAGAGCTGGAGGATGAAGGGGAAGGCCTGGGCGAAGAGACGCGGTGCCTCGGCCAGCGCTTCCAACGGCCCGTTGACCTCGGGGACGAAATAGTCGATGAGGAGGGCGGCCACGAAGATGTAGATCACCCTGCGGATGAAGCGACCCACGCGGAACCGGGTCCATGGCTTCATGTGGGCGTGAGTCCAACGCTCGATGCCACCGAAGAAGCTGTCCTGCCAGAACGAGTTGTAGGCGGCCGACCGCTCGGACAGCCAGTAATGGATCTGCCGGGTCAGCTCGAGCAGGAAGAGGATTCCCAGCGCCATCCCTGCCGTGGTCGTGAAGAAAACGGCGGCGGCCTCCCAGAAGCTGATGAATCCGACATCCTCGCTACTGGCGATGATGGCGCCGATGATGACGGCGAGGAGGACGAGGATCTTGATCCGGTCCCACATGTCGGCCCGGCGCCTGGTGGCGCGTATGTCACGCTGCCTGGTGTTCAAGCCCTCTTGTTTACGAGCCATGAATCGACCACTCCCTCGATCGCGTCTTGATTGGCGATGAAACATTCACGATTGCACCCGGCGATCATCGAGTACATGCGGGTGTCGTCCTCATTGGACACGGAGATCAGATAGGCGACGCCTTGCCCGGTGGCTTCCTCGTCCTGGAAGGCGACGAGCACCCTGACCCCGTCGAACCCGTTGCCGAAGCTGAAGTCCTCTTTGGTGATCTCCTCGCTGTTGGAGAGCCCGTAATACGGAAGGACGGACTGGGTCAGCATGGCACGGGAGAGGAGGTCTTTCTCCACCTCACCGACCTGCCGCACTGACATCGATCCAATCGGGTAGTCGGCCTCGGCGAGGTCTTTCGCCACATTGGAGACATCTCGTACCGGGCCACCGTCGAATCCGACGCTGCTGATTGCGGGAAAACTGAAACCCTGCACCTGTTCGTCGAAGGGCATGTCCTCCAGCTCGGAGAGCTCGGAGTGCTCGTAGACATGCCATGACTCCGGGAGTTCGAACCGGCTCAAGCGCTCATCGTCGGTGAAGGTGACGACACCATCCGACTCCCCGCCGGAGCACGCCGCGAGCAGGAAGAAGAAGCTCGCCGTGACCATCAACCCAGAACGGGAGGTAGCGATCCTTCTGATGGCCACCAGCCTAGAGCCAGTGCCGAGTTTATTGGCCAGAACCTGGATGTTTGCCGCTATCTTCCCCAGCCGTGAACCCCGTCACGAGACATCTGGTCCTCCGTGCCGAGGATGCCCGTTACGACGTGCCACCGGAGATGGCGGATCACGTTTCCGGGTATGCCCGATGGTCGATGATCGACCACACCACACCCGGCGCCGTGCACACCGCGTTCGGAGTGAGCCGGCTCACCGCCGACGGGCGGGTTGACGCGCACGTCCACTCGTTCGAAGAGTCCTTCTACGTGCTCGATGGCTCGGTCATCGTGGAGACGCCCGAGGCAACGGTCGAGCTGGTGCCGGGTGACTACGGGATGATCCCGATCGGCCTGCCCCATGCCTGGCGAAATGACTCAGGTGGGGATGCGAGCTGGGCCGATCTGATGACGCCCCAACCGCGCCCGTGGTTCGACGGGGACACCTACTTCGTGCCCGTGCTGCCCGAACAAAAGCCGATACCGGTCGATCCCCGTGACCCGAGGACCCGCTCCTTCGGGCACATCGCGCCGGAGAACATGGATCCGGGCAGGCAGAGCCAGGATCTCTTGGCGGTGTCGGCGAGCATGCGCACCGCCCTGCTCGTCTACACCGGGATCACAGTCAAGATGATGTCCGACACCGACCTCGGCGCCCAGTTGTCCACGATGTTCATGGTCCAGTACGACCCTCGGGGTGGGCCCGGGTTCCACGACCATCCTCTCGAGGAGACCTACTACATCCTCGATGGCGAGGTCGAGGCCTGGTTCGATGGCGAGCAGTATCTGCTTGAAGGCGGGCGACGTCGCCTTCGCCGGGGTGGGGGCGGTCCATGCTTTCAACAACGCCACCGAGACCACCGTGCGCTGGCTGGAGACGCAGGCGCCGGGCCCTCCGGCGCGACATTCCTACCGCTTCGCAAGGGATTGGGACTATCTGACCGAGCGTCTCGGCGAGGGATGAGCTCAGTCCTGCGTCAACGAAACACGGTCGTAGGCGACGCCATGTCCGGGCTCCTCGGCACGACAGGTCAGGTAGTCGGGTTGGGGTAGCTCTCGAGCCGCCACCTGGACGCGGTAGTCGATCTCCCCTCGCACACGAAAGACCACCTCGGCGTGATCGTGGCGAGAACGTCGGTAATCGACCACCACCAGATCGTCGAATCCGGTCAGGCCCTTCGACTCCCGTAGGAAGTGCTCGGCGGCCTGCACCAGCCGGGGATGGATGCTCCTCCCCCGATGATGGTCGAGATCGAGCCTCTCCGCCTCGTACTCTCCGACGAGATTCGCCGCATCCTCTGGCTCGACACGGCCGAAGTAGTCACCACGCGGGAGCACCAGGAGGTTTCCGGCGAAGCGATCCCCCCCGATGTGGGAGACCTCCCACGTCTGATCGGGCCGGAGCTGTGACATGGCCCGGTAGAGGGGCCGTCCTTTGTCGGCGCAACAAATGTCATGCCGGCCGTGCGTGCAGACGAGGTAGACGGGTTCCTCCACAGCGTGACCGAATTCGGGCATCCTGCCCTCGGCCAATCCTGCGATGTCGAGACCGGCGAGTTCGGTCGGATCCGAGAACGGGCCTGCGACCAGCGATGGCGGGCGATCGGAGCTACCGGAGTGGGCCAAGTAGGCGAGAGGAGGCCGATCTTCAGCAGTCCGTCTACGAATGAGCAAGGTCCTGATCCCGAGGCGGCCCGCGGCTTCGGTCAGCGGACGGGCACGTTCCGGGAAGGCGCTCTCGGCGACGGCGTCGGGGCCCCATGCCCCCGGCTGCTCGAAGAGCATCCAGGCGCTGACCAGCGATGCCGTGGCGAACAAGGGCTCCTCGCGGGCCAAGGACTCGGCGGAGCATCGAGGGCGCCCCGGGATCACTCGACGACCTCGAGCAATCCTTCCACGATCAGACGGCGGACGAGGACAAGGCGGCCGGACTCGTCGAGAAACGGGGCGAGTTGCGCTACCGGGAGCTGCTCGTGCTCGAGGATGCTCTGGATGGCGGGCTCGACCCACGCCGGCATTCTCAACTCGCGATCACCGAGGAGCACGGACAGCTCGCCGTCGGCCGACCGAAGGGCACAGATTGCCCCCTCTCGCTTGCGCACGACGGACTCGTCCGCCAGATCGTCCAGCGCGAGCAGCTGGTGGATCTGTCCACGGAGGACGGGTTGCCGTGTGGTGAGGAACCGTCTCCGCAGACGTTCGGTGATGACCGCTGCGTCAGCCTTGGCGAGTAGAGCGCCAAGCTCGGTGAGCCGCTCCTCGACGATCTGGCTCAGGTCGTCCTGGTCGGCGAACCTGAGGGGTAGAGGCTCATTGACCATCAGATCCCCTTCGGTGAGCTTCACCGCCTCGTTCAGCACCGTTGCCCAGGTGAGACTGAGGATGCCGACCGTCACGTGAACCGACGCATCCTGCTGCGTGCTGGCGGAGTGTGGGAACCCGGCCGGGATGTAGAGCGAGTCACCCGGTCCGATGGCCGAATCGATCAGCGGTGGCCTGGTGGGGGGCAGGTCGTGCCGCTCGTGAACCTTCCATTGCTTAGTGCCGTGCGATTGCAGCACAAACACATCGTGTTCATCCTCGTGTGCGTCGAATCCCTGCGAGCCGGGTGGGGTGATGTAGGCGTTGGCCTGAACGGGATGCCCAAGAGACTGTTCGAGTTGCCTGCAGAAGAGAGCGAGGGGCTGCCAGTAGCGGTGCATGCCCTGGAAGACCATGGTTGCCCCGGCGGCGAACTCGCGGAACACGGCCTGGGCGTCCAGCACGCCTGTGGCCGTCTCGGAGCCGGTGCGAGTTGTCTTCGTATAGCTCCCTGATGGAAGCGTGCCGACCGTCCCTCACCAATCTGAATGCGGGCAGGCGCAGGCCCTGCGAGGAGACGATGCGATCGACGTCGTCCAGGGAGAGCAGATCGTCGAAGCCTCGACCCCCTTCGGCCGTTCGGTAGAGCGGCCTCTCACCCCAGAACTCCTCTTCGAACCGCCCCGGATCCCCGACGCACCGGTGAAGGGCGCTGGGATCCGAGGATTCGATTGGGCTGGACCCGGAATGCAGGGTCAGCTGTCCTGAGAGTCGGTGTCGGTCGTGTCTACTCCATCAGAGTCGGTTGTATCGACGCCGTCGCTGTCTGTCGAGTCCACGCCGTCCGAGTCAGGGTCAGTCGTATCGCTGTCCCTGGTCGTCGCTGTCGGTGTGGCGGGGGCAACGGTTCTGATGTCTTCGTCGCTCAAGGTCCCGGGGGTGGTCTCAGTCTCGCTCATCTCATCTCTCCTCGATCGCGGGCGTCATGCCCGAAGCTACAGGCTGATACCTACCCGGAACCAACCGGATCTATGCAGACGCCTCGACGGCAGCGTTGTCACTCGTCGCCAACACGAGTTGCCCGTCACAAGAGATGTAGACGACCTCGATGTTGGCACCGGCGTCGGCGACTCGTCGTCCGATCTCGCCGAGCTCGCCGGGGCGGTCCTCGAAGCCAACTTTCACCACTTCGTTCTCGGCGCCGACCTGGATGCCGGCGGTGGCAAGGGCGGCCCTTGCCGCCTCGGCGTCGTCCACCAGGATGTGCACCTCGCCGGACCCGGCCGTGCCGGAGATGCCGTTGATGTTGACGCCGGCACGTCCCAGGGCGTCGCCCATGTCGGCCAGGGCGCCAGGGCGGTCCTCCAATGTGACTGTCAGATCGCGTGCCATGAATGCTCCTTTCTGACAGTCGAAACCTACGCCGATGGGATGGTCTACGGTTGAACGGTGGCCACCTGGGACGACATCCGCCGGATCACGCTGGATCTCCCGGAGACGTCGGAGCGGACGAACGAGGGTGTGCTGCAGTGGCGGGTCAAGGAGAAACCGTTGATATGGGAGCGCCCCTTGCGCCGGGCGGATTACGAGGCGCTCGGCGAGGCGGCTCCGGAAGGTCCGATCGTCGCGGTCTGGGTCGATGACGTCGGAGTCAAGGAGGCGCTTCTCTCCGATGACCCCGACGTGTTCTTCACGACACCTCATTTCGACGGCTACGCCATCGTCCTGATCCGTCTCGAGGACATCGAGGTGCCCGAACTCGAAGAGCTGATCATCGAGGCATGGCTCGATCGTGCTCCGAAGCGAGTGGTTGCCGAGTATCTGAAGGCGTCTGAGTAGGTAAGACCGGACTTGTCGGGGCGGGGGAAGGGCGCCCCTATCTCGGTCGTTTCAGTCTGACTCGGCTGGTCCCGAGTCGGATGATCTGGAGCCCTTCGCGGTGAACGGATACGTGATGGTGGAACCAGCAGAGGGTGATCAGATTGTCGGCGTCGGTACGGCCACCGTGAGACCAGGGAGTGACGTGATGGACCTCGAAACGGTATTGGGAGGAGCATCCTTCGACAGTGCATCCACCATCACGGTCGAGAACATGACGTCTCAGCTTCCGGTTGACCGTCCGTGAGCGACGACCCAGGTCGAGGGGTTTTCCGTTCTCGGTGATGCCCGACAGACTTCGACGATCCCGTTACACAGGATCTCTTCGAGGGCGCCGGGTCCCACCCTGGGCCCGGCCAGAACACTGACCCCGGTTCTCCGTTGGACTTGGCCGCAGCCCGGCGTCGACGATCACCGCCAAATCGGTGGGAGCCGATTCTGAGGATCGGTTTTGATAGAGACTGTCCTGACAGATGGCGGCCAGGGCCAGAGCCCGACGTTCCGCTACGGCGAGTTTCTGATCGGCGGGGATGATCTCATCGGCCTTCTGGTCGACCGCCTTCTCCATCATCCGGGCATCCAGACCAGGAAGCTCACCCCAATACGTGGTGACCAGCTCGTCGGAATGGCCGAAATGCAGATACCCGTTACCAGTCTTGCTTTCTCGTTTCCGGGTCAACCGCTTGTGATGAGCCACCAGCCGACGAAGCTGGGAGATGTCATAACCCTCGATGACCATTCCGATGCTCTCCGGGGAGACGGGCCAGCAGTTGGGCACGGTCGAAGCTGATCTCACCCGAAGCCAGTGCTTCCGCCACTTCCGGAGCATCCCGGAGGCGGGTGGCGGTCCAACAGATGGCTCGGGCCGTCTCATGAGAGACATCGGCCCGAGCCGCCGTCCAATCCACGATCGACCGATAGCCATCCTGAGGATGAGACTTGCGGCGACGCTTCTCGGCGACCACCGCCATCTCGACCACCCGCCAGGTTCCGATCTCGGACTCAGCCCGGACCAATCAACTGATCCAGCTGATCCTCGGAGTAACTCCCCAACTCCATGATCCCAACGTACAACCCGGCTGTGACAGGAAATCTGCGTCAGCCTGGTTTCCGACCGACGAGGAAGGCCACGCCGTCGCCTTCACCTTCGGCCAGCAATCTCGAGGTCGGCGAAGGCGTCCGCGCAACTCGCCCGGCAGGGCGCGGAATCGACCGGGTCTCGGCGCCAACTTCGCTCAGGCTGGCAACGGCGAGCAGACCACCCGGCGCCAACCGTTCGATCAGTCTCTCGATCGAGCCGTGGTTCTCGGTACATGTGACAGACGACCAGATCGATCGGTGGCCCGGGAGGCAGACCGTCGTCGAGGTCCCACACTTCGAACCGGCATCGATCGGCCACACCACTGCGCAGCGCCAGCTCTCGAGCCAGGTCGATCGCGACCGGAGAGACATCGACACCGAGAACGTCCATCCCTCGCAGTGCCAGCCACACCGACGTCTCGCCACGCCCACATGCGATCTCCAGGGCGCGACCTTCGACCGGGAACAAATCCTCGATCGGGGCGAACACCTGTGGCAGGCCCGGCTCGTCGAGCGCCGAACCCGCTTCGGCATGCCGCTCATCCCAGCGCCGGCGATCTGCCTCGCTCATGGCTGGCACAATATGGCCTTGGCCGCTTCCGATCCCGTGTCCCTGATTCGTCCCGAAGATCGTGTGGAGGGTGACCCGACGCCAGGAATGATTCGCGAGCAGGCCGTCGTCACCGAGGGACATGTGGGCGGGTCTGGTCAGGACCGAGCCTCACATGGTCTCGGGATGGCACCACCACGGCGACTACGAAACCTCGATCTACGTGATCTCAGGCGTTCTGCGGATGGAATCCGGTCCTGGAGGCGAATCAGTGGTCGAGGCCGGCCCCGGCGACTTCCTCTACGTCCCCAAGGGAGCGATCCACCGTGAGACGAATCCCGGCGATATCGAGAGCCAGATCGTCGTGGTGAGGGCCGGGCACGGCCCCCCAGTCATCAACGTGGACGCCCCGTCGCCGTGATCAGCCCGCCCTGATCTCCTCCAGAGTCGGGCAGGGATCGATGCGGTAGGTGGTGCACTCGGTCTCGGTGAAGCCTCGGGTAACTCGCTCGTCGGGCGATGCTCGAGCAACTCTTCGGTGTCGACTGGTGACCTTGCGCAACTCACCGGTTTCCAAGGCGGTGACCAGCAGGTGCTGCGGTGTCGCCCACGAAGTCGACCCCGCCCACGCCGTCACCGGTCGGTGACACCGGGATTTGATGGAGCAGCGACCTGGTGGCGACGTCCCACACTCGGACCAACCCGTCGACCCCGGCCGAAGCGAGCAGGCTCCCGTCCTGGTTCAGTGCGAGATCGTTCACCCCTCCCTGGTGTGCACTGGCTATCTGATCGAGGTGCTCCAGCGTGGTCCCGTCCATGAACACGATGTCCCCCGGCTCCGAAATGGCTGAAAGGGGTGCCGATCAGAGTCTCGCCATCCGGGGTGAAGGTCAGATTGTCGACTGGAACCTCGCCCGTCGCCTGGGGCCAGGTACTGACTGACCTCGCTCCAATCGTCGGTGGAGAACATCCACAACTCCGAACCGAGCGAAGCGACGAGCCGGTCTCCATCCGGACTGAAGGCGGCATTCATGACCCACTCAGGATCGATTTCGTGCGACACGGTCGGCGTGGCGATGATCTCGCCGCTCGATGTGTCCCACACGACTACCGCCGGCGTGTTCTGACCACTCATGGCCAGCATCGAGCCGTCGGGGGAGAAGACCAGGTCCCAGGGCCAATCGGGGAACGGGGTGTCGGGGAAGGGACACAACTCCTGCCCCATTCGCTATCGGGTCCCCACTCACCGCCATCAACCCATTCGCAGAGCCCGTCCATGGTCCGAACGATCTCTCCATCCGTGACATCGCGGAGGACGATTTGGCCGACGACGAACACCTCCTCGCCGTTGTGAGTGACGACCCGGCCGGTCTGACTGGCCACGAATCGGCCATCGGGGGATAGTGCGCTTCGTGCGCCACTCGCGTCAGCCACGATCGCCCTGATCTCGAGTGTTTCGGCGTCGAGCAGGTACTGCGGCTCCCTCCTCAGACGGACAATCGGCGAGAACGGAAGCAGTCCCGCCGGCGATGTCCACGTACCCGCTTTGAATGATCGATCTGATCGCACAGCTTCACCGCTGGGCCGAGCTCTCCTCCATGGGCCAGATCGAATACGACTGTCTTCTCATCTCCGTTGACCGCATATCGCAGTCCATCGTCGCTGATCGACACATCGTCGTTGGAGCCGAGACCGGTGCGAAGCACCTGTTCGAGCTCGCCGGTCCGTGAATCGATCAGGTCGACGGTGGGTCCGTTCACGCGTGCCACGGTGCTTCCATCCGGCGACAGCCACGAACTGATAGAGAAGTCCATTGTCGCCAGCGGCTCCTCTGGTTGACCGGCTGAGACATCCCAGGTAGCAATCTCCCTCGATGTAATCGGTGAGGACGACGGTCCCGTCCGCGCTGATTCCGAAGGGAATACCGGGCAACACCGCCACCTCATCTCCCGACGGTCGGTCCACCACGCGGGTCGACAGGTTCCTCGTCGCTGTCCTCGCCTTCGATGATCAGCCGGCTCCCATCGGGAGTGGAAAGGACGCCCCTGTCTTCGTCCGCCAGCACTTCGATCTCACCGGTGGCGAGGTCGAGAAAGGACATCTTGAAATTGTCGACAACGGTTCCAGGGCGTACGTACAGTCTGATTCACTGGAGATATCGGCCAACAGGTGCGACCCGGCTCCGGGACCGATCACACTCTCGACGCCTGACACCAGGCCGCAAGGGCTCAATCGGCAGGTAGTCGATCAAGGCCCCGGTCCTGGCGTCGAATCTATGGACTCCCAGCTCCCCATTCAGTTGCGGATCAATGGACGACTCGTCGGAACGTTCCCATCCGACGGTCGCCACCAAACCGGAGCCATCCGGAGCTGAAGGCGGTGCGCACGATCGCCCCCTCGCCGAACTCCCTGCTCCAGAGCCTCTCGCCGCTATCCACCTCCACTACCTCGATGTAATTCCCTCCACTGCTCGCCGCCAGGAGGTCGCCGTCCGGGCTGAGCGTGGCAAATGGATCCAATGCCTCCAGGTCGGTGGGCAACTGGTAGGTGAGGATCTTGTGATGCGCGGCCAACGACTCATGGATGGCGGAGACCGACTCGAGGGGAGGGTCAGCGATGCCGGCCGCCTCCAGAGCAAGCAGCACGCTCAGTTCGGGATCCTCGTCTAAGACGTTGATGGCCGAGGCGGCCAGTTCTCTCGACTCTGCGATCTCGGCATTGCGAGTGGCATTGAATGCAAATACCCCCGCGATCACGGCGGCGGCTGCCAAAACCGGCGGTGATCAGGTTCCGTCTCCTGCGGCGGCGACTCCGCTTGCCGGTGAGCCTCCTCGCGGCTGTCCTCGAGGAAATCGATCTCGGAGGGGGCCAAGGTGAGGTCGGTGGAAGCCGCCCAGGCGTCGAACTGGGCCAGTCGGCCACCTGTGAGCAGGTATGCGTCCTCGCGGTCACGGTCCTCCCATTCGGCCAGCCCATCTCGCAGACGACCGTGAAGAAGCAGATCCTCGCCCGCCTCGTCGATCCACCCGTCGAGCCGCGGCCAGTGGGTCAGGAGAGCCTCGTGGGCCACCTCGGCGGTGGGACTGCGGCTGATCGGGTCCCGGTCGAACACGAGCAACCTCGCATCGCCGAAGGTGGCGAGGACGGTTCCCACCTCTCCCGGATCTCCAAGTGCGTTCAACTCGACGAGTCGAGCCCGTCGGCGGGTGGCCTCCCCGGCTGATCGAACCGTGACCAGCCGCAGGAACAACTGTCTGGCCAGGGCCTGCTGAGGTGGGTCGAGTCGGGCGAACGCCTCCTCGGCCCTGCTGGCCAACGCGCCGAGAACCCCGCCGTTCTGCAGATAGACCTGGTGGGTCAGTTGGTGGCCAGTTCGCGCCGCGAACAGCTCGGTGAGGGCGTACTGGAGGAGAGGCAGGGTTCCCGGGGAACCTGACACGTCAGCGAGGATCTGCTCGGGGAGACCCGGTTCCCAGGACGCGCCCACGACTTCTGCCGGCCGCTTGATTGCGTCGATCAGCTCGTCATCGGTGGGGACGGTGAGGGGGACGATCCCCTGTCTTGAGCAATTCGCCGAACTCCGGGTACTGCAATGGCCGGTCGAAGAAATCCGCTCGCAACGTGAGTACGACCCTCGTATCGGAGCGCTCGTCGTTGGCAAGGTTGACCAAGGCGGAGAGCAGGCGGTTCCTCGCCACCTCGTCATGGGTGAGAGTGAACAACTCTTCGAATTGGTCGATGACCAGGAGCAGCCTGGTGTCGGCGGGGAGGATCCGCTTGATGACACGGCCGAGACCACGGTCGTCGTTCTCCAGCTCGTCCATCAGGGCCCCCGGGTCCTCTACCGCCACCCGGCTCAACGCAGACTCGAGCTCCTCGAGCGGATAGGACCCGGGGAACATGGCGGCGACCACCCAGTTGTTTGCGCCGTCGAGGGCCCCGGCACGAACCGCCGGGATCAACCCGGCATGGACCAACGACGACTTGCCGGATCCGGACGGGCCGACGATCACGATCAGCTTCCGGTCGGCCAACAGCCCAACCAACTCGGACACTGCCTCGGAGCGTCCGAAGAAGTCTTCCGAGTCCGCCTCCCGGAATGCGGACAGTCCCTTGTAGGGGTTGCGCAGCGGCGTCAGAGCCGGCTCTGGCACATCGAGCCCGATGGCGCCACCCACGGCCGAGATGAACTCGTCGATGGATGGGTAGCGGTCGGACGGCAGATCGGCAGTCGCCTGTTCGATCACCTCGCCCAGAGGACCTTCGGTCCCGAGGATGTCGCCGATGAGACGACCCATGCCGTAGACATCCGTGGCAGGGGTGAGCGGCCCTCCATCCTCACACTCCGGAGCCAGATACGCCGAATGAGCCTGAGGAGCCCCGGTGAGGCGAACGACAAGGCGGGTGGTGGACAAATAGCCGTTTCCCGACGCATCGAGGGTGACGGCACCGGGTGAGATCGCACCATGGACGATGCCCTCCTGATGGGCATAGGAGAGGGCGCTTCCCAGCTGTGTGATGAGGCGGCGTCCCAGTTCGAGGTCTAGATGACCGCGGGCGAGCGTGTCGGCCAGGGTGCCGCCTCCAAGCCACATCGTCACCAGGTAGGCGCCTCCAGGATCACGCCACTGATCGAGCAGCGGCAGCACATGCGGATGCTGCAATCGGCCGATGTGTTGGGTCTCCACCTCGAATCGACTGACGAATGCTGGTTCCCCGGCCCACGCCGGGTCGATCACCGTCATCTCCACCTCTCTGCCTGCCGAGGGCTGAAAGGCGCGGTAGGTGGTGCCGACGAGATCGGACAAGATCGGCTCACGTAACTCGTAGCCGGCGATGGCACGGCGGTCGGTGGGTAGAGGTGGCGGATTCGCATCGAGCAATAAAGGTGGGAAGTCGCCGTCACGTCCTGCCAGGACCACTTGGAAAATCGGTTGCGACGCCTCAACGCCCTGAATTCGGTGCGTGCCGAGCGATCTCACCAGAGATCCGGAAGCGCCTATGGCTGACAACGCCTGGTTGGCTTCGGCCGAGAGCAACACCTGACCCGGATGGGCGACGGCCACCAGCGCCGCACCGCGGCGAACTGGGGGGCCGGCCACCTCTCCAGAGTCGTGGCGCTCGATGTCGCCGTAGTCGATCGAGGCTCTGGGCACGACGCCGGCCATGCCGGCAGTCGACATCACCTCCTCGACGGCGACAAGGGCATCACCCACGTTGGCGAACGACGCGTACACCGCTGAGCCACGCTGAGTAGAGCCTTCGCCACCGCTTCTTTCGATGGTTTGGTCGATCAGGGGCAACGCCTCGGTGACCCCTGTCGCTCGATCTCGTCCATGCGACCGGAGACATCCGCCCCGGCCACCTCGATGACCAGAACCGCTCGCTGAGTGACGGAGGGTGCTGCGGGGAGGTCGAGGCCCGGGTCCTGTTCCAGGATTCGTTGCTCCAGGTCGCACAACTCGGCCGATGGGGAGACACCTATCTCGTTTCCGAGAAACTCACGAGTCCGATCGAAGGCACGAAGTGCCTCGGTCTGACGTCCGCAGCGATACAGAGCCAGCATGTGCTGGGCTCGGAAGCGCTCCCGAAGTGGATGCTCGATGGTCAGTGCCTCCAATTCCCCGGTCAGCTCGCGATGCCGACCCACGGCCAGGTCGGCGTCGATGCGGGCTTCGAGCGCAGCGAGTCTAAGTTCGCGGAGACGCGTTATCTCGGGCTCGAGGATGGCGCGGCTGTCGATGTCGGAATAGGGGTGTCCGCGCCACATGGCCAGGGCGTCCCGGAGTGCCGTGGCCGCCTGTCCGGGTCGGTCTCGACGATCGGGAGTGCCGATCGAACCTCGTTCTCGAACCTGACGGCGTCGATCGCCTCGGCGTCGACCATGAGCGCGTAGCCGCCGGCCGCCTGTTGGACGATGTCGCCGAGTTCCCGACGAATCATGGAGACGAGAGTCTGGACCGAGCGACGAGCTCCCTCGGGAGCGTCGTCGCCGTAGACGTCCTCGATGATCCGGTCGACGCTGACCGGGTGGCCCACATCAGCAATGAGCAGCGCCAGGATGCTGCGTTGCTTGGGACCTCCGATCGACACCGGTTCGCCCTGGTTCCGTACCTCGACGGGACCAAGGACAAGCAAGTCCACCCCCGAACGATACGCCTGAGGTTCGAGACCCGAGCGTACAAGACCAGTCGACGAATCCGTCACAACCAGACCCTCGTTCCAGCGTGTCAAAGACCAGTCAAAGACATCAGATGACACGGCTTTGACAGGGCATGGCCGTTCCAAGACACCTTCTTGACCTCGCCATCCGAAGGTCGAGAGCAAGCCACCAACGCCGGTGGCGGCATCGAAGGAAGGAAGGCGAGCATGAGAAAGGTGATAGCAGCGATTGCCCTGGCAGCACTTCTGGCGCTGCCCGGTTTGGCCCACGCCAAGTACGAGCCAGGCCAAGGTGGAGGCGGCGGCCGGCCGGACGGGTCGAGTGCCTGTGCCAATCAAGTCCTCGGCACGTCGTTCGAAAACGACGAGCTGTCGGCCAATGAGCAGATCATGGCGGATGCCTGGAAGTCACACATTCACGCCCGCAAGGCAGCGGCGTTCGAGGGCACCGATTGAAGGACGTCAGAGCATGGGTCGGCCCGGATGGTGCCGTCGGGTCGACCCAGCGCTAACTCGAGGCAGCTACGGCCGCATCGGTTGGTCTCGTGGGCTCATATGACTTCCATCTCGTCGAGGCGATTCTCGAGGGCATCGAGCCGGTCCATCCACACCCGTCGGTAGGGATCGAGCCAGGCATCCAGCTCGACCAATGGCTCGAAGCGGACCCGGTACATGCGTCGTTGGGCATCGGGCCTCACCGAGACCAGGCCCGCCGTTCTGAGCACCCTCAAGTGCTTCGAGACGCCCGGCTGGGAGATGCCCAGAGCCCGGACCACGTCACCAACGGGCCGCTCCTCCTCACGGAGGTACTCGAGAATCCGACGACGGTTGTGATCGGCTAGCACCTCGAACGTGTTCATCGGGTCATAATAGCACAAGTGGTTATATAACCACACCGGCATTCACCATCACCATACAGAACACAAAATGACACACCCCACCATCACGCCAACCCACACCCGCCCTTTTCCACCAAAAGGGAGGCTCAGCCGGTCCGAATCTCCTCCAGAGTCGGGCACGGATCGATGCGGTACGTGCTGCACTCGGTCTCGGTGAAGCCTCTGGTGACTCGCATTCTGGCGATGCTCAGCAGCTCTTCGGTGTCGATCGTGACCTTGCGGACCTCGCCGGTTTCCAGGGCGGTGACCAGCAAATGCTGGGTGTCGTCCACGAAGTCGACTCCGCCCACCTCACCAGTCGGTGACACCGGGATTTGATGGAGCAACGACCTGGTGGCGACGTCCCAAACTCGGACCAACCCGTCGACCCCGGCCGAAGCGAGCAGGCTACCGTCCTGGTTCAGGGCGAGATCGTTCACCCCTCCCTGGTGTGCAACGGTTATCTGATCTAGGTGTTCCAGGGTGGTCCCGTCCATGAACACGATGTCCCCCGTTCCGAAATGGCTCAAAGGGGCGCCGATCAGAGTCTCGCCATCTGGAGTGAAGGTCAGATTGTCAAACGGCGGCCCTTCGGCCTGCTGGTCTTTGGGGGAATGTACTGGGCGAGATCGCGCCAATCGTCCGTGGAGAACATCCACAGCTCAGCGTCCGGACCAAAGGAAGCAGCAAGCCGGTCGCCGGTCGGGCTGAAGGCTGCATTCTGTACCCCGTTGGGTGTCTTGTCGTGTGGCACGGTCGGGATGGCGATGATCTCGCCGCTCGAGGTGTCCCACACCACTACTGCCGATGTGTTTTCGACCACTCATGGCCAGCATCGAACCATCGGGCGAGAAGACCAGGTCCCAGGGCCAATCGGGGAACGGGGTGTCGGGAAATGGGACACAACTCTTGCCCCATTCGCTGTCGGGTCCCCACTCGCCGCCATCAACCCATTCGCAGAGCCCACGCATGGTCCGAACGATCTCTCCATCCGTGACATCGCGGATGACGATGTTGCTGATTAGGAACACCTCCTCGCCGTTCTGCATGACGCCACGGCCGGACTGACTGGCCACGAGTCGGCCATCCGGGGATAGTGCGCTTCGCCGACCACTCTGGTCAGCCACGATCGCCCTCATCTCGAGTGTTTCGGCGTCGAGCACGTACTGGGCGTGCCCCTCGCAGTCGGCGAATACGGATGCAATCCCACCGGCAACGTCCACGTAACCGCTTTGGATGAAGATCTGGTCGCACAGCTTCACCGCTGAGCCGAGCTCTGCTCCTTGGGTCTGATCGAATACAACCGTCTTCCCATCCCCGTTGACCGCAACACGGGACCCATCGTCGCTGAGCGACACGTCGTGGTTGGAGCCGAGACCGGTCCTAAGCACGTGTTCGACGTCTCCGGTCCGTGAATCGATCAGGTCGACGATGGGTCCGTTCACGCTTGCCACGGTGTTTCCATCCGGCGACAGCCACGAACTGATAAAGAACTCCATTGTCGCCAGCGGCTCCTCGGGCTGACCGGCGGAAACATCCCAGGTCGCTGTCCCATCCTTGGAAAGGGTGAGGTAATCGGTGAGGACGACTGTCCCGTCAGCGCTGATTCCGGCGGGGAATCCGGGCAACACCGCCACCTCTTCTCCCGACGGTCTGTCCACCACACGGCTGATCGATTCCTCTTCGCCGTCCACGACTTCGATCAACAGCCGGCTCCCATCGGGAGTGGATTGCACGCCCCTGTCTTCGTCGGCCAGCACTTCGATCTCGCCGGTGGCGAAGTCCAGAAGGGACATCGAGCCAGCGAGCGTGTCGATGTACGAACAGTCTGAGTCGCTGGAGATATCGGCCAAGAGATGCGACCCGGCTCCGGGACCGACGACACTCAAGCCTTCGTATCCCAGCCCGCAGGGCTTGATTGGCAGGTAGTCGATCGGGGCACCCGTCCTGGCGTCGAATCGA
>CAVRXA010000026.1:0-372638 GCA_963725075.1 uncultured Acidobacteriota bacterium
CGTGTCGCTGGCCGATCTCGACGCCGTCATCGAGGCACTGCCTGCCATCCGCGAGCCCACGGTGGCCACACTCCATGGTGGTGCCGGCATGGCGGTAAAGGCGGCCGTCCCGCGAAGCGAGCTCCCACGATTGATCCCCCGGTTGAGGCAACTCGGCGCCACCGACATCGCAGTCTCGAAGTTGGAGCAGATCGTCCCATGAGCGCCCCTGCCACCTACCTCCCACCCGGCTTCGCCGCGCCCATCGACCTGGACCTCTCCAAGAACGAAGGGCGAAGCCGGGCCGAGGAGCTCCTCGGTGCGATTGACGAACCGCGGCGATTGGTCGGTCGTTACCCGGACACGTCTCCCCTTCGGGCCCGGCTTGCCGCCCTGCACGGGGTGTCCGAGGATCGGGTCCTGGTGACAGCCGGCGGCGATGATGCCCTGTCCCGTTGTTTTCTGGCCCGCGTCGCTGAGGCCGGCGAGGTGGCCAGCACCTACCCCACATTCGAGATGATTCCCCGCTACGCCGAGCAACGGGGTGCGACGTTGTCGGAGGTGCCTTGGTGGACCGGGCCGTTTCCCGTTGACGAGGTGCTCGCGACCATCACCGAGAACACCGACGCAGTGTTCATCGTGTCGCCCAACAACCCGACAGGCGGTGTGGCGAGTGAGATAGACCTCCTCAAGGTGGCCGGTGAGCGCGCGCTTACTCGTTGTCGATGCCGCGTATGTCGAGTTCGCCGACTCTGACCCGACGCCCGCCTTGCTCGAGGAGGCCAACGTGGTAGTGACCCGGACCATGTCGAAGGCCTATGGGCTCGCCGGTCTCAGGGTCGGTTATCTGCTCGGATCTCCCGAGCTGGTGGCGGCCATCGGGGCCTTTGGCAACCCGTACCCGGTCTCTGCGCTCTCTGCCGCTCTGGCCGAGACCCGGTTGGACCGCCCCCCATCCGAGCTGACGACTTTCGTCGACGAAGTGAGGAGGGAACGAGTTGTCCTGACCGGCACCTTGACCAGCCTCGGCGCCCGCCCGCTCCCCTCGCAGGGCAATTTCGTCCTCGCCGAGTGCGACGACGCCGAATGGGTGATATCGGCGGCTGCCTCACTTGGCGTCGGGCTGCGCCGGTTCCCGAGCCGGCCGGGGCTCGAATCGACGGTGAGGATCACTGTCCCGGGCGACACCGACGATTTCGATCGGCTGGTAACGACCCTCGGTGCCGTATTCGACCCTCAGGCGATCATCTTCGACCTCGATGGGGTGATCGCCGATGTCAGCGGCTCCCAGATCCAGGCCATCGTCGAGACGGCCCGTAGCTTCGGAGTAGAGATCGAGCCTTCGGATATCGAAGCGGCCAAGACAGAAGGCAACAGCAACGACGACTGGGAGCTGACCCAACGTCTGTGTTCCGATCGGGGCGTGAACGCCCCGATCGAGGTGGTGACCGAGCGGTTCGAGACCCTCTATCAGGGAAGCGGCTACCAGCCGGGGCTCAAGTTGGCTGAGACATCGCTGATTGACACTCGAGACCTGGCAAAAGTGGGCCGCCCGCCGGCCTCTAGGCGTGGTCACCGGGCGCCCTCGCTCCGACGCGGTGGAGTTCCTGGAGCGATTCGGCCTCCTGGATGCTCTCAGCGCTCTGGTGACGCGTGACGATGCCGCACTCAAACCAGACCCGGCGCCGGTGCTGAAGGCTCTCGAGATCATGGGAGTGACCCGGGCCTGGATGCTCGGCGACACGCCCGACGATCTGGCGGCGGCACGCGGGGCGGGAGTGGTGCCCATCGGGGTCATCGCCCCCGGCGACGACCCGGGACGGGCCAGGGAGAGACTCTCGAGGGCCGCTCGCATTCTCGACAAGACCACCGATCTAGAGGAGATGCTGCCATGACACGACGATCCGAGATCAACCGAGCGACTACCGAGGTCACCATCACCGGCTATCTGGACCTGGACGGGTCCGGGAAATCCGAGGTCAAGACCGGACTCGGCTTTCTCGACCACATGCTGGCGGCCCTGGCAAAGCACGGGCGATTCGACCTGACCCTCACCGCCACCGGCGACACCGAGGTGGACGACCATCACACGGTTGAGGACTGCGCCATCGTCCTCGGGCGCGCCTTCGACGAGGCACTCGGGGATCGCACCGGCATCGCTCGTTTCGGATATGGCTACGCCCCACTCGACGAGTCGTTGAGCCGGGCGGTCGTCGACCTCTCCGGACGCCCCTGGCCCGAGGTGTCGATCGAATTCACCCGGGAAACCATCGGTGAGGTTGCCACCGAGAACATCATTCACTTCCTCAGGTCATTCGCCATCGAGGGTCGAATGGCGCTCCATGTCGACCTGATTCGTGGAGACAACGACCACCACAAGGCCGAGTCGGCGTTCAAGGCACTGGCGATCGCCCTCCGGGCGGCGACAACCGCCGACGGGGACGGTGTCCCGAGCACCAAAGGGACGCTGACGTGAGGCAGGTGACCATCGTCCCGACCGGGACGGCCAACACCGCCTCGGTCGTCGCCGCCCTGAACCGCCTTGGGGCCATCGTCGAAGAGGCGGCTTCGGCCGACGATGTCGAGACCTCGCCGGGCGTCGTCCTCCCCGGGGTAGGAGCCTTCGGGGCCGCCATGGGCAAGATCGACTCGCTGGGTCTGCGCCACCGCGCTTCGGGAGAGGATCGAAGCCAATCGTCCCACCCTTGCCGTGTGCGTCGGGATGCAACTCCTGAGTCGGGACAGCGAGGAGAGCCCCGGTGCCACCGGTCTGAAGGTGCTCGAACAGACGGTGGGCCGTTTTGGTGATGGAGTCACGGTGCCCCAGATGGGCTGGAACCGCGTCGAGCCCGGCCCCGGCTCCCGGTTTGTCCAGTCGGGCTGGGCTTACTTCGCCAACTCCTACCGGATCGACCGGCTCCCCGAGGGATGGGCGGGCAGCAGCACCGACCACGGTGGCGAGTTCGTCTCCGCATTGGAGAAAGGTGACGTTCTCGCCTGTCAGTTCCACCCCGAGCTCTCCGGCGAATGGGGCGCCCGGCTCCTCGATCGCTGGCTCCAAAGAGTGGAGACGGCGGCGTGACTCTGGCATCACGTGTCATACCGTGTCTCGACATCAAAGACGGGCGCGTCGTCAAGGGGGTCAGGTTCCAGGGTTTGCGGGACGCAGGCGATCCGGTGGAATGCGCGGGCTTGTACGAACGCCAGGGCGCCGACGAGATCGTGCTCCTCGACGTTTCGGCCACACCCGAGGGCAGGGGCCACGCGCTGGAGACGGTGCGGGCAGTTCGCTCCGTGCTCTCCATCCCACTATCGGTCGGAGGAGGGGTGAAATCGGCTGACGACGCCGGGCGTCTGCTCGAGGCAGGCGCCGACAAGGTGGGGATCAACACAGCCGCCGTGTCACGCCCCGGGCTCATCGGTGAGATCGCAGAGAGATTCGGGACTCAGTGCACCGTTCTGGCGGTCGATGCCGCCGCCGGCGCAGCGGGTTGGGAAGTGGTGGTGGAAAGCGGCACGAAGAGGACCGGGCTCGATGTCGTCGAGTGGTGCCGCAAGGCGGTGGCGATTGGCGCCGGCGAGATCCTCCTCACCAGTTGGGACCGCGACGGGACGAGGTCGGGCTACGACCTCGACCTGATCACCTCGGTCTCGTCTGTGGTGACCGTTCCTGTGATCGCCTCAGGCGGCGCCGACCGGCCGGGCCACCTGGTCGCGGCGATCGAAGCCGGAGCCTCGGCGGCGCTCATCGCCTCGATCCTCCACGATGGGGACACGACGGTGGGAGAGCTGAAAGCGGCGTTGCGGGAAGCCGGGATCGTGGTGCGCCCATGATCATCCCATCCATCGACATATCCGGCGGTCAGGCGGTCCAACTGGTGGGCGGCGAGACGCCCGCTATAGAGGCCGGTGACCCACTCCCCATCCTGGAGCGCTTCGGCCTGGTCGGCGAGGTCGCCGTGGTCGACATCGATGCCGCTCGTGGCGAAGGCGACAACGCGGAGCAGATAACCGAGCTGTGCCGGAGGGGACGCGTCCGGGTGGGGGGCGGGATTCGGGACCTCGCCACCGCCAGGCGATGGCTGGACATCGGCGCCGAGAAGATCGTCATCGGGACCGCGGCGACACCGGATTTGCTCGGCGAGCTACCCCCCGAACGGGTGGTCGTCGCACTCGACTCGCGAGATGGCGAGGTGTTGAGCCATGGCTGGCGACAGGGGACAGGGACTGGAGTCCTGGAGCGGGTCCAGCAGCTGAGGGGCCTCTGCGGCGGGTTCCTGGTCACTTTTGTCGAGCGGGAGGGCCAACTGGCCGGGACCGACATCGATCGAGCCGCGACGGTGATCGAGGCTGCGTTGCCGGCGAGGGTCACCATCGCAGGAGGGATCACCACCCCCGAAGAGGTGGCCGGGCTCGACCGGATGGGCGCCGACGCACAGGTCGGTATGGCCCTGTACGGCGGGCAGCTCACCCTGGCCGGGTCGCTCGCAGCAATGATGCACTCCGACCGCCCCGACGGCCTATGGCCAACGGTGGTGGTCGACGAATTGGGGGCCGCCCTGGGGCTCGTCTATTCGAGTTCGGAGAGCCTGGGTCGGGCGTTGGAGGAACGGCGAGGCGTCTATCACAGCCGCACACGCGGGGTCTGGGCCAAGGGCGAGACATCGGGCGCAACCCAGGACCTCTTGGCGGTCGACATCGACTGTGATCGGGACACGCTCCGGTTCACCGTCAGGCAGCGCGAGCCCGGGTTCTGTCACACCAGCGACCGAACCTGTTGGGGTGAGGACCACGGCATGGGACGCCTGGGGAGACGTCTCGGTCAGATCGCTCTCTCCGACGACTCCGCATCGAACACACGAAAGCTCCTCGAAGATCCCGACCTGCTCGCTGCCAAGTTGACAGAAGAGGCGGCGGAACTGGGAGCCGCTCAAACCAACCAAGAGGTGATCCACGAGGCCGCCGACCTCCTCTATTTCCTCCTGGTGAGGGCCACAGCCACGGGTGTCGCGCTCGAAGATGTGGCCCGGGAGCTCGACCGGCGAGAGCGCCGAACCACCCGTCGGCCGATGACGACGAAGGAGAGCCTCACATGAGATCGCTGCCCCGTATCGAGGTCCTGCCCGCGGTCGTTCGACGCCCTGCCGACTTCGATACGGGTGCTCTCATTGGCGAGATCCTCGATGAGGTGCGTTCGGTCGGCGAGCCTGCGATTCGCCGTTTCTCCGAGCATTTCGGCGACCTGGCCCCGGGTGATCAGATCGTCCACGACCGGTCAGACCTGGAGAAGTCCCTCGATCGGATTGGCCCCGACGAGCGCCAGACATTGGAGAGAGTGGCCTCGCGGATCAGGCATTTCGCCGAGGCTCAGCGGGAGGCCCTGGTCGATGTCGATGTCGAGGTGACCGGAGGACGGGCCGGGCATCGCTGGGTTCCGGTGGCATCGGTGGGCGCCTACGCGCCGGGAGGGCGATATCCCCTGCCCTCCTCGGTCCTGATGACGGTGATACCGGCATGGGTCGCCGGAGTGAAGACAGTCTGGGTCGCCTCACCACGCCCAACCGACGTCACCCTGGCCGCAGCCGCCGTGGCCGGGGCCGACGGCTTGCTCGCGATCGGTGGCGCCCAGGCCATCGCCGCCCTGGCCTTTGGCGTTTTGTCTCCTGCCTGTGACCTCATCGTGGGCCCGGGGAACAAGTACGTGACAGCCGCGAAGAGGGCGCTCTTTGGTGAGGTCGGGATAGATGGCCTTGCCGGCCCGAGTGAGATCCTGGTCGTCGCCGACGACCGAGCCGACCCCGCGTTGGTCGCCGCCGACCTGCTCGCCCAGGCGGAGCACGACATCGACGCCCTCCCACTGCTGGTGACAACCAGCCTGCGTCTGGCCAATGACGTGGATCACCAGATCGAGCTCCAGCTTGCCGACCTGCCTACCTCGTCGGTTGCGCGGCAAGCACTGACCAACGGCTTCTCCCTCGTGGTCGGCTCGTTGGATGAAGCGGTATCGGCCGCCGAGCAGGTGGCACCAGAGCATCTGGCGTTGCACGTCGAGCAACCCGGGGACCTGTTGGGGAAGCTCACGTCCTACGGCTCGGTGTTCCTCGGTGGGCGTAGTGCCGAGGCGTTCGCCGACTATGGAGTCGGCCCCAACCATGTCCTCCCCACTGCGGGCGGAGCCAGGTTCCAATCCGGGCTGT
Source organism: uncultured Acidobacteriota bacterium (assembly GCA_963725075.1). Taxonomy (GTDB): domain Bacteria; phylum Actinomycetota; class Acidimicrobiia; order Spongiisociales; family ZC4RG35; genus JARDZU01. Next base: position 6,177 of record CAVRXA010000026.1, read on the forward strand.
CGGTGATGACGTTCCTCAAGGCCCCGACCTGGTCACGACTCGACGACCCATCGGAGTTGATCGAGGACACCGTCCTCCTCGCCCGTCTCGAGGGGCTCGAGGGTCATGCCCGGGCGGCGATGATCCGGGTCGAGCCGTGACGGCAGATTGCCGACCTCAGCGGGCGGCAGCCACCACATCGAGAATGGCATCGATCACGAGCTGGGGGTCCGCCTCTTCGACCGCGTGCCCGGTGGTCACCACGATCTGCTTCGCGCTGGGACTCAACACCAGCCAGCCCTTTTGGTCCTCGACATTGGTCTGCTCGCCCGGAAACTCGGCATCGGGCCCGTAGTCATTGGAGATGACCGTCACCGGGATGTCACCGATTTCCGTACGTGCCGCCCATGCATCCTTCTCCACCTGGAGGTAGTCCCGCTTCTCGATGTTGGACGGACTGTCCCAGGCTGTCAGCTCGACGATCTCTGGTGGCGGGTCAACGAACGGTGATGGCGTCTCGACAAAGACCATTCCCGCCACCTCGTCGGGGTGAGCGAACGCATATCCAGCGGTGATGTATCCGCCCCCAGAGGTCCCCACGAGCACGTATGGCCCTTCCACTTCGGCCGAATCGAGAAGAGCTTCGAGATCCCCCACCAGCTCCGACAATCCGCGTGGGCCGTCAGCAGGATCGCTCCGCCCCAGATTGGCCCGGTCGTATACGCAGGTTCTGGTCACGGCTGTGATAGCAGGCCCGGCGAAGCCATATGAGCCGCTGGTGTCCTCGTCTCCGCCCTCCATGATCACGGTCGGGCTGCCCGACCCTCTGCAGCGGAGATAGAGGCCCCGCCCGCCGATGTCGACGACTTGATCGATCTCCCCGGCGGTGGATGCGGTCGACGTCGTGGTCGACGCAGCGACGGTGATAGTCGGGGTCGAGACAGACGAGCTCGGTCCGGTGCTGTCCGGGGACGTGCAACCCACCGAGACGACGAGCGTCAGGAGTGCGAGCAGGATTGGCTGCTTCGACCGACGCCGAGAACCGACGGGTAACACCTGGCCACTCTATGCACGCCTAGGGTGGCGAGACCCGGCGAAAGGAGTGCAATTGTCGGGCGAATTGGCCTTTGTCGAGTTCGGTGTCGAGGACGTCGAGAAGGGGCGGGTCTTCTACGAGGGCTTGTTCGGGTGGAAGTTCGAGCAGGGGACCTCAGGCCAGGGGTATGTGGTCTCCCTCCCCAATGTCGGCGGAGGGATTCACGGTCAGGACCAAGGCGCCGCCCCGTATCTCTTCTTCAGGGTCGACGACATCGACGCTGCCGCCGAGAAGGTCCAGGAGCTGGGCGGATCCATCGACGAGATCGACGTCGAAGGGGACGAAGAATCGATCGCGCGCTTTGGCCGGTTCAGGCTGTGCAAGGACGACCAGGGCTCACCATTCGGCCTGCATCAGGCTCCTCTGCCCATGTAGTCACATGTTTCGTCGGTATTGCCCGCCGACCTCGTAGAGGGCCTTGCTCATCTGCCCCAGTGAGGCCACCTTGGCCGTCTCCATGAGCTGGGCAAAGATGTTGCCCCCCGAGACTGCGGTCTTCTGCAGCTCTTCGAGGGCTCTCGGCCCGGCGTCTCGGTTCCGGTCCTGGAAGGAGCGCACATTTGTGATCTGGCGGTCCTTGTCGTCGGTCGTGGACCTGATCAGTGCTTTGGGGATGACGAACGGAGAGCCCTCCTTCGAGATGAAGGTGTTGACCCCGACCACCGGGTAGACGCCGGCCTCCTTCTGCTGCTCGTAGTAGAGCGACTCCTCCTGGATCTTGGTGCGCTGGTACTGCCGCTCCATCGCCCCCAGAACTCCCCCGCGGCTGTTGATCCGATCGAATTCGGCAAGCACCGCCTCCTCGACCAGGTCGGTGAGCTCCTCGATGATGAAGCTGCCCTGGAGCGGGTTCTGGTTCTTGGCCAGCCCCAGCTCCTGGTTGATGATGAGCTGGATGGCGAGGGCTCGGCGCACTGACTCCTCGGTCGGAGTGGTGATCGCCTCGTCGTACGCATTGGTGTGGAGGCTGTTGGTGTTGTCGTAGATGGCATACAGCGCCTGCAGCGTGGTCCTGATGTCGTTGAACGAGATCTCCTGGGCATGGAGGGACCGCCCCGAGGTCTGCACGTGGTACTTCAGCTTCTGGGACCGCTCGTTGCCCCGGTAGCGATGCCTGATGGCCTTGGCCCAGATGCGACGGGCGACACGGCCGATCACGGCGTACTCGGCGTCGATGCCGTTGGAGAAGAAGAAGGAGAGGTTGGGGGCGAAGTCGTCGATGTCCATGCCCCGGGCGAGGTAGTTCTCGACGTATGTGAACCCGTTGGCCAGTGTGAAGGCGAGCTGGGTGATCGGGTTGGCCCCGGCCTCGGCCATGTGATACCCGCTGATCGAAACCGAGTAGAAGTTTCGGACGTCGTTGTCGACGAACCATTGCTGGATGTCCCCCATCATGCCGAGAGCGAACTCGGTGGAGAAGATGCACGTGTTTTGGGCCTGGTCCTCCTTGAGGATGTCGGCCTGCACGGTGCCCCGCACCCGGGAAACGGTCTCGGCCCTGATCCGCTCGTAGACATCCGCCGGGAGCACCTGATCTCCCGTGACTCCGAGGAGTCGGAGCCCGAGTCCGTCGTGACTCTCGGGCAGGTCACCCGAGTAGACCGGCCTGGGGCGGTCGCCAGTAGATCTCGTCGATCCGGGCCTCCACCTCCTCCCAGAGGTGGTTCTCGCTGATGTGACGCTCACACGCCTGGTCGACGGCCGCATTCATGTAGAAGGCGAGGATCATCGGGGCGGGCCCGTTGATGGTCATCGAAACCGACGTTGCGGGATCGGACAGATCGAAACCGGAATAGAGCTTCTTGGCGTCGTCGAGGGTGGCTATCGAGACGCCGGAGTTGCCCACCTTCCCGTAGATGTCTGGTCGCTCATGGGGGTCCTCGCCATAGAGCGTCACCGAGTCGAAAGCAGTCGAGAGCCGCTTCGCCGGCATGCCCGCCGCCAGATAGTGGAACCTGCGGTTGGTCTGCTCCGGCGGCCCCTCCCCAGCAAACATCCGGGCCGGGTCCTCCTCTGCTCGCTTGAAGGGGAAGACGCCTGCGGTGTAGGGAAACTCGCCCGGGACATTCTCCTGGAGCAGCCAGCGGAGCCGGTCACCCCACGACCGGTAGCGGGGCAGTGCCACCTTGGGCACCCGGGTGTGGCTCAGCGTCTCCTCATGGAGCGGGACCCTGATCTCACGACCCCTGACGTGGTAGATGAACTCGGTGCCCGAGTACTCGGCGATCATCGCTTCCCAGCGCTCGAGAGATCGGCGGTTCTCCGGATCGAGCGCCTCGTCAGCCTGGCTGATCGCTTCGTCTAGACCTCCCCCCTCCCCGCCTGCGGCGGTACTCCCCCCTTCGGGAGGAGAAATGAGTTCCCGGGCTCCCTCGAGCCGGTATAGAGCCTCTGCGAGATCCGACTGCGCGGCAGCCCAGGTGTCGTATTCCCGATTCGCCTCCACTATCTCGGCCAGGTACCGGGTCCGTTCCGGGGGGACGACGTGCTGTTTGGCCTCGTCGTGCAAGGGGAGATCGAGCCTCGACTCGAGGGCGAGACCGTGTTGGGTGAGCTCACCGAGGAAGGCCCGATAGAAGCGGTTGGTCCCGGGATCATTGAAATCCGAGGCGACGGTCAGGTGGATCGGAAGCTCGTCGTCGTCGGCGGTGAAGGCCAGACGGTTTCGCTTGTACTGCTTGCGGACGTCTCGGAGCGCGTCCCGAGCCCCTTCCTTGTCTGCCTTGTTGATCGCAACCATGTCGGCGAAGTCGAGCATGTCGATCTTCTCCAACTGGGTGGCAGCCCCGTACTCGGGGGTCATCACGTAGATCGACGTGTCCGAGTAGTCGACGATCTCGGTGTCGGACTGCCCGATCCCGGATGTCTCCAACAGCACGAGGTCGAACCCGGCGGCCTTGACCACTTCGATAGCGCGCTGCACATGCGGCGAGAGAGCGAGGTTGGCCTGACGGGTTGCCAGCGACCGCATATACGCCCTCGGGTGGGGAAGGGAGTTCAGCCGGATGCGGTCACCGAGCAGGGCGCCTCCCGAGCGGCGCTTCGACGGGTCCACCGAGATCACGGCAACCTGGAGATCCTCGAAATCGAGGAGGAACCGACGCAACAGCTCGTCGACGAGGCTCGACTTACCCGAGCCGCCGGTGCCGGTGATCCCCACCACCGGGGCTGAGGAGCTGGCAGCCAGGGACTCGATCTGCTCGAAGACATCCTGGTATTTCTCGGGAAAGTTCTCTGCTGCCGAGATGAGAGTGGCCACCATCCGGGTGTTGCCGGCTTCGAGGTCGTCGAGATCGAAGTCCTCGCCCAACTCCCCGGTGGCGAAGTCGGATCGGGCCAGCATGTCGCTGACCATCCCCTGCATGCCCATCTCACGCCCATCGTCGGGCGAGTAGACCCGGGTGATCCCGTGTGCGGCGAGCTCCTCGCCCTCATCGGGAAGGATCGTCCCACCGCCCCCACCAAAGATGCGGATGTGCCCGGCGTCCCGTTCCACGAGCAGGTCGCGCAGATAGCCGTAGAACTCCATGTGACCACCCTGATAGGAGGTCACCGCGATGGCGTGGGCGTCCTCCTCGACGGCCGTCTCCACGATGTCGAGACCGGTCCGGTTGTGACCGAGATGGATGACTTCGGCGCCTGAGGCCTGAAGAATGCGACGGAAGATGTTGATGGAGGCGTCGTGGCCATCGAACAACGTCGTGGCGGTCACAAAGCGGACCTTGTTGGCCAGATTTGGCCTGTCGGGGGAGGCCTCCGTCATTCATCCCTTCCGCTGACTAGCTCAAACTGTACCCAGGATTTGGGCGTTCTCTCCCTTGTTCCCACTTCACACAACCGAGTAGATTGACGTCGGGATGTATTACACGGGGCGGCTAAAAGCACAGAGACTCGAGCCGACCGCGGTCACGATCGAACTCGCCGAGGGTCGATTCCGCGTGGTCGCCGGGAAACGGCACCTCGGCTCATGGCCGATCGACACTCTCGAGATCCACCGGACATCGGTTTATCGCTTTGCCTTCGACATCGAAGGGGACACCTTCGAGTTCTTCCCTGAGGACCCGTCGGCCTTCGCGAACGCAGCCGGGGCGATCATCGATTTGACCGAAACCAAAGGTCGTTTCGGGCTCAAGGCGCGAATCCAGGACGCCAGCAGCGCCTGAACCTCGATCCCTGTAAGAATTGAGGGATGGTCCCCCGTCTTCTGATACGTGGAGTCACCGCCGGCGCCGTGATTCTCGGCGCCGAGGCTCTATACGCGGTGCTCCAACCTGCTCCCCGTCAGACCGAATTCGACCCTTCCGGAGTTTTCGGTGACCCGCTCGATCCACCATTGCGGATAGCCGTGCTGGGCGACTCCTCGGTGACCGCCCCGGGTGTGGCCGGTCCGGAGGAGATCTGGGTCAGCATCATCAGCCAGAGAGCAGCCGAAAAGCGCCATGTCACCCTCCGCTCCTACGCGGTGAGCGGGGCACGCGCCGACGACCTGCTCCGCGACCAGGTGGAGCCGGCCATCGCCTTCCAGCCCGACATCTTCTTGGTCTCGGTCGGCGCCAACGACACCATCCACGGAGTCGGCATTCGCGTGTTCGAGAGACGGCTGGACGAGCTCGTTGCCGCGTTGGCCGAAACCGGCGCACCGGTCGTACTCAGCGGGGTCGGCGACATCGGAACCATCCCCAGACTGAAGCCACCTCTGCGCAACTTGATGACACAACGCTCGGCCCGCTTCGATCGGGCACATCACCGCGTTGCGGCCCGTTATGACGCCCATGTCGTCCCGCACAGAAAAGACGACCCGACCATTTGGTACACGGACCGGGACCTCTGGTCGGCCGACAAGTTCCATGTCAGCGCGGCGGGCCACCGGCGGTGGGCAGACTCGACTTGGCGCACCGTCGAGCCCTTGCTCGAACAGCATGGATGACGCCGAGGCGCTACAACGACTCGCGTCGGCGCGGGTGGGCAGGTTTGCCTCGATAACACCAGACGGCCGGCCACACGTGGTCGTCGTCACATTCACCGTGATCGGTCTGAACATCGTTCACATGGTCGACGAGAAGCCGAAGACAACGCACCATCTGCAGCGGCTGCAGAACGTGGAGACATTGCCTGTCGCCTCGTTGCTGGTCGACCACTACGACGAGGACTGGCATCAGCTCTGGTGGGTGCGCGTCGACGGCGAGGTGACCATCGAGAAGGACGGGGGCAATTGGTGGGAGGCCAGGTCACGTCTCAAAGGGAAATACCGGCAATACCGCAATGCCCCGCCGAGCGGCCCCGCCATCTTCCTCTCGATCGACCGGCTCACCCATTGGGAGCACAACTGATCACGCCTTCTTCGGTCGCCAACCAGCCGACCCGGATGTCGTGCGGCTCGACCGGGACGACATCCACGAGCCGCGGTGCAGGTGCGATCCCGACGGCGGCTGTGTCGCCACGGGCCGAAGAGAGGATTCGGTCGTAGTGCCCCGCCCCGTTGCCTAGCCGGCCACCGCTCAGGTCGAAGGCGAGACCGGGAACGAGGAAGACATCGATCTCATGGATGGGGATGACCGGCCCCGCATCGGTGGGCTGCTCCATCCCGAAGGGATGGGTCTCACGAGGAACGGCGAGATCCCTGAACGTGACCGAGCGATTGTCCTCGACCCGTGGCAGCACCCATCGCCAGCCCGGGAGCCTGTCGAACAGGGGGCGCAGGTCCACCTCACCCACCATCGGGAGGAACGCCGAGATGGTCCCGGGGAGACTGGGAGAGAGCCAGGCGAACAACCCGGCGACGATCTGCCGGCTCATCTGCGTCGGGATGGGGCCTACTTCTCGCATCCGAGCCCGAAGAGATGCCTTGTCCATGATGGATCAGGGTAAGAGACCGATCGGTACTCTCCCTCCATGCGGTTGTTCATCGACGTGCCCAGGACGATCATCACCGTGGTCGTTGGAGTGACCGCCACCATCGTGGCCGTGGCCTCTCATCGCGGTCGTGATCGTCATCAACGACAGCTCGCCAATGATCGAGAAGATCATTCGGGTGTGGAGCCGGGTCTGGCTCGCCGCATCGGGCACCAAGCTCGAGGTCGAAGGGGCTGAGAACATCGATCCCGAATCGGTCCTACGTCGTCGTTGCCAACCATCTGTCGGCTCTCGACATCATGGCGTGCCTCCTCGCGGTGCCCCTGCCGATCCGATTCCTCGCCAAAAAGGAGCTGTTCCGGGTCCCGGTGCTGGCACAAGGGATGCGGATGGTGGGGATCATCGAGGTCGACCGAGAAGCCAGGGGTGCGGTGCACTCCGAGGTCAATCGTCAGTCGCGGGAGCTGATCGAGAAGGGCCGCAGCCTGATCATCTACGCCGAGGGGACCAGGCCCCGCAACGGGGTGATGAAGCCGTTCAAGAAGGGCGCCTTCACCATGGCGATCAGCTCGGGCCTGCCGGTGCTCCCCCTGTCGATTCATGGGTCGTACGAGGCCTGGCCCCCGGGTACGCCGTGGTCAGGGGCGGGGTGATCAAGGTCGTTCTCGACAAGCCGGTGGAGACAGATGGCATGACCACTTCGGACACCGGCGATCTGCGTGATCAGGTCCGCGAGGTCATCGCGGACCGGGTGGAGGCCATGGGCGGCGCCGTCGGCTAATAGGGGAACATCGGCCTGGCTCTCGAAACGTGACACACTGGACACGAATCGGATTCGATTCGCCCAACAGAGAGGCCCGTAGTGGCTAACAAAGACAAGGGTGGCAAGAGCACCAAGAAGGTGGCGGCCAAGGACTTGAAGGGAAAGCGCCAGGCAAAGAAGGACAAGAAGGCTGTTGCCGCATCGGCCAGCCGTGTGACGCGCTAGACGAGCCTCACGCCGTCAGTAGAGGAACATCGGCTTGCCCAGGACGTGGCGCACCTTGGGCAGATAGGTATCGAGGTCGTACAGCTCGTCGACATCGACCCGCTTTACACCTTCCTTGGTGACGCCAATGGGGACGTGGGTGTAGGTCCCACCCCGCAATGCCACCATGCGGCCATGACTGTTCTCGACCGCCAGATCTGCGGCCATCACCGCATAGTTGGTAGCCACCATGAGGTCGAGTGAGTCGGGCGCCCCGGACCGCATCAGATACGCCACCTGCTGGTAGAGCACCGGCTCGCCGGTTCGCTCCTTGAGCAGCTCGCCGGTGAGGGCGCCGATTCCACCCAACTTGCGGTGACCATAGGCGTCCTCCTCCCCCGCCAGCATCATGTCGCCCTCCGGAGCCGGGCGCCTTCGGAGATCGTCATCATGGCGTAGTTCGACGGATTCGAGGCTCGATCGGACAGGAGCAGACCAGCGAGTTTCTCGATGTCGAAAGGGACCTCGGAGATGATCGCCCGGTCCACCCCGGACAGATAGGCGGTCACGAGCGAAGTCTCGCCGCTGTACCGGCCGAAGAGTTCCACCACCGCTATCCGCTCGTGAGAGCCGGCCGCGGTGCGCAGGCTGTGGATGAACTGCACGCCGCGTGTCACCGCCGTCGAGAAGCCGATGCAGTAGTCGGTGCCGTGGACGTCGTTGTCCATCGTCTTGGGGATGGCGACCACCGGCACCCCCTCCTCGTGGAGACGAAGCCCGTAGGACAGAGTGTCGTCGCCACCGATCGGTATCAGGACGTCGATCTTCCGATCTTCGAGGACCCGGAGCACATGGGGGGTGATGTCGACGTTCCCCTCCTCGCCCGACTTATCGCCGAGGAACGCAGGAACCTCCTCCGGTCTCATCTTGCCCGGGTTGGTCCGCGAGGTGTGCAGGAAAGTGCCACCGGTGCGATCGATGGTTCGGACCACACCGGGATCGAGCGGGATGAGCAATTCATCGCTCGAGTTGGGGTCATCGGGGTTGTAGTGGGCCAGACCGCCCCAACCACGGCGGACGCCCACCACCTGATGTCCCTCTTCTGCCGCCCGGTTCACCACCGCCTTGATGCAGGCGTTGAGCCCGGGTACGTCGCCGCCGCCAGTCAAGATTCCGATTCGCATGGGGCGGCAGGGTAACGACCTCGCGACCGGTGACTATCGCCTCACGTATGCGAGGTACACCGCCCCCGAATCGAACACCTGCTGGTCGACCAGGTCGAGGTGCAACTCCCTCCCCTCCGGGAAGAACGGTTTCCCCGAGCCGACCACTACAGGCAGGACAACCAGCTGGAACTCGTCGATGAGGTCGAGCAGCGAAGCCGCCAGACCGGCCCCGCCCAGGCCAAGGGGGCCGTCCGTCTCCTCCTTCAGACGGCGGACTACCGCCGTCGCGTCCCGGCTGCGAACCAGCTCGACACCGGATCGGACGCTCTCCAGCGTGTCGGAGAACACGAAACGCGGCGTGTCGACATAGGCACGTGCGAATTCTGCCTCGACGTCGGGTAGGTCGTCCTGCATGGCGGCCGCCGTCCAATGCTCGTCCATCACCTCGAAGAGACGCCGCCCGTACAGAAACCCGGCTGCCGCCTGGGTCTGTTCATTCCAGTGCCGGTGCACGTCGTCTGCGGGCGGCCCTGTGAACTCGATGCTCCCACTGGAATCCTCGATATAGCCGTCGAGTGACACGTTCATTCCATAGACGACCTTGCCCATTCTCTGCTCCTTTGTTTGTGTACGCCTTACCCAACCATCGCCCTCGCCAAGTAGAAGAACACCGCACCCAGACCGAGCACACCCCAGAGATTTCGTCGGAACAAGATGGCGCCGAGAATCCCGCCGAGAGCCGCGGCCAGGGCCGGAGTCGCCGCCGGTGATCCGCCCGGAGCAGCCAAACCCGTCGCGGCGATGGCCACGAACAGGGCCAGAGGGAACACATCGAGAAAGCGTCCGAGCCGGCCTGCTGGAGCCAGCCGGGGTCGGAGCATGAATGACAACCTGGTCGCGTAGGTGATGACAGCAACCACCACGACCAAACCTAGGTCACTCACCGAAGGCCATCCCCACCGCCGAGGCTGCCACTGCTGCGACCGTCACCTGCCAGGCGGGTGGCAACACCAGGGCGGCGACGACCGATGCCAGCACGGCGGACGCGGCCACGACCAAATCTCGCCGCCCATGGATCATCGGTGCAGCCAGACCTAGGAAGAGAAGCGGAAAGAGCACACCGATCCCGACCGCTTCGGGATCGATCGCCGCCCCCACCGACACCCCGATGACGGTTCCTCCTACGAATCCCGTGTACAGCATCAGATCGGCGGCTGTCTTGTATGCCACGACATCCTCGACACCCGTGTTGGCGGCACGCACTGTCAGACCGAAGGTCTCGTCGACCAGGATGAAGGACAATCGGAGCCTGGTGCCGAGAGGCTGAGGGCCGACCAACCCGGCGAGAGCCGCCGACATCGGGAGATGGCGCAAACCGAGTCCGGTTGCCGCCAGCAGCACCGGCGCCGGGCCTGCAGCCAGGAGGCCGATCATGGCGAACTGGGCGGCACCGGAGACGATCACCACCGAAGAGAAGACAGCCAACCAGGGTGAGAATCCGGCACCCAGCGCCAACACGCCGTACGCCACACCGAAGAAGGCGACAGCGAGGATTATGAGGACCGAGTCCCGGATCCCCTGACGAAATGAAGGATTGTCGAGCACCGTCGGCACGGTACCGGGCACCGGGCCCGGCTCAGCTCAGGGGAAGGTGCGGGGAACCCGCTGCACGTTGATCCAGCGAAGCTCGGTGAACTCGTCCAGGGCGGCCTGCCCCCCGAATCGCCCGTAGCCGCTCCCCTTCACCCCGCCGAAGGGAGCCTGGGGCTCGTCGTTGACGGTCTGATCCCCGATGTGGACCATCCCGGTCTCGAGCCGGAGAGCCATGTCGAGAGCCTGGGTGAAGTCACCGGTCAGGATCCCGGCCGACAGGCCGTACTCCGAGTCGTTGGCCACGGCCAGCGCCTCCTCTCGATCACTCACAACGACGATCGGAGCCACTGGACCGAAGGTCTGCTCGCGGAAGAGACGCATGTCTGGCTTGACGTCCGTGACGACAGTGGGGTGATAGACGAGATCGTCGAACTTCCCGCCGGTCACCAGGTTGGCCCCACCGGCAACGGCTTCCTCGACCTGGGCGTGGACCTTGTCCAATGCACGCTGGTTGATCAGGGGGCCGATCGCCGTGGCCGGGTTGGTCGGGTCACCCATTGGGATCGACTCAGCTCTCTCCTTGAGCCTCTCCGTGAACTCCTTGGCGATGCTCTACTCGACGATGATCCGCTCGGTGGACATGCAGATCTCCCCCTGATGGAGGAAGGCTCCCCACGCCGCGGCGTCGATGGCGTAGTCGATATCGGCATCGCCGAGGATGATCAATGGGTCCTTGCCACCGAGCTCGAGCACGGCTCGCTTGAGGTTGCGGCCCGCCTTCTCGGCGATGACCCTCCCCACCTCGGTCGACCCGGTGAAGGAGATCCGTCTCACATCCGGATTGGAGATCATCTCGTCGCCGATCTCCTCGGCGCCTTCTCGCGTGCTGGTGACGACGTTGAGAACCCCGGGCGGCAAGCCCGCCTCCTCGAATATCTCGGCGAGGAGCAGCCCGCCGGTCAGGGGCGCATCCTCTGACGGCTTCAGAACCGCGGTGTTCCCGTAGGCGATGGGCAGGGTGAACGACCGGCTCCCCAGGATGTAGGGGACATTGAACGGGGCAAAGCAGGCCACGACTCCGGCGGGCTGCCGGATCGCCATGAAGAAGGAGTTGGCATGGTCGGCGGGGATGATCTCGCCCTTGACGTCGTAGGCAGCGCCGGCCGCCATCCGGAACAACCCCGGGACGAATCCCATCTGGAACATCGAGATGCCGATGGTCCCCCCGACCTCCTCCATCATCGCCTGGACCAAGCTCGTCCTGACGGCTCTCCATCACGTCGGCGGCCTTGAGGAAGATCTGACGTTTGGCCGCCGGAGGTGTGGCCGCCCATTCGGGGAAGGCGGCCTTGGCGGCATCGATAGCGCTTCTGGCGTCCTCGGCGGTCCCGGCCGGGACGTTGGCGTAGACGTCGCCGGTGAACGGGTTGTGGTCCTCGAAGGTCTTACCGCTCGAGGAATCGACCCACTTCCCGTCGATGTACATCTTGGGGCTCTTGGCCGGCACGGTGTCCTCCTGAGGTGGGGATCGGGAAAGCTACCCCTCGATGTCGTCGGGCAGAACCGCCAGCCCCGCCGGAGTCATCCGCCCCTCTTCCAGCAATCTGCGCACCACACCGCGATTCTTGGCCGACCAATTGGAACCCGGTCGCCGCGGGGTGAAACGGATGGCCCAGCGCTCGTCGTCGATGCGCTGGCCGAGATTGTCTATCCAACCGTGACAGATAGCCGTGGCCTGGAGATCGTCGAGGGTCACGGTTTGCCGACCGGACGATTTCTTGTAGATGGCGACGACGACAACTTGTTTGCTGCTCCCGTGCTCTCGCAACCAGGCGTCGAATTCGGCGTCGATGGAGATGGCGATCGATTCTGAGATATCGAGTGGGCTCATGAGGGAATGCCCCGAGACCGTACCCACCCCGGCGTAGATTGAGCGCTTCCCCTGAGGAGGTCATCGCATGACGACACCGGACACGCCACCGCCGCTCGAGCCGACTCCGGCTCCCAAGTCGACCTCGCCGGGTTTATGGATCCTCCTCGGCGCGGTGATAGTGCTGGTGATCATCGCCGTCATCTATCTGGGCGGCGACGGCGAGACGCACGACACCACGGTGACAACGGAGACAACCGAGGAGGAAGTCGGAACCACGAGTCCGGAGCCTGCTGCGACTACCGCGCCTGCGGAGAGCGACGTTCCTACCGAGACCACGGCGGCCTCTTGAGGTTTAGGGTCGATCAGTCGTAAACCCCGGCCAGGAATGTCTGGCCACCGGTCACCACGCACAAGAAGGCTCCCACCGAAGTCACCAACTGGTACCTGTCGGCGTCCTCCTCCCCAACCCACCAGCGGCCGGCAAGCCGCCACGGCCCGCTCCAGGTGAGCACCGGCTCCCATCGGGTGCCCAACCGGACCCGGGAAGGCATGCCGTCATCCCATTCCACCTCCAACGGCTCGGGACGGGGCGGGACCAGTGCGGGACTGGGCGAAGGGGTGGCCCCCGGCCAGGGAGCCGACTCGTCCCGCTCCCGATCGGATGGCGGCTCCCCCCAACGGGACCAGGCCACCCGTTCCCTCGGTAGCCGCCCCCCTTGTGCCCGTCCCTGAAGCACCCCGTCGGGACCGAGCAGGGCCTGGGCCCGGGCTAACGCCCGCTCCGCCTCGATCCGCGAGGTCTCGTCCTGGAGCAACCCGAGCTGTCTCCCCTCATCGGACAGATCGGCCGGGGCGATTCGCAAACGGGAGATCCCGCCGGGGATGCCCCCCGACTCGACCCATGCCCTCAGCTGCCACCACACCCGATCGGACAACGCCTTCTCGGTGAAGGGGTCGGCCGATCGCCAGATCCGCTCCCTCGACCCTCCGGCGGCATCTTCGGCCATGATCGAGACCCGGTGCGGCGCCACCCCCGACACCCTCAACCCTCGGAGCAGCCGTTCCGCCAGGGCACGGGAGGCAAAGGCCACTGCGTCGAGGCTCTCCAATGGCTCTTCGAAACTCGCATCCACCGCCAGGTCGGGTGGGATCTCCCTCGGGTCGACGAAACGGTCCTCCCCCGCGGCCAAACGGTGGGCGAGCAGACCGTGATTCCCGAATCGGGTGGCCAGAGCGTCTCGGGGAAGACGGGCCAGGTCTCCCAACGTGGCCACTCCGAGCCAGCGGAAGGTGTCGATCAACTCATCGGCATCGAGACCCTCCCTGAGGGCGGTCAAATCGAGCCGGGAGAGAAAATCGATGGAATCCGCCACCACCAGTGGCCGACCGACCTCGGAGGTGGCTGCGGCCCAACGGGCGGCAAATGGCCCGTCGGCGATCCCGATCAACGCCTGCCCTCCACGATCCCGACCCACCATCCTGTCCAATTCCTCGGCAAGTCGCTTGGCCAGAGCATCTTCACCCCCGTAGAAGCGGATGGCTCCGGCAACCGGGACGAAGACCAGACCGGGCGCCACCACCTCCACTCTCGGGATCAGGTCCTCGATCAACTCGACCACCGGCTCGAAACGTCGTGACTCCTCCCCCAGGTCACGGGTCAGGACCGTGGCGAAGGGGGCGAGCGCCTCGGCCTCGCGTCGGGGCATGCCCAAGCTCACCCCCGCCTCCAACACCTCACTCGTCGCCGCGGAGACCCGATCGCCGACGACCAGGACCGGGTCATCCAACGGCGCGTCTGGTCTCCCCAACGACCACATCGGAAACCACACGCACAACGTCCGAACCTTCATCCTCCACCTCGAATCGCCGGGTCATCCCGGACGCGCCCTTTCCCGACGCCTCGAGCATGAGACGCCGCCTGCCCAACCGGCCATGCCCCTGATCGGCCCCCTCCCAGGTGACTCCGAGGGCCCTGAGCCGGAGATGGGCAACACCGCTGGGCAGTCCCCTGCCCATGGGCCGCATCGCTACCGCCACCTTTCTCGCCCGGGCCAGGGCGGCGAGTCGGCGAAGGTCCTGCTCCCTGGCCCCGGCCGGTACCTCGGCATAGAGGGCGCGCACCCCCTCGAGCAGGGCGGCGGCGACCTTGGGCCAGATCCCCGGCTCGTCACAGCGCACGATGACGAGGCTCTCCGGGACGACACCGGTCTCCCATGCGGCCTCAGGCGAGATCCAGCCCCGGGTGTCGAGAGCCACCACCGGAGCCGTCTGCGAAGGACCGGCCAGCAGTCTCAGACCGAGACGGGTGAGCCCGGTGCCGGGAATGCCGAGCAATTCGGTCACATGTCCCGGCCTCAGTTGGAGAAACCCCTCCTCACGATCGGCGAGATCGACGAGAGGGATGGAAGTTTCTACGAGATCCAAGCCTCCATCCTATCGAACATATGTTCGATGTAAAGACGGAAGGAGTGGCGTGCCCTAGCCCTCTTCCAACTCCTCGATCGTCTTGGGCCAGTCGTCCTTGAGGAGACGTGACAGGGAGCGGTCGGCGAGGAGTTTGCCCCCGGTCTGACAGGTGGCGCAATAGTTGGACTCGTTGGAGGCGTGGACGATGCGCTGCACCTTCGACCCGCAGCGCGGACAGGGCTGGCCGAACTTGCCGTGCACCGCCATGTCGTCACGAAAGGCCGTCACCTTGGCCGGCCAATCCTCACCCACTTCGTCCCGGAGCCGGTCGGTCCATTCAGTCAGCGACTGCACGACAGCCTGCCGTAGCTGCTCGACCTCGTCCTCTGTCAGTTGGGAGGTCCGCTTCACCGGTGACATCCGGGCCTGCCAGAGGATCTCATCCGAATAGGAGTTGCCAATGCCCGAGAAGATTCGGGGATCCGTCAAAGCCCGCTTCAAGGTCCGGTTTTCCCTCTTGAGGGCGGTGCCGAACTCTTCGGCATCGGCGTCCAACGGTTCGACCCCACCCCGGTCGAGCTCGGCCACGCCTTCGAACCCTCGGCTCAGCCAGATCCCGGCCCGTTTGTGGGTGCCCTGCTCGGTGAGGATCAAGGTGCCCGGGTCGAAGTCGATTGCGGCCAGGCCGACCTTCTTCGGGACCGGCTTTCTCGGCGCCTCCCAGCGGAGACGTCCCGCCACCATCAGATGGATGACGAGATAGAGATCGTCTTCCATGCCGAAGACGATCCGCTTCCCGACACGCTGCAGCGTCTTCACTTCGAGTCCCACGGGGGCGTCGTAGGGAGGGTCGTATGTGCGTAACACCGACGGAGACGCGATCCGCACTCCGCGCACGACCTCACCGAGGACGCGTCGCTCCAGTGCCTCCAGATAGACCACGATGTCGGGAAGCTCCGGCACGAGGCGGAAGCTACCGGTCGGTTCCGGCTACTCCGGCTCCCCGAACGATCCCGCAGCGACGACTGCGATCCCGACCACGACTCCCCCGGCGATGAAGCCATACGCGAGCAAGTGGTCGGCATCGGGTGTGGCGCTGCGAGCGGCGAGCCCGAACACGACCACCAGAGCCGATACGGCGATGATGGCCGCCATCCGGGACCATTTCGCCCTTCGGGCGATGGCGAGGGCAGCGCCCACCATGAGGAGGCCGCCGAGGACGAAGGCGAACCAGAAGTTGCCACCCGCCCCCAATCCCTGGGCGGCGGAGGTCTCGGCCGCCGTCAGCGTCGGGTCGCTGCGGAGAAGCACACCACCGGCGAGGGCCATCACCCCACCAAGAGCGAAAGCAATCGCTCCGAGGTTGGACTTGATCACCACCGGCTCGGGATCAGTCCTCTCCGGGACATCCTGATTCTGAGAGGCGGCCACCTTCCGACCCATGCGCGGCGAAACAGCAACGATCCCGATCTCACGCGCCAGGCCGGCGTCGTTGTCGGTCTTGAGCACGAACTCCTCACCGTCGGCCCGAATGGCGAACCCATCTTGGAGCGACTGGATACCTATCGCACCCAGCTCCCACTCCCCGATCAGCTCATCCCGGTGCATGAGACTGAGGTGCGGCCCATCGGCCAGCACCTCTACCCGGACGCCAGGACCAGAGTCACCGCGCATCTGCACGGTGCCGCGCGTCTCAACCGCCAATTTCCTGCCTCCCCTGGCCAACCTTGGTGGGATGATTCTATGGCGTCCAGCCGGACAAACCAGAAGCAAAAGGGACGGGCAATGCCCGTCCCTTTCAATCTTGGATCAGTGAGATCTAACTCTCGCTGATCTCCTCGAACACCTCGTCGAAGCTCTGGGCGGCTCGACGCCGCTCTCCACCCGACTCGACCGGCACCGGTTGGGGCGTCTCGACGCTGCTGGGGCTGGGATCACGATCCCGACTCCCACGGTCACGATCGCGTCCACCCCGGTCGCCGCCACGGTCACGGCCCCGTCCTCCACGGTCACGATCGCGTCCACCACGATCGCCGCCGTCCTGACGGGGAGCCTCGGGCTCGGGAAGCGTCGCTCCCTCCAGGGCCTCGACCAGCTCGAGGCTGACTTTGCCTCGATCGATCTCGCGGACCCTGACCTTCAGCTCCTGGCCGTCGACCAGATAGTCCTCGACGCGCTCGACCCGCTTCGACCCGTCGAGGCGGGAGATGTGAAGCAACCCGTCACGTCCGGGGAGGATGTTGACGAATGCGCCGAACTTGGTGATGTTCACCACCTTGCCGTCGTACTCGGTGCCCAACTCCACCTCCGGCGGGAAGGCGATCTGCATCACCTTCTCCTTGGCAGCGGCAAGAGCCGAACCGTCATTTGAGGCGATCCTCACGATGCCCTTGCCATCGGTCTCTTCGATCTCGATGGCGGCTCCGGTCACTTCCTCGAGCTCACGGATCACGGCGCCCTTGGGACCGATGACCTCGCCGATCTTGTCCTTGGGGATCTCGATCGACTCGATGCGAGGAGCGAACTCGTTCATCTCGGAACGAGGCTCGGCTATGGCTTCTGCCATCTTGTCCAGAATGAACAAGCGGGCGACCTTGGCCTGATCGAGCGCCTCGGTCAGCACTTCGGAGGGAAGGCCTTCGAGCTTGGTGTCGAGCTGCAGGGCCGTGATCACGTCCCTGGTGCCAGCCACCTTGAAGTCCATGTCACCGAGGGCATCCTCGGCCCCCAGGATGTCCGTGAGCGTCACGTACTTCCCGTCACGGTGAATGAGTCCCATGGCGATACCGCCAACAGGCGCCAAGATCGGAACTGCGGCGTCCATCAGCGACAGAGACGATGCACACACCGACGCCATCGAGGTGGACCCGTTCGATGACAGGACCTCGGAGACGAGCCTGAGGGCGTAGGGGAATTCTTCCTCGGTGGGGATGACCGGGAGGACTGCCTTCTCGGCCAGTGCCCCGTGACCTATCTCACGACGCTTCGGGCCACGCATGAACCCGGCCTCACCCGTGGAGAAAGGTGGGAAGTTGTAGTGGTGCATGTAGCGCTTGGAATCCTCGAGGGCGAGGGTGTCCAGCATCTGCTCCATTTTCATCATTCCGAGCGTGGTCAGGTTGAGGACCTGGGTCTCGCCTCTTTGGAAGAGACCGGAACCGTGAGTCCTTGCCACTACGCCAACCTCGGCGCTGATCGGCCGGATGTCGGTAGGGCCACGCCCATCGAGGCGAATCCCATCCTCGACCACTCTCTTGCGCATCAGGTCCTTGAGGACCGATTTGAAGGCGCTACCTGCCTGGGTGCGGCCCTCATCGTCGTCCTCGGCAAGACCCAGCTCGGCAATCACCGATTTCAGGACCTCGTCCTGTGCTGCGTTGCGCTCTTGCTTCTCGGCGATAGTGACCACCGAGGCGAGCTTGGGCTCTGCGAGCGAGCTCACCCTCTGGTAGATGTCGTCGGTGTAATCGATGGCGAGCGGCCACTCGACTTCCTTCTTCTCCACCTGGGCGGCCAACTCACTCTGGAGATCGATCAACTGACCGATGTAGGTCTTGGCTTCTTCCAGACCTCTGGCGACGGTGGCCTCATCCGACGGGGCATCGCCCGCCGCGATCAGACGCAGGCCGTTGGGCGTCGAGCCGGCCTCGACCATGATGATGTCGATCCCGCCCTGGGAGTTGCGACCACCGGCTACCACCAACTCGAACACCGACTCTTCGAGATCGGCATGGGTCGGGAAGGGGATCCACTCCCCCTTGTTCAGACCGAGGCGAACACCGCCGATCGGCCCCTGGAAGGGGATCGGGCTCACGCTCAAAGCCGCTGACGCCCCGTTCAGCGCGACAATGTCGAAGGGGTTCTCCTGGTCCACCGCCAGCGAGGTGATCACTACGTGTGTCTCGTTGCGATAGTTGTCGGAGAAAGACGGCCGAAGCGGGTCGGTCGATCAGTCGGCAGGTCAGAATCGCTTGCTCGGAGGGACGGCCCTCACGACGGAAGAACGACCCGGGGATCTTGCCCACCGAGTACATGCGCTCTTCGAAATCGACGGTGAGAGGGAAGAAATCGACGCCCTCTCGAATCTTCCTGTTTGCAGTGGCGGTTACCAACATCTCGGTACCGCCGAGTCGGGCGACCACGGCTCCGTCGGCCTGACCGGCGAGTTTGCCGGTGCTCAGGACGAACTCTTTGCCACCGATGGTCCCCGTTACGGAGATTTCGGGCACTAAGTGCTCCTTGTGTATGGGAGCCGCACCCGTTGGCAGTAGTCATGTCTCAGGGTGAACCGAGACATCGCCACTGACAACCGGCAAGGCTCAGTGTGTATGTCGGCCCCGGCCGTCCGGCCCGGGCCATCTCATGAGGAACGCTAACCGTTCCTCAGGAAAGCAGTGTCAGCGACGCAGCCCCAACTTGGCTATCAGGGCCCTGTATCGCTCCACATCCTCCCTGCGGAGGTAGTCGAGGAGACGACGCCGCTTACCGACCATCATGAGGAGCCCACGCCGACTGTGATGGTCGTGCTTGTGCTCACGGAGATGCTCGGTCAAATGGTTGATTCGCTCGCTGAGCAAGGCGACCTGGACTTCTGGTGAGCCGGTATCGCTCTCGTGGGTGCCGTACTCGGCGACGATTTCGGTGGTTGTCTTCATTACGCGTGAAACCTGGACTGTTCCGGGGGGACAGCAGAAACTCTAACAGCCCACCCTTCGGTAACCACAACCACGCCGCCTCCCAGCTTGTTCCCCATTCACCGCACCTGCCCATCACCGTAGAGCACGTACCGCTCGGACGTAAGGGACTCGAGACCCATTGGGCCCCTGACATGGAGCTTCTGCGTCGAGTTGCCGATCTCGGCTCCGAACCCGAATTCCTCGCCGTCGGTGAAACGGGTCGAGGCGTTCACCGCCACCACCGCGGTGTCGATGGCGGCGACGAAGCGGTCGGCCGCGACACGGTCGTCGGTGACGATGGCCTCGGTGTGACCGGTCCCGTACCGACGGACATGCTCGATGGCGGCATCGATGCCGGGCACGACACGGACCGCCATGATCAGGTCGAGGTACTCGGTAGCCCAGTCCTCCTCGGTCGCCTCCCCCATCTCCGGCACCAACTCGCGCGCTCGGTCGTCGCCCCGGAGTTCGACGTTCTCCGCCATCAGGGCGCGGGCTGCCTCACCGAGGAACTTCTCGGCCACGGCCTCGTGGACCAAGAGCGTCTCGGCGGCGTTGCACACCCCGGGCCGCTGGACCTTTGCGTTTACCACGATGCCCAGCGCCTTCTCCAGATCGGCTGCGGCATCGACATAGACATGGCAGTTCCCCGCACCGTCTATGACGGTGGGCACAGTGGCATCTGCCTGGACGGCAGCGATGAGCCCTGGCCCACCCCTCGGTACGAGCAGATCCACCCATTCGGTCGCCTGCATCAATGCCTTGGCTCCATCGCGGCTGGTGTCCTCGAGGAGCTGGACCCCGTCGGCAGGGAGTCCGGCAGCGGTGAGCGAGGCACGTATGGCCCCCGAAATTGCCATGTTGGAGCGGAGGGCGTAGGACGAGCCACGCAGGATGACGGCGTTGCCGGACCGGATGCAGAGGCCGGCGGCATCGGCGGTCACGTTGGGACGGGCCTCGTATATCACGGCGACGACGCCGAGTGGGACGCGGACGCGATGCAGCCGCACCCCGTTGTACAACGACCAGCCCCCGGTCTCGCGGCCGACCGGGTCGGGCAATGAGGCCACGCTGCGAAGACCGGCGGCCATTGCGGCCACCCGCCCCTCGTCGAGGCGGAGCCGGTCGATGAGAGCGCCGGTGACCCCCTCGTCTTCCGCCTGCGCCATGTCGGCCCGATTGGCCTCGAGTACTGCCGCTGCAGCATGCTTCTACGCCGGCGGCCATGCCGATCAGGGCCTGCCGGCGTGACTCGCCGGTCGACTGACGCAGGACGTGTGACGCCTCCCGGGCTCGGCGGCCGATCTCCTCGATCATTGGCCCAGGTTATCTGCGGATGGCACTGTGGCGAGAACGACGAGGTCGTCGCGGTGGACCACCACGCCGCCTACCTCCGAGCTGTGACGGCCGATCGACGAGCGGACCTCCTCGGCCGTCATCGCCACCAATCCCTTTCCGATGACGGCGTCGTCGACCCCGGCCACCTCGACGGCGGCCCCGGCGTCGAAATCGCCATCTACCCCTGTTATCCCGACGGCGAGAAGCGATCGCCCCCCGTCGAGCAGGGCCGATGCCGCGCCGGGGTCTACCGAGAGGCGTCCGACGGCGGGCAGACCGAAGGCGATCCAGAGCTTGCGGGCCGGGAGCCTCGACTCGTGGGGCGTTACCCATGTCCCCACCGCCTCACCGGACACGGCACGGGCGACGACCCCTTGCTCCCTGGCATCTGCGATGACGGTGGGGATACCCGACCAGGCGGCCATCCTCGCCGCCATCACCTTGGTAGCGGGACCACCCGAGCCGAAAGGTCCCGGCGCCCCACCGGCGATGTGGTCGAGTGCGGTGTCGCCGGAGTGGACCGCCGAGAGCAGCTCGACGTCGTCCATCGTCCGCGGGTCTCCCGAGTAGATGCCACCAAAGTCGGTCAGGATCACCAGGATCCCGGCAGAGACCAGGTGCGACACGATCGCCGCCAACTCGTCGTTGCCGCCGAGCCGGAACTCATCCACCACAACGGTGTCGTTCTCGTTGATGATCGGGACGACTCCCAGGGAGAGCATCCGCTCCAGGGTGTTACGCGCGTTGAGGTATTGGGACCGGTTGGCGAGCACGTCCTTGGTCAGCAGCACCTGGCCAACCACCATCCCCCGGCTCTTGAACATCGCGGCGTATCGCTCCATGAGGAGCCCCTGGCCCACCGCCGCGGCAGCCTGGAGACCGGGCACATCCCTGGGGCGCACCCCGAGGCCAAGAGCCGGGATGCCGGCGGCGACCGCCCCGGAAGAGACGAGGAGGGTCGGATGACCTCCATCCCACGTCCCGGCGACGTGGTCGACGGCCTGCTCCAGGCCCTCGGGATCGAGCTCACCGGTCGGCCGCACCAAGCTCGAAGAGCCGGCCTTGACCACGACCGGTCTTCCGGCGTCGATGGGCCGGCGGCCAACCGAGTCCGTCACAGACCCACCACCCGTCTCAGGATGGAACCGGAGCTGTCTTCAGCAGGCGCCGCACCTGAGCCACATCGTCCCTGATCGCCGCGACGAGGGCATCGGCGTTCTCGAACTGGAGCTCGGGGCGAAGTCTTTCCACGAAGTCGAGAGTAAGGACCGATCCGTAGATCTCCCTGTCGAAATCGATGATGTGCGCCTCGATGAGCAGCTCGGTTCCCCCGAAAGTGGGCCTGACCCCGACGTTCACCGCTGCGGGCAGGGTCTCCCGGCCGATTCGGGCCCAGGCCGCATAGATCCCGTTCCCCGGGATCAGCTTTCGGTCCGGCGGTTTCAGGTTGGCCGTGGGAAACCCGAGGTCCTTCCCCCTGTGGTCACCCGGGGTGACGACATTGGAGAGGCGGTAGAGAGTGCCGAGGAGGTCGGCCGCGTCCGAGACGTCACCGTCCTCGATCAGCCGGCGGATCCGGGTCGACGAGATGACGCCGTTGGATTCGACCAGGCCCACCACCTCGACCTCGAACCCATGACGGGTTCCCGCCGCGATCAGGAAGTCGCAGTCACCGGCTCGATCGCGGCCGAACTGGAAGTCCGCCCCGACGACGAGGTAGCTGACTTCGAGCTTGTCCACCAGGACCTGGGAGACGAACTCCTCCGGCTCGAGATGACGGATCTCTGACAGGTCGAGCACTCCGACGGTGTCGACGCCGAGACCGGCGAGCAATGCGATTCGCTCGTCGATGTCGGTGATCAGACGCGGATTGGTTCCAGGTGAGAGCACTTCGGCTGGATGCGGGTCGAAGGTGAGCACGGTCGAAGGATGAGGGTTGGCCACCAGCCGGTCGAGGATCACCCGGTGCCCGATGTGAACGCCGTCGAACACACCGACCGTGACCGCGTTCGGCGGAGCCTGCGCCTCCCAGCGCTCCAACGGGCCTCGAAGGACCTTCACGAGGCGAGCACCACCTCGGGTCTCGCCTGGTCTCCATCTCGTCGGTACACGGCAATCAGGTCGCCTTCCTGGTCGAGGACGCGGATCACCGAGTGGTCAGGGGCGGCAACCATCTCCCCCCCGACGAATTGCATGCCGTGACACACCCCGCGGGCCGTCTCCTCGCTCACGGTGACTGCGGGAAGATCGCCGAGAGCCACCGCGGGCGTGAGGAAATGAGACTCCCATTCACCCAGATCGTCGATCTCGACGCCATGTGTCTCCACGTCGAGGGAGCCGGTACGGGTTCGGCGGAGAGCCGTGAGATGGGCTGACCCGCCCAGCGCCGCAGCCAGGTCGTCGGCCAAGGAGCGCACGTAGGTCCCCTTGCCGCACACGACCCGGAACTCCACTTCCGGATACGGGCCGGCGCCCACGGCCCCGATCTCCAGCTCGTGGATCTCCACCGGCCTTGCCTCCCGTTCGACCACGACTCCCTGGCGGGCCAACTCGTAGAGACGACGGCCTTGGTGCTTGAGGGCGGAGACCATCGGGGGCACCTGGAGCACCGTGCCGACGAAACGGCTGGCCACGGCTTCCAGTTCCTCTTCGGAGAACTCCATCGGCTCGCGGTTGAGAACTGCTCCATCCGAATCCAGGGTGTCGGTCGAAACACCGAACTGGGCGGTCGCCAGGTACTCCTTGGGTTGTTCCTGGATGAAGCGGATGAGTCTGGTCACCGGGCCTACCGCGACCACAACGACGCCGGTAGCGAGCGGATCGAGGGTGCCGGCATGACCCACCTTCTTGATACCCGTGGCGCGCTTGACGCGGCTGACGACGTCGTTGGACGTCATCCCCCCGGGCTTGTCGACCACGAGAAACCCCCGGGTCATCTGTGGGCCTCGAGCCTTTTCCGCACCTCGTCGATTGCGATCTCCGGATCTCCCTCGTAGGTGAACCCGGAGGCAAGGCGATGCCCGCCACCACCCAGCTCGGCGGCGAGCGCACCTACATCGGTGGCACCCCGGGAGCGCAGGCTGACCTTCACATGACTGTCTGGGTTGACTTTTGCCAGCACCGCCACGTCGGCCTCCTCGGCCAGTCTCAGGGTGTTGATCAGATTGTCGATGTCGCCCCAGTCCACAGCCGCTTCCTCGAGGTCCTGGTGGGTGATGATTGTGGAGACCATCCCCTGATCGGGGTCGAGAACGGCCCGGGCCAGTGCGGCGCCCGCGGCCTTCAGATACCCGAACGGCGCCTCCTCGTACACCTTCTGGCTGATCTGCTCGGGCCGCGCCCCGGCCGCGACCAGTCGGGCGGCGATCTCCAGGGTGGAAGGGGTCGTGTTGGCGTACTGGAAGCGGCCGGTGTCGGTGACCACCGCGGTGAGGAGACAGGTCGCGATTTCGGCAGTGATCGGCCAGCCCAGGGCGTCGAGCAGATCGACCACGATCACCCCGGTCGCCGCGGCGTCCGGGTCGACCAGAGGGATGTCGCCAAATCCGTCGTTGGTGACATGGTGGTCTACCACCACCAGGGTCCCTGCATTCCCCGCCGGACCGCCCAACTCGGCGAGGCGGTCGGGTGACCCGGCATCGAAGACGACCATGGTCTCAGGAGTCTTGGGGAAACCGCCCGGGTCGACCAGCAGGTCTGTGGGGAGGAATGACAGATTGGCGGGGACGACGAATGGCGACCCGAATCCTGCCACCACTGTCTTCCCGGCGGCGCGGGCCGCGGTCCCGAAACCGAGCATCGAGCCGAGGGCATCTCCGTCGGGGCCGACATGACATGCCAGCGCCAACTCCTCACTGGCGGCAATCGTCGCGGCTGCCTTTTCGATGAGCTGTCGTTCGATCATCCGGGTCTCATTCCTCTTCTTGCAGGGAACGCAGGATGGCATCGATTCTCTCGCCACCGCTCACGCCCGGGTCGACTGCGAACTCCAGGACCGGCGTGTACTTCATCCGGACCTGTCGGGCGACGACCGACTGGAGACGGTGTGAAGCGTGATCGAGGGCAGTGAGGGCGTCGGCGGGATCGGCGCCGAGAAGGTCGATGTAGACCACGGCATGACGAAGGTTGGGGCTGGTCTCGACACCTGTGATGGACACCATCTCGAGGCGGGAATCGCTCATACGCTCGATTTCTTCTGCGAGGACTTCGCGGAGGGTTGAGTTGACCTTCAGCATTCGGGGGCTGGCATCTCTCATTCGGGCTCCTCCAACTCGCTCATGCGCACGTCGAGGACTTCGACCTCCAGTTGCCCATCAAGGTAGCGGCGCAACTTCGACACCTGCATGGCGAGGCTCTCGCCGTCCGGGGCGGCGATGGCGACTCCGATAGCGGCGCGCTGCCACTTGTCGTGGTGGCCGACCTCGGCGACGCTGTAGGAGCCGAGGCGCCGAAGACCCTCGATGACCGGCCTGAGCACGGCCCTCTTCTCTTTGAGCGACTGGGAGGCGGGCAGATGTAGCTCGACCCTCAGGGCCGCGGCCCGCATCAGGCGGCGTTTATCAAGTTCGGGCCACCTCACGAATCAGGTACGCCTCGATGTTGTCGCCTTCTTTGATGTCGTTGTAGTTCTCCAGCCCGATTCCGCACTCGAACCCGGAGGCCACCTCTCGCACGTCGTCCTTGAACCGCTTCAGCGATGAGATGACACCGTCGTGGATGACCACCCCGTCGCGGATGAGCCGGGCACGAGCCCCGCGCTGGACCACACCTTCGATCACATAGCACCCGGCCACGGAACCGATCCGGGGGACCTTGAACACGGCCCTGACCTCGGCGGTGCCCAAGACCTGTTCGTGTTCCTCGGGAGCGAGCTGACCAACGAGCAGCTGCTCGACCTCATCGAGCAGCTCGTAGATGATCCCGTAGGTCCGGATCTCGACCCCGGCTTCCTCGGCTGCCTTGCGGGCCTTCGGCTCGGGGCGGACGTTGAAGCCGACAATCACCGAATCCGTCACTTCGGCGAGGGTCACATCGTTCTCGTTGATCCCGCCGACTGCACCGTGCAGCACCTGGATCTTGCCGCCTTCTCGTCCGATCTTGGAGATCGACTCCCGCAGGGCCTCGAGTGACCCGTGCGCATCGGCCTTGATGATGACGTTCAAAGTTGCGTCCTCGGTGCGCAGCTGGTCCAGCAGTGTCTGGAGTCGATCGCGGGCCGACGGCATGGCCTGGCTGACCGACCTGAGCTGCTCCTCGCGCTCGGCGGCGATGCGGCGCGCCTCCCGGTCGCTCTCGACGACGGTGAAGAAGTCGCCGGCCGTCGGGACCTCGTCCCAACCCATGATCTGGACCGGAGTCGACGGACCTGCTTCTTTGACCTGATTGCCGTTCTCGTCCATCAGGGCGCGGGCACGACCGGAGACTGCCCCTGCAACGAACGCATCGCCAGTCCTCAGCGTGCCCCGCTGGATGATGACGGAGGCAACAGCACCCTTGCCCCGCTCGAGCTGGGACTCGACCACGACACCGGACGCCTCGGTGTTCGGGTTCGCCTTGTACTCCTCGAGCTGGGCGATGAGGTCCACCACCTCGAGCAACTCGTCGACGCCGCCACCGTTGATCGCGGAGACCTCCAGGCTGGGGACGTCACCACCGAGCTCTTCGGTGAGGACGTCGTGCTCGGTCAGCTCGGTCCGCACCCGAAGCGGGTCGGCTCCGGGAAGATCGACCTTGTTGACGGCCACGATCATCTTCACCTGCGCC
This sequence comes from uncultured Acidobacteriota bacterium, assembly GCA_963725075.1. Classification (GTDB taxonomy): domain Bacteria; phylum Actinomycetota; class Acidimicrobiia; order Spongiisociales; family ZC4RG35; genus JARDZU01. The sequence goes on from CAVRXA010000026.1 coordinate 32,887, forward strand.
GCCTTGGCGTGGGAGATGGCTTCGATCGTCTGAGGCATGACGCCGTCGTTCGCAGCTACCACCAGGATCACGATGTCGGTGATGTTCGCTCCACGTGCTCGCAGGGAGGTGAAAGCCTCGTGGCCCGGCGTGTCGATGAATGTGATGGGATGGCCGTTGACATCGACCCGGTAGGCGCCGATGTGCTGGGTGATCCCTCCCTGCTCGCCGTCGACCACGCTGGTCTTGCGGATCGAGTCGAGAAGTGTGGTCTTCCCGTGGTCCACATGTCCCATCACGGTCACAACGGGCGGGCGAGGGGCGAGCTCCGATTCTGCGTCTTCGAACACCGGACGCTCGGCGACCGCCGGGGGAGGTGGTGGCGCTTCGATGTCGACGATGAACCCGAACGACTCGGCCACGTCCTCGATCAACTCCGGGGGCATCGTCTGTCCGGCTCCCACCGCCTGGCCACGGGTCATGAGCTGGGCAACCACCTCCTTGGCGGGAACCCCGAGAGCGTCGGCGAACTCGGTGACAGATGCGCCGGACGGCACCGAGACGATGTCGAGCTCGACTTCGGGCTCCGGGGCCGGTTCGGGAGCGACCTCCTCTTCGGCTTCTGATTCTGGCTCTGGCTCTGCCTCTGCCACCTCCGGCTCATCGCCGGCGACAGCGAGACGCAGAAGTTCCGCCGACTCGTCATCGAGCCCGGATGAGGCGGTCTTGACTTCGATCCCCAGGTCGTGGGCCTGGGCGAGCAACTCTTTCGAGTCGATCCCCAGGTCCTTGGCCAGCTCGTAAACCCTCACGTCCAGAAACCCCTATTCGCTCTCGTCATCCGTGTCGTCGGCAGCAGCCACAGCATCCTCATCGTCGGATACAGGTACGTCGGCGTCGACTGCCTCCTCGACCTGCGCCTCGTCGGCTGCAGCTTCATCCGGGGCCACCGCTTCCTCGACCGGAGCGGCCTCCTCGACCGGAGCGGCCTCCTCGACCACGACACCTTCCATGTCGGATCGGATGTCGACCTTGTAGCCGGAGAGCCGGGCCGCGAGCCGGGCATTCTGACCCTCCTTGCCGATGGCCAGGGAGAGCTGATGCTCGGACACGACCACGTCGGCGGTCTTGGTCTCCTCGTCGATATGGACTTCCTTGACCTTGGCCGGGCCTAACGCCTCGGCGATGAACTGGCCGATGTCGTCACGCCACTGGACCACGTCCACCTTCTCGCCACGCAGCTCGTTTACGACCTGGCGGACACGGGATCCCCTGGCCCCCACACAGGCCCCCTTGGGGTCGACATTGGGATCGTGGGAGATAACGGCGATCTTGGTGCGGTGGCCTGGCTCACGGGCGATGTTGACGATCTCGACAGTGCCATCGGTGAGCTCCGGCACCTCGAGCTCGAGCAGACGTCGCACCAGGTCGGGGTGGCTGCGTGAAACCACGATTTGGGCCCCCTTGGCCTCGTTGCGCACCTCGAGGATCAGCGCCTTGACCCGGTTGCCACGCTCCAGACGCTCGAACGGGATCCGCTCGGAGCCGGGGAGGATCGCCTCGGCGTCGCCGAGATCGAGGATCACGGACCGGTAATCGACCTGCTGGACCAACCCGGTCACGAGGTCGCCCTCACGACCTTCGTACATCTCGAACACGTGCTCGCGCTTCGCCTCGCGCAGCTTGTGTTGCATCACCTGTTTGAAGGACTGCGCGGCGATGCGGCCGAAAGCCTCGCCTTCGGGTGTGTCTTCCCACTCCTTCACGACGTTGCCGTCCTCATCCAATTCCTGGGCGTACACGATGACTTCGCCGGAATCCGGGTCGATGGTGACCCGGGCCTCCTCCGCCGCTCCCGGGCTTCGCTTGTATGCCGCGACAAGGGCGTTGGCGAACGCGTCGAGGATGGTGTCGATGGCCACTCCCCGTTCCCGGGCGAGTACCTCGATTGCCTCCATCATCGTGTCGAGCTTCATGATTCTCCTTCAGTGGCCCGGCTTGGGCGCCTTTTCCCACCTGAACACCGTCTTGGCGGTGAGCACATCTTCGTAATCGACTACCCGGCGCTCTTCATCGGTCTCCAGGGTGAACGCCGAGTCACCGGCATCGGCCAGGACCCCTCTGATGGTGGCCTTCTGATCGCCGTCGGCGACCTTGACCACGACCTCACGACCGACCGACTTGGTGTAATGGGACGGGCGACGGAGAACTCTCTCAAGACCTGGCGAGGTCACTTCGAGCCGGTAGGCCTCGGCCAGCTCGGTCTCGTTGTCGAGCAGCCGTGACAGGCCGCGCGAGACATCGGCGAGACGATCGATGTTGACGTCCTCGCCGTCGACCACGACACGCAGGAGTGTGCCCGGCCCGCGGCCGAGCAACTCGACATCGTCGAGCTCGAGCCGTTCGGCGGCGAGATAGGGCTCCACCACCGTCCAAATGTCGGAAACCGTCGTCAAAATGCCTGCTCCTGGCGCCGTCTTGTCCACTAGAGACGCAAAAATACAGGCGGGTGCCAAAGGCGCCCACCTGGTTCAAAGCGTCCTGTTGTCCATTCGCATTATAGGCGAACCCGTCCCCTGTCTGGGCGGGGGTGCGGGGAGCGGACTCAGCGATTGCGCGCGGACGTCACCAGGTCGGCCAGCTTTCCAACGACGTCGGTGATCGCCACTTCTTCCATACTCAGGTCTCGACGGGTGGTCATCTCGACGATGCCCTGCTCCACACCGCGAGGCCCGACGGTCAGCCGGTATGGGATGCCGATCAACTCGGCATCGGCGAACTTGACCCCCGGCCGCTCCTCACGGTCGTCCAGGAGCACCTCGACTCCGGCTGCGCCCAGTTCCGTGTAGAGCTTCTCGGCGGTGTCGAGTGTGGGTTGATCATCGGCCCTGACCACGGTGATCACCACCTCGTATGGCGCCACCGAGACGGGCCAGATGATCCCCTTCTCGTCGTGGAAGGTCTCGACCACCGCCGCCATGCCCCTTTCCACACCGATGCCGTAAGAGCCCATGATGATTGGGTGGCTGTCACCCTTCTCGTCCTGGACGTACACGCCGAAAGTCTCGGAGTACTTCGTCCCGAGCTTGAAGATGTGACCGACCTCGATCCCCTTCCAGAGCTCGAGCTCGCCGCCGCACACCGAGCACGGCTCCCCGGAGTGCACCTCTCTGACGTCGGCCCATTGGCTCACCTCGATGTCACGGCTGATATCGACGCCGGAGTGATGCCAGTCGTCCTCGTTTGCCCCGGTCACCAGGTTGAACCGGCCCCGGAGCGCCTCATCGGCGATGATCCTCGGGCCGGTGACCCCCACCGCGCCCAGACTTCCCGGGTCCGCCCCCAGGAGTGGCTTGATCTCTTCGGGAGTGGCGGCGCGGGCTTCGACGGAGGCCGTCGCATCGAGCAGCTTCTGCTCCTGGAGGTCATGGTCACCCCGCAGCAGCACGAGCACCTGCTCGCCGTCGAGGACATAGACCAGGGTCTTGATCTGACGGTCGGGCGCCGCCACATCGGGATGAGCCTCGGCGAGAGCCTTGATCGTCCGCAGCCCGGGCGTCGGGAAGCGATCGAGGGCACCCGAAACACCATCGTCCACGTCTGCCACGGCCGAGATCGCCCTCTCCACATTGGCCCGGTAGTCGCAATTGGAACAGGTGACGATCCAGTCTTCTCCCGCATCGCTGCGCACCATGAACTCGACCGATTCCGTGCCACCCATCGCCCCCGAGGAGGCCTCGACACCGACGGCGTCGAGACCCATGCGAGCGAAGATGCGCTGGTAGGCCCCACGATGCTTCTCGAAGCCGGCGTCGAGCCCGGCACGATCGATGTCGAGCGTGTAGGCGTCCTTCATGGTGAATTCGCGGACCCGGAGCAAGCCTGACTTCGGGCGCGCCTCGTCCCGAAACTTGGTGTGCATCTGATACCAGATCTGGGGCAGGTCGCGATACGAGGAGAGCTCCATGGCGGTGATGGCGAAGATCTCCTCCTCGGTCATTCCCAGGACGAGATCCGCGTCCTTGCGATCCACCAGCTTGAACAGGTTCTCCCCCATCAATTCGTAGCGGCCGGACTTCCGCCAAATCTCCGCCGGATGAAGTGTCGGCGGCATCATCTCCTGCCCGCCGATGGCGTTCATCTCCTCGCGGATGATGTTGGCCACCTTGAGCCGGACCCGTTGGCCGAGCGGGAGGATCGTGTAGGAGCCCGCCGCCAGCTGTCGGATGAAGCCGCCTCGCACCAGGAGGACATGGCTGACGGCCTCGGCGTCCGCGGGTGCGTCGCGGAGAGTCGGGATGAAGGCGTCAGACCAGCGCATCACTGCAAATTGGGAGCATGCGACCCAGTATATGACACCTCTCGGTCCCAATTACGCAATAATCGGACTGGGCGACCTCGGCGACCTTGGCCCTGCGGTCCTGGGACCGATTGGCGTCACCCTGGATCTGGATCAGCTCCTCGCGGGTTGCGGCGGCCAGCTCGGCGGCGTTCGCCTCGGCGTGGGCAAGTCTGCTCTCCACGCCTTCCTCGACCAGCTTCCGGGCCTCGTCGAGAAGCGCCTCGACCATCTCGGACTCGGGCACGACCCTCACCACCTGGCCTTTTATGAACAAATGGCCTCTCCCCCGTCCGGCGGCGATGCCGATGTCAGCCTCCCGCGCCTCACCCGGCCCGTTGACGACACAGCCCATGACGGCGACCTGGATCGGGAGGTTCTCCGCCTCCAGGGCGGCTTGTGCTCTCGTCGCCACGTCGATCACATCGACCTCCGCCCGCCCGCACGAGGGACAGGCGATGAGGTCGAGGCCCTTCCGCTCGCGGAGACCGAGGTTCTCCAGAAGCTGGCGCCCGGCCTTGGCCTCCTCGACCGGGTCGGCGGTGAGGGAGAAGCGAATGGTGTCGCCGATGCCCTCGTTGAGCAGGGTGGCGATCCCGGCAACCGATTTGATCAGTCCGGCCGGAGGTGGTCCTGCCTCTGTCACCCCGAGGTGAAGCGGGTAATCGACGGTCTCCGACAAGAGCCGGTAGGACTCGATCATCGACGGAACGTTGGAGTGTTTGACCGAGATCTTGATGTCCTCGAAGTCGACATCCTGGAGATATCGGATCTCGAGGAGGGCGGAGTCGACCAAGGCCTGGGGTACCGGGCTTCCGTACTTCTCCAGGAGGTCCTTGTCCAACGAGCCGGCATTGACCCCGACACGGATCGGCACTCCGCGATCCTTGGCCTCGCGGGCAACAGCCTTGATCTGGTCTTCCTTGCGGATGTTGCCGGGGTTGAGCCGGAGGCCCTGGACGCCCGCCTCGAGTGCGGCCAGGGCTAGCCGGTACTGGTAATGGATGTCGGCGATGATCGGGACCGGGGATCTGGGGACGATCTCGGCCAGACCCTGGGCCGCCTCCACCTCATTGCAGGTGATGCGGACGATGTCGGCGCCCGCCCCCGCCAGCGCATACACCTGTGCCAGGGTGCCGTCCACGTCGGCGGTCTTGGTGGTGGTCATGGACTGAACCGAGATAGGGGCGTCGCCCCCCACGGCGACGTTTCCGACATGGAGTTGCCGGGTCTTGTGGCGGGTGATCATGTCGATCAGAGACTTATCGGGTTGACGATGTCGAGGACAATCGCCACGAACCCGAGGAAAGCGAACAGCCCGATCACCGCGGCTGCCACTGGCGCCAGCTTCCGGACATTGGCCTCGCGGCCACTGACCTTCTCGTAGGCGGCGACGGCGAAATGCCCGCCGTCGAGCGGGTAGAGCGGGAGCAGGTTGATGGTGGCCAGGATCACGTTGACGAAGGCGAGGATCCCGAGAAAGGCGGCGGCCGATTCTGTCTGGGTACCGATGTTCACGATGCCGATTGGGCTCACGGGCCGGATTTCCTCGTCGACATCGGTGTCGCCGGCGAGAACTCCGAGGTATTGGGCCAGGCTGGAGGGCTTGATCATGTCACCGATCGCCTGGAAGGTGAACCCGATCCCCTCCCACACCTGGGTCCCGGCTACACCGACGCCGCCGATTATCCCCGGGTTGTGCGTTGCGATGACCGGGGCGACTCCCAGGAAGCCTGCTCCGCCGTCGACGCTATCGGCGTCGATCAAGACCACGTCGATGTTGACGAGTTGCCCGTCACGGTTGATTGCGACGACTGTCGGGCCGGCGCCAACCGCGGTCAACGCCGCGGGCACATCGGACCATTCGTCGATCCTGTGCTCGCCGATGGACAAGATGACGTCGCCTTGTTCGAGGCCGGCCACCATTGCCGGTGTCGGCACGGTTTCGTCTCCGACTTCCGCCTCCTCGACGACCTCTCTGACCACCGGCTGGGGCTCAGAGACGCCGTTGGCGAGCACGATCCCGTAGAAGAGAAGGAAGGCGATGAGGAAGTTCATGGCGACCCCGGCGAGGACGACCACACTCTTCTCCCAGAACTTCTTCTCCCGGTAGGTGCGGCCGAGGTCCGCCGGGGAGATCTCCTCGAGGGGATTCATGCCGATGATGCGGACATATCCCCCGAGTGGAATCGCCTTGAGGCCGTACTCGGTCTCGCCACGCCGCCAGGAGAAGATCCGGGGCCCGAACCCGAAGAAGAATTCGGTCACCTTCATCCCGGTCGCCTTGGCCGCGAAGAAATGGCCTGCCTCGTGGGCGGTGACAAAGAGAATGATGGCTGCGGCCGCAGCAAAGCCTCCGAGCATGCGGACACGCTACCCGCGAATCGCCGTTAGTCAGCAGGCTCCTGCGATGAAAGAGGCTGCAATCTCCCGGCCTTCCCGGTCGGCGGTGATCACATCGTCCACCGTCTCGAGCACCCGCCAATCCGATGCCTCGAGGGTGGCCGAGACCACCTCGGCGATCCCGAGAAAGCCCAGGCGGCCATCGAGGAAGGCCGCTACCGCGACCTCGTCGGCCGCGTTGAGCACGGCGGGGGATGATCCACCTTCACGCCCTGCCTCGAAAGCCAGATCGAGGGCAGGGAACGAGACGGGGTCGGGAGCTTCGAAAGTCAGGTCCATCCCGGCCAGGTCGAACGGGCGGGCCAGCGAAGGTGCCCGATCAGGAGAGGTCAGCGCGTACTGGATCGGGATCCGCATGTCGGCTTGGCCCAGGTGGCCCTTCCACGACCCGTCGACGAACTCGACCGCCGAATGGAGGATGGACTGGGGGTGGATCAGGACGGCTATCCGGTCGTACTCCACGTCGAACAGATGATGGGCCTCGATCACCTCCAGCCCCTTGTTGAAGAGGGTGGCGGAGTCGATCGTTATGCGGGGCCCCATGTCCCAGGTCGGGTGGGCCAGTGCCTCTTCTGGTGTCACTCCTGCCAGCGAGTCGGTGGATCGCCCCCGGAACGGGCCACCGGAGGCGGTCAGGATCAGACGGGCCACCGATTCCGCCTCCTCGCCGGCGAGGCACTGAAGCAGGGCCGAGTGCTCGCTATCGACGGGGATCAGCTCGCCGCCGTGCTCGGCCAGCGCTCGCTTCACCACCGGCCCGCCGGCCACCAGACTCTCCTTGTTGGCCAGAGCGACCCGATTCCCGCTCTCCAGACCGGCCATCGTCGCCCTCAGCCCGGCCGCTCCGACGATGCCATTGACAACGACAGTGCCCGGGATGCGTGCTGAATCGATGACGGCATCGGCACCGAAGTCGACGGACCGTCCCACCAGGCGCGTGAAGTCCTCGCGCTCCTCGGAGGACCCACCCGCCACCAGAACTCGAGCGTCGGGATGGGCCGTCGCCAGCTCCGCGAGCTTCGGCGAAGGCGTTCTTGCGGCCAGGGCGGCGATCTCCAACCCGAGGGAGATGGCCACCTCGATTGTCTGGGACCCGATGGACCCGGTCGCCCCCAGAACGACCACCGGGCGGGTCACAGCAAACCGAACCCGCGGAATAGGAAGTAGATGGCCGGGGCCACGAAGAGGAAGCCGTCGATCCGGTCGAGCATGCCGCCGTGGCCGGGGAGCACCGATCCCATGTCTTTGACATCGAGGGAGCGCTTGACCATCGACTCGACGGCGTCGCCCAGCGGCGCGAATAGGCCCACAACGCCACCTGCAACCAGGGCCTTGGCGATGCCGATGGTCTCCCAGGCGGGGAAGGTGGCGAGGATCGAAGCCACGACCAGCCCGGCGACAAAGCCCCCGATCAGGCCCTCGACGGTCTTGTGAGGCGAGATCACAGGCGACAGCTTCCGACGGCCGAGGGATCGACCAACGAAATAGGCACCGGTGTCGTTGGCAGCGACCAGGAGCACTACGAAGAGGATGTAGGCGACCGGGTGGGGACCGTGAGCGATGAGGATGGCGAAGGAGAGGAGGCCGACCCACACCATGCCGCCGATCGTGACCGAGGCGTCCTCCAAGGGCTGGCGTCGGGGCGACAGCGTGAGGAAGAGGATGGTGACCACGGCGAACGCGGCGGCCCAGCCGGCGATGGCAGCGGCACCGGTCAGCTGGGCGCCTACTCCCATGAAGACCACGCCCAGCAGGCCGAACAGGGCAAGTGGGCGGGTCTCCTCCGATCTGACCGTGGCGTAGAACTCACCGGTGGACACGACCATGGCCAGGATCACGAAGGCTGCGAACCACCAGCCGCCGAGGAGGAGGCTGCCGAGGAACAACCCGAAGATGACGACCGCAGAGCCCACCCGCATGGCCAGATCGCTGCTGGCGGCCTGCTCGGTGGCCTCGAAGTCCTCTTCGGTATCGGCCCGGGAACCGGTGACGTCCTCGAACCCGACCAGACCGCTGTCGACCCCGGGAACCGTGGCGGCGACGGCCTGCTGCTCCCATTCCTCTTCGGCCGCCCGGCTCACCTCCTCGGCCAAACCCTGATACTCCTGAGTGGTCGAGCCGGTGTATTGGTTGGCCTGGTAGTCATCGAGATCCTGAGGGAAGCTCATCCCCTCGTAATCGCCCTTGGCCCCCGGCTCGGAGGCCGGGTCACCGTCGGCGGCCTGCCCCGGATCCGCGTCATCGGCCGAGTCGTCCTCCCCCGCATCGTCTTCCTCGAGGAGAGGGGGAAGAGTGAACACCTCGGCGTCCTCCTCGCCCTCGTCCCAGAGGCGGCTCGGCTCCTTCTCGTCTTCGGGGGTTCGCTCGCTCAAATCAGACCTCGAGAAGCTCTTCTTCTTTGTGGCCGAGGAGCCGGTCGATCTGCTCGACGTACCGGTCGGTCAGCTTCTGCAACTCGTCCTCGCCGCGGCGAATGTCGTCGTCGGAGATCTCCCCGTGCATCGCTTCCATGTCGGCCTTGGAATGACGGCGGATGTTTCGCACGGCCACACGTCCCTCCTCAGCCATGTTCCTCACCACCTTGATCAGGTCTTTGCGCCGCTCCTCGGTCAGCGGCGGGAAGGAGATCCGGATCACATTGCCGTCGTTGGTGGGGTTGAGGCTGAGCTCGGAGGTCTGCAGCGCCCGCTCGATGTCACCGACGGTCGACTTGTCGAAGGGTTGGACGACCAGCATGCGGGGCTCTGGCACAGAGATGGATGCGAGTTGCTGAAGAGGTGTCGGCGACCCGTAGTACTCCACGGTTATCCGCTGGAGAAGCTGGGGATTGGCCCGCCCGGTGCGGACGGTTGAGAACTCCGAAGCCACGTGGTCGGTGGCCTGGTCCATCTTGTGCTCGGCCTCGGTCAGGAGGTCGCTGATCACTGTTCACTCCTCGTCAGTGGATCACGGTGCCGATCTTCTCGCCGTTCACCGCCTTGACGATGTTGCCAGGTGTCGTCATGTCGAACACGACTATCGGCACACCGTGCTCCTTGCTCATCGTAACGGCGGTGGTATCCATGACTCTGAGCTCGTCTGAGATGAAGTCCATGTAGGAGAGCTCATCGAGGCGCTTCGCGTCGGGATGCGTGGCCGGGTCGGCGTCGTAGATGCCATCCACCTTGCTCGCCTTGAGGAGGGCATCGGCTCCGAGCTCGACCGCTCGTAGGGCAGCGGTGGTGTCGGTGGTGAAGAAGGGGTTGCCGGTCCCTGCTGCGAAGATCACGACACGGCCCTTCTCCAGATGGCGGATAGCGCGGAGACGGATGTAGGGCTCTGCCAGCTCCTGCATGGTGATGGCGCTCTGGACCCGGGTGGGCACGCCCGCCTTCTCCAGTGCGTCGCGAAGGGCGAGGGCATTGATGACGGTGGCCAGCATCCCCATGTAGTCGGCCGATGCCGGGTCCATGCCCTTCGCTGCCTGGCTGACTCCTCGAAAGATGTTGCCTCCGCCCACGACGACGGCGATCTGGATGTCGTCGGAGTGCCCTTCGGCGATCTCCTCGGCGACTCTGACGACTGTCAGGGGATCGATGCCGTATCCAATCCCGGGGTCGGCAAAAGCCTCGCCGGACAGCTTGAGGATGACCCTTCTAACCGGGGGATTGGACAATTCGCCTCCTACTCGCCGACGGCGATACGAGAAACCCTGCGCACCGAGATGTTCTCACCCATCTTGGACGCGAGGTTGCCCACCATGTCGCCGACAGTGCCGTCGAACTTCTCGGCGTTGACGAATTTCTGGTCGTAGAGGACGTTCTCGGCGAACCATGACTCGATCTTCCCGTCAACGATCCGCTCGACGACATTCTCCGGCTTGCCCTCGGCCACCGCCTGACGTGAGATGAGCTCGCGCTCCTTGGCCAGCGCGTCCTGGTCGACCTCATCACGGGTGACCCAGGTGGGCCGTCCCCAACTTATGTGCATGGCGATGTCGTTTGCCGTCTGGCGGAACTCATCGCTCTTGGCGACGAAATCGGTCTCACAGGCCAGCTCCACCAGGACTCCCATCACCGGACGGTCGTTCTGGATGTGGATGTAGCTGCCGATGGTTCCCTCGTTGGCCTCCCGGTCGGCTCGCTTGGCCATCTTCGCCTGGCCCCGCTCCCGAAGCAGCTCGAACGCCTTCTCCAGGTCTCCTCCAGCGTCGGCGAGTGCCGACTTGGCATCCATCATCCCGACGCCGGCGTCCTGCCTCAGCTTCTGGATGTCCTTGGCGGTGAACTCAGCCATTCTCGACCGTTGCCGTCTCGGGCTCCGCTACTGCCTCGGTGGCCACAGCGGCGGGAGCAGGCTCTTGCTCGAAGTCCGGAATCGACTCGTCGATGGTGGGCTCGAAGTCTGCAGCCTCGTCATCGGGGCTGTCACCCTTGGACGCCTTGGCGCCCGCCATCCTCCGACCTTCGATGGCAGCGTCGGCGATGGCGCCTGCGATGAGGTCGGCGGCGCGGATGGCGTCGTCGTTACCGGCGATGACATAGTCCACCCGGTCGGGATCACTGTTCGAGTCGACGAGGGCGATCACGGGCATGCCGAGACGGGCAGCCTCGGTGACAGCTGTCGCCTCTGTGTTGACGTCGACGATGAACACGGCATCAGGGGTCTTCTGCAGATCGACCACCCCACCCAGGTTCTGCTCCAGCTTGGCCAGCTCACGCCGCAGCTTCAGGCGTTCCTTCTTGGGGAGGGCGTTGATCTCGCCGCTTGCCTCGAGACGACGCAGCTCGCGCATGTAGAAGATGCGCTTCTGGATGGTCTGGAAGTTGGTGAGCATGCCGCCGAGCCAGCGGTAGTTGACGTACGGCATGCCGGATCGGGTGGCGTGCTCGGCCACAGCGGCCTGGGCCTGCTTCTTGGTGCCGACGAATAGGACGACGCCCCCATCGGAGGTGAGGTTCTTGACGTAGTCGGCGGCAGCGGCGGTCTGCTCCACCGTCTGCCTGAGGTCGATGATGTGGATTCCGTTGCGCTCCCCATAGATATAGGGGCGCATCTTTGGGTTCCAACGGCGGGTCTGATGCCCGAAATGGACACCCGCCTCCAAGAGTTGCTTCATCGAGACAGCCAAAGCTGCTCCTTTCTGGTTGTTCCTCCGCCTGCCGGCGAGTGCCTATCCGTTTCCACGGATGACCCTCTTTCGGGACGCGCCCGACCAGTGAGGGTCAGCAGACGTGCGTGATGGGGCAGATGGTAAGGGCAGACGGGGTGGAACGTAAAACCTAGAGCGTGAGGGCTAACCCCAAGAGGGCTCGCCGAGGCGATTGCGAAGCGACATCATCGTCTTGGCGTGGATCTGACAGACCCGTGACTCGGTGACGCCGAGCACATCACCGATCTCGGCCAGTGTCATGCCCTCGTAGTAGTACAGGGTGACCACGAGCCGTTCCCGCTGTGGAAGGCGGTTGATGGCGTCGACCAGCCCATGACGTGTCTCCTCGGCCTGAAAAGCGGTCTCTGGCGACACGCCGGTGGGGTCGGCAAGCATGTCGCCAACCGAGGTCGACGAGTCGGACCCGACGAACTCGTCGAGTGCGGCGATGCCCGAGCGCCCGATCTCGGCCAGGGCGCCCTGCAAATCGCCAACATCCATCTCGAGACTGTCGGCCAGCTCCTGGTCGGTTGGGGCCCGTTGCAGTGTGTGCTCCAGCTCGGTCACGGCGGTCTCGATCTGGCGGGCCCTGGAGCGCACCGAGCGTGGCACCCAGTCGAGGGCGCGGAGCTCGTCGAGAATGGCTCCCCTGATGCGGTTGATGGCATACGTCTCGAATTTGAAGCCCCGCTCGAGCTCGAACTTGTCGATGGCGTCGATCAAGCCGAAGAGCCCGTAGCTGGCGAGATCGTTCTGGTCGACCGAGCGCGGAAGCCCGGCGCCGATCCGACCCGCCACGTACTTGACCAGCGGCGAGTAATGGAGGATCAATCGCTCACGGGCGTCGGCGTCAGCCGATGCCTTGAAGCGCTCCCACAGGGCGTCGACCTGTCCGGTCTCAGGCCCTCGGGTGGCTTCGGTCATATGTGCCTCTCAGGTGCTGACGGGTGACGGCAGTGTAGATCTGGGTCGTGGCCAGGTCGGTGTGACCGAGCAGATCCTGCACCGAGCGAAGATCTGCCCCGCCTTCGAGAAGATGAGTGGCGAAGCTATGCCTGAGGGCGTGGGGGAAGGTGGCGACTCGCTTTCTGACCACCGTTCGGATGCCACGCGTCCCCAGCGGTCCCCCCCGCAACCCGACCCACAGCGAGTTCCCGGCGGCTGCCCCCGCCAGCCTCGGCCTCCCCTGACCGAGATACCGGCGCACTGATTCCTGGGCGGGCCTGCCAATCGGGACACGACGGGTTTTCCTCCCTTTGCCGACCACGGTCACCATGTCACCACCCACGTCGTCGATCGAAAGGGATGCGAGCTCGGAGACCCGGAGACCGGTCGAATACAGGGTGTCGATCAGCGCACGGTCCCGAAGCCCTTCGGGAGTCGTGGGATCGATGGTCTCGATGGCATGCACCAGGGTGCGACTGGGTATGGCATGGGGCAGCGGCCTATCGAGCCGGGGTCGGGAAACCCCCTCGAATGGGTTGACCGTCGCCGAGTTGCGGCGGCCTGCGTCGTTGTAGAAAGAGCGAACGGCAGAAGCCTTGCGTGTCATCGACCTCTTCGAGTAACCCTGAGCGGAAAGGGAGCCGAGATACCGGCGGGCATGCTGCCGACGCACTGCACCAATCGAGTCCACCCCTTCGTCCCCGCAATAGGCGAAGAACTGGGCCAGGTCGCGCCGGTAGGCCTCGAGGGTGTGTGGTGAGAGCTCTCTCTGATCGCGCATGCGATCGAGGTATCCGTCGACGGGCCCGACTGCCCAATCCGGCATCGGAGGGATCTTCACAGACGAGATGCTATTGGCGGAGCGACGCCCGGACCGGTCAACCCGCGCCCGGGAGCACCACATCGCCCACCCGGCGCGCCTCCCCCGCGATCTCCATTCTGGCGAGACGGGCCAGGGCCTCGGCGGGACTGCAATCCCAGATCGAGGGGAGATCATCGATGACATAACCCGTCGCCGGGATGACGCCCGCTGGAGTTGGCGTTTGGTTGGGCGGCCTGCCGAGGATCAGCTCGAGCTCGGCCAGGAGGTCGTCGACTCCGAGGACCGGGTGAGCACCGTCGCGGATGAGACGGTTGCACCCGACCGAGGCGGATCGGTCGACATCACCGGGGACCACGAGGACCGGACGCCCCATTTCGGCGGCCAGGCGCGCCGTGATCAGTGCCCCGCCCTTCACCCCGGCCTCGACCACCACGACTGCCGAGGAGATAGCGGCGATGATCCGGTTCCGTGCCGGGAAGCGCCAGCGGTCGGGCCTGGTCCCCGGCGGGTACTCGGACATGATCGCCCCGCCGCTCAGACAGGATCGACCGATAGAGATCGGTGTTCTCGACCGGGTAGACGACATCGACACCCGACCCCAGGACCGCTACGGCGCTGCCCTGGCCCCGGAGGGTCCCGCGATGGGCCGCGGCGTCGATTCCCCTGGCCAGACCGCTCACCGTTGTCCATCCGGCCCGGGAAAGGGCGTGGCCGAAGGCCTCGGCCAGATTGAGGCCATACCGCGTGCACTTCCTCGTGCCCACGACGGCCACGGCTGGGGCAGTGGTGGTCACGCCGAGGACATAGAGGGGCGGAGGATCCTCCAGATCGTGCAGGCCTACGGGGTAATCCGCACCGTTCGGGGCGATCACCCGCAGGTCATTCATCCCGCCACTCGCCGCGGAGGCCGATGGCCTCGGCCATATGGTGCTCCTCGACCTGGTTTGCTCCTTCGAGGTCGGCAATGGTGCGGGCAACACGACGGACCCGGTCACCGCCACGGGCGGTGAGCACCGCGTTTCCGACAGCCATGGCCACCAGATGGCGTGCTGCCTTCGATTCCTGCCCATCCCCGGTCTCGAGATAGCGGTTGATCTGCCCCCGTTGCAACTGAGCGGCACGCGCCTGCTCGACCCGGTGGGCGACAGAGGCACTCGACTCGCCTTTCGGGCCTGAGTATTCGGTTGCCTCGACCCGGCCCACGCGCACGATCAGGTCGAACCGGTCGATCAGTGGGCCGGAGATCCGGGACCGATACCGCCCCAGGATGGCCGGACGACAGTCGCACGGCCGGCGGCCGTCGCCGAAATACCCGCAGGGACACGGGTTGGTCGCTGCCAGGAGCTGAAACGAGGCCGGGAAATCGAGGGAGGAGCCCCGGCGGGCGACGGACACGACGCCTTCCTCCAGCGGCTGGCGGAGCGTGTCGAGATGACTGCGTGGAAATTCGGCCAGCTCGTCCAGAAAGAGAACTCCCCGTGGGCGAGGGAGACCTCACCGGGGACCGGGTTACCGCTGCCACCGCCGACGAGGGCCGCCTTGGAGGCGGTGTGATGAGGAGCTACGAAAGGGTGGAGTGACCACCAGGCCCCGGCGCCGGCCCGCCGCGGCCCAGAGCATCGCCGTCTCCACAGCCTCTGCGATCTCGAGTGGTGGGAGGATGCCGATGATCCTCCGGGCCAGCATGGTCTTGCCCGACCCCGGTGGGCCATGCATGAGCAGATGGTGGCCGCCTGCTGCCGCCACCTCGAGTGCCCGTCTCGCCATCGGCTGGCCCCTGATATCAGCGAGGTCTGGTGGCTGCTCCCCGACCATGGGGGCACCGGGTCGCGCCGGCTCGACGCTTCCCAGACCCTGCCGTAGAAGATCGACCGCCTCCGCCAGGCTGGCCACGCCATACGCCGAGGCCCCTGGGATGGATGCCGCCTCACCGACAACGGCCGCGGCGACGAGACACGGCACGTTCTGCCTGGCGCTCAGCACCCCGGCACCGAAGGCGTGGGATCCCGGTCTGACCGCGCCGTCGAGCGCGAGCTCGCCGACTACCACGGCGTCGCGAAGCGGCGGGATCTCCTTGCTGGCTGCGAGGATGCCCAGGGCGATCGGGAGGTCGTAGTCCGTCCCTCCCTTGGGGAGGTCGGCAGGTGCGAGGTTCACCGTGACCGTCCTGTTGGGAAAACGGATCCCGGCCGAGGCAACCGCCGCCCGAACCCGGTCTTTTGCCTCTCGAACGGCGGCGTCGGGGAGACCGGAGAGCTTGAAGGCCTCGCTCTGACGTCCGACATGGGCCTCGACGCGGACAGGTCGCGCCTCTCCCCCGACGAGGGCCACCGAAATGGCTGCCGCGTACATGGCTCGAACGTACGAGAGGCCCGAGGTCGTTGGAAGGGGTGCGTGCCAAAGGTGCGCGACTAACTGTTAGGTCAGGTTTACCGTCTTCCCGGCACGTTCGTGCGATCGTCATGACTCACAACCCGACTATCAAGACGCCTGCCCGCGGTGCGCCGCCGAAAACTCGTCGTCGTCGCTACAGCTCAGGGCAGCGGTGGACCATCCGGATCCTGGTCTTACTGGTGCTGGCCGCCGCCACCTTGGTCGCACTGACCTTCCTGGCCGACTTTCAGATGGAAGACGCCGGGCCGATGCCCTCGCTCGCAGCCGGGGACGGGGTTTATCTCATCGTGGGCAGCGACAGCCGGGAGAACCTCCCCGACGACCTGGAAGGGAGCTTCGGTGACTTCGCCGGCGCCCGCGCCGACGTCATCATCCTGGCCCAGGTGGTGGATGGGCGGACGCAGCTTTTGTCGATACCCCGCGACCTCAGGGTCGAGATACCTGGCGAGGGAGTGAACAAGATCAACGCGGCCTACGCCTTCGGTGGCCCCGATCTCCTCGTGGACACAGTCGCCAACGCCACCGGGGTTCGGCCCAATCACTATCTCGAAGTGGAGTTCGGCGGATTTGCCGGGATCGTCGACGCACTCGGCGGCATCGAGCTCGACATCCCCTACCCGGCGCGGGACGCCAAGTCAGGATTGGACATCGGAGCCGGCGTCCAAACGGTCGATGGCGCCACCGCTCTGGCGTATGCCCGTTCGCGCAGTTACGAGGAACAGATAGATGGGGAATGGGTAGCTCAGGGAGGTGGCGATGTCGCTCGTGCCGCCCGGCAGCGCGAGGTCCTGACCAAGATCATGGCTGCTTCGTCGTCACCTTCAGGTCTGGTCCGCAGTCCTCTCGTCGTGACCGCGGTTGGCTCTCATCTCACCGCCGACTCCGGCCTGACCGTCTTCGATCTGGCGAGGACCGGATGGGGGATGCGCTCTGCCGGTGTCACCGAATCAATGACCCTCCCCGTCGTCGGCGCAGAAGAGGGCGGCGTCTCTTACCTGGTGCGATCCGAGCCGGCGGCCACCGAGGTGTTCAACGCCTTCGCCGCCGGTCAGCCACTCCCCGCTCAGTAGGTTTCGCCATCGGGGCGGGCTCCACGTCCCGGGAACGTGGTGCTCGCCTGGCAACCCCCCGGTTGCTCTGATCTCTTCAGTGCCCGCTTCGATGTCGTTCGGTCACCTGAAAAGATCCTGTTACCGGACGGGCGTACCGGGCACAAGGATCGGTGATGAAGACCGGCACACGGACATCGGACGGCAATGACCGACGACGAAGCGCGATTCGTCGACATCTACCGTCGGTTCGGCAAGCCGATCCAGGCTTACTGCGCTCGGCGAACGTCGGGTTCCCAGGTGGCGGATGCCGTGGCGGACACATTTCTCGTCGCCTGGCGACGTATCGACGAGGTCCCAGACCGGGGAGGCAACACTGCCCTGGCTCTACGGAGTCGCCTACAAGGTCCTGTCCCATCAGTGGCGGCACCGGGCTCGGAGTCGGCGTCTGGTCGAGAAGCTTCGCGGCCTGGCGGATGTGGAGGCACTCGGCGCCGGACGTGCTCTTGGTGCAGGAGCGAGGAGCATCGGGTAGTGCTCGCAGCCTCGGAGCACCTGAAGTCAGATCGACCAGGAGATTCTCCGCCTCACCCTCTGGGAGGAGCTGCTCACATGCCGACGTGGCTGTGGTGCTGGGCATCGAAGCCACCGCGGTCAAGTCAGCGCGCCTATCGCGCCCGTAAGAACCTGGCCGACGAATACCAGCAAGCTGACTGGAGATCGCCAACCCCCCGCTGCTCGGAAAGGAGGTGGCTCGTGATCACCGAAGACCAGGTCGTATGCCATGTTCGCCGAACGCGAACCCGGTGCCGTCCTTGGACCTGCTCGACCCGGTCGAGCCGGCTGGATCCAGGGCACCTCGAGGACCGATCCGAGAGGAGCAGGGACAGTGACCGAAGTCGAAGACGATCGAGAGCACGATAAGGAGGAACGCCGACGGCGGCCACGAGTTGCGCTCGGTGCCGGCCGTGGCGCTGTGATCGCGGTCATAGGCCTGGGAATCCTGGTCATACAGGGAACGCGGGCTGCAGATGCGACATCGCCCGCATCGAATCGGCGACCGCGTTCATGAGTCGCCGTCGCCGATCATGATGGGGCAGGCGTTGCGGAGCTCCTCGCTGCGACCGGCAGCCGTCATAGGCGGCTCTCTCTCCACTGAGCGACCTTCCTCTCGGCTCTCGACCTCGACCGAGCAACCGGCTGTGGACATGACGAACCAAGGGTGCGAAGAGGCATCAGACTGACCCGGACGGAACCCTGGTCGATTGCCCGTTCTCCTTCGAGAACGACTGGACCCGGGCGCTCGTCGGATTCGTGCCAGGGCACAGTGATCTATCGCGATCCTGGTCGACGACGGACAAGTCCAGTCTGTCGACGCGGCAACTGCTGTGGGCGACTCGCGGGGTTGTCGAGGATCCGTGGATCACCTTCCGCAACTGGGTCGAGGAGAACCATCCGGATGACATCGCGATGATGTACAACGTCAGGAGGCGAGTGCGCACCTCAACCCGGAGTCGATTGCACTCTTCGAGCAATACACCGACGAGTTCGTCAGCCGATACGGAAGGCTGAGCGAGTCGGGTCGGGCACGTAGCATCTGCACGTGCCCGACCCGTTTCTCGACGCCGCCATCGACGAGGCCGGGCTCGGTCTGGCCGAAGGCGGGATCCCGATCGGGTCGGTGCTGGTGCTCGACGACCGGATCGTGGGCCGGGGTCACAACCGGCGGGTGCAGAAGGGAAGCCCCATCCTCCACGGTGAGATGGATGCCCTGGAGAATGCCGGTCGTCTCGTCGCTTCCGAGTACCGGCGGTCGGTGATCTACACCACTCTCTCGCCCTGTCATATGTGCAGCGGGGCGATCCTGCTCTACGGCATCCCGAAGGTGGTGATCGGTGAGAACCGGACCTTTCTCGGCGCCGAGGACCTGCTCCGGACCAATGGGGTGGACGTGGTCGTGGTCGACGATCAACGATGCGTCGAAATGATGACCGGGTTCATCGAAGCTCGGCCTGATCTGTGGAACGAGGACATCGGGGAGACTTAGGGGCGGAGGCCGGGGCGGTTGCCGTTGCACCCGACCGTCAGTGACCGCGTGAGCGCTGCACAGCGTTGTTCTCAGTTGCGCGTAATGCAGCGCAGACCAGGGACGGGCCGGACGCTGTCAACCGCGCTGCATAGCGTTGACTTGAGGTCGCGCCGATGCAGCGCAGACCATGCCTCCGTCTTGCATCCATCCGGGGCGGAGGAATCGAGGCCCTATCTCCCCTTCCATTCCGGGTCCCGCTTCTCGAGAAAGGCGAGCAAGCCCTCGGCTGCATCTTCGGTGCCCAGGGCTACAGACTGAGCCTCGCCCTCCCAGGACAGGGCATCGGCGAGCCCGATCTGGAAGCTGGCGTTCAAGGTCTGCTTGGCGAACATCTGGGCCACGGGCGCCCCGGCCAGGAAGCCATCGGCGATCTCGCTGACCCGATGTTCGAGGGCATCGACCGGGACGACCTCGGTGACCAGCCCGATCCGCTGCGCCTCCTCGGCCTCCACGATCCTCCCGGACAACGCCAGGTCCTTGGCCCGTTGCATGCCGACGATCCGTGGCAACAGCCAGGACCCACCGAAGTCCACTGTGAGCCCTCTCCTCACGAAGATCTCGGAGAATCGGGCCCGCTCGGTGGCGACCACAACGTCACATCCCAGGGCGAGGTTCAGGCCCGCCCCGACTGCAACCCCATCGACGGCTGCGATGGCGGGCTTGGTCAACCGGTGGAGGGCCATGGCGGCGGCGGCCACTTCCTTCATCCGTGAGTGACGATCCTCGACGGACTGGAGCCGATCCACCCTCGATGGGTCCAGGTCGGCGCCGGCACAGAACTCCCCGCCGGCGCCGGTGACGACGAGCACACGCTGTCCCGAGGCCTCGAAATCGTCGAACGCGGTCCGCAGCTCTGGCCAGCCGTCGAACGGAATGGCGTTCTTACGATCGGGACGGTCGATCGTGAGCCAGCGCACCAGCCCGCGATCGTCGGCGTGCAACCAGCTCACCACGATGACGGTAGACACTGCGGGGCGTGGTTACCGTTCCAGGCATGGGGTTCAACCCGTTTCGCGATCACGAAAAGAGCACCGCCGACATCGTCGCGGTGGTGGTGGCGTTCGCGGCGATATTCGCGGTCCTGGCGTGGGCGATCTTCTCGGGGTGACCGTCTCCCCGGTGCAGCCCTACGCCGCCCGCAAGGAGTACATCTGCCCAGGCTGCTCGACGATCATCCCACCCGGCACCTTCCATCTGGTGGTCGTGCCCGACCACGAACCCGACCTACGTCGGCACTGGCATCACGGGTGCTGGCACAAGGAGATGCGTCGACGGTTTGGAGCTCAGGCGTCGCGGCGGTGAAGACCCCACCAGGTGAGAAACAGGCCGAGAGCGGTCCAGCCCAGCATGATGGCCACCGCGTGGGGCAGGGATAGACCAGTCCCGGGAACGAACGCACCGAACCCACCTCCGATGTCGATCTGGAACAAGGCGTTCGTGGCCGCCGAGAGGGACACGTTCTCCCACGGGCCCCAGAGACCGAGGATCGGGTCGATGAAGTAGAGGGCGAGGGCGGCGCCGATCGCAGGCCCGACCGATCGCATCAGGGCCACCGCTCCCAGGCCAATCGCGGTCCACGCCAGCTCGATCAGCCCGACTTTCCACACCAGGCCAAGCCACTCCTCGACCCCGGGGCCGCCCTCTCCCGGCACCGCGATCGCGGTCACGATCGACCACCCGGCGATGCCGGCGCCAATCGCCAGCAGCGAAGCGACCGCCAGCACCACGAAGCGGGCCGATATCTGGCTGACCCGACGCGGATCCCTGGTCAAGGCCGTGGCCCACACCGTGCTCCCGAATTCGCTCCCCAACATGACCACCGCCAGGATCAGGGGAAACCAGGTCTGCCCTGCCACCTGTTGGGCGCCGAAGACGTAGGCCACGGGCTTCTGCAGGATCGGCACTCCCTCGGCCAGCTCGGGTGCGATCCGAGCGAAGATCAATAGGAAAAAGGCAAGCAACCCGACCAGGGCTGCCAGGATGATCACCATCATGTAGTAGAGCCGCCGACGGCTCAGCTTCAGATATTCGGCATGAAGGAGGCTCACCGATCCACCTCGCCAGTCATGCCGAGGAACACGGACTCCAGCGTGGACCGAGCCGGCCTTACCTCCTTGGGATAGATGCCGGCTTCGGCCAGCACCCTGACCACCCGGCTTCCGTCGTTCTCCTCGACCATCAGCCCACTGCCGTCCTGCCTGACGCCGATGCCCGCTGCTGAGAGGGCGGCCACCGCAGCAGCCGTTCCGTCGGTGACAACCCGGGTGGCGCCACCGGAGAGCATCTCCTCCAGAGGTCCTTCGGTGATCAGCTTCCCGTGGTTCAGGACCACCACGTAATCGGCCAGGGCCTCGATGTCCGCCAGGTCATGGCTCGAGACGACAACCGTCTGGCCGCTGTCGGCAATCTCACGGAGACGTGCCCGGAAGGCCATCTGCCCGGCAGGGTCGAGACCGTCGAGGGGCTCGTCGAGAAGCAGGAGCTGGGGATCTCCGATCAGCGCCGCGCCCAGGGCGAGACGCTGCCGCATCCCCTTCGAGTACTGGTCGATCTTTCGTCCGGCGTCGGCCTGCAGGCCGACGAATTCGAGCATCTCATCGATACGGTCATGGCCGAAGCCGAGCTGGTCGGCCGCCACCTGGAGGTTGACCCGCCCGGTGAGCGCCCTGATCAGCCCCGGCTCTTCGATGATGGCCCCGATCTTCTTGGTCACCTCGACCAGGCCACGTGGGATCTCCTGACCCAGGACGAGGATGCTCCCGGCGTCGGTCCTCGTAAGACCGAGGAGCGAGCGGAAGAGGGTCGTCTTGCCCGCCCCGTTGGGGCCGAGCAACCCGGTTATCGCGCCGGAGGGGACAACACAATCAAAACCATCGAGCGCGGTGGTCGACTTGTAACGCTTGACCAGGCCCTCGATCTTGATCGCAGGATCGGCGAGATTCACGTGGCGGGGAGATCAAGCGACATGGCCGGGCAGTCAACCACAGCCTGGCACCCAGTGAATCACCACGTCATCGGACCCGATCCGGACACCGAGGAAGTCGACGCGAGAAGCACCTGCCGCCGCCGCCAGACGTGTGACGTGCCTTCGCTTCCCGGGACCTATGGCATCGATGGGGTCTCGATTGGCAGTGATGGTCCTCACCTCGACGACAACGCGTCGTCGCCCATCCAGGGCGAGGAGGTCGAGCTCACCGCGACCGACTCTCCACGTTGCGGCCCACGACATTGAGCCCATGGCTGGTGAGGAACCTGGCGGCGATCCGCTCGCCCATCTCCCCCACGACGGCCCGATCGGTCAGATCGAGATCTCTTGCCTCTCCAGCTCTTCGACGTTCACGTCGCGGAACGTCATGACCTTTACGTGTTCCAGGAACCGGGCCGGTCGGAACATGTCCCATACCCATGCGTCCTTCATCTCGACCTCGAAGAAGACCGATCCGTTGGCCTCACGCACCTGGAGATCGACATGATTGGCCAGGTAGAAACGGCGCTCTGTCTCCACGACATACCGGAACATCGGAAGGACGTCGTGGTACTCCTTGTAGATCTTGAGCTCAACCTCGGATTCGTACCGCTCCAGGTCTTCTTCCATGCTCTCCTCTTCACACAGGCCGACAAAAGATCATATGCACGGCTCGTTACTTAACGGCTAACAATCCGGTGTGACGTTTTTCAGAGACCACCGATGTGTGAAATAGGCCAGATGGTGACAAATGCCTTCCCGATGAGGTCCTCGAGCGGTATCGGGCCGAATCGCCTGCTGTCGAAGGACGCGTCGCGGTTGTCCCCCATCACGAACACCTCGTCGGCGGCAACGGTTATGGCCGGCTCGTCGGGCATGAAGACCTCCGGCAGATAGGGCTCTTCGATCGGAGTCCCATCGACCACGATCTGGTTGTTTGTGACCTCGACGGTCTCGCCGGGCAGGCCGATGACCCGCTTGATCAGGTCTTCGTGACCCCGCGTGCGGATGCCGACCGCCTCCAGGACTGACCGGATCACCGCTTCGGGGATCGACTCCTCGACTTCGTCCTCGCGCGGGTCACGGAACACGACGACGTCGCCACGCTGAGGTTCGCCCCATTGATAGGCCAGCTTGTTCACCATGACCCGGTCGTTGACCTCGATGGTGGGAAGCATCGATTCCGACGGAATCCAGAACGGCTGCACCAGGAAGGTCTTTATGACGACCGCAATGGCCAGAGCAGTCAGGAGCAATCCGGGCAACTCGGCGAGGAACGAACGCCGGCGTGGCGGCGTCTCGGGGACCGTCTCCTCGTCGAGGGGGCTCGTGTCGTGCGAGATCAGTCGCGGAGCTCCTTGATGCGGGCCGACTTTCCGACCCGATCGCGCAGGTAGTAGAGCTTGGAGCGACGGACATCGCCACGACGGACGACCTCGATCTTGGAGATGATCGGGGCATGAACCGGGAAAACCCGCTCGACGCCGACCCCGAAACTCAACTTGCGGACGGTGAAGGAAGCCCGTGCCCCGGCCCGGTTCCGGGCGATGACAAGACCTTCGAAGATCTGAACGCGCTCCCTGCCGGCTTCGACCACGCGAACGTGCACTTTGACGGTGTCGCCGGCCCGGAAATCGGGGATATCGTCGCGGACGTGCGCGCTCTCAACAAGGTGAAGATCGTTCATGGAGGACTCCTAGAGGCGCCGGGAGTAGCTCGGTAGTCCCGGCCGAGGCGAATTGTATCAGGTCTCTGAAGTCTCGCCATCCGGCAGCAGGTCAGGTCGGCGCTCCCTGGTGCGCCGCACCCGTTGCTCCCTTCTCCACTCCTCGATCATGGCGTGATTGCCGGAGAGGAGCACCTCGGGCACCTCCCATCCCTTGAAGTCGGCGGGCCGGGTGTATACCGGTTCCTCGAGCAAACCATCCCGGAACGACTCGCTCTCAGTCGAATCGGGATTCCCCACGACCCCGGGGAGCAACCGGGCAATTCCCTCGATGGCAAGCGCCGCCGCCACCTCGCCACCGGCGACGACAAAGTCGCCCAAAGAGGTCTCCTCGTCGATGTAGTTGTCGACCACCCGCTGGTCGACTCCCTCGAAGCGACCGCACACGAACGTGATCTCGGGCATCCCCGCCCAGCGGTCCAACGTGGACTGTGTGAGCGGCTCCCCGGCCGGAGTGAACAAGACACGATGTGTGCCGGCCAGGGGCTCCAATGCGGTCGCCAGAGGCTCCACCATCATCACCATCCCCGGCCCACCCCCAAAGGGGGTGTCGTCCAGTTGGCGATGCCTGCCCACGCCGTGCTCGCGCAGGTCGAGCAGGACGACCTCGAGCAACCCGGCCTCCATGCCCCGGGCCACGATCGAGACTCCGAGAGGGCCTTCGAAGAAGCCGGGGAACATGGTCACGACGTTGATCCGCACGATGGGAAGGCTAGGGCGGGGCAGTAATGGCCGATATCCTCGGCTCTCGGGCGATTCCCCCGGCTCATCCAAAGAGTTGACATGTCCATTGACCAAGCACCGACAACATGACGCTGGATCATCTGCCGGTCGAGAGTGTCCTCCTCGTCGCTGCCGGCCTCATGGTCATCGGAGTCCTCATCGTCGGCGCCTCCGATCGGCTCCGGGTGCCCGCCGCCCTTCTCTCGCTCGGGATCGGCATGGTCTTCGGAAGCGACGTCCTCGGTCTTGTCGACGTCAGCGACATGGAGATGGTCAGGGACATCAGCGTCATCGCGCTGATGATCATCCTGTTCGAAGGGGGCCTCACCACCAAGCCGTCCGTCCTGCGGGAGTCGGGAGTGCCGGGATTCGTCCTGGCCAACGTCGGTGTGCTGGTAACTGCAGCAGTCGTCGCCGCCGGAGTGCAGCTCCTGTTCGACTCGGGATGGGAGACAGCTTTGATCATCGGCGCAGTGGTCGCTTCGACCGACGCGGCGGTCGTCTTCGACGTGGTGCGACGCACTCCCATTCCGAAGCGGCTAGCCGGCATCCTCGAGATCGAGTCGGGCGTGAACGACCCGTTCGCCATCCTCCTCACGATCGGTCTCATCGAGGTCACCAGATCGAGTCCCGGGGTCGAGGACTGGCTGGTGTTCGGGGCCAGACAGCTCTTTGGGGGCGTGGCGGTTGGGCTGCTCGGAGGCTGGATCGGCGTGAGGCTGCTGAGGCTCCGTCTGAGATCCTCCGGCCTCTATCCGCTGTTGGCCCTGGCGATGGCAGGGCTCACCTTCGCCGTGGCCTCGTATCTCTCGAGCTCGGGGTTTCTGGCGGTCTACATCTGCGGGCTCATGATCGGTGCGCTCGCCCCACGTCATCGCCGCGTGGTGCGGAGCTTTCACGCCAGTCTGGCCAACGGGGCGGACATCGCTCTCTTCCTGTTGTTGGGACTGCTCGTCTTCCCGGCCGAGCTGCCCGATGTGGCAATCCAGGCGTTGGCGGTCACGGCCCTCCTCTTACTGGTCGGCAGGCCGCTGTCCGTGGTACTGGCCATGCTGCCGTTCAGGTTGTCCTGGAAGGAGATGACCTTCCTCTCCTGGGCTGGTCTGCGCGGCGCGCTGCCCATCGTCCTCGCCACGTTCCCGGCCACCGCCGGGGTCGCCGCCGGTGAAACCATCTTCAATCTGGTGTTCTTCGTGGTGGTTGTGTCGGCTCTGCTCCAGGGGACCACGATGGCGCCTCTGGCCAAGCGCCTCGGTCTGGTCGTCGATCGGCCCGCCTGGCAGTCGATCGCGGACGCAGTGGAGCTGGAGGATGTAGACGTCGATCTCATCGAGATCGAGGTGACCAACGATCTCGCCCTGGTCGGCACCAAGCTGAGCAGCAACCCGCCACCCGATGGGATGCTGATCACGACGATGATTCGCGACCACAAGGCGACGATCCCCACCCCGGACACGGTGTTCGCTTCAGGGGACTTTCTCATGTTGGCCGTGAACAGCGGTCACGACCGGGTGCGAGAGGTGACGGCGTGGGCTCGGGGCGAGGTGACCGGGAGCGCTGAGGCCGACTAGCTGAGACGCTCGACGATCATCGCCATCCCCTGGCCCCCGCCCACACACATGGTCTCGAGTCCGATGGTCTTGTCGAGGGTGCGAAGGTCGTTGATCAGTGTTCCCATGATTCGGGCTCCGGTCATGCCGAAGGGATGGCCGAGGGCGATCGCCCCACCGTGCGGGTTGAGACGATCGATGTCGATGCCCAACTCGTCGGCGCTGGCCAGGACCTGGGCGGCGAACGCTTCATTGATCTCGACGACATCGATGTCCTCGAGCTCCATGCCGGCCTGGGCCAGGACGGCCCGCACTGCACCGACCGGGCCCATCCCCATGTACTCCGGTTCGAGACCGACCACAGATGAGGCGATGATCCGGGCCATCGGCTGGAGCCCCAACTCAGATGCCTTCTCACCGGACATGACGAGGACCGCCGCCGAACCGTCGTTGAGTGGGCAGGAGTTGCCTGCCGTCACCGTGCCGTCGGGCTTGAACACCGGTGGGAGCTCGGCCAGCTTCTCGATGGTGGTGTTGGGACGCGGCCCGTCGTCGGCGGCGATGGTGCGACCGTCGGGTATTTCGATCGGAGTGATCTCCCGGTCGAAGAATCCGTTCTTCTGGGCCTCGACCGCCCGGTCCTGGGATCGCTTGGCGAACTCGTCCATGCGCTCCCGGGTGATCCCGTACCTCTCGGCGACGTTCTCGGCAGTGTTGCCCATGGGGATGTAGACCTGGTCGATGAAGTCGTCACGGCTCTCGTCGGTGAATCGCGGGTTGAGGTCGTCGCTGTCGAATCCCTTGCCATAGGTTCGAGTCACCGAATCGACGCCTCCGGCCACATAGGTGTCCCCTTCGCCCCGCTCGATGGCATGAAAGGCCATGCGGATCGTCTGCAACGACGAGGCGCAGAAGCGATTCACGGTGGTGGCGGGGACACTCTCCGGCATCCCACCGAGGAGAGAAGCCGGGCGGGCCACGTTGAATCCCTGCTCGTGATGGGTGAGGGCGCAACCAACCATGACGTCGGCGACCGAGGCGCGGTCCACCTGCGGAACCTTCGACATCAGGGCATCGATGGCGAAGCCCGCCAGGTCGTCGGCGCGGACATCGATCAGTGATCCTTTGTATGCACGGCCGATCGGAGAGCGAGTGGTGGCGACGATCACTGCTTCGGGCATGGTGTCCCCCAGTCGAGGATTTTGATCACGCACTCAATTTAGTGCGGTGCCAGTGATGCTCAGAGCGGCTCGATCAACCCCGGGATCGAGTTGATCTCCACCCGACGGGCGTCCGTGTCGACCACCGGGACCAACTCGTCCACGAAAGGGATCTCGAATCTGGCCCCATCGTCGGTGGCGATAACCAGCCGATCCTGCCCGGGCCCGAAGACGACCCGTTCGACGATGCCGACCCGCTCGCCCGTCTCATCGAAGACGCTCAGCCCGGTCAGGTCCTCAGGCCAGAACTCACCATCCCCGAGCGGCCGACGCTCATCGACCGAGACAACGGAACCCCGGATCTCCTCCGCAGCCTCCCTGCTGCCGACCCCCTCGAATGCCACCTGGAAACCACGGTCGGCGCGACGAACCGCCCGCACCACGTGCGGACGGTCCTCCAGATAGACGGTCGAACCGGGCTGGAGGCTGACCGTGTCCTCCTCGTCGACGTAGATCCCTAGGTAGCCATCGAGCCCGTGAGGCCGCCCCAGCCTCCCGATGACGAACCGCTCGGGATCAGTCGAGGAACTCGACGCCAGCGTTGATGCCCTCTTCGTCACCGGCGGCACCGGCGGCGGCACGGATCGCCTTGGCCACCCGGCCCCGACGTCCGATGACCCGGCCCATGTCGCCCTTGGCGGTGCGGACCTCGGCCACCACCTCGTCGGGCCCTTGCTCGACCATGGTCACGGAGACCTCGTCGGGCTCCTCCACGATGCTCTTGACCACATAGGTCACCACTCGCTCGACGATCTCGCCTTTGGCCAAGATCACTCCTCCTCGTTGGACGTGTCGGCTGCTATCTCCTCGACAGCCGGCTCGTCGGTAGCCGGTGTCTCGGTGACGGCTTCGTCTGCAGGCGCCGGCGTCTCGTCGACCTGCTCATCCGCAGGGGCAGGAGCCTCGGCGGGCACGGCAACTCCACTGGCGGCCTCCTCGGCCACGGGGCGCGTGGCGCCGACGGTGTGGATCTGGCCGGTGCGGACCTTCATGGTGTTCATCGCACCGGAGATGTTGAGGAGCTTCTCGACGGCCTCGGTGGGCTGGGCGCCCTTCGAGAGCCATGATGTTGCCTTCTCGTTGTCGATCTCGACGAGCGACGGGTCTTGCTGCGGGTCATAACGCCCGATCTGCTCGATGTAGCGGCCATCACGCGGCGCACGGCCGTCAACCACCACGACGCGATACGAAGGGGTCTTCTTCTTCCCCATCCGCATCAATCTCATCTTCACGGCCATCGATTCACCTCTTGGTTCGCTGCGCCGGGAAGAGACCCTGCAACGAGGGGGCCCCTTTGCCTCCGGCCAGCATCTTCATCATCTTCTGCGCGTCGACGAACTGCTTGAGCACCCGATTCACGTCCTGGGGCCTGGTGCCCGAACCGGACGCGATACGGCGCTTTCGGCTGCCACCGATGAGCTTTGGGTTCCGGCGCTCTTCTGGAGTCATCGACTGAATGATCGCCTCGACGCGACGCAGGTCACGGTCGTCGACATCCACCTCGCGCATGAGCGAACCGGAGCCCGGGATCATAGCAAGGATGTCTTTCAGAGGCCCCATCCGCTTCATCGCCTGAAACTGTGCGAGGAAGTCTTCCAGGGTGAATTCGCCCTTCTGCAGCTTCTTCGCTGCTTTCTCCGCCTCCGCCTCATCAAAGGTCGCCTCGGCCTTCTCGATAAGGCCCATCACGTCGCCCATGCCCAGGATCCGGGAGGCCATGCGGTCGGGATAGAAGGGCTCGAGGTCGTCGAGACCCTCACCCACGCCGGCGAACTTCACCGGCGCCCCGGTCACTTCCCGCACCGAGATCGCGGCCCCACCTCTGGCGTCCCCGTCGAGCTTGGAGAGGACGACCCCGGTGAGCCCGACGCGCTCCTGGAACCCGGAAGCGACGTTGACTGCATCCTGGCCGGTCATGGCATCCACGACGAGGAGCACCTCGTCGGGGTCTGCCGCCTTGCGGACATCGTCCAATTCGCTCATCAGCTGTTGGTCGATCTGAAGACGGCCGGCGGTGTCGACGATCACCACGTCACGACCCGTCCGCGTCGCCTCCTTCATGGCGGCCTTGACCAGACGGGCGGGCTTGCCCTTGCGATCGACGAAGACCGGCACATCTATGCGGCCACCGAGAGTCTCGAGCTGATCTATCGCCGCCGGTCGCTGCAGGTCGGCCGCCACCAGCAAGGGCTTCTTGCCCTGGCTCTTGAGAAGACGAGCCAGCTTGCCGGCTGTGGTGGTCTTTCCCGAGCCCTGGAGCCCGACCATGAGGATGGTCAGGGGCGGGGCAGTCTTCTTCAACGGCACCGCCTCGGACCCGAGGGTTGTAACCAGCTCCTCGTGGACGATCTTGATCACCTGTTGGCCGGGTGAGAGCGATTTGGAGACGTCCTCGCCCATGGCCCTGACCTTGACCCGTGCCAGGAAGTCCTTGACCACCTTGACGTTCACATCCGCCTCGAGCAGGGCGAGACGGACCTCGCGCAGAGCGGCGTCGATGTCTTTCTCGGAGAGACGCCCCTTGCCCTTCAGGGAGGCGAAGACGTCTTCGAATCGTTGGGTCAGGCTGTCGAACATGTCCCGCGAACGGTAGGTGGCGAGTGACCGCTAGGTCATGTCGCGTCGGCGGAAACCGACCAGACCGGCGGCGACCAGAGTGCCGGCTACCACGAGTAGGACCGCCAAGGGCAACACCTCGATGTCATCGCCGAACACCGGGATATGCGTGAACGGGGACAGGTTCAGACTCCACTGCGGGAAACGAAGGATCTGGCCGAGCTGACCAAGGATCAGGCACGCCACCAGCACCCCCCAGCTCAGGCCCACCCTGTTGGGAGCGAGGCCGTACAAGGCCATGGCGGTGCCGGTCAGGATCCAGACCGCCGGGAGTTGAAGCATCGCCGCGCCGAGCACTCGCATGGCCTGGTCGGCGACATCGCCGACGATCGCCCCGTAGGTCGCACCGGCTACCAGCCCGGCGACCGCCAGGATCAGCACCGGCACTGCCAATCCGAAGATCAAATGGCTCCATGCAAATCGGGAACGTGGTGTCGCCGTTGCGAGCACCCACTCGGCGCGCATGGCTTCCTCTTCCACATCGAGACGAAGAACGGCTCGAATGGCGTAGGCGGAAGTGATGAGGGCGATGATCCCGACGACCGTGGAGAAGAAGGTGTCGGTCAGCCCCTGTGCACCACCCATTTGCTCGAAGATCTCCTGCAATTGAGGATTGCCCTCGAGCATGCCCTGAATGCTGTCTCCGGCGGTCCCATAGACCGCCCCGAGCACGGCCAGCCCGACAGTCCAGCCCAACACGGAGCCGCGGTGCAGACGCCACGCCAACCCGAGCGGGCTGCTCAATCCCGGTGCCGCATCGGCGGGCCCGGGCCGGGGTGGGAGGGCACCGGCCCCCACGTCCCGTCTGGAAGCGACCAGCGCGGCTGTCGTGATGAGGAGAGCGGAAAGGCCCAGCCAGAGCAGAAACACCCACCACTCCTCGCCGGCGAAGGGCCGCAAACGGCTGAACCATCCGATCGGTGAGAGCCACGCAACCCATTCCGTCGCCTCCCCGCCCGAGTCGCCGGCCATCCGGAGGAGAAACGTGACGCCGGCGATACCGACTCCGATCCCCCGCGCCGTCGAGGACGCCTCGGTCAGCTGCGCCGCAACGGCTCCGACGCCGGCAAAGACGCGCAGCGACACCGGCGTAGCCCAGCCCGAAGGCGAATGATCCCGCCAGGGGAAGCCCGACTCCGGCCAATCCCGCAGTGAGCAGCCCCGCCACCAGGAAACCCGCACCGATGGTCACAGCCAACGCAGCCACCAACGGAGCGTGACGTCCGACCACGGTGGCCCCCAGCAACTCACGCCTGCCGGTCTCCTCCTCCTCCCGGGTGTGCCGGATCATGGTCAGGATCGCCATGAGTGCCACGAAGAACGCACCCAGGGTGCCGGCGCGCCAGGCGGTGAGGCCGCCGATGCTCGAGTCGTACAGCGGTCCGAGAAGCGCCGTCAGCGCCGGGCTGGACGCAACTGTCGCCGCCAGCGCCTCGCGTGAGGCCAGGTCGGGGTAGAGGTCGATGAATGCAGTTGCCGTGAAGACGGGGACGATGACGAGGACTACCACCCAGATGCCGAGGCGGAGTCGCTCCCGGCGGAGGATGAGCCGGATGAGCTTCCCCGTCCCTGCCAGCGTGGTCACGCCGGAACCTCATCGTCCTCGTAGTGCCGGAGAAACAAGCTCCTCCAGCGTCGGCGGATGGCTCACCAGGCTGCGAACGCCGAGCGGAGCGAGGGTCCGGACAACTTCATCGAGGCGATCCGAGTCCACTTCGAACTCCACCTTGTGATCGTGGAGACGGAGGTCGTGAACACCGGACAGCCCGGCCACAGGAGAAGGGTCAGAGCTCAACTCGGCGCTGATGGTGGTGCGGGTCAGATGGCGCAAGTCCGAAAGCGTGCCGCTCTCCACGGTCTTTCCCTTGCGGATGATGCTGACGCGGTCACAGAGGGCCTCGACCTCGGCGAGGATGTGACTGGCCAACAGCACAGTGCGCCCGGTGACTCGGTCCTCCTCGATGCATTTGCGGAACTGTTCCTCCATGAGCGGATCCAGTCCCGCAGTCGGCTCGTCGAGGATGAGGACCTCGACATCCGAGGCCAAGGCGGCGATCAGCGCCACCTTCTGACGGTTGCCCTTGGAGTAGGTGCGGCCCTTCTTGGTGGGGTCGAGGTCGAATCTCTCCAGCAGCATCGCCTTCCTCGACTCGTCGAGGCCTCCTCGGAGCCGGCCGAGAAGATCGATCACCTCACCACCGGTGAGCTTGGGCCAGAGCGTCACATCCCCGGGGACATAGGCCAGCCGCCGGTGCAGCTCGGTGGCGTCGGCCCAGGGGTCACCTCCAAGCAAGGTCGCTGTGCCGGCATCGTGTCGGATCAGACCGAGCAGGACGCGGATGGTCGTGGTCTTGCCCGCGCCGTTGGGACCGAGGAAGCCGTGAACCTCGCCGGGGGCCACCTCCAGGTCGAGCCCGTCGAGGGCCCGGACATTCCCGAAGTTCTTGACGAGGCCGGAGACAGAGATTGCAGACATGTCGTTGAGAATACAGGGATTTCACACTATTGTAAATCTTATGAATACCTCACGACAGAAGGTCTCGGAGACGAGGGACCTTCTGGCGTTCGTGGAGGAGTTCGCCCTGATCCTGGCTGAGACAGGCATGCCCCGGATGCCGGCCCGAGTCTTCGCCTACGCCCTCGCCGAGGATGCCGATCGATACTCCGCCCGGGAGTTGGCCGAAGGGCTGGGGGTGAGCCCGGCTGCCATTTCGGGCGCCGTCCGCTACTTGACCCACGCCGGGATGTTGGGCAAGGAACGAGTGCCCGGCTCACGCAGCGACACCTATCGCATCTATGACGACGACGTGTGGCTGGCCATCACCAGCCAGCGCACCCCGCTGCTGAGGCGATGGAAGGACGTGCTGGAATCCGGCGTCTCTACGATCGGCCTCGATCGTCCGGGTGGAAGGCGCCTGAGCGAGACGATCGCCTTCCTCGACTTCATGCAGCGAGAGCTCCCCTCGTTGATGGAGAAATGGCATCGCGAGCGCCAGTCCCTCATCGAGGTCGATTGAGCATCTCGCACTGACCGGGAACCGGATCCGAGCCCGCAACGTAATGCCCGAGAAGGGCGACGCGGCGGTCTCGGATTGCGTAAGGTTCCGGCGGGCAGGATTCCGGTGTACCCGGAATCCTTTGTGCAACGGGAGGTCCGGCCGCTGCTTTGCAAACGGTTGGCCCACGAGACTGGGAGGTGAACCTTGGCAGTTGAGACGTCTGGTCACAGCCGGGGTAATCCCCGTCTTTACGAGTTGATCGAGCAAGCCCCCAAGACCGGCAAGAGCCCCACGATCTGGGCGTGGCCCGAGATCGTCGACTATCTCAAGGTCGCCGGCCAGCCGGTTCAAGGCCCCTGGCCTCCCCATCAGCAGCCAAGACCCGACCCCTCGGCCGAATCCCTGCCCGGTGGCCGTGCCCGATCCCCAATCGTCCCCTCGTCAGCCCGAGCCCTTCCGGGAACCCGAGCCCCAAGCCTGAAGCAGACCAAGGAGGCAGCCATCTACCCCTCTCGATTTCGCTACGAGGCTCCCAGGTCGATCGAGGAAGCTTCCGCGCTCCTGGCCGACGGCGGTGGCGAAGCCAAGATCCTGGCCGGGGGCCAGAGCCTGGTCCCGATGATCAAGCTCCGTTTCGCCTCGCCAGAGATGCTGGTCGACATCAACGAGATCCCCGACCTGGGTTATCACCGCGTAGACGCGGACGGTTCGATACACGTCGGTGCGTTGTGCCGTCACGCCGACCTCGAGCGCTCCTCATCTGCTGGCCACTCGCCAGCCGACGATGGCTGCGGCCGCCCCGCTGGTGGCCGATCCGATCGTGCGGAATCGAGGCACACTTGTCGGCTCGCTGTGTCACGCCGACCCACAGGGCGACTGGGCATCGGTCATGGTCTCGCTGGACGGCTCGGTGGTTGCCGCTGGTCCCAACGGCCGACGCACGATCCCGATCAAGGAGCTGGTGCGGGGTCCGTTCCAGACCACGCTCGCCTACGACGAGATCGTCGTGGAAGCGATGGCTCCTGCCCCGAAGGGTGAGGCCGCCGGTGGCTATCTGAAGCTGGAGCGCCGCGTCGGTGATTTCGCCACAGTTGGCGTCGCCGTGTCTATCGACCGAACCGGTGACGAGGTCACCCGGGCCGGGATCGGCCTGACCGGTGTGGGCGGCTCCACGATCTCCGCCGACGATGCCGCCCAAGTGCTGGTGGGTGGCTCGCTCACTGCCGAAGCCATCGGCGAGGCCGCCGCCCTTGCGGAACAGGCAGCCCAGCCCCGCACCGATCACAGAGGCAGCGCCTCCTACAAGCGGCACCTGGTGAGCGTCTTCACCAGCAGGATCCTGACTGGGTTGATTCGATCGGAAGAGGAGGCTGCCTGAAATGACCAGCTTGTTCCAGGAGGTCAGCCCGGGGGCGGCCGAAGAGACTCCCACCAGGCAGATCACCGTGACGGTCAACGGCGAGAGCCGCACGGCCGTTGTCGAGCCCCGGCTCGTCCTCGCCCACCTCCTCCGTCAGGGGTTCCATCTCACCGGCACCCACACCGGCTGTGACACGTCGAACTGTGGGGCCTGCACGGTCCTGTTGGATGGAACGCCGGTCAAGAGCTGCACGATGTTCGCCGTCCAGGCCGATGGCCACGAGGTGATGACCGTCGAAGGGCTGGCCGGTCCCAGTGAGCTACACGCCATCCAGGAAGGGTTCAAGGAGGAGCACGGGCTTCAATGCGGGTTCTGCACCCCCGGCATGATGATGGCGTCCAAGGCTCTGCTCGATGAGAACCCGAACCCGACCGAGGACGAGATCCGCTGGGCCTTGAGCGGCAATCTCTGCCGCTGCACCGGCTATCAGAACATCGTCAAGGCTGTCATGTGGGCGGCGAAGAAGCTGGAGGATCAGTGAGATGACGGCGGTCGACGAGATCAAGATCGGCGGCATGGGCGCCAGCAGGCGTCGTGTCGAGGACAACCGCTTCATCCGCGGCAAGGGCAACTACGTCGACGACATCGTGCTGCCCGGGATGCTGCACATGGAGATCCTGCGCAGCCCGCTGGCCCACGCCAGGATCAAGTCGATCGACGCCTCGAAGGCGTGGGCCATGCCCGGTGTCCGCCTCGTGCTGACCGGGGAGACGATGGCTGCCCGCAACCTGGCCTGGATGCCGACCCTGTCCTATGACACGCAGGCAGTGCTGGCCACCGACAAGGTCCGATTCCAGGGCCAGGAGGTCGCCTGCGTCATCGCCGACGACCCCTACATCGCCAAGGACGCGTGTGAGGCGATCGTCGTCGACTACGAGCCGCTGCCCGCGATCGTCAACCCCACCCAATCGCTCGCCGATGGAGCTCCCCTGATCAGGGATGACAAGGAAAACCAGCCCGACAACGTCATCTACGACTGGGAGGTGGGTGACAGAGAAGGAACGGACCGCGCCTTCGCTCAGGCCGATCTCGTTTCCAAGATCGAGCTCCACTACCCACGGTCCCACCCCTCGCCAATCGAGTGCTGCGGGTCGATCGCCGATTACAACCGGGCCACCTCGAAGTTGACGGTTTACATGACGACCCAGGCGCCCCACATCATCCGGGCCGCAGTGGCCCTCGTGGCCGAGCTGCCCGAGCAGATGATCAGGATCATCTCACCGGATATCGGAGGCGGGTTCGGCAACAAGGTGCCGGTGTACCCCGGCTATGTGGCGTCGATCCTGGCGTCGATCCTCCTCGAGCGACCGGTGAAATGGATCGAGGACCGGACCGGCAACCTGATCTCGACCGGCTTCGCCCGCGACATCTACCTCCAGGGTGAGCTGGCTTTGCGCAACGATGGCCGAATCCTGGGTGTGCGGATGAAGGCCACAGCCGACCACGGCGCCTTCTTCTCCGATGCCCAGCCGTCGAAGTTCAAGATCGGGCTGATGCACTCGGCGTTCGCCTGTTACGACATCCCCAACGCCCATCTCGAGGCACGCGGGGTGTACACGAACAAGGCACCGGGCGGAGTCGCCTACCGCTGCTCGTTCCGGGTGACCGAGGCGATGTTCTTCCAGGAGCGGATGGTGCAGGCCGCTGCCGACGACCTGGGGATGGACCAGGCCGAGTTCCGTCGGGTCAATTTCGTTCGCGACGACGACTTCCCCCATCGGACCCCGTGGGGCTTCCTCACCGACTCGGGCCAGTACGGCAAGTGCCTGGATGTCGGTCTCGAGGCCATCGGCTATCAGGACTTCCTCAAGGAGAAAGAGGAGGCGGCCAAGAAGGGCAGGTTGCTGGGGATCGGCATCTCCACCATGACCGAGCCCCTCGGCGCCGGCAACAGCCGTGAATACGACATCCTGGGCATCAAGATGTTCGACTCGGCCGAGCTCAAGATCCACATGACGGGCAAGGCCCTCCTCCGCACCGGCGCCAAGACCCAGGGCCAGGGCCACGAGACGACCTGGGCCCAGATCGTCGCCCACGAGCTCGGTCTCCCCGCCGAGGACATCCTCGTCGAGGAGGGCGACACCGACACCGCTCCCTTCGGTATGGGGACGTACGCCTCCCGGAGCACACCGGTGGCGGGAGCGGCCGTGGCCATGGTGTCACGCAAGATCCGGGCAAAGGCCCGCAAGATCGCGGCACACCTCCTCGAGATCTCCGAGGAGGACATCGAGTGGGAGTTGGGCCGCTTCTACGTGCGCAGCCAGCCCGACCGCGGGGTCACCATCCAGGAGTGCGCCATGGCGGCCTACTCCAATATGCCCGATGGGATGGAACCTGGCCTCGAGAACGTGGCGTATTACGACCCGCCCAACCTCACCTGGCCATTCGCCTGTTACATCGTGACAGTGGAGGTCGACCCCGAGACGGGCGTATGGGATGTGCTGAGGCTGGTGGCCGTCGACGACTGCGGCGTCCGCATCAACCCGATGATCGTCGAAGGGCAGATCATGGGCGGGCTCACCGAGGCCTATGCGATGGCCAACATGCAGTTCATCACCTTCGACGAGCAGGGCAACTGCATCGGCTCCAATTTCACCGACTATCTGCTCCCGACCGCCTGGGAGACGCCCGGCTTCGAGCTGCACGAGGTGGTCACTCCCTGCCCCCACCACCCCATCGGGGCCAAGGGCATCGGGGAGTGCGCCGCGGTGGGTGGGCCGGCCGCGTTCGTCAACGCGGTCATGGACGCGCTCAAGGGCACCGGAGTTCGCAACATCGACATGCCGGTGTTCCCCGACCGTGTCTATCAGGCTCTGCAGACCGGACAGGACGTAAGCGGGGCGCCACCGGTGAGGACCGACGAGGCATGAGCGCCCAGCCCGCCGATGGGTGGAGGATGATCGAGATGGCGAGCGATCTCGCCCGTCAGGGCGTCGAATTCGCCCTGGCAACCGTCGTCTGGCGCCAGGCGCCGTCCTCCGGGCATCAGGGGTCGCGGGCCATCATCACTGCGGACGGCCAGATGCACGGCTGGATCGGCGGAGCCTGTGCCGAGCCGGTCGTGGTTCGCGAGGCGCAGCGGGCCATGGAGGACCGTGTGCCACGGCTGATCCTCCTGGGCAACCCGGGCCAATTCGGTGAGATCCCTGACGGCATGACCTTCGTCCAGATGTCTTGCCAGTCCGAGGGCGCACTGCAGCTCTACGTCGAGCCGGTGCTGCCCACCCCTCACCTGGTGGTCGTGGGCAGGTCCCCGATGGCCGCCACTCTGGTGGAGCTGGCGGCCGGGGTCGGATGGCGGGCCGATCTGGTGGATGTCGCCGATTTCAAGACCGCTCATGTCGGCGACACGTCCGTCGTGGTCGTCGCCACCCAGGGCCACGGTGACGAGGAGGCAGTCGAGCAGGCTGTGACCGCACGCCCTGCTTTCGTCGGGCTGGTCGCTTCTCCCAAGCGCGGCGAGGCGGTCCTCGGGTATCTCGCCGACCGGGGTGTCCCCCGGGATCTCCTGGATCAGGTGAAGGTCCCCGTAGGCCTCAACCTCGGCCACACCTCGCATCCCGAGATCGCGGTCTCCGTTCTTGCAGAGCTGGTGGAGCTCCGGGCCACCGGCGCCCTCGATCCCGCGCCGCGGGCGGAATCCAGCGCGGTGCCCGTCGAGCAGCACCATTCCGCTCACGCCCATGAGCACACGGCAGGCACGGCTGTGGACCTCGTTTGCGGGATGACGGTGCCCGCCGACGAGACCAGTCGCCCCTTCGAATACGAGGGACAGACGTACTACTTCTGCTGTCCGGGATGCCGGACTGCATTCGAGAAGGACCCGATCGCCTATATCGCCAAGGGGACACATGCTCATCAAACATGACTTCGAGGTACCGGTTGACGTAGACAAGGTGTGGGAGTTCTGTCAGGACATCCCCCAGGTGGCCGCCTGCCTCCCGGGAGCCTCGCTCACAGATGAGATCGGCCCCGATCAATACGCAGGGAATGTCGGCATCCGCCTCGGACCTGTCCAGATGCAATTTGCCGGGCAAGCCGCGGTCACGGAGCGCGATCACGCCAACAAGACGATCGTCGTCGACGCTTCGGGTGCCGACGAGAAGGGCCGCGGCCAGGCGGCCCTGGGCCTCACCGCCCGTCTCGTCCCCACTGCCAACGGAACAAGGGTGGAGGTGGAGCAGGACCTGGAGTTGTCCGGCGCGGCCGCCCAGTATGGAAGGGGCATGATCAGCGACGTGAGCGCGGTGATGATGCGTGACTTCGCGACGAACATGCAGACGCGGATCGATGCCTACGACCGTGGTGTCTCACCCGACCAGATCCAGCAGGCAAAATCTGCAGGTGGCTTTGGCATCGCCATCGCGGCGGCCTGGATGGCGCTCAAGCGGGTCGGGCGCAGGTTCTTTCTCCCCTACGAGCCCAACCGGATCTGAGGAGGCGCTGATGACTTGGTGGTGGATTGGAAATGTGGTGCTCCTCCTGGTTGTGGTTCCGGTGCTGGTCGCCCTCCTCAACCGGGTGCTGGCTGCACTGGAACGCATCAGGGGTGCCTCGGACGAGATTCTCACCGGCGGTGTCGCCCTGATCGGCGAGGTCGACAGGGTGCCCGAACTTCTGGCGGTCACCGATCAGACGATCGAAGACGTATCCACCGGCGCGGTCCGCTACGCCGGCTCCGTGGCGAAGTTGTTGGGTTAGGAGAGGACGAGTCATATGCCTGCAGCAGCAATCGTGACCCTGGTGCTAGCCACGCTGATCATCGCCGCGGCCGCCCTCGGCTTGATGCGGGTGATCGGCCATCTCAGCGCCACCCTCGGGACGCTCCGGGCCCTCACCGGCGGCGTCGGTGTGGTGGCCGATAAGACCAGCACCGTGCCGGCCGTGGTGGGCTCGGTCAACGCCAATTTCAAGCCCGTCAGCGACTT
This sequence comes from uncultured Acidobacteriota bacterium, assembly GCA_963725075.1. GTDB lineage: Bacteria > Actinomycetota > Acidimicrobiia > Spongiisociales > ZC4RG35 > JARDZU01. The sequence goes on from CAVRXA010000026.1 coordinate 72,186, forward strand.
CTGCGAGTCAATATGAGTGAGCTGTTCGAGGGAAACACCGGCTGGCTGGTCGGATACATCATCGGCATCGTCGTCGTGCTGGTGGTGGTTGCCCTGGTGGTGCCCATCCTGGTCCTGGCCAGCAAGATCGGGAGCGAGGCCCAGCTGATCGACGAGAGTCTCCAGATGTCGGTGCAGAACACGGCGGCGTTGGCCGACCTGAGCTCCACTAACCAGATGGCGGTGAACGTCATCCAGGGGCTCGAGCGGGGCCGGAAGCGACTCGGAGGATGACGATGGTCTTTGCCCTGACCGAGAACCAGGAGACCCTGTGGGTGATCGCCAACTGGGCAGGACTCGCCGTGGTGATCGCCGTGGCGCTCCTGCTCACCATCCTGGTGCTCCTGGTCCACAGAATCGACAAGAGAGTCAAGAACATCAAAGCCACCCTGACCCAGGCCGAGGCCAACACTGCTGATGCCGAGCTGCTGAACACCACTGCTGCCGGTGTCGACCTGGTCCTCGCCGAAGGCCTCGAGCATCATTTGTTCCTGGGCCGGGTCCTGGGGAAGGTGCGCTCGTGAGCGACCTGGTCCTCTTCACAGTCATCGACATCGTCCTGCTCATCGCCGGTCTGGCGATCTACCTCTGGATCGTCGGTGGGCAGCTCACCCGGATCGCCACCAATCTCGAGGAGTGCAACGAGTTGGTCGCAGAAGATCGGCGGGAACGCCGCTTCGATCGAAGGCAATCTCGAGCACGTGAACCGCACGGGAGGCGTCGTCGCCGCCGCACTCCCTCTCCTCTATGGGATGGCCGAGAAGATCGTGGTCGGCGCCACCTACGACGCCGAGACGGTGCCGGAGCGAGGCCCGGCGGTACCTGCATCGGGTCGCCGCCGTTCTCGTCTCCATGACGCCATCGGGTACATGCCGGACGGCCCGGGAGCAGGGCCCACGCCCCCCTGGCCGACACGTCCGAGCCTGTCGTAGTCGCCATCGCCAGCCTCCCTCAAATCGAGATGGGCCGGGGCCGACCCGGCCCATCTCTTTCCCCTCCGGATCACCTGACCGGTGTTCCGGCAACCCGTTTGTGTCCGGGCAACCGCGACCCATGACACGAGATCTGTAGACAGAATCTCGTCAGCGATCCACCACGGGCGGACACTAAGGGGCAATGACAACGCAGGCAGACCAGAGGTCGCGCTTCGAGTCGATCTGGCGCAAGCACCGGCACCAGGTGCTGGCCTATTGCCTGCGACGCGCCACGTCGGCCGATGCGGAGGACGCCTGCGCCGAGACGTTCCTGGTCGTGTGGCGACGCATCGACGAGATACCGCCAGGCCCCAAGACCCTTCCTTGTCTCTACGGGATCGCCCGCAAAACGCTGTCGAATCAGACGCGAGCCTTCTATCGAAGAGGGCGTCTCCACACGAAGCTCACCAACCTCGGGATGACGCCCGCCGCCGACCCGATGCTGGTCGTGGTCCAGAGCGCCGACGACAAGGTCGTCACGGACGCGGTCCGACGGCTCAAGCCCGTCGACCGGGAGATCGTGATGCTCGACGTCTGGGAAGGCCTGTCGCGGGCAGAGATCGCCGATGTGATGGGCATGACAAGAGCCGCCGTCGATCAGCGGATCCACCGCGCCTATCAAAAGCTCTCCCGGGCCCTGGTGCCCGTCCTGGAGAGCAGTCCAACCATTTCCCCTCCGATCGCCGAGGAAGGAGTGACATGACGCACGACCAGATCCGCGAGATGGTCCGCCGGGTGAACCCGATCCCGGACCCGAGCATGCTCGAGATCGTCGATGTGCCTGTCCTCGCCACCCCTCTCGAGAGGAGAACGGAAATGCAGATCGACGACAGACCCGGGACTGAGGTCCAGGCGGACGGCAATCGCCGGCGGGGTCCCCTGGTCGGGATCGCGGCGGCGGCGGCGGTGATCCTGCTCGCAGGGCTCGTCTTCGTGCTGACCAGGGACAACACCCCGGTGGCCGAGCCGGCCCCGAATGCGACGCTGCTGACACAGGAGATGGAGTTACGGCGCCAATCGATCCGGGTGCCTACTTCGCCGACACCGACGGTGACGAAGCGACGTCGACTCGGCGGGACTTTCGTGATCGAGAACGAGGGCTGGGCTGGCGATGCAAACCTGGAGCGTGAAAGCCATGGGCGAGGACGGTGCTGCTGACATCGGGCTGATGATCGTCGAGGTCGACCAGGTGTGGTCACCGGCGTGTGGCGGCACCGGCACCCCACAGCCTGCCGGGACGACGGCGGAGGATCTGGCGAACCAGTTCGCCGCGGCTGGATTCACCGTCCAAGAGGCCGTTTCTCCGGTGAGTGCCTTTGGCCAGACCGGATACCACCTAATGGTCGATGTCCCCGCCGAATGCACCGGTGGCACTCACATGGTCTGGGAAGGCCCCACGTTCGGGCGCTACTACCACGAGCCCGAAGGCGGGGTCGAGGAGTACTGGTTCCTCGATGTGGAGGGAACGCCGGTCATGGTCGAAGCGAGCTGGGCCCGTCAAACCGGCGAAGAGGACGTGGCGGAGCTCCAGGCGGTGCTCGACACCCTGGTGATCACGCCATAATCGGGCAACACGAATCGATCTAGCCAAGGAACGGGTCGGCACACGCCGACCCGTTCCACATTTGAATTCCCGCCACAGGGCATACGCGTCGAGGTTCGTACAGAATCCTGTCAACGGGGTGTCGCATCCGGACAGGAACTGATTGATGACGACGACGGTGGACATGGAGCGGAGGGCTCGCTTCGAGGCAATTTGGGCCGAGCACTCGCTCAAAGTGCGCGCCTACTGCGTACGCCGGGTCGCATCACACGACGCCGACGACGTCTGTGCCGAGATATTCCTGGTGGTGTGGCGTCGGATCGACGAGATTCCGCCGGCGCCCAAGACCCTCCTCTACATCTACGGGATCGCGGGCAAGGTGGTCTCCAATCACACCCGGTCGTTCCGTCGCAAGTCACGTCTCGACGAGAAGCTGCGCAATCTGGGTGTCGCTCCGCCGGTCGACCCGGCGTTTCTGGTCGTCCAGAGCTCCGACGACGCCGACGTCGCAGCCGCGGTCCGGAACCTGAGCCGACGCGACCGTGAGATCGTGATGCTCTACGCCTGGGAGGATCTGCCCCGGGACGACATCGCCGAGATCATGGGCATGACCAGGTCCGCGGTCGACCAGAGAATCCACCGTTCCTACCAGAGACTCGCTCGGGCTCTCGAGCCCCTCATCAAACCAAACCCTTCCCCTCCGATCGCCGAGGAAGGAGCGACATGACACACGATCAGATCGATCGCATGGTCCGCAAGGCAAATCCGTTGCCGGACCCGAACGCCCTCGAGCCTGTGGATGTGCCTGTCCTCACGACCCCTCTCGAGAGGAGGACGGAAATGCAGATCGACGACAGACCGGACTGAGGTCCAAGCGGACCGACAATCGCCGGACGGGGTCCCCTGGTCGGGATCGCGGCAGCGGCGGTGATCCTGATCGCAGGGCTCGTTCTGTTCTTGACCAGGGACAACACCCCGGTGGCCGAGCCGGCCCCGAATGCGACTGAACTGACGGGCGAGTATCAGCCCCTCGCCCCCGGCGCCTACTACGTCGACACCGACGGAGACGAGGAGACGGCGACTCGAGGCACGTTCGTCATCGAAGGCGACGGGTGGACGGCGCTGCCATCCGGGGCGCTAAAGGAGGGTGACGGCGAGCACTATGTTGCGCTTCTGGTCGTCGAGGTCGACGAGGTGTGGTCATCGTGTATGCGAGTCAACCGCTTCGGTGGCGGCGGGGACGACGGCAGCGGATCTGGCCAACCAGTTCGCCACCAATGGATTGACCGTCCGGGAGCCGTTGGCGCCGGTCAATGCCTTCGGCCACGAACGGGTACCACCTGGTCGGACGAGGTGCCTGCCGGGTGCGCCGGCGAGGTCAAACCGGCCTGGACAGGCGCCGTCTTCGACAGGGCGTTAGTACGAACAACAGGCGATATGGTGGAATACTGGTTCCTCGATGTGGAGGGCACCCCGGTCATGATCGAGGCGAGCTGGGTGCCCGGATCGTCACCGGAGGAGGACGTGACCGAGCTCCAGGACGGTGCTCGACACCCTGGTGATCACTCCCTAGGCCGGACGTTCTGGCAAGCGATCGGGGGCGCCCACGGGCGCCCCCGATGTCGTTGACTTCACCGGCGAAGTCAGGCACATTCGGGTTGTGGCCATCTCAGAGGCGGCTCGAAGCGACCTGTACACTGGGCTCGTCGAAGTGCTCGGACCCGAACGTGCCGAGACCCTGATGAGCGCCATACCCCTCTACGATCTGGACGAGGTCGCCACCAAGCGAGACCTTCAGGTGCTCAAGGCCGAGTTGCGGGTGGAGATCTCCGCCGAAATCGATTCCCTTCGCAAAACCATGACGAACTGGATGCTGACCCAGTCGTTGGCGATCATCGGGGCCATCGTCGGTGTCGCATTCCTTACCTGACCAGTCGACCCGCAACCCGGCCGACCTCGAGCCGGCGATTTCCCTCAGTCGGGCTGACGCCCCGTCGTCAGCGGGCCAGTGGTCCCAGGGGTTTGGTATTCCCCGATCCAGTGGTCTTCCCACGCCTGGTCGTATTGATCCCCGTTACACCCGGGGTGATAGATGGCGACCAGTTCGCGGGTGATCTGCTCCCGATGGCCACGGGTCCCCCCCGGGACCTCGTAGACTGCGATGTAGAGGTCGAACCGCTTGTTGGCGACCCGGCTCAACCAGCACGATGCCGCCGGATGATCGAAGGGGAGCCGTTCCGCAGAGAGATCGTCGGAATCGCCCACGAAGAGCACCGCATATTCCTCCGGCTTGGCACCGCCGTCGGGTTTGTACATCACTGCGAACACGGCGGCGCCCTGTGGTGGCGTCCAGCCGGCCAGGACCCTGGGCCCCTCGAAGGGGTATCCCGCCAGCGAGCCGAGGCGAATCACTCTTCGACCACGTCGTAGAACATCTCTTCGTCCTCGGCGATGGTCTCCACGCTGACCACAGGCCAGGACGGCAGGCCCGACTTTTCCACGGCCTTGGCGAGCACCGCCATCGCCAGCTCCACAGCGCGATCGCTGTGTTCGGCCTCCACCACGACCTGGACCCCGTATCCATAGGTGCCCATTCCCGAAGCGATCCCCTCGCTGGCGGCCACCGCATCTGCGAGCTCGACCACCTCGTCCAGCTCGATCACACGGTCACCCTCGGCCTGGAGGGAGACACTCCACCTCAATGGCTCACCTCAGCTCCGGCAGCCGCTCGGCGAGCTCTTCGAGGCTGGCCAGATCGTGGCCAGAAAGGATCAAGTCGATGTAGGGAGCGGCCACCATCATTCCCAGCGTCGTCGGTATGAACTCCGGGTCATTGCCCTTGTGTGGATTCATCCACACCACCTTGTGGCAGAGCCGGGAAAGCCGCTCCATCGCTGCGGCCAGCAAGGCCGGGTCACCGCGATCGAGGCCGTCCGAGCAGATGACCACGATCGCCCCCCGGCTCATCCCCCTCCGCCCCCATTGACGGACGAAGGTGTCGATGGCCTCACCGATCCGGGTGCCGCCTTCCCAGTCGAAGACCGACTTGGCCGCTTGGTCGAGCGCATCGTCGGGGCGGCGACGCTCCAGGGCCCGGGTGATGCGGGTGAGCCGGGTCCCGAAGCAAAACACCTCGACCTTGCCTGCTGCCCGGCGCGTCGAATAGGCGAACTGGAGGAGGTTGCGCGAGTAATCCGCCATCGAGCCTGACACATCCAGGATGAGGACCAGCGGGCGCATCTTGAGCCGCCGCTGCCGCCAGAACAACTCCGAAGGCTCGCCATGAGTGCGCATCGTGGTCCGGACGGTCCGGCGAAGATCGGGTCGGCTCCCGGCCCGAGACTGTGCCGTGCGCCGGGAGCGGCGCCGTGGGGGGATGACCTTCACCTGGTTCATGATGCGGCGAAGAGCCGCGAGCTCTTCATCGGTGCAGGCCGAAAACGCCTTGTTTCGCCAGATCTCGATGTCGGAGGCCATCAACCCAAGCCGTGCCTCCTCTTCCTTGCCGGGCTGTGCCGGCTCTGCCGCCGGGACCTCGATCACCGACTGGTTCTCGATGAGCGACTGCTTCAGGATCGCCCGAGCCGGCCCCTGCACCTGTTCGGGTTGGTCGAGGAAGTAGGTGCGGAACACCCGGTCGTAGACCGGGATGTGATCGCGGCGCGATACCAGCGACGTTCGGCCGGCCCAATAGAGATCGAGCACGTCTCCCGGGTCGAGCAACGCCATCGCGGCGCAGTACGTGAGAACATCTCCCGAGCCGATCGGGACCCCGGCATCACGAAGGGCGTCCCCGAAGCCGACCAGCATCCCGATGAACGAGGTCCCGTCGTCCGCGCCGGCTTCGGCGACGGCGGTCGAACCGTCAGCCATCGGCGACGAGCTCCTCGAGGTGGTCGAGGACCGTTTCGAGGTCGTCGCGCTCCTTGACCACGGCGCCGAGGGTGTCTTCCACCGTCCCGGCATCGAGGTCTTCCGAACCGAGCACATTCAGCGTGGCCACCCAGTCCAGTGTCTCGGCAACTCCGGGCGGCTTGGCCAGGTCGAGCTGGCGGAGACGTCCGACGGCGGCGACGACCTTTCGCGCCAGCGTCTCGGTGGCTCCCGGAGCACGGACCAGGACGATCTCCACCTCGCGCTCGGCGCTCGGATACCCGACCCAGTGATAGAGACATCGTCTCTTCAGGGCGTCGTGGAGCTCGCGGGTGCGATTTGACGTGAGGATCACGAGTGGCGGGGCGGCGGCGGAGATCGTGCCGATCTCCGGGATGGTGATCTGATAGTCGGACAGCAACTCGAGGAGGAAGGCCTCGAACTCATCGTCGGCCCGGTCGATCTCGTCGATGAGGAGCACCGCCCGGTCACCTTCACGCACCGCCGTCAGCAGGGGGCGTTCGAGCAAGAACTTGGGGCCGAAGAGCTTGTCGACGTGGTCTTCGTCAGCGAGGTCGTGTTCCGACAGCGCCCTGATCTGGAGCATCTGACGGGCGTAGTCCCACTCGTAGAGGGCCTGGTTGGTGTCTATCCCCTCGTAGCACTGCAGACGGATCAGCCGCCGCTGCAGGACCGTGGCGAGGACCTTGGCCACCTCGGTCTTGCCCACGCCCACCTCGCCTTCGAGGAGAAGGGGCCGGCCCAGTGTCAACGCGACATACACGGCTGTCGCCAATCCTCGATCTGCCAGGTAGAGACCCTCGCCGAGACGTGCAATCACCTCGTCGACGCTGCCGGGAGGTGCCGGGTTGTTGCTCACGACGTGACCCCGTGTGCGTGGGTGGTCGTCGATGCGCCCAGGGCTATTCGCCCTGACCGAGGATCAAGTCCCGGACACTCGCCCCGGACGCCGACAGCTTCCCCTCCCGGGCGAGCTTGGCCCGCCAGGCGGCGCCCAGGTCCGTGCCGGGCTCGGCGTAACCGTCGAAGGTCACGTCTTTCATGTTGCGGCAGGCCTTGGTCGGGCTGCAGTCCTCGTCGAGCGGGTCATGGTCGTGACTGCTGATCCAGATCGACTTGAGGGCGTCACCAGTGGTCTCGTGCTGGGCGGTCATCCAGTTCTCCCGGGAAGTTCTCGCCTGTGGTCGTGAACCATCGAGTGTAGTGGAGGCCCTTCGGGTACTCCACGGCTAACTGCCGGAAACGGCATGGTCACCGGCGTTTTCCGCGATGGCTTCCGCCAGGATCGAAACCGCGATCTCGGCCGGTGTGTCGGCGCCGATATCGAGTCCGGCCGGGCCATGGATCCGGGTGAGATCGGTCACTCCCCGATAGGCGAGCCAGTCGGCCCTGGTCTCCTGCATCCGGCGCGCCCCGAGCGCCCCGATGTAGCCCACATCGCTTTCCAGCGCAGCCATGAGTGCGGACCCCGCCAGCTCGAGATCATGCGCGGCCACGACAACCTTGTCCTGACCGGACAACGTGGCGATCATCCCTGTGGCCGAGCCGGCATCGGCGGCCACCCGGGCATTCCAACCGATATGTGATGCAAGCTCGACGAGGGCTCCGGCCACGTCGGTATCCCCTACCACGACCAGCTGTGGCACAGCCCTGAACACGGATACCACGAGATTTCCGGTCATCGTCGAGCCGCTCTGGCCCGCCGTGAACAGACTCTCCACCGTTTCCCCGGCATCGGCCACTGTGTGCGTCGTATAGAGGTCGATGGCCTGTCACCTCGTCGCCATCGAGTGCACACACGAGGCAGATCGGCTCCCGGGCGGTCGCCAGTTCCCAGAGTGCCTCGGGAAGTGTGTCGGCGGGGACGAGAAGGCATCTCGCCGAGCCTGTCGAGGGCAAGCCGGCGATCAAGGCGTCGATTTCGCTCACCTCGATATCGACCAGCCGGCCGAGATCCCAAAGACCAGCCCTGTCGGCCAGCTGCCCGTCGAGGGCGCCGCCCGCCATCGCCCCGATCCGGCCGCCCCCAGGGGTGAACACGACAGCGTCGGACCAGTCCGCGACCGGCAATCCCTCGGCCTCGACAAGCCAAGCCACGTCGGCGCGCGTCCCCGAGCGCAAACAGGCGAGAACAGTGAGCGCCACCCCGTACACAAACCGATTGTACGGCGACGTTTAGGCTTCATCCCGTGATCCCCGACACGATCGGCGAGCTCGAGAAACGTCTCGACGATCAGGACTATTTCGCCGACGAGAGCCTCGTCGTGGCCGTCCATCTCGCAGTTCAACTGGGGAGGCCGCTGTTCCTCGAGGGGGAGGCGGGCGTCGGCAAGACCGAGGTGGCCAAGGTCCTGGCCGCCATCGCCGATGCCGAGCTCATCCGGCTCCAGTGCTACGAGGGCCTCGACGTGGGCCAGGCGCTCTACGAGTGGGACTACGCCCGCCAGATGATGGCGATCCGTCTCCTCGAGGCACGAGGTGAGGGGGCCGCCGCCACCCCCGATGACATCATGAGCCGGGACTACCTCATCGCCCGACCTCTGCTCCAAGCCATCGAGGCCAGCACCGAGGGGCACCGACCAGTGCTCCTGATCGACGAGCTGGATCGGGCTGACGAGGAGTTCGAGGCTTTCCTCCTCGAGTTGCTGTCCGATTTCCAGATAACGATCCCCGAGATCGGGACGATCAAGGCGCTGAGCAGGCCGATCGTGGTCCTCACCTCGAACCGCACAAGGGAGATCCACGACGCACTCAAACGTCGCTGCGTCTATCACTGGATCGACTATCCGACCCCGGCCAAAGAGGCCGAGATCATCATGCGCAAGGTGCCTGAGCTGGAGGGCCGTCTGGCGGCATCCCTGGCCGAGGCGATGAGAAGGCTCCGGGAGATGGAGCTGTTCAAGCCGCCAGGGGTGGCAGAGACACTCGACTGGGCGGAGTCGCTGCGTTTGCTGGAGGCCGGCGAGCTGTCACCGGCGACGATCGACAGCACCATCGGAGTCGTGCTCAAGTACAAGGACGACATCGATATGGTCCGATCCGCCGGAGTCGACAGCCTGGTGGGATGAGCCAGCCCGGGCTGATCGACCAGCTGAGCCTCTTCTCGGCAGCCCTGCGCAACCGGGGTCTCACGGTCACCGCCGACCAGACCACCGACATGGCACGCGCCCTCTCCATGGTCGACCTCAGCCGGCGGTCGCAGGCAGAAGCGGCGTTGCGCTCCCTGACGGTCACCGACCCCGATCAGATCCCGCTGTTCGACCGAGAGTTCGAGATCTTCTTCGGCCGCCTCCTGCCTCCGGCGTGGGTCGATCGGGAACCAGACGGGCCCGACGCCGACGAGGCCAGCTATGCGATCCAGGGCATGGCCGGGTCGTCGGTGGAAGATGTCAAAGGAACAGGGAGGCGCCTCGGCGGTGGAGAGGATCTCCACTCGAGACTTCGCCGATCTCGACGACGACGATCTCCAGGAGGCGCGGCGTCTGGTGATGACGATGATGTGGCACCCCACCGATTACAAGACCCGGCGCTGGATGCCAGGTGACGGCAGCAGGCCCGACCTGCGCCGGACCCTGCGGGAAGCAGTGGGGCCGACCGGGGACATGATGGCGATGAGCTGGAAGCGGCGCCGGAGGAAGGAGCGTCCTCTCATCATCATCGCCGACGTCTCCGGGTCGATGGAGAAGTACGCCGACATCTTCCTCGTCTTCGCCCACGCCGCCCAGCGTCGCCTGCGAGAAGTCGAGATCTTCACCTTCTCGACCCATCTCAGCCGCATCACCGACGACATGCGCCGCCGGGACACCAAGACCGCTCTAGCCCGCGTCGCCGATCGTGTGACGGACTGGTCGGGAGGCACCCAGATAGGCGATGCCCTCGCCGAGTGGAATCGGCGATGGAGCCGGCGCCTGGCCAGGGGTGGACCGGTCGTGATGATTCTCTCCGACGGATGGGACTGCGGCGACCCTGATGTTCTCTCGTCGGAGATGGCACGTCTGGCCCGGTCGGTGCATCAGGTGATCTGGCTCAACCCGCTCGCGGCCAGGGCCTCGTATCAGCCATTGACCCGGGGCATGCAGGCGGTCATGCCGAGCGTCGATCAGCTGCTGCCCGCCGCTAGCGTCAGCGACTTCCGCGGGGTGGTGAGAGTGCTCGATTCAGTGGCTGGAGCCAGGCGATGAGAAACCAGATCGAAGTTCGCAACCGGTGGGCATCGGAAGGGAAGAAAGTTGCCGTCGCCACCGTCATCCGCGTCCACGGCAGCGCCCCGAGGCCGGAGGGGTCCAAGTTCCTCGTCTCGGACGCCGGAGACATGGAGGGATCGGTCAGCGGCGGGTGCGTCGAGAACGACGTATTCCTCCATGCCCAGGACGTGATCGAGACGGGAAAACCGAAGACCGTCACCTACGGGATCGCCGACGACGACGCCTTCGAGGTCGGCATGGCCTGCGGCGGGACCATCGACGTCTTCATCGAACCGTGGTGAGCCCGCTCGAGGCGGTCCAGGGCATCCTCGATCGCGAGGAGTACGGGTCGGTGATCACCTTCGTCCAAGGCCCCGATCTCGGTGCCAAGGTCGTCCTCGACTCTGCCGGGCAGGCCGTGGCCGGCTCCCTGCCCACCGATGTGGCTGCGAATGTGACCGCGGACGCCCTGGTGCTGATGGACCACGAGCAGCACCGTGCCATGGAGTACCCACCCCACGAGGTGTTCATCGAGTCGTTGGCCCCGCCCCAGGAGATGCTGATCGTCGGCGCCGTCCATATCGGTCAGGCACTGGCCAGCTTCGCCGGTCAGATGGGGTACCGGGTCACCGTCATCGACTCCCGGGGCGCCTTCGCCACCCCGGAGCGCTTCCCCACGGCCAGAGTCCTGGTCGGCTGGCCGGAAAGCGTCATCGGCCAGGTCGATCTCGACCGACGCACATGGGTGGTCATCCTGTCCCATGCCCCACCCCATGAAGACCCGGTGCTGGAAGCCGCCCTGAAGAGCCCGGTGCGATACATCGGCTGCATGGGCAGCCGGCGAACCCAGGATCTCCGAGTGGGGCGGCTGCGGGACATGGGATTCTCCGACGACGACATCGCACGGGTGCGAGGCCCTGTTGGACTCGACATCGGCGCCGAGAGCCCGCAGGAGGTGGCGGTCTCCATCCTGGCCGAGATGACCATGGTTCGCTACGGGCACGGCACCGGGCTCTCGCTGCATGGGATCGACGGAAGAGTCCACAAGCAGCGACCCGAGGACGAATAGGCCGACTGGAGCCGCCCTCTCGCTGAATACCCTGTGCGGGTGACACCGACCTCCGACGAGGCCCTCCGAGCCGACATCAGACGTCTCGGCAACCAGCTCGGCGACGCCCTGGTGCGTCAGCAAGGTCCCGAGCTCCTCGACCTGGTCGAAGAGGTGAGGGCTCTGGGCAAGTCCTCCCGTCGGGGTGGTAGCACCGAGGCTGCGGGCCAACTCGATGCCCGGCTCGCCGACCTGGAAATCGACGAGGTGATCCCCCTGGTCAGGGCGTTCACCACCTACTTCTACCTGGCCAACGTCGCCGAGCAGGTCCACCGGATCGACCAACTGGCCATCGCCGAGCTTGGCCTGGCCGCCACTGTCGACCGCGTCCTCGAGGCCGGCGTCGAGCCCGATGTGCTGGCCGAGGTCCGCCAAAGACTCGAGATGAGGCCGGTGTTCACTGCACATCCCACCGAAGCGGCTAGACGTTCGATACTGACCAAGACCGCCCGTCTGGCCGAGCTCATCGGGCAACGGCTGACCGCCGGGGACGCCGATCTGGCCCTCATCGATCGTCGCACCGCCGAGCTGATCGACCAGATATGGCAGACCGACGAGCTGCGGCTCGAGAAGCCAAACCCGGTTGAGGAGGCTCGCTCCGCCCTCTACTACCTGGTGCAGATCGCGTCCGAGGTCATGCCCGCCCTCAGCGAGAGGGTGGCACTCGAGATCGCCCGGCTCGGAGTCGTCGCCGACAAGAGCCCGATACGTTTCGGGTCATGGGTCGGGGGCGACCGCGACGGGAACCCCGGCGTGACGCCGGACACCACATTGGAGACCCTGCTGCTCCACCACGATCGCGGCCTTCGCCATCTCATCGGTCTGATCGAAGATCTCGCCGACGAGCTCTCGGTGTCCGAGCGGCTGGCTCCCATGAGTGACGAGATGCAGGCGTCGCTGGCGTCGGACCGCGAGATGCTGGCCGAGGTCTGGCAGCGCGAGGGGCGGCGCACGGCTGCCGAGCCATATCGCCTCAAATGCTCTTACATCCGGGCCCGCCTGGTCAACACCAACCGGCGCCTGCAGCAGGGTCTTCCCCATGTCGAGGGCAAGGACTACGGCCACCCCGACGATCTCATCGCCGAGCTCGACCTGATGGCGTCGTCTCTCTCCCACGCCCGTGGTGAGCTGATCGCTCACGGTGCCGTGGCCCGAATGCGCAGGGCGGTGGAGACGTTCGGGTTTCACATGGCCACCCTCGATGTCCGCGAGCACGCGAGCAGGCATCACGAGGCGCTCGTCGAGTTGTTCGGCCTGGTCGGTGTCGATTACCGGGCGATGACCGCCGACCGGCGATCCGAAGTGCTGTCAGCCGAGCTGGCGGGCACCCGCCCCCTGAGCGGCCTGACCACCGCTCTCAGCGAGCAGGCAGACCTCACCCTCGGCACTTTCCGTTCCATCCGGGAGGCTCAGGACCTCTTCGGGGACCAGGTCATCGAGTCGTACATCATCTCGATGACGGAGTCCCCAGCCGACGTCCTGGAGACGGCAGTTCTCGCCCGGGAGGCCGGTCTGATCGATCTTCGTCGAGGCATCGCCCGAATCGGCCTGGTGCCCCTCGTCGAGACGATCGACGACCTCCGCAACGCCGGCGAGCTTCTGGAGGCCCTGTTCAACGATCCGGCCTACCGGCAGATCCTCGAGCTTCGGGGCAACAGTCAAGAAGTCGTGCTCGGCTACTCCGATTCCAACAAGGAGGGCGGGATCACCACCTCGCAGTGGGAGATCTACAAGGCCCAGCGGTCGATGCGGAACGCCGCCGAGCGACACGGAGTGCATCTGCGGCTGTTCCATGGCCGGGGCGGGACAATCGGCCGCGGCGGTGGGCCCACCCACGCCGCCATCCTCGCCCAGCCTTTTGGCACCGTGGACGGTGAATTGAAGGTCACCGAGCAAGGCGAGGTGATCTCGGAGAAGTACGGGCACCCGGCCATCGCTGCCCGCAACCTGGAGCTGGCACTCTCCGCCGTCCTGGAGTCGTCGCTGCTGCATCGGCGCTCACGCAAGCCCAAGGAGACTCTCGATCGGTGGACCGAGGCCATGGACTTCTTCTCTGCCGAGGCGTACTCGTCTTACCGGGAGTTCGTCCAGCACCCGAGCCTGGTTTCCTACTTCCTCACTTCCACTCCCGTGGAGGAGCTGGGCCGCCTCAACCTGGGGAGCCGGCCCTCGCGCCGTCCTGGTGGCGTCGGGGGAATCGAAGACCTTCGGGCCATTCCCTGGGTATTCGGTTGGACTCAGACCCGCCAGATCGTCCCCGGCTGGTTTGGCGTCGGGACCGGGATCCGGGCGGCCAGGAAGGCCGGATTCGGCGATGTGCTGGACGAGATGGCGCGGGAGTGGGGCTTCTTCCAGACCTTCCTCTCCAATGTCGAGATGACCTTGGCCAAGACCGATCTCGAGATTGCCAGCCGTTATGTGGCCAGCCTCGTGGCCGAGGAGCATCGTGGGCTCCTCGACCTGATCAGGACCGAATGCGAGCTGGCCACCGAGGAGATCCTCACCCTGCGCCGGCAACCGGACCTGCTCGGTGATCTGCCGCTGTTGAAACGAACCCTTGGGGTCCGTGACGTGTATCTCGACCCCATCAGCTACCTCCAGGTGTCCCTCCTCGCCCGCAGCCGGGATGGCGAGGTGGGCGACGACCTCGACCGCGCCCTCCTCCTCACCGTGAACGGGATCGCAGCGGGAATGCGAAACACGGGGTAGATAACCTCCGTCCCATGCCTGTCACGATCCTCGACCACCCGCTCGCTGCCGACCTCCTCGCCATCCTTCGCAGCAAAGAAACGGAACCACCGGAGTTTCGACAGATCGCCGAGCGGCTGGGCTACCTCCTGGTGGCGGAAGCCCTCTCGGACATGACGACGGTGGAGGTCGAGATCGAGACCCCGTTGGAGAAGACGAGCGGCCGCCAGCTTCGGCGCCCTGTGGTCGCCGTGGCCGTCTTGCGCGCCGGCCTGGGGCTTCTCGAGTCGGTGCTCACACTGGTGCCCGATGCCGCGATTGGCTTCGCCGGCGTCCAACGCAACGAGGAGACGGCCGAGCCGATCGAGTACTACACCAAGTTCCCCCAGCTCTCCTCGGCGAGGGTGCTCATCCTCGAGCCGATGTTGGCCACAGGCGGTTCTCTCTCCTGGGCCATCGACAAGGTGAAGGAGAACGGCGCCAAGGACATCACCGCGGTGTGTGTCGTCACCGCCCCTGAGGGGCTGGCGGCCATCGAGGAAAAGCACCCCGACGTCCGCATCGTGGCCGCAGCCCTCGACCGCGAGCTGAACCCGAGTTTCTACATCGCACCCGGTCTCGGGGATATGGGGGACCGACTCTTCGGGACCTTGTGACCGTCTTCGAAGACGCCGTGCTCGAGGTGATCACGTCACTGGAGCGGGGCGAAGTCGTCACCTACGGCGAGGTGGCCGATCAAGCGGGGTTCCCGGGAGCGGCGCGAGCGGTTGGAACGGTTCTCCGAAATTGCGACGGGGACGTCCCGTGGTGGCGTGTGGTGGGAGCCGGCGGATTGATCCGCACCCCCGGCAAGGAGAAACAGGCAGACCTCCTGAAGTCGGAGGGGATCCTCGTCATGGACGGGAAGGTCGTCGGCACCAGGAACCGTTGAGGCCGTCCGCTCGTCCAAGCGGCATGACATGGACCACACATCTTCGCAACATCGCACTAGTGGGCGGCCTCGCCGTCCTGCTCGCCGCCTGTGGCTCTGCTGCCGGATCGACCCCACAGGAGATCACGGTGAACACATCGGAGGAGGCGACAACCGGCATCTCGGTCTCGGGCATGGGCGAGGTAACCGGCACGCCGGACACCGTGGAAGTCGGCCTGGGTGTCTCCGTTCTCGGAGAAACGGTCGATGAGGCGGCCACGACCGCAGCCGAGAAGGCCCAGGCGCTCATCGATGCATTGACTTCGAACGGTGTCGCCGAAGAGGACATCACCACTACCGACTATTCGATCTATCCCGAGTACGACTACTCGAGCAACGAGCAGCGGCTCATCGGGTATCGGGTCAGCAACACCGTCAAGGCCAAGATCAGGGACCTCGACAGCACCGGCGCCGTCCTCGACGCGGCGACTGCGGCGGGTGGCGACGACGTGGTCGTGAACGGGCTCTCTTTCAGCATCGAGGACAACGACGAATTGGTCGCCGCTGCCAGGGAGGCAGCGTGGAACGACGCGATGACCAAGGCAAGCCAGCTCGCCGAGCTGTCCGGGCAGACCCTCGGCGCGGCAACCACCATCACCGAGACCGTGAGCATGCCTCCGATCCCGATCCCGTACGCCGCCGAGGCAGCGGCCGACCGGGCGGTCGAGACTCCGATCGAGCCGGGGACATCGGCGGTGACCATCACACTTCAGGTCCAATTCGGCCTCGCCGGCTGAGGAATAGGCTCCACGACCGGCGCGATCTGGAGGTCATGATGGGTATCACCGTGTCAGGTGCCGGGGAGGCGAAGGCCGACCCCGACACAGTCGAGATCGATGTCGGGGTGTCAGTGCTCGCCGACACTGTCGAGGACGCCATCCGAACCGCGGCAGAGCGGGCGGAGGCGGTGTCCTCGGCCCTCACCGCAGGTGGTGTCCTTGGCGAGGATATGGCAACCACCGAGTATTCGATCCGCCCCGAGTACGACTACTCGAGCAACAATCAGAGGCTGTTGGGCTATCGGGTGAGCAACACGGTCCGCGCCAAGCTCCGCGACGTCGCATCGACCGGCCCGCTTCTCGACTCCATCGCCTCAGCCGGAGGCGATGAGACCAGGGTCAACGGCCTCAGCTTCGGAGTCGCCGACGAGACGTCGCTCCTGGCCAGGGCGCGAGAAGCGGCATGGAACGACGCCAAGACCAAAGCGGAGCAGCTGGCAGCCCTATCCGGGCACACACTCGGAAAGGCCACCTCCATCACCGAGACGATCCCGGGCCCTGTGCTGCCGATGCCGAGGATGATGGCTGCCGACATGGCGATGTCGGAGAGGGCATCGACCCCGATCGAGCCGGGAACATCAACTGTGACGGTGACGCTCCAGGTGGAGTTCGGCTTTCGGGAGTGAGCAGCCTCGGGGGAATACCCCCGGCTCTCCTATCCTTGAGAGTGGCAACAGGCGAGCGCAATTGAACGACCACTCACGCCGCATCTACGACTCGATGCTCGGGCTGCTCTCGAACGCCGAGAACCCGACTCCAATGGTCAGGCTCAACCACGTCGTTCCGTTCCAGCACACCGAGGTCTACGCCAAGCTCGAGTGGTACAACCCGTTCGGGTCGGTCAAGGACCGCATCGCGTCGAACATGATCCAGCAGGCCCGGGAGCAGGGCGACCTGACCGACGAGGACCTGGTCGAGCCAACCTCGGGCAACACCGGTCTCGGCCTGGTCATGATGGGCAATCTCCTCGGATACGACCTGACCACTCCGCTCTCCAGCGCCATCCCCGTCGAGAAGCGGACGATGCTCCGCTTCTTCGGCGCCACCGTCGAGGAGTTGGAGGACGACCTCTGCCCCGCCCCCTGGGCACCCGAGGGGGCTATCGCCCGGGCGACTGAGATCGCCGAGAAGCCTGACTTCCTCATGCTGAACCAATACCGGAACCCGTCGAACCCCGACGCCCACTATCGGACCACCGGCCCGGAGATTTGGCGCCAGACCGACGGGACGATCACCCATTTCGTCGCCGGGATGGGGACCTGCGGCACCATCACCGGGACGGGGAGGTTCCTGAAGGAGCAGAACTCCGGCGTGCAGGTCATCGGGGTGCACCCTGGCGAAGGCCATGACATCCCGGGTGTGCGCAGCATCCGCCAGCTCCAGCAGACCGAGTTCTTCCTCCCCGACGAGTACGACGGGATGATCGAGATCGGCAACGAGGACGCCTACGCCCTCACGCTGCGGCTCAACCGCGAGGAGAGCATCCCCGCCGGTCCCAGCTCAGGGATGGCTCTGGCCGGTGCCCTGGCCACGATTCCCGACGAGCCTGGCACCAGGGTTGTGGTGATGTTCCCCGACAACGCCTTCAAGTACGCCTCGTCCATGGCCAAGCACATCCCGGGGCTGGCTCCGGCTGCGCTGCCCCGGTTCAAGAGCCGCCGGGAGGAGCTCTTCGACGCCATCATCGAGCACACCCGGCACAACCCACATCTCACGGTCGACGTCGAGGCCGCGCACGACCGATGGGAGGCAGAGAGGCCATTCGTGGTCGATGTACGTTCGGCCGAGGAGTTCGCCCAGGGGCACATCCCGGGAGCCGTCAACATCCCCCTCATGGAGCTACCTGACAACCAGGACCAGCTTCCTGCCGACCTCGACGCTCCGGTACTGACCGTCTGCACTCGGGGCAACATCTCACTCCCGGGAGTCCTCTACATCAACTCACTCGGCTATCGGGATGCCCACAGCATCACCGGGGGAACCAACGCCTGGGTCGAGCAGGGGTTTGTGACCGAATCCGGATAGACCCTCTTCTTTGGATTTCGCGGTTTCCCCAATCAAACTGCGACGATGCGCCACTTCCTCAACACCTTCGATTGGACCCGACCCGAGCTCCAATCGATGGTGGACGAGGGGCGCCGTCTCAAGGCGTCTCCCTACGGCAAGGCGCTCGAGGGGAAGACCATTGCCCTGCTCTTCCTGAACAATTCTCTGCGCACCCGCACCTCATTCGACGTCGGTGCCAACCAACTGGGGGGTCACGCGGTCGTGCTCTCCCCCTCCGGCGGGATGTGGCCACTCGAGTTCGAAGACGGGGCGGTGATGCTCGATGACGCCGAGGAGCACGTCAAGGAAGCGGCCAAGGTCCTCTCCCGCTACTGCGACCTGATCGGGATCAGGGCCTTTCCCAAATTCGAGAACTGGGAGGACGATCGCAAGGACACCATCCTCCAGGCCTTCGCCACCCACGCCGACGTCCCTGTCATCAACATGGAGACCATCACCCACCCCTGTCAGGAGCTTGCCCACATCATGGCCCTTCAAGAGCGTCTCGGGTCGCTCGACGGCAAGCGCTACCTGCTCACCTGGAGCTATCACCCCAAGCCGCTGAACACGGCAGTCGCCAATTCGGCGCTCGTGATCGCGGCCAAGTTCGGGATGAACGTCACCCTGCTCTGCCCGACGGAGGATTTCCTGCTCGATGATCGGTACATGAACATCGCAACCCGTGACGCCGGCGCCAATGGGGGCAGCGTCACCGTCACCCATGACATCGAGACCGGCTACGACGGAGCCGAGGTCGTATACGCCAAGAGCTGGGGAGCGATCCCGTTCTTCGGGCGATGGGACGAGGAGAAGCCGATCCGGGACAAGTACCAGGACTTCATCGTCGACTCCCGCAAGATGGCGATGACCAGTGATGCCGTTGTCAGCCATTGCCTCCCGATGAGACGCAACGTCATCATGACCGATGAGGTCTTCGACAGCCCGAGCTGCATCGCCTACGACGAGGCAGAGAACCGCCTCCACGTGCAGAAGGCGATCATGACCAACCTGATAGCTCAATGAGCGAGGACCGGATCCCCGGCTCGCCGAACCG
The DNA here is from genome assembly GCA_963725075.1 of uncultured Acidobacteriota bacterium. Lineage (GTDB taxonomy): Bacteria > Actinomycetota > Acidimicrobiia > Spongiisociales > ZC4RG35 > JARDZU01. The sequence continues at coordinate 91,465 of CAVRXA010000026.1, forward strand.
GGACGTTCGCCAGACAATCGTCCATCTGCTCTCCAACATGAGCGATGGGAGGGAGATCCGCTCCTATCTGCAGCGATTCTCCGAAGTGGACCGATCCCGTTTCGCAGTGATCAAGATCGGCGGCGCCATCCTCGCCGAACATTTGGAAGAGACCGCCGCGGCCCTGGCCTTCCTCCACACCGTCGGGCTCACCCCGATCGTGATCCACGGCGGGGGCACGCAGCTGGACCGGGCTCTCGACGAGCGCGGGATCGAGAGCCGGAGGATCGACGGGCTCAGGGTCACCGAGCCCGACGTCCTCGATGCCGCTCGTGACACCTTCATCGAGCAGAACATCCTCCTCGTCGAAGCGATACGGGAGCAGGGAGTCGCCGCCCACGGTCTGACGGCCGGCGCCTTCGAGGCCGACTACGTCGACCGGGACAAGTACGGGCTGGTCGGCGAGCCGACGGAGGTGCACATCGCCCTCATCCGCTCCATCGTCGACTCCGGCGCGATACCCATCCTGACCTGTCTCGGTGTCGCCCCAGGTGGGCAGATCGTCAACATGAACGCCGACGCGGCCACCCGAGCGCTCGTGCACGCCGTGCAGCCCCTGAAGATCATCTTCCTGGTCGATGTCGGCGGCCTCCTCGATGACGACGGCCGGCCGATCGAGTCGATCAACCTCGCCTCCGATTACGACCATCTCATGGACCAGGACTGGGTCCACTCCGGGATGCGGCTCAAACTGGCCGAGATCAAAAGGCTGCTGGACGACTCGCCGCTTTCCACCTCGGTCTCGATCACCACGCCGTCGGGCCTGGTGAAGGAGTTGTTCACACACGGCGGGTCGGGCACGTTGGTGCGGAAGGGCGAGCTCATAGAACGGGTCACCGATCCGGGCTCCATCGACGGCAGTCAGGTGGTCAAGCTGGTCGAGGAGGCATTCGGGAGAACTCTGAAGGAGGGCTGGTGGCAGGGCCTCGACCTCGATACGGCCTACCTGTCGGAGAGCCTCCGGGCGGGTGCGATCGTCAGCCGTGTCGGTGACATCTCATACCTGGACAAGTTCGCCATCCTCGAGGATGCCCGTGGTGAGGGCCTGGCCAGGACTGTGTGGGCGCAGGTCATCGCCGATCACCCGGTGTTCTACTGGCGATCCCGGACCGACAATCGGTTCAATTCCTTCTATGCCGATGAGGCCGATGGCTCGGTGAAGCGCGGGCCCTGGACCGTCTTCTGGAAGGGCGAAACCGACTTCGGTCGCATCGCGCCCCGGGTCGAGACGATCGCGGCGCTTCCCGCCTCGTTCGTGGGCGACGAAGATGAGTGAGCGCCACACCGTCGGCGTGGTGGGCGCCCGCGGCCACACCGGCGCCGAGCTGGTCCGGCTGATCAGAGATCACCCCTCGCTCGAGCTCGTCTTCGCCGGGTCCCGCGAGCTCGCTGGTGAGCCGGTGCCCGGGATGGGCGGTGCCCTTTACGAGTCGATCGGCCCCGAGGACCTGGCCGGCCGCGATCTGGATGTAGTGATCCTGGCCCTTCCCGATGGCGCCGGCGACCCGTATGTGGACGTGATCGACGAAGGGACCGTCATCGTCGATGTCTCCGCCGATCACCGATTCGACGACACCTGGGCCTACGGGCTACCTGAGCTGTTCCGGGAGAAGCTCAGCGGTGCCCAGCGCATTGCCAACCCCGGGTGTTACGCCACCGCCACTCAGATCGCTCTCGCTCCCCTGCTCGAGGCCATCTCCGGGGTTCCGGCCGTCTTCGGCGTCTCCGGGTACTCGGGTGCGGGAACCACACCCGGCCCACGCAACGACCCCGACCGCCTCCGGGACAACCTGATGCCGTACAAGCTGGTGGGCCACAACCACGAGCGGGAGACGGTCCACCATCTCGGGGTTCCGGTTCGGTTCATCCCCCACGTCCACCCGGCTTTCCGGGGCCTCCTCGTCACAGCCCACATCCCTTTGGGTTCGGCCATGAGCTCGAGCGAGATCGAGGCGCGTTACGAGGAACGGTACGGCGAGGAGCCATTGATCGAGATCCGGGACACCATCCCGGAATTGAGAGATGGGGCAGATCACCAAGGTGTCATCGTCGGTGGTTTCGAGACCAGCGCCGATGGCCAGAACGCGGTGGTGATCGCCGCCGAGGACAACCTGCTCAAGGGTGCTGCGGTGCAGGCGATCCAGAACGTAAATCTGGCGTTGGGGCTTGGTGAATTCGAGGGGCTGGCCTCAACGGGAGACCATTGACACCTACCAGCTGTTGCGGCAAGGTGGCACCGTGACCCCGGAGACGGCGTTCGCCACCAAAGACGACCTATATGCAGTGAGAGACGACCTGCGGTCGGAGATCCGTCACCTTTCGGATCGCATCGATCGGATGCAGCTCACCCTGATCGCCGGATTCCTATCCATGATCGTGGCCTTGTTGTTCAGTGGCGCCTTCTGATCGCCCGCCACATTGACTTCACCATCACCTGTGCATAACGTTCTGATGTGTCTCGTATGACGATGTGCGTGTGTCTCTGTGACAGCTCTCGGGTGGCATGCCCGAGCGTGACACCTCGTCAGCGCTCCTAACGACGCCACCGCCCGAGAGCAAAACCATCACGGCGTCGTTTCGATTCGCCGCATCCCATCAGGAGCCAAAGAGCACATGACTTATGCAAATCCCGACGCCCTCGTCACCACCGACTGGCTCAAAGCCAATCTGAGCGACCCGAACATCCGGGTCATCGAGGTGGACGAGGACGCAACCGTCTACGACAAGGACCACATCCCGGGCGCCATCGCCTGGAGCTGGTCCGACGACCTCCACCACCCCACACGGCGCGACTATCTCGATCAGGAGGGTTTCAGCCAGCTGTTGTCCGCGGCCGGAGTCGGTCCCGACACAACGGTGATCCTCTACGGCGGCAACAACAATTGGTTCGCCGCGTACGCCTATTGGCTGCTCAAGTACCGCGGCTTCGACAACGTGAAGCTGCTGGACGGGGGTCGCAAGAAGTGGCAGATCGACTCGTTGCCCCTCGAATCGGATCTGCCTGACCTCACACCTACCGGGTTCTCGATCACCGGCGCCGAGCGACCCGAGGTCCGCGCCTACCGGGACCGCGTGCTCGAGGTGCAGGGACACGCCACTCTCATCGATGTCCGCTCACCCGAGGAGTTCAGCGGAGAGAAGATCGCTCCTGACCACCTCCCCCAGGAGCAGCCCTACGTGGCAGGTCATGTGCCGGGGGCGAAGAATATCCCCTGGGGCAAGGCGGCCAATGAGGACGGCACTTTCAAGTCGGTAGAGGAGCTCAAGGAGCTCTACGAGGGCGCCGGAGTCAGCGGCGGCGAGATCATCGCCTACTGCCGCATCGGCGAGCGGTCGTCACACACCTGGTTCGTCCTGACCGAACTCCTCGGCCATGAGGACGTCAAGAACTACGACGGCTCCTGGACGGAGTACGGATCATTGGTCGACGTGCCGGTCGAGCGGGGCTGACTTCGATCAGGTGAGTGGGAACGGCGACTGAAGCCACCATGGCACCGGTGACGGCTCGATCCGGGTCACCCACTTCACCCACCAGAACCCACGTCTCGCCGGAGCCACGATCCGGGCCGGGAATCCGTGTCCCGGGCTCAGCGGCTCGCCGCCGAGACGTGTCACCAACCATGTGCTCTCCAGGTCGGCGATCGGGAACCTCCGGGCATACCCGGTCGCCGACCAGGCGACGAAGCTGCGGTTGCCCGCAGGATCGATCAATCGGTCGAGTCTGACCCCGCTCCATTCCTGCTCCGAGTACCACCCACCCGTGCAGTCGAGGATGGCTGGGAAGGTGTCCTGGGACATCGCCTCCAGCTGTGCAAGTGTCAGGTCCCGTCCTGCAACGACCGCCGACCACGCTTCGGCTTCGATCGTCGGCACGCTGTCATCGAGCCAGGAGGTGGTGGGCAGGCCTGCCGGGTCATGTGACCCTCTCTCGTGCATGCCAGTGAACCGACGCTCGCTCCCCGGTGCCTCCAGCGCCTGGAGAGTCCCCTCCCAGGCGAGCCAGATGCCTGCTGCGGCCGCCGACAGCGCCGACGTTCGCAGGAAAGCTCGCCGGTCGACATCGAAATGTCGCGGTGTCACCGGATGACGCCGGAAATGGTCGATGGCGAGACCGAGTGCGAGGACGGCGCCTCCGACATGGATCTGCATGACAGTCAGCGGCCCGATGCGTGAGATCTCCCCGTGGGCGTGGAGCAAACCCGAGGCGAGTGTGATTAGAACCACTGTGAGGAGGATCAATGAGAAGACCCGGCCCGGCCGCTTCTTCTTGAGCCCTCGCCGCACGATCGGGGTCTTCCACGGGGACAACAGCAGGATTGCCAGGGCAACCGCACCGTGAATGACGGCGGTGTCGAGTGGCCAGTCCACCCCGATTGCCTGACTGACCAGACCGGAGACAACTGCAGTGACCAGCAGCACCGCCAGCGCCAGATTCGTCCTGCGACCCACGACCCTCCTCGGTTGTGACTGCCTCCGTTATAACACTTGTTATACTGCGCGTTATTGGAAATGGCAACCCAGACACGTGAACGTGACACCGTCCGGACCGAGCTGATCGAAGCGGCGATCCGTCTCCTCGCCGATCAGGGCACCGAGGCTCTGGTCCTGCGCAGGGTCGCCTCTGCGGCACACGTCTCCACCATGTGCGTCTATTCACGATTCGGCGACAAGGTGGGGCTGATCAACGCGGTCTACACCGCCGGCTTCGAGCGCCTGACCCTCGCCATGGCGACCGTCGAGCACCGTCGGGACCCGCTACGACGGATCATGGAGCTCGGACTCGCCTATCGCCGGTTCGCGGTGGCAAACCCCGCTCTGTATTCGCTGATGTTCGAACGCGTGGTCGGCTTCGATCCTCCGTCGCAGCTCCGATCCGAAGTTCTGGAGTCGACCTTCTCCATGGTGTTCGATGCCGTGCGACAGGCCATGGAGAAGGGGACGATCGAGGCCGAGAGCCCTCTAGTCGCGGCATACACACTTTGGACAGCGGCGCACGGTGCCGTGAGCCTGGAACTCACGCATGCAACACAGCGCCCACTCTCGGGCTGGCTGTTCGAGTCCCGTGACGCCGGAGAGGACATCTTCCGGCAGGCGATTCTGACCACCCTCCGCGGCCTGGCCCCAACCGGGCCTACCGCCGCCTGAAGACTTCCCGATAACGTCCCGGCCAATGGCATTCACCGCAGTTGAGCTGATCGAGGCCAAGAGGGACGGCCGGGAACTGAGCCCGGAGGCCATCGAGTGGCTGATCGAGAGATATACAGACGGCGGCGTCCCGGATTATCAGATGGCGGCAATGGCGATGGCCATCTACCTCAACGGCATGAGCGCCGCCGAGCTCGCGGCGTGGACGACCGCGATGCTCCACTCCGGAGAGGTCTTCGACTTGAGAGACATCGGCGCGGCGAAGGTCGACAAACACTCGACCGGCGGCGTCGGGGACAAGATCTCCATCCCCCTCGCTCCCCTGGTGGCGTCGGTGGGAGTCGTGGTGCCGATGATGTCGGGACGCGGCCTGGGGCATACAGGAGGGACGCTCGACAAGCTGGAGACGATCCCAGGGTTCACCACCGGGCTCGATCCCGACCGTTTCCGGGAGGTGCTCTCGATTCACGGGATGGTGTTTGCCGGGCAGACGGAAACCCTGGTCCCGGCCGACCGGAAGCTCTACGCCCTCCGCGACGCCACCGCCACGGTGCCTTCGCTGCCCCTGATCTCCTCTTCGATTATGTCGAAGAAGCTGGCCGAAGGACTGGACGGCCTGGTCCTAGACGTCAAGACCGGCTCCGGCGCCTTCATGAAGGACCTCGAAGGATCTCGTTTGCTGGCCCGCACCATGGTCGACATCGGCTCCAGACACGGAGTGCGGACGATCGCCCTGATCACCGGGATGGACCAGCCGCTGGGGCGAGAGGTGGGGAACGCCAACGAGATGACTGAATCGATCGAGGTGCTCCGCGGGCATGGCCCGGCAGACGTCCTCGAGCTGACCATGGCCTTGGGCGAGGTCATGATGGAACTGGCCGGCATAGACGGGGGGCGGGCCGCCCTCGAGGATGCCATCGATTCGGGGAAGGCAATGCAGAAGCTCGTCGATGTCACCGCGGCCCAGGGTGGGGATCTCTCTTTCATCGAAGACCCGGGGCTGTTTCCGAAGTGCTCGAAAGAGGCAGTTGTCACCGCCCCCACCACAGGCTTCGTCACCCGATGCGATGCCCTGACGATCGGAGTGGTCGCCACCAGGCTCGGGGCCGGGAGGGAGCACCAGGAGGACACGATCGACCCCGGAGTCGGCATCACCCTCGACGCCAAAGTCGGCGACCGCGTCGAAGCGGGCCAACCACTGGCCCGGGTCGCCTACAACGACGCCGCCCGCTGGCAGGCCCAGGAGAAAGCCCTCACGTCAGCCTGGACGATCTCGGACACCCCGCCCGAGCCCCAGAATCTGGTCATCGAGCGGATCGAGGCCTCGTAATTGGGACCAGCGCGTGTCACATATGGCACTGTCGCTCCCAATTAGCCGAGTGAAGAGTGCTCGTTACCATCGCCCGGCACTTGACCACCAAGGAGTGGAAGCGATGAAGGTCCGCGGATGAATGTCATTGTCTGCGTCAAGCAGATCCCCGACCCCGCCACCCCCTATCGTCTCGAAGAGGGAAGCAACTGGTTGATTCGCCCCGAGGAGCAGATCCTCGACGACACCGACCGCTACGGGGTGGAGATGGGTTTGCAGATCGCCCAGGCCACCGAGGGGACCGTCACCGTCGTGAGCATGGGACCGTCCGGGACCGGTCAAGGGATACGGCAGGCCCTGGCGATGGGAGCGGATGAGGCGATCCTCATCGAGGACGGCTCCCTGAGAGGATCGGACGCCCTGACCACGGCCCGGGTGTTGGCAGCTGCGATCGGTCGGCATGACTTCGACCTGGTGATCGCTGGAACCGAGTCGACGGACGGCTACTCCGGTGTCGTGCCCCAGATGCTGGCCGAGATCCTCGGAGTGCCGGCACTCACTTACGCCACCCAGGTGGAGACCGGAGACGGCTCTGTCACGATCCACCGCCAGACCGTGGCCGGATACGACATCGTGACCTCGGATCTCCCCGCCGTGGTGTCGGTGACGGCCGGCGTGGTCGAGCCCCGCTACCCCACCTTCAAGGGGATCATGGACGCCAAGAAGAAGCCGATCGAGACACTCTCGATGGGAGATCTCGGGGCGGAGCGCGCCCCGGAGCAGCTCGTCCTCTCCATCGTCGACGCCCCGGAGCGAACGGGCGGGCGAAAGATCGAAGACGATGGCGAAGCGCATCAAGCGATCGTCTCCCTCCTCGCCGAGAGGAAGGTGATCTGAGTGACCTCGGTATGGGTGTTCATCGAGCAGGAAGGCGAGAAGCCGACGGCGTTGGGACTGGAGCTGCTGGCGAAAGGTCGGGAGCTCGGTGACGTCACCGCGATCTTCCTCGGCCCCGGTTCGGACGCAATCTTCTCGACCCTCGGCGAGCACGGAGCGAAGACAGTCCTTCATTTGGACGCCGGCGATCGACTGCCCTCGGCTCCTGTGGCAGCCGCCTTGGCGGAACGAGTTGAAGCCGACTCCCCGGCACTGATCCTCCTCGGTCAGGCCTACAACGATCGCGATATCGCCGGGCGTCTCGCCGCAAGACTCGGGGTGGGCATCCTCTCCAACGCCAGCAACGTCCGACTGAACGGTGGCGGGGTCGAAACCGACCACGAGATCCTCGGCGGGACCCAGACCGCCACAGCCAGCGCCTCCCAGGGCCCATATATCGTGCTGGCCCGACCGAAGTCGTTTGTCGCGGAGGCGGTCGGGGGCGGATCCCCTGAGCTGGAGAAGCTCGATCTACCCGAGGCGGGAGCTGCGGACGCCAAGATCGTCGAGTCCCACGTCGAGGAGAGGGAGGGCCCCCAGCTCGGAGACGCATCGATCATTGTCTCCGGAGGACGGGGTCTCGGATCGCCGGAGGCCTATGAGCTGGTGGAGAAGCTGGGCAAGCAGCTCAAGGCAGCGACGGGAGCAACCCGTGCCATCGTCGACGCCGGATGGGTCCCCTACGCCAAACAGGTGGGCCAGACCGGGAAGACCGTCAAGCCCGACGTCTACATCGCCTGCGGGATCTCAGGCGCAATGCAGCATCTGGTGGGAATGAAGGACTCGAAGACCATCATCGCCATCAACAAGGATGCCGATGCGCCGATCTTCTCGATCGCCGACCTCGGTGTCGTCGGCGACGTGCACAAGGTCCTCCCCAAGCTGATCGAGGCGTTGGAGAGCCGGTAGTCGCCCCGGCCGGTCGTGTCGCTACAGCGGCAGCCAATTCTCCGGATGAAATCTCGCGAATTCGCTGACGAACCTCTTGTTTTTGTCTCACCTCGAACGTATGTTCGGGGGTATGGAGCGAACCTTGCTCTCGACCGATCAGCTAGAGCAGCGAATGCTGGCACGCCGGGCGAAAATGAGCCGACTCGCCGCCGAGGAGTTGCTCGACCTCGAAGAAATGGATTATCGGCAAGTGGCGACGGCTGACGGTTGCCGGTCGCTGTCGGAGTGGACGACTGCCCGGTTGGACATCCATCCCGATACTGCGAAATCTCTGGTGAGGACCATGCGTCGCACCGTGGAACGTCCTGATCTGCGGGACGCATTGGCCACAGGTGAGGTCTCTTTCGACCGTCTGGAGGCGCTCTCCCGGATCCCCGAACGAGGTGGGTCTTCTCCGAACACTTGGATGTGGCCGGGGTCCGCCGGGAAGCAGCCAATCGAATCCGGATCAGCGCCGAAGACGAATACCGGACCGCTTCTGACCAGTTCCTGGTGATGCAACCTTCACTGGACGAATCATGGTGGAAAGGCTGGTTCGGAATGGACGGAGCCACAGGGGCTCTCGTCAACAAGACCCTCTCCGAAAAGGCTGATGATCTACCGCTTCTCCCCGACGGGACCCGCGGCGACAGCTCATGGCGCAAAGCGATGGCCCTGGCCGAACTATGTGTCAGCGACGATCCGCCACCAGCACAGCTCACCGTATTCGTCGACACCACCCACGCCACCCCATCGGATGGGCAGTCTGGTGTCGTGTTGGAAGCCGGACCCAGGATCGGCCGGGACGCCCTGGAAGCAATCCTCTGCGATGCGGTCACCGAAGTGACCGCCCGAGCCGAAGACGGCACCCCAATGGTCTACGGGCGGAAAACCAGGACCATCCCACCCGCCCTACGACGGGCCATCATCCACCGAGACGGAAACACCTGCACCGGCGACGGCTGTCCCAGCACCCACCGACTCCAAATCCACCACATCATCCCCTGGTCAGAGGGCGGAAGCACCGACCCCGAAAACCTGATCACCCTCTGCTGGTACCACCATCAGATCGTCGTACACCAAACAGGCTTCCAGCCCTACCGCCACCCCGAACACAGGCGGATCCGATTCCGCCGGACTGGCCGGGCCCCGCCCGACCTCGTTGTTTGATCAAGCCCCGCGGCGGGTAGCACCAGGAGATGCAGCGGGACACGGTCCGAATCGAGAAACTCGACCATGGTGGGATCGATCAAGCCGCCGATCTCCTCGCCCGCAGCTTCGAGACCACGCCCGACTACACCCACATGTTTCCCGACCCCCACACGCGGCGTGATGCGCTGCGTGGGTTCATGCGCGCCCCGCTGCGAGACAGCCAGGCGGAAGGAAACTGCTGGGTTGCGACCAATGGGACCGCCATGCTCGGGGTCGCCGCCTGGCAGGCGCCGAGTCGGTACCCGTGGTCGTTGGGCCGCAACCTGCGCGCCCTGCCCGCAATCATGTCCGTGTTGCGCCATGCCCCCGGGTCGTTCCGTGATCTCCTGAAGTTCGGCTCGACCATCGATTCGCATTTTCCCGACACACCGCTCTGGTATCTCCAGGTGATCGGGGTCGACCCCGAGACTCAAGGTCTCGGCGTAGGAACTGCCCTTCTCGAGCCAGCGCTCGGCCTGGCCGACAGAGATCAGGTCCCGTGCTACTTGGAGACATCGAACGAGAAGGCGGTCCCGTTCTATCTTCGGGCCGGTTTTCGGATCGATCGGCAAGGTGTCGAATTGATGCCCGGCGGGCCCACCTACTGGTTGATGACCCGCCCACCGTCGTAGCATTCCCGTAACCGGCAAGGAGTGCCATCACGACGCAACCCGTCATCGAACTGGTCGAACTGGGATTCCCCTGGCCCGGCCTCGACCCGTTCATCTTCACCGTCCACCATTTCGACGCTTATCCGGCAGGCAACGACGATCTCGGCCCGGCCGCCTCACTGGGCGGGCGCGACATCGGCGTCGACTTCTCCTATCTCGACGGATGGAGCATGTACCACGGCGACGTGGTGCCGGGCTTCCCCCAGCACCCACATCGCGGGTTCGAGACCGTGACCGTCGTCCGCCGTGGCTATGTCGACCACTCCGATTCGCTCGGCGCCACCGCTCGGTACGGCCAGGGTGACGTGCAATGGCTGACCACTGGCAGCGGGATCATGCACGCCGAGATGTTCCCCCTTCTGGACCCGGGCGGGCCCAATCCCATGGAGCTGTTCCAGATATGGCTGAACCTCCCGCCCGAATCGAAGATGGTCCCGGCATATTTCGGGATGCTCTGGGGCGAGGACATCCCGAGGATCGCTCCGTCCCCGGGTGTCGAGGTCGAGGTGATGGCGGGTTCCATCGAGTCCAATCGACCGCCCTCTCCCCCACCCGACTCGTGGGGATCGCGGACCGACTCACATCTCGCCATCTGGCATATCACTCTCGAACCGGGCTCTCGCTGGGAAATGCCACTCGCGCCCACCGGGGTGAATCGAATGTTGCACTGTGTCCAGGGCAACGACGTCCGGATCGGGTCCACACGCTTCGGCGAGAAGATCGGGGCCAGGCTTCGACCCGACGTCGCGACGACCATCGAGAACCACGGCGACCCGGCCGCCTTTCTCCTTCTCCAGGGACAACCGATCGGCGCCCCTGTGTTCCAACTGGGCCCATTCGTGATGAACTCGGCCGAGGAGTTGCGGCAGGCGGTCGATGACTACCACCGAACCCAGTTCGGTGGATGGCCCTGGTCACGCCGGGATCCGGTGCATCCCCGAAGCGAAGGGCGGTTCGCCATCCACGCCGATGGCAGGGTGGAGCATCGGGACATGATCCCGACCGGTTGATGGCGGGCTACAGCGGCACACCGCTCATCCAGAAGCTGGGCATCAAGGAGGGAATGACGGTGGGCATCCTCAACATGCCCAACTACTACGACCTCGATCTTGGCGACCTGCCTCCCGACCTCCAGATCCACCGGGGCGAGTTTCCGGCCGACATCTTCATCGTCTTCGCCGAGCGCTCGGACGAGGCCGAACGCGGGTTTCAGACCGCGATCACCGCTCTACCGGCGGATGGGGCGATCTGGGTGTTCTGGCCCAAGAAGAGCTCCGGCGTGGATACCGACCTGACCGAGCAGACGTTGCGAGACCTCTTCCTCCCCACGGGAATGGTCGACAACAAGGTGGCTGCAGTCGACGAGACCTGGTCGGGCCTCCGGTTCGTCGTCCGCAAGGAGAATCGCGAGAGCTGGCCGGCGGCCTGACCTCAGAGGGTGAACCGAAAGGGCAGGAGCTCGTCGAGAGTGTGCTCCCGGATCTCGGACCCCTCACCCGCCGCCACGATCACCTTCTCCACGCCGAACTCGGCCATGATCTGCCGGCAACGCCCGCACGGATAAGCCCCCAGGACATTCGTGGCGTCGATACAGCTGACCGCGAGCGTGTCGATCTTGCGCACTCCGGTGGCGACCGCGGTGTGGATGGCGGTGGCCTCGGCGCAATTTGAAGTCGGGTAGGCGGCGTTCTCGATGTTGGCAGCCGGTGAAGGTCTGCCCATTGGCAGCCACGACTACCGCTCCGACTCGAAAATGTGAGTACGGCGAGTATGCGTTCTCGGCGGCAGCGCGGGCTGCAGCCACCAGTTCTTCTCGATTCACGACTGCTCCAGGAGATCGGCGACGAACGAGTCCGGGTCGAAAGGCACGAGATCGTCGATCCCCTCACCCAGCCCGACGAACTTAATCGGGACACCGAGTTGACGCTCGATCGCGATGACGATGCCCCCTTTGCCGTCCCGTCGAGCTTGGTGAGCACGATGCCGCTGATCGGGACGGCCGCGGAGAACTCCCGCACCTGGGTCACGCCGTTCTGCCCGCCGGTTGCGTCGAGGACCAGCAGCACCTCGTCGACCTCGCCACGGTCGCCAGAGGCCACTCGATGGATCTTCCCCAACTCGGCCATCAGGTTCTTCTTGCCATGAAGCCGGCCGGCCGTGTCGACGATCACCACGTCGTCTCCCCGGGCGCGGGCCGACCCGATGGCGTCGAATGCGACCGACGCGGGATCTCCGCCCTCCTGCCCCGAGACCACCTTCACCCCGAGCCGATCCCCCCACGTCGTCAGCTGTGCCCCCGCTGCGGCCCGGAACGTGTCTCCGGCGGCGAGGACGACTCCGCTGCCGTCGTTCTGGAGCCGTGCGGCCAGCTTGGCGATGGTGGTCGTCTTTCCGGTCCCGTTGACACCTACCACGAGGATCACGGCCGGTTTGCCCTCGAGATGCAACCCGCGGTCCTTGTCGCCGAGCTCTGCCCTCAACTGGGTTGCGAGCGCCTCACGGGCCTGTTCGGGCGTCTCGGGGGCGGCAGATCTGACCCCGGCGACCACAGAGGTCGTGGCCTCCAGACCGACGTCGGCACCGAGCAGCGCCTCCTCGAGGTCATCCCAGGTGTGATCGTCGAGACCGGTGCCCCATGCCCGACGCAGGGAAGCCCCGAGGGCGGTGGCGCTTCGCCCGATCCGGGATGGCCGTTTCGTCTCGACTGACGAAGGCCCACTATCGGCGCCGCGCCGGCGACGGATCACGATGAGGACCGTGACCACAACGACGAGCGCGACGATGACGAGGATCAGGGCCCATTCGCTCGTTCCCATTGCTATGCCAAGCTAATTAGACGGCGAGATCGACACCGACCGAGGTCATGTCCTTACGGACGACCTGTGAGGACCCACCCGGCTCCATGGTGACCCCGTAGAGCACATCGGCGGCCTCCATGGTCTGCTGTTGATGGGTCACGATCAACAATTGCGCCCTCTGACGGAACTCGTCGACGATGCGGAGGAAGCGCCGGAGATTGGCGTCGTCGAGAGCGGCCTCCACCTCGTCGAGCACGTAGAAGGGGCTCGGCCTGGCTTCGAAGATGGAAAAGAGGAAGGCGAGCGCGGCCAGGCTCCGCTCCCCACCGGAGAGCAGCGTGAGCTGGCTGACCTTCTTGCCCAGGGGTTGCGCCTCGATCATCAACCCGGAATGGGCGTCGTCGGGGTCGGCGAGCCGTATCCGGCCTCTACCGCCCGGGAAGAGCACGGTGAAGTAGCGCTGATACGCCTCCGCCACCTCGGCGAAGGCTTCCTGAAAGCGAAGCTCGATCTCGTCCTCCAGCGCCCTGATCACCTTGCGGAGCTCGGAGCGAGACGATTCCACATCGGCCAGTTGGTCGACCAGGAAAGTATGCCGCTCGTCTAGCTCGGCGAACTCGTCCGCCGCCAGCGGATTGATCGGGCCGAGGCGGCGAAGCTGAGCCGATCGCTCCTCCAGGATGGCGGGCAGATCGGCGTCGTCGGGATAGTCGGGGCGGAGGGCACCATGAGCCGCTTCGACGTCGGCATCGGCATCACGGCGGACACTCTCGATGACACTCTCCCTCAAGAGACGCAACTCGGTCAGACGCACCTGGAGGGCAGCCACGGTCTCACGTGCCGCTGCCACTGAGGTTCGTCGTTCTTCCATTTGGGAGCGCGCCCGGGACAGCTCGGTGACGGTGCCTTCATTCTCGGCGCGGAGACCGGCCTGACGCTCACGCAGGCTCGCCAGCCTCCCCTGCAGGATCTCGACGGCGTCGCGGGCGTATCGATCGACCAGGTCGAGCCGCTCGACTGCGATCGGTGCCGGTTCCTCGCCATCGACACGAGCGAGGTCGGCCTCGATCCTGACGACACGTTCCTCGAGAAGACGCCGGCGCTCGGAGACGACGCCTTGCACCGACGCCGCTTCCTGCCATTCGGACCTGGCGATCTCGCGATCGGCAGCAATCTGGATGCGCCGGCGCTCCAACTCCTCCCAGACCCGCATCCTCCCGGCTTCTTCTCCTTCGAGAGCCTCGAGTCGCCCGGTGAGCTCGGTGATCTGACGATCCCGCTCTGCCGCTCCCTCCTCGATGGAGCCGAGCCGCTCTTTGAGTCGGGCCCGCTCGCCTTCGAGGGCATCGACCGACTTCTGGAGTCGGCCCATGGCCTCAGCTCGTCCGGCCAGCGCCGCTTCGGCCGATTCGAGCCGCTCGAGCGCCGCCCGCTCCAGGTCGCGGCTCTTCTCGAAGTCGCGCTTGGCGGCCGTGTGGATGGAGGATGCGCGGGAAAGGTCCGTCTTTGCCTGTTCGGCCGCCACCCGGGCCGTCTCGACCATCGCCGGTCCGGCACCTTCGGGTTGGGCGATCTGGACACCGTCGATCGACACCAGGTCACCTTCGGGTGTCACCGCCCTGAGGGCAGGGTGGCGGGCGACAAGGGCCAGGGCGGTCGCCCATCCCTCCACAAGAAGGACATCGCCGAGCAGATGACGGGCCAGACCAAGATCAGCACGCGGTCCGAGCCGATCCACGAGGGCATCCACGCCTGTTGCGGCGGCGATCTCGGAGGCCGGCGCCGACCCCCGGTTCACCGCCGACACGACCGGCACGCCGCCTCCTCCGGAAGACTTGACTGTCTCCACCGCCTCCTTGAGCCGATCGACGCTCTGGAAGGCGACAGCGTCGGCCCAGCGCCCCAGAGCCGCGTCAACCGCCTTCTCCAACCCGGCCGGGATGTCGAGACGGGAGACGAGGGCCCCAAGGGCTCCATCCACGGTCTCCACCCTGCGCCGGGATTCGACGTCGACGCTGCCGGACAGAGCGGCTTCCAAGGCGTCGACTCTGGCCTCGGTGGCAGCAACGGCCAATCTGGCCTCGGTGATCGCTTCCTCCGCCCCGGACCAGGTCTTCTGATCGGTCTCGCGCCGCCGGCTCGCCTTCTGATAACCCTGCTGGATCCCGGATACGTCCTCGTCCAGGGCACGAATCTCATCGTTGATCCGCGAGATCTCACCGGATTCGTCGCCGAGCTGTGAGTCGACCACGGCGAGCCTGCGCTCGATGCCCTCGACCTCGCGGCTGTCGCGCACACCGGCAGCTTGGAGCACCGAAAGCTCGCCACGCACTGCCGCCAGCGCCCCCTCCGGGGACAACGCATTCTGGGTGGCGATTGCCCGCTCCTCGTCCTCCAGACGTCTGAATCGTGCCTCCACGGCCTCCGCATGGCTGGTCGCCTCGGTCTCGGATGCGGTGACTCCGACCAGCTCGTCGACGATCCCACCGAGCTCCAAGCGAAGGTCCGATCGGCGCTCGAGCCCGGCCTGCCTCCTCCCGCTGACGGCACGGCTTCTCTCCTGGGCGACAGCTCCGAGACGTCGCAATCTCTCGACCGTTGTCTCGAGACGGGCAGCTGCACCGGTGTCGCGATCGAGATCCATGCCCACCGTCGATGCCCGAGCTGTCAGGGCCTCAACGGATGCTGTCAAGACGACCAGCTCCGACTCGTCCGATGCGATCTGACCGGTCAGCGTCTCCAGGGTGACGCTCCCGGCCTCCATCTCGGTCTCGTAGGCATCTAGCGCCAGCCCGGCGAGGTACAGACTCAGATCGCGCACCTCGGATTTCAACCCGTGATACCGCTCGGCCGCCCGCGCCTGACGGCGGAGGGGTCTCAATTGCCGTTCGATCTCCCCGATGAGATCCTGGAGTCGGAGTACGTCCTCGTCGGTTCGTTCGAGACGACGCTCTGCTTTCTCCTTTCGGCGGCGGTGCTTGAGGATGCCCGCTGCCTCCTCGATCACGGCCCGGTGGTCCTCGGGAGAGGCGTTGAGCACCTCGTCGACCTGACCCTGCCCGATGATCACATGTTGATGACGGCCCACGCCGGAGTCGCTGAGCAATTCCTGCACGTCGAGCAGCCTGCAGCCCACCCCGTTGATCTCGTAGTCGGAGGAGCCGTCGCGGTACAGGCGACGGGTGAGGGCCACCTCCTCGAGGTCCAGGGGCAGCCTCCGCTCGGCATTGTCGATGATCAGGGTTGCCTCGGCCCGGTTCAACGCAGGGCGAGTGGCGGTGCCGGCGAAGACGACGTCTTCCATCTTCCCGGTGCGCAGCGACTTGGTGGACTGCGTCCCCATCACCCAGGACAGGGCGTCGACGAGGTTGGACTTGCCGGAGCCGTTGGGGCCTACGACAACGGTCACCCCGGGCCGGAACTCGAGTCGGGTCCGGTCGGCGAAAGACTTGAAACCGACGAGCTTCAGTGACTTCAAATACACAGCAAACACCTGGCAAATGACACGACTGTGATTACCTGGAGCAGGCTAACAGCGGCCTCTCGCTCAGTCGCTCTTCATCGGGTTCGGGTAGATGAAGAAGTCACGCAACGTCAGATCGAGAGCCACTCCATCGGATTCCACACCAACCACTACTGCCATGGAAGGCCCGGACCAAAGCCAGCCGACGAGCCGGTCGACATCGTCGGCAGGGCCCTGGGCGAAGACCTCTACCCGTCCGTCAGCGACGTTCCTGACCCAGCCCACGAGACCCAGTGAGCGCGCCATCTGGCGGCAGCCCTGACGGTATCCGACCTGCTGCACCTGCCCTGAGACATAGGCATGGACCGCCTTGGTCATGGTCGCTCCAGCATTCTCGGCCTGCTCAGGGGGTCGTACCGTCCGCCCCTCCAACCCGCATCAATGGCTTGGTTCCGAGGAACACTGCGAAGAAATCGTTGATGAAGTCCTCCAAGTGCTCAATAGGAACGAAGTCCGACAGTATGAGCTGGTCTTCGGTCAAATCCCAGGCCGCGTCGACAACCTCGTCACCAAGCAGGTCGTCCCCACAATCCCAATCGTCACGTAGGAGCGTGGCGACCATCGAGACCCGGTTGCCCGTCACTGTGTAAGCGCCTGCACATGGTTCTGGATCTTCCTGCCAGACCATGCTGAAACATCCATCCGCGAAGGTGAGGGTGAACAGCCCGTCATTGACCTCGACATCCTCGTCAGGCAAACCGGATGCCTCAGCCAAGTCCTCGAGCGACCAGTCGATCTCATAGACGCCATTGAGAACACTCGGGTCGTCGACGGAGTCAGTGGTGTTGCAATCGGGGACGCCAAGAGCCGATGAGGTGGGATCGGAACTGGGGTCGCCGCTGCAAGCGGCGAGCCCAAGCAGCGCGACCATCAGCAAGCAGACACCGCGTCGTCGACTGAGCCCCATGTCACCTCTGGCGAACCGAGCCAGGCTAGTCCCTGGCCCCGCTGCCGCTTCCGATGAACGACAGCCCGCCGTTCGTCGAGTGTCGGCGTAGCGTCAAAGACCTCGTGATCAGGATGACGACTCCTTGCAGATCGATGAGGTCATGTCCATCCTCGAACAGGTTTGGACCTGGATCCTGGATTGGTCTTGGATTCTCGCTCGCCCTTGGCATCGGTCCAATGCGCAGTCTGGCGTGGGAAGGAGACCACGGGCTACTGAAGATCCACGACCGCTATGAGCCGCCCACCGGTCTATTCGGTGAGCGGGTCCTTCGGTCAGACGACCTTCTTTCAGCGGCTTTTCCATCAGGTCAGCGGATTTGCTGGCTGACAGTTGGGACAGAAATGACTCGATCTGGCCCTGATGACGATGCGCTGGATCGGCGTGCCGCAGTTGGGACAGGGCAGGTCGGTTCGGCCATAGACGCGCAACCGGTCGAGGTTCTCCCCCGCTCGCCCATCGGGTAACAGATATGCCAGGTCGTCGAGACTGGTCCCGCCATTGTCGATGGCATCGCCCAGAACGCTGCGGGTGGCTTCCAGCAGCCGTGTCAACTCGGCTTCCGACAAGTCACCGCCGGGACGCATCGGATGGATCCCGGCCATGTGCAGCGCCTCGTCGGCGTAGATGTTGCCCAGACCAGAGAGGATGACCTGGTCGAGCAACAGCGCCTTGATCGGAGCGGTCCTCCTGGCGAGGGCGGCCGCCAGGTCTTCGGCCGACGGCGTGGTGTCCCAGGCATCGGGCCCCACACGGGACAGACCCGAGTCTTCGATCTCATCACCGGTCACAACGGCTACGAATCCGAACGTGCGGGGATCGATGAAGCGGACCTCGCGACCGTCGTCCAGCGTCGCCCGGAAATGAGTGTGAGTCGGCTCGACCTCCGCCGGGTCGCCGACGCTGAACCGGCCCGACATCCCCAGGTGGGCCACGAGAGTCTGTCCGTCATCGAGTGGCGCGGCGAGGAACTTCCCCTTCCGACCAACTCCGAGCACCGTCCGCCCTTCGAGCCGCTCGTCGATCTCAGTGGGACCACCCGCGTTGTAACGGGCGGTTCGGGGATGAGTGGTGAGCACGCGAGTCAGCCGGCGCCCTTTCATCGCATCGTCCAGATGGCGCCGGGTGATCTCCACTTCTGGCAGCTCGGGCAAGCTCGGCTCCGGGTCGAGGGCTGGTTACCGTACCCGGGCCCATGGAGATAGCCCCCAGGCCGTTTGGTGAGATCCTCGCCGAGGGCATGACGATGCTCGGCCGGGTCTGGAAGCGAATCCTGGCTCCCGCCTTCTGGGCGTTCGTCGTCCTTGGCGCGGCCACCATTGCCGCATTCGCGCTGACCGGAGCCGACGACACTCTCCAGCTCATCCTGAGCGACCCTCAGGCGCTCCAAGGGATGACTGACGCCGAGATCAACGAGGCCGGGCTCCTCCTTCTCCAGGCTGGCTCGATCGTGCTCGTCTTTCAGCTCCTGGGCACCGGTTTCCTCAACCTGACCGTGCACCGCATCGTGGCTTCCGAGCTCGCCGGCGAGCACGTGGGCGCGGGGGCCGCATCCTCACTGGCACTGTCGAGGCTGTTCACACTCATCGTCGCCGGGATCATCGCCTTCGTCCTGGTCGTCCTGGGGCTGTTCGCCCTGATCATCCCTGGGGTGTGGCTCGCCGGCGCTTTCAGCATGATTTCCGCCGTCATCGCCCTGGAGGATGTCGGCCCCGTCGATGCCCTTCGCAGGAGCTTCGCATTGGTGCGCCGCCGATGGTGGCAAACGGTCGGGTTCCTCCTGCTCGTCGGTCTCTTCGGGTCGCTTGCCGCCCAACTCGTCCAGCTCGTGGCCCTTCCCATCGTCGGCGCCGGCGGCGTCGGCATCGGGGCAGGGCTGGGCTTCGTGGTGCTCGTGGTCGCCCAGGGCTTCGTGGTGGCCGCCATCGCGGTGATGGTGACCCTCTGGTATGTGGATCTCAGGTCCCGGAAAGAGCCCCTTGTCACCGAGAGTCTGCGATGAGCCTCTCCAGGGCTTGCTCCGCTGCTCCCTGCTCGGCGTCTTTCTTGGACCTGCCGGACCCGGATCCCAGGGACATGCCGTCCACCTCGACACTGGCAACGAATGTCCGCTCGTGATCGGGGCCCGAGCCGTCCGTTAGGTACTGGGGGCGTTTGCCGTCCCTGGCCAACACCTCCTGAAGACGGGTCTTGTAGTCCTTGAGCCCGGGGCGCTCTGCTCTCTCTTCGATCCGGCTGCCCCAGAGACGCAGCACCAGGTCGGTAGCGCTCTCGATCCCGGAATCGAGGTAGACCGCCCCGATCACGGCTTCGAGAGCATCGGCCATGATCGAATCCTTGTCCCTGCCCCCGGTCCGCTCCTCGGCGATCGTCAGCTCGATGTGATCGCTGAGACCGAAGCTCCGGGCAACGTCGGCCAGTACCGGCCTGCTGACCAGGCCTGCCCTGACCTTTGCCAGATTTCCCTCGGGGAGGTCGGTGTAGGTGTTGTACAGATGACCCGTGATCGCCAATTGCAAGACTGCGTCACCCAGGAACTCGAGACGCTCGTTGTCGTGTCTCGAGCCGTCCTCGCTGCTGACGGAGCGATGGGTGAGCGACAGTTTCAGCAGCTGAGGGTCGGAGAACGTGTAGCCGAGCTGATCTTCCAGGGTCATCACGAGGCGAGACGGGCAGCCAGCAGGCCGGGAAGATCGTTCTTGGCGGCCTCGGCTGCCATCACGAGGGCGTTGGCGATGGCCACGCGGTTCGATCTGCCGTGGGCGATCACCACGACTCCTTTCACGCCGAGCAGTTGAGCGCCCCCGTACGTCTCGTAGTCGAGACGGCGTCTCACCTCGCCGAGGGCGGGCAAGACGGACTCCTGGACCTCGGGAGCGAGACCTGAGATCGCCTCCAACGAGTACGTCATCATCACCTTGGCCGCCCCCTCCATCGTCTTGAGGAAGATGTTGCCGGTAAAGCCGTCGGTGACGATGACATCCGACTTGTCCTCGGCGACGTCGCGGCCCTCGAGGTTTCCGACGAATCTGATCGGCGCCTGTTCGAGAAGGCCGTATGCCTCCTTTTCGAGGTCCCGGCCCTTTCCCTTCTCCTCACCGATGTTGAGCAGACCGACTCGCGGGTCCTCCGCACCGAGCAGGATCTCGGCCGCAACGGAGCCCATGATGGCGAACTGGACGAGTTGCTCCGGCTTCACATCGGGGTTGGCCCCCGAGTCGAGCACGATGGTGGGGCTGCCGGGGGTGGGGAAGATCGATGCGATCGAGGGCCTGGTCACACCTTTGATCCGCCCGATGTGCACCGCCGCCGCTGCCATTGCGGCTCCGGTGGAGCCGGCGGACACCATTCCGTCGGCGTTGCCTTCATCCACGAGTTTGGCCGCCACGTTTATGGAGGCACCCGGCTTCTCACGGAGGGCGCGTGCCGGGTCGTCCCCCATCGCGATCACCTCTGGGGCGTCGACGATGGGTAGACGGGTGTCGTGCTTGGCGAGCTCTGCTTCGAGGAGTTCGGGGAGGCCGACGAGGACGACATCGACGCCGCGTCCGGCCGCATCGACCGCGCCTGCAACCGTCTCGTCAGGGGCGTTATCGCCCCCCATGGCGTCGAGGGCGATCGTGGCCAAGGCTCAGGAAGCCTCGATCACCTCGCGGCCGCCGTAGGTGCCACACTCACGACAGGCGCGATGGGGAAGCTTGGGCTTACCGCATTGCTCGCAGGCAACTGAGGTCGGGCGGGATACCTTCCAGGCCGATTTGCGCTGTCTGGTCCGCGAACGCGACATTTTCTTCTTGGGCACCGCCATTTGGTGCTCTCCTTGGTCAGGGTTCGAGCAGATCTTTCAGGGTGGCGAAGGGTGAGTCGGAATCATCCCCGTGGCCTCCGCAAGGTTCACTATTCAAGTCGGTTCCACAGGTTGGGCAAAGTCCCAGACAGTCCTCCTTGCACAAGGGTTTCGCCGGCAGCGCCAGTGCCAACTCGTCGCGGGCCGGCCCGGAGAGGTCGACCTCGTTCTCGACGATGGCGTAGCCGTCCTCGTCGGGCATCGTCCGGAAGTACTGCTTGGCCTCGACCGTGACCGGGCCATCCCACTCCGTGAGACATCGCGTGCATGTGAAATGGGCCGTTGCCACAGCGGCGAGCTCCGCCTCGACGGCGTCGATGAGGCCGACAACCCGGCCGGAAACCGTCATCGGCCCGTCGACGCTTGAATCGCCGAAATCGAGGCTCACTGGATACGTTCCCTTGAACGGCCTCTCCTTGCCAGGCGATCCGATCAGGTCGCCGACCGGGACCACGAGATCGTGGCTCATCTCAGAGTGGGACGTCGGGTGGCTTGGGACGCGCCTCGTGTAGCTCGTCCCGTGCATCCTGGATCTGGTCGAGGATCTGGTTGAGGATCAGCTCGAGGCGCTGCAGCTTCCGCTCGATTTCGTCTTCGGTCTCCAGCCGGAGCCGGCGCGCCTCCCCTTCGGCACGTCGCACCAGGATGTTCGCCTCTTCCACCGCCTCGGCCATGATGTTCGAGTCCGAGACCAGAGCGTCGGCTTCCTTTCGGGCGCGATCGACGATCTCGCGAGCCTTCTCGTTGGTGCGTGCGATGAATGCCTCACGCTCACGGACCATCCACCTCGCCGCCCGCAGCTCGTCCGGCAGGTCGGCGCGGATCTTCTCCAGCATCCCGAGGAACTGCTCCCTATCGACCATGGCATTGCCGGACAACGGAACATTCTTCGCCTCGTGCAGATAGACGATCAGATCGTCGACCGTGTCCTGAAGGTCGCTCAGCTCGGCCCGGCTCTCCTGCTCGACCGGCTCGATCGCCTCGGCTAGCGGGGCTTCCTGCTCGTCGGTCATGTCAGACGCTCCTGGAGGGCTTTTTCGACGGCACTTGGTACCAGACCGTCGATCGATCCGCCCAGTTTGGCAACTTCCTTGACCAGGGACGACGAGATGAAGCTCCAGTCCGACTTGGTGGCCATGAACACGGTCTCCATCCCGGAGAGGTTCCGGTTCATCTGTGACATCTGCACCTCGTACTCGTAGTCGTCGATGGTGCGCAGGCCCTTCACCACCACATCCGCGCCCACTTCGGCGGCGTATTCGACGAGGAGACCTGAGAACGACCCGATCTCCGCCCGCCCCCCGAACAACTCCTCGAGCAACGAAATACGCTCCTCGATCGAGAACAGCGACTCCTTCGACGGGTTGTCCACGACCGAAACCACCACCCGGTCAAAGGCAGCGATGGCCCGCTCGATGACGTCCACGTGCCCATTGGTCGGTGGGTCGAAGCTCCCGGGACAGAGTGCGGTGGTCATACGGCTTCAGCTTCCTTTTCGTACCGGACGATTCTGGTATCCCCGTACCGCCTATCGGTGGCAACACTCCAGTTTGGCGGCGCCTCCGGGACGGTGTCGGTGTGACGTCTGGAGAGGACCACCTCAGCCCTCGCCGCCAATAGCCGCTCGAGGGCACTCAGATCGGAGGCCAAAACGGACGAAGCCATGTCCCACGGCGGGTCGATGAACACGAGGTCGAACTCGCCACTGGATCGTTCGAGGAAGTCCCGGACCTTGGAAGTCACCAACGTGCCACCCAGACCCACACCTTTGATGTTCTGTCTCAAGGCCTCGAGTGCCCGATTGCCGCTCTCGACGAAGGTGGCCGCAGCGGCGCCACGGGAAAGCGCTTCGAGCCCGAACGACCCGGACCCGGCGTAGAGGTCCAGCACTTTGGCCTCCTCAACCCACCCACCGATCATCGAAAACACCGCCTCTCTCGCTCGGTCGGTGACCGGCCTTGTGGCCGGAGTGTCGGGGGCGACAAGCCGTCTCCCTTTCGCCTTGCCGCTGATGATTCGCATCGCCTCAGCTCTTGAACAGCCAGTCGACCGATTCTCCGAGCATGGCCCGGACCTCCTCGGCAAGCTCGGGATGGTCGGCGAGCCCCGGATCCCGGTCGACGATGGCGAAGGCGTCGTTGCGTGCGGCAGAAAGGAGATCGAGGTCCCGGAGCAAATCGGCGAGCTTCAGATCGGCAACGCCGGATTGTCTTGCCCCGAACACGGTCCCCTGACCTCGAATCCTCAGGTCTTCCTGGGCCAGGACGAACCCGTCGGTGGTGGCGGCCATCGCGGTCAGCCGCTCTTCGGCATCTTCGGTGGCGGGATCGGCGATCAGCAAACACAGACCCGGGTGCTGGCCGCGGCCCACCCGGCCCCGCAGTTGATGGAGCTGACTCAGACCGAACCGATCGGCGTCCTCGATCACCATCACGGTGGCGTTGGGTATGTCTATCCCTACCTCGATGACTGTCGTCGCCACCAGCACGTCGATCTCACCTGCCCGAAACTCCGACATGACTGCCTCTTTCTCCACCGGTCTGAGCTGGCCATGGATGAGGCCCACGCGTAGGTCTGGCATCAAGGCCGAGAGGCGGTGGAACTCGGCCGTTGCGGACGCGGCCTCGACCTTGGGGCTGTCCTCGACGAGGGGACAGACGACGAAGGCTTGACGCCCGGCGGCGACGTCCTTCGCTATCCGTTTCCAGGCCAGAGCCTCCTCCAACCTGGAAAGGACCTTCGTCTTGACCGGAGTACGTCCTGGCGGCATCTCGTCGATGATCGAAACGTCGAGATCCCCGTAGAGGGTCATGGACAGTGTCCTGGGGATTGGCGTGGCGGTCATGATCAGCAAATCGGGGTCGATCTCATCGGCCTTCTCCTTCAGCATGACCCGCTGAGACACGCCAAATCGGTGCTGTTCGTCCACCACGGCGACACCCAGCCGGTGGAACTCAACCCCTTCCTGAATGAGTGCGTGGGTCCCGACCAGGATGTCGACTTGGCCTGAGGCGACGTCGGCGAGCAGGTCTGCACGACCGACATCGGGCCGGTAATTGGCGGCGGCAGTCGAACCCGTGAGGATCCCGATGTGCACGGCCGGCCCATCCGTGCCGAAGAGGCTGTCCATCCCCAGCTCGCTGGGAGCGGCGAACGGCTCCGGAGACAGCCCGGCCTGGGCAAGGAGCCCGGTCACGCCCAGGTAATGCTGCACAGCGAGCACCTCGGTCGGTGCCATGATCGCCCCCTGCCAGCCCCCCTCTACTCCGCTTAGGAGGGCGGACACCGCGACCACGGTCTTGCCCGAGCCGACCTCACCCTGCAGGAGACGATGCATCGGGTGGGGCTCACGGAGATCTTGGTCGATCTCGTCCAGAACCCGCTTCTGGGCACCGGTGAGCTCGTACGGCAATCCGGCGACGAATCGGCCCGCCAGTTCCCCGCTCGGGGTGTGGGCGAACCCGGTGGCGTCATCCATCTGACGGCGCTTCTGGAGGGCAAGCGACAATTCGAGCCGGAAGAACTCGTCGTACACCAGGCGATTCCGCGCCGGGTCTACTCGATCCAGGGACTCGGGGAAATGGATGTCGCTGAAGGCCTGGTCGCGGCTGATCAAGCCCTTCCGCGCCAGCAGCTCGGCGGGGATCGGGTCGGGAATGGGCCGAGCCCGATTCAAGGCGATGTGCATTGCGCGCAGGATTGCCCAGGGTTTCACCGACCCCACCTGTGGATGCACCGGCACGATCCGACCGGTGACGATCGATTCCTGGTCGTCTCCAAGCATCTCCACCACCGGGTTCGCCATCTGCAGAGCCCCGTTGCGAGACGTCACGGTCCCGGAGAAGGCCGCCTCGGTGCCAACCGGGAGACGTTTTTGTCGGTAGGGCTGGTTGAACCAGATCACTTTGAGTGTCGCCGTCTCGTCGGCGATGACGGCCTCGGTGATCGAAACCTTCTTCGGGCGCCGCGTGTTGATCTTTTTGACCTCGGCGATGATCGTCACCTCGGTGTCGAGGGAGACGCGATCCAGTCTGGGCTTGTTGCTGCGATCGATGTACGTCCTGGGAACGTGATGAAGCAGATCGGCCACGGTCCGGATCCCCGCCTTGACCAGAGGCGCGGAATTCTTAGACCCCAGCCATTTGATCTCTGACACCGGCACCTCGGCCAGACGGGTCAGAGTGGCCATCTCAACTCGCTCGACGGTGTCGTCGCCACCAGGCGAACGGTAACTGCGGACTGTGACTTGACCCGGATCACAGCTATTCTTCCGCCTGGTCGTGACGGGCCTCACGCCCGTCTACTCTTCCAGACCACTCCAGGAGTTTTCGAGATGTCTTATCGCTGTGAGATCTGCGGCAAGGAGCCGAGCTACGGGAAGACCGTGAGCTTCTCCCACAAGCGGAACAATCGCCGTTGGCTGCCCAACATCCAGAAGGTGCGGGTCCGCCACGGTTCCAACACCCGCCGCGCCCGGGTGTGCACCTCGTGCATCCGAGCGGGCAAGATCGAGAAGGCCTGAGCATGCCGCAGGGCGTGGTCAAGACCTACGACCCTGTGACCGGCGCCGGCATCGTCGTCCGGGATGACGATCGGTCCGAGGTGTACCTCCGCCCCGGGTCCCTAAAAGGGTCGATCTTCCGCTCACTGCGTCAGGGCCAGCGCCTCGTTTTCGAGACAGTCGAAGAAGACGGCAGCGTCTTTGTGTCTTCTCTCAGGGTGGGGCAAGAGGGGTATTGAGTTTCGGGTGGTGGGTGGTGAGTCTTGAGTTCCGACCCATAACCCATAACCCACTACTCAGGACCCAGCCTCGACTCTCGCCTGCAACTTGATCAGCTGGCGACGAACGCTGATCACATCACCGAGCAGACTTTCTGGGTCCTCGATGATCCCCAGGCGATGCGCGACCCTTATTTGACTCTCGACCTCTGATACCGAGCCAATCGCAATCTGCAGAAAGCGAGAGGTGTCTGATCCACCTCTCCGGCCAGCTCCCTCCGCGATGTTCGAGCTAACCGAAACGGCCGCACTCCTCAGTTGCGCTATCAGTCCGAATCGTTCCGATGAGGGAAACCCATCAGTCACCTCATAGACGCGTTCCGCCAGGTGAACACTCGCCTCCCACACTCTCAGTCTCGTGAAGTCCTGCACGCTTACTCAATACAGCCGCCACATGTCCTTCGCCAGACCGCCGATCACCACCACAGACCCGTCAACACTCACAACTCAAAACCGACCACCCGTAACCCATCACCCACAACCCATAACCCGCCACCCATTCACTAGGGTCACGCCGACCCGAGACCCTAAGGAGGCTCATTTGGTCCAGGCCTATGTCCTGATCCAGACCGAGGTCGGCAAGGCCGCCCTGGTCGCAGAGGAAGTGCGCGAGATCCCCGGCGTCGATTCAGCCGACGACGTGACCGGCCCCTATGACGTCATCGTCAAGGCCACCAGCGACGACGTCGATTCCCTGGGGAAACTGGTCGTGGCCAAGATCCAGGCAATCGACGGGATCACCCGCACACTCACCTGCCCGGTGGTGCACCTCTGATCCGGAGAAGAGCCGACTGAGAAAGGACCGGCACCCGCCGGTCCTTTCTGGTTAACCGAGTTTCGAGGCGATGGTGCCTGCGCTCCGCAGCGCCGTCCCATCGCTTCCCGCCACCGAGAACATCCGCACCGGCCCGCTTCGGGCCTCCTCCACCATGTCACGGAACAACTGCTCACGACCGATGGGCGGGTCGATCCACAGATACGCACCCATCGAGCCGGGGATGGTGTTCACCTCGTTGACGACGATCTCGCCGTCGCGCTCCAGGTAGTCGATCCGGGCAATCCCCCTCAACCCGGCCACCTCGGTCACCCGGACGGAAAGACGACGGATCTCCTCCTCGAGCGCTGATTCGAGCACGGCGGGCAGCTCCCGACCCGCGCTCACCTCACCGCCCCAGGCGAGATATTTCTGGTCGTACGAATAGATCCCATCGGAGGCCCTGGCCGGAGCCTCGATCGCCGACAGCTCCCACTTGGGATACGTGCGCACCGCCACCTGGAGGTCCCGACTCGCGGCGAGGAATGGCTCGACGACCGCGCCCTGGTCCAGGAAGGTCGAACGTCTCTTCAAGGCGAGAACTGTCGGCCAGTCCTCGGCCACCTCGATGCCGATCGAGGAGCCGCCGAAACGGGGCTTGACGATGAAAGGCCCTTCGAATGACGGAGCGGGCTCCTCGCCGGTGGCGACCATGGCACGGGGCAGTGTGGGCAGGCCGGCCGCCGCCATCGCCGCCCCGAAAGCCAGCTTGTCCATGCCCAGGGCCGAAGCGGCCTGACCCGGGCCGCTGTAGCGAAGACCGACGAGATCGAGAAGGCCTTGCAAGGTGCCATCCTCGCCCGGTCCACCGTGACAGGCGATGACCACCGCGTCGATGTCCAGCCGCCGCTTTTTGAGAATCAGACCCTGACCAGGGGCGGCGACGAAGGTCAGCTCACGGGAGGGGCGGGGCACGCCGTCGGCGAATTCTGCCGCCTCCAGATCGGGCTCTACCTCGAACCAGTCCCCCGTCTTCGACCAGTAGATGGCGTGGACATCGCCGAGGGCGCGGGTGACCTGAAGACCGGTGAGGATCGAGATGTCGTGCTCGTCGGACGGGCCGCCGAAGATGACCGCCGGTTTAGCCATTCCGCTCCTCAGGGATAGTGGTCGGGGAGATCGTTCTCGTAGAGGACGGCGTCTCCGGGGCCCAGGTGCTGCCGGACCCAATCGACCGCCTCCTCGCGAGAGGTGACGACGGTAACCGAGGCACCGCCCTTGGCGGAACCTTCGAGCAATGCACCGCGATTGGTCCGGCCGACGATGAGAAGGTCGTCGGCGAGGGCCGCAGATTCGGCGGCAAAGGTGAGGTTCTCGTCGAACTGATCCGGCCCGAGCTCGACCATGCCCGGAGTCACCACGACCTTTCGCCCGCCGTCGCCGACCCTCTCGAGGACCCCCAGGGCAGCCCTCGCCCCAGCCGGGTTCGAGTTGAAGGTGTCATCGATGACGGCGAACCCTCGTTCCGAGCTGGACAAGGTTTGCCGGTGCTCCGGGCGCGGAAGCCCATCCAGCCTTGACACCATGTCCCCCGGTTCCACGCCGAGGGCGAGCCCGATCCCGAGGGCCACCGCCAAATTCACCGCGAACACGTCTTCGGGGGCATTCCCAACCTCCGTGCCGTCGATCCGGATGACACCCTCCTGGACGTGACCCTGGCGTCCGCGCCATCCCCCGAAACGGTGACGACATCCATCCTTCCCGTCCGCTCGGCGGCCAGGCTGGCAAGAAGGGGGTGATCAACTGCAATGACACCGACCCTGGCCCGGTCGAGGATCTCGGACTTGGCAGCGACGATCCGTTCCAGGGTCCGGAAACGCTCGAGATGGACCGGGCCGATGGCGACCATCGCCGCGACATCCGGCCGGATCCATCGAGTGAGCTCCTCGATCTCCCCTGGACCGTACGTCCCCATCTCGGCGACGAAGACCTCGGTGCCCGGTACGAGTTGCTCGTTGATGGCCCGAGCCAGACCCATGCGGTTGTTGAACGAAGCCGGGCTGGCCACCGTGCGAAACGTTCCGGCGAGGAGATGGGCCGCGTATTGCTTGGTGGTCGTCTTGCCGTAGGAACCGGTTATCGCCACCACCTTTGCCCCCGAGGATCCGAGACGGGCGGATGCCTGGTCGACCCACCGGTTGCCCATGATTCGCTCGATCGGCCCGAGGACGAGGAGGGCGATGTCGATCAATGCCGGCAGGAGGAAGAGACCGAGGGCGATGAAGAAGCCAGACTCGATGGCGGCGCCGCCGAGGTAGACAGCGAGCGTCAGGATCCCGGCCACAACAGCCACCCGACGCAGCCGCGCCGTCCAGGCGAGCGGCGAGGTGCGGCCACGGATCGAGAGACCGATCGGGCCTATCTGTGCCACCGGCACCAGAAACGCCCACCACACACTCCACCATGACCCGACGAGCCCGATCACCATCAGCGCCAGGAGGACCACGTTCAGGAGTCCGGATGTCCACCAGCGGCCGGCGAAGGTGGCGACAGCGCCGGCCAGGTAGTGCTCGCGTTGGGCAACCCGCAGCCAGCGCAGCCCGGCCGGGATCGCGGCCAGGGCACACGCTGCGAGGAGCGCCGGGATCACGATCGAAGCTCCTCGGCCAGAACCCGGGAGATGGCATGCGGCGCCTGGGTCGGGACGAGGTGGCCCACCCCGGACAGCACCTCGAGCTCGGCGGTCCCACCGGCCTGTCTGATGACGCGTAGCGCCTGCTCCGCCACCGCCACCGGCACCTCGTGGTCGTTCTCTCCCCAGAGAAGGAGTACCCGATTCCGCAGCCCCTTCAATTGCGGCTCATAGCTCTCGTTGACCACCCGGACGAGGATGTCCCGCATAACTCCGCTCGCCGCCCGGTAGTCGGCGGATCCACGACTGCGACGGATCTCCTCCATCCGATCGTCCGAGACCACACGTGCGCGATTGAGCAATCGGAGCATCCGGTAGCCAGGAGAGGGTTTCTTGCTCGGCCCGAGACGGAGCAAGGGGGCTCCGCTGATCACCAGAGAAGCGACTCGATCCGGGTGGGCGGCGGCCAGACAGACGGCGATGCGCCCCCCGAAGGAGTGGCCGACGACGACTGGTGGCGTCTCGAATGCGTCCAGAACGGGGGCGACGAGCCCCGCATAGCCCTCGGCCCCGAGAACCTCGGCCGGTGCGGGTGTCGCCCCAAATCCGGGGAGATCGACCGCAAGAGCGTCGAATTCGGCCAATGATGAGGCGAAATCGTTGCCGCGGCGCCCCCAACCGTGAAGTGCCAGCACGCCGCGGCGATCCGTCACCATATGCCTCTGCGAACAATGCGCCATCGGCGAGGGCGCGCAAAGCCACGTATCTAGTCCTTGTTCGGAAATGCCGAGAATACAGTCGGAAGGCTTCCATTCTGTGACATGGACGGGATGACACCAACGACGCATCAGGCCATGGCCCGATTTCGGGCCTCTTTGCTTCGTCGCGCCTCCGCAGTGGCTTGGGTAGTCCTGATCATCATCGCCGCCCAGGCGGTGCGCCAGCAGGTATTCACACAACCCGGCTTCTGGATCCCGATGGCCGGTCTTGCCGCGATGCTGGTTGTCTCCACCGCCACCCGATGGGATCGGCCGATGGCCACCCGGTACGCGCCCTGGATCGCCGTCGCCTGGCTGACGGGTCTCATCCTCGGGATCACGGCCTTTGCCTTGATCGAGCCGCTCGAGGCCACCGCCACTCCGATCCTCTATGGGATCGCCGCCGTTTCCGGGCTGCTCCTCACCTGGTGGGCCCATGCGTTCATGACCGTCCTCATCGGGTTGGCGATCGCATTCATCGCCCTCGAGGCAGGTGCGGACGCGATCGCAGACTTCGTAGCCCCGGTCCTGACCGTCGCCGTGGTGTCCGCCGCCACGGCGCTGGTCGGTCTGGAGTTCGAGCGTGAGGCGGTTCGATCGGCCTCACGTGAGACCCAGATCGACCAGCAACGCCTCGATTTCGAGCGTCTCTACGAGGTGAGCGCCACTCTGGCCCGGGCCGAGTCTTTGGCCGAGATCGTGCCCCATCTCGTTGGCACCATCTGCAAGTACCTGGACGCCCAGGTCGGTGTTGTCCTCCTCTACAACCCGGAGCGCCACCGCCTCGAGGTGATGAGCCCGATCTGGGTCAACGGGTATCCCCTGGAGACCGAACCCATCGTCCTCGACGTAGCCTCGCCCGCCATCGTGGCCCAGGTCTACCGGTCCGGACGCCCCTTCTTCGTTCGGGACATCGATCAGGACACCGACGCCCATGTCCTCCTCAGGGAGCTGGGGTTGCGCCAGGCGCTGGTGGCGCCGTTGAAGGTCGAGAACCTGCGGGTGGGCGCCATCATCGTCGGCGACCCGTATGTGGGCAGCTTCAACGAGGATCAGCTCGACCAGCTCGGCTCATTGGCGGCTCCGGCAGGTCTGGTCCTGTCTCAGATCGGGCGTTACGAGGCGCAGGCAGAGATGACGAGACGTCTGGAGGAGGTGGCCCAGATGAAGACCGACTTCGTCTCCACCGTCAGCCACGAGCTCCGCACGCCCCTCACCTCCATCATCGGCTCCCTGGACACCGTCAACCGGCCCGAGCTGGCCCCGACCCAGGTCGCGGCGCAACAACTCCTGTCCACGGCACGTCGCCAGGCGGGACGGCTCCAGCGTCTGATCGACGACTTGCTCGTGGTATCCCGGATCGACCGCGGGGCGATACCGGTCCATCTCGAGCCGGTACCCCTCAAATTGGCCTTCGAGGAGGTGAACCGGGTCGTCTCGATCGAGCCGACCTTCACCATCGAGCCCCCGGACCTCACTGTCGAGGCCGACCGCGACCATCTCACCCGGATCTTGATCAACTTGGTCGAGAATGCCGCCAAGTACGCGGTGGGGAGCCCTGTCGAGCTGTATGCCTGGGAGCGTCCCAACAAGGCGGTGATCGCGGTCGTCGACCACGGGCCTGGCATCCCTGACGACGAGAGGGAGCGTGTCTTCGAGCGATTCACCCAGATCGACCAGTCGGACACCCGGTCGAAGGGCGGGACCGGTCTCGGTCTCTCCATCGTCAAGAGCCTGGCCGAGGTGATGTATGGGGCGGTGCGGGTAGAAGCCACGGAAGGCGGCGGAGCCACCTTCGTCGTCGAGTTGCCCTTGGCGCGTGCCCTGCAGAAAGTCGAGAGCCGCTAGTCGGTTCGCTCGCCCCCGGAGGCGATGGCATGAAACCCACCGTCGACGTGAACCACTTCGCCGGAGGTCATCGGCGCCCAGTCACTGAGGAGCACGCACACCATCCGGGCCACCGGTTCCGGGTTCGATCCGTCCCAGGAGAGGGGGGCCCGCTCCTTCCACACGCGGTCGAAGGCATCGAAGCCCGGGATCGACTTTGCGGCCACCGTGCTCAGTGGCCCCGCCGACACCGCATTGACCCTCACTCGGTGTGGCCCGAGGTCGCGGGCCAGATACCGGGTGACGCTCTGCAGGGCAGACTTGGCCACACCCATCCAGTCGTACGCGGGCCAGGCCTGCGAATTGTCGAAGTCGAGAGTGACCAATGCCCCACCGTCCGTCATCAGCGGAAGTAGGGCGACCGCCAGTGTCTTGTAGGAGAAGGCAGACGTCATGAAGGCGGTCTGCGCCGATTCGGGTGGGGTGTTCAGGAAGTTCCCCCCGAGGGCGTCCTCCGGTGCGAATGCAATGGCATGGAGGGCTCCGTCCACCCGCCCCCACCGCTCCCCCAAGTCTGCCACCAGTGACGAGACCTGATCCGGGTCGTTGATGTCGAGCTCGAGGACCGGACAGGGATCGGGCAGCCGCTGCACCGACCGCTCCGTGAGCCGGAGTCCGCGCCCGAAACCGGTAGCGACGATGTCGGCGCCCTCCTCCTGGGCGATTCTGGCCACATGCCAGGCGATGGAGTCGTCGGTGAGAACCCCGGTGATGAGGAGTTTCTTGTTCTCGAGCAGCATCGCCACCTCCTTAGAAGTTGCCACCGAAGGTGAGGATCCCCCTGATGGCGAGCCCCATTGTGAACAGAAGCAGTAGCCCGTAATAGAAGGCCGGTCGTTTGCGGAACTGGGCCCGATAGATGTACGCGAACGAGAAGGTCACCGCGATTACGACACCGTAGAAGACGTGCTGGTTACCCGGGTCGATTCCACCATTCGCCACGATCACTCCAGTCACGATCTGGAGGAGGAGGGCCGAGATCGCCAGCCCGACGCCGTAGTAGAACGCCCGGGGCGGGGGCTCACGACGTCTGATCAAGATCCCCCAGAGTCCCACGATCCCGCTGATCCCGGCCGCGACGTAGCCCCAGTTGGTGTGGAAATCGCTCAACAAAATGAGCATAGGGAGCAGTGCAAATGGCCCGTCGTCTTCTGTACAATTGTTTCAGGAGGCTGGTGAATGTTCGAGGCGGTGGAGTTCACAGAGGTCCGCGGAAGCGATGAGCCCGATCAGAGGGTGATCGGCACCTTTCCGGACGAGATCGGTGCGGTAGAGGCGGTCCGGTCCGCGAAGACAGAGTTCGTCGAGTCCGGCTCCGAGGATTTCGCCTGGTGGGTGGTCCGTCAACCGGGAGCCACTCTGGCGCAGTTCATCTCCGATTCGAAGAGCGACAAGGAATTCATCGTCGATCTGACGACGGGTCAATTGATCGAGGTCTGACCCGAGATCACTCGCGGGGGCGGGCGGCTTGAGGAAGTCAGCTGTCTTCCATGAGGAGGTTGGCGTATTCGTTCCTGACGACCTTCTTGTCGAACTTGCCGGTGCCTGTCTTGGGGATCTGGTCGATGAACAGGATCTTGTCGGGCAGCCACCACTTGGCGACCCGCTCCTCGAGGAAGGAATGCAGATCCTCCTCCGACACCTCGGCACCTTCCCGCGGGACGACGAAGGCCACCGGGCGCTCCTGCCATTTCACGTGCTTCAGGCCGACGACGGTTGCCTCGCTCACGTCGGGGTGGGCCATGAGGGCGTTCTCCAGGTCGATCGATGAGATCCACTCCCCGCCCGACTTGATCACGTCCTTTGCCCGGTCGGTGATCTTGATGTAACCCTCGGGCGTGATCTTGCACACGTCTCCGGTGCGGAGCCACCCGTCCTCGAACGACTGGGCGGAGCGGGTGTCCTGGTAGTACTCGGCGGCGATCCAGGGGCCGCGGATCAGCAGCTCCCCGAACGCCTCCCCGTCGTGGGGCAGCTCCTCCCCGATCTCGTCGACGATCTTCACCTGCAGCCCTGCCACCGGGATGCCCGCCGTCTCGAGAAAGTCGAGCTGCCGTTCCAGGTCCCATTCCTCCATCTCGGGCTTGAGCAGGCTCGTGGAGGCGACCGGGTTGGTCTCGGTCATGCCCCAGCCCTGCACGACCCGGATTCCCTGGACCTTCCAGTACCACTCGATCATCGCTCGGGGGACCGCCGATCCACCGCAGAGGAAGGCGCGGATCGAGGAGAGGTCGACATCCGGATTCGCCTCGAGATACTGCTTGATCCCCAACCAGACCGTGGGGACCCCGGCACTGAATGTCACTTTCTCCCGTTCGAGCAGGGGCACCAGACCCTGGGGGGTCAAGTCGGGACCGGGATAGGTGAGTTTGGCCCCCTGGGTGACTGCCATGAACGGGTACCCCCAGGCGGCCGCGTGGAACATCGGCACCACGGGCAGCACGTTGTCGCTCGGCAGCATGTTGAAGTTGGCCAAATTGGAGATCGTGTGCAGATAGGTGGATCTCTGGGTGTAGGCGACCCCTTTGGGATTGCCGGTTGTTCCCGATGAGTAACAGAACATCATCGGGGACCGCTCATCGAGCTGGGGCCAGGGACCGTGGGGCCCGGCGTCCCCGATCAGGTCTTCATATGCGATCGATCCCGGAATCGCGTCCGAGGCCGACTCGCCCATCACGACGTAGGTCTCCACTGTTTTCAGCTCTGGTGTGATGGGTCCCAGGAGTGGGGCGAGATCGGGATCGACGAACATCACCTTGTCGCCGGCGTGATTGACGATGTAGGCGATCTGGTCGGCGAAGAGCCTGATATTGACCGTGTGACAGACGAGCCCGGTGTTGGCGGTCGCCCAGTAGAGCTCGTGGTGCCGGCGGTTGTTCCAGGCAAACGTCCCCACGGGGTCGCCCTGCGTCAGACCCAGGCCCTGCAGCGCTGTGGCGAGACGCCGCACCCTGGTGTCGGTCTCGCCGTAGGTGGTGCGGGTTACCGACCGGTCGGCCTCGACGGAGACGATCTCCTGATCCGGGTAGAGCCAGACCGCACGGTCGTAGAGGGTGGACATATTGAGCGGGAAGTCCTGCATGTGTGGCATCAGGCGCCTCCTAACAGCTTCTGCTTCTCGGCTTCGAACTCGCTATCGGTCAGCTTGCCCTCGTCGTGGAGCCGGGACAGCGTCGCCAATTGAGATGCGGAGCTCTCCGCCGCAGCCGCCCGCCCCCCTGATTGCAATGAGTGCTGGCGGTCCTCTCTCGCCTGGTAGATCAGCGACTGGATCGCCTCTGGGTCGGGGATATCGGTGTAGTGGGTTTGCCCGTGCGTCCCGGCCGACTCGATGACGAGATCACCGGTCCCGAAAATCCGCTCCCATGCCGATTGCTTGAACGCCACATCGTTGATGACCTCGAGCGGGAGCTCTTTGCCTTGTTTGGAGAGCATGCCCACTCGGTGGATGAGGCGCTCGGTCGTTATGACGTGCAAGGTCGTG
This sequence comes from uncultured Acidobacteriota bacterium, assembly GCA_963725075.1. Classification (GTDB taxonomy): domain Bacteria; phylum Actinomycetota; class Acidimicrobiia; order Spongiisociales; family ZC4RG35; genus JARDZU01. The sequence continues at coordinate 127,094 of CAVRXA010000026.1, forward strand.
AACCAGCGAATGAACCCTCTCGCCGTCAGAACAAGCCACACGATGATGAGCGCGCCGATCACCCACACCGCCCAATCGAATCCCTGGAGAGCCAAGAAGACGATGATTGCGAGGGCGAGGATGGAGAGAAGGGCTTCCTTCAGGATCCCGGACCAGTGGGGTCTGAATTCGGCCTTGATCTCCTCGCCCGGGCTGAGCAGTTTCTCTGGATACGCCATCGCGGCAGGCTACCGATCGGGTGGATGGGGTGACGGCCCACGATCACCGGGAGTCGGCCCTATCCATCGACCAGATAGAGCTGCCAGGAGTCTTCGATACCCTTCAATTCGTGGGTTCCCGCATCCTTGAAGGCGAAGCCTGACCCTCCGGCCAGATCCTTGACCGTGCGTGACACCATGACCGACCCGGGCGGCGCCAATCCCATGACCCGAGCCGCGACATGGACGCCAAACCCGCCGATGTCATCCCCCCCGGTTTCGATCTCCCCGGTGTGCAGCCCGGCACGGATCTCAATCCCCAATCCCCGGACCGCGTCTCGAATCGCCAGCGCCGCCCGGATGGCGCGGGCCGGGCCGTCGAAGGTCGCCAGCAGCCCGTCCCCGGTGGTCTTGACCAGACGACCTTGATACCGGTTGAGCTGGCGATCACTGACGCGGTTGTGCATCTCGAGCAACTCTCTCCACCGCTTGTCGCCGAAGGCGGACGCCTGCTCGGTAGACCCGACGATGTCGGTAAACAACACCGTCGCCAGTCTCCGATCCGGGTCACCACCACCGCGCTCTCCGGTCAGGAACTCCTCTACCTCATCAATAAATCCGTCGACGTCGCCTAGACCCAATCCGTAATCGGCTCCAGGCAGCTCGACCAAGCGGGCGCCGGAGATGTTGTCGGCCAGGTAGCGCGTGCTCTCGCTGGACACCATGGCGTTGTCGCGACGATGCAGGACCAGGGTGGGGGCCTGGATCGACGGCAGGGCAGCCCGGACATCGATCTGAAAGAGCGTGCGGAGCACATCGCCGGCCGTGGCGGGACTCGCGGCGAGACGCAGGTACCGCGCCCAGGCCTGCTGACCCTCAGGATCTTCGGCCAGACTCGGATTCGTGGCAAGCATGATGGTGGGGCCACCCCAGGCCTGCTCCGTCATATCGATGAGCGCCTCCTGTGTGCTCTCGGGAATCCCGTACGGATAGTCGGGCGCCTCAGAGAGCCGGGCGCTGGTGTTGGCCAAGATGAGGGCTGACACTCGCTCCGGGTGGGTCGCCGAAAACAGCGCAGCCATCATCCCGCCGTCGGCCGCTCCCAACAGCGCAGCTTGTTCGACACCGACCGCGTCCATTACGGCGCGCACGTCGTCCATCCAGTCCTCGAGCGGCGGCGGCGCCCCAGGCGGAGTGGGGTCGGACATGCCGATGCCGTATTTGTCGAATGCGATCACGCGGGCAAATGCGCCGAGCCGATCCAACATGTGAGCGAATCCCGGTATCTCCCAGCGTGCCTCGAGATGACTGAACCAAACCGAGACGATCACGAGATCGATCGGCCCGTCCCCGGTCACCTGATAGGCGACGTGGATGTCACCGCGGGTGGCGTAACGGGTCTCGCCTTGCATCACCGGACGCTAACGCCCCGATCGGCAGGGGTCCCACACAACGAGAAAGTCCCGAGGGAGCCTTGGCCGAAGCCTCAACCCTCTCGGGACTCTCGCCCATTCGATGTCGGGCCGGGGACCCAACTCCGAATGGAGTTCTTGCCGATGGCCGAAGCCGTCGGCAGGTGTGCGATCCGAAGATCGCGACCTCCCCGTCTCCGAGAAGACCTTGCGGGTTTTTACATCCGCCGTTCGAAGGCCGCTCGACGATCCCGAAGGATCCCCGTCCGACTTCCGACCGTCCCTGACGCCCTCGGTTTCCCGGTGGCTCCAGGTTCCCGCACCACGGCCTCGGAGCGGCTCTCACCTCTCCGAACCTCTTGATTCGGGCCGCCGCCGGGTTTCCCCGTCGGCGTGGGTGGAAACGTAGACCGGCACCCCGGTGCCGGCAACTCAAGTCGGTCATTGTTTTTCGCGAGTGATCGAAAGTTTCCGCGGGGCTGACGGGGCGGGGGAAGTCGCCCCTAATTTCGCATTCGTCGTCGCCGACGCTCCTCGATGTGCTCGCAGATGTGGTGGAAGCGGCAGAAGAGCTTGCCCGAACAAGGGGAACGACCCGGTCACGGTCGAATGGTTCGGTTCCGTGCTGCGGCTCGACTCCGACGATCACTATGAGACCGGGCCGATCGGGGAGGTGCTCGACCCGGGCGCGTACGTCGTGACCTCGCGCCCCTACCCGATGCCGATGCTGCGGGTCGTCGATCCGGCCGCGCCAGTCACTGACTAAGGCAGCCCAGGACGCGAGAGACCCCGAGAAAGCTTTGGCCGAGGCCTCAGCCCTCTCGGGGCTCTCAGTGCCACTCGACCGGGAAAGCGGGCCCCCAGTCAGGTGGCGATCCGGAGGGACCGAAGCCCTCTCCTTCCCCGACCCGGGCGAACCCGTGTCGGTAAGCGGCAACGTACGAAATCCGGCTTCACCCGTCAAGCCATACCGGGGCCTTGTTTTCGCGGCCTAGCCGATCTTTTCGCGTTTAGCCTTGGCCCATGGCAACGGCCCGGAAGAGCGTGCCGACTGCATGGGCCGTGGTCTTCTTTCTCATCACAGTGGTGCTCGTCTTCGCTGTGATCCGGGTGACGATCGACAGCCAGAACATCGCCAACGGAGTGATCCCAGATGAGGGCGAGTTCGATCGCCGCTACGCCCAGTACCCGATCCTGGCCTACGCCCACATCCTCCCCGGAGTCGTCTATCTGGTCCTTGCCCCCTTCCAGGTCTCTCGCCGATTCCGCAACCGCCATCTCGATCTGCACCGCAAGATGGGCCGCTTCCTGGTGCCGATCGGAATCCTCTCGGGAGTGCTCGGAGTCATCTTTGGCTTCTTCTTCTCCTTCGGCGGATTCGCCGAGGCCAGCGCCGCGGTGGTGTTCGGCACCTGGTTCGTCGTCGCTCTCGCCCTGGCCTACAGCTACATCCGCGCCGGCGACACCGTCCGTCATCGCCGATGGATGATCCGGGCCTTCGCGATCGGCCTCGGAGTCGGGACGATCAGGATCTGGGTGGGGCTGTTCGAGGGATTCGGCCTACTCGACGAAGTCACTTCCTTCGGCGCGGCGTTCTGGTTGTCTTTTACGCTGCACGTGATCGCCGCCGAGATCTGGCTGTGACGACGGCCCACCTGACCGATCTCCCCATTCCTGTCACAGGCCGGTCTTACACTCGGCTTCGTGACTGTCGAACTGGAATTGGCCCCCCTGGAGACCCTCTCCCCGAGCCGTGCCGGGGACTTCAAGGCGTGTCCACAGCTCTTCAAGTTCCGGGCCATCGACCGGCTGAGCGAGCCCGCATCGGTGTATCAGGCCCGGGGCACCACGGCCCATCTCGCACTGCAGCGACTCTTCGACCACCCCTCCATCGATCGTTCGCCCGAACTTCTCTACGACCTGTTCCGAGAGGCCTGGACCGAGCTCCGAGGGAGCGAGGAGTTCGAGGACCTGTTCGGCGACACCGACGAGGAGCGCCAATGGGGAGTTGAGTCCCTCGCCCTTCTCACCAACTACTTCAGCATCGAGGACCCGACCGGGTTCGACCCGGTGGACCGCGAGCTGGACATGCTCGAGGACCTCGACGGAATCACGATCAGGGGGATCCTCGACCGGATCGACCGCGACGAGGACGGTCGTCTCGTCATCACCGATTACAAGACGGGAAAGGCCCCTCCGGAGCGATATGCCCTCCCCGCCTTCTTCGCCCTGAAGATCTACGCCCTCCTCATCCGACGCCGCACCGGGGAGACTCCCAAGGAGCTTCGCCTCCTCTATCTCAGCGGGCCGACCCTGTACAGGCTGGACATCGACGACCGCCAGCTCGATGCCATGGACTCGCAGCTCCGGGCGCTGTGGAACGCCATCGACCGCGCCCTGGCCACCCGAAACTTCCCCACCCGACCAGGCACGTTGTGCAACTGGTGCTCGTTCAAGGAGATCTGCCCCGCCTTCACCGGGATGACCGCCTAGGGGAAGATCCCCCGCACCAGCTTGGCGTCGGCCACCTTGCGGATCCCCTTGATGAGGGCGGCAGTCCTCAGGTCGACGTCTTCGTTGATGGCGATGTTGTGTACGTCGCTGAAGGCCCGAGTCATGATCTCCCGCAGCCGCGCCACCACTTCGTTCTCGGTCCAGAAGTACTTCTGGACGTCCTGCACCCACTCGAAATAGGAGACCGTGACACCTCCGGCGTTGGCCAGGATGTCCGGGATGATCAGGACATCCTTCTCGCGGAGAATGTCGTCGGCTTCGATCGTGGTCGGCCCGTTGGCGCCTTCGATGATGATCTTGGCCTGGATCTCCCCGGCGTTGTCCCCACGGATGACGTTCTGGATCGCGGCCGGCACGAGGACATCGACGGGCAGGGAGAAGATCTTGTCACCGTCGATGAAGTCGGCGTCGGGGAATCCTTCGAGGAAGCGGTTCTCGTCGACCCACTTCGCCACCGCGTCGACCTCGAGCCCCTCTGGGTCGTAGAGCGCACCGGAGATGTCCGACACAGCCGCGATCTTGACTCCCATCTGATGACCGGCGATTGCCGCATACCTGCCCACGTTGCCGAAGCCGTGGATCGCGACCGTGACACTGTTGGGGTCGATCTCCCGCACCCCGGCCGCCTGGGGTAGGAGGAACATCAGCCCGCGGCCAGTCGCCTCGCGTCGGGCCACGCTGCCCCCAAGAGCCGGCGGCTTTCCGGTGACCACGGCGGGGACCGAGTGCCCGACATGTTGGGAGTACGTGTCCATGAGCCAGGCCATCACCTGCTCGTTGGTGCCGAGGTCGGGGGCGGGGATGTCGGTTTCCGGCCCGATCACGTTGATGATCTCCATCGTGAAGCGCCTGGTCACCCGTTGCAGCTCGGCCCGGGAAAGCTGCATCGGGTCGACACGGACGCCACCCTTTGCCCCGCCGAAGGGAAGACCGACGATCGAGCATTTCCAGGTCATCAACATGGCGAGCGCGGCGACCTCGCCCAGGTCTACGTCGGGAGCGAAACGGATCCCGCCTTTGGTGGGGCCCATGGTGGTGAGGTGCTGGATCCGGTAACCGAAGAGGGTCTCCACCTCCGAATAGGTGTCACGGCGGAACGGGAAGCTGACCATGGTCGACTTTTGCGGGACACGGAGCCGGTCGGCGACGTTGTCGTCCAGGCCCATTAGCCGGGCCACCCGGTCGAACTGGCCGGCGGCCTCCTTGTACATCGGTGAGTCGAATTCGTTGCCAACCGCAGTGGTCACGCCGACCTCTTTTCATTCACCGCCACGCTGCCCATCCTATGCGCTGGAACCTTCGGGAAATGTGTCACACCCAACCGATAGCTTCCTCGACATGAGCTACTTCGAGACATCCCAACCGGCCACCGAGCCCGACGCCGACCCGTTCACCGACCCCGTCCGCTACCTGGCCGAACATGGGATCGAGGCCGAGCTGGTCGCGGAGATCGCCCGGCTTCCGGAGGCGGCCTGACCCTACGATCAGCACCGTGCCGTTGACCGAGATCCGGCTCGAGCCGGAAGACTGGGGCCCCGCGCTCGCCGATGCCGATGGCCCCCAAATCGTGGTGGCCGGGCCGGGCACCGGGAAGACCGAGTTTCTGGTGCGCCGGGTCTGTTCTCTCGTCGAATCAGGGCAGGCGCGGAGAGACCAGATCGCCCTCCTGACTTTCTCCCGGCGTACTGCCGGAGACATCCGGCGTCGAGTCGAAGCCGCCCTCGGTGGCGGCGGGATGCCCATCGGCGCCTCCACATTCCACTCGCTGGCCCTCCGGCTATTGGAGGCCGCGCCCGGATCCGACCGTCCCATTCCCCTAACCACACCCGAGCAGATCGGTCTGGTCGGTGAGCTTCTCCAGACCGAGGACCCGGAACAGTGGCCGATCCTGTATCGGGGCATCCTGGGCTCGAGCGCCTTCGCCGGTGAGGTCGCCGACTTCCTCATGCGGTGCTCCGAGAGGATGCTCTCCCCCGAGGACCTAGAGGCGAGGGCGACCGAGCGCGCCGACTGGCGGGGCATCCCGGGCTTGTTCCGCCGGTACCGGGAGACACTGGCGGAGCGCGGCCGCACCGACTACGCAACCCTCCTCGTCTCGGCTGTCGATCTGCTCGGACGCCCGGAGGGACAGGAACTGGCAGCTCAGTTCACCCACGTCCTCGTCGACGAGTATCAGGACACCTCGACCGTACAAGCCGAAATCGCCCGTCTCATGGCCCTGCCCCACGGAAATCTCACGGCGGCCGGAGACCCCTACCAGTCGATCTACTCGTTCCGGGGCGCAGAGGTGAGGAACATCGCCGCGTTCACCGAACAGCACCCCGACGCACGGCGGATCGTGCTGGGCAGGAGCCTGAGGGTCCCGGCACAGATCCTCGACTCGGCGCTTCGCATCGTCTCCGCCGGCGATCTTCCCGGCTCGGCCGGTCCGGTCGCCCCGGCCGCCCACGCCGGACGGGTCGAGACCTACGTGTTCGACCAGGAGACCGCCGAGGCAGATTGGATTGCGCGGGACATCGAGCACCAAATCCGCGTCGAAGGGCGAGAGCCGTCAACCATCGCGGTGCTGGTTCGGTCCAAACGGGAGATGCTCAACGAGCTGAGCCGGGCGCTGGACCGAAGAAACGTGCCCCACGACTCGCCGGAGACCCGACTCACCGAGAACCCGGCGGTGCGGATGATCCAGGATCTGGTGACCGTGGCCAAGAGCGGCGGGCCTACACCCGTGGTCACACCCGGAGAAGCGGCCGACGCCGACCGGGCGATGCGAAGACTGTTGTTGGGCCCCTTGATCGGATTAGGGCTGGGAAAAGAACGGGAGATCCTGCGTTCCCGAATCCGCACCTGGGATCCCTGGCCTGCCGTCCTTGCCCGCGAGCTTCCCGAGCACGCCGGGCTGGCCGCTCTGCTCGACCAGCGCGAATGGGCGGTTGAGCTGCCGGCGATCGACGGCTTCTGGAAACTCTGGACCAGCATCGATGAACTGGAACGGGTGGTACTCGACCCGGAGCGGAAGGATTGGCGTCTCGCCTTCACGTCGTTCTCCCAGGTGTTGGAGCGTCAGGCGGAGCGGGACGCCACGGTGACACTCGACGCTGTGTTCAGGTTGAGCGAGGAGGACGGGATCGAATCGACCCCGCTTCTCCCCTACCGGTCCGACGAGCAGCACGTCACGCTGACCACTCTGCACCAGGCCAAGGGCCTCGAATTCGAAGTCGTCTACATCGCCAACGCCGTGGAGGGGGTCTTCCCCGACCTTCGACGAGGGCGGAGGATGTTGAGGCCCGAGTTGCTCTCTCCGGAACGGACCACCAACCCCGAGGCTCAGCATCTGTTTCAGATCCAGGAGGAGATGCGTCTCGCCTACACCGCTATGACACGGGCCAGATCCAAGGTGGTCTGGACCGCCACCTCGGCCGGTGTCGATCAAGGTGAGCACCGCCCATCTCGATTCCTCATGGCCGCCGCCGAGCCCGGGGTGGGTCCCGGCCTGCCCGAGGAGCAGGACGGCCCACCGGTTTCGCTCGGCGAGGCCGAGGTCTCCCTGAGACGGACCCTGCTCGACCCCGGCGCCACCGCGTTCGATCGTCTCGCCGCCGCACAGCTACTGGCACGGCCACCGGCTCCCTGGTGGAATCCCATGGCATTCGCCGGGGTGCCCGCGCCCGGGCCTGACCAGCCGATCCTTGGGGAGGGTCTGCGTCTTTCCCCCAGCCAGGCCGGCGCCTACGTCAATTGTCCCCGGCAGTATGCCCTGGAGCGTCGTCTCGGCTTGAGCGAGTCCTTCTCCCCGTACGCCGCGTTGGGGACGCTGGTCCATTCGGCGTTGGAGGCAGCGGAGAAAGAGGTCATCGGCTCGGGAAAGACCCATGCCGATCTCGCCGACGCCATGAGGCACCTGGAGAAGGTGTGGGCGGAGGCAGACTTCGGCACCCCTCAACTCGACCAAGCATGGCTGGGCCACGCCCGTGAAGCCGTCATCAAGCTCTACGAGAAATGGCCCAGCGATGGGTTGCCTATCGAGGTGGAGAAAAAGGTCGAGACCGAGATCGGCGGCGTCCAATGGGTCGGCTACATCGACAGGCTGGAGAAAGGCCCCGACGGGCTGCGGGTCATCGACTACAAGACCTCCAGGAACCCGCCGAGCGTCGCTGATGCCAAAGAGTCGGTGCAACTCGCCTTCTATGCCTCGGCTGTGGGCAAGGAAACCGGGGAACCGGTCGTCGCAGCCGAGATGTGGTTCCCTCGCACCGACGCCGTGTCCGTGACCAAGAGGTCGTTCGACATGGATCTCCTCCCCGAGGTCGTGGAGACCATGGAGGAAGTGACCACCGCGATCCTGGAGGAGCGTTGGGAACCCAGGGTCAACAACCGGTGCAAGAGATGCGACTTCCGGTTGTCCTGCCCGGCCTGGGCCGAAGGAAAGGGCGCCTACCTGCCATGAGCTCGTTCGAGCCGTCACCAGAGCAGAAGACGGTTCTCGACATGGGTCTCGACACGATCCGGATACGGGCCGGGGCCGGCACCGGCAAGACAACGACCGTCGCCCTCGTCATCGCCAACCTCGTGGAGAACCACGGTGTCGACCCGGAGCGGATCCTGGGAATCACGTTCACCAACAAGGCGGCATCCGAGCTGGCCGACAAGGTGAAGGCGTTTCTCGGGTCCGCGGTGGAGGAAGGCCGTCAGGCAGAGGTCCACACCTATCACGGGTTCGCCGCCCAGATCCTGGCGGAGTTCGGCGCCCTCGCCGGGGTCGACACCAGGGTCAGGGTTATCACCCCGACCTTCTCCCGACAGATCCTGTCCGAGACCTATCACCACACCACGTATGACCATCTCGACATCACCAACGCACACGGGTTGGACAAGATCCGGACGCTGGGCGACCGCATGGGCGACCACCTCCTCACCCCTGCCGATCTCCTACCGCATGTCGACCCCACCGACGAGGTGTGGGCGATGCGGTCCGAGATGTTGAAAACGCTGGAACGCTATGACACCGACAAGCGGCGGCTGAGAGTTGTCGATTACGCCGATTTGGTGACCTTGTCCACCGATCTCCTCAGAAGTCACCCCGAGCTGGCGGCAGAGATCCGGGACCGCTACCAGGTCGTGATCCTGGACGAGTACCAGGACACCAACCCGGCGCAGCGAGTGTTGCTCACCACGGTGTTCGGGCCCTCCGATGGGCAGACGGGGATCCCGGTGATCGCGGTGGGTGACGAGGACCAGACGATCTACGAATGGCGGGGAGCATCAGCCGAGAACTTCGAGCTCTTCCCCACCCATTTCCCGGCGCCGGACGGAGGTCCCGCCAAGCACGGCGCCCTCACCCTCAACAGGCGCTCGGCTCCTGAGATACTCGAGGTTGCCAATGAGATCAGGCGGCGGGCCAACCCGGATGCTGAAGACCTGGTTTCCCACGAGCCCGAATCGAAGGGCGAGGTGGTGACGTACTGGGCAGAGGACGCCGTTGCAGAAGCCGATTGGATCGCTCGCAGGTTCGAAGCGTTGCACGAGGCGGACACACCCTGGTCGGAGATGGCGGTCCTGTTCAGGAAGAACAGGGATTTCGCCGTCGTGGTGGACGCCTTCGCCCGGCATGACATACCGGTCGAGGTGGCCAACCTCGGGGGACTGCTCTCGGTCCCCGAGGTGGCCGACCTCCGGGCGTGGCTTACGGTGCTCGACCGGCCCGAGCACTCGGCCTCGCTGGTCCAGATCCTCTTCGGCAGCCGCTATCGCCTCGGCTACGCCGACATCGCCCCCCTGACTCGCAGGCTGGGCGGCACCCGCCGGGAGGATGTGGATCGCGATGCGGTGCCCGGCGTGAGCCTGCTCGAGGCGATCGAGCAGGTCGACGAGATCGAAGGGCTGCGTCCCGGAGCCAGGGCTGCCTACGAGCACTTCCTGAACATCTATCGAGAGGTGCTATCCGAGAGCCAGGGCGCCAGCCTGGTCGAGGTCTGCCGGCTCGTCCTGGACAGGACCCGCGCCTGGCAGGACGTCGAGTCACTCCCTATCAATCAGAGGACCACCGCCCGGCTCAATCTCTATCGCCTTCTAGACCTGGCCGAAGAGTGGAGCCCGCTCATGGGACGCCCGTCGCTTTCGGCCTTCCTCGACTACCTGGAGGCGATGGAGGACGAGCCGGCCGAGGAGCTCGACTCGGCTCATCTCTCGGGAGAAGAGGCGGTCACGCTGGTGACCGTGCACCGGGCGAAAGGGCTGGAATGGGATGTGGTCGCCATCCCGGCGGTCACCGATAGGAGCTTTCCGGTGACGACCGGGGCTTTCCCGGACCCCGTCCGGTTCGCCCAGTTCCTGCCTCCGGAGCATCGGATCGACGACGCACTGGCCGACATGCCTGACGACGAGGAGGAGCGAAAGGACTACTTCCGGGGTCAGAACGCTCTCCAGGAATGGAGGGTGGCCTATGTGGCGGCGACCCGGGCCCGGTCGATGCTGATCATGACCGGTTCCTACTGGTATGGGCTCCCCGAGCCCACCATCAATGCCAAGAAGCCATCGGAGCTCTTCGATCTCGTCGAACAGCACCCGGTCACGCGCAAAGAGGGCCATGTCGACGAGCCAGAGCGGCCGGCGCTGCTGCGATTCGCCGCCGCAGGCGCCACCCCCGACCCATTGTTCGAGGAAGGCTGGGACGGCGCATTGCGGGCCGCGGTCGCGGACGAAGACGCTCTTCTGGAGATGGCCGGGGCGATGGGCGTCGCCGAGGCGTACCAGCAGAAGGTCGAGGAGATGCGCCAGACTCTGTTCGATCTCGACGCCCTCGGGGACATCGTTGCCGACCCTCAGAAGAGAAGGGTCGTCTCGGTGACGGGGCTCGTCACCTATGCCCAGTGCCCCAAGCGGTTCTTCTGGTCCGAGGTCGACCCGTTGCCCCGTCGTCGCAACATGGCCGCCGTCGCCGGCACCGAGTTGCATCGCCGGATCGAGCTTCATCAGAGGGGTCAGGTCCCCTTCGATGACTTCGAGCCCGGGAACTACGACGCCATGGACGAATCGACCGGCGATGGCGGCTTCAAGGCTTTTCTCGGGTCCCGCTACGGGACCGACGAGGCTCTGTTGGTGGAAGCGCCGTTCACCTTGCCCACCGAGAGCGGATACCAGATCAAGGGCCGGATCGACGCGATCTACGAGAGCGATGGGAACTGGGAGATCGTCGACTTCAAGAGCGGGAGATGGAGGGACGACCCCGCTCGCCTCGTCCAGCTCCAGGCCTACGCGGTGGCCGCCACCGAGGTGGATTTCGGCGTGGGCAAGCCGCAAGAGATCGATGTCACCTTCGCCTACCTCGGAGGTGGGCTCGATGTCCACACGGAGCATGCCGATGAGGAGTGGCGCCTGGATGCGGCCAGGAACCTCGAAGGGTTGACCTCTGCCATCGAAGACGACCGGTTCGAGGCGGTGCCCGGAGACTGGTGTCGCCATTGTGACTTTCTCCGCTTCTGCCCGGAGGGCAAAAGCGAAGTCGGGGAATGACGATTCTCCTGGCGGCCCTGGCCGGGTATGTCATCGGTTCCTTGCCCACCGCCGTCTGGCTGGGCCGGCTCTGGGGGGTCGAGCTCCTGCGGGACGGGTCGCAGAACCCCGGTGCGAACAATGCCCGGCGTCTCGGCGGCGACACGCTCGCCGTCCTGGTTCTGATCATCGAGATCGCCAAGGGTCTGACGGCCGTGGTGGTCGGCATGGTCATCGGTGGCGAGACCGCGGCCGTTGGCAGCGAAGCCGCTGCGCTGGCAGCGGGATTGGGCGCTGTGACCGGGAATGTCTACAACGTCTGGCACCGGTTCAAGGGTGGGAAAGGCCTCGGCATCAGCGGTGGCGTGATCCTGGGTCTCTGGCCGGCCGCCTTCCCCTTCGTGGTGCTGACGCTTGTCTTCGCCTCTGCCCTGACGAGGTCGACGGGGATCGGGACCCTCGTGACCCTGGGGGCACTCCTCGCCGGCGCCTTCGCCTGGGAGAGCACCGGGCTCGACAACCCCTGGGGTCTCGCCGACCCTGCCCTGCTCGTGGTGATGGTGATCGGCATCGGGCTGATCATCGGCCCGAGGCATTGGCGGGATGCCCAGAACCGTCTCAGGTCACCCGTCCGTCCCTGATCTCCAACAAGATCGTCACCGGGCCGGAGTTGACCAGCTCCACATTCATCGACGCCCCGAACACACCGGTCTCGACGTGGATGCCCGTGCCGCGCAGCACCTCCACGAAGCGATCGACCAACGCCTCGGCCTGTTCTGGTGGGGCCGCCCCGACGAATGACGGTCGTCGTCCCTTACGGAGGTCACCGAGAAGCGTGAACTGACTCACGACCAGAGCCGAGCCTCCGGTCTCGAGGAGCGATCGGTTCATCTGCCCTGCCTCGTCAGGGAACACCCTGAGATGGGCAACCTTCTCCACGGCGCGCGTCATGTCGTCCTCCGTGTCCGAGGGCTCGATGCCGACGAGAAGGAGGAACCCGGAATCGATCGAGCCGACCTCGACGCCATCGACATCGACCGAGGCCCGGGTCACACGTTGCACCACGATCCGCACGGGAGGCGATTGTGGCAGCCCAATAGAGTGGTGCCGTGGCGAGGAAGTCGGCCGATCCCCCAGAATTGCTAAGCGGTCCGGCCGACTCGCGGGTCGTCTACCTGCTCGACGCCGCCTCCGACTACGAGGCCTCCCTCCTCACCCGATGGGCCGGGGAGGAGATCGGTCGCGAGGTCGAGACGGTCAGGATCACGTCGTCGCGCCGGGGAAAGGGTGGTGACATCGAAGCCCTGATCGATGCCCTGGCCGCTGCTGACGACCCCTTCCTGATACCGCTTCGCGTCCTCTGGCTGGCACCGATCAAGAAGGGTCGTCGGGCCGTCAGCTGGTGGGACATGTTGCGACCCGGGGACGCCAGGGATCCGAGAGGGGTAAGGGCGAGATGGGTCCGAATGGCCCGTCCGGGGCGGATTCGATTCACCGCCGCCGCCGGAGCACATGCCTCGGACCTCGCCGATGACTATCAGGCCTCGGGCCAGGTGGACCCGTTGTCCAACTACGTGACCAGGAGAGCCTGGCTCATCCTCGACCGGGCCGAGCGGAGGCTCGTGGGCAACCGTTACAAGATCCCCCGGTTCGTGCCGGAGGCCATCCTCTCCCGCCGGGAGTTTCTCGAGGCGGTGGACGCCGTCGCCGCCGAGACCGACATGCCCCCGGCCCTGGCACGCGAAAAGGCGGAGCGGTATCTCCGGGAGATCGCTGCCACCCACTCGCCGTACGTGATCGACCTGATCGCCAACGGCATCCACAAGCTCTACAGCCAGGGCTACGGCGACATCAAGTACTCGGAAGACGACGTCCGGCGTCTCGCCGCCCTGGGCGATGGCGACCCGATCATCTTCCTACCCGCCCACCGTTCGAATCTCGACCGTCTCAGCCTCCAGTTCATGCTCTGGGAGAACGATTTTCCGCCCAACCACACGGCGGGTGGCATCAATCTGAACTTCTTCCCGGTCGGGCCGCTCGTCCGACGCACCGGTGTGTTCTTCATCCGCCGCTCCTTCAAGGACAACCCTCTCTACAAGATGGTCCTGCGCTCGTATCTGGACTATCTGGTCGAGAAGCGATTCCCCCTCGAGTGGTACATGGAAGGCGGGCGGTCGCGCTCGGGGAAGCTGATGCCTCCACGTCTAGGGCTCCTGAGCTACGTGGCGGATTCCATGCACCGGGGCAAGGCAGAGGACCTCCAGTTGGTCCCGGTGTCCATCGCCTACGACCAGATCCAGGACGTCCCCGACTATGCCCGCGAGGCGCAGGGGAAGGACAAGGAGAAGGAATCCCTCGGATGGATGCTGAAGGCGGTGCGGTCACTGCGGCGGCGATACGGCGACATCCACATCCGGTTCGGGGAGCCTGTCTCGGCGCGGAGCATGGTCGGACCAGCCGACCTCGGCGAGGAGACGTCCATCGGGCTGCAGAAACTGGCCTTCGAGGTGATGTATCGGATTGCACATGTCACCCCGATCACCCCGACCGCCCTCATAAGTGTCGCCCTCCTCGCGGCGAGGGGAACTGCCCGGTCATCAGATCAACTGGCCGAGGGTGCTGCCCGGCTCGTGGAGTTCGCCCGGGCCCGCGACCTCCCCACCACCGAGGATTCAGATCTGCGCGACCCGTCACGGGTGGCCACCATCCTCGACTGGCTCGCCGAGCACGACAACGTGAGCAGTCACGAGGCCCTCGGGCGGCGGGTCTTCTGGCTCGACGAGGACCAGATGATTCGGATCTCGTACTACCGCAACATGATCGTTCACTTTTTCGTCAATCGGGCCCTGGCCGAGATGGCGATCGGCTCTGCGGCCGAGACCGGCGAGGAGCGGCCGGAACAAGTGAGGAAAGCGCTTCTCGCCTACCGCGACCTGCTCAAGTTCGAGTTCTTCTTCCCCGAAAAGGACCAGTTCCTCGCCGACGTCGATTCCGACATCGTCATCGACGTCCCCGGTTGGGAGCATGTTCTGACCACGACGGGGTCGGCCGAGGTGCAGGCCAAGCTGGGGCCACCGCTGGCCTACTGGGCCGTGCTGCCGATCCTCGACGCCTATCAGGTGGTAGGTGACGAGCTGGAAAACCTCAAGGGCCGATTTGAAGAGAAGTCCTTTCTCAAGGCGTGTCTCGCCCGGGCCCGCATGTATCGGATCGAGGAGCGGCTCATCTCGGGCGAGAGCGCCAGCCAGGTCCTCTTCAAGTCGGCGCTGTCCCTTGCCGCCAACCGGGGCCTGGTCGATGACGCCGACGGTGTGGCCGCCCGCCGCGCCGCCTTCGCAACCGAGGTCCGCAACGCCCGGACGCTCGCCGCCGCCGGTTTGTAGCGAACCACTCAACGCGGTCTATTCCACTTCTTGCGCGCCTCGTCGATCAGCTGGCGCGAGGTCTTCGGCTCGGGAGGTACCAGCGGTGGGGGGAGGTCGGCAGGGTCCACGGCTGGAGTCTCCGTCGGCGCCGGGACAGGCTTTGGCGCCGACCTGACCGGTGGGGGTGGAGGCGGAATTGGCGCCGGGGGCATTTCCGTCTGTGACGATTCGATCCGGATGGTTGGCACCCGCTTCTCGGTTGGGCCGGGCACCGGAGCCGGGGCGACCGGCTCGATTTGCGTCTCCATGGTGCGGGCCCGGCGGCGCAGGGCGCGACCGGCCCACAAGAGCAGGACACCAGGGATGGCACTCCCAAACGCACCGGCGAAGAAACCCTCGCTGATACCCACGTCCGGAGACCAGGCCAATTCCTGCCAACACGAGGAAGCCGAGCCACAGTGTCCCGAGGATGGTGAGGACCCGCCCCAGACATCCGACTGGATTGATGTTCTGATCAGCCACCGATGTTCATTCAAACATCAGGGCCGGGTCAGCACCGCCCGAAGCCGCCAGGCGGCAAGCAAGAGCAGAACGGTGGCGTAGACGACGAGAACACCGAGCTCGGGGAGGATGTCGGCCACGGTCCCATCCCGGCGGACTAGCTCGGCGAACCCGTCGAGCGCCCATGCGTGCGGCGTGAGATGCGCAACCCGGGTCATCGCCGGGGAGAACAGCTCGATCGGGAGCATGCACCCGCCGAGGGCCGCCAGCCCGAGACTGAGGACGACACCGATTCCGCCGGCCTGCTGGTCGTTCTTGAAGGTCGCCCCCATCAGCATCCCCGCTCCGGCCCCGACTGCGGAGAAGGCCACCAGGATGAGAAGAGCACCCCATGGGTCCCCCCAATCGACCCGGAACAGCAGGTAGGTCACGATCACGATGTAGAGACCCTGGACCATGGCCACCGCCCAGCGCCCGGCGCCTTCGCCGCCCACGATCGTCCCCGTGGAGGTCGGGGTGGAGAGCATGCGGCGTGAGATGCCGAGCTTCCTGCTGAGGATCAGGGCGGCGGACCCGGCGAGGGCCGTCAGAAAGGTGAACAGGACGAGTTGCTGCGCCGCATCCGAGGTCGAACCGGCCAAGAGTCGAGGGGAAGAGGGCCTCTCCGACCGCAGTGGTCTCGACATCGAGCCCGGGGGCGGCATCGGTCTGCGACCTCGCCACATCGAGAGCCTCGTCGAAGCTGGCCCCAGCTTTCTCGGCACCAAACTGGGCGGCGCCCACCGGCGTCATGACACGGGCCACGCCTGGCGCTGACGACCGACTGCAGTTGCGGGCCGGCCCCGTCGGGTCTGGCCACGAATCCCACCTCGACCTGCTCGCCGGATTCGGCAAGATCACTGGCCCCCGCCGGAATGAACACACCGGCCTGGACGCCACCTCGCTCGACGGCGTCGAGCAATTCGTCCCGGGTCTCGAAGATCGTCACCGCCAACGAGTCGTCGCTCTGGATCTCTTCGGTGATGGCCGTCGCCAGCGGGTCCTCGTCCTCATGGTGGATCCCGACGCCCGGGATCGAAGTCACCTCCGAACTGGGCGCCGATGAGGAGGATCAGGGCGATCGGGAAAGATGAAGACGAAGAAGATGTTGGAGCGCTCACGCAACATGCGACGCACGTTGGAGGCGGCGATGGCGAGGATCTTCCTCATCGGGTCAGCTTCCTCTGCAGGAGCACCCAGGCCACCGTCCCGAAGACGAGGGTGAACAGCAGCAGAGCGCCAACTGCCGGCAGATACTTCGGTCCACTCCGCACCACCTGATATGGTCGGAAAGACCACGCATGAACCAGGCGTGCGGTGTCAGGTAGGAGAGTCTGGCCAGGAAGTCGTTGCCCTGGCCGATCGGGAAGAAGGTCCCGCCCAGCATCCCCAGGATCACGGCGACGATCGCCCCGAGGTTGGCGGCGCCATCGGCACTGGTGGCGGTGGCGGCGATCACCCCCATGATGGAGGTGGCGGCAAGGACGCCGGCGATCGACCAGCAACGCCACCCCCAGAGGGCGGGCCCCACTCCGCATCCATCAGGTAGTGCGTGGCAACGATCAGGACCGTCATCGAGATGAGACCGAGGGAGAAGGAGAGAATCGCCTTGCCCGCCACCACGCTGGTGTGGCCTGATCGGCGCCGCGAGGAGCCTCGCCAGGGTTCCGCCCTGTTTCTCCTCGAGGATGCCGACAACGCCGAACTGAACGGTGAAGAAGAGGAAGAACACAGCCATCCCCGCGGCAAAGAACGTGTTGGCGTCGAGTTGCCGGGTGGCGGCGGAGACATCGACGAAGGTGAAGGCCGGCGGTCGAAGGGCAGCCTCCTCGCCCCAGGAAACCACTTCTTCCGGAGGCGGTCCCTCGCCAAGAGCGATCGCCGTGGTCACCGAGAGCTGGGAACGCTCGATGGCCGATCCGAACCCGGAGGCGATCGAGGAAACCACCTGGGTCGTGGTCTGGCTGTCGACGTCGCCGACGACCTCGATCGTGAATGGCTGGGCCTGGATCGCAGCGTCGCCCAGACCGGCGTTGAGGAGGATGTAGGCACCGATCTCGCCCTCTTCGACCGACGCCTCGGCCGAGGCGGCGTCGTCGAAGTCGGTCACGACCAGGATCCCCTCGGCTTCCATCCCGGAGAGCGCCTCGCCCAGGGACTGCGACACCTGGGTTTGGTCCAGATCGACCAATCCCACCTCGAGATCCAGGCTTTCGGCGGTGAACGTGTCGCCGAAGACGAGATGGAAGATGTAGGCCAGAGCGAGCGGCGTGATGATCCCCATGATGAAGAAGGACCGATCACGGACCCGGAGCTTGAGGTCCTTCCCCGCGATCTGGGTCGCTGCACCCATGATCAGTCGCGCAGGGCCTTGCCGGTCAGATGGAGAAACACTGCTTCGAGATTGGGCTCCGAGACCGCCACACCGGTGACGTTGGCCCCGGTGGCGGACACCCGGGAGAGCAATTCGGGGAGGAGTGACGAGGCGTCGTTGGCCAGTACGTCAATGCCCGCAGTCGGCAGGGCTGGCCTCATGGACCGCGGGCAATTCGGCGGCGACTCGGGCCACCTCGACCAGGTCCCCGGTCACCGTCACCCGGATCCTGTCCTTCTCCCCCACCAGCGACACCAGCTCGCGTCTGGTGCCCTCTGCCTTGATCACGCCCTCGTCGATGATGGCCACGCGGTCGCAGAGACGCTCGGCCTCTTCCATGTAGTGGGTGGTGTAGAGGACTGCAATCCCCTCGCCCGACAGGTCTTCGACCGACTCGAGGATGGCGTTCCGGGACTGCGGATCGACCCCGACCGTCGGCTCGTCCAGTATGAGCAGGCGGGGCCGATGGAGCAGCCCGATGCCGATGTTCAGTCTCCGTTGCATGCCGCCGGAGAACTCGCTGACGAGGTCGTCCTGGCGCTCGGAGAGACCGATCACCTCGAGCACCTCCTCCACCCGTTTGTCCAGTGTCTCGCCGGGCATGTCGTAGAGACGCCCGAAGAACCTGAGGTTCTCCGTCGCAGTCAGATCGGGGTAGATGGCGATTTCCTGGGGCACGAGACCGATGTCAGACCGTCCGGCGGTCGAGTTCGTCCGGATCGGCGTCCCGGCAACGTGGATGGTGCCGTTGTCCGGCTCCAGGAGCCCAGCCACCATCGAGATCGAGGTGGTCTTGCCCGCCCCGTTGGGCCCGAGGAGCCCGAAGGTCTCCCCCTCCGCGATCTCGAAGCTGACCCCATTCACCGCGATCAGATCACCGAAGCTCTTGATGAGCCCTTGCGCCGCCAGAACCGTCGTCATCTACTCCTCTATGCCGATGCGAGCGGCACCCTACCGATGGTGAGGCCTACCGCTGCCGCCTGACCGGGGTGGGCTCGGCGCAGCAGAACCAACTCTCGGTGAGGCGCGGCGCCGGCGGCGACGCGGGCATGGGCGCCATTTCGACTCCTGCGACCTCACCGATCCTCTCCCGCATGACGAGCAGCGTGTCGCCGGCCTCCGCCCCGCAATCGGAGGCCTCGGCGGCGATCGAGTCGAGTTCTCCGTGCAATTGCTCCGTGGTCTGATCTGCAAACCGCCACGACCAGGTCAGCGATTCCGGCTGGTAGGCGGTCAGGTATGGCTCTACTGCGGGGTGGCTCTCCAGGAGCGACCCCTCGGGGATGAGGAGCTTGATCGACAACTGCACCGGGTCAGTCGCCGACCACAGCCGATGATCGTCGATGAAGCTCACTATGCCGGCCACATCGGATCGGGGATGGTCCAGGGGAAGAATGGGAGCCAGGTCGGCCGTACGTGAATGCCGGCTGTGCGGAGCACTGTCACTGCCTCGGACATGTCCGCCGCTGTGTGGTTCTTGTCGAGCACCTCCAGTGTGTGATGGTCTGTGCTCTCGAAGGCGCTGACCACGAAGAGAACACCGAGCTCTCCCATCTCCGGCCACAGGTCGCGATGGGCAAGGACGTGCTCGACCTTCACGGTCACGTCGAAGGTCAGCTCGGGGTGGGCGCCATGGGCCTGCCTCAACAGGTCCATCGAATACCGCGGCGCGTTGAGAAAGTCGGGATCGCCGAACGTCACATGCTGGATCCCATCGGCGGCGAGCTGGTCGATGTCCGTCAGCACGGCATCTGCTCCGACCACCCTCATCCTGCCGTCGTAGACGACGGGAATCGGGCAATGACGACAGCGGTGCCGGCACCCGTGTGACGCCTCGACGGCCGCGGCAAGACGGGCTTCGCCCATCCATTCGAGACGGGCGTAGTTGTCGTGCCAGGGCAGAACCGGATCGCTCGGGCCGGTGGAATCTCGACGAGCCCCTGCTCCGGCTCATGCCGTTTCCTTCACTGCCCGACGCGACGCTCATGGCCCATTCCACGAGAGCCGGCTCGTACTCGCCGACAAAGACCGAATCGGCGACATCGCCAACCACTCGGTCCTGACCGACACCGGCGTACAGACCGTAAAAGGCGATCGGAAGCCCGGGCCGCTGGCGGCGCAACTCCCGCGCCATCGGGATGGCAAGACGCATTGCGGTGTGCATCGGCACCGAGAAGGCGACTGCGTCAGCACCGTTCAGACGAGAGGTGTCCCAGTCCTCCACTGCGAGATCGATGGCGACGACGTCGACCCCGGCCGCGGCCAGTGCAGCCGCCGGAGAGGCGATGTGGACCGGCTGACGCCCCAGCTCATAGGTGGAGACGAGGAGCAAGCGCATCGAGCCAGTGTATGACCGGCCCCGGTAGCCTTTCGACGATGGGCGACTATGTGAACACCCCCCACGGACCGATGCACGAGGTCGATTTCGGGGGCACCGGGCCGAGCCTGACACTCATCCACGGTCTCGGTGGATCGACCACCAACTGGAACGCGGTGGCACCGGCCCTGACCGCAATCGGTCGGGTACGGGCCATCGACCTCCCCGGGTTCGGCCTCACCCCACCACGGTCGGACTTCCGACTCGAGACACATCGCGATTCGGTGATCGGCTATCTCGAAACCAAGGACGGGCCCTCCACGCTCATCGGGAACTCGACCGGTGGGCTCCTTGCCGAGTTGATCGCGTCGGCTCGGCCGGACCTCGTCGATCGGTTGATCCTGGTGTCGCCGGCCACCCCGCCGGTGGTCCCGGACCCACGATTCGACTGGCCCACTGCAGCCCGGCTCGCCATACAGGCCACGCCCGTCATCGGCGAGGCCTATGGCCGACGATTCCTCCGGACCAACAGCGCCGAGCAGCTGGTGCGGAAGAGCATGAACATGATCACCCACAAGCCGGGGCGGGTCCCGATGTCCCTCATCGAGGAGTCACGGGAGATGGCCCGGATCCGGAAGCAGCTCCCCTGGGCCCAATACGCCACGGCGCGGACGGCAACCTCGATCGCACAGCTCTATTCGCGACGGCCCGTGTACGTGAAAATGATCCTCGCCATCGAGGCACCCACCCTGGTGGTGCAGGGGGTTTCGGACCACATCGTCTCGCCCACGGCAGTCGAGTGGCTCTGCGCCCTCCGGCCCGATTGGGAGCTGGTCCACCTCGACGACACCGGGCACACCCCCCAGATGGACGCCCCTCATCGTTTCGTCGATGTCGTTCGCAGTTGGCTGACGCGAGCCGAAGACCAGGCGGTGGGTGCGTAGAACCTCCTGGGGGGAGAAATACCTCCGCTAACTAGGCTTGGACTCATGACAGGCGATCTGAGTCGCACCCTCGGCGACGAGTACGTCCATCAGATGCCGGACTCCGATCCGGTGGAGACCCAGGAGTGGATCGACTCCCTCGACGCGGTCGTCAACGAGCAAGGGCCGGACCGCGCCAAGTACCTCGTGGCCAAGCTCCTCGAGCGCGCCCACGAGAACAACGTCGGCATCGCCGGGGCAATTACCACCCCGTACATCAACACGATTCCGCCCGAGGAGGAAGCCGAGTTCCCCGGTGACGCGGACATCGAGAGGCGAATCCGGCGGTTCATCCGGTGGAATGCGGCCGTGATGGTGATCAAGGCCAACCACCGCTCCAAGGGAATCGGGGGACACCTGTCCACCTTCGCCTCATCGGCCACGCTCTACGAGGTCGGCTTCAACCATTTCTTCAAGGGCAAGGGTGCCGACGGCAAGGGCGACCACGTCTACATGCAGGGGCACGCTGCTCCCGGGATCTATGCCCGGGCCTATCTCGAGGGGAGATTCGACGAGAAGCACCTCGACAACTTCCGATTCGAGATCGATGGCCACGGCCTCTCCTCCTACCCACACCCCCGTCTCATGCCGGACTTCTGGGAGTTCCCCACCGTGTCGATGGGTCTGGGGCCGATCAACTCGATCTACCACGCCCGTTTCAACAAGTACCTCCACAACCGGGGTCTCGACGACACCTCCAAGTCGAGGGTCTGGTGCTTCATCGGCGATGGCGAGGTCGACGAGCCCGAGACCCTGGGTGCCATCTCGTTGGCCACCCGGGAAGGGCTGGACAACCTCACCTGGGTGGTGAACTGCAACCTTCAACGGCTCGATGGCCCGGTGCGGGGCAACGGCCAGATCATCACCGAGCTCGAGTCGGTCTTCCGCGGCGCCGGTTGGAACGTGATCAAAGTGATCTGGGGCTCCGGCTGGGATGCCCTTCTCGCCCGCGACCATGAGGGCGCGCTCATCAATGTGATGAACACCACCGTCGACGGGGAGTACCAGCGGTACAAGGCGGAGAACGGCGCCTACGTCCGGGAGCATTTCTTCGGCAAGGATCCCCGCACCAAGGAGATGGTCGCCGAGATGAGCGACGACGAGGTGTGGGCGCTGCGTCGGGGAGGTCTCGACTACAAGAAGGTCTACGCCGCCTACAAGGTGGCGACCGAGCTCGACAACGGCAAGCCAACGGTGATCCTGGCCAAGACGATCAAGGGCTGGACCCTCGGCCCGGACGTCGAGGGCAGGAATGCGACCCACCAGATCAAGGAGATGACCAACCAGCAGCTGATGGGGCTTCGGGAGAGGCTCAGTCTGCAGAACGAGATCCCCGAGGAGTCACTCGCCGGTGAGAGCGAGCCGCCGTACTTCCGACCGGAGCCCGGCACACCCGAGCACGAGTATCTGCATGCCAGACGTCAGGAATTGGGTGGTTTCCTCCCCAGCCGGGTCGTGCCCGAAAACACTCTCGAGCTCCCCTCGCCCGAGACATTCTCCGAGGTATATGCCGGCTCGGGCAAGATCGAGGCCTCGACGACGACCGCCTTCACACGCCTGCTTCGCGGTCTGGCCCGGTCTGAGGGATTCGGCAAGCATGTGGTGCCGATCGTCCCCGACGAGGCGCGCACGTTCGGCATGGATTCGCTCTTCCGCGAGCTCAAGATCTACGCCTCCAAGGGCCAGCTCTACGAGCCGGTGGACGCATCGATGATCCTCTCCTACTCGGAGAGCCAGAGCGGCCAGATCCTCGAGGAGGGGATCACCGAGGCCGGGTCGATGGCTTCCTGGATCGCCGCCGGGACCTCGTATGCCACCCGCGGCGTCCCGATGGTCCCGTTCTTCATCTTCTACTCGATGTTCGGCTTTCAGCGAGTCGGTGACTTGATCTGGTCGGCGGCAGACTCCCGTGTGCGCGGCTTTCTCCTGGGGGCGACCGCCGGTCGAACGACTCTGGAAGGCGAAGGCCTGCAGCACCAGGACGGACACAGCCTGGTGTTGGCGACCTCGGTACCCGTGTGCGAGGCGTACGACCCCGCATTCGCCTATGAGGTCGGGACGATCGTCGAGCATGGCCTGGGACGCATGTACGGGGCAGAGCCGGAGGACATCTTCTACTACCTGACCGTCTACAACGAGAACCACCCACAGCCGCCTCGCCCGGAGGGCGCCGAACAGGGCATCGTCGATGGGCTCTACAAATGGGCCGACGGCCCGTCGGCGTCCGGGCCGAAGGCGGCACTCCTCTTCTCGGGATCCGCCAACCTCGCCGCACGTCAAGCGGCCGAGGACCTGGCTGAGCACTACGACGTCAGCGCGGAGTTGTGGTCGGCTACCTCCTACAAGCGACTCCGGGAAGAGGCGCTCGCCGTCACCCGGTGGAACCTCCTTCATCCGACCGAGGAGCGTCGCATCCCGATGGTGACCCGTCTCCTCTCCGACGTCGACGGGCCCGTCATCGCGGTCACCGATTACATGCGGTTGGTGCCGGACCAGGTGTCGCGATGGGTCCCCAGGCCATTCACCACCCTCGGCACCGACGGATTCGGCCGTTCCGACGCACGCAAGGCATTACGCCGGCATTTCGAGGTGGACACCGGCCACATCGTCGTCACCACGCTTTCCACCCTGGCAGGTCAGGGAACCGTTCCGGAAACGGTGGTGAGAGACGCCTTCGACCGCTACGACATCGACCCCGAAGCCCCGGACCCCGCCATCTCCCGCTGATGACCTCCTATCGCGACCTCGTCAGCCGGGCCCGTGCGGAGATCGACGAGCTGACGCCCGAAGCACTGGAGCCGAAGCTGGACGAGGTCCTTCTCATCGACGTTCGCGAGACCGGGGAGCACGAGCAAGGCTCGATCCGGGGCGCCCGCCTCCTTCCCCGAGGGTTGCTGGAGCGGGACATCGCCGGTGTCGCTCCAGACCTATCACGACCTGTCGTCCTCTACTGCGCCAGCGGCGGGCGCTCGGCGCTGGCCGCCGCGAGCTTGAACGAGATGGGGTATGAGGAGGTCTACTCGCTCGCCGGAGGATTCGATCGCTGGAAGACCGAGGGGCGGGCCTGGGGTGCGGGCGAAGGGCTCACAGCCGAGCAACGCGACCGGTATTCGCGACATGTCGTCCTCGAAGAGGTCGGCGAGGCCGGTCAGGCTCGCCTGCTCGACTCCAGCGTTCTGTTGATCGGCGCCGGAGGGTTGGGCTCGCCGGCGGCGCTGTACCTGGCGGCCGCCGGCGTGGGGACGATCGGCATCGTCGACTACGACGTGGTGGACAGGACAAATCTGCAGCGTCAGGTGCTCCACAACCTCGACCGGGTGGGGATGCCGAAGACGGAGTCCGCCCGCGAGGCGATATCGGCCCTCAATCCGGACGTCAAGGTGGTCACACACAACGAGCGTCTCGACGCCGGTAACGCCCTCGACATCATGAGGGGATACGACGTGGTCCTGGATGGCGGCGACAACTTCCCCACCCGCTACCTGGTCAACGACGCTTCGCTGCACCTCCGGGTCCCGGTGGTCCATGGCTCGATCTTCCGATTCGAGGGCCAGGTCTCGGTGTTCGACCCCTACGTCGGCCCGTGTTACCGATGTCTCTTCCCGGAGCCACCCCCTCCCGAGCTCGCCCCTTCCTGCGCCGAGGCCGGCGTCCTCGGAGTGCTACCCGGGATCATCGGGTCGATCGAGGCCATGGAGGCGATCAAGCTCCTGCTCGAGCTCGGGGAGCCGTTGACCGGGAGACTCCTCGTCTACGACGCCCTCGAGGAGGACTTCAGCACGGTGAGCATCGACCGTGACCCGAACTGCCCGGCTTGCGCCGACCCCGATCGGCCACCAAAGATCGTCGAGTACGACCAGACCTGTCGCCCGGCGGGCAACGTGGTGCGTGCTACGTCTTCCTGACCAGATCCGGTGGGCCATCCTGGCCCATGCCGAGAATTGCGCCCCGGATGAGTGTTGTGGCCTCCTCGCCATGGACGATGAAGGGCGGCTGCGGTTTGCCTATCCACTCACCAACGCCGACCCGTCGCCGGTTTCCTACACGATCGACCCCGATGAGCACTTCCGGGCCATGCGGCACGCCGAGTCGATGGGGTGGGAGATCGCCGGGGTGTTCCACTCCCACCCCGGTGGGACCGCCATGCCGTCGATGATCGACGTGCAGAGTGCGCTGGAGCCGGACTGGCTCTATCTGGTCGCGGCCCCGGGCGAGATCCGGAGCTTTCGAATCAGAGCAGGTGCGATCGAGGAGATCGAACTGAGCTGAGGATCAGCCCAATGCCGTCGCAGCCATCTCCTCCATCTGTTCGTCGGTTATCTCCTGCGACAAGGAGAACAAGACGACAACGGTCTCTCCCTGTCTCGCCACGACATAGCTGATACGGCCAGGACTCGATGAGCCGAAACGCAGCAGCTTCGTCCCCGATCCCACTCAACTGCCTCAGGCGGGAGATAGGCGCCCTCGGGCGGAAACGACAGCTCATAGCTCTCCGCTCCAGACAGGACATTGACACCGACGATATCCGCCACCGTCGGCGGTCGAATAGTTGGCGCATGTCCCTCCTGAGCGGCGGCGGTGGCGCCTCTCTCGACTGCCACCACGGCCACCCCGGTGATTGCTTCCACGTCGGCCGCCGTGAGTGAGGGGCACTCTGAGGAAGCTGCCTCAGTCCCCAGCGTGGTAGCGACCGTCCCGCTCTCGGTCGTAGTCGACGGATCGGCCGCTGCTGGTCGAAGCGGCCGGAAGTCGACGTCGACAGTTCGGGAGGCGACAGTGGTCGCGGATCCGGAGTCCCCAGCACAGGCAACGGCGAGCAGCAGCCGTCACACACAGAAGCCAGCCGAGATGTCCACGACCTCTCGATCGGGCACCATTCCCTGTGCCCACCTCATCGTCGAGCGAATGTCGGATTCTCATCGCGGCCCCCCTCTGGCCGAAACCGATCGATTCCGGCCGTCTTCTCGCATAACCCGTGAGCGCGTCGACAACCGAAGCTATCAGAGTGATCGACCAGATACCTCTCGACTGAGGATCACACCCAGACGGTGACGATCACCGCCACGATTATGTAGGCGATCACCGCATTGAGCCCGTTGAGCAGCCAGTACGAAGACCCCTTCTGCTCGTAGATCTGGGTGACCAGGGCGCTCACGACACCGAAGCCCACTCCCAGGGCCCCGCCCAGCGCGACCCCGTCCACCACTTCGACGGCGCCAATGCCACGAGCGATGAGCGCGATCACGATCGTGGTCACGAAGTAGCCGACGAGGGTCGGGCCGAAGAGAGATGCCAGCGGCGGGCCTTCCGTCGTCATGTCGACCTTCGAGGCTTTCTGCCAGGCCTTGCTCAAGGGCGGGACCGAGTACCAAATGGCGCTGAATGCGAACCAGGCGATCGTTGCCACCACGATCGCCAGCCAGTTCAACTCGCCGAAGAAATCGAAGATCATCTCGTCCTCCGTTTCGGGGCCGATCGAGGGTCAAGGTACCGATTCGGAAGGAGTGGGCCAAGCACCAGCCGACGGGCAATCAGAGATCGATCGCCCGGTTCACCCACACCGACGTGACCTCCATCCCGACCTTTTCGTAGAGGCCGAGGGCACCGGTTCGGGAGTCGGTGGAGAGCTCGGACCGGCTGGCTCCATGAGCCCGCGCCTCGGAGAAGGCATCGGCGAGGAGCGCCTGACCCAGACCAAGGCCTCGCAGGTCCTTTCGAACGGCCAGTTTCTCCACGAACCCGGTGCTGTCGGCGATGAGGATCAACGCCGCTCCGACGACCTCATCCGACTGGTCCGTCACCACTCGCAGGTTCCACGGCTCGAAGCCGGGACGCTGCATCACCTGGGCCGAGAAGTCCTCGAAGCTCTGTCGGTCACGCACCGACCATTCCAGGAACGCGTCTTCGATCACGGACCATGCGGCCCGATGATCTGATTCAGTCGCGGTGCGGATGGTGTAGCCCGGGGGTAGAGGGCGATCTTCGATGTTTCGGCCCTCGGGGAGGGCCAGCACCCAGCTGGTCCAGCGAACTCGATAGCCGAGACCCTCGAGCAGCCGGTCGCCGGGTGAGCCTTCGGCACCGGCATCCCGATCGTCTCCAGACCACGGCCTCGGGCATGATCCTGCATCCAGGCGGCGAGATAGGTGCCGATCCCACGCCCCCGGTAGTCGGGATCGACGGCGGCGTCCGCCCTGTCACCACCCGAGAGCTCGGCGTAGGCCACCAACCGGTCATCGTCGAAGATGCCGATGGTGCTGGCCGAGACGTCATAGCTCGGACGCTGCCAATCGCTGACGATGTCGGCCTCCTCGATGACGACTTCGCCGATGTCAGCCAGCTGCCCGGCGGCCATGACGGCGGCAACCGCTGACTCGTCGCCCGGGGCGAGCGAGCGCGATGGAAAGGCCAGGTGGCAGTGTCCATCGCGATATTGAAGCCGGGATGGAGGACCACGGAGGGCGAATTACGAACCCCGGCTCCAACGGCAGGCTGCGGGACGCAAGATAGAAGAAATCTACGACGTACCACTTGTTTCTGTCACTGGTCGAACGTATGTTCGTGAGTATGGAGCGAGCCTTGCTCTCGACCGATCGACTCGAACAGCGAATGCTGGAACGCAGGGCGAAGATGAGCCGACTCGCTGCCGAGGAGTTGCTCGACCTCGAAGAAATGGATTACCGGCAGGTCGCCACCGCCGATGGTTGCCGGTCGCTGTCGGAGTGGACCACCGCCCGTCTGGATCTTCATCCGGATACTGCCAAATCTCTGGTCCGGACCATGCGGAGAACCGTGGAACGTCCCGACCTGCGGGACGCTCTGGCCGGCGGGGAGATCACCTTCGACCGTCTGGAGGCCCTATCCCGGATCCCCGAAGGGGTGGGACTCTTGGAGCATCTGGATGTGGCCGGGGTCCGTCGGGAAGCAGCCAACCGAGCCGGTATCAGCGCCGAAGACGAATACCGGACCGCTTCTGACCAGTTCCTGGTCCTCCAACCTTCCCTGGACGAATCATGGTGGAAACTATGGGGAGGTCTCGACGGAGCCAGCGGTGCCCTCGTGAACAAGGTGATATCCGAGAAGGCAGATGATCTACCCCTTCTCCCCGACGGGAGCAGAGGCGACTCATCGTGGCGCAAAGCAATCGCCCTGGCCGAACTCTGTGTCAGCGACGATCCCCCACCCGCCCAGCTCACCGTCTTCGTCGACGCCACCCAGGCAAGCCCATCCAACGGGGAAGCTGGAGTGGTCCTCGAAGCCGGACCCCGGATCGGCCGGGACGCCCTAGAAGCCATCCTCTGTGATGCGGTCACCGAGATCACCGCCCGGACCGAAGACGGCACCCCAATGGTCTACGGGCGGAGAACCAGGACCATCCCACCCGCCCTACGACGGGCCATCCTCCACCGCGACGGGAACACCTGCACCGGTGACGGCTGTCCCAGCACCCACCGACTCCAAGTCCACCACATCATCCCCTGGTCACAAGGCGGAACCACCGACCCCGACAATCTGATCACACTGTGCTGGTACCACCATCAGATCGTCGTCCACCAACGAGGCTTCCAGCCCTACCACCATCCCGACCACGGACGAATCAGATTCCGCAAGCCAGCCTCCGCGGGCCACCGGACTAACCAGCGGCCGTGGTCTCCGTCGGAGCCTCGGTCTGCGCCACCTCGGTAGTCGCGACCTCAGGACTGGTCGTTCCGCTGTCCTCGGTGGTGACCGTCGTCACCGTGGTGTCGTCCGTCTCGCCGTCGCCGAGATACACAACGGCGAGGATCACCACCAGCACTATCACCGCGCCCAGGATGACCCACCATCCGGGCCAGGTGGCTGGCTGCTGCGGGGTCGGCTGCTGCGGGGTCGGCTGAATTGGATCTTGGGGAGTGGTCATCGTCGGTACCTCCGGATGCTGGGGCGTTCGCACCCACGCTGGCGACAGCCTAAGAGCCACCCTCACACCTACTCGGGCAATGAACCTGGCGGGTGACTAACCCGCGTCGCCGACCAGGCCCAATTCGTGGCGGAACAGATACCTGTCGGCCAGGTAATTGAGGATGCGTCTCGCCTCGGTGAAGCGGTCGGCGACAGTGCGCAGGAAAGTCGGGCCGGTCGAGATCGCTGCCATTGCACTCGTCCACCGAGCGCCGATACCAGCCGGCTCCCGCCACCTCCATGAAATGCAGGGCCTGCTCCTCGACGAGAGCCTCGGTGGGGCCGAGCACCGCCGATTGGGCCAGCCACTCCCGTTGGGAAGGTGTGTAGGGATGCCTGGCCGTGTGGTCGGGCATCACGCCACTCAGGAACAGGGCGACATCGCCTAGTCGTCGGTATCCACCCGGTCTCTCCGCCGGTGGCAAGAGCTCGACCATCTCGGCGAGGGCGACCGGGTCGAGTTCGCTAAACCGCTTGCGTCGTAGACCATCGCGGGTCTGCACCACGAAGCTGCCGCTGGCAACGGTTGTGAACGAGTTGAGGATTTCGATGAGGAAGTAGCGACGTGCTCCGTCATCGAGGAAATGGCGCAGCGGCTCGACGTCGAAGATGGGAAGGCGCTTTCCGGGCGCTGCCCACTCCGGGACGTAACTGGCGTCCTGCAGATCGCTCGCCGATCGGTTGACCAGAGCGGCGAAGGCCAGGAATGAGGACGCCCCCGGCTCGGCGAGATCGCTGGAGCCATCGAAGATCGTGTCGAAGAGGCGGCGAGACGCCAGAAGCTCGTCGATCACCTCGGGGCGTTCCAGCATCCGCTGCTTCAAGGCCTCGCCACCGGTACCGGCGGTCTGTGCCAGCAGCTCGAAGTCCCCTTGGCTGAGATGCTCCAGATAGAGCAGTGGATAGTTCATATCGCACCCTGCCGACCTTCCGGTCCGAGCTCTTGGCTCGGCCCTGCTGGTTCAGTTCACTCTAAGAATCGGCATGGTGAGCGAGTGGGATCAACGGGTCGATCGGCCCATCTGTGTCAAACCGCGGCGAACCATCCCATCGCCCCGCGTTCTGCCAGCCAATGCTGGTGCGGATGGAACATGTAGCGCCCGACTGTGGGCAGTGTGAACTCGAGGATCGCCCGCTGGGCCATGCCCAGGACGAGAGTGTCCTCGCGGGACGACGGATTGTCCCCCATGCCCCCCGGATAGACGTCGAAGGTCTCTGCGTGGAGATGGAAAGAGGCGAGGGGCTCGTGCTCCAACATGTTGACCAGATAGAGCCGGACCGGCTCACCCACCGGAACCTTGATCGGATGGTGGTGATAGAAGCCGGCCACTCCGTTCCACGCCACGATGCCGTTCCGGCCAATCCGGTCGTCTGAGAATCCGGACAGTACGAGGGCAACCTCGGTGGCCGGTGGCCGCCCGCCTGGCGGATCGACGATCAGCATGCCATAGAGACCGCGGGCGATGTGATCGGCCAGGGGAGCCGTATGACAGTGATAGGGATGAAGCCCGGCCGGGCCGGCGGCGATCTCATAAGTCGTCCCGCCGCCTGGTGGCACCGGCTCCCACCCGTCGTGCTCGGGCCGATGCGCCCCGTGGAAGTGGATGTTGTGCGGGTTGCCGGTGCGGTTCTCGAAGTGGATCCGGAGCAAATCACCCTCGGTGGCTCGCAGGATCGGGGCCGGCACCGTCCCGTTGTAGGTCCACGCCTCGATGTGGGCGCCCGAGCCCACTTCGATGAGACGCTCCTCGACGACGATCTCGATGTCGCGCACCGAACCGGGCGGCAGGTCGTCGGGTGGGGAGGGGAACGTGTGCCCATCCAGCGCATCGGGGCCCAGGGCGGCAGGCGGCGAGTAGATGTCGCCATAGAGCTCCGGGGCACCCTGCTCGTGCATGGTGGAGTGACCCACCAGGCCGGGGTTGGCGTAGTCGGCCTCGGCGGCCTGGGCCTGGTGCTGGACGGTGTGGCCGATGACCGAGCCGCCGAGAAAGACCGCACCACCGAGGCCGGCCTTCTTCAGGAGCTCCCTTCGGGAGAGACCGTCCGTCGATTCAGACGATCCCACCGATGACCATCCCGAGACCGAGGAACAGCAGATACACGGCCAGGCCCCCGGCGATGAACACCCAACGCTGCCAGGCAGGGATCGTGCTCTTACCGAAGATGTAATAGGCCACCACGCCGAGGAAAGGGATGATCAGGATCGCCGCCATCCATGCGATCGTCTTGCCGCGGCCGAGGTCTTCTCTCCGCGCCAGGTCCAATAGCGCCAGGACCACCCAGGAGGTGTAGAGGACCAGGGGCAGGACGTAGGCGTACAGCCCGAAGAACACTCCGGCGGCCGAGGCGAAGCTCACACCCATGACATTGATTCCTTTCTGCTGGGTGACTTCCAAATCCGACGGCATCTCGGGGATGCCGATGCTCTCGATATCGGGCCGTGATCCGGCGAATACGTCGACTGCCGGCGTGACGGGCGCGTCGGCGCCCTCCGGCATGTTCGGCTGCGGCCCGGGATGGGGCAGTGAGGCGATGTCGACGTGGGGCTGGAGGTCCAGCCCGCTCTCGAAGAGACGGCCCAGTTGCGCGGTGGTCGACCCGATCTCGAACAACGCGGGGAAACGAAGACCCTCGCATGGTTGCTTGATCTCGAGGGCCGGCGGGAGCGACGTCGAGAACACGTTGTCCTCGAAGCAGTTGCCCGATGTCGCCGGGCCGCCCAACGTCAGATCGGCAAGACCCGACCCCTCGACGACGTTCTCAACGACTTCGTGGTCGTAAGACATGTAGAAGTTGTCGTCGAGCATTGGGAATATGGCGATGCCGCTCTGCGGGTGGTTGAACACACGGTTCCGCGCCACATAGGAGTCTCCGCCTCCGGCGAGGAGGATGCCGTTGCCCTGCGCCGCCCACTCGAAGGCCAGAGCGGGGGCGTCGACATTCCCGTTGTCGTGCACCAGATTGCCCACCACTGTCACGTTGTGGAACGGCGGCAACAACTCTCCGTCGAGGGTGTTGGGGGCGACCCCGGCGACGTTGTGACGGAAGATCGAATTGACGATGTAGAGGTCGGAGGAGGCGTTGGTGCCCGAGTAGCCCAGACCGTTCCACTCCGAGATCGAGTCGGTGATGGTGGCCTGGCACGGGTCGCATTGCCCGATGTAGAAACCTGCGTCGGGTGAGCCCGATGCGTAGGAATGATCGAAGAGACCGTCGCCGGAGTCGAAGGCGTAAATCCCGTAGACGGCGTTGTTGACCGCGGTCAGATACGACCCCCGGTAGCCGCGGACGCTGCTCCAGAAGAATCCGTTGGAGGTGTTGTTGATGGCAGTCATGTTCTCCACCACGACCCCGTCGGCGGCAAGGACACTCACGCCGTTGGGCCGCTGGAACTCGCCATCGATCACCACCTCGTTCCGATCGACTCCACGCAGAGTCAACCCAGGTGTGGTGACCTGGACCTGCTCGCGATAGGTGCCGCGGTCGATCAAGATCAGGTCGCCGGGCGCGGCGGCGTCCACCGCCGCCTGGATCGTCGGATAGTCCTGGGGGACGAGTCTGGTCTCCCCCGACCACTCGGAGGGTGAATCAGTTGCCGGGTCACCGACGGCAGCGGGGGACGGCTCGCCTTCCGGTGGCCCGGCGCAGGCTGCGAAGGTGAGGGCGATTCCCGCAATCAGCAGGAGCCGGCCCTTCTTCATTCGCCGGCCGGCCCCACGACGAGAGTGCCGGACATCCCATCTCCGTCGGCATTCCCATGGAAGGTGCAGAAGAAGACGTACTCGCCTGCCTCGTCGAAGGTCAGAACAGCCTCATCGCCCTCGAGTTGCTCGAGACTGCCGAACACGTCCTCGGTTGACCAGGAGCCGTCGGCGGCGACCGCGTTGTGGGGATTGCGGCCAGCCCCGACAAAGGTGACCGTCCCGCCGACAGTCACATTGACCTCGGTGAACTCGTACCGGTTGTCGAACATGTCGACCACGACGTCATCCCCGGACACCGGCTCGCCCTCGCCGCCCCCTCCGCCGCAGGCGACGACAGCAAGCGGAGAGCCCGATCAAAGAGCGGCGCATCCTACTTCTCCCCTCGTCCGAACAGACCGGTGAACCAGCTCCACAGCGAAGCGAAGAACAGGGAAATCCCCTGCACCTCGCCCGCTTCTATGGTCGACGCCTCAGCCACGGTCTCGGCGCCGAGTTTGCCCTCGAGACACTGGACGAACTCACCGATCAGGCGCTTCGACATCTCGTTGATGAGACCGGTGCGGCCGAACTGGGCGACAGGCCCGGACAGCGTCACGTCGGCGTCGATCCCGACCTTCGAACCGGAGCCTTCGGGTGCGATCTGATACGACACCTTGACCTGGCCCCGGGAGCCACCGCTTCGGTCAACCCCCTTCCCCTCGATCACGGCGCTCTTGGACCCGGGATCCGGGGTGACCGTCGCCTTCCCCTCGAAGGACGCCGCCATCGGACCCAGCTTCACTGAGAGCTTCCCGTCGTAGGAGCCATCGTCGGACCGGCCCTGCAGCTCCGCCCCGGGCAGGCACTGTGCTACCGAGGGGATGTCCTGGAAGAACTCCCAGACCCGGTCGGGGGCGCGGCCCACCGTGAACTCGTGCTCGATCTTCATCGTCCTCCTGCAGCCTGAAGCGGGGACGAACGGTAGTGACCGCCGGGGCTGTATCCCCTAACGGTGCTCGGTGTCGCCGGCGAGGAGATCTAGAGCGTGCGGCACGAGGTCCAGGATGGCCTCCAACCCCTCCACCGATCCCTTCGTGGACCCGGGCAGGTTGACCACGAGTGTCGATCCGATCGACCCGGCCTTGGCCCTGGAGAGTGCTGCCATTGGGGTCGATTCGAGACCCCTCGACATCATCACATGCGTCAGTCCAGGCGCCTCCCGTTCCAACACCAGGGCGGTGGCCTCGGGAGTCACGTCCCGCGGTCCGAAACCGGTGCCGCCCGTGGTGAGCACCAATCTGGCTACCGACGCAGCGTCGTGTATGGCCGAGACGATGGCTTTCTCCTCATCGGGGACGATTGTGCGCCCAACGATGAAGCCGGCATCGGACAGGATCCGGGTCAGGGCTTCACCGGACAGGTCGTCCCGAACTCCGGCGGCGACACCGTCGCTCACCGTGATCACGTGGGCGGTTGTGGCCTTCAACCCCAGAGGAGGGGGTTGACCGACACTCCGCCACGGAGCACGAGTTGCTCGAAGAGGAGGATCACGACCAGGGTTGCCCCCAGTCCCCAGGGCCATGGCGTCTCTCGAAGGTCTTCGGGACCGTGGACGGTCGTAGTGCCGTGCGCGGCCGCGAGCGTCGCCAGGAAGATCACCGCGGTCAGAGGGAGTGCCGGCACCACGCCGCTCCCGGCGTCGGGCACAAAGAACGGGATGGATAGGAACACCGCGGCGATGGCCGGTACGAGGGCAATCCAGAACGCGAAGGTGACGCGCTTTCTCCCCGTGGAGATCATCTTGTCGTGTGGTGTGAAGGCGAGGAAGGCAGCTGCCGCTGAAAGCGCCACCAGAAGGAGGCCGATCGCACCCCCGGCGGACAACACGTATTCGAGCCCGGCCGGCGCGTCGAGAGTCTGATAGGCAAGCGCGAGCGGGCTATCGGCATCGAACGGCACCATGACTGCCTGGACGAAGGCCTGCCTGAGCAGATGGAGGACCGTCCACAGCAGGGTCAGGCGTGCCACTCCATGGCCACGCGCCGTGGGATAGGAGAAGAGGGCGAGGAAGCCGACAATCAGGCAGAGAAGGAAGCCGCCAGCCCAGACGAGGTCTGAGGAGACGCCCGTGACCTCCACCCGGTTGTTGTAGATGACTGCGTTGCCACCCAGGATCAAGGCCATGATGCCGTCACCGAGGTCATCGACGAATTGCGCGACGACGATCCCCAGCGTCGACCCCAGGGCCGATGCCACAACGAGGGAAGGGCCGATTCTCTTGATTGTCTCGGTCGTCAGTGGTCCCGAGACGGTTACTTCACCAGTCACAAACGGTCATCCTAAACGAGGGTCATATGCACGATCAGGTAGGTAATCGGCAGGTAATCGAGGCTTCTAAATGGCGAGGATGAGAGTTCCGATCATCCATATCACCAGCAATCCGATCGAGACGAGGAGGACCGGCGCGGTCCTTCGCCAATTGAGACCTGACCAAATCGCGATAAGCGCCAAACCTGCAGCCATCGCGATGCTCCACCACGGTGGTACCAGGCCGGCGACGGCCGCGCCGACTATCAGGATCGCCACCACAGTCAGGAACCCGGCGGCAACCAGGGCATAGAGGACCTGTCTCGGGCTCGGCTCACTCACAACAGTCCCGCCGCTTCTCCAACCCGGCGATACCACTGGCCGAGAGACTCGATCGTCTCGTGAGCGTTCAACCCACTCGGGTTGGGCACAACCCACAATCGAGCATCGGCGATCGCCTCCGGTTGCTCTCCGAGGACCGCCCGGGGTCGTTCGAATGCGCTGCGATAGGCCGTGAGGCCGGCAACCGCCACCACCACCGGCTTCACCTCGGCCACGACGGTCGCCAGGCGTCCCGCCCCCTCACGCAGCTCGGCTCTGCCCAACTCCGATGCCCGAACCGTCGCCCTTCGGACGAGGTTGGTGATCCCGATCCCGCTCCTCTCCAAACGCTCCTTCTCCTCCGGGCTCATCCCCGTAGATGTGTCGATCGACCAGTCGATGAGCCCGGCCTCGCGCAAGGCCGGGTAGAAGCGGTTGGAGGGATGACAGAAATGAGTATTCGTCGCTGCCGTCCACAACCCGGGGTTGATTCCGACGAATAGCAGTCGGACATGAGGACCGAGAAGGTCGTCAACGGTCTTGCCGTGGAAAGCGGCCAGTTGCTCCCTGGTGAAACCCATCGAGCGCAGTGACCCTCAGCCCGCCGGGAGCCAGGGAGGTGGGGGCGCGTCGATTCGAGACAGCTTGGAGGAAACCGGGCCGAAACGGTCCAGGTCGTGTTCCTGCCACGCCTTCCAGGCGCTGGTGATCTCCTCCTTGCTCCGGGCGACGAAGTTCCACCACATCTCGATCGGCTCGCCCAGGGGCTCACCGCCGAGGACCAGGAACCGGGTCTCGTCGCCGGCCCCCTCGATCGGGAGAGTCTCGGCGCCGGCAGGCACCAGGGCGAGCCATCCCGGCTCGACGATGGCGTCCTCCACCTTCAACTTGTGGTCGATCGGGATCACGGCGTACTCGAAACCAGCATCGGCAGGGATCTCGATCCTCTGCCCGTGGAGGGTGACATCGAGGCCGACCGTTGCCCAGTCGACCTCGGCAGGCGACCGATTTCCGTCGAGCTCGCCGATCATGACCTTCACCTCGGCGGCAGGGAAGTCCGCCACCGGCAGATCCGGGATGTGCTCGAATCTGGAGCTTCCGTGTCTCGTCCCTTCGGGCTGGGCCAGCCACATCTGCACCCCGTGGATCCCTTCCGTGGTCCCCAGCTCGGCGTGCGCGATCCCGTTGCCTGCCGACATCAGGTTCAGCTGCCCGGGCCTGATCGCTGCTCACTGCCCAGGGAGTCGGTGTGCAGAGCTTCGCCCTCGAGCAGCCACGTAACCGTCGACAGACCGGTGTGGGGATGGGGACCGACCTCCAAGGGATGAGGATCGTCGAAGTCGGGGGGCAGAATCAGGTCTACGAAGCACCACGGGCCCACGGTCCTCCGCCCCTTGGTGGGCAGGACCCTGCTGATCGGCACACCGCCGACCGTGGTCGAACGGCCCTCACGGACATCGATGCGAGCCAGAGGTCCCTGTTGGACCGTGGCGTCGACGGGTTGGACCGGCCCGCTCAACGGCGCTCCCCGAATCGCGGAGTCGATCTACTTCTTCTGGCTCTGGTAGTAGGGGTCTTCACCAGACGCATGATCGGTGACGTCGACGACCTGGGTCAGGGCGGGGATGGACTCGAGGAGTATTCGCTCGATGCCCTGCTTGAGGGTGACCTGGGCGAGACCGCAACCCTGGCAACCGCCGAAGAGGCGCAGATAGGCAATGGTGCCGTCGACGGATACCAACTCGGCACCACCGCCGTGGGCCGCTATCGCCGGGTTCACCTGTTCCTTGATCACCTGCTGCACCTGGTCTACGAGTGGACCGGACAGGTCGCCTCCGGGAGCCGACATCGGAGGCGGTGCCGGGCTGTTCGGGTTGTTCATCGACAGACCCTGATCGGTCAGCTCGAGAGCTGCGCCGTCGAGCTTCTCCGTGTCGTCCTCGGGGAAGATCAGGGCCAGGCCGTCATGTCTCTCCGTGACCCAGCCCTCTTTCTTGTCGTCGAGGGCGACGAAGGCGAGCTCGTAGGTGAACTGAGGGCCCCGGAACCCGGTCACCTCGATGGAGAGGGCGAACTCCCCGTCCCCCGGCTCCTGATCCCTCAACTGGAGGATCATGTCCAGGGCATCGGGCGCGACGCTGAGAACGGTGTCTTCTGACATCTGTAAGGATGGTACCTGGTCCCACGACCCAATCCA
Source organism: uncultured Acidobacteriota bacterium (assembly GCA_963725075.1). GTDB lineage: Bacteria > Actinomycetota > Acidimicrobiia > Spongiisociales > ZC4RG35 > JARDZU01. Next base: position 164,736 of record CAVRXA010000026.1, read on the forward strand.
CATGCCCACTGCTGATCGTCCTCCTCCCCAGCACCACCTATCGCGCAGCTGACTTCGTGCGCGCCGCCGAAGGGCTCGGCGTCGACCTGATAGTCGCCTCGGAGAACCCGCCGCCTTTCGACATGGGTGACCGCTATCTCCAGGTCGATTGCTCGGATCCGGACCTCGCGGCCGAGGCGATCGTCCGCATCGGTGATGACGCCCCGATCGACGGCGTCGTGGCCGCCGACGATGCCGGAGTGGTGGCCGCCGCCATCGCCGGCAGAAAGCTGGGCGTCCGGGCCAACGAGCCCGAGGCTGCCGCCGCCACCCGGGACAAAGGCCGGCAACGCGCCCTGCTTCGGGCCGCCGAGGTGCCCCAGCCGAGGTTCGAAACGATCTCTCCCGGAGAGGACGGAGTGCAGGCCGCAGCGAGCGTTGGCTACCCCCTCGTGATCAAGCCTTTGGACCGGGCCGCCGGGCAGGGGGTGATGCGGGTCGACCAAGACTCTGACCTCTCGACGGCAATGACGCGAGTGCGCTCCATTGTCGGCGATAACGCTCCCCTCCTCGTCGAGGAGTTCATGCCAGGGGACGAGGTGGCGCTGGAGGGCCTGGTACGAGATGGGGAATTGACCACGCTCGCCCTCTTCGACAAGCCCGACGCCGTGGAAGGGCCTTTCTTCCCGGAGACGATCCTCGTCACCCCGAGTCGTCTCGACGAGAAGACCCAGGCTGAATGCCGCCGGGTATCAGCATCGGCGCTGGCCGCCATCGGCATCAGCCACGGCCCGGTGCACGTCGAGATGAAGGTGGATGGCCCCCTGGTCCGTGTCATCGAGGTCGCGGCCAGATCGATCGGTGGCCTTTGCTCACGAAGCTTGAACTTCGGGTTGCTCGGCACCACCTTGGAGACACTGATCCTGCGCAACGCGATCGGCATGGAGAAGCCCGAGCTGCGTCGGGAGCCGATCGCCAGTGGAGTGCTCATGATCCCGATCCCGCGATCGGGGACCTTCATCGGCATCGACGGACTGGACCAGGTGCGTGAGCTCGAGCTGATCTCCGCTATCGACATCACGGCCACTCCGGGTAGCCAGGTGCAACCTCCGCCGGAGGGCGACCGGTACCTCGGTTTCGTCTTCGCCAAGGGCCAGGATCGGGAGACAGTCGAGGCCTCGCTGCGTCAAGCGCGGGACCTCATCAGCGTGGAGGTCGAATGACCGGCCCAATGACCCTCACTGCCGAGGGACCGTTTTGCCCAATGCCGGTAGCTCCGCCGAGCTTCAACCTCTACTTGACGGTTAGTGCTTACCCGCGAAAGCGCGCGTAAGACGATTTTGTCATTATGGACACCATTCTGATCTTCGCCGGTGGTGACCTCCCCGATGCCGGAATCGCCGAGGAGCTCCCCTCCGCCGACCTGGTGGTGGCCGCCGACAGTGGCTACGACGCCGCCGAGCATCTCGGGTTCCGGGTGGATGTGCTGGTCGGCGATCTCGACTCTGTCGAGACGGCGCCCATCCCCCGACATGTCATCGTTGAGCGCCATCCCGTCGACAAGGATCAGACCGACCTCGACCTGGCTCTCGAGCTGGCGGTCCGCGAGGATCCCTCACGGGTGGTGGTCATAGGCGGCGCAGGGGGCAGGTTCGACCACGAGATGTCGACGGTGGGGCTCCTTTGCTCTGATCGCTGGTCGGTCATCGACGAGCTCGACTGGGTCTCGTCACGCAGTCGCGCCTATGTCCTGCGCCGACGACGGATCCTGCACGGCGATGTGGGCGCACTGGTCAGCCTCATCCCGGTGGGTGGCCCGGTCACCGGGCTCACCACCAACGGGCTCCAATGGGAGCTCGACGGGGACACCTTCGACGCCGGGAACGACCAGAGGGGTGAGCAATGTGATGCGGGCCCCTGTGGCCGATATCAGGATCGACTCGGGGTGCCTCCTCGTCGTGTTCCCGACCTAGAGGCTTCGGCCGGTCAGAGACCGGCCGACACCGACGGGTCGAGCCGTGTGTAGCCGGCCAGGTACTCCGACCGCTCCTTGCCCAGCCGGGCCACCATCTCCTGGTACTCCGCCTCCCTACCCATCCTCTGATAGAGCCGCACCGGTTGGAGCAATTCGGCGTCGTCTACATCGGGCACACTCGAGGCGATCTCGTAACCGAAGTCGGGATCGGTGGCCCACTCGATCGTGCCTTGCACGATGCCCTGGACGATGGCCGACGAGTCCTGGATCCTGACTTTCTTCGAGCCCTCTTCCTCTCCCCCCACGCGGCCGGTGTTGAGCACGAACGCCTCCAGGTCAGGGATCGTCTCGAGCAGCTCCAGCAGGCGATTGCCCTGCAGCGCATCGTCGTCGAAGAAGAACGGATTGGTGCCGGGCACCCGAAGGCTCTTGCCCGCCTCGGCAGCACCCCCGGCTGACGTTCCCTTCGTCTCCCCCAGCATGAAGAACGCCGGGATCTGGTCACGTCGGAGCCTGGCGACAGCAGGGATCACGTGGTCGGAACGATTCAGCATGAGGAGATAACGGGCCGGAGGGACGTCTCTCGGGTCGCGGTGCCTGATGTTGGCCAGGGGGAAGGTGCTTCGCCCGTTGGCCGTGTAGTTGGTGTCGAAGAAGTCGACCTTGCCGTCACCCGTGACCGAGACGTTCTCCAGCCACGCGTCTGGCCTGGTGGTTCCTCCATAGATCGTGGGCTCGTCGTCGGCGTCGAGACCGAAGGTCTTGGCGAAGCACCCGTTCTCGGTGGTGCGGATCGCCCCACCGGGCATGAGGGCCACGAAATCGTCCTGCACCGGGAGGGATCCCACCTGCTGACGGAAGGTGGTAGTCGTCTTGCCGGTCCCGGAGAGGCCGATGATCAGCATCGACTCTTCGTCGCCAGACCGGGTCGACTCGGCGGGAAAGGTCTTGAGCCCGGCGTGGAGGGCGAGACCACCCCAGTCGTGCGCCAGCCTGCCCCACATCCGGAGAGACCCCATTTTCGACTCCCCGAAGTAGTCGGAGCCGAGGACCCGGGTCACCCAGTTCTCGAGGTCGACGATGATGAGACGGTCGTCCGGCTTCCCCGGCGCTGGAAGCGATGGGGTGTAGACGACGGTGAACTGTGGCTCACCGCCCGGAGCAGGTGGGAAGAAGAGCTGGGCCTGCATTCCGGCGATGTTGGCCCCCATTGCCTCGATCATCAGCCGGCTCGGGGTGCTGAAGGATGGATCGGGCCCTACCCGACCTTCGATCAGCAACATGTCCTGGCCGGCGATGTGCGCATCCTGGCGCGCAGCCCACTCGTCGGCCTCGACCCGGGATATCCGGTTCTGGTGGATCTCCTGGTCGGCAACGAAGAAGGTGGAGTTCTTGAGACGTGCGGTGATCTCGGCCTGGTAGTTGAGGTTTCCGAACTCGGTGACCGTGATACGAGGCATGCGCTCCAGGGTCAGCTCACGGAGGCGTTCCTGACTCGGGTTGACCTCGATGGACCTGGCTTGGGGCAATTCGAACATGGGTCAGCTATCACTCGATTCAGAGGGGGAACCCGGAACAGAGTAGTCGCCGGATGGCTGATCGGCGCTGCCCGGAAGCCATGCAGGCATGGGTTCCTGCTTGAGATAGGCGACCAGATTTGCCACGGCGAGGGCGGCCATCGCCCTCCGCGCCGGGATGGTCGCACTGCCGATGTGAGGCACCACCAGGCAGTTGGAGAACTGGAGCAGGGGATGATCGGGGGGCAACGGCTCCGGGTCGGTTACATCCAGCGCGGCCCCACCGATCATGCCGTCAGCCAACGCCTCCACCAGGGCGTCGGTGTCGACGATCGGGCCGCGGGCCACATTCACGAGCAATGCCGAGTCCTTCATCAGCCCGAGCTCGGCCGCGACCGATCATCCCGCGCGTCTCACCGGAGAGAGGGACGGCGATCACCACGATGTCCGACCTCTCGAGCAGCGTGGCGAGATCGAGTCGCTCCGCCCCAGAGATGTCCTTGGTCGTCCGCGCCGTGTACAGCACCTCCATGTCGAACCCACGAGCACGCCGTGCAATCGCCTGGCCGATCCGCCCCATCCCTACGATTCCGAGAGTGGCGCCGTGCAGGTCGCCGCTGAGGAAGTGCCATGGGTCCCACGGGCCCCACGCCCCGGACTTGACGATGGCTTCTCCCTCGGGGAGACGTCTGACGGCAGCGCCGATGAGGGCGAATGCGGTGTCCGCCGTGGTCTCCGTCAGAACGTCGGGGGTGTGGCCAACCGAAACCCCGTGACTCCGGCAGGCCTCGACGTCGATGTTGTCGACTCCCACCGACATCTGGGAGATCACTCTCAGCTTCGGGACTGATTCGAGCAATTCCACATCGATGGTGTCCGACAGCATCGACAGCCACCCGTCACAATCGTTCAGTCGCTCGAGGAGTGTCGGGCGGGGCACCCGTTCCTCTTGATCCCAGACCTCGACGTCGGCGAGCGTCTCCAGGGGCTCGAGGATGTCCCCCGGGATGAAGTCGCTGACGAACACCCTCGGCATCGGGGCCGCAGGCTAACCCGGGCAACACAGAACAGTTCCGTTCCAAGGTGCCGATACCATTCCTCGAGATGCGACGCATCGCCCTGACCGTCCTCCTCAGCATGGCAGTCGCCGGCTGTGCCAGCGCCGACGCGACTGAGCCTGCCCCGACCGTCCCACCTACCACCAGCGTCGCGTCGACGACCACCACGCCATCCACTACGACCACTTCGGTCGCCACCACCACGACGGTTGAGGAGGCCCTCGACGTCGAGTCCCTTCCGGAGGGTTCCTCTCTCATCCTCGGTGCGCGCGAAGCGGTCGAAGTCTTCGCCGGGCCAAACGAAACCGAGGCGATCCGCACCCTGGAACCGACCACGATCCTGGGGACCACAACGGTGCTCATGGTCACGGAAGGTCCGGATGATGGGTGGGCCCGGGTCCTACTCCCCGGCCGTCCCAATGGCTCCGAAGGATGGGTCCGCGCCGACGAGATGGTCGCCTTCGTCGTCAAGGGCAAGGTGCTGATCGACCTCTCCGACCGAACCCTCAGCTATTTCGTGGGAGACAACGAGGTGATCGCCACCCCTGTCGGAGTCGGCAGCGAGGCCAACCCAACCCCGACGGGGAACTTCTTCGTCACCGACAGTGTCGCTCTGGCCGACCCCAACAGCCCCTGGGGCCCGCATGCCCTCGGTCTGTCCGCCCGATCGGACACCGTCACCGAATACAACGGGGGTGACGGGATCATCGGCATCCACGGGACCAACAACCCGGGGTCTATCGGTCTTGCGCTGTCACTGGGATGCGTCCGCGTCGCCAACGAAGTCATCACCCGTCTTCACGACGTGGTCGCCATCGGGACACCGGTGGAGATCCGAGCCTGACGGCACGGATCTCCGTTCTACGTTCTACGTCTTACGACACCGTTGGAGAGCACCGTTGCGCCTCGCTCCTTGGCCGTAGCGGTCACCACTATCTGGTCGCCATCGTCCCAAATCGAGCTGACCAGCGTCTCCCCCGGGTAGACGACGCCCGAGAAGCGGGCCCGAAACGAGGCCACCGCATCGGACCGTCCGTCGAGGACATGGTCGACCACCGCCTTGCACACGATCCCGTAGGTGCACAACCCGTGCAGGATCGGACGATCGAAGCCGGCGAAGGCGGCGAATCCGGGGTCTGCATGGAGCGGGTTCTTGTCCCGCGATGCCATCCGGTAGAGCAGTGCCTGCTGGGGGAGAGTGACCGACTCGACGACGTGGTCGGGATCCCGCGATGGCCTGAGATCGGTCGTCGATGGGCCGCTGTCCCCACCGAAGCCCGCCCTCTCCCCTGATGAAGATCGACGCACGATTGGTGAACAGCGGCTTGCCGGTTTTCTCCAGGACGGAAACGATCTCGACGACTGCCAGTGCTCCCTTTCCTTTATCCAGGATCTCGATGACGCTGCCGGTCTGGATCACCGCCCCGCTGGTCGGGATCGGCTCGTGGATCACGATCTCATGCTCCCCGTGGAGGATCATCGCCGGGTTGATATCGAATCCAGGGGCGTATCCCACGCTCATCATCACCGGGAATTGGGGGATGGATGCGTATGTGGGGAGAACACGTAGGTCGCCCTCATAGGCGTAGCGCAACTCACCCGGGTCGGTGGGCGGCACGCCGGCGCCAACGCCCAGGTGATAGAGGATGATGTCGTCCTCATCCCAGACGGCGGTCCCTCCGGCGAGCTCCGCCCCGATGGCTTTCTCGAGATCGATCGGCATCAGCCGCCTGCCAGACGGGCGAGGATCATCAGTTCCTCGTTGATATCCCCCGGGATCAAATACTCGGTGACATCGCGGATCTCATCGAGGTGCTCCACGAGGTCCTCGACCGTGGGCACCACGCCCTGGCCGGCGAACCACCCGGAATTGGTGCCGATGAAGACCCGGCCGTATCTGCCCCCGCCGACCGTGAAGATCTCGTGGGTGTGCTCGTTCTGCTCAGAGCAGAGATAGACGACCATCGGCATCACCTGCTGAGGGTCGAGCATCTCGACGAACGGGCCGAGGATGTCCTCGGTCATCCGGGTGCGGGCAGTGGGCGCGACCGCATTCGACTTGATGTTGTACTTCGCGCCTTCGATCGCGAGCACGTTGGACAGACCAACCAGCCCGGCCTTGGCCGCGCCGTAGTTGGCCTGGCCGAAGTTGCCGAAGAGACCGGAGGCCGAGCTCGTGTGGACGAACCGGCCGTATCCCCGTTCCTTCATCTGCTTGAAGGCCGGATGCGACACGTGGAAAGCACCCTTGAGGTGCACATCGAGGACCGCATCGACCTCATCGAGGGTCATGTTGGCGAACGACTTGTCCCTGAGGATCCCCGCGTTGTTGATCACGATGTCGACCGACCCGAAGGCATCAAGGGCAGTCTGGATGATGCCCTCGCCGCCCTCGCGAGTGGCAACCGAGTCGTAGCTGGCCACCGCCTCACCTCCGGCGCCCTTGATCTGATTCACCACCACGTCGGCAGCGGAATGCGACGAGCCGCTGCCGTCTACTGCGCCCCCCAGGTCGTTGACCACGACCATGGCTCCCCGTCGCCCCAGCTCGAGGGCGTACTCCCTGCCCAGGCCCCCACCGGCCCCGGTGACCACAGCCACCCGCCCATCGAACGTGATTGGCTCAGCCATGCTTCTCTCTTTCGCTAATTGGGTTCCACACGCCCGTATATGACACTTTTGGGTCCCAATTTCGGAAATTGGGTTCTTCGCTCAGAGACCGAGAGACCGCCCGATGATCTCTTTCATGATCTCGGTCGTCCCTCCATAGATGGTCTGGACCCGTGCGTCCCGATATGCCCTGGCGATGGGGTACTCCTCCATATAGCCCCACCCACCAAAGAGCTGGAGACAGCGGTCGATCACCCTCTTCTCCATCTCTGTCACCCACCACTTGGCCTTGGCAGCATCCTCCGCGCTCAGCTCTCCCCGGTTGAGCGCGATCACCTGGCGATCGACATAGGTCTGAGCGATGTCGAGCTCGGTCCTCATCTCGGCCATCACGTGTTTCACCGTCTGGAAGCTCCCGATCGGTTGATCGAACGCCCGACGCTCCTTGACGTACTCGAGGGTCCACTCGAAAGCGGCCTGAGCGTGGGCAACAGAGCCGGTGGCGAGGCTGAGCCGCTCCTGGGGCAGGTTCTCCATCAGGTAGACGAAGCCCATTCCCTCGTCCCCCAGCCGATTCGAGACCGGCACCCTTACATCGTCGAAGAAGAGCTCGGCGGTGTCCTGGGCGTGGAGGCCGATCTTCTCCAGGTTCCGCCCCCGGCTGAAGCCCTCCGAGCCGTCCTCGATGACGAGGAGGCTCATACCGCTGTGTTTCTCCTGGGGGTTCGTCTTGACAGCGGTGATCACGAGATCGGAGTTGATCCCATTGGTGATGAACGTCTTGGACCCGTTGACGACATAGACGTCGCCGTCGCGGATGGCCGTTGTCTTGATCCCTGCCAGATCCGACCCAGCCCCGGGCTCGGTCATGGCTATCGCCGACATCAGGTCCCCCGACACGAGTCCGGGCATCCACCGCCTGGCCTGCTCGCCGTCGCAAAGGTGGGTGAAGTAGGGCAGACACACATCGTTGTGAAGGGTGATGCACATCCCCGAGGCCATGGCGTCGGCACGCATCAATTCCTCGCCGACCACCATGTTGAATCGGAAATCGGCTATCCCGCCTCCGCCATGCTCCTCGGGCACGGCCATACCAAGAAGCCCGGCCTTGCCCGCCTTGCGGAACATGTCTTTGTCGACCCTCCCCTGCGCCTCCCATTTGGCGACGTTGGGAGCCACCTCCCGCTCGACGAACTCACGGGCGGTGGAGCGGAATAGCTCGTGATCCGCTTCGAACAGGTCTCGTTGCATATCCGCCCGCGGCCGGGTCTCAGACTCCTACGTAAAGACTCTCGATCTCACTCGCGTACTTGTCGAGCACGACCTTGCGCTTGAGCTTGAGGGACGGTGTCACCTCGCCCGAGTCGGGGGTCCACTCGTCGGGCACGATGATCCACTTCTTCACCTGCTCGACCGATGAGACGGTCTCGTTGGCCTCGTCCATCGCCCGCTCGATCTCGGCATTCACCTCGGCAAGCCTGGAGAAGGTCGCCAGGTCCTCATAGACCAGACCGTTGGCCTCGGCCCACGCCGGTGCCTCCTCGTGGTCGAGGGCAACGATCATCGCCAGGAACTTGCGACCATCGCCGACCATGCACGCCTTGGAGATGAGAGCATGGTTGCCCAGGAGCGTCTCCAGCTTGGCCGGGGCGATGTTCTTTCCCCCGGCGGTGATGATGATCTCTTTCTTTCGGCCGACGATCCATACAAAACCGTCGTCGTCGATCCGGGCCAGATCGCCGGAGTGGAGCCAGCCCTTGGAATCGAACGCCTCGGCGGTGTCATCGGGCAGCTTGTAATAGCCCTGGGTGATGACTCCGCCCCTCATCAGCAGCTCGTCGTCCTCGGCGAGCTCGACCTCGACGCCCGGAAGGGCCTTCCCCACCGAGCCGAGTCGGAAGACGCCGGGAACATTCGTCGTCGCCGGGCCGGTGGTCTCCGACATGCCGTACAACTCGAAAAGGGGGATACCCAGGGTCTGGAAGAACAGGATCAGGTCCGGATTGATCGGCGCAGCTGCGGTGATCGCGATCTCGACCTGGTCCATCCCCAGCTGTTCCCGCACCTTGGACAGGACGAGCGAGTCGAGCGTCCCGGCCATCATCGGGCCGGATTGTCCTTCCTGCTCGGCCAGGACACGTTTCCGGTTGGCGTCGAGGGCCCGGTCGAGCAGGGTCTTCTTGACCCCGTGAGTATCGGCGAAACGGGCAGTGAGCCGGGAGTGGAACTTCTCGTAGACACGGGGAACGCCGACAAAGACGGTCGGCCGTGCCTCCTGGATGTACTCGAGGACACCGGCGAGATTCGGGCAGAACCACACCTGGCCGGCCAGGTACGTGGCCAGATAGTGGGTGGCGAGCCGCTCGGCGATGTGAGCCAGAGGCAGATAGGAGACCATTCGGGGCCCGAGGTCGATGTTGGCCGCCCGTCGCAGGCATTCGGCAGTCCAGACCACGTTGCGGTGGCTGATCATGACGCCCTTAGGGGTGCCGGTGGTGCCCGAGGTGTAGATGAGGGTGGCCAGGGTGTCCGGGGTGATCGTGCCGGCGGTTCGGTTCACCGCGTCGGGGTCGTCGGCGAGGCGCTTCTTACCCCTGACCAGAAGCTCGTCCCAGCTCAACACCCAATCGGCGGTGTCGTAGTTCTCGGCGCCCGACATCAGGACCACATACCGCAGATTGGGCAGCTCAGACCGGATCTCCTCCCAGCGCTTCATGAACTCGAGGTCCTCGAGCACCGCGACCGTGGCCTTGCAGTTGTCGGCGATGTACTGGATCTGGGGAGCGGTGAGTGTGGAGTAGATGGTCACCGCGGTCGCCCCGGAATGGATGGCCGCGTAGTCGGCGATCACGTGCTCGGGGCGGTTCCCGGCCATGATGGCGACGAATTCTCCGTCGCCGACACCGAGATCCTGGAAACCTGCGGCCGCCTCGTGCACTGCCTGGCGGTATTCGCCCCAGGTCAGGGTTTTCCAGTCCCCGTCCTTGTAATGGATCGCGGGCTGGGCACCGTGGCGCTCCGCATTCCGATCGAGGTAATCGACGATCGTCTTGCCCTCTACTTCGGCGTCGATCTCCGCTCGCTCCGCCAACACGGCTTCCTGGGACATTTCTCCTCCGCGATCAGGCCACTGCTCCGACCCGGCGGAGCATACTTATCTCGGTTTCGCTATAGCCGAGCGTCTGCAGCACGAGATCTGTGTCCCTGCCGGGGTAACCAGGGCCCGACGATGCGGGCACAGGTGTCGCCGAGAATCTGGGGCCGGGAGCGGGCTGGGTGACCCCGTCGACCTCGATGAACACCTCGCGGGCCATGTTGTGGGGATGGCCGGGCGCCTCGGTGGCGTCGAGGACCGGGGCCACACAGGCGTCGATCGCCGCGAAGTGCTCTGCCCACTCGTCACGGCTCCGTGAGGCGAATTTGGACGCTAGGACAGCCTTGATCGTCGGCCAGCCTTTTCTGTCACCCTGAGCAGGCAGAGACTCCTGGTCGATACCGAGACCTTCGAGAAGAGCGCGCGAAGAACTGCGGCTCGAGTGCTCCGACCGCAATGTGTCCGCCATCGGCTGTCTCGTAGACCGAATAGAACGGCGCCCCACCATCGAGGAGATTGGCCTGGCGCCCGGGCGCCCACCAGCCCTCGGCGATGTGACCGTGCATGGCCGTGGTGAGCAGTGCCGACCCGTCGACCATGGCGGCATCGACAACCTGGCCCTCCCCGGTCTCACGAGCGTGAAGCACGGCGGCGAGGAGGCCGACGGCGAGGAACATGCCCCCTCCTCCGAAGTCACCCACCAGATTCAATGGAGGCAAGGGCGTCTCGGCGGGACCGATCGCGGCCAGGGCACCGGATAGGGCGATGTAGTCGATGTCGTGGCCAGCCCGCCCCGACAGCGGACCGTCCTGGCCCCAGCCGGTCATCCGCCCGTACACCAGGGCCGCGTTCCGGGCGAGACACTGGGCGGGGCCGATGCCGAGACGCTCGGTGACCCCGGGTCTGAACCCTTCGATCAGGGCGTCGGCCCCCTCTACCAGTCGGAGCACGACACTCACTCCTTCTTCGTGCTTGAGGTCTACCCCGATCGACCTCTTGCCACGACACATGAGGTCGTTTCTCGTCGAGCTGGTGTGACCGCCGATGACTGCATCGGCTCGGTCCACTCTCACCACGTCGGCGCCGAGGTCGGCAAGGACCATCCCGCAAAAGGGCGCAGGCCCCAGGGCGGCAATCTCGACAACCCTCAATCCCTGCAAGGGGCCGGTCATGGTTCGGCGCAACCTAGCCCCAGCAGGTCTGTGACCGCTCAGCCCTCGGGAACTATCGGCTCCGCGCTCTCGACGAGACGGGGGGCGTACTCGAAGTCAGGGGTGATGGTGAAGGCACCCTCGAGAATTGCGTTGGCTATGATAGAAGCTCTCGACCTGGTTGCCGTCCGACTCGATGATGTTCATCGAGCGCCGGTTGCATGTTGGCCCCGAAGTTGACCTCTTCCTTCCCGCTCCAGTCACCGACGTTCCAGAAGGGCCCGATCTCGGACGGGTTGTCGCCCGGGCCCTGGATGACCGAATTCCAGGCGAGGAGTGTCGGTCTCTGATACATCGGGATCATCGGGACGCCGGCAAGCCACAGCTCGTCGGCCTGGTTGTAGGTCGCGGCCCGCTCGTCGGGGTCGACGATGGTGTCGGTCTGCCTGATCAGCGCATCGACCTCTTCGTCGCAATAGCGGAAGAAGTTCAGGTCTCCGAAGCCGTTCAACGCGTTGCCCTGGCAGTAATAGCGGCTGTTGCCCCAGGACGGGTCCGGTGAGGCGACCCAGGCCAGGTTCGTGACCTGCCAGACATCGGCCCCTCCCTGCAGGTTGGCCGTCTGCAACAGCTCGGAGGTCGGCCCGAAACTCGGCGTTATCTCTATGCCAATGGCGGCGAGATCGGCCTGCGCAAGTTCGAAATGAGTGTCCCGTGCGTCGTTGCCCGATGTGGTCGCCCAGGTGAAAGAGAGACGCTGGTCGCCGCAAACGTAGATGCCGTCTTCGCCCCTCACGCAGCCGTTGCTCGTCAACAGCGCCTCGGCGGCCACCGGGTCGTATGGGAACAGGCCGTTGAAGTGATCCACGTAGTAGTCACTGCTGTTCAACCACACCGAGTTCCCGAGGAGCTGGCCCCCGGGAGTGATTGGCCGGACGACGGCCTCCATCATGGCCTCGCGGTTGATGCCCTGGGCGATGGCCTGGCGGACAAAGAGGTTCCGCAGCCTGGCGTCATCCTGGTTGAAGCCGAAGTACTCCCACACCGGGCCGAGGCCCGTCACCGAGTCGACCTCGCCGAGGCCGGCGACCTCTTCCAACAGGGACGACGTCGGGCTGGGGGTAGATCATGTCGACTTCGCCATCCCCCAGCGCGTCGACCTGCACGTCCTCGTCGCCGAGAAATAGGACGTTGAGGGTCTGCACGTCACCGGTTGCATCACCCCAGTAGTTGGGGTTCCGCGCCAACGTGATCCGCTCCTCAGGCACCCATTCGACGAATGTGAACGGCCCCGTGCCCATCGTGATGGCATCGTCCCAGGCGGTGTTGAACGGCTCGCCCTCGAGGATGTGCGCCGGCAGGACGGAGCTGAACAGCGTCTGCCACGGCGCATAGATCTCGTCGAAGGCGAAGACCACCGTCTTGTCATCGACGACCTCGTACCCGGTGATCAGGTGGTAGCCCTCCCGACTGGTGATGTCCAGTGCGGGATCGGCGATGGTCTCGTAGGTGAAGACGAAGTCTGCAGCGGTCACAGGTGTGCCATCCGCCCAGGCCGCCTCCTGCCGGATGTTGTACCTGACGCAGAATGTGTCGCGGCATTCGCCAACCACCGTCGTTGTCGGAGCGGCCGTCGTCGTGGTCTCCGCCGCCCTGGTCGTGACCACCGCCACCGTGGTCGTGGGCTCGGCCTCACCGGTGCATGAGGCCACCAACCCCAAGACAATGGCAAGGAGGACGATCCGGCCGAGCCGAGCGCCGGTCTTCATGTGGTCTCGGCGTGATCGTCGATGTCGAGCACGACGGCGTGTTCATTTCGGGTCTCGGAGATGAGCGCCTGGATGATCCCGGTCATCGGCAGGGCGAGGATCACACCGATCGGCCCTAAAAGGGCCGACCCGATGATGATGGCGCCGATCGAGACGGCGGGATGGATCTCCATGGTCTTCTGGGTGATCCGGGGTGCGATCAGGTAGTTCTCGATCTGTTGATAGGCCAGGAAGTAGACGATCACCCAGAGCATGGTGCCCAAGCCGCCCGAAGAAAGGGCAACGACGGCGGGGAGGATGGCGGCTAGATAGGTGCCTACCACCGGGATGAATTGGCTGAGCACACCGACCCAGATCCCCAGCGACACCGCGAAGGGGACTCCAAGGAGGGTGAGAAAGCCTGCGGTGAGTAGGCCACTGAGTAGGGCGAGGATCAGCCTGGAGTAGATGTACAAACCCATCTTCTCCACCGCCACGTCCCATATGTGCAGGGCGTCACGCTGGCGCTCCTGGTTCATCGTGGAGAGGACGGTCCGCTGCAGCTTGGGCAGCTCAGCGATCATATAGAACGAGAAGAGGGCGACCGTGGTGGCGAAGAAGAGGAAGCTGAAGATGCCCGTGGTGACGCTGACCACCCCTCCCAGGATGGTCCCCCCGGAACCGGCGATGATGTCGGGCAGTTTGGCCGCCTCCTGCTGGAGAGATTCCGTGGACAAGTCGAGGTTGAACCAGTCGTTCAATTGCTGGGCGACGGATTCGATGTATCCGGGTAGCTGGTCGATCAGCTCGTTGAACTGGTTGACGAACAGTGGGACGAGGAGCGCGACAAACGCCACGATCAAAAGGAAGACCACCAGAAACACCAGGCCGGTGGCAAGGCCTCGCTTCCAGCCCCGCTTCTCCAGAAAGTGGACCGGAGGCTCTAGGGCGACGGCGATGAACAGCGCGACGAACACCATGAAGAGAAGAGTCCTAAGGCGGAAAAGCAGGTAGAGCGCCAGCGCAGTGAGCAAGAGCACCCCGGCTACGACCAGCGTCCTCCTCGTAAAGAGACGATTGTCCGTTCGCTCCTCGATCTTGTTCATCGACGACGAGGTTAGGACTGGCCGGACCGCTGTACGGGAAGCGATCTAGCCTCCGGCGCGACCCACGAGGAGGGCAATGGAAGGTTCAGATGTGGTGTGGAGGCCCACCCCGGAGAGGGCGGCGGCATCCAACACGGCCGCATTCATGCGCGCACATCAGATCGCGACCGTGGATGAGCTGCGTCAGAGGTCGGCCTCCGACCCGGAGTGGTTCTGGGAGGCGGTGGTCGATTTCCTCGGTCTCCCTTTCGACCGACCGTGGAGGGCCGTACGGGACACATCTAGAGGGCAGCCGTGGGCGACCTGGTTCGTCGGTGGTGGCTTCAACCTGAGCCAGGCATGTGTCGACAGGTGGGCGGACGACGACCCGGGCCGAATCGCGCTGCGCAGCGAGAAAGAGACGGGTGAGACCCGCGAGCTGTCCTTTGGCGAGATGAGGGACGTGGTCGGCCGTCTCGCCGGTGCATTGAACGGGCTCGGCGTCTCCAAGGGGGATGCGGTTGCCGTGTTTCTGCCCATGGGAGTCGAGGCCGTTGTATCGCTCCTCGCCGTGGCCCGGATCGGAGCGATCTTCATCCCGGTCTTCTCGGGGTACGGAGCCGAGGCAGTGGCGACCCGGCTCGGTGACCCTCGGCCCAAGGTGATGATCTGCGCCGACGGCTTCCAGCGCCGGGGAACGCTGATCGAGATGAAGGAGGTCGCCGACAAGGCGATCGAAAGCGCCGGTGGTGTGGACCGTGTCCTGGTCGTCGACTACGCCGGCCGGTCCGACACCCCGATGACCGAGGGCCGGGACGTGTGGTGGGACGATGTGGTTCCGGACGCCGAGCCGGTCCCTCCCTTCCCCACCAGCACCGAGGCTCCCGTGCTGATCGCCTACACCTCGGGCACCACCGGCAGGCCAAAGGGAGCCGTCCACGTCCAGGCCGGTCTCACGGTGAAGCTCGCCGCCGAAGGCGCCTTTCACGCCGAAATCGGTAGGGACGACGTCGTGATGTGGGCCACGGACATGGGATGGATCATGGGCCCGTGGATGGTCCTCGCCGGTCTCGCCAACGGGGCAGCTCTGGCCACGTACGACGGGGCGCCGGACCATCCGGGACCGGACCGGCTCTGGGCGGTGGCGGCCAATCTCGGCGTGACCTTCCTCGGGATCTCACCCACTCTCATCCGTGCCCTGCGGCCCCACGGCGCCGAACACGCCCGCCGTCACGACCTCTCCCGCCTCCACACCTTTGGATCCACCGGCGAGCCGTGGAACCCCGATCCGTGGTGGTGGCTGTTCGACGACGTCGGAGAGAGAAAACGGCCGATCATCAACATCACCGGAGGGACCGAGATCGGCGCTGTCATCGTCGGGGTCAACATCCTGCAAGGGCTCAAGCCGACGTCGGTGGGTTTCCCGTCCTTCGGGATCGACGCCGACATCTACGACGCCGACGGCAACCCGGTGCGTGGAGAGGTGGGCGAGCTGGTGATCCGGGGCTCATGGCCGGGGATGACCCGCGGCTTCTGGGGCGAGCCCGAGCGATACCTCGAGACCTACTGGTCCCGTTTCCCCGACGTCTGGGTGCATGGCGACTGGGCCTCGACCGACGACGACGGATTCTGGTTTCTGCACGGCCGGTCGGACGACACCCTCAACATCGCCGGCAAGCGCGTTGGCCCGGCCGAGATCGAGTCCGCGGTGGTTGCCCTTCCCGAGGTCACCATGGCCGCGGCCATCGGAATCCCCGACGAGGTCAAGGGGGAGTCGATCGCGGTCTACGTGGTGCCTGCGCCCGGGGTAGAGCCCGACGACGACCTGACCGCAACGGTTGTTTCCGCGGTGACCGGGACCATGGGCAAGGCGTTCCGGCCCGACAGATGTCCGTTGGGTGGACGACCTGCCCCGAACCAGGTCGGCGAAGATCATGCGCCGGGTGATCAAGGCGGTGGCCCTCGGGGAGGAGCCGGGCGACCTGTCCGGTCTGGAGAACCCGGAGAGCCTGAAAGGGTCTGTGACCTACTCCGCCTCGGCGAAGATCTCACGTGGGGCAGCGAAATGACAGGCGGCCAGCGTGTCGAAATGCTGCTCCAAGGGTGGCTCGACCTCGGCACAGATGTCCTGGGCCTTCCAACACCGGGTGCGGAAGTGACATCCGGAAGGAGGATTGGCCGCCGACGGCACATCACCCTGGAGGAGGATGCGCGTCGTCGGCCTGGAAACTCGGGTCGGGCACCGGCACCGCCGACATCAGGGCCTGGGTGTAGGGGTGCGACGGATTCCCGTAGAGGTCCGACTCGACCCCCTCCTCGACGATCTTGCCCAGGTACATCACGGCAACACGGTCCGAGATGTGGCGGACCACGGAGAGGTCGTGGGCGATGAAGATGTAGGAGAGGTTGAACTCGTCCTGGATCTCCTCGAGCAGATTGACCACCTGGGCCTGCACCGAAACATCGAGGGCGGAGACCGGCTCGTCACAGATGATGATGCTCGGGTTGAGCGCCAAGCGCACGGGCCACCCCGATCCGCTGTCGCTGCCCACCGCGAGAACTGGTGCGGATATCGGTTGATGTGATCGGGGTTGAGCCCGACCAGCTCCAGGAGCTGGCGAACCCGATCCCTGACCTTGTCCTTCGGGAGCAGACCGCTGTGGATCGCCCACGGCTCGGCGATGATGTCCCCGACCGTCATCCTCGGGTTGAGCGACGCATACGGGTCCTGGAAGATGATCTGGATGTGGCGCCGTAGCTCTCGCATGTCGCCTTTGTCCAGCGAGAAGATGTCGGTGCCCTTGTAGGAAGCAGCTCCAGAGGTCGGCTCGATCAGACGGAGCAAGGTGCGGGCCACGGTCGACTTGCCGCATCCCGACTCACCGACCAGCCCCAGTGTCTCGCCCGGCATCAGGTCGAAGCTGACCCCGTCCACGGCCTTGATCGAGCCGACCTGGCGACGGAACACACCCTTCCGGATCGGGTAATGCTTGACCAGGTCCTGAACGGAGAGGATCGGCTCAGTCATTTGAGAACACCTCGGCGAAATGACAGGCGGAGGTCCGGCCCTCCACGATCTCTCGCAAGCGGCGGGTCATCTGTGCGGCAGACGTCCTGGACATAGTCACAACGGGGATGAAATGGGCATCCCGACGGGATGTGGAGGAGGTCGGGCGGCGATCCCTTGATCGGGGAGAGACGGCCGCCCTTGTGGTCGGGCCGGACCAGAGAGCGCATCAGACCCTCGGTATAGGGGTGATAGGGATGTCGATAGAGCTCACGGATGTCGGCGGTCTCGACGATCTCGGCGGCATACATGACCGAGACCTTGTCGGCTACCTCGGCGACGACTCCGAGATCGTGGGTGATGAGGATCAGCCCCATCCCGGTCTGCTGCTGCAGATCAGCCAGGAGCCCCATGATCTGCGCTTGCACGGTGACGTCGAGAGCAGTGGTCGGCTCGTCGGCGATCAGAACATCCGGGTCGAGGGCGATGGCCATCGCGATCATGACTCGTTGCCGCATGCCACCAGAGAACTCGTGGGGGTAGGCGTTGACCCGCTCGGCGGCCGAGGGGATCTTCACGAGGTTCATCAACTCGACGGCGCGTTTGTAGCCCTCGGACTTGGACATGCCCCGGTGCTTCTGAAACATCTCAGAGATCTGCCAGCCGACCGTGAACACCGGGTTGAGCGCGGTGAGGGCGTCCTGGAAGATCATCGAGATCCGATCGCCCCTGATCTGGCGCCGCTCCTTCTCCTCCATCTTGAGCAGGTCCTTGCCCCGGAACAGGATCTCGCCGCCGGTGACGAACCCGGGAGGAGAGTCGATGATCCCCATGATGGCCTGCGCACTGACGGTCTTCCCAGAGCCCGACTCTCCGACGATGGCGAGCGTCTCCCCTTTGTCGACCTGATAGCTCACCTGGTTCGACGCCTTGACCGTGCCCGATCGCATCCGGAACTCGACCTCGAGGTCCTTCACGTCGAGAAGCACCTCCCGGAGTCGGGGAGCGGGGATCGATCGCTGTGTCCAGCGGCGTGACCTTCGTCATCGCAGCTTGGGATCCAGGGCGTCGCGGAGGGCGTCTCCCATGAGGATGAAGGCGAAGACGGTCACGCTGAGGAAGAGCCCGGGGAAGAACAGCAGGTGCGGGTGCTCGAGGATCCGCTGCTGGGCGGCCGAGATCATGAGCCCCCAAGAGATGGCGGGAAGCTGCAGACCGACGTTGAGGAAGGAGAGGGAGGCCTCGGCCGAGATGATGACGCCCACGGTGATGGTGGCATAGACGATGACCGGGGTGATGCCATTGGGGAGGACGTGACGGGTGATGATCCGCCAGTCGCTGGCGCCGAGGGCACGGGCCGCGTCGATGTAGTCGAGTTCGTTGACCGAGAGCACCGACGATCGCATGAGCCGAATCATGGTGGTCCACCCGAACACGACGAGCACCAACGCCACGGTCCAGAACCCCTTGCTGCCCAGGGCATTGAGGAAGACGAGGGCGGCGAGGACGAGCGGGATGGCGAGAAAGATGTCGGTGACCCTGGAAAGGAACGAATCGATCCATCCCCCCTTGTACCCGGCCAGGGAGCCAAGGGTAACGGCGATGAGAGTGGCGAAGAAAGTGACGACGATGCCGATCGACACCGAGGTTCGTGCCCCGTGAATGGTGCGGGCGTAGTAGTCGCAACCCTGCAGGTCGGTTCCGAACCAATGCTCCGAACTGGGCGGCTGGATGGAATCGATCAGGCTGCAGTCACGTGGGTCGACCGAGGTGAACAGAGTGGGGACGGCGGCCATGATCACCATGAAGATGATGAGCACCGCGGAGACGATGAAACTCGGCTTCCGTCTCAGCTCGTGCCAGGCGTCGCTCCACAGACTGTTCGGCTTCCCCTGATGGGGTACCGGAGCGGGCACCACCTCCGGAGAGACGACATCTGGCGCCAGGATCTCCGTTGGCGTCTTGTTGGTGGTGTCAGTCATAACGGATCCTCGGATCGAGCACGGCGTACGTGACGTCCACCACCAGGTTGGCCACGGCGTAGATGATCACCAGCAGGGTGACGATCCCGACCACCACGGCCCCTTCCTGCCCGATGACCGCCTGATACGTTGCCTGGCCGATCCCGGGGACGTTGAAGATGCGCTCGGTGATGATCGCCCCACCCATGAGCGCCCCGAGGTCGATGGCGAGGAAGGTGACGACCGGGATGAGCGAATTGCGAAACGTGTGGACCCCGATGACACGACGCTGCCTCAGCCCTTTCGCCTTGGCGGTGCGCACGTAGTCGGATCGGAGGTTCTCCACCAGGCTCGACCGGGTCAGCCGGGCGATGTAGGCCAGGGAAACCGCGGCCAGCACAATTGCTGGGAGCAGGTAGCCCTCGAGGCTGGGCGGGCTGCCCGCCGTCACCGGGAGCCAGCCCAATCGGACCCCGATGACGAGCTGGGCCACGAACCCGAGCACGAATATGGGAACCGAGATAACGGCGACAGTGCTCACCTTCACCAAGGAGTCGAGAAACTTGTCTTTTCGGATCCCGGCCCAGATCCCGGCGGTGACGCCGATCACCATCTCTATGAAGAAAGCCAACGTCGCGAGATAGAGAGTCCGGGGGAATCTCTCCTTGATGATGTCGAGGACAGGGCGGTTGTTGAAGCTGGTGCCCAGGTCACCTTGGAAGACGCCGGAGATGTAGTGCCAGTACTGGGCAAAGAAAGGCTCGTCGAGGTGGAACTGCTGGGTGAGCGTGGCCAGCGTGGATGGGGACATGGGCCGGTCACCGGCCAGGGCCCGGATCGGGTCACCGGGGATGGCGAACACCATGGCGAAGATGATGAAGGTGGCCGCGAAGAAAACCAGGGCGAAATGCCCAACCCGCCGGATGATGTAGCTCGTCATCAGTCAGTCTTCATCCAGTGCTCCTTCGTCCCGAAGGTCGAAGTCCCGTCCCGTCACCGCTTTGAGGAACCATAGTGTGGAGCGGCATCTCGAGGATGCCGCTCCACACCGTTCGGCGACGTTGAGTCGCCGTGGGCCGTTTCAGCCGGTGGCCACCAATGAGGTGGGAACCAGCCGGCCGAACGCGTCCATCACGACACCGTCCACGGTGTCGTTCCAGCCGAACTGGTTCAACCCGAAGTAGATCGGGATCAACGGGGTGTCGGCGCAGGCAATCGCTGCCGCCTCGTGGTAGAGGGGGAGCGACGTCGATGTCGACCACGGCGTTGGCCTCGTCGATCTTGGCGTCGTACTCGGGGTTGATGTAGAACGTGCTGTTCGAGCCCGCGGGCGGCACGAACCTGCTGTCCAACAGCCACTGCCAGTAGTTCTGCGGGTGCGGGTAGTCCATGCCCCAGCCAAGACGGAACGGGCCGTTGACCCCCTGGTCGTCGATCAGCGGCAGGTAGTCGGCGAATTCGAAGGGCTCGAACGACACGGTTGGGACGTCGATGCCCAGAGTCTCGCCCCACATGTTGACCACTGCCTCGACCCAGTCCTCGTGACCGGCCCCCGAGTTGAACCAGACCGTGATCGGACCGTCGATGCCACCGGACGACTCCCAGAGAGCAGCTGCCTGCTCCGGGTCGTAGTTCCAGTTGTCACAGACGGTCTCCTGGTAACCGGGGATGACCGGTGACTGGAGGTTGAACGCCGGGGCGAGTGCCGTTGAAGATCGGGCTGTCGACGATCGTCTGGCGGTCGATGGCCATCGACAATGCAGCTCGCACGTCCGGGTTCTCGAACGCCGGGTCGTAGAGCGGGAAGGCCAGGTAGTTGATCGACGAGCTCGCTGTCTCACCGAAGTTCGGCACCGCTGCCTGGACCTCTGCCACCCGCTCCGGCGTGAGGGCGTCGACGATGTCGAGGTTGCCGGCCAACAGGTCGTTGATGGCGGCGTCGACATCGGCGTAGATCTGGAAAGTCAGACCGTCGATCTGCGCCGGATCAGGCCCGGCAAAGTCGGGGTAGGCGACGGTCCTGATCTCGATGTCATGTTCCCACGACCCGTCCATCATGAACGGACCGTTGCCGATCGGCATCTCGTTGTAGGCGGCCGGGTCGGCGAAGAACGCCTCCGGCAGCGGGTAGTACGCGGTGTACCCCAGCCTCTGATTGAAGAACGACTCCGGCTCGCTCAACGTGATGGTGAGGTTGAGGTCGTCGACGACGGTGAGACCACTCATCGTCTCGGCGGCCGGCGGTGCCGCCTCACAGTCGGGTCTCTTCAGCATCGTTCGTCCCGCACTGAAGGTCGGCAAATCCGGCGATCGGGCCCAGAAGAAACCCGACTTCTGAGTCGCATTGGGGCCGTACGCCGAGTAGTTCCACGCATCGACGAAGGACTGCGCCGTGACCGGCGTGCCGTCGTGGAAGGTCCAACCGTCATGGAGGACGATCTCCCAGGTGAGACCCTCGTCGGGCGACTCGATCGACTCGGCGACACCGGTGAACTCGTGGGCTCACTGGTCTCCGGGTTGTAGTCGATCAGACCCGCGGAACAGGGCGCTGAGCACCGCACCGCCCTCCGACTCTTGGGTGTTCGGGGGCTGCAGGAACTCCGGCTCACCGATGTAGGTCGTGACGATCCCACCGCCGGCCGCGGCGGCCTCGGTGGTATCGGTCGGTGCCTCTGTGGTGTCTGTCGTTGCCTCGGTGGTCGCCGTCGTGTCGCCCGACGCCTCCGTGGTTTCGGTTGGTTCCCCGCTGCTACAAGCCGCAAGGAACAGTCCAAACGCAAGAAGAGCGGCAAGCGCGCTCCTCTGTCGTCCCTTTTTCATATGGATTCCCTCCTATGGGCAGACAGGCTGTTACGCCCATCAAGCGGGGAGCATATACCTCCACCGCGAGCAACACATAGTGACAACGGGTGGTTTTTTTGGTACCGAACGATCACCCCAACGATCATCGGGGCGGCATCCTGGCCCCAGCGTCGAGACGGATGACCTCACCGTTCAAAAGCGGGTTTTCCACAATCGACTGCACCAGATGGGCAAAGTCCTCGGGTGTGCCGAGACGGCGGGGGAACACGTGAAGGGCGGCCAGGGATTCCTTGAGCTCCTCGGGGGCGCCCGCCAGAAGGGGCGTGTCCATTATTCCCGGTGCGATCGTGACCGCCCTCACGCCGATTCCGGCCAGATCGCGGGCAAGGGGAAGGGTCATGCCGACGATGCCGCCCTTCGAGGCGGAGTAGGCAGCCTGCCCGATCTGCCCCTCGAAGGCCGCGATCGAGGCGACGTTCACGATGACTCCTCGCTCCCCGTCGACACCGGGATCGTTGTGAGACATGACTGCCGCCACATTTCGGGTCACGTCGAACATGCCGATCAGATTCACCTCGATCACGAACTTGAACAGGTCGAGATCGAAGAGCTCACCATCCCGTGAGATCAGCCGCTGCGCCGGCGCCACACCGGCGGCATTGACCAGGATGTCGATCCGGCCCCACTCCTCGGCGGCACGGCCCACCGAGTCGGCGACAGCGTCGCGATCACGCACATCACAGCGGATGAAGCGGGCGCTCTCTCCCAGCGCATCCACAGCCGCGGCGCCGTGGGCGTCGTCGATGTCGAGCATGACCACCGATCCCCCACCCCGGACGAAACGGGAGGCGGCACCGAAGCCAAGACCGGACACACCGCCGGTGATGAGCGCCACCGAGCCCTCGATCTTCACGCCGGACCTCCTCTGTCGGCGAAGCTACCACCGACCCACGCCCGAAATTGGATGCAGAGATGTCACATGCGGCACTGTGGCTCCCAATTACGAAAGGCCTGCTGAGATGACCTCATGATCGGGGTCTTCGACTCGGGTGTCGGCGGCTTGAGCGTCCTCACCGAGATACGACGTGAGTTGCCCTCCGCCGACCTCTTCTATCTCGCCGACCAGGCTCGGGCCCCATACGGGGTGCGAACACTCGCTGAAGTCGCCGAGATGACTGCGGAGGCCTCCCGGTGGCTCCTCGATCGGGGCGCCACGACCATCACCATCGCGTGCAACACCGCTTCGGCCGCCGCCCTCCACGCATTGCGTGCGATCCATCCCGACGTGCCCTTCGTGGGAATGGAACCGGCGGTGAAGCCGGCTGCCTTGAGCACCGCCACTGGTGTCATCGGTGTCGTCGCCACTGCCGCCACCTTCCAGGGCGAGCTCTTCGCATCGGTCTTGCAGCGACACGCCACAGGTGCGACCGTGCTCACACGGGCCTGCCCGAAATGGGTGGAGCTCGTCGAGAGAGCTGAGGTCGACGGGCCTGAGGCGAGACAACAGGTAGAGGCGTGCCTCAAGCCGATCCTCGACGGCGGGGCCGACACCCTGGTGCTGGGCTGCACCCATTTTCCCTTCCTCGTTCCGCT
The DNA here is from genome assembly GCA_963725075.1 of uncultured Acidobacteriota bacterium. GTDB lineage: Bacteria > Actinomycetota > Acidimicrobiia > Spongiisociales > ZC4RG35 > JARDZU01. The sequence goes on from CAVRXA010000026.1 coordinate 188,316, forward strand.
CATCGAGGCGGTGGCCGGGCCTGGTGTGACGATTGTCGATCCGGCGCCCGCGGTGGCTCGCCAGGTGAGGAGAGTCGCGTCATCGACGGAGCAGTCGGGTCGGCTTACCCTCGCCACATCGGGCGACCCTGAGCGGTTCCGTCGGGTCGCCTACGAGTTGGCGGGAATCGAGGCACTCGAGCCGGTCCTAGCCTGCACGTGGAATGACAGCTGAGATCTTCGAGTCGGGGCGTGCGCGACGCTCTCTCACGCGCCCCTGACTCGGCATGGATCCATCGCGAGATGGCTCTCTTCGGTTGGGGAGTCTCCACCAGGATCGACGCCGGCACCGGAGCCGACCGCTTCGACCGGGCGTTGCGCCGGTTGTCCGCCACCACGGCTCCACTGGCTCTGGCGAGCTTCACCTTTGACGAGAACGACCCGGGCTCGGTCGTGGTCATCCCCCGAACACTCATGAAGATCGACGCAGGCGGGACCCACTTCCTGATCGGGGACGCAGACGACCTGCCCCCCTCAGCTCCACCCACCCTCATCCCTGATGGCTATGTCGGTGACGACGGCTTCGAGATGTGGATGCGCCTGGTCGGTGACGCGCTCGATGCGATCCTGGAGCGAGAGGTTGAGAAGGTCGTCCTGTCGAGACGGCTCCCGGCGAGATTCGACGGTCAGGTGCCCACCCACCTCGTCCTCTCGAATCTCGCCGACAACGAGCGCGGGTCGCATACCTTCCTCGTCGACGGTTTCGTGGGCTCGAGCCCCGAGTTGCTCGTCTCGCTTGCGACGGGGAGTGTCCGATCGATCTCCCTGGCCGGATCTGCCGATCCCGGCGACCCGGCCTCGGCTGGCTTCTTCGACACCGAGAAGATGACTAGGGAGCATGCCCTCGCGGCCGATTCGGTCGACACCGCGCTGGCCCTCTTCTGCACCCGTCTCGGGCGGTCGGAGAGAACGGTCGCCACATACGCAGACATCCAGCACCTGTCGACCGTCTTCGAAGGCGACGTCCGCCCGGGGACCACCGTGACCGACCTGCTGGCAGCCCTCCACCCGACTGCGGCGGTGGCGGGGACACCGACCAAGACCGCGGTCGAGTTGATCCGCGAGCTCGAGGGCCACGAGCGCGGGAGATACGCCGGTCCGGTGGGCTGGTTCGACCGGGAGGGCGACGGAGAGTTCGCCATCGCCCTCCGCTGCGGGGAGATCGACGGTGCGGAAGCGACCCTCTACACCGGTGCAGGGATCGTCGAGGGCTCCGACGCCGCCATGGAGTTCGCAGAGACGGAGATCAAGCTTCGGCCGATGCTGGGGGCACTCGGCCTCAGCTGAAGCTGGCGCACACCCCCCGCGACGTGTCGTCCAGGCCGCGGCGAGTCTTGAGGTCGGCCTCGCGATCGACCGGTACCACGACGACATGTGCCCCACCTGCGTCGAGCCGACTCCTGATCGTGGCTCCAAGAACAGCGACATCCTCTACAACGGACGCACTCAGGTTGTACGCGGACGCGACCCGGCTCAGGTCGAGGTGATGGGGGGCGACGAACAGACGCTCGAAGGCAGGGGCGTGCTCCGCCTGTGGAAGCAAGTCGAACAGACCACCCCCACCGTTGTCCACGACCACGAACACCACATCGCCGACGTCGTCAGCGACGAGACCGGTGGCGTCGTGGAGAAACGAGAGGTCACCTGCGAGCGCCACCGCGCCTGTCGTCGCCGAGGCGGCGCCCAACGCCGTCGAAACAAAGCCATCGATTCCCGAGGCACCGCGGTTGGCGATGACCCTGGCCGTTTTGGCGACATGCGCGTCCACGTCCCTGATCGGCATTGACGAAGCCGCGATCAACGTCACCTCATCGAGAGGCTCGAGGGCTCGGGCCACTGCGGGGCCGGAAGGCGTCTGGTCGGCAGCCAGATGGTCGTCGAGGGCCGACCGCATCGCGACGTCTGCTTCGAGCCACGATCGGAACAGACGGTCGTCCGGCGCCGGCGAGAAGCCGACGAGGGTTTGCGCCGGGTCGGCCTGGAGCAGATGGCTCGAGTGCCGGCGCGGATCGTTCCACGCCCCCCAGCGGTCGACCTGCACCTGCGGCACGGGCAGCGAGGTGAGAGATCCGACGCGGTCGCTGGGCCCGGTCCGCCCAACAGTCACAACAAGGTCTGGCTGCAAGCCCGTGGGCACACCCGTCACCAACAAGTGGTGATAGGTGGTGACCACGTCGAAGACCCGGAGCCCGGAAGTGGCGGTAGCGAGCACCGGCCAACCGAGTCCTCCAGCGGCCTCGAAGACACTTCTCGGGTCGAAGTCACCCTCGCCGACAACTACGAGGCCGCGGCCGCCCAGCCCGAGCGCCGCGCCCGCCGGCCTTACCTGCTGGTGTTGCTGCCACGGCTCGTCTCCCGGCGCGCCCCTCGATTGGATGCCGGTAGGGCTCGGCCCGGGTCCGCCCGTCATCGGATACGGGGACCGTCGGCTCGCGAAACGCCACGTTGATATGAACCGGTCCGGGGCGGCTGCCGTGTCCCCTCGCCCTTGCAATCGCCTGCGAAACCGTTGAACGCCAGTAGCCGTTCGAGTCGAGATCCGGCTCAGCGGGCGGGACTGCACACGACCAGCGAACCTTCTCCCCGAAGATCCCTGCCTGGTCGATCGTCTGATTGGCCCCGACATGGAGGAGGTCGGGCGGCCGGTCGGCCGAGATCAGAATGAGAGGGACGAGCGATAGGTCGGCCTCGACCACAGGCGGCAGGTAGTTGGCAAGCGCAGTCCCCGACGTGGCCAGGGCTACAACGGGGGTCTGCGTCGCCCGGCTGCGGCCCAGGGCATGGAAAGCCGCCGAGCGCTCATCGAGGACGATCCTGGTCTCCACGCCTGGGTGCTCCTCGAAAGCGATGGCCAGGGCCGCCGAACGGGAGCCAGGTGAGATGACCACATAGTCGACACCGTGGCGGTGCAACTCGTCCACGATGACCCGGGCCTGGGCGGTGCTGGGGTTGGGCTGTGTCATCTGGAATCTCGATTGGCGATCTCGCGATCTCAAGTGAGCACCTCGGCCGCGTTTCGGACTTTACGCAGGAGCTCGGCGGACCTGTCCCGGTCGGGCCGCCACCGCTCCAGCAACTCGGGGTCGGGCTCGGGGCGGCGGACATCGAGCTCCCCGTTCATCGAGACCAGGGGGAGGCGGGTGGGATCGCCTTCGATCAGTGACACCGTCCCCAGCCCGCAGGCATAAGGGAGCTCGGGCAGGAGAGAGGCAACCAAGAGACCGGAGTAGATCCCGATCGAGGTCTCCAAAGCCGACGACACCACGACGGGGATGCCGGCGCGCGCCGCAATGTCGAGGGTCCTGGCCACCCCGCCCAACGGCTGAACCTTCACGACCAGGATGTCGGCGGCGCCCATCGAGGCGACCTCCAGCGGGTCCGGCCGGAGGCGGACCAGCTCATCGGCAGCGAGCGGAACATCGGTCATCTTCTTGAGCTCGACCATCTCCTCGAGGCTCTTGACGGGTTGCTCGACGTACTCGAGGTCGAAGCGGGCATAGGAGGCAAGACGAGTAGCAGCGGTCTCGAGGTCCCAGCCTGCGTTGACGTCGATGCGGATCTTGCCCTCCGGTCCGATCGCGGCCCGGACCGCGGCGAGACGAGCTTCGTCCTCCTCCATGGTCTGGCCGGGCTCCCCCACTTTTACCTTGGCCGTGCCGGCGCCCGACTCCAGGACGAGACGGGCGGCCACCTCGGGCGTGACCGCGGGCACGGTCACGTTGATAGGGATCGTGGCCCGGCCCGGGTCGGGAAGGACGCTGCATGCGGCTTCGAGGGCCGCAGCCAGCCACCGCGTCGTCACGTGAGGTGGGTAGTCGGGGAAGGGCGAGAATTCACCCCACCCGGCCGGGCCTTTGATGAGGACGGCCTCGCGGTGATCGACCCGGCGAAAACGGTGACGCATCGGTATCCGGACGGGATACAACTCGAGGGCCTCCAGCACGACACTCATCCGGCCTGGGTCTCCCGCAGGTAGTCGATCAGGCGCTCCACCTGATCGTCGGTGAGGGATGAGGAGAAAGACGGCATCCTTCCCCGTCCCTCGGTGATGGTCACCCGGAGATACTCGTCCGGCTGTACCGCGGCGTTGGTTCCGGGGCCCAGCGGTGGGCCGACGCCACCTTCGAGCTGGTCGCCGTGACAGTTGGAACAGAGCTGGAGGTAGATCTCCTCCCCGCTCGCCTCGGCATCGGGGCGGCCCACACATGAGGAGACCAGCACACCGAACAGGGCCACGATCGCCACACGCCTCATCGTGTGCGATGGTATGGAGCGCTGGGCCAGGGCTTCAATCGGCACGCCGACTCGCCGCCCACCCGGCGGCGAGGTCACGCACCATCTGGGACTTCTCCTTGGGAACGATGAGGACGACGTCCGGCGTCACCACCACCACCAGCCCCGTCACTCCCGCGACAGCGACCGTCTTCGACCCGGATCGGACATAGGTATCGGCCACGTCGACAGCCACCACATCGCCGTTGAGGGAATTGCCGTTCCCGTCGCGCTCGCTCAGCTCCCAGACCGAATGCCACGAGCCCACATCGCTCCACCCGGCGTCGAGCGGGATGACTACCGAGTTCTCCGCATTCTCCATGACGGCGTGGTCGATCGAGGTCGCGGGAACGTCTGAAAAAGTCTCGCCGAGGGTGATCGTCCCGGAGCGCTCGGCGGGGAGGGCCGCCTCGACCCCGGCCAGGATCTCGGGAACTTGCCGCCTCGCCTCGCTGAGGATCTGACCTGCGCCGAAGACGAACATCCCCGAGTTCCACAGGTGCTCCCCGTCGCCGGCGAGACGGGTTGCCTCGTCCTCGTCGGGCTTCTCCTTGAACCTGTCGACCCGGAACCCGGACCCCACCGGTTCTCCCTTCTCGATGTAGCCATATCCGGTCTCGGGTCGGCTCGGCTCGATGCCGAACGTGACCAAGGCACCATCTCCGGCCAGTGCGACTGCTTGAGTCACCGCCTCGCCAAACGCCAGACTGTCGGTGATGACATGGTCCGAGGGGAGAATCACTAGGACGTCGTCGGGATCCGAGATCAGGGCGGCTGCCACCACCGCCGGCGCTGTGTTTCTCCCAGATGGCTCGGCCAGGACCGTTGCGGTCTCGATCGCCTTGTTGGCCAGCGATCTCTCCACTGCAGGAAGCTGATCGCGGCCCGTCACCACCGTGACGGTGGCGCCCAGGCCGAGCTCGTCCACCCTGCCCAGCGTGGCCTCGAACAGAGGCTCACCGAGAAGCTCGAGGAATTGTTTGGGGGCGTCCGTGGTCGAAAGAGGCCAAAGACGAGTGCCGGACCCACCGGAGAGGATCACAGGCCGGACCGTGGGAGTCACCTGGCGAGGGTACCCCTTGCGGGTGCCACGCTCGTGCTACGTTGCTGACCCTCTGAGATGAGCGAACTGCTACTCATAATCCACATCCTCGCCGCCGCGGCATGGATCGGCGGTGGCCTGCTCAACGGCTTTGTCGCACCACGAATCACCCAAAGCGGCGTCGAGGGTGCCGCCCTCGCCTGGGCCCGGGTGGCAGCGCAGGCGAGCACCCGCTACTTCAATCCGGCGGCCTTGCTCACCGCCCTGAGCGGGATCGGCCTGGTAATGGTGAGCGACGTCTATGACTGGAGCGACACATTCGTCTCTATCGGAATCGGCGTCGTGATCGCTGCCGGCCTGATCGGTGCCCTGGTTCACCGCCCGGGCGGAGAGCGGATCATCACCGCCCTCGAGTCGGGAGACCGAGCCGCCGCTGCCCGGGACGGAAAGCGGGCTGCAATCTGGGGAGCCGCGACGATCGTCCTGTTGATCGTGGCGGTCGTCGTGATGGTTCTGAAGACAGGCGCCGCCTAGGCAGGCCAATCTACTTCAGTCCGACACTCCGATGGAGATGTAGCCGCAGTCGGCACAGATTTGCCGGACGATGCCGATCCCCCCAGGGGCTTCGACGAACTCATGCTCGTGTGACGTCTTATTGCGAGCGAACGCGGACCGAACCGCGCCCAGCAACCCGCTCTTCTCACCTTCCGGTGCCGGGGCGCCGGCGAACAGGAGCTCCAAGTCGGGCTCGATCGATGCAGGCTCGTGTATATGGAGATGATCGAGATCGACCACCTCCTCGGGCCTGATCGTCTCCTCGACAGCCGCGACCACGATCCATTCTTCAGTCGATGCCGGAACTTCGGGTCCTTTGACCTCAGTCTCGGGCCTGATCGTCTCCTCGACAGCCGCGACCACGATCCGTTCTTCAGTGGATACCGGAACTTCGGGACCATCGGCTAAGTCTCGACTACCGGAGTCGGAGGTGGTGGAATCTCTTCGGCGAAGATCGGCACGTTCTCCACGCCCACGATCTCGTCGGCCTCGACCTCCGGGGTTTCAGCCTTTTCTGCCTCTTCTGCGATGTCTGCCGGCAGATCCTCGGCGGCGAAGGCCAAATCGGCGTCGGGAGGCACGTCGTCGAACTGCTCTTCCTCGATCGGGGGCTCCTCCCATGCATCGTCCCAGAAGGGCACACCGACTTGTTCGTCCTGGGGTCGCTCCACACGCCGCGGGATCAGACCGGGTCCCGGCCGTAGTGGCGCCCTTGGAATCTCGGTCTCTGCTTCCTCGACGGCCACCGGCTCGGAATATGGCTCGATCTCAGGAGCGAACGCCGACGCATCCTCCGTATCGCCCAGCACCATTTCGGGTTCCAGCTCAGTCGCCGTCGCCGTTTCGGACGCGGCGGCCTCGATCTCGGGCTCTGTGCTCGGTTCAAAGTCGAGAAGCTCGATATCGACGGGCTCGGTGTCGACGGGCTCGATGTCAGTGAGACCGGTGTCGATCGGCTCGGGCACATTGGAGTAGGCATCGATCCGCTTCGTCCACGGTGACGGCTCGGCGGGGGCAGTCGTCATGGTCGCCTCCACCGAGGCCAGATGCGAGGCCCCACGACCCGGCGGTCTGCAGGTTCAGCAACATCGCCTCGCGCAGCTCCGGGATTCGCGAGGGGAGGGTGCCCCGTCGGGAGCGCCCCACTGCCACGACCCGACGCGGGATGGTCATCGATTTGTAGCGGGCCCAGACCCCCGCCATGTGATCGACACCCTTGTAGGCGAAATCGACGGGCTCGTCGGCGATGAATGTGATCTCCTCGCCGTTGAGAGAAAGAGAGAAGGCGCTGGAAACGAGACGCGCCGCCTGCACGTCGAACAGGGACCAGCGGCCGAGTGATTCCCCTTCGAGAAACACCTCGGTTTGGCCCTCTTCGACCACGATCGTCGCTGGAACTCCCGGATGGTCGACTTCCGGAACCCTCACCTGACCGGTGAATTTCACCCTTACACCGTCACCTCTGCGTCCCTACCCCGCCTCTGCAATGCATCAAGATCCCACCCACCGGGGGAATGTCAAGCCAAAGAATCAAACATAGGCATCGAGAGGCGGGCAGGCACAGACCAGATTGCGGTCGCCGCCGGGCCCATCCACACGGCCGACAGGTGGCCAGTATTTGTCGGCCCGGAGCGACGCCACGGGGAAGGCGGCGGTCTCCCTCGAGTACACGTGGTCCCATTCGTCCGACATCACCTGCTCGGCCGAGTGGGGGGCGTTGTGGAGAGGGTTGTCCTCCCGGCTCCATTCGCCGGACTCGACACGCCCCACCTCACCGTGAATGGCGATCATCGCCTCCACGAATCGATCCAGCTCTTCGAGGCTCTCGGACTCGGTGGGCTCGATCATCAATGTGCCTGCCACCGGGAAGGACAGCGTGGGCGCATGAAACCCGTAGTCCGCGAGACGCTTGGCGATGTCCTCCGCGGTGACGCCTGTAGCCCGCGCCATGGGTCTCACATCGACGATGCACTCATGGGCAACACGTCCGTTGGTCCCTGTGTACAGCACCGGGAAGTAGGGATCGAGACGTCGGGCAAGGTAATTCGCTGACAGGATCGCCACCTTGCTCGCGGTTCGCAGGCCGTCCGCTCCCATCAGGCGGACATAGGCATAGGGGATGGGGAGGATCCCGGCCGACCCGAATGGCGCTCCCGAGATCGGCCCCACTCCGGTCGCCGGGCCTGCCCGCAGGCTCATCGGATGATTGGGCAGGAAAGGGGCCAGATGTGCTCTTACCCCAACCGGGCCCACGCCCGGCCCACCACCCCCGTGGGGGATGGTGAAGGTCTTGTGGAGATTCAGATGTCCGACATCGGCCCCGAAGCCGGCCGGCTTGGACAGTCCCACCATCGCATTCAGATTGGCTCCATCGACGTAGACCTGGCCACCTTGTTGGTGGACGATGTCGATGAGCCGCCGCACCCCTTCCTCGAATACACCATGGGTCGAGGGATAGGTGATCATCGCCGCCGCCAGAGCGCTCCGAATGCTCCGACGCCTTGGCTTCGAGATCGGCCAGATCGACGTTTCCCGAGCCATCGGTGGCGACTACCACCACCTTCATCCCCGCCATCACCGCCGAGGCGGCGTTGGTTCCGTGCGCCGACGATGGGATCAGACAGATGTCCCTGTGCCCTTCATCGATCGAACGCTGGTAGGCGCGGATGGCGAGCAGGCCGGCGAGCTCGCCTTGCGAGCCTGCGTTGGGCTGCAGGGACACGGCGTCATAGCCGGTGATGCGGCACAGGTAGCCGGCGAGGTCATCGATCAACTCCAGGTATCCCGTCACCTGGTCCTCCGGCGCATAGGGATGGATCTTGGAGAACTCGGGCCACGTGATCGGGATCATCTCCGTCGTTGCGTTGAGCTTCATGGTGCAGGACCCCAGCGGGATCATGCTTCGGTCGAGGGCGAGGTCGCGGTCGGCGAGGCGTCGCAAATAGCGAAGCATCGAGTGCTCCGACCGGTGGAGGCTGAAAACCGGGTGGGTCATGAACTCCGATTGTCTGACCAGGTCGACAGGAATCGAGTCGTCATCGGCAACGCCGGCAACACCGGCGCCGAGGGCCTCGAGCAGCCGCTCGACGATCTGTTCGGTGGTCGTCTCGTCGAAGGCGATCCGCACGTGGTCCTCGTCCACGCGCCCGAGATTGATCCCGCCCTTGAGGGACTCCCCTATCAACTCCTCGGCTCTGCCCGGGGTGGCGACCGTGATGGTGTCGAACCACGAGCCATTGACCAACTCATATCCGGCGGCGCGAAGCGACGCGGCTGCCAACGAGGTCAGCCGGTGCGTCTCCTTTGCGATTTCCCTCAGACCGAGCGGCCCGTGCCAGCAGCCGTAGAAGCCGGCTATCACTGCGAGCAGGACCTGCGCAGTGCACACATTGGAGGTGGCCTTCTCCCGCCGTATGTGCTGCTCCCGTGTCTGGAGAGCAAGTCGATAGGCGACGCGACCCGACGTGTCATGGGACACACCGACGAGGCGCCCCGGGAGGCCCCGGACGTGCTCGTCTTTGGTGGCGATGAACCCGGGATGGGGCCCGCCGTATCCCAAGGGCACGCCGAAACGCTGTGCCGAGCCCACCGCGATGTCAGCACCCCATTCCCCGGGGGGTGTGAGCAAGGTGAGGGCGAGCAGGTCGGTGGCCACGGCCACCAAGGCCCCGGCTCCGCGGGCCTCGTCGACCAGGGCGCGGTGGTCCCGGATGTCACCCGAAGATCCCGGATACTGCAGCAGCAAGCCAAACGCCGCATCGGCCTCGAAGCCCTCGGAGAGCATCCGGATCTCTATCCCGGCCGCCACGGCTCGGGTCTTCACCACCTCGATCGTCGGGAGATGACAGTCGTCATCGATGTAGAACACCGACCGATCGCTCTTGGCGAGACGACGGCACATGGCCATGGCCTCGGCAGCGGCAGTCGCCTCGTCGAGCAGCGAGGCGTTGGCTACGTCCAGACCGGTGAGATCGGAGACCATCGTCTGGAAATTGAGGAGGGCTTCGAGCCGACCCTGTGAGATCTCGGGCTGATACGGCGTGTATGCCGTGTACCAGGCCGGGCTCTCCAGGACGTTGCGTTGGATCACCGGTGGGGTGATGGTGTCGTGATAGCCCAGGCCGATCAACGAGGTCATGACCACGTTCTTGGAGGCGATTTCCCGCAACCTGTCGATCGTCTGGCCCTCTGACAGGGCCGGTGGAAGGTCGAGGTCGGTGTCGACTATCGAGCCGGGGATGGTCTCGGCCACGAGATCATCGAGGCTGGCCGCGCCAATCGTCGCCAGCATCTTGTCGATGTCATCTGGCCGGGGACCGATGTGCCTGTCGGCGAACCGCTCGCTGGGGTTGGGCATCTCTCTCCTCAGGGTGCAATGCCCTCCCCCGCTGTCGTTGTCTTCAGCGATGCCTCAACCGAACGGTCCAAGTGCCTGAGAGTTTCCGGGGAGGAGTTGCCCCTTCGGCGCCCCTGCCAACCAGGGGCTCTCCCATTCGGTGTCGATGGCCTGACCAGTGTAATTGGCCCGGCGCCATTTCCTCCCCGGACCAAGCGACATTTCCTCCCCCAGGAGCGAAGCGACGTTGGGGGAGGTGGCCCGCAGGGCCGGAGGGGGTCAGTCGGGTGGTTTACCTGTGGCCTTGAGATGAGCTACCCACGCTGAAATGGTGCCCATCACCTCGGGATACTCCTGGGCGACCTGCCTGTTGGTGAAGCGGAGCACCGGGAATCCCAGCGACTCGAAGTGTTCGGTTCTCACAGTCTCGTCTCGAAATTCATGCGATGTGTCGTCGATCTCGACGACCAACCTCGGGTGGAAGGAACAAAAGTCGGCAATCCAATGTCCGCATGGAACCTGACGACGGAAACGAGCGCCGGATGCTTTGTTCTTCAAGCCGCCCCATACCCTCGCCTCGGACACGGTGAGGGTTCGGCGCAGAGTCTTGGCACGAGAACCAGCGGTTGGCGTATGTAAAGGTCGAGCCATCCAGCGATCATGACAACCAGGAGGGACAAGAGTCCCCCCTCCCCGGCTACGCCGGTACTCCCCCCTTCAGGGGGAGAAAACAATCCCCCCTCCCCGGCTACGCCGGTACTCCCCCCTTCAGGGGGAGAAAACAATCCCCCCTCCCCGGCTACGCCGGTACTCCCCCCTTCAGGGGGAGAAATGTGCTCACACGTTGAAGCGGAACTCCACTACGTCGTCGGGTCGCATCACGTAGGCCTTGCCCTCGGTCCTGACCATGCCCTTTGCCTTGGCCGCCAACCACGAGCCCGCCTCGACCAGAGGCTCGTAAGCCACGACCTCGGCAGCGATGAACCCTCGCTGGAAGTCGGTGTGGATGGCGCCGGCCGCCTCGGGGGCGGTCGCCCCGGACCGGATCGTCCAGGCACGGGCCTCCTTCTCGCCGGCGGTGAGAAAGCTCTGCAGGCCCAGGGTGCGATAGGCGGCCCGGATCACGGCATTGAGTCCTGGCTCGTCCTGTCCCACCGAGGCGAGGAGCTCCCGTCGATCTTCCTCGTCGAGCTCGCCCACCTCGGCCTCGATCTGGGCGTCGACGAACAGCGACTCAGACGGGGCCACCAGATCGGACAGACCGGCCCGGAGAGCGTCGTCGCGCAGACCGGCCTCGTCCAAATTGAACAAATAGATCACCGGTTTCGCCGTCAGCAGATGCAGATCGGCGAATTCAGAGCTCCTCGCCATCATCGACGGGACACTGCTCACCACCCGCCCCGACGCCACTACCGACCGCAGGTCCCTCAGTAGCTCGACCCGCGGCACGAGCGTACGGTCGATCGTCGATTCCTTCTCGAGACGGGGCAGACGCTTGTCGATCGTCTGGAGGTCGGCAATGGCCAGCTCGGTTTCGATCGTCTCGATATCCCTCTTCGGGTCGAGCTCGTTGTCGACGTGGGCAACGCTCTGCGAGCTGAAGCCTCGGACCACATGGCATATCGCGTTGGCGTCGCGGATGTTGGCGAGAAACTGGTTACCGAGGCCTTCTCCTTCGCTGGCGCCTTTCACCAGCCCGGCGATGTCCACGAAGGTGACCGTGGCCGGGATGACCTTCTCCGAGTCGAAAATGCCGGCGAGGACCTCGAGCCGGGGGTCGGGTATCGGAACTACCCCCGTGTTGGGCTCGATCGTGGCGAAGGGATAGTTGGCAGCGAGAACGCCGGCGTTGGTGAGCGCGTTGAAGAGAGTCGACTTGCCGACGTTGGGGAGACCGACGATGCCAATGGAGAGCGCCACCGAGATCGGAGGTTAGGGAGCGGCCGGGGCATGCCCACTAGCGTCGCTGCCGATGGACAGGATCGCAGTGATTGGCGCCGGGTCGTGGGGCACGACCGCTGCAGCCCTCGCCGCCACAGACACGCCCACCATGCTCTGGGCGCGCCACCGGGAGGTGGCCGATGGAGTCAACCAGGAGCACCGAAACCCGCGCTATCTGCCCGACCATCCGCTCCCCGATGGCCTCGTCGCCACCGCTGATCTCGGCGAAGCAGTCACAGGCGCCGACGCAGTGGTGATGGCCGTCCCGTCACACGGCTTCCGTGACGTCTTCTCGGACGCCGCTCCCCAAATCGGTGCATCGGTTCCGATCCTCTCCCTGACCAAGGGAATCGAACAAGAGACTCTGGCCACCATGACCCAGGTGATCTCAGATGTGTCCCCGACTCACCAACGTGGGCGGATCGGCGTCATGACCGGTCCCAACCTCGCCTCGGAGATCGCCGCCGGCCAGCCAACGGCAGCGGTCATCGCATTTCAGGACCCGGATGCGGCCGAATCCCTCCAGAAGGTTTTCATGGGACCGACGTTCCGCGTCTACACCAATGACGATGTGCCCGGATGCGAGATGGGAGGTGCCCTCAAGAACGTGATGGCGATCGCAGCCGGCATGTCTGACGGCCTCGGTTTCGGCGACAACACGAGGGCCACTCTCATCACCCGCGCTCTGGCCGAGGTCACGCGTTTGGGGACCGCGTTGGGGGGGCGCCCAGCGACCTTCGCCGGGCTGGCCGGGATGGGGGACCTCATCGCGACCTGCATCTCCACCAACAGCAGAAATCACCATGTGGGATTCGGGCTGGCCCGAGGAGAGACGCTCGAGGCGATCGTCGAAGAGATGCAAATGGTGGCCGAGGGGATCAAGACCACTCGCGCCGTCCTCGACCTCGCTGCCAAGCACGGGATCGACATGCCGATCGCTGCCCACGTCGGGATGGTGTTGTACGAGGGGATGCACCCCCGCGATGCCGTTCTGAGGCTTATGACTCGCGACCCCAAGTCGGAGAGCTAGATGGCGAGAACGCCGGCCACCATCCGCCGCCTGCCCGAGAAGTCCGTCGACGATCAAGCGCTCATCTACGCCATCCTCGACGAAGGTTTCGTCTGTCATGTGGCCTATCTGATCGATGACCGACCCGTGGTCATCCCGACCCTCTACGTGCGTGACGGAGAATCGGTCCTTCTCCACGGGTCGACTGCGTCTGGGATCGCGGCTGCGGCACGCCGGGGATCAGCACTCAGCGTTGCCGTGACGCTTGTCGACGGTCTGGTGGTGGCCCGGAGCGCCTTCGAATCCTCCGTCAACTATCGCTCCGTCGTGATCCACGGACATGGCACTGTTCTCTCAGGGGAGGAACACATGCGAGCCCTCGACTTGATGGTGGACGGTCTGATACCGGGGCGCCTCGCCGACATCCGACGACCAACGGAAGCCGAGCTTCGCAAGACGGCAGTGGTGTCGGTCCCGCTCGACACGATCTCGGCCAAGGTGTCCGCCGGCCCACCCGAGGACGACGTGGCCGACCTCGGCACCGGAGTATGGGCCGGCGTGGTGCCGATGACCACTACATATGGAGATCCGGAGCCATCGCCTGACCTCGAGCCAAATCTCGAAGTCCCGGACTATCTGATCACCTACAAGCGTTCTTGATTGAGCGCAACCGCGGTAGGGAGACTCGGTGTTCTAGAGATATGACCAACCGTCTGCTGTCCACATCCCATGGCACCAATCGTGAGGCGTTCACCGGCCGCGACTGGGCTCGTTTCGTATCGATCGGCCTCATCTGGGGCGCATCATTTCTCTTCATCGAGGTCGGGCTCGAGGCCTTCCACCCGGGTCTGGTGACCTGGCTGAGAGTGGGGTTCGGGGCACTGTTCATGGCGATGCTGCCCCGGGCCAGATCGACGCCCATCCGGCGCGAGGACCGCCCACGGGTGGCAGTTCTGGCGGTGGTCTGGGTGGCGATACCGCTGACCCTCTTCCCGATCGCGCAGCAATGGATCGACTCAGCCGTGGCCGGGATGCTCAATGGCGCGGTTCCGATCTTCACCGCGATCATCGCCTCGGTCCTGCTCCGTCAACTCCCCGGACGTCTGCAGATCGCAGGCCTCATCGTGGGCTTCGTCGGGATCATGGCCATTGCCCTCCCCTCGGCAGAGTCGGGGAACACCGCCGCGCTAGGCGTGGGCCTCGTGCTGGTGGCAACGATCTGTTACGGGTTCGCCACCAACATCGTCACACCTTTGCAACAGGCCTATGGCTCGATCCCGGTCATGGCCCGCATGCTTTGGGTGGCCGTAGTTCTCGTGGCGCCGTACGGGCTCTATGGCCTCGCCCGGTCGACCTTCGACTGGGGATCACTCGCAGCCCTGATGGCGCTTGGCCTGCTCGGGACCGGTCTCGCCTACATAATCATGGGGGGCTTGGCGGGCAGTGTCGGACCCACCCGGGCCAGCTTCATCACCTATCTGATCCCGGTCGTGGCGCTGGTCCTCGGCGTGGTGTTCCGGGATGAGATCGTGGCGCCCGTTGCCATCGTCGGATCGCTTCTCGTGATCGCCGGTGCGTTCCTCGCTTCGAGACGCGAGACGCCCGCCGCAGCCATGGCAGTGACCGTGCCCGATGTCGAGGACGACGACGCGGCCTGACGATCAGGCGGCCGCTGCCCGCCTCAGCGCCCTCATCGCAAGATCGCGATCGCCGAGTCTCCGGCGAAGCTCGCGTTCCAGGCCACCGATCGGATAGAGATTCTGGGGGGCCCGAGGATCCTTGTGTCGGGCCGACGCATAGCGGGGTAATGAGGCACTGACCATGTTGGCTCGACGGGCGGCGTCGGCCACGGTCATGTCGGCCTTGACCTCACATCGAACCAGCCCTCCGGCAGGCCCGGTCCCGTTGGCCAGTCTCAAATACCAGGAGAACCTGCTCCACGAGGTCGTGGTCAGGAAGAGCGGCGTGCGGCACCCGACCGGCAGGCTCCCCAGGGTCCCCCTCAGCTCTTCGGGCAGGTATTGGACGTGCTGGGTCTTCACATAGCCAACTGCCCCTTCGACATGCCGGCGATGGGAGAGCGGTCCGTCGACTACGACGAGAGCAACGTCGGCGTGCGCTTCGGCGACCACACCCTCGAGGTCGCCCATCCGCTCCTGGATCCCCAGCCAGAGCTCCTCGGGGGTCGATCCCTTGGTACTCATGATCTCGTATGTCCCTACCGTGGTCTCCACGGACTCGGCATCGGCGCCGGTGAAGACCCCTCGCCGCACCTCGGCGGCCACCACCCGGGCGGTGCTGTTACAGCGAACGGCCCCGGCGGCGAAGGTGGCGGCCAGGCCGAAACCCGGGAACCGGCCGTCACGGTCGATCCAGAGGTTCGCATCGACCCGGCGCACGCCATCGACGAAGAGGATGTCCGGGGCAGGGTCGCCTTCGGGTGGCATCGGGCGCCACTGCTCAGGTGGCAGCTCGACAGAGGGATCGACGTTCTCGGTCGCGTCGACGAGGTCCGCCTCCGAAGGCGCCCCGTAGTCGGGGTCCCAGGCTTCGACCGTGAACCTCATCTCTCCCCCGCAGGGGGGAGTACCGGAACCCCCTCGGCCCTTCGGGCCACCTCCCCCAACGTCTGCGCTCCTGGGGGAAGCGGGGGGACTCTCATTCACCCACCCTCACGATCGACGATGTCTCGGGACCTTTGGTGACCTCGAAGCGGACGGGCATCCGCTCGGCGAGCTCGCGCACGTGGGTGACAATGCCGACAGTGCGGCCCCGACCGACCAGCTCGTCGAGCACGGAGGCGACCACATCGAGAGATTCCTGGTCGAGTGAGCCGAAACCCTCGTCCAGGAACACCGACTCGAGCCGAGAGGACATCCCGGTCAGCTCGGCCAACTGCTCGGCCATGGTCAGGGCGAGGGAGAGGGCAACGAGAAACGTCTCGCCGCCAGAGAGGGTGCGTGTTGTTCGGGTGAGCCGGGCATTGCGATGGTCGACGACTTCGAACTGACTCTTCTTGACCCTCAGGGAGTAGCTGCCACCCGACAGCTCGTCGAGAAGGCGGTTGGCCCCATCGATCAGCACGTCCATGGCCTCCTCGAGCAGCCACGCCTCGAAGTTGTTCGCCTTGAGGTGATTCCCGAGGGATGAAGCGACGCGAGCATGGCCCATCTCGACGGCCAGTTCTTCGTTCAGCTCCGCTGGCGTGAGCGATCGTCTTCTCCATCTCTTCGATCTCGGCGCGCCGCCGCTCCTCCGCCAGAGCCAGGTCCCGGTCGGGTGACTCGGTCGAGGAGATCCCCAGTAGTTCGAGCCAGGAGCGTTGCTCCTCTTGGGACTTCGCCAAACCTTCGGTTGCCGTATCGACGGCCTTCTCGAGATCGGCCAATTCCTCCACGCGAGATGCGGTCTTCTCCCCCAGCCATATGTCGAACCGCCGCCAGGCTTCGATGGCGTCATCACCGGGCAGAGGCGGCTTCTCGGCCGCGATCTGGTCCCTGACGGCGAGAAGCGCGTCGCGCAGACCCGAGCCGCGCTCGCCGAGATCAGCAACCGCGATACGTGCCTGCTCGACGGCAAGTCGGGCGTCCATCACCGCCCTCTCGGCGGCTTCCCTGGACTCGACCAACTCCCGGACAGTGGTGATCGCCCCATCGAGCGCATCGAGGTCGAGCTTTCCCTCCAGACGCTTCTCCACTTCCTCGAGCTGACGATCGATCTGCTTTGCCTGTCCCTCGGCTTCCTTGAGGCCGTCCCGGGCGCGATCGGCCCGCCCTTCCAGCTCTCGCAACTCGGTGGCTAACTGGTCGAGCGATATGTCCGGCCCATCGGTCTCTTCCGTCATCGTGGCAACCACCGAATGGCACACCGGGCAGGTGTCACCAACGGCGAGACCGCTACGCAGGTCGTGAGCTGCGTGTGCGACGCGGAGCGCCTCCAATGAGCGGCGCTTCTCATCGCGATCGGCGGTGACCTGGGCCACGGTCGTGGTGAGGGATTCGAGAGCGAGCTCCGACCTCCGGACGTTCAGATCTCGAAGCAGGAGCCGGTCGGCCCGGGCCGATTCGAGGTCGGCCAGCTTGGGGTGCACCGATAAGGCCTCGTCCATCTCCTTGCCCGACTCGACCGCCGCGGCCAATTCCTTTTCGACCGATTCGAGGTGTTTGGCGGCAGCCGCCATATCGGTGCCGAGAGTCTCCAGGTCATCGGGGACTTCGATTGCCTGGAGCCGCCTGAGACCCTCCACCGCAGCGGCTTGCCTTGATCGTGCCTCGCCCAGCAGGGCTTCGAGGCGGCCCATAGTCCTCGAGACGGGCAGGGAGCTCCACTCTGGCCTGGGCCAGGTCGCCCAAGCGTTGCCTGGCTTCCTCGATCTGGTCCGGGGAGGCGACTTCGAGCTTGGCCAGGCTCTCACCGATCGACTTTGCCCTGCCCTCTGCCAGCTTGGCCCGCTGGTTGGCCAGCTGCATCACCTGCTCGTAGAGACCCATGTCGAGCAACGCATTGAGAAGGTCCTGGCGATCGCTGGGCTGGTCGGTCAGGAAGTCGGCAAAGGCACCCTGGGGCAGGACCACCGCCTTGATGAAATGCTCGTAGCGCAGGCCGAGCAGATCGGTGACGGCATCGGTCACCTCGGCTGCGGTGCCCGCCATCACCTCCTGACCTTCCCCACGAAGCAGGCGAGCCTCTGTGGTGGTCGCCCCGGAACCCTGGCGAACCATCAGACGGACAGCGGTATAGGTCTCGTCACCGACCGAGAACCTGAACTCCACGCGACAGCTGTCTGCCTGCGCCGAGATGAGGGGCGCCACCGAGCCCTTTCCAACCCGTGGGATCGACCCGTAGAGGGCGAAGGTCATGCCGTCGATGACGCTCGATTTCCCCGATCCGGTAGGACCCGACAACACGAAGAGGTCGGCATCGGTGAAGTCGATCTCGGTCTTGCGCCGGTAGGCGAGGAATCCCTCCATGACCAGGCGCTGCGGTCTCACCTGGAGAGGACCTCCTCCTCGAGCTCCCGGAACAGCTCCACCACGGCAGGGTCGTCGACCCCCTTCGAGGTGAGATAGGCCTCCAGCAATGCCGCCGGAGACCGGCCCACCCGTTCGATCCGTTCCCGGGGCGCTCTGTCCTCTGGTTGGGCGATGATCACGTCGACCGCACCCGGGATGGCCTCTCTGACTTCCTCGTTGAGACCGGCCCTGTGCTTGCTCGTCGAGCAAGACCTTCACGTAAGACCCTTCCACCTCCGCAGCCCGGCTGAGTACCTGCTCCAGAGTGCCCCGCAGCTGGACGAGCCCGGTCCCGCTCTCGAGC
This sequence comes from uncultured Acidobacteriota bacterium, assembly GCA_963725075.1. GTDB lineage: Bacteria > Actinomycetota > Acidimicrobiia > Spongiisociales > ZC4RG35 > JARDZU01. Next base: position 206,826 of record CAVRXA010000026.1, read on the forward strand.
ATGACTGGTTCCACAGATGACGGCTTACCCGGCTCGGCCTCCACGACGAGGACGCCCTTCTCGTCGCTGACCTCCCCGAAGTCGAGCTGCATCGGCGATCCGCAGTACCAGACCGGGGCCGAGGCAGGAATCCTCTGCTGACGGTGCAGATGGCCGAGCGCGACATAGGAAAGGCCGCCCGGGAAGGCCTGGGGAGGGATGGCGTAGCCAAAGATGTGGGCGTCACGCTCGCCGCCACCACTCTCTGCCCCGTACACGGTGAGATGCCCGGTGAGCACGTTGACCGTGTCTGTGCCCATGTCCTCGGTGAGACCGGCGATGATCCGTCTCAGCCGCTCTTCGTATCCCTGGGCGTGTTGATCGGGGTCGAGATCCATGATCTCAGCCGCCTTGACGATGCCCCGCTGCGAGACGAATGGGAGGCAAGCGACCTTGAGGCCCAGCGACTCGATGACCGCCACCCCGCCGTCGATAGGGCGCGTGGGACGAGCGACAACCGTGATTCGCCCCAGGTCGAGGAGCGGTTTCACCGCTTCCAGCCGGGCGGCGCTGTCGTGATTGCCACCCACCACCAAGACCGGGCCGACCTCGGCGAGGTCGAGCAGCGCCCGGTAGACGATTGTTTCGTCCTCGGGTGAGGGGGAGGAGATATCGAAGAGGTCGCCGGCGACCAGGGTGATGTCGACACGCCGTTCCCGGGCGATTTCCACGATCTCGGACAGGACCGCCCGATGCTCGTCGGCCCTGGAACGACCCCGGATCTTCCTCCCCACATGCCAATCCGAGGTGTGGAGCAATCTCATGGTGGGACCGAGCAGGTCATCGCTCCCGATCGTAGGTCGGGGCAGGGACAGTTCCTGGGAGGCTCTTTAGAGGTCTTCGAAGGGGTCGGCCGGGCCCTCGATCTCACCGGGTTCCCGACCTGCCTCGGAAGCGCGGGTGGCCCAGGCGGGAAATGGGAACTCGAGGACGAGCGGGACCGGGATCTCAGGTTGCGCCAGGAGCATCGTCCCCGGTTTGAGAATGGTTGCGCGCTGTCTCTGTGCGGCTGGGAGAAACCCGTATTCCTCCCGTGACGCCTCGGCCGAGTCGAGTCTGCCCACCACCCGAATCGAGGAGTTGGCGATGATCCGCCTCTCCACTTCCGAGGCGGTCTGTTGGGCGCCGATCAGGATCACACCCAGTGAGCGGCCCCGTTCGGCCACGTCGAGGAGCACCTCCTTTATCGGGCTGGCCCCCTCTCGCGGCGCGTATTTGTTCAACTCGTCGAGGACCAGGAAGAGCAACTCATCGGACTGACCCGCCCTCTCCTTGTCCTCGAAGGCCCGGCGCACCGCCACACCGACGACGAAACGCTTCGCCCGGTCATTGAGATTGTGCAGGTCCACCACCGTGACCTGATGGCCCTGAACCTCGATTCGGTGCCGATCCGGGTTGGCGATATCGCCCCGTATCAGCCGTTCGACATGACGGACCGCTCCCTGGAGCCTTCGCACGAAGGCGTTGACCGTGCCCGCCCCGATGTGGGGACCGGCCCAATCGTTCCGGGATTCCTCTTCCTGGACCTTCCGCGTCACCAGGTCGACGAGGTCCCGGAAGGTCCGCACGGTGTCCCCTTCGATGCGGACCGAGCCTCCGTCGCCAGGTTCGGCATGCCGGAGCTGAGCCATGACGTTGTAGACCACCATCGTGTATTGCGCACGCTCGTCCTCGGCGTCGGCGAATAGGAAGACCATCAAGTCCTCGTGGCAGAACTCGGCCAGGGTCCAGAAGAACGACGTCAGGTCGGAGCGGCTGCTCACATCGGCCACCGCCCGATCGGACCCGGGCCGGGGCGGAGCGAACAGTCCGACCGAACCGAAAGGCTGCGCCGGCAACTCCAAGGCCCGATAGAGACGTTCGGCGTCCTCGTCGAGGCTGGTGTTGCGCCGGTCGAGATGGAGGAGGTCTTCCCCCTTCACGTTGAAGATCAGCGCTCGGGTATTGACCGCCGCGGCGCCCAGCACCCCGGACGTGAACAGCGAGTGGAGGAGAAAGGTGGCGTAGCTGGTCTTCGTGGCGACACCGGAGACGCCGGAGATGTTGACGTGGGCGCCTCGCTGCCCGTTGATGAACTCGAAGTTGGCGTAGAGGGGCTCCCCGTTGCGGGAGGCTCCGACCGGGAACCTGCGATCCATCCGATCGAAGAACAGGGCCTGGTCGCGCTCCTTGCCATGGGCCCTGCGCACCGGCTGCCCGGGTCGTGGGGGGACGAAGATCTCGGGCTCGATCCGGGTCGCAGTGACTTGTGCCGCCTCCATGACCTCGGCCGGCAGTACCCCGTCCTCGATCAGGAAGACGTCGGAGTCGAATCGGGCCCCCTCGTGCCGGGCCCGCACCTGGCTGATGGTCCCGAAGATCTTCACCAGCTCGCCGGTGGGAAGCACGCGCTCGAGGGCGACGACATCGTCCAGCTCCAGGTACTCGCCTTCGGCAACTCCGACCCAGAATTCGAGTGGTGTGGCGTCGACAGTCCCCAGCACGCGACCGACCATCTCCTCCATCCAGCCGAGCGTAGACCCGGGGAGGGACAGATTGAGGGCCACCTAGGCTCGCCGGGTGAGCCTGGCGGTGTTCCCCTTCAAATCGGAGGAGCCGTCCCTGGTCGCCTCCAACCTGGCCATCGCAGCGGCTCACCCCGCCGTCGACGAGGTATGGGCCGTGGCACCGGGGGTAGGCGATGCGGAGACAGCGGTGCGAACCATGGCGATGGAAGTGTCCCGCGCCCATGCCAAGCCGGTCGAGGTGATCATGCAGGAGCGGCTGGGCAGTTACCGGTCGGGCAAGGGCGACGCCATGAATACTGCCTTGGCCCTCGCCGCCGGGCAGGGCCGGGATCGGGTCCATTTCTACGACGCCGACATCACCAACTTCGACGCGTCATGGATCGACGGGGCCGAGGCCGCGGCCGACCGCGGCTTCGGCGTGGTGAGACACCGGTTCCCCCGGGCAGCGACCGACGCAATGATCACCTGGATGATCACCAGACCCGCCCTGGCCCGCCTGTTCCCGGGAACCTTCCTCCCCAGGCTCGACCAGCCCCTCGGCGGTGAGGTCCTGCTCACCCGGCGAGCGGTTGAGACCCTGGCCGACTCGGATTTGGTGCGAAGTCGTTCCGACTGGGGGATAGACACCGTGTTGACCTATGCCACCTCGGTGATGGACCTCGGCTTCTACGAGCACCACGTTGCCGACGGGAAGAGGCACGCCCTGTATGGGTCCCTCGACGAACTGCGGGAGATGCTGATCGAGTGCCTGGATGCGGCTGCTTCACTGTCGGGCCGCCCCGGCCCCGGGCCTGGCGCCCGACACGCCACCGACCCGCCCGCCCCGGTCCCGGAGGATTTGAAACAGATCGTGGCATATGACGTGGAGGGCACGATCCGACTGCTCGAGGCCGGATGGAGCCCCGACGAGGTGCATCTCGCCAAGAGCCTGCCCGAGGACCTGTTCGGTCTCCTCCTCGACAATCCGACCCGGCCGAGATTCGAGCTCATGGACGCCGACCTCTGGCACGTGGCGCACGGTTTCCTGATGGAGGGCTTCGCTCTCGGAGATCCGGCGTGGGAGTCGCTGGCCTTTCGTCTCTGGCTGGCCAGGGTGCTGTCCTACACGACCAATCAGGCCCGGGAGGGGTTCGATGCCGCCCTTGCCTATCTCGAATCCACGATCCGCCGCTACGAGGCGATCGCCGCCGGATCCTCCTGATCCCCGGAGCCGGCCCCGACCTCTCGCACACCTGTGAGAACCACGATCAGTGCGGCTAGCGCCACTGTGGCCGCCATCACAGTGACCGACTGCATACCGCCGGCAGCGAACACTCGCGGGGCGACGAGGTCCCCGACGATCCGCCCCAGCGCGCTGGCGACGATGAGCAATGAGAGGAGGCGCGCTCGGGCTCGCGGCCGTAGCTCGGTGGTCAAGGGGATGGCCGAGATGATCCCGAACTCGATGGCGACACTCACGACCATGAGCACCGCCATCGCCGGTAGCAACTGCTCGGAGATCATCGAGAGCACCAGAAGCGCCACCGCGGCGACGGCCAGCCCGAGGGCAAGCGAGTTCCGCTTCCCGATGCGATCGGTGAAGGCGGCCATCGATACCTCGCCGGCCAGCTCGGAAACTCCGATGAGAGTGCCGACGCCACCGAGCGCGATGAGACTCAACCCGAAGCTGCCCTCGAGCCATCCCCCGATCACGACCAATAGCGACTCATGGGTGAAGGCGAAGAGTCCAACAGTCAACAGGACCAGGATCACCTGACGACCGGGGCTGTCTGCCGCCATGGCGCTGAGTACCGGGTTGTCACGCCGTTCCAGGAAGAACAAGGCCAGCCCGATGCCGAGCATTCCGAGGGACCCCACCACCCAGAACGGGGCCTCCCAGCTCCAGTTGTCGATCAGCCACCCGGCCAGAGGCGCGCCGATCAGCAGCCCACCGGCCCATGCGATCTCCAGGATCCCGAGATACCGGGCGCGCTCCTCGTAGGCCACGCGCTCCGACACGTACACCTGGGAGCTGACGTCGATCATCGGTTTGGCCAGGCCGAGCAGGGCAAAGCCGATCACCGCCCCGGCATAGACGCCGGTCCATGCGGTGACGATCGAACCGATAGAGAAGAGGGCCAACCCTGCGACCATGAGGCGACGGCTTCGGCCCCGGCTCCCCGAGAAGGACATGACGGCGGGCGTCGTCAAGGCACCGGCCCAGCGCACCGAAACGAGAGCGCCGGCCTGGGTGAGGTCGATCCCCAGCCCTCGGGCGATGGCCGGCAGGAAGGGATACACGAAGCGGAAGCCGATGTTGGCCACCAGCTTCAGAAAGAGAAGTGTGGCCACGGCGGGGCGGAACGGCCGTGCTCGGACGGGTGACTCGGCTATGGCCGGGATCCTAGGGAGGAGGGACTTTCCCCCATATCCGAGAAGCGACCGACCATCCTGGGTGAGGATGAGCTTGATCGTCGTGGTGGTGATCGCGGTGCTTGGCGGCCTGGCCGGGGCGCTTCAGTCACAATTCCTCGGTGTGATGGAGGAGAGGGTGGGAACCCTCGCCTCCACCTTCGTCACCTATGCCGGAGGCGGTCTGGCCGTGACGATTCTCATGCTGGTCTTTCAGGGAAGCCGGGTGTCGGAGCTGAGGGAATTGCCGTGGTGGGTGTTCGGCGCCGGTCTCATGGGGCTGGTCGTGGTCGCGTCACTTGGCGTCAGCGTGGCCAATCTCGGGCTCGGAGCGGGGCTGACGCTTGTTCACCGCCGCCACCCTCATCCTCGGCGCCCTGATCGAGCATTTCGGCTGGTTTGGGGACGGGCGCCCTCTGGACGCCATTCGTGTTGTGGGCGTGGCCCTGGTGATCGGCGGCACCTGGCTGGTGGTCCGGGGCTGATCTCGCTCAGCCGAGGGCGATGGCCGCCATCGCCATGATGGTGAGCCCGAGCCCGACGATCTGCCTCGTTCGGAGATGCTCGGCGTTCACCAGGCGGGCGAGCAGCACCGTGACTGCCGGGTAGAAGGAGGCGGCGACCGCGGCGAGCGCCAGGGAGCCGGCTCGCACGGCGAGCAGTAAGGCAACGTTGCCGCTCACGTCGAGGACGGCATTTCCCAGGACCACGCGCCGGGGCACCGAGCCAAACCCCACCAGCTTCCAGACTCCGAGGCCAGCGAGCAGCAAGACGGCCAGCATCGTCGAGGCCCGAGAGGTGATGAGCGGGAGCAGATTCGACTCAGGATCGGTGAACCCGATGATCGAGGTGAAACCACCGAACCCGAGCCCGGCGGCCAGCCCGTATCCGAATCTGCCCCTCGACGTCTCGCCCGGGTCCGCCACCCATGAGCTGAGGACGATCGCCGGGACCGCTACCGCCACTCCGACCCAGGCCAGCGCACTGGGCCGCTCGCCATCGACGACAGCCACGATCACGGGGAGCACGGCGGCGACGGCGGCAGCGGTTGGCGCGACGGCAGCGGCGTTGCCCCGGCTGAGCCCGGCGAACAGCGAGACAAGGCCCAACGCGCCGGCGACCCCGGCTGCTGCTCCGAGCAGGAGGTCCGGTGGGCCTGCGTCGCCACCGACGATCAGCGCGACCACGAGGATCATGGGGAAGCTGATGACCCCAGCCCAAAGGACGATGGCCGCGGCTGGGGCGCGCTTGGCTCCCTCTCCGCCCAGGAAATCGGCAACTCCGTAGAGGAGGGAGCTGATGCCCCCGAGGATTACCTCCACCTAGCCGCTGGCCCCGGACAGACCCATCGCCTCGAGCTCCCGGCGTATCGCCGTGGCGGCGTCTTCGAGGTCTTCACGGTCGACCGAAGTGGCCGCATTGGAGAAATCGAGGTCGTGCATGCCGTCCATCGGGACCACGTGGACATGCATGTGGGGAACCTCCAGACCGGCAATCATCAGACCGACCCGTGTGGGTTGAAAGACGTTCTGGAGCGCGTTGCCGATGTGACCGGCGACGGTGAACAAGTGATTCGACAGCTCGGGCGGGCAATCGATCCAATGGTCGATCTCCATCTTCGGCACCACGAGGGTGTGCCCCTTTCGCAACGGGTTGATGGAGAGAAAGGCCACGCATTGATCATCTCGCCACACAAAAGTGCCGGGTATCTCCCCCTCGATGATGCGTGTGAAGAGCGTCGACATGGCGCCGAGACTATCGGTCCCGGGTCAGCCTCCCGCAACCACCTTCAGCAACTGGTTGGTCGTCGTGACATACATCTCGCCCGCCCCATCGACGCCGAAACCCGTCACCGCGCCGGCGTGGCCGACTTGGTCGGTCCAATACCTCAAATCGGTAGCGACCCCGTCGGCGACGAGCAGGCTGCGCAAGTACCCGCCGCAATAGTCGGAATAGAAGTAGTGACCGACCAACTGGGGAAGAGACACTCCGCGGTAGACGGGCCCACCCGTGATGGAGCAGGTGCCTGCGTCGCCATGCTCGACCTCGAGCACGGGTGTCACCATCCCGGTCCCATCACAGCCGGCGTCCGTGAAGCAGTGCAGTCCTTCGACAACCGGCCAGCCGAAGTTGTGGCCAGGCTGCAAGGGGACGACTGAGACCTCCTCGTAGGCGTTTTGGCCGACATCGGCGATGTAGATGGTCTCACCGTCGATCCAGAAACGCCACGGGTTGCGCAGGCCCATGGCGTACTTGGTCGGGTTCGGGTCGGCACCCTCGACGTCGATGCTCACCAACCCGCCGAGGAGCGTGTCCGGGTTCTGGCCGTTGCCGAACCGGTCCCCGGCACCACCACCATCGCCGAGCCCGAGAAGCAGGGCGCCGTCCGGGGCGAACTGGAGCATCCCGCCGTTGTGGTTGGCGGCGGGCTGGTCGACCTGGAGCAGCACCCGTTCGCTGTCGGGATCGCCCTGGTCCGGTGCGGGGAGAGCGAACTCGGAGACGACGGTGTCGCCCGAGGTATCCGAATAGTGGAGATAGAACCGTGCCGGATCTGTGGGGTGAAGCGCGATCGAGAGGAGACCCTGCTCCCCTTCGTTGAGAACCCTGTCACTGATGTCGAGAACGGGTTGATCCAGCACCGAAGCGCCGTCGTAGAGCCACACCAGACCATTCTTCGTGATGACGTACGACTGTGGCTCCCCGGGCCGGGCGGTGAGCTGGACGGGGAAATCGAGATCGGCGACGGGCTGATAGGCGAGGACCGTCTCGTCCAGGGCGAGGGTCGAGGTGGTGGCCGCAGCACCGGTCGTGGCTTCTGCCGGGACGGACGTCGATGTGGTCTCAGGGACGGTGGTTTCAGCGCTCGTCGACAACGTCGTGACGGGTGGGACCGTCGAGGTGGTCGGCGCCGGCTCAGGCGCGGCGGTGCAGGCGGCCAACATGCAAAAGAGGGGGATAAGACGGCCCCGCATGCTGGACACGCTAGGTATATGTTCCGATAATCGTGGCCGCCGAGCACCAGAACGATCCGGGCAGCATTCGGGCCTGGATCACCTATGACTGGGCCAACTCGGCCTATGCCACCACGATCCTGGCCGCCGTGCTTCCCGCCTATTTCGCCGCCGAGGTCGTCGGCGACGGCGGCTTCGATCTCCTCGGTCGCAACTGGACCGGTCAGGACCTCTGGGCCCTCGCCGTCGGAGCGGGGCCTCTGATCATGTTCCTGGCGACACCGGTGCTCGGGGCCATCGCCGATTTCTCGGGATCGAAGCGGCGTTTTCTCGTGGTGTTCGCCACGTGGGGAGCCATCTTCACCTCACTCCTGTTCTTCGCCGCCACCGGCGATGTGCTGCTCACACTCGGTCTCTTCCTCCTCGCCCACCTCGGGTTCGTCGGCGGCAACGTCTTCTACGACGCCTTTCTCCCCGACCTCACCACCGACGACACCATCGACATGGTCAGCTCGCGGGGGTTCGCCTGGGGGTACCTCGGTGGTGGGCTCCATCTCCTCCTCTCCCTGGCGCTGATCCAGCTCAGCGACGGCCTCATCCCGATCGACACCGCCCTGGCCACCCGGATCGCCATCGGCTCGGCCGGGCTCTGGTGGCTGGGATTCGCGGTGGCAGCCTTCAAGAACCTGCCCCGGGTCGGTAGGGCCCAGGAGCTCCCCGGTGGTGTGACGCCAACTTGGCGGGCATACACCCGGTTCGGGTTCAGTCGTACTTTTGCCACGCTGAAGAAGGTGGTCCACAACCGGCCGCTGCTCGTGTTCATCATCGCCTTCATGCTGTTCAACGACGGGGTGCAGACCACGATCGCGCTGGCGGCGATCTACGCCACCGAGACACTGGAGCTCGGCATCACAATCGTGATCGTCGGGGTGCTCATCGTGCAGTTCATCGCCTTCTTCGGCGCGATGGGCTTCGGACGTCTCGCCGACAGGGTCGGCACCAAGCCCGCCCTTCTGGCCAGCATCGCGGTTTGGTCGGCGGTGACACTTGCCGCCTTCTTCCTTCCGACCGGCGAGGCGGCGCCCTTCCTTGCTCTCGCTGTGGTGATCGGCTTCGTCCTCGGCGGCACCCAGGCATTGTCGAGGAGTCTGTATGGGTCGATGATCCCCGAGGAGCAATCGGCCGAGTTCTATGGCTTCTACTCGGTGTTCTCCAAGTTCAGCGCCATCTGGGGGCCCTGGATGTTTGCCTTCGTCCGCCAGGTGACCGGCTCGGCCCGGCTGGCGATTCTCTCGATCGCCGTCTTCTTCGTTGCGGGGGGCATCCTGTTCCGGTCGGTCGACATCGACAAGGGCCGACGCAATCGAGAGGCCCTGCGAACCCCGGCGACGGTGACTTAGGATCGACCGATGACCGATGAGCATCAGGACCCGTTCGAAGTCGAGCGAGACCTTCCGGCCGAGCCCGAGGAGCACGAGGCGCCGGGCCGCCGCTCGGAATCCACCGGCATCGCATGGGGGGCGATCCTCGCTTTCTTCGGAATCGCACTCGTCATCGTCTTCGCTGTCCAGAACACCGATCCCGTGCCGGTCAAGTTCCTCTGGATGGAGGGAGAGCACCCGCTGGCCATCGTGATCCTCATCACCATCGGCGCCGTGATCCTGCTCACCGAGCTCATCGGTGTCAGCTATCGCCGGAGGCGGCGACGACGGCGTGACGACAAAGAGGAGCTGCGGAGATTGCGGGACGCTTGAGCAGGCCCGCCGGGACTCTGGTCCTGGTGCTCGACGACTCGGGAACGGTTGTGGAGCGACATCGTTACGGTCCCTGATGCGAACGGGCCACCACATCCCGGTGAACCAGACATGTCAGATTGGTTTGCTTGATTCCCGATCTGGATAACAATGGCCCGGCACAGGCAACCTGTGCTCTCATAGGAGTTGAAGAATGATCTTTGGTTATCTGGACCCGGGCTCAGGCAGCCTGATCTTGCAGGCGGTCATCGGGGGTCTCACCGGTATCGGTGTCGCCTACAAGGCCTATCGCGCCAGACGTGGCCTCGGGAAGGTCGATCCCGGTTCCGAGCAGGACGTTGACGAGGAGAACGCTGGCGACGCGGCATTGCCCGCCGAGTCCTGACGTCCCTGCATGAGCACGCCCGACCCCGGGTCGTTCCGCGATCCGGCCTCCCGCGTCGTCATCGACGGCGACAAAGTGATGCGTCTCCTCGACGAGCGAGGGCTCGAAGGTTGGCGCGCACTCTCCGCGACGGAGTTCTTCCGCACCGCGGTGGCCGACGGCCGGCTGATCGAATCGGTGGAGGTCGACCCACCTGATGGCAGCGCCGGTGCCCTGGCACATCCCCGGCTCGACCTCATCACCTACCCGTACGAGTGGACCTTCTCGATGCTGCGCGATGCCGCCCTCCTCCAGCTGGATCTGCTCGAGGGAGCACTTTCGGCCGGACTGACCATCAAGGACGCCACGCCCTACAACATCCAGTTCGTCGATGGGCGGCCGAGATTCATCGACATCGGCTCGTTCGAGACCTATCGCCAGGGCGAGCCCTGGATCGGCTATCGGCAGTTCACCCGTCAGTTTCTGTTCCCGCTGATGCTTCGAGCCTGGGTCGGCGTCCCCTTCCAGCCATGGCTGCGCGGAGACATCGAAGGCCTGACCCCCGCCCAGATGTCGAAACTCCTCGCCGGCCGGAAACGTTTCAACACCAGCGCGATGCTCCATGTCCGGCTCCAGGCCCGCATGGAGTCCAAGATGGCCGATCGCTCCGTCCGTCAGGAGTTGAGCGAGGCCGGCTTCACCGCCGATCTGATCCTGGCCAACGTGCGAAAGCTGCGCTCTCTGGTCGGCTCCCTCGAATGGGACGAAGACGAGCAGGGATGGTCGACCTACGTGGAGTGCAGCCACGTCACCCGCGACCGGACCTCGAAGGGTGAGTTTCTCGACAGGGCTCTGAAGAAGTTCGTGCCAGGGCGGGTGGTGGACCTGGGGGCCAACGACGGCCATTTCTCCCGCATCGCGGCGGAGAGCGGTGCTCTGGCAATCGCCATCGACAGCTACGAGCCAGTGCTGGACGAGGTCTACCGGAGCAGTGCCGGCACCGGGGTCGCCGTCGCCCTCACCGAATTGGCCAACCCATCACCTTCCCAGGGCTGGGCTGGAGAGGAGCGAGCCTCGTTGATGGAGCGCGCCCGCCCCGACCTGATCATCGCCTACGGGGTGATCCATCACCTGATCTACGGAGCGAGCATCCCTCCTCGCGAGGTCGTGCGATGGCTGGCGTCGTTCCGGTGCCCCGTGGTCGTCGAGTTCGTCTCACCTTCGGACGAGATGGTGATCAAGCTCGTGGGTAACAAACTTCCTCACGAGCTTCATCCAGGAGGCGAGGAGTCGGAGTTCCGGGCAATACTCGACGAGTCGTTTGTCACCGTTGACGAGAGCGGTCTCTCCTCGGGTACGAGGATTCTTTTCGCACTCGAGCCGCGATGAAGCCGGGACGGCTGGGCTCGTCACCCTGGTTGACGGTGCCGTTGTCGTTGGCGGCGGTGGGTGCATTCGCCCTGGCTCAGCCCGTGCTCGACCTCCTCGGGAGAAATCCGGAGTTCTTCATCGCCCGTGGCTTCACCGCGATCGATGTCGTCCTCTTCCCGGCCCTGCTGCTCCTGTTGCCCGCCCTCCTGTCGCTCCCGGTCCTCGCCCTCCGCTGGATCGGGCCCCGCACGGCGGGGATAGGGCACGCCATCGTCATCGGGGCGCTCTTCTCCCTCTTCGTCGCCAATGCCTGGGTCGCTCTGTTCGGGAGCGACACCTCCACGCTTCTCTTCGGGGCGGCGGTGGCCGGTGCCGGGATCCTGTTTGGCTGCGTATTCCTCGCCTTTCCGGTCGTGCAGACCGGGACCGTCTACGCGGCCTGGGCCGTGCCCATCTTTGCCGCATGGTTCCTCTTCATGACCCCGTCCGGCGATGTGGCGCTGGCCCGATCCGGCGATCTGCCCGAGACCGGTGAGATCCAGAACCCGGTGCCCATCGTCCTGCTGGTATTCGATGAGTTCCCGGTCGCCACTTTGATCGATTCGCAGGGCAACCTCCTGAACGACCTCTTCCCCAATCTCGCCGAGTTGGCCGGTGACGGCATTTGGTACCGGAACGCCGTCGGGGTCAGGCAGCAGACCGAAGAAGCCCTGCCCAGCATTCTCAGCGGCGTCGGCGCGGACGAAGGGAGCATTCCCATCTCCTCGGACCACCCGCTCAACCTGTTCACCCTGTTTTCGGACGCCTACGACATCGCCGCGGTGGAGACCGTCACCAACCTCTGCCCGGACTTCGCATGCAGCAACTCGAGCAGGCGGATCGCCCCCTGGCCCGAGCGATGGACAGGGCTCGGTGTCGATATCGCGGTCGTGTACGGGCATCTCACGACACCGCGCGAGGTGTCGGATGACCTTCCGCCGATCGACCAGACCTGGGGCAATTTCACCACCGGCGAGCGCTCGGACTTCGACATCATCGACCGCTTCCTGGCCAACGTCGACGACGATCGAAGGCTCGAAGTGGATCGACTCCTCGATACGTTCCAGTTCGATGGCGCGGAGCCTGCGCTCCGCTTCGGCCACTTCCTCTATCCGCACCACCCGTGGGAGGTGACCGCCGATGGCCACCGGACCGGCGCGGGCAGCTCGCCCGGCGGCGAAGGGATGGGCTGGACCAACGACACCTGGCTGGTGGGACAGGGTTACCAGCGGCACATCCTCCAGACTCAGTATGCGGACTCTGTCGTCGGCTCGGTGATGGACCGTCTGCGCGAAGAAGGTATTTACGACGAGGCCCTCGTCATGGTGGTGGCCGACCACGGGATCACCATCGGACCCGGCGTGGACAATCAGCGTCTGATCACCGAGGACACGATCGGCACCATCGCTGCGATCCCGATGTTCGTGAAATATCCCACCGGCCAAGCCGGAGTCGAGCCAGGGACCATCGACGACGTGAGGGCCGAGACCGTGGATCTGCTCCCCACCATCGGCGATGTAACCCAAACCGACGTCCCGTGGACCATGGAGGGTGTTTCGCTGCTCGACCCCGAACGGGCCGGGCGAACCGAATCGATCATGGTCGGTCGGGAAGGGCCGGTCACGATTGGAGTCGGTGGCCAGGAGAAGCTGGCCGCCGCGGCCCTCAAGGAGACCTGGTTCCCCGGAGGAAACCCCTGGCGGCTCACCCCGCCGGGATGGCAGGAGTGGCTGGGCCGCCCGATGCCCGATGCCCCGGTCGCCGAGGACAAGGAAGAGGTGATGGTGACCGTTCGACAGCAGGATTTGTTGGACGACGTCCCCCCCGACCCGGACCTCCTTCCTGTGTTCCTCTCCGGGACCTTGACTCTCGATCGGGAGGCGAACGGCCAGGAAATCCTGGTGGCGTCGGTCGACGGCGTGGTCAGGGCGAGTGACCCGGGTCTTCGAGCCGGATGGGCGCACCGCCCGATTCGAGGTGATGGTCCCGCCCGATCTCCTCCATCCCGGTGACAACGACGTGGTGATCTGGCTCGCCGAAGGTGACCCGTCAGATCCTGCCTTCGTCAGATAGCCGGTAAGTCGCACCGGCGCCTCGCTCCCGTCACCTACGATTGGCTCCTGGCTCCAGAAGGGAAATGAATGGGACTGATGGATACCATCAAAGGATGGTTCGGGACTGCGGAGGAAGAGAGTGCGGACCTCGCCGACCAGGCCGTGGATCAAGGCTCTGAGCTCATCGACGAAGCCGAACCGTATGTCGAGAAGTCCAAAGACTTCGCCGAGGACACCGTGGACAAGGCCGCCGACGCCGTCGACAGCGCCCAGGACAAGGCCTCCGACGCCGCAGACACGGCCCAGGACGCCGCCGCCAGCGGGGCGGACGCAGTCGACAATGCCGTGGACGATGTCACGGACAAGCTCGACGGCTGATCGCGCCCGAGAGATCAACCCGGACCCCATCACCCTCTACTGAACGATGAAACGCGCCTCAGACCGTCTCGCCAGCATCCCCCCTTCAGCCACCCTCGGCATCAGTGCACGAGCCAGAGAGCTGCGTGCCGAGGGCCTCGACGTGATCAGCTTCGGGGCAGGTGAGCCCGATTTCGCCACCCCGGAACACGTCGTGGCCGCGGCGGCACGCGCCTGTTACGACCCCGAAAACCACAAATACACGGCCTCGGCGGGCCTCCGGCCGCTGCGCGAGGCAATTGCCGAGGACGTCGGACGCTATTCGGGAGTCGGGGTCGACTGGTCCGAGGTGATGGTCACCAACGGGGCCAAGCAGGCGGTGTTCCAGGCATTCGCCGCCCTTCTCGACCCGGGTGACGAGGTACTCCTTCCGTCGCCTCATTGGGTCACCTACCCGGCTGGCATCGACCTGGCCGGCGGGGTCACCGTCTCGGTCCCAACGAGGATCGAGGACGAGTTCAAGGTCGATGTGGCCAGCCTCGAGAAGGCGCGGACAGACCGAACACGGCTGCTCGTCTTTGTCTCGCCCTCCAATCCGACCGGTGCGGTGTACACAGAAGAGGAGGCACGCGCCATCGGGGAGTGGGCCAAGGCCAACGATATCTGGGTGCTCGCCGACGAGATCTACCAGCGTCTCACCTACTTCACCGACGTCGCCCCCTCGATAGCCGCCGTGACCCCGCGTTTCGACAACTGGGTGCTGATCAACGGGGTGGCCAAGTCATACTCGATGACCGGCTGGCGGGTAGGTTGGATGGTTGGACCAACCGACATAATCGACGCTGCCAACAGCCATCAATCTCACGCCACGGGCAACGTCGACAACGTCGCCCAACATGCCGCCATGGCTGCTCTGCGCGGGCCCCAGGACACCGTGGACGAGATGCGGCAGGCGTTCGACAGCAGACGCAAGCTGATGTTCTCCCTGGTCAGCGACATCCCGGGGGTCAGATGCGTCGAGCCCCAGGGGGCGTTCTATGTCTTCCCGGACGTGACCGGCGCGATGAAGGGACGATGGGCCTCCACCTCGGAGCTGGCCACGGTCATCCTCGAAGAAGCTGGAGTCGCGCTGGTCCCAGGCGAATCGTTCGGCACTCCCGGATACCTGCGACTGTCATACGCCACCGGGGAGGCCGAGATCGAACAGGGAATGGAGCGAATCGGCCGTCTCCTGGCCGGTTGACGGGCGTCAGCTGAACCGGGTTTACACTCGCCGGCGATGGAAGGCACGACTGCGCGGGCCATGATGCTCGTTGAGCCTCGTCACTTCTCGCTCACCGAGTTGCCGGCCAGACCCGGCCTCGATGGGGGCTGGCTTGCAGTCGAGGCCACCGGAATCTCTGGGGCAGACGTGCAGGTGTGGAAGGGCGAGGCCAAGGATGTCGTCTACCCCTTGATACCCGGGCACGAGGTAGTGGGGAGGATTGCCCGAGGTGGGCCGTCCATACCGTTCCCGGTAGGGACCCGGGTCGTGGTGGAGCCCAGGATCCATTGCGGGGAGTGTCATCGTTGCAAGCTCAACCTGGCGACCTGCGTCCGCCGCCGGCCTTCCAATTCGTACGGCTTCATCCCCTCGATCGAGCCGCCTGGCCTTTGGGGTGGTCTCGCCGAGTTCCTCTATATCGACCCGGCGGCCCGGCTGCATCCTCTCACCGACGATGTCCCCGCCGAAGTCGCGACGTTTGTCCACCCTCTGGCGGCGGGCCACACCTGGGCGGTAGAGCTGCCCAATCTCCAAAACGGGGAGAACGTGCTCATCCTCGGCCCCGGCCCCCGTGGGCTGGCCTGTCTCATTGCCGCCAAGGCGGCCGGCGCAGGGTGGGTGGGTGTCACCGGGCTGTCCCACGATCGTGACCGGCTCGAGCTGGCCAAGCGCCTTGGAGCCGACCTGGCCATCGACGCGGAGCAGGAAGACGTTGGGGGTGCGATCGCCGAGGCGATCGGGAGGAGGCCGGACATCGTCGTGGATGTCACCTCCGACGACCCGGAGGCGCTCTTCACCGCACTCGATCTGGTCCGCAGCGGCGGACGGGTCATACTGGCATCGACCAAAGGCAACCGGGCTTTCCATTTCATAAGCGACGTCCTCGTAGCCAAGCAACTCACGATCAGAGGGGCAATGGGGGCTACGACGGTCGGGTACCAGTGGGCGGCTCAGCAGATCGAGACCGATCCCCGAATCGATGATCTCGTCTCGCATCAGTTCCCGCTCTCCGAGTCATCCCGTGCGCTTCAGGCAGCCGCCGGGTTGCTCGGGCGTGAGGAGCTGATATCAGTGGCCGTCACGTTCTGAAATGATCCGCTGACATGACCGGTCGCGGGGAGGCCCCGGGCCGGTTGTCCGTTTGGTCCTGGGTCCTCTACGACCTGGCCAACACCATCTTCGCCCTCGGCGTCATCGGCCGCTACTTCCCGGAGTGGCTCATCTCTGTCGGCCAGCCAGACAGCGCTCTCGCGCTCGTCGAGGCCGGTGCGGGGGCACTGGTGATATTCATGGCACCGTGGGCCGGGGCTCGCAGCGACGTCCGGGGCACCAGGGTGCCGACCCTGGCGTTGACGACCATCGTCTGCGTGGCCGCCACCGCCCTCCTCGCGTCAGGCCCGACGGGCCTCTCGCTCGCCCTCCTCGGCTTGGCCCTTGTCGCCTTCAATGTCGGCGCGGTCGTCTACGACGCCCTCCTCGTCGATGTCAGCACCCCGGCCAACCGTGGCCGCATCTCCGGGCTGGGCGTGGGCGTCGGCTATATCGGCTCGTTCATAGGCCTCGGCATCGGCGTTGTGACGCTCGATGTGCTCGGCTGGTCGTACTCCGCGACGTTTCTGGTGCTTGCTCTGGCCTTCCTGGTCCTCGCACTACCCGCCTTCTTCTTCATCGACGAGCGGGGCGGACACGACGACGCACCCTTGCCGGCCCTTCGGGACATCGGGAGAAAGTTGGTCGCCTCATGGCGACTGGCCGGCACCTACGAGGGCGTAGTCCGATTCCTGGTCGGCCGTTTCCTGTACACCGATGCCATCAACACGCTGATCGGCGGCTTCCTCACCATCTTCGTCATCGAGGAGCTGGGCCTCGACGGCCAGTTCACGACCAGGTTGCTCGGGGTCGCAATTGCAGCCGCGATCGTCGGCGCGTTCGCTGCCGGCGGCCTGGTTGAGAGGTTCGGGCCGATGAAGGTGCTGCGCGCCGTGCTCCTTTTGTGGATGGTGGCCATCGGCGCCGGGATCGCCGCCGCGGTGACCGGTGAGACCGGCCTGGCCTGGGCCATCGGGCCGCTGGGAGGGGTGGCTCTGGGAGCGACCTGGACCGCGGATCGGGTGGTCATGACCCGGGTCTCACCACCACGACACCTCGGTGAGTTCTATGGGCTCTACGCGACCGTGGGCCGATTCGCCACCATTCTCGGACCGTTGACATGGGCCTTGATCGTGAACGTGATCGGGCTCGGTCGCCGCGTGGCGATGGGCGCCCTGATCGGCTTCATCGCCATCGGCTGGTGGGTGTTGCGACAAGTGGACGACTCGGAACGCGTCTGGCCCTCGGCCGATCTGCCGATTGTCAGTACAGCCCCTGACGCTCCCCTGATATGAGGTGGTGCTCCACTGCGTAGGGGATAGGTAGATCCCTGGTCTCGTTGGGCCCCCGCACCAACCTTCTTCCGATCTCGGCGAACCAGGTGTCGTTGGCGAACGCCCAGGGCCAGGCACGAATCCCCACCCGGGCCCCGACGATCCCGCCGACCATGGCGGCCAACGGGCTACCAGCGAGCTTCGCCGCCTGCTCGACCGGCAGATGCGAGCGGTCCACTACCGGAGCCGAGAGGAGCAGACCTGCCCTGACCAGGTCCCAAGGGGCCGGATCACCTCCATCGATGATGATTCCCAGCGCCTCGTCACCGTCGATGACGCCGACGTGCCCGGCGATCCGCCGCAACCCTTCGACCAGATCACCGGGTTCGGCGCCAGAAACAGGGTCGGGCTCGAGAGTGGCCGCGGCCGGCTCGGCGATCTCGACAATCCCGGTGATGAGATCGCGCCCGGATTGTCCGAAGCAGGAGGCTGCAACCGCTCCCGCCGCCACCACACCGCTCAGGATCGACTGCGGATCGTCGTGAAAGAGCCTGCCGAGCGCCAGAGCCTGGTCACGGAGTCGGTCCGGGTGGCGCCGGTGAGTCACACCGAGCGGGACCGCCCTCGGCGCCGCATCGAGAGACGGATCTTCCTCGGGGACCGGCCGCCCGGCCGCAGCCCGGTCGAGCCAGGCCCGGAACTGAGGGCTCTCGGCCCGATACACCGGCTCTTCCTCGTCCGACCCGTCCAGTTCTCGCAACGCCGTGACCACAGCATCGAGATCCAGAGTCTCGCTCTCGATCAGTTGATAGGCGATCACGGTCGCCTGCTCGGTGATCGCGCTGTACCCCAGCTCCCATAGCCCTCCGGCGGTGTCGCCGGCGGCGAGCCCCAACATGGCCCCGTCACCCTCGCCCGACACCAGCGAAAACCTCGGTCCGGAGTCTGTCACGGGGCGGGAGGGTACCGAACCCGAAGACCATCGGTTGTAGGCTCCCACGCCAATGGACCACATCGTGGTCGTGGCGAATCCCTCGGCCTCCCAGTTCACAGGTGGCGCCCATCGGTCGGTGATGTCGGTCCTGGGCCGCGTCGCGAAGGTCGAAGCCGTTTGGCCCGAGACCCCGGCCGATGCCGAGATCAAGACTGCACAGGCTGTCGAGAATGGGGCTCGCGTCGTCGTCGCGATGGGTGGGGACGGCATCGTCCACCATGTCGCGCAAGGCCTGGTCGAAACCGATGCAGCACTCGGCATCATCCCGGTCGGGACGACGAATGTCATAGCCCGGCTGCTCGGAGTCCCGACCAAGCCGGTGAAAGCCGCCCGTCTGATCGTCGAAGGCGAGGAGCCGCCCCTCACGATGGGGACGGCGCGAATGATGCTGACCCGGGGCTCGGTCGAGACCATGCACCACGCCGTCTTTGCCTGCGGTTTCGGACTGGATGCCGCCGTCGTGCTCGAGGCGGAGAAAGATCCCTACCGGAAATACCGATTCGGATCACTCCACTACGCCCGCACCACCCTTGGCGTCGCCTTGAAGGACTTCCCGCGCCGAAAACCCCACGTTCGGGTGACGCACGGTGACAACGAGGAGATGACCATCGCCGCCCTCCTCCAGTTCCGCCAGGTCTACACCTACTTTGGGGCAATCCCGCTTCGGGTGTCGCCGGAGCGGCCCGATCCGATGACCATGCTCATCATCAATAGGCTGCGACGCCGTCGCATCCCGTCCATCGTCACGAAGCTGCTCCGCAACGGCGAGCTCGGCACTGTCCCCGAGATGAACGTCGTCCCCCACGTAAAGCGGATAGAGGTCACCGCCGAGCCACCGGTGGCCGTCCAGGCCGACGGTGAGTCTCTGGGCCTCGTCGACGGCGGGATCGTGGAGTGGGTCCCGGGCTCGCTCCGGATCGTGGCCGGGCCGCGACCGGTCCCCGATTGAGTCTCAGAGGATTTCGATCTCCTCGTCCGCGAACCGGTTCTTCAACCGGCGCAGTGCCTCCCGCTGCACCGACCAGCGCTGCTCTGCCACCGTGGTGAGCCGGGCGCGGATCAGCACGCCTGAACCAGCCAATTCCTGCACTCCGAGCATCTGCGGCTCCTTCGTGATCATGTCCGACCAGGCGGGATCGGCAGACATGCGCGCCAACTCGTCGAGCATCACCTCCATCGCCCGGTCGACATCGGCCTGGTAACCGACCCTGATGTCGATAGACGGCGATGCGTAGAGGCTGGTGAGGTTGGATGAGACCGTGATCTGCCCGTTCGGGACGTAGTGGACATTGCCCTCGCCGTCACGAAGCACGGTCACACGAAACTGGATGTCCTCGACCTTGCCGGTGGTGGCTGCGATGGTCACTGTGTCTCCGATGCGGTACTGGTCCTCGGCGAGGATGAAGAAGCCGGCGATGACATCCCTGACGAGGTTCTGGGCACCGAATCCGAGTGCGGCGGCGATGGCGGTGCTCACAGCCAGGAAAGGAGCCATGTTCAGGCCCCAGACGTCGACCACCATCAGGACCACCAGGACGATGATCACGATGAGGATCACGCGCCTCACCATCACCCAGAGAGTGGCCACACGAGCAGCCGATTCCGGGGTCCGTTGCCGAACCCGCTCGACGAATCTGGCGCCGGCGGCGGCCAGGATCAGATAGAGGACGACCCCGGATACGACGATGATCGCGGTCACCAGCGGTGGGTTCGCAGCGGTCGCGTTCATCCCGGCCGAGGCTAGTTAGCCGGACCTCCGCTCCATATCTCCCAGCGCCAACGCGAGGTCGGTGATCGCGGCATGGGCGCGACCTCTCTGCACCAAGGAGGTCACGAATTGGCCCTCCGATCTCCAGGTCGACCCTGGCAATCAAATCCTCGCGGTCCCTTTCCCCGCCGGCGCGTGTGTCGCTTCGTCTCCGTCTCAGCCACGACCGCCCGGGCTCGGTGGTCGAGTCCTGGGTGGCGACGCATCTGAGGAAGGCAGCATGAGTCTCGATGGCGAGATCCTGCAGGCGATGCTCGGTCTCACCACCCATCTCGGTGGCGAGATGGGCCACGTACTCCGCCAGATCGTGCCCGCCGCCTGCCGCCCTGCCGGCGATCGCCAGGTCGCAAGCCGATGCCACCTCGTCAGCCCATTGCTTCTCGAAGTCGACGGCATGGGCCATCGAAGAGGACGTCACCAACCGGGACGAGGCGCTGGCGAGGTCGGCGAGCGCCTTGCGATTCACCGCCAGACGACGATCCAGCGCAGCCTCCAGCGTGTCGATCAGCAGATCCACCCCGTAGGGCGGCCCCGCCACCGGGCTGGCCGCGGTGGCTATGACCTTTGGCTCGAGGATCCCGTCCTCGCGCAGTGCCCTGCCCAGGTCGTCGACGACGACCCCTACGTCCTCAGGGTCGAGCCGGTCGACCTGGTTCAGGACGAAGAGGAACTGCTCCTGGTAGCGGGACATCTCCGAGATGTATTGGTGATGGAGCACTGCGTCGCGGTACTTCTCGGGATCGGTGACCCATGCCACCATGTCGACCCGGGGAAGGAGGGCATCGACCCGGTGGCGATGATCCAATTCCACGCTGTCGTTGTCCGGGAGATCGAGCAGGCACAGCCACGATGGACCGTCGTGCTCGACACGGTCGGAGATCCCGAGTTCGTCCAGAAACCCATCGAGTGCCTCCGCTCCCTCGGCAGGGACCATTGCCAGCGGTTCGGATGTCATCGGGCGGATGCCACCGGTCAGGGCCACCTCTTCGCCGGCGATCGCATTGACGAGGCTCGACTTGCCTGACCCGGTGCCTCCTGCGAGCGCGACCACCACGATGGAGTCGGGATAGGACAACCTGATCCTGGTGTCGCGGGCAAGGGCGGCCACCGACTCCACATCGGTCCGATCGAGAGCCCCGGCCGACTCCGCTACAGCCGTGTCGACCTTGTCGAGAAGGCCAACAAGCGCATCATGCATTGGCGAAAGTCGACCTCGCGATCACGGCCCACCTCGATGCCTTGACTCGATCGATAGACCGCCGCGACAGGGCCGCGAGAGTCATCCGGGACACGACGCGGTACTCCGCCCCGGCATAGACGGGGACGAGACGATCGACGAGCCGTGCCGCGACATCGGGAGCAAATTCAGACAGTTCTATCGCCGGAGCCAAGAGTCTGACCACTTCCTCGACACGCCCATCCGGCATGTCGAAGCAGCAGCCCCCCAGGATCAGGGATACCAGCGGAGGGTCGATCGAGGCAGCCACCGCGCGGAGTGCTCCGATCTCGCTCCGCCACCTGGCCACGGCGGTGCGTGTGGCGAGGTGAGCGTCGGATAGGACTTGCTTTCGCTCCTCACCTTGGATCAGGGCACCGGCATGGAGTTGGCGTCGTATGTCGGTGTCGACAGCAGCGATCACCGATTCGTCGAACAGGGTCAGGCTGTGAGCGACTTCGGCAGACGAGGGCAAGCGTCGACGGATCATGCCCTTGGTGCGAAAACGGCGGCCACCGAGGTCGGCGAGAGGACGCAGGTCGAGCCCAGCCCCCTTCACGTTCTCACGACGTATTCCGATCCGTCCCAGATCGACGTCGAGCAACTGCTTCACATGGGTGGCGGTGAAGCCGGTCTCGTCGAGCAAAGCCGTGGCATCGTCGATGACCTGGCGGGTTTGCTCGACTGTCGTGTCGAATACGGAACGGACCACGTCTGCTGCGCCCGCCCGCCGTGCGTCGACGACGGACACCAGCCGGTCGCGTAGGTCCTGGACGGCAGCAGGTGGGATCGTCTGCGCCCCCGGGCGGATGTGATGCTCATGGACAGCAACGATGTCCGACTCCAGCCCTTCGTTCTGAAGTCTCGACGAGTAATCGACGAGGGCGCCCCCTGACGACGCCCTGATCCGGTTCATCACCTGGATCACGGGGACGCCTCTCGAGTCGGCCCTGCGCAGCACCTCCCATGGCACCAGGTCGGCATAGCGAAGGGCGGAACTGACGTAGACCACGACGTCGGCGTTATCGATCATCGTCTCCGCCATGGCCCGATGCTCCACCGACGTCGAGTCGATGTCCGGCGTGTCGACGAGGATCAACTCCTCGAGGATCGGAGCGCGCCCGGTGACAACGTCGCAGACGACACCGCCGATGTGCTGATAGTCGCCTGCCCTCGTCTCCGAGGACAAGACCAACGGGTCTTTGGTGGTCGGTCGGAGCGGGCCGGCCAGCGTGTGGGCGGCCCCGGTCACCGAGTTGAGGAGTGTCGACTTGCCGGCACCGGTCGGCCCGGCGAAGACCACGATGAGGGGAGCGGTGGGATCCCCCATCCGAGGGATCAGGTAATCGCGAATGGTGCGGATGATCCAGTCGCGTCTGGCGATCAGCCTGTCATTCTCGGGAATGTCGGCGATAGGGAGAGTCTCCAGGGACGACGCGAGATATTCCAGGTCACCTGCCAGATCGTCTCGTGTGGGCTCGTCCACGACTCCCGGGATTCTGGCACGCGCCAACCCGGTTCCGATGTCAGCTCACCCAGCCGCCTTCTGGGCGGTCGAACCAGACATGGACCTGACCTGTGCCGGTGGCGTTCTCGTAGTCGGAGAAGAGCTCCCCTGGTGCCGTGCATTCACGCCCCCCGATGGCGCCGAGCATCATCAGATAGTGACCGAAAGCGCCTTCCGGTGAATGAGCGAAGTACTCGCCCATGGTGTCGACGATTCGGGCGTGATCACCGGCCCGCATCCACTCCAGCCTCTCTTCGTCGGCCGCCCGCGCCTCGGGGGTGATGATGTGAACCGGATCCGACGCCTCGTGCTTGGCGATCTGCTTCAGGGGCCAGAAGGTATGGCTCATGCCCCCCGACGCCAGCACCACCGCTCTCCGGTCGAGTCTGGCGATGGCCTCGCCGATCGCCTCGCCCATGGTCATGAAATCATCCGTCTCGCCGGTCTGGACCACCGACACCGAAACCACGTTCTCGTCGTTTCTCAAGTAGTGGAGGAGGTTGATCGTGGCGTAATAGACGGGAAGGTGGTCGTCCACGGAGGCATAGGTAGGGGTCCCCAACTCCTCACCCAATGTGGCGGCGAGCTTGGCCAGCTCGGGGTCACCGGGATAGTCGTAGGGGATCTGGGCCATACCCCTGGGCAGCTCGGAGGAAGTGAATATGCCCTGCCGCCGAGCGTGTGCGGACAGGAGGTGCTCGACGGTGGAGAACCAGTGTGAGTCGACTATCACGATCGTGTCGGGCTGGAGGCTGTCGAACACCTCGTTGCGAAGGCGAGTCAGACCGGGCACCAGGCTGATCTCCTTGCCGTCGTTGATCTCGAGGCGGGTTGCCTCGTCGAACATGATGGTGGGGGCATGGCTGATCAGGCCGGCGCCGACGATCTCGCCCATATGGTCCCTCCTCGGGTCGTTCGCAACCTAACGAATGGTACCGGGCCAGGGCCTCACTCGGCGATGAGAGGAACCCCATCGGCGGTCGCCGTGACCCGGCGCAGGAGCATGGCGAGTTCCCGTCTCTCGTCGTGGTCGAGGTCTGCGATGAACTTGGCCTCGTAACGGTTGAACTCGGGGAAAACCGAGTTCAATCGTGTCGAGACCCCCATCGAGAAGTCTCACCACCACTCGTCGCCCGTCGTCGGAATGACGCGACCTCTCGACGAGCCCGCTCTTCTCCAGAGTCGAGAGCATCCCACTCAACGTCCCCTTGGCCAGCCCGCAGTCGTCGGCAAGCTGGCCCGTCTCCCGTTCGCCCCAGACCCAGAGCACGAAGAGGATGGTGAAGCCGCCCCACGAGAGGCCGGCAGGCCCCAGCACCTCGCGCTCCATCCGGTTGCGAACAGCGTTGGCGGCGCGATAGATGTTGGAGACGGCCAGCATTGCCTCGAAGTCGAGGGCTCGGTCTCCCAGTCTGGAACGGATATCGCGCTCGGCTTCGAGGACGACGTCCTCGTCGTGGTCATGGAGAGGTCTCGGCATGTGCTCCTGCCAGCATATTCTTAGCTAGCTAACGATCCCCATGCCCTCCACCAGAGTCGAGATCTCCGACACGGCCGTGTCCCCCGACCATTTCATCGCGGGCAAACGCGTGTCTTCGCCGGCCACTTTCGAAGTGCGCTCGCCACTCGATTGGGACTGGCGACTCGCCGACATCGCCCGTGGGGACCCGCTGACCGCCGATCAGGCGATCACGGCCGCGGTCGAGGCCTTCCCGGGCTGGGCCTCACTCACCCCAAAGCAGCGCGCCGAGCCGATCCATCGTTTGGCCGATCTCATCGACGCCAACATCGGCATGCTGGCCCGTCTCGAGTGCGTGGACATGGCGATGTTGCTCGAGAGCCTCGAGGCCCGGGTCATCCACCGCGGGGCGGAGAACTTCCGCAACTATGCGGATCTCGCCGTCGCCTATCAGGGCCGTCGCTGGTCGTCGAAAGGCACCGACAACCAGGTGGAGCGGATGCCGGCAGGACCGGCCGTGATCATCACCCCCTGGAATGCCCCCTGGCTGCTGTCGACATGGAAGCTGGCCCCGGCGCTGGCCGCCGGTAACACCGTGATCCTCAAGCCGGCGGAATGGGCGCCACTATCAGCCTCAGTCCTGGCCGACCTGGCGACCGAGGCGGGGCTCCCACCCGGAGTGCTCAACATCGTGCAGGGCATCGGGGAGGAGGTCGGTGCGGCCCTGGTCTCCGATCGCCGTGTGCGGCGCATCTCCTTCACCGGGTCGCCGGAGACGGCGCGCCACATCGGCGTGGCGGCGGGACGCAACATCGTCCCGTTCACGGCGGAGCTCGGAGGCAAAGGGCCCCTGGTCGTGTTCGCCGATTCCGACCTGGAGGCGGCCGCCCGGAAGGCCGCCGGTCAGTACGACGATTCAGGCCAGACCTGCCTTGCCGGAACCAGGCTCCTCGTCGAGGAAAGCGTGTCCACGGATTTCCTGGAGTTGTTCAACGCGCATACCGATGCCCATGTCCTCGGCGACAGCCGCGACCCCCGGACGACAGTCAGCCCTCTGATTCACCCTGACCATCTGGCCCGGGTCGAGGGTTTCGTGGAAAGGGCACGCCGGCATGGAGACCGGGTGTTGCGGGGTGGGGAGAGATGGAAACAGGATGGGCTCTGGTACGAGCCGACCCTGATCGAGCCACTGGGCAACGACTCAGAGATCGTCCAGCGCGAGGTGTTCGGCCCGGTCCTCACCTACCAGACCTTCGCCGACGAGGAGGAGGCGGTGGTGCTGGCCAATTCGACCTCTTATGGCCTCTCCGGAATCGTCTACACCGGCAGTGAGGAGCGCGCTGAGCGAGTGGGTCGGGGTATCAGGGCCGGGACGATCTGGGTCAACACCTATCTGGTCCGTGACCTGACCGCTCCCTTCGGGGGGATCGGGATCTCGGGCATAGGACGGGAGGGCGGCGACTACGCCCTCGATTTCCACTCCGACCTCAAGACCATCCAGATCAGCCAGGGAACTGTTAGCTAGATCAAAAGCGTGTGCAATCAAGCACCGTTGACGTGTCTCCCTGCACACACACCGTTACCAGCTGGTGGCGATGTACTTGGTCTCGAGGAACTCCTCGATGCCCTCGTGGCTGCCTTCGCGGCCGATACCTGATTGCTTGACGCCTCCGAAGGGGGCGGCCGGGTCTGATACGAGGCCGCGGTTGAGCCCGACCATCCCCGATTCGAGGGCCTCCGCCGTCCGCAGACCCCGGGCCAGATCGCCTGTGTAGACATAGGCGATCAAGCCGTGGACCGTGTCGTTGGCCATGGCGATGGCCTCATCGTCGGTGTCGAACCCGACCACCGGCGCCACCGGCCCGAAGATCTCCTGGTCGAGGATGGCGGCGTCCGGGGAGACACCCGACAACACCGTGGGCTCGTAGAAGTAACCCGTGCGGTCGGGCACCGATGCCCCCACGGCGACACCCGCTCCCGAGTCGACGGCCTCCTGGACCATCTTGGCGATGTCGTCGCGCGATCGCTCGTTGATCATGGGACCAACCTGGTTGTTCCGGTCGATCCCCGGACCGACCTTCATCGCCCCCATGGCGCCGGCCAGCATGGAGGTGAATTTCTCGGCGATCGACGAATGGACCAGGAAGCGGTTGGCCGCGGTGCAGGCCTCTCCGGCGTTGCGCATCTTGGCCACCATCGCCCCTTCCAGCGCCGCATCGAGATCGGCGTCCTCGAAGACGATGAATGGTGCGTTACCGCCGAGCTCCATCGACACATTCAGCACCTGGTCTGCAGCGACCTTGAGCAGCGTTTGGCCGACTTCGGTCGACCCGGTGAAGGACAGCTTGCGCACCCTGGGGTCATGCAGCATCTGCTCGATCACACCGGACGACCCGCGGGCGACGACGATGTTCACCACGCCTGGCGGCAACCCCGCCTCCTCCATGAGATGGACAACGGCGAGCGTGGTCAGAGGAGTGTCCGAGGCCGGTTTGACGATGGCGGTGCACCCGGCGGCGAGGGCGGGCCCTATCTTGCGCGTCGCCATGGCCGCAGGGAAGTTCCACGGGGTGATCATCACGCTGACCCCGACCGGCTGGAGAACCGTCATGATCCTCTTGTCCCCCGCCGGAGCGAGTCGAACCTCGCCTCCGATCCGGGAAGCCTCCTCGGAAAACCAGCGGAAGAACTCGGCGGCGTAGCGCACCTCGCCGAGAGCGTCCGGAAACGCCTTGCCATTCTCGAGGACTATCAGCTCGGCCAGGGTGTCTTCGCGCTCGCGCATCGCCTCGAAGGTGCGGCGGAGGATCTCGGCGCGCTCACGTGGCGCCGTGGCCGACCAGGGACCCAGGGCGTCGGCGGCCGCATCGACCGCGTCTGCAGCGTGACTGGCCTCGGCGAGGCCGACATCGACCAGCACGTCTTCGGTGGCCGGGTCGACGACGGGCAGCTCGCCGGTGCCCGAGGACCAAGACCCACCGATGTAGAGACCGGTCTTCCCGTGTTCTTTGAGCTCATCGAGGATCGCTGTCATTGACCATCAACCTCCATTGGCACCTTGCGGCGCAGTGTCGTGCCACCTTTCCATGAAACACCAACCCGGTGGTAGTAGCCGGCGATGACTTCCAAGGGCGCCAGTAGCGACAACTCGTCTGCGGGTGACGGGAGCAGCTCGAGCTCGGCTGAGCCACTCCAGACGTCTCCGATCTCGCCGTCATAGCCCTGCATGGTCACCAGTTCGTCGAGTGACTCCGTGCCATCGGATTCGATCGCCGGCCACCATCGATTGTGGAGCATCTGTTGCCCGTTTACGAACCCGGGACTGGGTCCGGGCGCTTCGAGCGTTACCAGAGCCGTGGCCAGGCGCCGGTCCGCCGCCGCCAGTGTCGCGCCGAATCGTCCGCCGGCCTCGAGCCTGGGCCCGGCGCTGCCCACGGTGATCGGGCGGGTCATCCAGATGCTGCCCAGCTTCTTGGGGTAGCCCTGGTGATAGCCCCGCACCAACGCGAAATCCTTGTCGACCCAGATGAAGACGCATCGGCTCCATGTTTCCCCAGCCCACTGGCACCGGACCACGGCGAAGCACTCCTTGTACTGGGAGCGCGCCGGGTCGAGGACCTCCTCGAATGTGTCGCCGCAGCTCTGCCAGTCGGCCCAGATCAGTGCCACCGCGCCGGGATCCTCTGGGGCAAGCTCGACTCCATCGGGGAGGAGCTCGGCCACCCGCTCGGGGTCGGTGCGGTACTCGACGGTGAGCATCTCGCCCGAGTAATGCCAGGGCGGAGACGGTATGAGAGAGGAGCGGCCGCTGGGAGTCCGGGGGAAGAGGAAACCTGACATCAGATCGTCTGCAAGCTGTAGATCGCGTGATCGTATATGCGCCGATCCGGGGTGGGCGAAGACATCTATCCCGGGCTACCTTGAACCCGATGTCGGGAAACCTCGAGCCGGGGCACCAGGAACGCGCCGAGTTGGCGGAGAGGGTCCTCGGCGTCCTCCAGGACTGGTTCGACCGGGCCGACACGATGCCGGCCTCCGGCGTCGAATTGGATGACGACCTGGCGGCGCGTCTGATGGCCCCGCCGACCGACGACGGGCGCTCCCTCGACGCAATCCTGGCCGAGGTCGAGGAAGCAGGACGCTCCGGCGTGTTCCACCCGTCCGGCGGGCATCTCTCCTACATCCCAAACGCAGGCCTCTACACGTCGGCATTGGCCGAGTTCCTCGCTGCCGGGCTCAATCGCTACACCGGAGTCTCGGGTGCGGCACCGGGCATGAGCGCCATCGAGCACGGGATGGTGCGATGGATGGCGTCACTCTTCGACATGGGTGAATCGGCTTCCGGCCTGATCGTGTCGGGTGGCTCGATGGCCAACCTGACCGGTGTGGTCGCGGCCCGCACCGCCCGGCTCGGGGACGAGTTCACCAAGGGTGTCATCTACGTGACGCGTCACACCCATCACTCGATCGAGAAGGCGGCGCGCATCGCCGGCTTCAGAAAGGATCAGATCCGCGCAGTCGGCATCGACAGCGATCTGAGGATGGACCCGGATGCCCTTTCGGCGGCCATCGCCGAAGACCGGGCTGCCGGGCGTGACCCGTTCCTCGTCGTCGGATCGGCCGGGACCACCGACACCGGGACCGTCGACCCGCTTCCCGCCCTGGCCAGGGTCGTGGCCGACGAGGGCTCTGGCTTCATGTCGATGCCGCCTATGGCGGCTTCTTCCAGTTGACCACGCGGGGTCGTGCCGCCCTGGCCGGGATCGAGCAGGCAGACTCGATCGCAATCGATCCGCACAAGGGCCTGTCTGTCCCCTTCGGGGTTGGCGCCCTGCTGGTGCGCGACGAGTCCCATCTGATCGACGCCAACCAGGGCCGCGGCGCCTATCTGCGTGAGGAAGATCACGATTCGGGTATCAGGGACATCGCCTCGCTCGGCCCGGAGTTGAGCCGGCCGTTCCGCGCCATGCAGATGTGGCTCCCGCTCCATCTCCACGGGGTGGCCCCTTTCCGTCAGGCACTCGACACCAGCCTCGACCTTGCCGAATACGCCCACCGGAGACTGCTGGACATCGAGGGTCTCGAGACGCCCTGGAAGCCCGATCTCTCGGTGGTGGCGTTCCGATTCGAGGACGACGCCGTCGGCCGTCTCGCCTTGGAGACGATCAACCGGGAGCGAGTGGTCCATCTCTCACCGACCACCATCGCCGATCGATTCGTACTCCGGTTCGCCATTCTCAATCGGCGCACGACCCGTGATCACCTCGATCATGCCATCGACTTGATCGAGAAGACCCTGGTCGGCTGAACCGAAAGTCCGAAGGAGCCGGAGTCAGTTGTTGGGCGGGGCTTCGCTGATGCTGGCGAGCGCCGACCCGGGGTCGCGCTCCATCGCAAGGTCGCCCAGCGTGACGATGCCGACGAGGCGGCCGTCATCGATCACCGGGAGTCGGCGGATGGCCCGACCGCTCATCATCTTGACTGCCTTGCCCACCGGATCAGCTGATTCGACGGACTCGACCGCGTGATTGCAGACGTCGCGCACCACCATCGAAGTCGGGTCGTTGCCTTCGGCGACGACGTTCAAAGCAAGGTCGCGATCGGTCACGATCCCACAAACGCTCCCGTCGGGGCGGGTGACGAGGACATCTCCGATGTTGGCCTGACGCATGATGCGCGCCGCCTCGCTGACGGGGGCACCCTCGTCGACGGTCAGCGGATCCCTCGTCATGACTTGATGAATGGCTTGCACGGCTACCTCCTGTTCGCCGTGTCAGATACCCGTTGTGACCCGCCCTGAAACTGTGCGGGGTGCGCACGAACCGTGCTGTGCAGACCGGTCACGAGCACGACGACCATGACGAGGTGGATGACGATGTCGAGCAGTGGTCCGTGGGCCCACGGTGAGGAGAGCGTCACGCCGACGAAGGTGCCGGCCAATGCGAAGCCCTGAGCGATGATGCCTGCCCGCCTGGTGGCGGCGGGCCACAGGAGGCTGGTCAGCAGGCCGGCCAGGAGGACGATCGCGATGACGCTCTCCGCGATGCCAGCCTCCCGGTCGTAATAGCCATCGAGAACGACCTCGAAATGGATGAGTGCAGCGACGATGAATATCGCCGCCTCCAACCCGAGGAACAGACGAATCCGGTTGACCATTTCTCCCCTATTCCACGAAGGGACATGCGAAACGGACCGCCGGCCCCCGGATCGTCGGCCCGGGGTTGTGATCCGGATACGACCAGGGTTGTATGACCGCCTCGCCCACTGATCGGTACCGTCCGGCAGGTGACCACCACTCCCACTCGCATCGCACGGGCTTTGTTCGCCCCGCTCGCCCCCGGATACGAGCGCTGGGCCCGGATCCTCAGCATGGGACAGGACGGTCGCTGGCGGGCGCACATGGTGAAGGCGATCGCCCCGCGCCCGGGAGATGTCGCGCTCGACATCGCCGCCGGCACCGGCTCGATCACCCGGCGCCTCCAGGAGGGAGGGGCATCGGTGACTTCCCTCGACCAGAGTGCCCAGATGCTGGGGCCGGCCGTCGCCCGGGGCGCAACCGGCGTGCTTGCGTCCGCCGAGTGGCTCCCCTTTCCCGATGCCCGCTTCGACATCGTCACGTTCGGCTATCTGCTCCGCTACGTCGGGGATGTGGGTGGTTGCATGACCGAGGTCACCCGTGCTCCTGAAGCCCGGTGGCCGGGTCGGAATGGTGGAGTTCGGCCGGCCGCGGGGCATCTGGCGGCCGTTGTGGTGGCTCTATACCCGACTCGTGCTGCCCGTCGCCGGGCTCCTCGCCGGAGAGGGCTGGCCCGAGGTAGGAAGGTTCCTCGGCCCGAGCATCGAGGAATTCGCCGACAACTATCCGCCAGAGCGGCTCGCCTCGATCTGGGAGAGTGCCGGTCTGACCGGGGTCCGGTACGAACGCCTCTCCCTTGGTGGGGGTCTCGTGATGTGGGCGCACAAACCGGAGCACACCGAGGTCGGAGACTCGTGAGCGATCGGCGGCCAGCCTTCTACGCACCCACCGGCTCGATCACCGGGGACTTCGTGTCCCTCCTCCATGTCCCCTACACGTTGTGGCATCTCTCTTATGTCCCGATCGGAGCCGCCCTCGCTGCTGAGCTCGATTGGTTCATCCTCGGCGGCACCCTGGCCGCGTTCGCCATCGGGCTCGGCGTCGGGGCCCACGCCCTCGACGAGGTGAAGAGCCGACCACTCGGGACCCGCATCTCGGACCGGGCGTTGTGGGCGATAGGCATCGGCGCCATGGTCGCATCGATGGCGATCGCCGTGGTCGGGGCGTTTGTGGTCTCGCCCTGGGTCCTGCTTTGGGCGATCGCGGGCGTCTTCCTTGCGGTCGGCTATGCCCTGGAATGGCCGTTCCTGCACACCGACCTGGGCTTCGGGCTCGCCTGGGGGGCCTTCCCTCTCCTGGTGGGCTACTGGGCCCAGACCGAGACGATCACGCCGCCCGTCATCGTCATGGCGGCGATGGCATGCCTCCTCAGTCTGGCGCAACGGGCCTTGAGCACACCGGCTCGTTTTGTCAGGAGGCGCACAGGCGAGTCGGTGACCTTGTTCGACGGGGATCGGTCCTGGGACCGAGGACAACTTCTGCAAACCTGGGAGAAGCCGCTACGCCTCCTCACCTGGACCACGGTCACCCTGGCCATCGGGCTCTTGCTGACCCACCTCTAGGCCGGGTCAGACCGTCGTCACTCTGACGGGGAGATGCTTGATCCCGTTGATGAAATTGGAGCGAAGGCGATCGGGCGGGCCGGTGATCTCGATGGAGGCGACCCGACTCAACAGCTCCTCGAACACGACCCGCACCTCGAGACGGGCCAGGGATGCGCCGAGGCAAACGTGGCGGCCCGTGCCGAAGGTCAGGTGGTCGTTTGGTTGGCGACGAATGTCGAAGGTGAATGGGCTTTCGAACACTTCCTCGTCGTGATTCGCCGAGGGGTACCACATGACCACCCGGTCGCCGGACCGGATGGTCCTCCCCCGCAACACCACGTCCTCGGTCGCGGTGCGCCGGAAATGCATGGTCACCGACGAGGCGCGGAGGATCTCCTCAGTGGCCGATGCAGAGAGACCGGCCGGGTCATCGCGCAGCTGCTCCAGCTGGTCGCGATGCTCGAGGAGATAGATCAGACCGTGGCTGATGGTGTGCCGCGTCGTCTCGTTCCCGGCAACCATCATGAGGGTGAAGAAGTTCTTGAACTCCAGGTCGGTGAGCGGCTGACCGTCCGGTTCGGCGGCGAGGAGTGTCGTGACGATGTCGTCGGCCGGGTTGCTTCGCCGTTCCAGCGCCATCTCCTCGGCATAGCGAAAGACTTCGAGGGCAGCAGGGGATCGGAACGGGAGGAGCCGGAACTCCTCCGTGTCCATCTTGTCGATCACCACCGGGGTGTACTCGGGGTCGGCGTTGGAGATCATCTGATCCCCCCAGGCCACCAACTGCTGGGCGTCCGTCTCGGGCACGCCGAGAAGACGGCATAGGAGTCTGATCGGGAGCTCCCGGGCGATCTCGGTCACGAAGTCGAACTCGCCGAGGGGGAGGATCTGATCGAGCACCTGCCCGGCGAGTACCCGGAATGCGCTCTCGTAGGTCGCCACCACCTTCGGGGTGAACCCGGGTTGGACCAGCCGTCGCAGCCTGGCGTGCTCCGGGGGGTCGAACTCCATCATGGTGCGCCGCGCTTCGAGCTCGTCGGGTGCCATCTGCTCGATCCTGATCCCCCTCGACGCGGTGAATCTCCCGAAGTCACGGCTCGCCGCCGAGATGTCGGCATGCTTGGTCAGTGCCCAAAAGCCCTCACCATCGCTTTCCTCGACCCAGGCCACCGGCTCCTCGCGGCGCATGCGGGCGAAGGTGGCATGGGGCACGGACCGCACGAAGGTGTCGTGGGATGTGAGGTCGGCGTGGGCTTCACCGGGATCCTGGTGAAGGGTGCTCAGGGACATTTGCCGACATGATCGCACTCATCGCCTGGGTACCGTGGGGCCAGATGGCGGAATACCGAAGGATCCTCCTCGACGGGGTGGCCACACCTGTCGTCGCTGCCGGCGAGGAGCTCGTAGCGGGCGACGGTCGGAGGGTCCCGGTCCGAGCTGGCGATCCACCTCCCCCCGGTCGAGCCTTCGAAGATCATCGCCGTTCACCTCAATTACCACAGCCGGGTGGAGGAGTTCATGACCAAGCTCCCGGCGGCGCCCACGTACTTCCACAAGCCGACGTCTGCGCTGAATTCTCACGGCGGCAGCGTTGTCCGGCCCGCCGGCTGCCGGTACCTCAACTTCGAGGGGGAGATCGCCATCGTCATCGGTGAGACATGTCGCAATGTCTCGATCACCGAAGCCGAGTCACGGATTGCGGGATACACAATCGCCAACGACTTCGGGCTGCACGACTTCCGTGACACCGACGCCGGGTCGATGCTCCGGGTCAAGGGCTCGGACACACTGTGCCCGATCGGCCCGGGGCTCGTCACCGACTGGGCATTCCGGGGGAAGAGAATCACGACGTATGTGAACGGAGAGATCCGCCAGGAAGGGTCCACCGACGAGATGGAATGGGACATGGGATATCTCGTGGCGGATCTGGCCCGCACCATCACCCTGTTGCCCGGAGACATCATCCTCTCCGGGACCCCGGCCGGGTCGAGACCGGTTGACCCCGGTGACGTGGTGACGGTCACTGTGGAGGGCCTCGGGGTGTTGACCAACACCATCGTCGAAGGACCGACGGCTATCGACTCGAGCTTTGGCGCCCAACCGAGCAACTCCGAAGAGGTGGTCTCCACCGCACTCGGTGGTGAATGGGAGCATCGTGGAGTCCGGGCGCCGATGGGTCCCGGCTCAGCGCACTACCGGTCGGAGCTCGATGCCTGAGCCTCCGGAGCGTGTGGTCGCGCTGCTCCGCGGAGTCAACGTGGGAGGGGTCAGAGTGCCGATGGCCGAGCTCAGATCATTCCTCGACGAGCAGGACCTGGGCGAGGTCCGGACTCATCTCCAGAGCGGGAATGTGATCGTGACTCCACCGTCCGGCGATGCGGGTGCCGTTGCCGGGATCATCGAAAAGGTGATCAGCGACAGTCTCGGATTGAATATCCGAGTCATCGTCCGGGACCGGGATGAGATGGCGAAGACCATCGTGGCCAACCCATTCCTCGGGCCGGAGGTCAACCCCACGATGGTGCATGCGGTCTTTCTCGAATCCGCGCCGGCCGGCGACCGGGTGGCGGCCCTCGACCCCGATCGCTCACCTGCCGACCGGTTCTCAGTCAAAGGCCGGGAGATATTCGTTCAGTACGGCCCCGCCGGCTCGGGGCGCTCCAAGCTCGACCTGAAATACTTCGAGAAAGTCCTCGGTGTGACCGGCACCGCCCGCAACTGGAACACGGTGACCCGCCTGGTCGAGATGCTCGAAGAGTGAGCTAGACGGGCTCCATGACGGGTGGGCTCAGGGCGGCCCTGATCTCGTCGAGACGCTCCGGGACGACGCGGTAGTGGACCCATCTGCCCCGTCTCTCCCCGACCACGAGGCCGGCCTCCCGCAGGATGCGGAGATGGTGGGACACGGTCGGTTGAGCCAGCCCGAGCGGATCTTCGAGCTCGCAGCCACAGGCCGTCCCCTCTGGGGCGGCTGCCAGCATCGAGACGATCCTGAGACGAACCGGATCGGCCAGCGCGGCGAACATGGCAGCGGTCCGTACTGCTCCCTCCTCCTCCAGGACCCCTTCGAAAAGTGGCTCACAGCATTGCATTCTCATATTGACATTAGTCGATATATCGACAAGGATCAATGTATCGAAGATCATCGATACGAAGGGAGTAGTGATGATCCTTCTCGATGACAGCAACTGCTGCGGCGGTGGCGACGGGATTCGCTGCTGCTGATGGCTAACCGGTCGGGGTGTTGCTAATCGAGTAGCGCCCCGACCGATTTCCCCTCCTCGCAATCCTCGAGGAGCGGGCAATACCGGCACCAGGGACCTCCGGTCCGGGGAAGATCGGCGCCAGTCGCCCAGGCATTGCGGAGGACATCGACCAGCTCACCGACGTCAGCGGCCACCCTCCCCGCGTCGGCCGAGGACGGCACAGTTCGATACCGCTCCCCCGTCCTCACCGAAACCGCTTCGACGTAGGCCGGCAACTCCCCACTGTCCAGCAGCCACAACAGCGCATAGAACAGAAGCTGATCCTCGGGATCGGTGAGCTCGCCGGTCTTCCAGTCCACCAGGCGGAACCCACCGAGGTCCTCGCGGTACACCGCATCGACTGTGCCCAACAAATCCACTCCTTCGGCCACGGTGGCCTCGATGCTGTGCTCGGAACCTTCGAACCCCTCCGTGGGCAGCCGGGTGAAGCGCTCGTAGAGGCCACGGACCTCTTCGATGACGGCGGCGAGGGCGGAGGGCCGCATCTCGAGATCCGCCATCTTGTTGTTCAGGGTCGAGCCGCCGATCTCCTCACGACAGGCCTGCACGAAGTCATCAGATGGGATCGAGCCCGAGGTCAGATGCCGGCTGAAGATCCGATGGGCCAGGATGCCGAGGAACGACTGACGACTCTCCGGGCCATAGATCCCCTGCAGCCTCGCCCCGGCCTGGGCCGGGCATTTCTTGAAGGTGACATAAGTCGAAGCCGAGACCTTGATGGCTTCCCCATGAGCCATTTCCGGGAATCGGATCGTCACACGAATCGAGGGTACAGAGCGGTCCTGTCACATTTTCGGATAACCGCGGACTGCTCATTACCATCGCCCGACCCGGGCAAAGGTCGTTTTGGGGCGGCCTTCCATGAAAAAGCATCTCTCCGCAGTCAGGACTCCGCTCGGCGCGCTCATCGTGGGTGTAGCCGGCCTCGTGCTGCTCTTGTTCGCCGCCTACGGCTTGACCCGCTTCGCCTCCCGGGGTGAGGTGATGGGGCGAGTGGAGGTCTCCGGCACCCAGATCGGCGGTCTCGACGAAGCGCAAGCCCTGAGCGCGCTGGTGGCGGTGGAGGAGGAGTACCTGGGCCGGCCGGCAGTGTTCAACATCGAGGGCAAGTTCGTCAGCATGCAGCCCCCCGAGGCCGGGCTCGACATCAACGAGCAGGCGATTGCCGATGAGGCGCTGCTCGTGGGGCGCAACGGCAACGTGATCTCCGAGTTCGCCTGGTGGATAAGCCACATATTCGACACGGTTCACGTGCCGATCAGAGGTTCGATAGACGACGTGGCGATCGGGGAAGTATTCGACACCTGGGACACCGAGGTGATCGCCCTTCCCCCGTCACCGGGTGGAGTGATCCTCACCGATGGCCGCCCGACTCCTGTCTACCCGGAGGTCGGCACCGGGGTCGACCGACCCGCCGCCCGGGCCATCGTCGAGGCGAGCCTGCTCGCTCGCCAGCCGGATCAAACGTCGATTCCCACCACGACCATCGTGCCCGTGCTCACAGACGAAGACGTGGACCGCGCCGTCGACCAGGCCGAAGCAATGCTCGTCGAGCCGATCCAGCTCGACCATGAGGACGTCGATGTGGTGTTCACGGTCGACCAGTTGATCGAGGCCTTCCAATCCGAGACGATCAGCGAGAGTGAGCCACGCATCGTCAACTCCTTCGACCCTGAACTGATCGACAGCTACCTGAACTCGATACGAGACGAGGTCGAGGCGGAGCCGGTGAACGCGACCTTCGAGATCTCTGGTGACAGCATCTCGATAGTCCCTGGCTCGAGCGGCACCCAGATCGATGCCGAGGAGACAGCCGTGCGGCTGGCAGATGCGGCGATGACGGCGGGACGCAGCGGGGAACTGCCGCTCGTCGAGGCCGCTGAGCCCGAGGTCACGACCGAGGAGCTGGAGAGCCTCAACATCAACCACCTGGTGGCGCAATTCACCACCTACTACGACTGCTGTCAGGACCGTGTCGTGAACATCCACAGGATCGCCGACGAGGTCGACGGGGCCATCGTGGGCTCCGGTCAGACATTCAGCCTCAACGACCATGTCGGCCAGAGGACCCTGGAAGACGGCTACCTCCCCGCCGGCACCATCATCGCCGGCGAGGTCGAGGACACGGTCGGCGGCGGGGTCAGCCAGTTCACGACAACGATGTACAACGCTGTGTTCTGGGGTGGCTACGAGGACGTCGAGCACAAGCCCCACTCCTACTACTTCCCCCGGTATCCCGAGGGCGTCGAGGCCACTCTCAACTGGAGAAGCCCGGACCTCAGGTTTCGCAACAACACCGACTACGGCATCCTCATCGACACCACCTACACCGACACCTCGATCACGGTGCGGATATTCGGGGAGAACGACGGTCGAACTCTGAAGGGCGAGCAGTCGGATGGCCAGAGCCGGGCCTGGGTGGACACCGAAGGTGGGCCCAACGCCCTCCACGTCAAGGGATCGGTCTCCGATCGCTTCGCTGAGACCGATCCGCCGGAGCCCCGGTACGAGCCGAACCCCGATTTTGGTGTCAACCAGGAAGACCAGACGCAGACCGAGCTAGGAGGTTGGAGCGTGACCGTGACGCGGCGCATCCTGCTCGGCGGCGACGAGACCGAGGTGGTCTCCGAACAGGAGTGGACGGTGCGCTACGCCCCCAGGTTCGCTGTTTTCGAGGTCCACCCTTGCATGGTCCCGGGGACCTCCACTGCCTGCCCGACTACGACCACGGTCCCCCCGACGACGGTTCCACCTACCACCGTGCCTCCTGCGACGACTGTCCCGCCCCCGCCTCCCACCACGACGACGCCACCCCCGACAACCACAGCGCCTGACCAGGGTCAGGATTCGTCGTAGAAGCGCAGAAAGCCCTCCACCATCGACGTGACGCCGCTCTTGCTCGTCTTCGTCCCAGCCCCCAGGCCGCCGGACCGCGACCGTGTTCTGCAGCACGTAGACGTGATCGATGCCGAGCCCGAGCTCG
The DNA here is from genome assembly GCA_963725075.1 of uncultured Acidobacteriota bacterium. GTDB lineage: Bacteria > Actinomycetota > Acidimicrobiia > Spongiisociales > ZC4RG35 > JARDZU01. The sequence goes on from CAVRXA010000026.1 coordinate 245,156, forward strand.
AAAAGGCGATCGGCGAGAATGCCGGGCACACTATGACCTCGATTGGCCGGCGACATCGTCATCCCGTCCTGACCGGTGAAGCTGCGATCGGTGTCGAGGAGCAGGACGTCCCCGAGCTCCTTCACCTCGTTGACGACGACGGTCTGGCCCATGAGGGTCGGCAGGGTAGTTCCTCCCCCGTAGGGGGAGGTGTCGCCGGAGGCGACGGAGGGGGGCTTTCAGGACCCCAGGCCGCCGGAGGTCTCGCCGATCACGTGGACCTTGACCAGATTGGTGGAGGCCTGAACGTTGGGGGGCACCCCCGCCACCATGACGACCCGATCCCCCCTCCTGACCACTCCTTCTCGCTCCAGGATGTCGGCAGCCGCGGCCAGTTCCTCGTCGGTATAGGTGCGGCGCTCGAAGGGGTGCGGGCTCACTCCCCAGTAGAGGGCCATCTGGTGCAGAGTCGACTCGTTGGGGGTGAAGGCCACGATCCGCGCCTCCGGGCGATACTTGGAGATCAGCCGGGCGGTGTTCCCCGACTCGGTGAAGGCCACGATGGTCTGGGCTTCCAGGTTGACCGCGATCTCGGTGGCCGCCTGGGAAACTGCCGAGGCCACTGTGTTGCCGTCGCCGACGAACGGTATGGAGTGATGCCCGCGAGTCGAAAGCGTGCCCTCCTCCATCGCCACACAGATCGAGGCCATGGCGGTGACCGTCTCCACCGGGTAATCACCAACGGCGGTCTCACCCGACAACATCACGGCGTCGGTGCCGGCCATCACTGCATTGGCCACGTCGGTCACTTCGGCTCTGGTGGGCCGGGGGCTCTTGGTCATGGATTCGAGCATCTCGGTCGCGGTGATGGAGATGCGCCCCGCCGCATTCGTCTTCTTCAGGATCTCGGCCTGGATGAGGGGGATCCTCTCCAGCGGCAACTGGACCCCGAGGTCACCTCGGGCCACCATGACCGCCGAGGAGGGCCCGATGATGTCATCGAGGTTCTCGTAGGCCTGGGCGAGCTCGATCTTGGCGACGATTGGCACGTCGCCCGCCAGCTCGGCCACGCTCCGGATGTCGTCGCCACTGCGGACGAACGACGCCGCGACATAGTCGACCCCCAACTCCCGGCCGAATGCGAGGTCGACTTCGTCCTTGGGAGTGATGATCTCCAGGGTCAGCTTGCTGTCGGGGAAGGCCACTCCCTTGTGGTCCGAGAGGACCCCTCCAACCCGCACTGCGGCAACGAGGCCGGCTTCGGTCCGCTCCAGCACCTCGCACCGAATGAGCCCGTCGGCTAGCTGGACCCGGTCCCCGGGTACGACGTCCTGCAGCAATGGCTCGTATCCCACCGGGATCACACTGGCGTTCCCAACCGCCCCATCGGCCACGAGAGTCACCTGTCGGCCAGGCTCCAACATCACCTTCCCGTCGGCGAACTCGCCGACCCGGAGCTTGGGCCCCTGTATGTCCTGCATGAGGGCCACCGTTCGCCCGGTCTCCCGGACGGCATCGCGCACCCAGCCGGCCATGGCGCGATGGATCTCGTGATCGCCGTGCGAGAAGTTGAGCCGGGCGACATCGATCCCTGCCTCGACGAGGGCCCGGATCCCGGCCGCCGAGGCCACGGCCGGCCCGAGCGTCGCGATGATCTTGGTGTGGCGCTGCATGTGAGATCGACGCTAACCGTCGCCGGTCAGCCCAACATCCTCTCCCTGATGAGCTGGTTGACCAGCCGCGGGTCGGCCTTGCCGTCGGTGGCCTTCATGACCTGGCCGACCAGGAAGCCCACCACCTTCTCTTCACCGGCGCGGAACTCCTCGATGGCCCGAGGGTTGGCGGCCAGCACCTCGGCGACCGCTGCCTCCAGCGTCCCCGTATCGGTCACCTGGAGGAGATCCCTCGTGTCGGCAACCTCCCTGGGGCGACCTTCACCCGAGAGGACACCATCGAGCACCTCCTTGGCGGCGGAGCTCGACACGGACCCCTCGTCCACCATCTCGATCAATTCGGCCAGGCCAGGCCCGTCGAGGGGGGTGTCCCGGGCTTCGATCTCGGCTTTGCGCAGCCAGGCCACCACTTCGCCTGTGATCCAGTTGGCCGCCGACCGTGGAGGGGCTCCGGACAGGACGGCTTCGTCGTAGAGCCGGCGCAGATCGGCGTCGAGACCAGAGAGAACACCTGCGGTGCCCTCGGCCATGCCCTGTGCCACGTATCGGGCCCGACGACGAGCAGGCAGTTCGGGGAGGCGCTCTTCGATGCCGGCGACCCACTCCGGGGTCATCACCATGGGCACGAGGTCGGGCTCGGTGAAATACCGGTAGTCCGAGGAGCCCTCCTTGACCCGCATCGAGTGGGTGACTCCGGTCTCCTCGTCCCAGTGACGGGTCTCCTGGATCACCTCACCGCCCGACTCGACCACTCCGATCTGACGCTCGATCTCGAATGCGATGGCCCTTTCCAGGGAGCGAAACGAGTTCATGTTCTTGATCTCGACCTTGGTGCCGTATTCGCCCTCGCCCTCTGGCCGAATCGAGACGTTGGCGTCGAACCTGATCGAGCCCTCCTCCAACCTGACGTCCGAGACCCCCAGCTCCGCAACGATCGACCGCAACTCCTGTGCGTAGACGCGGGATTCGATCGCGCTGCGCAGGTCCGGTCTCGACACGACCTCGACCAGCGGCACACCCGATCGGTTGAAGTCGAGAAGGGTCCCCTCGGCGTCGTGGATGCGACCGCCGGCTCCGAGATGGGTGGACTTGCCCGTGTCTTCCTCCATGTGGGCGCGCTCGATGCCGATCCGACGGGTCTCGCCGTCGACCTCGATGTCGAGATGCCCGTCGTGACAGACCGGGACATCGAATTGGGAGATCTGATAGTTCTTGGGAAGGTCGGCGTAGAAGTAGTTCTTCCGGTGGAACACCGATCGATCCGAGACCTGGCAATCGAGGGCGAGCCCGATCGCCATGATCGACTCGATCGCCACTCGGTTGGTCACCGGCAGGGCGCCAGGGAGGCCAAGACATGTCGGACAGACCCTGGTGTTGGGCTCGCCACCGAAGGCGACGGCGCAACCGCAGAACATCTTCGAGTCGGTCATCAGCTCGACATGGACCTCGATCCCGATGACCGGCTCCCAGCTCACGCCGCTCCCTCGAGGACACTCGGGGAGATCTCGAAGCCGGCGAGACGCTCCACCTCGGCCGCCACCCGGTACATGGTCTCCTCCCCGAGCGCAGGCGCCATCACCTGGAATCCGATGGGCAGACCCGCGTCGTCGAGTCCGACCGGCACGGATATGGCGGGATGGCCGGCCATGTTGGCCGGGATGTTGCAGATGTCCGACAGATACATGGCGAGCGGGTCGGAAGTCCGGGCACCTGCCTCGAACGCAACGGTGGGGCTGGTCGGCGAGACCAGCACATCTACCTGTTCATAGGCACGGGCGAAATCCTCCTGGATGGCGGCCCGAACTCTCTGCGCCTGCCCGTAGAACGCGTCGTAGTACCCGGCCGAGAGTGAGTACGTGCCGAGGAGGACCCGTCTGGTCACTTCCGGGCCGAAACCCTCTGCCCGCGTCCTCGCCATCAACTCCTCGGTGGTGGCGCCGTCGACCCTGAGCCCGTATCGGATCCCGTCGAAGCGGGCCAGATTCGCGGAGGCCTCGGCCGGGGCGATGAGGTAGTAAGCGGACAGAGCGATGTCGAAGGTGGGCAGCGATACCTCGATCACCTCGACTCCTGATTTCTCCAACCTCGCCACCATGTCGGTTGTCGCCGCCTCGACGGCGGGCTCGAAGCCTTCTCCCGACAGCTCCGTCACCACACCGATGCGGAGCCCCTCCACCCCTCGATCGAGACCGGCGGCCGGGTTCGGGTACTCACCCTGGTAGGACGTGGAATCGAGCGGGTCGTAGCCCCAGATGGAGGAAAGGGCGAGGGCCGAGTCTTCCACCGTCCTGGCGAAGGGGCCGATTTGATCCAGCGACGAGGCGAATGCGATCAACCCGTACCGGCTCACCGTGCCATACGTCGGCTTCATCCCCACCACACCACACAGGGAGGCGGGTTGACGGATCGAGCCTCCGGTGTCGGATCCGAAGGCGAGTAGGGAGGAACCGGCTGCCACGGAGGCCGCGGAGCCGCCCGACGATCCGCCGGGCACCCGGCTCAGGTCCCAGGGGTTGTAGGTCGTCCCGTACGCCGAGTTCTCGGTCGAGGAGCCCATGGCGAATTCGTCCAGGTTGGTCTTTCCCACGATCACCGCTCCCCCGCTGCGCAGCTTGGTGACAACCGTCGCGTCATAGGGAGGGATGTACCCGGCGAGGATCTGAGAGGCCGCAGTCGTCTCGACACCCCGGGTGCACATGTTGTCCTTCAGGGCGACCGGGATGCCATGAAGAGGCCCGCGATCGATTCCGTCGGCCAGATCTGCGTCGGCTTGCCGGGCAGCCTCTCTCGCCCCGTCGCTGTCGATGGTCAGAAACGCGTGCAGCTGTGCCTCGGTTCGGGAGGCGACGTCCACGGCGTCCTCGAGCAAGGCCAGCGCCGAGGTCTCGCCCGAGCGAAGCAGGCGCCCCGCTTCGGAGACGCTGGAGGCGATCATTCCGTCCCCATCGCCGGGGGCACGACGAAATGCCCATCGACGACTTCCGGCGCCTGACCCAGCACCTCGTCCCGGTCGAGTGATGGCCGCAATTCGTCGTCGCGGAACGCGTTGGTGAGGCCCAGCGGATGGGCCGCCTCGACGTTCGGCTCGACCTCCAGGGACTGGACCCTGGCGGCATGCTCCAGGATCACTCCGAGCTGGGCCTTGTACGACTCGAGCTCCTCGTCGGTCAAACCGAGGCGAGCCAGGCGCGCAACATGGGCAATATCGATCTCTATCGGCATCGGGCGGAGTCTAAGAGTCGGGTTGTCCGACCGATCCACCGTTTACCCTCGGGCCGTGGCCCACAAGAACCAGCTCAGGAGCACCGCCATCGTCATGGGGGTTGTTGGGCTGGTTGTGATCGGGATGGGTCTGGCGTTGCTCCTATTCGACGACCAGGGTCGCGGTAACAACTTGGGTGGGCTGCTGATCAGGGTCGGCGCCGTACTGGGGGCGATTGCCCTGATCCTGCCAAACATCCGGAAACCGTCGCTGCCCACCCTCATCGTGGCCGGGCTGGGGCTGGTCCTGGTCCTCGCCCGTCCCGCTCTCGTGTGGGCCGCTCTGATCGGATGGGCGGCCTGGGTCCTGCTGAGCCGTCAGCGGAGGACGTCGAGCAGCGATTCGTAGACCCAATCGAGGTCGGAGACGCGGACCGACTCGCCAGGCTTGTGGGCCAATGCCGGTTCGCCGGGCCCGAAGTTCAGCGCCGGGATGCCGGCAGAGGACAGCTGGGCCACATCGGTCCAGCCTTGCTTTGCCCGCAAAGGTGCCCCGGTGCTCTCGATCAGGGCCCGGAACAGCGGGTGATCGATGTCGACCGACCCTGCCGGAGCGAGATCGGTCACTTCGATCCGATCGGCAGGGGCACACACCTCGTGAAGACGGGCGACCGCCCCATCGTGGGACCGATCCGGGGCGAACCGGTAGTTGATGTTCATCACGAACTCGCCGGGGATGACATTCCGGGCCACGCCGCCATGCGCCGCGGTCACCGACATCACCTCCAGGAACTCGAGGCCGTTCACGACGTGCGGCTCGGGTTCCAGGGTCCCGAGGAAAGCGAGGAACCCGCTCGACTTCGTGATTGCGTTCTCCCCCAGCCATGGCCGGGCCGAGTGCGCCGGCCGGCCGGTGAAGACGACATCGGCATTGATCACACCCTGACACCCCGCCTCGATCGCCCGATCGGTGGGCTCCAGGACCACGGCCGCCGACGATCCCCTCAGCCAATCCGCTTCCTCCAGCACCCGAGTGAGCTGATTGCCGGGGAGCGGGCCTTCCTCGCCGGCGTAGAAGACACAGGTCACCTGCTCGGGGCCGAGGGTCTCGACGAGATGGATCATCACCGCCAGCCCACCCTTCATGTCGGTCGCGCCGAGACCATGGATCCTCTCACCCTCGAGCCTGGCGCCGATGTCGCCTTGAAGCGGCACCGTGTCGAGATGCCCGACAAGCATCACACCCCCTTCACGTGGCTCTCCGACCACCAGGGAGTCGCCGATTACCTGCTGTGGCATCCCGTCGAGATCGTCCGGCGATCGCGTCACGAAGACCGGCCTCCTCGCCGGTGACCGAGGGGATATCGACCAGCCAGGTGACCGTCTCGACCAGATCGGTCAAAGCTGGACGTCCAGCTCTCGGAGGAAGTCGTTGAGCGCTGTCTTCTCGTCGGTTGCCGCCGTCCGCTTGCCGATGATCAAGGCACACGTCAGGTCGTAGGTCCCGCTGGGGAACTCCTTGGGCCTGGTGCCGGGAACGACCACCGCGCCGGCCGGGACCCGTCCTCGATGCTCCACTGGTTCCGGCCCGGTCACGTCGATGATGGGAGTGGAGGCGGTCAGCACTGTGTTGGCGCCCAACACGGCCTTCTCCCCGACGATCGTCCCTTCGACGACGATCGACCGGCTGCCGACGAAGGCTCCGTCCTCGACGATCACAGGACGCGCCCCGGGCGGCTCCAGCACACCGCCGATGCCCGACTCCACCGGAGAGGTGAACGTCCCGACCGATCTGGGCGCAGGAGCCGACCGTGGCCCACGTGTCCACCATCGTGCCCGAGCCGACATACGCGCCGATGTTGACGAAGCCCGGCATCACGATCACGCCCGGCTCGCAGAAGGCCCCGTAACGGACTGTGCCGGGCGGCACCACCCGGATCCCTTGTTCGGCCAGGCCGGTCTTCAACGGGATCTTGTCGTGGTACTCATAGGGCCCGACCTCGAAGGTGTCCATCTCACGGAGGCGGAAGTAGAGGAGGATGGCCTCCTTGACCCACTCGTTGACGACCCAATCCCCGTCGACCTTCTCCGCCACCCTCACCTCACCCCGGTCCAGGCCCGCGATCGTCCTCTCCACCTCCACACGGACAGTCTCGGGATCGACCTCGCCGGAGAAGGCGGCACGTATCGCGTCTTGGTCGGGCAAGGAGCTCCCTGAGTCGGTTCTGGCGGGAGGCTAATTGCATCCGCTCACCGCTACGGTGCCAGCCGATGCCCTATCGCCTCCTCTACATCGGGCTCGGTCTGCTCGCCGTGGCCGCCATCGCATTCGGTATCGCCTTCAACCGGAGCGGCGACGAGCTGGTCCTGCCTGAGGAGATAGAGGCACTCTCGCCCAGCCCGGGGGATCTGGTGCCCCCGCAGACAAGTGTCGAGGTCGATCTGCCAGTTGCGTACCGGGCCGACATCTACATCGACGACTGGCTGGTCACCGACGTTGTCTTCGTCGAGGGCACCGGTGTCTACCGGTGGTCGCCCTCGCCCCAGAACCCGACCATCACCGAATGGGCTCCCGGCGAGCACACCGTCCGGGTGGTGTGGGACACGATCAGCGGTCTCCCCGACCCGGGAGAATACGAATGGTCCTTCCGGGTCGGGTGAGATCACGAGGGTGAGGCGTCATGTGACGGCCAGGGGCGGCTCGCTCCGGCGATAGGCAACCAGCGCCAGCGTGTAGGAGACGACGAGGATCCCTGTCGCCCAGGCCAGGGCCACCCAAATTCGAGGGCCGGGTGTTCCCTCGGTGAGAAGTGAGCGAATCGTCTCCACTATCGGGGTCAGGGGCTGATTCTCGGCGAAGCTCCTCAGCCACGGCGCCATCGAGGCTGTCGGCACGAACGACGGGCTGATGAAGATCAGCAGGAACAGGATGTAACTGAAGGCGCCGGCGCCTTCGACCGTCCTGGCGGCCAGGCCGAAGAACATGGCCAGCCAGGTGGTGGCCAGTATGAACAGGATCAGAAAGCCGGCGAACAACAACCAGGCGCCAGGGGCGGCCACCGGGCGAAATCCGACGATGAACGCCACTACGAGCACGAGGACGCAGGAGAGGGCGTTGGACACCGTCGATGACATCGCCTGGCCGCTCAAGACCGACGAAGGTTTTACCGGCATGGTCCGAAAGCGGCTGATGATCCCCTTCTGCATGTCCATGCTGAGACGGAAGGCGGCGTAGGCGATCCCGCTGATCACCGTCATGACGACGACCCCCGGGGTCACGAAGTCGACATAGTCCACCGAGGTCTGCGCCCCGAGAGCCCCGCCGAACACATACAAGAACAGCAGCATCAACGCGATCGGCATCACGACCACGGTGATGATCGTGTCCATGCTGCGTGTCGTGTGACGAAGGCTCCGCTTCGCCATGGTCCAGGTGTCAGTGAGAGTTCGCATGAGTTTCCTCCTTGTTTTCTCCGAGGATCTTGAAGAACACATCGTCGAGAGTCGGTGCCTTCGCATTGAATCCGGTTGGCTCGAGACCGGCGTTGTCGAGCCTGATGAACATGTCGGCCATCTCGGCCACCGAGCCACTGCTGGCGACGACCAGCTTCGAATCCACCTGGCTCAGCTCATACCCATCGCCCAGCGCCCTCCGAGCAGCTGCCAACTCCTCGTCGGCGGTGAAATTCAGTTCGACCAGCCCGGACGGCACCATGGCCTTCAAATCTTCCGGTGTCCCGCCGGCCACGACTCTGCCCCCGTGAAGGATGGCGATTTCGTCGGCAAGACGGTCGGCTTCCTCCAGGTATTGGGTGGTGATGAAGATGGTGGTCCCCTTCCCGGCCAGCTCCCGAATGGTCTGCCACATGTCGTTCCGACTCTGTGGGTCGAGCCCGGTCGTCGGCTCGTCGAAGAAGATGATGGGCGCCTCGCCCACCAGGCTCATGGCGATGTCCAGCCGACGCCGCATCCCACCCGAGTAGGTGAGCAGACGACGGTCCGCCGCATCGTTGAGGTCGAATTTGTCGAGCAGAGAAGAGGCAAGCTGTTGGGGATCGTCGACGTGGCGCAACTCGCCCATGAGCACCAGGTTCTCCCGGGCAGTGAGGATGTTGTCGACGGCTGCGTTCTGGCCGGTGACACTGATCAGCTCCCGGACCCTCGCGGGTTGGGTCGCCACGTCGAACCCGGCGACAGCCGCCGTGCCGCCGTCGGCCTTGATCAACGTGGTCAGGATGTTGATAGTCGTCGTCTTGCCCGACCCGTTGGCTCCGAGAAGTGCGAATACGGTGCCCCGTCTCACTGTGAACGAGACGTCTTCGAGCACCGGTACTTCCTTGTATCCCTTCTCGAGGTGCTCGACCTCGATTGCATTTGCTTCGTTCATGGCTAGATGCTCCTTTTCTCTGAATTGCGTGACTAGGCGGGCGCCCGGTTGATCAGAATGTCCCCGTAGGAAGTGCGGGCGCGGACTTCGACAGTCGAGCCCGACGGCTCACCGCCGGCGGACGCCTGCAGCGAGCTGCGCACGTTCCCGTAGTGCGTCTTCACGTCCAGGAATGCCGCAGTGCCTTCGTGAATGCCGACTTCGATCTCGCCGGCTGCCGTCTCCATCACGACCGTCCCACTGACGACATCGCCGATCCGAACATTGCCATTGGCGGACTTGGCGACAACAGACGTCTGAGCCTTGGCAACGACGATGTCGCCATTGGCCGCCTTCACACGTAGGTCGCCGCCGACCTCGCCGATCCTGGTTTCGCCGTTCCCGTTCTTGACGACTGCCGACCCGTCGACGGCGCCGACCCGGACCTGACCCGACCCGGTCTTGAGGTCGGCGTCGCCGGCGACACGGTGAGCGAAGACCTCGCCCATCCCGGTGTTGACGGTGAGGGGACCGGTCCGATCCAGGCGAACGCTGCCCGCACCGCTTCGAATGGTGCACTCCTCGAGCTGACCGTCGACGTCGTACGGTCCCATCTCGGAGACGCCATGAACGTCGGAGCCCGTCGGCAGCTCGATAGTGATGTCGACTGAAGCAGCGCCCCCGAAGGGGGTGTACCTGGTCCAGTCCTTCGCCATCTTTACCGACAGTCGGCCATTGGAGTACTCGACAGTGGTCTGATCTGCCGCCTTCACGTCGGCCCCCCGCGACAGGTTGCTGGGGCGCACCTCGACGACAGTGTCGGAGCGGTCGCCGGCGATGATCCTGACATTGGCCACGCTGAGATCGAGCCTGGCGGAGATCGGGTCGGGAGTATCGAAGACAGGCATGGCTACTGAACCCAGCCGGTGTATTGCTGCCCAACCGATGGGCTGCGACGACGGTCACGAGCACCCGGCTCCAGAGCGGCAACGACGGCACGCACCAGCCACGCATTGACCGAGAGGCCGTCTCGGCCGGCAGCTTCGTCTACACGGACCTTGACGTGATCGGGCAGGCGAAGGGTGGTGCGCGAGGCCCCGCTCTCGTCGATCTCACCCGAATACGCGCTGGTGGTCTCGATGCCCCCGGCTTCCTCGAATGACAGCTCGGCAGGTGGCTGTGTGACCACGAACTCGGGGTCGCGACCCCGGAGACGGACTTCGACCGAGCCCGGGGCGAGCTCTTGAGTGATCTCGCTCGCCGCCTCGGACAGCGTTTCCAAGAGGACGAGCCGGGTGGCCGAGTCGAGAGGTGTGATGAGACGCTCGGCAAGAGCGCGGGCCTCATCACCGCCTGCCTCGGCGGCGACCATGAGCTCCCGACGAAGGGTCTCGACATGTGGTGACAAATTCATGACACCACTATGACACCATTTGTGGTGTCTGTCAAGACACCAATTCGACACCAGCCGGCGTCACGTTCGGGGATCGTCTAGCCGGGCAGCACCGAAAGCCCTTTCTCCAGCATTTCCTTGAAGATCTCCCCATCGATGATCGGCACCCCGAGCTCTTCGGCCTTGCGCGATTTGGAGGCGCCAGGGGCATCGCCGACGATCAGAGCAGTCGTCTTGGAGGAGACGGAACCTGTTGCCTTGCCACCCCGCTGCTCGATGGCGGCCTGCGCCTCCTCCCTGGTGAAGCCCTCCACCGTGCCCGAGACGACGAAGGTCGCCCCGGCGAGCAGGTCACCGGCAACTCCGGCCTCGACCTCGTCCTCCAACCGGACCCCGGCCGTGCCCAGGTTGGCGACCAGGTCACGATTGACCGGGTCCGCCGCCCACTCAGCGACGCCACGGGCGATTTTGGGCCCGATACCTTCGACCTGGGAGATCTCCTCCTCGCTCGCCGCCATCAGAGCGGGAAGGCCTCCGAAATGCCGGACCAGAGTCCGAGCGATCGTGCCGCCGACGTGCCGGATGCCCAGGGCAGTGAGGAGCCGGGCCACCGGACGGTCCTTGGCGGCTTCGATCGCCCGGCTCAGGTTGTTCACGGAGATCTCGCCCCAGCCCTCACGTCCCTGCAGCTCCTGGACGTCGAAGGTGAAGATGTCAGCCGGGTCGGTGACGAGACCTTCGCTCAGAAGGAGATCGATCGTCTTGTAACCCATGTGCTCGATGTCCATGCCGCCGCGTGAGCAGAAATGGAACAGCCACTCCCGGACCCGGGAAGGGCACTCGAAGCCGCCGGTGCATCGGGCCACGGCCTCGCCCTCCACCCGCACGATGGGGTTGCCACAGAAGGGGCACGTGGCCGGCATCGACCATTTCTTCAGCCTGCCTTTCCTTGCCGCGACGACCGGGCCGACCACCTCCGGGATCACATCTCCGGCGCGGCGAACGATCACCTGATCCCCCACCCGCACGTCCTTCAGGGCCACCTGGTCGGCGTTGTGCAACGTCGCCATCCCCACGGTTGCGCCACCGACGAACACCGGCTCCAGTACGGCAAACGGGGTGGCGGCGCCGGTCCGCCCGATGTTGATCTGGATCGCCTTGAGCAAGGTGACCTGCTCCTCCGGCGGGAACTTGTAGGCGATGGCCCATCTCGGCGCCTTGGAGGTGAAGCCCAGGGAATCCTGATCCTCGAGGGAGTCGGCCTTGATCACCACTCCATCGGTCTGATAGCCGGTCTCGTGACGCCCCTTCTCGGCCCTCTCCACGTAGTCGAGGACCCCGTCGATGGTGTCGAGTCGCTCGCTCGCCGGGTTGGTCCTGAACCCGGCGTCACGCAGGTATTGCATGGTGTCGGCATGGGTCTCGAACGCCGGTCCGCCTTCGACCAGACCCAATTGGTAGACCCAGATGGCCAGATTGCGCGACGCCGTGACGGTGGGGTCTTTCTGCCGCACCGAGCCGGCGGCGGCATTCCGCGGGTTGGCGAAGATGCGATCTCCCGCCTCGGCCTGTCGTCGGTTCAGCTCGTCGAAAGCCTTCTCCGGCATGTAGACCTCGCCGCGTACCTCGAGGACGGCGGGATGATCCTTGCCGAGCAATCGCAACGGAACCGACTTGATGGTTCGCAGATTGGCCGTGACGTCCTCACCGGTCACGCCGTCACCTCTCGTGGCCCCCGTGGCCAGGACTCCGTCGCGGTAGGTGAGCACGACCGCGAGACCGTCGATCTTGAGCTCGGCGACATATCCGACGGGAGGTCGTCCCAGCTGGCGCTCCATGCGCTGCTCCCAGGCGAGGAGCATCTCGGAGGAATCCGCGTTGTCGAGCGAGAACAGGGGACGGAGATGCCGGACCGGTGCGAACAGGTCGCCGACCGGCGCCCCGACCCGCTGCGTCGGGCTGTCCGGGGTGACCAGCTCGGGGTTCTCCTCCTCGATGCGACGTAGCTCGGCGATGAGAGCGTCGAACTGGGCATCGGAGATGATGGGGTCGTCGAGCACGTGATAGCGGTAGAGATGCTCGTTGACCTGGGAGCGCAGCTCCTCGATCCGGCTCGCATCTTCGGGCATGTCGCCGACGTTACCGCCCGGTTGTCACACGAAAGTCTCGGCGATCAGCGCGCCTCCGAGCACGCGATCTTCGTCATAGAAGGCCACGGTCTGACCCGGTGCCACGGCCTCCTGTGGCTCGGCGAATAGAAGTCGATCGTCGTTCAAAGTGGCGGCGACCGGCTCGCCGTGGGCCCGGTACTGGGCCATCACCTGGCCCGAGAAGGGCGCTCCTTCGGTCCAGGTGAGCTGGCTGAGACCCACACCCGCAACCGCAAGCTCGTCGCGACCGCCGAGCACCACTGTCGACGAGGCAGGGTCGATTCGGACGACGAACCTCGGCTCTCCCAGAGCGACTCCGAGGCCACGACGCTGACCCACGGTGAACCCGACGATCCCGTCATGACGTCCCAGCTCGGTGCCGTCGCTCGTCACCAGCAGTCCTGGCTCGAAGACCTCCGGCGCGGCGTCGCGGAGGAAGCCCCGGTAGTCGCGCTGCCCGACGAAGCAAATGTCCATCGACTCCGGCTTGGCCGCGGTGCGCAGGCCCATCTCGGCCGCTATCGACCTGACCTCGGGCTTGGTGAGCTCACCCACGGGGAGCCTGATCCTCGACAGCTCGGCCTGGGTCAGCATCGACAGGACGTACGACTGGTCCTTGGCCCGGTCCTCTCCTCGATGGAGCTGCCAGGAGCCGTCGACCTGGCGATTGCGGGCGTGGTGACCCGTGACCAGGACCTCGGAATCGAAATCGGCAAGACCGTTGAGGAGCCGGTCGAACTTGACGGTCCGGTTGCACTCGATGCACGGATTGGGCGTGCGCCCCGAGCCGTAGTCGCGGACGAAGCGGTGGACCACGCCATCACGGAACTCGTCGGTGTAGTCGAGCACGTAATACGGGATGTCGAGCTGGGCCGCCACCCGTCTTGCGTCTTCGGCGTCGGACACGGTGCAGCACCCGGCCGTCGGGGCCTCCCCGTTCGGCCCCGACCACAGCTTGAGGGTGACACCCACGACGTCGTGGCCCGCTTCTCGCATGAGTGCCGCCGCCACCGAGGAGTCCACGCCACCCGACATGGCGACGAGGGCCCTCATCGCAACTCCTCGATCAGATCGATGACGATGGTGGCGGCGTCCATGGCCTCGTCGGCCGTGCTGTTCCAGCCGAAGCTGAATCGAACGCTCTCCCTCGCCTCGCCCGGGCTCAGACCCATCGCCTCGAGGACATGGGACACCTCCGAGGCGCCCGACTGACAGGCCGAACCTGCCGAGGCCGCCACGCCGGCCCGATCGAGACGCATCAGCAGGGTCTCGTTGCGCACCCCGGGAAATCTGACATTGAGGTGGTGAGACGAGCGCGCGGCCTCGGGCGTGTTCACAACGGCATCTGGTACCCCGGCCAGGACTCGCTTCTCGAAGTCGTCCCTGATCTGGCCGACCTGACTGCGAAACCGCGATCGGTCGGCAAGGGCAGCTTCCATTGCGGTGGCCAGCCCGACGGCGCCGGCGACATCATGGGTACCGGAACGACGCCCCAGCTCCTGACCCCCACCGTGCAGCACAGGCTCGAGCGCGGTCCCCTCCCGAACGTAGAGCAGGCCGGCGCCCTTGGGACCACCGAACTTGTGAGCTGTGATGGTGAGGAGGTCCACACCGAGGTCGTCGACATCGATCTCCGCCGAGGAAAAGGCCTGCACCGCATCGCTGTGGACCAGGACGTCGGGCTCGTGCTCCTCGATGGCCGAGGCGATTCCCGCGATGTCCTGAATGACCCCGGTCTCGTTGTTGAGGTACATGATCGAGACGACTGCGGTGTTGGCATCGACCGCGTCAACGAGCGAAGGAAGATCGACCTGACCATGCCGGTCGACTCCGACCACGCTCGTCGAGACACCGAGACGACCCAGGAAGTCGGTGGTCTCGAGAACCGCTTCGTGCTCGGTGGCGACAGTGACCACTCCTCGCCGCGGGATGCTGCTCAGCGAGGCGCCCTTTATGGCGAGGTTGTCAGACTCGGTGCCACCGGACGTGAAGACGATCTCCCGCGGCCCGGCCCCGATGGCGATCGCGACCCTCTCCCTCGCCTCCTCCAGGGCGTTCTTGGCGCGTCTGGACACCTCGTGGACGCCAGACGAATTGCCGAACACGTCGTCGGCGTAGGGGCGCATCGCCTCCCAGACTCCGGGACGCATCGGGGTGGTGGCGGCATGGTCGAGGTAGATCATGTCACCCCCGATTGTCGCAGGATGAGAGGGCTGTCACGATTCACGCAATGGCCAGGCCGATCGAAGTCAGCGTCCTCATCGGCGCTCCACTGAATCGGGTCTGGGCCGAGCTGGCCGATTTCGCCTCTCACCCGCAGTGGATGGACGACGCAGCCACCGTACGGTTCCTCACCGACCGGACCACCGGGCTCGGGACGCGGATCGAGGTCGCCACCCGCGTCGGTCCGCTCCGGGCGACGGATGTCATGGAGGTCGTCAGATGGGAGGAGGATCAGACGATCGTCGTCGAACACGTCGGGGCGGTGAAGGGCTTCGGGAGATTCGATATCGGGCCGAGTGGTGACGGCACCATGATGCAGTGGTCGGAGGATCTCCGCTTCCCCTGGTGGATGGGTGGCCCGGTGGGATTGGCGGTGGCCCGACCGATTCTGGGGCGGATCTGGCGGGGAAGTCTGATGCGACTGAAGGAACGGCTGGAGATCAGCGGCCCTTGAAATCCGCCTCACGCTTGGCGATGAAAGCGGCGACTCCCTCACGGGCATCCTCCGTCCGAATGACTCGTTGAAGGCGTCCCGCTCGATGAGGAGCCCTTCGCTCACCGGCCGGCCAAACCCCGTGTTGAGCGCCTTCTTGGCCGGCGGCGATGGCCCGGGTCGCCTTCGTCGCCCACTCCCGGGCAGCCTCGAGACTGGCGTCGAGCAACTCGGCGGAGGGAAAGACCTGGTCGGCCAGCCCGATCTCGAGGGCCTCTGTGGCATCGACCTGGCGACCGGTGAGGACCATCTCCTTGGCCCTTTGATAGCCGACGATCCGGGCCAGTCGCTGAGTTCCGCCGGCTCCAGGGATGAGACCGAGCAGGATCTCGGGCTGTCCGACCCGGGCGTCATCGGCGAGAAAGCGGAAGTCGGCTCCCATCGCCAGCTCGAGACCTCCACCCAACGCATACCCGTGGACGGCGGCGATCGTCGGTTTCTCCAGTGATTCGAGGACACCGATCGCCTCCTGCAGGGTCCAGGCGCTGCGCTCCTCGATCCCGGCGTCGAATGTGGCCTGGAAGCCCTTGATGTCGGCACCGGCGGCGAAATGGGGCTGCCCGGTGATCACCACCGACCGGATCTCGGGGTCGGCGCATTCGGAGAACGCCTCCCTCAACTCCCCGGCGAAATCCTCGGTCATGGCGTTGACCGGGGGCCGATTCAGGGTGACGACGGCGACCGAATCTTCCCTGGTGACTTGGACGAATTCCATTCGGCGAGGCTAGTTGTGGGCTCTGGGGCGACGAGGGTGGGGGCGGTGGCCCCTAGGTTCGTTGGCCGACCAGTTCTCGGAGTCGGGGGTCGAGTCCGGGTCGGGCGGGTGGGTAGATGCTGTCCGTCGGGTTTCTGGAAGACGGGTTTCCCGTGTGGGTCGTTTTCGATCTCCCATCCGTGTTCATGGAGGAACCGGTGGTGGTAGCCACATAAGAGGATCAGATTGTCCAGATCGGTCGGTCCTCCATCAGCCCAATGCGTGATGTGATGGGCGTGGAGCCAACCCTTGAAAGGACATCCGGGAAACTGACAACCTCCATCCCGATACCAGAGCTGGTGACGTAACCAGGCTGGGATCAGCCGGGAACGACGACCGATCCCCAACACTTTCCTGTGGTCATAGACGGCACATTCGACGATCGGATCACAGGACAAGCGGCGGGCGGTCTCATTGGCGATCACCGGACCACCCTCCATCTCCGCCACCCCGGTCTCCGAATTCTCGGTCAAGGCTTCCAGATCGGCATGGATGGTGATCTGGGATCGGAGCCGATGAATTCTCATCACCGGTAGTGGCACACAGTTCGACTAGATCCGTCGGCCATCCGCTGCGGATACGGATCGAAGATGCCTGATTCAGGGTTGAGTGGCATCCGATCCGCCCGAGCTCTGATCTCGGATTCGACCAAGACTCATCTCCGCTCCGGGAAGATCAGCCTTCATCTGACCCCGAATCCCGTCCAGGGTGTATTGGATCGACAACCACCGCACCCGCCACGCCTCACGCTCATCCGCTGTGGACGGCGGGTTCGCTCTCCTCGCTGCTCGATCCAGGGCCGCATTCGACAGCCCGAGACACTCGGCGATCACCGCCTCCTCAGTCTCGGCAGTGGCCAGCTTCGAAATCGCATCGATCTGATCCAGACTCAACTCACCCGCTGCGAACCGCGAACGCAGGACCGGCAGATCCTGAAGCCTCCTCGCCACCCGGACCAGCTGAGCCGCAGTCGAATGCCGCAGACCCAAACCGGGCCGACACCCACTGCGGAAGAGTCACGAGCCCCATCGGCCAGGAACTGTTGACTCACATCAGCATCGATCAACCATTCACAGATCTCGGCATAGAAGACCGCCACCCCGGAGAACAACTGGCCGAGAACCCCATCCACCTGATCGTTGGAAAACCTCTCCCGTTCCATGCTCCCAACATACGAAACGGCAGTGACAAATTCGGGTCAGAAAACACCCAAACAGAAAAGAAATCTCAGAAATCTTTGGCGATGGGCCGGCCCACCGTGAGCGCGTCCCGAAGCTCCGGATCCATCTCGTTGTAGACGGCATCGGCCAGGGTCCCGGTGGCGTCGAGAACCTTGGAGAAGAAGCAGCGGGCAGCCGCGGCGAGAACGACATCGAAGATGTCTCGATCACTGAAACCGGCTGTTCGAAGTCGGTCGATATCAGCCTCGGTAATGGTGCTGGCGTCATCGGCAACCTTCACAGCGAACTGCACGATCAGGGTTTCGGCGTCGTCCAAGCCGGCTGAACCCGGGTCCTCTACGAGGTCCTCCACCACCGACGGCTCGAGGAACTTGTCGACCAGGATCTGGCCGTGGGCCAACGAGCAATAGGTAGACCGGAGATGGTTGGCGACCCCGAACGTCGCAAGCTCGTAACGACGCTCATCCATTGGTTTCGCAATGGAGGCGACCAGACCGCGCCAGGCTTGATAAGCCGCGGGATGAAGGGAGAACGTGCGGCTGTAGTTGTGCAAATAGCCCACTCGCTCGATGTCCTTCTCGTAGAGCTCGGCGACGTCACCCTCCGCCTCATCCTCGGGAACCGTGTTCAAGAACGACATCTCGCCTCCCTCATGACGTGACGCCGGGGAGGTCCCGCATCCGGGGGTGCCTCGCCGGCTCGACACGTCGTATCTTCATTCGAGCGTCCACCACCACCACACCCTGCCCCGGCTGGAGGACCTTGACCGGGTTCAGGTCCATCTCCAACAGCTCGGGCACGACGCTGATCAAACCCGAGACCCGCATCAGCGCGGACTCCAGGGCGGGCACATCACCCTGAGGTTCGTTCCGATACCCCTCGAGGAGCCGGAACCCCTTGGTCTCCCGCATCATCTCGGCGGCGTCGACATCGGTCAGCGGATGGATGCGGAAGGCAACGTCCTGAAGGAGCTCCACATAGATCCCGCCCAATCCGAAGACGACCAGAGGACCGAAATTGGGGTCCTGGGTCATCCCGATGAGCACCTCGTGTCCGCCCGAGACGAACTCCTGGACGAGGACGCCCTCGAACTCGTCGACTGCCGCCGTCACCTGCTGGTAGGCCCGCTTCACCTCGTCATCGCCTTGGACACCGAGGACCACGCCACCGACATCGGACTTGTGCAGCGCCGATTCGGAGATGACCTTCAAGACCGCCGGTCCATCGAGCCCGGCCGCGGCCTCGATCGCCTCAATTTCTGATCCAACCACCTTCGAACTGGGGACGCGGAAACCGGCCCTCTCGAGGATCGCATCGACCACATCCGGGTCGAGCCACCCACCCTCGGACGGCACCGATTTCAGCGCCTCCTCCACCAAGCTCCGAATCTCTGTTTCCGCCTCGGGCTCGAGCCTCGCTTCGATCCCTGGATCACGCCGACGCCACTCCCCGTGGCGAACCGCCCGGGCCAGTGCCAGGGCGGCCGACTCGGGGAAGAGATAGGTCGGAACAGCCCTACCCCCGTCCGAACCGCCCAGGTAATGCGCCACCTCGCCGGTCTGCATGAACACGGAGAGCATCGTGATGTCGCCCTCATGGGCCAACTGGGATCGTGATATCGCCGCCGCCACGTCTTGCGCACCCTCCGGCGTCACCGGCACATAGATGACCATCACCGCGTCCACCTCACCCGACTCGAGCAAGAGCGATGTGGCATGCTCGAACTCACCAGGCCCTCCCGATGCGATCAGGTCGACCGGGTTCCTGGTCGAGGCCTCGGCCGGGAGTCTGGAGCCGATTTGCTCCTGAAGCGGGCCGGAGAGCTCGGGGAGAGTCAACCCGTTCGACTCGAGTGCATCGGCAGCGAGGATCCCGGGCCCACCGGCGTTGGTGACGATCCCGACCCGCCCACCGGCAGGGATCGGCTGTCGGGCGAGGAGGTTGGCGGCGGCGAACAGCTCCTCGATGGTGTCGACCCGGATGACTCCGGCCTGACGGAACAGGGCCTGCACAGCCACGTCCGATGAGGCGAGGGCACCGGTGTGGGACGACGCGGCACGGCTCCCGGACTCGCTGCGGCCTGACTTCACCGCGATGATCGGTTTCCGACGCCCGATCCGCCTGGCGATCCTCGAGAACTTCCTCGGATTGCCGAACGACTCCAGGTACAGGGTGATCACGTCGGTCTGGGGGTCGTCCTCCCAGGAGAGGATCAGGTCGTTGCCACTCACGTCAGCCTTGTTCCCGACGGAGACGAATTGCGAGATCCCGATGTTGTTGCGGGTGGCGTAGTCGAGGATGGCGATGCCGAGGGCCCCGGACTGGCTGGACATGGCCACATTGCCGGCGGGCGGGTAGACCGGTGCGAAGGTGCCGTTGAGCTGGACCGAGGGCGCGGTGTTGAGCAGTCCCATGCAGTTGGGGCCCACCATCCGCATCCCCGAATCCCGCACGATCTCGAGAAGCTCGGCCTCGAGCTTCGATCCCTCCTCACCGGTCTCGGAGAAGCCGGCCGAGATCACCACGATGCCCCGCACCCCGGTCGCGGCACACTGCCGGGCGACATCGATCACAAGCGCCTGAGGGACGACGATGTAGGCCAGGTCGACATCGTCCGGCACCTCGCCGATCGTCGGATAGGCGCGCACGGACCCGATGACCTTGGCCTTGGGGTTGACCGGGTACAAGGGACCGGTGAACCCACCGTTGAGGATGTTTCGAAACAGGCGGCCACCGATCGATGCTGCATCGCTCGAGGCTCCGATCACCGCTATGGACCGGGGAAAGAACAAAGGAAGGATCGAGGCAGCGACGGCGCGTTTCTCCCGCTCCCATTCCGCCTGGAGCATGCCCTCGCTCTCCGCCACCGGGAAGTCCACGGTGTACACACCTTCGTCGATGGTGCGGGTCAGCTCGTATCCCGAGTTGCGGAACAACCGCATCATCTGCCGGTTCTCGGGAAGGACGAAGGCCTCGAAGCGCTGAACGCCTTGGGATCGGGCGTGGTTGGTCAGCAACTGCAGGAGCTGCGTGCCGATGCCGCGACCCTGGTGCTCGTCGGCAACCGCAAAGGCCACCTCCGCCGTCCCTTCCTCGTCGTGCTCGCGGTCGTAGCTGGCCAGCCCGATCATTCTGCCGTCGAGTACCGCGATGAGCGCCATACGGTCCGAGTAATCGACAGTCGTGAAGAACTCGACTTCCTTGGGCTCCAGGGTCTCCTTGATCCTGAAGAAGCGGAAGTAGCGCGATTCCGGGCCGAGGTGCTCAAAAAACTCGACGAGGAGAGGCCCGTCCTCAGGCTTGATCGGCCGGATCCGCGCCCCGCCGCCATCCCGAAGGGCAACCTCCAATTCATACTCGGATGGGTATTCGGCCACCCGGGAACGCTACCGCGACTCGTGTGGGGTCAGTACTCGGTGTCTGCCTAGAATTCAGGGCAACGGGGTTGATCTATGTGGGAAAGGAGAATCTCAGGGACATAGATCTTCAACGCGCTTCGTGGGGCCCGGGCCCGGTTCCTCTCCCCTCCCCCACCCACCGGCCCGGGTCCCACGACCTTCTTGACGCGCACCTCAGGCACCTCGGCGGACGACACCAATCAGCCTGCGACTTCGTCCTTCCACTCGCACCATGAACGGAGGACTTCGACGAGCTCGTCGGCTCGGCGCCCCACGTCCTCGGCATCGAAGAACCGCATAACCCGCGCTGTCTCGGTGTCACCCTCCAACGCCGGGTGGTCCCCGGGGATCTGGGCTCCGGTGTGGAAGAGCAGGCTGACGAACTTCTTCGCCGGGTTGAAGCTGAAGATGTTCCCCTGGTAGGAGTAGGTGGGCGTCGACCACTTGATCGACTCGGTGATGCGGGGATCGGCATCGAGGGTCACCTTGCGCACTGCCTGCATGGCCTCTTCCATCGGATGCTGCTTCGCCTCGAACCACGCATCTACGTCGGGATTTCGCATCGCGCTCGTTTCTCCGCTGTCGGCTTGGCCAGGTCGTGCCCGGGGTGGGATTCGAACCCACACGAGCCGATTCGGCTCAAGGGGGTTTAAGCCCCTCGCGTCTGCATTCCGCCACCCGGGCCGGGCCAGGCCTCAGGCTATAGCCAGCAGCTCCATTGCGACGCCGTCGAGGGTGTCGTGCTCCGAAACCATCACCTCATCGACATCCAGAATGTCCATCACCCCTTCCGCCACCAGGGCGCCTCCGAGGATCACCGGAGCCCGCTTGGGGTCGAGCGCAGCAATGGCCGCCGTCTCCTCCACCGTCATCGAGGAGAGCGAGTCGACCGTGACTGCCAACGCGTCACGACTCATCCGGTGACCATGCACTCGATCCCTCGAGTACTCGGGGAGGTCCTGGGCAATGGCGGAAAGACTGGTCCACGTCCCGGCAACCCCTATCAAGGTCCCTGTCTGGAGGTCGACGTCTGAGAAGAGCCCGGCAACGAGAGCTCGGGCCGCTTCCATCTCGGCCGAAGACGCCGGGCGCGTGGGAATCGAGCGCTCGGTGAGGCGAACCGAGCCGACCTCGAACGACACCTCTCCTCCGGCAGTCACGAACTCGGTGCTGCCCCCGCCGATGTCAGACACGACGATGGGCAAGGCGACATTGACCTGATTGGTGGCGCCGGCGAAGGCAAGACGGGCCTCCTCCGCCCCGGTGATCAGTCTCGGTCTCACTCCGAGGGCGGACTCGGCCAGGTCGAAGAACTCCTCGCGGTTGGCCGAGTCCCGGGAGGCCGAAGTGGCGATCGCAGCCCGTTTCCCGACCTTCGCCCGCTCCATCTCCGCCCCGAAGCGAGCCAGAGCGGCCAGCGATTCCTCGATTCCATCCGGGGATAGGGTGCCGGTTCGATCGACCCCGCGGCCCAGACCGGTGACCTCGACCCACCGGCCGACCTCCTCGGTCCCATCCGTCACCAGCAACCGCATCGAGTTGGTGCCGATGTCGACCACTCCCACCCTCACGGGCGGGCGACCCATTCCGGGTTCATCTCCCCTTCCAGAACACAGGGCACGGTGCAGTCCAGGGGCTCGATCCAATCCTGCACCAGTTCGCCCACGGGGTTGTCACCACCGGCCCGGGTGTGGGCGTAGTGGGCATGGAGGCATTTGATCCCGGTTCGAGTCCCACCGACCCCTCCCGATGGATGGTTCGAGGCATCGCTGGGGAGCAACGTCGTTCGCTCCCCCTCATACGACTGGTGGGCCTCGGCGAGCCGGGTCCCGAAATCCGGGTCGGCATCGGCCTTGCGCTCGAGACGCTTTATCCCGCCGGCCCCCTCGAGCCGCGCCACACGCCCGACGGCCAGCGGGCAGGTCAGCCAGTAGAGGGTGGGAAACGGGGTCCCATCGTCGAGGATCGGGGGAACCCGGACGACTACGGGGAGACCGAGATGACAGCGTGAGACCGGGCTCGATTCGGCGCGTATGGGGCGCCCGATCTGGATCTCGACGACCTGGCGGTCGTCGGACGGGGTCATCCCTCTGAATCTAGATCGCCGCCGCTGAGGAATTCCCAGATCCGATCCACCCAGGTCCTGTCGTCCACCACCAGCACTTCTTCCGTCGCCGGAGCCTGGTTCGAACCGGGCGGATCGAGAACGACATATGCGGTCTCACCAGGGCGGACATACCCGAGCTTTTCTCGCGCCAGTTTCTCGATCTCTTCGTCCGTATTGAGGGCGGCCGCATCGGCCTGGAGCGCCGCGTTGTCCGCTTCGAGGGTGGCCAGCCTCTCCTGGGCCGCGGTCACCTGGCGCTGGGAGTCGATGATCTGCCTGTAGGGCACCACCTGTGTGATGAACGCTGCGCCGAGAAGCAGGAAGAGGAGCGTGACCAGGGCCACACCGGGACGTCGAATGAGGGTCAACCGACCCTCCGGAAGCTGTCCCATCCGGCGAACCGGGCTTCGTCACCCAAAGACTCCTCGATGCGGAGCAGTTGGTTGTACTTGGCCGTTCGCTCACCACGGGCGGGGGCTCCGGTCTTGATCTGACCCGAGTTCGTGGCGACCGCGAGATGTGAGATGAAGCTGTCCTCGGTCTCCCCTGACCGATGGCTGACCATCGTGGCGTAGGAAGCACCCCGGGCGGCGCCCATCGTGTGCAGGGTCTCGGAGACGGATCCGATCTGGTTCACCTTGATCAGGATGGCATTGGCCACGCCTTCTGCGATGCCTTTTCGAAGAATCTCCTCGTTGGTCACGAACAGATCGTCGCCGACCAACTGGATCCCCTGACCCAACCGGTCGGTCAGGGCCTTCCAACCTTCCCAATCGTCCTCGGCCATGCCGTCCTCGATCGAAACCAGTGGGTAGCGCTCGACGAGCCCCGCCAGGTAATCCACCATCTCCGCCGAGTCCAACTCGCCGCCTTCGAGGTGGTATTGCCCCTCCCGATGAAACTCGGTGGCAGCCACGTCGAGGGCAAGGGAGATCTCCTCACCGAGGCGGTAGCCGGCGACATCGATGGCCTCCACCAGCAGTTCCAGGGCAGCCTCATTGGTGGGCAGATCGGGGGCGAATCCCCCCTCATCGCCGACATTGGTCCCGAGACCGCGTCCCGCGACCACCTTCTTGAGGGCCTGATAGACCTCGACCCCGGCGCGAAGCGCCTCGGAGTAGGAGGGGAGGCCGGCGGGCACCACCATGAACTCCTGGATGTCGACGGAGTTGGCAGCGTGGGCACCGCCGTTGAGCACGTTGAGACAGGGCACCGGAAGGACCTGCGCCGCCGGGCCACCGAGGTATCGGTAGAGAGGGAGGCCGACCGCCGACGAGGCGGCCCTGGCGACGGCCAGTGAAACGGCGAGGATGGCGTTGGCCCCCAGCTTGCCCTTGATGGTCGTCCCGTCCAGGTCGATCATCATCTGATCGATGCGCTCCTGATGAGTGACATCGATCCCGACCAGGGCGGGGGCGATCTGGTCGACGATGTTGCCGACCGCCTTGGTCACCCCTTTGCCCCCCCACCGTTCGCCGCCATCGCGCAGCTCGACCGCCTCGAGCGTGCCGGTCGACGCCCCGGAGGGCACGGCGCCACGCCCGAAGCCGCCTCCCGAAGTGTGGACTTCGGCCTCCACCGTGGGGTTGCCTCGTGAGTCGAGGATCTGGCGAGCGTGGATGCGCTCGATCTTGGGCTGGGTCATTTGGGTTCCGGGTGGTGGGTTATGGGTTTTGGGTCCGGCGGCCCGTACAACCTACAACGCAGGACTTCTATTTCTTGGCCTGCTCCCAGCGCTGGTCGAGCTCGTCGAGCGACAGCCCGCGAGCGGTCCGCACCTCCTCCATGGCCCGAAACCGGGTCTCGAATCGGTCGACTGCCCCGCGCAAGGCGAGCTCGCCGTCGATACCGAGATGGCGAGCCAGATTGATGACCGAGAACAGGACATCGCCCAGCTCCGACTCGGCCTCGGACGGATCGGTGAGGACCGCCTCGAGCTCGTCGATCTCCTCTCTGACCTTGGGGAGCACCTCAGACGCCTCGGACCAGTCGAACCCCACCTTGGCCGCCCGGTTCTGCATCTTCGAAGCGCGCTGGATGGCCGGCAGCGCGCTCGGGACCCCGTCCATCTGCGATTCCCTCCCCGAGCCCCTCTCCTCGTCCTTGATCTGATCCCAGTTCCGCTTCACATCTGCCGCCGAATCGACGTCGACTTCGCCGAAGACATGCGGATGGCGACGCACCAGTTTCTGCCGCATGACCTCTGCCACGTCGTCGATGTCAAAGACGCCCTTCTGTCTGGCGATGGCGGCGTGGAAGAGGACCGAGAGCAGGACATCCCCCAGTTCGTCCTCGACCGCGGCATAACCAACCCAGTCGGTCCCGTCGGGGTCCAGCCTCCCCACCGCATCCATCAGCTCGTAGGTCTCCTCGACCAGATACTTGACCAGGGTCTGATGTGTCTGTTCCCGGTCCCAGGGGCATTCATCGCGCAGAATCGTCATCGTCCGTACCGCGCCGATGAGACCTCCCGGAGCAGTGTCGATGAACATCGACGTCCGGTATCCGGCCAGGGCAGGATCGACATCGACGGGAGACGTCTCGACCCGGACCGCGTCGGAGGCACCCAGACCTGCCAACACGAGGATCTTCGCCTCTTCGGGGAGGACCCGCCCGATCTGTGCGGCGACATCGGCCAGGACCTCGGGACGGTCGAGCTGGGCGATGATGGTCGGTTTGTCCAACACGAGAGGCTCGGGCAGGTCGTGACCATCGAGGATCTGCAACCCCCGATCGAGCGGGTCGTATCGAACCTCGTCGAGGATTGCGTCGATGAAGGATTCAGCAGGGATCAGCTCGATCTCCGCGCCCGAGTCACGCAGCATCCTGACCGCGAACTCACCGACCAGAGGGCTGCCGGGTACCGCGTAGACCACCGGCCCGCTCGAAGCTGTGTCCAGAACCCGATCCGCGATCGCCCGGTACACCTCGTCGAAGGATTCCCCACCCATGTAGAGGTCGTCACAGGTGATCACCTCCCTCAGCGCGGCCAGTTGCTCGGCAGCCGGGTGCTGTTCGGTCCGGAGGATCAACGTCCGGTCGGGATCGAGCAGGATCGAGCGGACAGCCGCCGGAATCCGGTCGAGATCGCCGGGACCCAGGCCAGTGACCGTTATCACTCGGCCGGCGGGACCACCTGTGGTGTCGGGGTCGCCTCCCAGGTGCCATAGGTCTCGTCCACTGTCACCTCGGCTGACTCGAACTGCTCGGTGAACCAGGTGTTGGCCGCCGCGCTCGATGCATCGGCGGTCAGTGTCTCGATGGCCTCTGCCTCGGTGGGTAGCTCGTCGTCTCTGACCAGGATGATGTGAAAGCCGAACTGACTTTCGACCGGGTCGGTAGGGACACCAACCTCCGCTTCGGTGAGTGCCGCGGCAAAGGCGGGGTCGTAGACCTCTGGAGCAGAGCAGCCCAGATCGCCCCCTTGCGCCCCGCTCCCGGTGTCGGTCGACAGCTCGGCGGCGAGGGTGGCGAAGTCCTCGCCCGCCTCGATGCGTGCGAGGACGTCATTTGCCTCTTGCTCGGTGGCAACCAGGATGTGCGAAGAGCAATAGAGCGCCTCTGCGTCGGAGATATGCGTGTCGATCTCCTCCTGGGTGGGCTGTTCGACATCCTCCTGAAGGCTCTCGCTGATCTCCCCGACCAGCAGCTGGCTGTGGGCGAATTGCTGCAACAGCTCCTCGGTGATCCCCTGCGCCGTGAGGAATTCCTCGCGGGTCTGGCCGTTCGCCGATTCTTCGAAGAGAGCGGTGGCCTCGGCGGTGACGTCCTCCTCTGGTATCACAATCCCGAACTCGGACTCGGCGGCCTCTGAAATGATCTGCTGCTGGACGAGGAATCCGAGGGCTCCGGCGAACTCCGTCTTGGGGATCTCAGAACCGTCAGTGGAGATGAGAGCCTCGACGTCAGCCACGGTGATGTCCGTGCCGTTGACCGTTGCCGCCACGCCACCACCGCTGCCTCCGCTGCCACAAGCGGCAAGGGCGATGGCGGCAATGACCAGGAGAATTGCATGTTTCTTCACGACGGATTCCTTCGAAAGAGGGGAGAGGAGAAGAGTAATAGGTGTGGGTGGTAGGTGGTGAGTGACTTAGACCTAACACCTAGAACCTACGACTCCTCCTCCCACATCTCACGGAGGAACGCGATCAGCCCGGGGACCAGGTCGCGGGGAGCGGGGATGAAGATCACACCCTCCTGGGCGTTCAAGACCGAACGCGGCTGGAGCCGTTTCAGTCTCACCTCCTGCGAGCTTTTCAGATCGACCGGGCCCATTCTCACTTCATGACGCAGCTGGACCAGCTCTTCGAGCCCGACCCGCAATGCCTCCACCCGAAGCCGGGCGAGCGAGATGAGCGCCTCGGCTTCAGGAGGCAGAGGCCCGAACCGGTCGACCCATTCGGCAGCCACATCGTCGACCTCTGCGTTTGTCGTGGTCGTCGCCAGTCGGCGATAAGCCTCGAGTCGAAGCTCCTGGTCAGCGACGTAGGAGTCGGGCAAATGGGCGTCCACCGGCAGGTCGATGCGAACCTCACGTTGTGCGGTGGTCACCGGCTCCCGGCCCTCCAGCTCTGAAACCGCCTCTGCCACCAACTCTGCGTACAGATCGAAACCCACCGCGGCGATATGGCCGCTCTGCACCTCACCCAGGATCGACCCGGCGCCCCTGATCTCGAGATCGCGCAAGGCGAGCTGGAACCCGGAACCCAGATCGGTTGCTTCCCCGATCGCCTCCAGCCGCCGATGAGCGTCCTCGGTCAGCGACTGGTCGGCGGGGTGGAACAGATAGGCGTAGGCCCGCTGGTCAGACCTTCCCACCCGACCCCGGAGCTGATAGAGCTGGGCTAGACCGAGGAGATCGGCGCGCTCGACGATCAGGGTGTTCACCTTGGGCAGATCGAGACCGGATTCGATGATCGTGGTGGCCACCATCACGTCGTACTCGCCACTCCAGAAGTCGATCATCACCTGCTCTAGCTGGCCTTCCGACATCTGCCCGTGGGCGACGACGTATCTGGCGTCGGGCACCAGCTCCTGGAGACGGGCCACGGCGCGGTCGATCGACTGGACCCTGTTGTGGACGTAGAAGACCTGTCCTTCCCGGAGGATCTCCCTCCGTATTGCGGCCGAAACCGACTGCTCGTCATAGGGCCCGACGTAGGTCAGGATCGGATGGCGGTCTTCGGGAGGGGTTCTGATGTGGGAGACATCGCGGATCCCGGTCAGCGCCATCTCGAGCGTCCTTGGTATCGGAGTCGCAGTGAGGGTGAGGACATCCACCCCAACCTTGAGCCTCTTGATGGCGTCCTTGGCGGAGACGCCGAATCGCTGCTCCTCGTCGACAACGAGAAGACCTAGGTCCTTGAAATGAATGTCGTCGGAGAGCAACCGGTGGGTGCCGATCACCACATCGACCTCGCCCGTGGCGAGACCGGCGACGACGGCCTTCTGCTGCTTGGGGGTGAGGAAGCGGGACAAGGCCTCGACATTGACCGGGTAGCTCTGGAATCGCTCGCCGAAGGTCTGGTGGTGCTGTTGGGCCAGGAGCGTGGTGGGAGCGAGCACCGCGACCTGCTTCCCCGCCTGGACCGCCTTGAAGGCGGCTCTGATCGCCACCTCGGTCTTGCCGTAACCAACGTCGCCGAAAACGAGGCGATCCATCGGCTGGCCGGCCTCCATGTCCCGCTTGACGTCGACGATGGCCTGCATCTGATCGTGCGTCTCTTCGTAGGGGAACGATCCCTCCATCTCTCGCTGCCAGGGGGTGTCCGGCTCGTACGTGTGGCCCGTGGCGGCGGCTCGTATGCGGTGTAACTCGACGACCTGCTGGGCGACGGCGGCCACCGCCTTGCGAACCTTGGTCTTTTGATCCGACCAGTCTCTGCCCCCCATGCGGGAAACGCGGGGGACCTCGCCGCCCGTGTAGCGGCGGACCGCGGCAAGCTGGTCGACCGGCACGTACAGCCGGTCCTCTCCGGCGTAGGCGATGATGAGGTAGTCACGCTCGATCCCTGCCATCGTGCGCGAGACCAATCCTTCGAATCGGCCGATGCCATGTTGGTGATGGACCACGAAGTCGCCCTCGGTCAGGTCCCGGTACTGCTGGCCGACTTCGGCCCGTGACCGACCCGACCGGCGATGGGCTCGCCGGCGGCCGGCGATCTCCTGCTCGCCGAGGACCGCCACCCCGACCGAAGGGGCGACGAAGCCCTTGTGTATCCCCAGGGGGATAACTCCTGACCGGGGCGTCACCAGGGCTGGTAGACGGTCGAGCACAAGACCCTGTTCGGCCAGCGCCGCCGCCACGCGATCGGCGGCGGCTTCGCCATCCATGGCTATCACCGTGTCGATCGACCTGCCCAGCAGCCTCCCCACGCCTGCAGCGACCGACTCCGGGCTCCCGGGGATGGCGTCGAGTGCGCTGATCTCGACAACCGGGTCGCCGGGACCCGTCGGGCTGGACGGCATTCGCAGATGAGGGCCGGCTGGTGAGACTCTCCTCCAGATCGAGGAACAGCGCCGGGTGCTCTCCGGCGACCGGCGCCTGATCGCCCCAAGTTGGGGCAAGCGCGGCGGCGAGCTCTGACTCTTCCTTCACCAGCTCTCGGGCGCGATCCAGGGCGCGACTCGGCTCGACGAGGACCAGGCCTGCGCCTTCGGGCAGGGCGTCGATCATCGAAATCGGCTCGGCAAGCCAGGGAAGCCACGACTCGATGCCGGGGAAGAGCTGCCCCTCGACGATCCGGTCCCAGGTGGAGGCACTCCACGGCTCGCTCCGAACCAGTTGAGCTGCCCGATCGCGAATCAGCGGATCCGGCCGGACCTCGCGGGCCGGGAAAGCTGCGAGTCGGGGCACGACGTCTTCGGAGCGCTGGGTGGCAACGGAGAAAGCCCGCGTCTCCTCCAGTTGATCACCCCAGAAGTCGAGCCGAATGGGGTTGTCCCCCTGCGCCGGGAACACGTCGACGATCCCACCTCTGACTGCGAACTCACCCCGTGCCTCGACCCGGTCGGTGCGGGAATAGCCGAGGTCGGCCAGCGAACGGGACAGGGCATCCATGCTCACCTCGTCACCGGGAGCCAGGATCAGGGGTGTGTGTGGCGACGGGCTCAGACGCTGGATCGCACCCCGGACACTGGTGACGACGATCGCCCGGTCGGCCTGTTCCAGAGCGTGCCTCGCCTCCGACCGGTGCGCCATGGTGCCGATGTTCGGCGACACATGCTCGAAGGGCAGCGTCTCCCAGGCCGGCGCGAGCAGCACATTGTCGAGGAACAGGGAGATGTCGTCGACCAGCTCCTCTGCGTCTCTCTCCCCGGGCACGACCACGAGGAGTGATGTCTCGACCTGGTCGGCGAGACCGGCAATGGCAAAGGCACGCCCGCCCGGAGCCACGGACCAGGTGCCGTGAAGATCGGGTAGAGGGGCGGACCGCCAACCGGACAGGAGTGGCTCGAGGGGGGCAACCATCGGGGGGCCGATGGTACCTGTGGTTCAGACCAGCAGACCCTGGTCGCGAAACCAGTCCACTGTTCGAGAGACCGTGGTCTCGAGGGGGGTGTAGCCGAGACCCAGCTCCCGGGTGGCCCGGCTCCCGTCATAGGTGTGACCCGCCCTCAGCACCCTGACCATCTCACGACAGACCGGTGGGCGCCGTTTCATGACCCGCGCCCCGAGCTCGATGACAGGTGCTCCTGCCGTCGCCACCCAGCCGGGCAGGAATCTAGGAGTCAGGTCCGCGCCGGTGACCTCGTTGAACAGGCCCACCAGTTTGGAGATCGAAGAGCTAGACCCATTGAGGATGTACCGCTGCCCGGTGGCTCCCCGTTCCGCAGCGAGAACGTGGCCCTTGGCGCAATCATCGATGTCGACGATCGACACGGTGGTCTCCACCAGGAATTGGAGCCTTCCGTTCAAGAGGTCGAGGATCAGCCTGCCGGTCCCGGTCGCCCGGCCCGGTCCCTGGACCGACGACGGGTTGACCACGACCACATCGAGATCGCCTGCCTCCTCGAGGACGAGCCTGCTCGGACAGATGCTTCGACCTCTCGTACCGGGACAGATAGCTCCCCCGATGGCGACTCTCCTCGGAACCGATGGTCCCGTGCGCCTCACCGATGGCGGCAGCCGATGACGTGTAGATCATCCGCCCCACCCCGCCCGAAGCGGCAGGCCTCCATCACGTTCCGGGTGCCCTGGATGTTGACCAGGTCCATGAGGTCGGGATCCGGGGAGCACATCTCGTTGATCCCGGCGACATGGAACACCCAGTCCTTTCCCTCGACCAGCGGGAGGAGACCGGGAGGGTCGATCACGTCGCCCTCGACCGGAGTGGCGCCGAGACCCATCAGTTCGGTAGAGGACGCCGGTGTCCGCGCCAGGGCGCTGACCTGGTGGCCCTCGCCGACGAGGTGGCGGACCAGGGCGCGGCCCACCACACCGGTGCCACCGGTGACACCGACCTTCACGTGCGAGTTGGGGTCGGTTCCGAGCGAACCGTGTGCCAGAAGGCGGAGATGTATCCCCAGGCCGATCCCACCGTGGCGATGACCGCGATCAGCATCGCCCACTGGTCGAGGTACCAGGGGCCCCAGCGATCGGCGAGCCTGAAGAAGGCGAGGAAGATGGCCACGAACTGGGTTATGAACTTGATCTTTCCCCAGGTCGAGGGGCGGATGAGACCTCCCTGCGTCGCCACCACGCCACGGAGGGCCATCACCAGGAACTCACGGAAGATGATGATCGCGGCGGGCCAGATCGAGACCCGATCGATCGAGACCAGAGCCAACAACGTCCCTGTGATGAGGATCTTGTCGGCGGTGGTGTCGAGAAAGGCTCCGAGCAGGGTGCCGCCACTGGTCTTGCGGGCGAGGTAGCCGTCGAGGAAATCGGTGAAGGCGGCGACTGCGAAGAGAGTGGCAGCGATCACGAGGGCGTAGTCGATGCGGTCCGACCGTGTGAACGCCATGATGAACGGCACGAGAAGAATCCGGGAGAGCGCCAGGATGTCAGGCGTTGAGATCGGTGTCCTCCTCGACTACCGATCCGATCTTATCGGTGGCGCCGGTTCAGAGAGTGTGGGCGTCTGTCGGCGCCGCCGGCCAACCTCAGACCCAGCCCAGGGATCGCTCCACCGCCTGCTGCCAACGCCCGTGGAGACGATCGCGCTCCTCGCCGCTCATCGCCGGCGACCAGCGGGCATCCTCCGCCCATAGGCTCCGGATCTCGTCGAGATCCGACCAATACCCGACGGCGAGACCGGCCCCATAGGCGGCGCCGAGAGCAGTGGTCTCGGCGACCTTTGGCCGGATCACGTCCACTCCGAGGATGTCGGCCTGGAACTGCATCAGCAGGGCGTTGGCAGTCATACCGCCATCGACCCGAAGCTCGACGAGATCCACACCGGAGTCGGCCACCATCGCATCCAGGACGTCGCGGGTCTGAAATGCCGTCGATTCGAGGGCGGCCCGGGCGATATGCCCCCGTTCGGCGAACCGGGTGAGGCCGGCGATCACACCCCGGGCGTCGGGTCTCCAGTGAGGGGCGAAGAGACCGGAGAAGGCCGGGACGAAATAGACATCGCCGTTGTCGTCGACCGAGCGAGCCATGGCCTCGACCTCCGAGGCGTCCTCGAAGAGTCGCAAGTTGTCCCGAAGCCACTGCACCAGCGAGCCGGTGACCGCAACGGAGCCTTCCAGGGCAAACACCGGGCGTTGGTCGGCGATGCGGTAGGCGACAGTGGTCAGCAGCCCCGCCTCCGAGGTCACCGGGCTCTCCCCGGTGTTGAGCAACATGAAATTCCCCGTGCCATATGTGTTCTTCGCCTCCCCCGGGTCGAAACAGACCTGGCCAAAGAGGGCTGCCTGTTGGTCACCGAGGATCGCCGCCAGGCGGACTCCGCTCAGGGGACCGACACACTCGAGCTCGAGTCCGATCGAAGGGACGATCTCGGGGAGAATCGCGCTGGGCACGCCGATCTCGAGGCTCAGGTCGGCGTCCCACGTGGTCGTCGCCAGGTCCATGAGAAGGGTGCGCGACGCATTGGTGACGTCGGTTATGTGACGGCCTCCATCGGGGCCGCCGGTGAGATTCCAGGCGATCCAGGAGTCGATGGTCCCGAAGGCGAGCTCCCCCCGTTCAGCTTGCTCCCTCAGATCGAGGTGATCGAGCAGGTGGCGTGCCTTGGGGCCGGAGAAGTAAGTGGCCAGCGGAAGACCGGTCTTCGCCCTGAATCGGTCAGGCCCTTCACCGCCGGCGAGCTCGTTGCACAAATCGGCAGTGCGGGTGTCCTGCCAGACGATGGCGTTGTGAACGGGCTCACCGGTCCTCCGGTCCCAGATCACCGTCGTCTCCCGTTGATTGGTGAGGCCTATGGCCGCCAGGTCGGATGCCTTCAAACCGGATCGGGAGAGAGCGCCTTCGATCACCGATGTCGTCTTCGACCAGATCTCGACGGGGTCGTGCTCGACCCACCCGGGCTGGGGAAAGATCTGGCGATGCTCTCGCTGATCGACCGATACGACCGCTCCGTCGTGTCGAAGATCATGAAACGGGTCGAGGTGGTCCCCTGGTCGAGGGCGCCGATGAGGTCTGCCACACCGATCCCTATCCGTCGAAGGCGGCCCGGCGATCGTCAATGGAGAGCCCTCGCCCGATGTAGGTGGAGGTGCCGTCGGACAGCAGCTCCCGGGCGGCGGCAGCCATCGCCCCGTAGGCGGCGAATGTCAGGGCGCCGCCGGTCGATACTCGGCGGACACCGATATCGGCGAGCTCGGCGACACGCGGCCCGTCGACCCGGGCCAGCACATTCACCGGGGCACCCGTCGCGGTGACGACCTTTGCGATCTGGTCGATGTCAACCAGCCACGGCGCATAGACGACATCAGCCCCCGCCTGGTGATAGGCGGTCAAACGGGCGATCGTGTCATCGAGATCGTCGACGCCGTAGAGGTGATTCTCGGCCCGAGCGGTGAGCACCATCCCGGTCGACCGGGTCACGGCCGCGGCGGCGGCCACCCGCTCCACTGCGACATCGAACGGGTCGATCCCCGAGTCCGGGTCGTAGTCCTCGATCGACACACCGGCCGCACCGGTGCCAGCAATCCGTTCCACTGAGACCGCTACACCGGCAGCATCATCGGCGAAGCATCGCTCGGCGTCGACGCTGACCGGTACGTCGACCGCACCGACCAACGCACTGACATGAGCCAGCAATTCTTCGACAGTGACCCGCTGATCCATGCGCCCCAATGAGGCGGCATGCCCGGAGCTGGTGGTGGCGATCGCCTCGAAGCCGAGCGAGACGAGAATCCGCGCAGATCCGACGTCCCAGGCATTGGGCATCACGAAGCAGCCGGCTTCGTGCAGGGCAGCGAATCGGGTGTGTGTGTCGGCCGGGGACATCGTGGCCGGAGGCTAACGAGCCGTCAGGCCCTCAAACATCAGGTACCGGACTCCCGTCCGCGCAGGGCAGCCATCTCTTGGGCCCGAGCCGGATCCGTGGGCCACAGCTCGACCACGTCGGCAGCGTCCTCGATCATGAGCTCGACGTCGGCTCGCTCCGCCTTGGTGAACGGGCGGAGGACGAAATCGGCCGGATCCATCTGCCCGGGCGGGCGCCCAACGCCGAGCTTGAGACGGTTGAAGTCCTTCGTGCCGAGGGCCGACTCGATCGATCGAACTCCGTTGTTCCCACCGCTTCCACCCCCCACCTGCAGCCGGAGGCGCCCGAAAGCGAGGTCGATGTCGTCGTGGATGACCAGGACGTCAGAGGGAGACAGATCGAAGTAGTCGAGCAATGTGCGCACGGCACGACCCGACTCGTTCATGTATGTCATGGGGACCGCGTAGAGGAGCCGGTCCTCACCAGCCCCGATTTGGGTCACCTGGGCCTGCACCCGGGAAGGGCCCCGGCCCAATTTCTCCCCAGCCCGTGCCAGGACACGGGCGAGCACCTCGTAACCCGAGTTGTGGCGGGTGCCCTCGTAGTCCGACCCCGGGTTGCGCAGCCCGATGACTGCGCGGGCGGGATTACTCGCCGGACTCGCCTCCGGCTTTGTCCTCAGCAGATTCCTCAGCCTGGCCATCGGGCTCCTCACCTTCGGCGAGCTCCTCGGCCCCTTCGATCTCCTCGCCCTCGACCTCTTCGGGCTCTTCTTCGATCTCGGCGGCCGGGGCGGTGACACTCATCAGCACCGTCTCGGGATCCTCGGTGTAGATCACCCCTTCCAGCTCGGGAAGGTCGGCGATCCGCAGGGCGTCTCCCATGTTGACCCCCGAGATGTCGAGCTCGATGCCCGACGGGATCGATGTGGCCAGAGTCTCGACGACGACATGGGTCTTGCTCGGCGACAACACACCGCCCTCGATCACTCCGAGCGGTGTCCCCACGAAGTGGATGACGACCTCGGCGTGGACGGTTTCGTCCAGTGAGACAGTCACGAAGTCGATGTGGCGGTATTCGTTGCGGAATGGGTGCCGCTCGATGACCCGGGCCATGGTCAGGACCACATCCTGTCCCTCGATCTCGAGGTTGATCAGCGCGTTGGCGCCAGCCTCGGTGTGGAGGGCCATGTGGAGGTCGTGGGCATCGACGGCGACATTGATCGGGTCGGTGGCCTTGCCATAGACGATGCCCGGGACGCGCCCCGTCCGGCGGAGACGGCGCGACTCACGCGAGCCGGTGGGCCGGCCCGTCTCGGCGCGCAGAGTGATTTGCGAAGACATCTCTAAGGGCTCCTCGATGAGGTGGGTGAGGCCCCAATTATGGCCCGGTCCCGTGGCTTGTGCCAGATGAGACCGCGTCCATCCATCCCGCTGAGCCACTGACGAGACGGTCCAGCATCGCCTCCTCGGTCCACCCTCCGCCCCGGAATGAGTGGCTCGCCCCTTCGAGCAGCTCCACGCTCGCATTGGGCAGGGTTTGGATGTGTCGCTCGAAGAGCTCCATACGGCTCAGGGCATCTCGTGTTCCCTGGAAGAAGAGCAGCGGGACGTGCACATCCTGGAAATGAGCCACGCGGAGCCGATCCTCCCGGCCGGCAGGGTGGAGGGGATAGGCGTAGAGAATCACCCCGTCGGCGGGAAAGCCCTCGGCCACGAGATATGTCGCCATCCGCCCGCCCATCGACCTGCCCGCCAGGAAGAGATGATCGACGCGCGCACCGAGGTGCTCGGCG
This sequence comes from uncultured Acidobacteriota bacterium, assembly GCA_963725075.1. Taxonomy (GTDB): domain Bacteria; phylum Actinomycetota; class Acidimicrobiia; order Spongiisociales; family ZC4RG35; genus JARDZU01. Next base: position 281,253 of record CAVRXA010000026.1, read on the forward strand.
GCGGCGCGATGGGCCTCGACCAACCGCTCGGTGCGATCGGGACTCTTCGAGCCCCTCTCGGTATAGGGATAGTTGAAGGTCATCACCGTATGGCCCGTCCCGGCCAGCCCGTCCCGCAGAGAGATCATGAAAGGATGGTCCTGGTTGGTGCCTGCCCCGTGGGCCAGGAGCACCCCGGACGGGCCGGAGCCGGCCAGGCGCCCCGAAACCTCGCCCATCGGGCCAGGTGATCGTGGTGGTGGTGGCCATCGGGCAAATGTAGGGCAGGTACCGTGGTTCGATGGAGGCGATGGTCCACGAGACGCCCGAAGAGGTGGCTGAGGCTGCAGCCAGGAGGGTGGCCGACCTACTTGGCGCGTCTTCCGATCGTTTCTCCTTCGGCTTGGCCGGCGGCTCCACGCCCGAGGCCACCTACAAAGAGCTGCGGGGCCGGGCGTCGGGCTGGGACCGGGTCGATGCATGGCTGTCCGACGAGAGATGGGTGCCCCCCGACCACGAACGATCAAACGGGCACATGGCGGCGAGCGTCCTGTTCGACCATGTCGACGCGGTGTTCCACCGGCCGATTTGGAGCGAGTCGATAGGGCCCGACGACTCCGCCGCCCATTACGAGGCGCGGCTCAGGTCTATTCATGGCAGCGGGCCACCCGACGTGGTGTTGCTCGGAGTCGGGGAAGACGGACACACCGCCTCTCTCTTCCCCGGCACCGCCGCCCTGTCGGAGCCGAGGCGATGGTTCGTGGGCAACCATGTGCCTGCTCTGGACGAGGACCGGCTCACCGCGACCTTCAATCTCCTCTGGAAGGCGCGCCTGCTGATGGTCCTGGCGGTTGGCGTGTCGAAGGCGCCGGCCGTGCGAGCGAGTTTCGAAGGGTCGACGCCGGCCGGACGGCTGGGTGACGGGGAAGCCGAGGTCGAGTGGTACCTGGATCGAGACGCCGCGTCGCTGCTCGGCTGACCTGGCTCACCCTGATAGTGCTGGTCGTGTCGGCCTGTGCTCCGGGGTCAGACCCGGATCCGACCGCAACGACACAGGTGATCCCCGCCACGACCGCCCCGCCCTTGGACACATCCACATCGGCCGGCACGGCCACCACACATCTCTCCGGTGCCGACCTCGACATCCGGGTGCCCGAGGGCGAAGGACCGTTCCCGGCTGTGGTCCTGGTCCATGGCGGTGGATGGGTGGGCGGCTCGCCGGGGCTCATGGAAGATCTGGCAAGGTTCCTCACGGATGCGGGATACCTCACGGTCAACACCGCTTACACGTTGTCCAACGGCATCGCCGGCTTCCCGGTGGCGGTCGATGATGTCGCCTGCGCCGTCCGCCATGCCGCTGATCATCCCGACAGCGACGGCACCGTCACCGTGCTGGGGCATTCGGCTGGGGCCCATCTGGCTGCATTAGTCGCCCTGGACGACGGCGTGTACGGCCAGGGATGTGCCGTGACCGAGTCAACGATCCCGGACCGTCTGGTCGGGCTCGCCGGCCCCTACGACGTGGCCCGGATCGGGCCCCTGATCGTCCCCTTCTTCGGGGTCCCTCCCAACGAGGACCCGGCGCTGTGGCAGGCGGGGAATCCCCTCAACCAGGTGGCGAACAACCCCGACCTGGCCAGTCTGATCATGCACGGCGAAGAGGACGGTTTGATCGATCTCAGCTTCGCCACCGACTTCGCGGAAGCGCTCAACGGTGCGGGGTCGGAGGCGGTCGTCGAGGTCGTCGAGGGGGCACGTCACAACGAAATGCAGGATCCTGACGTCGTCGGAGACCTGATCCTCGCCTGGCTCGAGCGGGATTAGACGGGCAACTCCCCCGGCCACAGGACCCAGGCGCTGTCGTGGCGGGTCATCCCGATCTTGGGGTAGTAGTCGACTGCGGCCGGCGCGGCGAGCAGGATCACTGAGGCGTCTGGTGTCGCCTCTCGGGTGAGACGGACAAGCTCTTTGCCGATTCCCTGGCCCTGGTATTCGGCTCGAACTGCCAGATCGGAGAGATAGGTGCAATAGACCCAGTCGGTGACACAACGCGAGATCCCGACCATCAGGTCCTCGTCCCAGGCAGTTATCACCAGATCGGCATCTTCGAGCATTCGAGCCATGCGTTCTGGGTCACCGACGGGCCGCCTCTCGCCGAGGGTGGAGTCGACGTACAGCTCGATCATCTCGTCGAGGTCGATGTCGTTGCCGGTGCGATAGGTGATCATCGGCGTCGATCGTAGGAGGGCGTGACGCCGAGCCCTCAACTCCGGGTGATGTCCCTCGCAGCAACGCGGGGGCCGAAACTGGGCTCATGGCCCAGGGTGTGGAGGAGCCGGGTCACCCGTCCCCGATGAGGGCGGAATGGCTCGAGCAGCTCCAGCATCTCCTCGTCTGTTCCACGCGGCCGGCCAGTCAGGTGATAGACCACGATGTGCTTGAGGTGAAAGTCACCGACGTCGACCTGGTCGGCGTCGCCGTGGGAGATCGAAAGGGTCTTCGACACCGTCCACAGTCCCACCCCCTGGATCGAGACCAGCTGAGCCGCGGCTTCTGTTGAAGGCGAGTACCTCGACTTGTCGATGCGGGCCGCCGTGGCCGCCACCCTTCTGAGGAGGTCTGCCCGTCGCTTCTCCAGGTGCAATCCGTGATACACCCAGTACGGGGCACGTGCCATCGGCTCCGGGTCGGGTGGCAGACGCAACTCCCGCGGCCCCGGCGCCGGATCGCCGAACTGGCGTCGCAAGCCGCGGAGCGCCGCTGTCGCCTGTTCACCGGTCACCTTCTGACCGCAGATCGCCCGCACCAGGGCATCGAACACCAGATCAGTCCTCCCGAAACGCCAGCCCGGGTGACGTCGATGCAGCTCCCCGACCAACGGATGGTCGGTCTCGAATTCCGTCGGGTCATCAGCGAGCCCGGCGATGCCGCCGAGACGGTCGAGCAACCATGGCCCGCCGTCCCCCCAGGCGTCACCAATGAGCTCCTCCCTGGTTCGTCTGATGCGAAGCGAGCCCGGTCCGAGAGGGGTGCGCGCCGTCAGCCACCAGCCGTCATCGGCGAACCATCCATGCAAAGGGCGCAGGGTGGCCCTTAGATCGAGGGGCCCCTCGATCGTGATCGAGCGGCTAGTGGCATCCACGGCGCGCATCATCGTCACCATCGATCGTGGTGGACAACCTCCTCGAACGGTCGACGGGCGGGGTTCTTGATCGGTTTCAGTGGGCGATCTCCTGGATAACCGAGCCCGAGCAGCCAGGTCAGCCGCCGGTCTTCGGGGAGACCGAGGATTTCCGAGGCAAGCTCGTAGTCGTGGACTGAGGCGGTCCTGCTCCCGATCCCGAGATCGGCGGCTGCGATCATCATCGACATGGCCGCCTGCCCGAGGTCGTAGTTGATCACGGCAGTGAGACGTAGGTCGTCACTGTACGGAGCGACCAGGCCCACCGCGGCGGCGGCATTGGCGATGTGGCCGGCGCCTTGCCAAACATGAGAGATCTTCTCCAACTGGGCACGATCCCGGATCAGGACGAAATCCCAGTCCTGTCTGTTGCTTGCGGACGGGGCGCGGCGGCCCGCTTCGAGGATCCGCTCGAGGTCCGATTCTGCGAGCGGGGTGTTGTCGTACTCCCTGGTGGCGCGACGCGCCGTGATGGCATCCCATGTCTCCATGGGCGCAACCTAGCCATTCATTCTTGGCCCCGTTCAGACCGGGACCACCTCGACCGGGATTCCGTTGAGGACGGCGTTGCCGGAGACAGGGTCCATGGCGCCAGTGGAGAGGCGGTTGGTGTTGACCCCGGGCCGTTCGGCTGCGACCGAGAGCGCCGAGCCTTCGAGGTCATGGCCCCAGCCGTGGGGCAGGCTGACCACGCCGGGCATGATCGAGTCGGTGATCTCGACCGGCACGGTGAGTGTCCCTGCCGTGGAAGAAACCTTGACCCGGGCGTCCCCGCTCACACCCAGTCGTGCCGCATCCTCGTCGCTGATCTGAAGGGTGCATCGCTCCTTGCCCTTGACCAGCACATCGATGTTGTGCATCCACGAGTTGTTCGACCTGATGTGCCTCCGCCCGATGAGGAGAAACCCGCCGTTGGGCGAACGGTCCTGCGGACTCGAGCAACCTGGGCACGTCGGCCAGCAAATGTTCCGGGGACAGCTCGACCTTCCCCGATGGGGTGCACAGATCGTCGGGCAGACGGGAGTGGAGCGGCCCCAGGTCGATCCCGTGCGGCGCCGCTTTCAAGCGCTCCAAGGTGAGCCCCTCGGGATCGACCCCATAGCCGTCGCCGTAGGGACCGGTGCGCACCAGGAAGTCGAGCATCCTCTCCGGGCCCCTGAGAAGATCATCGCCGTCGCCGGTCGTCGCCGCGAAGATCTCCTCGGGGTCGCGCCCGTGGATGGGCGACTTCGGGTTGCCGACAGCCGAGCCGACCGCCATCCCGAACACACCGTCGTCCAGGGCGTCGAGGTCGGCGTCCCGTCCCTGCCCGGACACCGTTGCCCCGAGGCGGAGCAGCACCTGCCACTCGTCGGGGGTGTCGTCGGGCAGAGGGAAAAGGGGCGGCGAGTAGTTGGCCACGTTGCGCACCGCCAGTTGATTGAAGGCGAAGTCGTAGTGGGGACGGCGGAGCGGCGAGGCGCCGGGGAGGATGACGTCGGCGTGACGGGACGTCTCGTTGAGGTAGATGTCGACCGACACCATGAAGTCGAGGCCGCGAGCGCCGCATCGAGACGATCGCTGGAGGGCGTGGAGAGGATGGGGTTCCCGGCGATGGTGACCAGGGCGCGGATCTGCCCGGGTCCTGGCTCCAGCATCTCGTCGGCCATGGTCGATACCGGCAGCTCTCCCCGGACTTCGGGGAGACCCTTGACCCGACTCTGCCATCTCCCCACCTGGAAGCCACGCGGCGCCCTCGGCTGCTCGTGGGCGGCGTGGGAGAACATTGCGCCACCGGGACGGTCCAGGTTCCCGGTGAGGACATTGAGGACGTCGACCATCCAGGACGCCATCGTCCCGAACTCGGCGGTGTGGGTCCCGATCCGTCCGTAGACCGCCGCCGAATCGGCGCCGGCAAGCTCTCTTGCCAGCCGCCGGGTCCGATCCGGATCGACGCCGGTCGCATCGGCGATCAGATCCGGGGTGAAGGCCTCGATGGACGCCGCCAACTCGTCCATGCCGGCGATGTGGCCCTCCAGGCGGCCCGGATCGACCAGACCCTCCTCGAAGAGGACGTTGGCAAGGGCGAATAGGAACAGGGCATCGGCGCCGGGCCGGATGAAGACGTGCTCGTCTGCGGCGTCGGCAGTCCGGGTTCGTCTCGGATCCACCACCACGACCTTGCCACCACGCTCCCGGATCGCTTGGAGACGGCCGGGCCAGTCGGGTGCAGTGGCCAGGCTGCCGTTCGACTCATACGGGTTGGCGCCCAGCATGAGCAGGTAGGAGGTGCGGTCGATGTCCGGGACCGGGATCAGGTCGGGATGCCCGAACATGAGGCCGGACGAGACGTGCTTCGGCATCTGGTCGACGGTGGCGGCGCTGAAGATGCTCTTGGTCCCCAGCATCTTGAGAAAGACCCGCGGGTAGAGGGTTCCCGACATCGAGTGGACGTTGGGGTTCCCCAGATAGACCCCCACAGAGCTGTTCCCGTGCTCGGCGATGATTGGCAAGAGGCGGGATTCGATCAGGGCGAATGCCTCGTCCCATGTCGCGGGCTCATGGACGCCGTCGCGCTTGATCAAAGGGGTGCGGACCCGATCCGGGTCCTCGTCGATCTTGCCCAAGGTCGAGCCCTTGGGGCAGATGAACCCGTGGCTGAACACGTCGTCGCGGTCTCCCCTGATCCTGACGATCTTCTCATCCGCGTGGGTGACCTCGAGACCGCAGGTCGCTTCACAGAGCGGGCAAGTCCTGAAGTCGATCGAGGTGGTCATTTCGCGGCGACCATCACCTCGTCGACGCGCTCCCGCACGATCGGGAGAGGTGGCTCGATGCGGACATCCCTTCGGGTGAGCCTCTCCCCGCAATGGGCGCAATGGGTCACGGCCTGGGCCTCGTTGCCACAGCTGACGTGGATGACCCTCTGCCGCTCACTCCCGGCCGGTGGCTTCCATCGCTCCCCGTAGCTCCACAGGGTCATCAGGACATCGAAGAGGTCCTTGCCCTGCTCGGTGAGCCGATACTCGTACCGGGGAGGGCGATCCTGATAGAGCCGGGTCTCCAGCATCCCGTTGGCGACGAGACGCTCGAGTCGGTCGGTGAGGACGTTTCGAGCGATGCCGAGGTCATTGACGAACTCATCGAACCGGCGCACACCGAGGAATGCGTCGCGCAGGATCAGGATCGTCCACGAATCGTTGACCATCTCGACGGTGTTGGCTACGGCGCACTCGAGGTGCTGAAGCGACTTACGGGACATGTGATCACCCTAGCGAGTTTCGAGTTGCAATGCACTACTGACACAGGTACGGTAGTGAGTAGCAATTCGAAACTCACCGACAGTGGTCCAGTCCAAGGAGGCGTGAATGCGATTCTTCAAAAACCTGCGGAGGAAGCGGCGTCAGCCCAGCCCACCCTTCCATCTCCTCGAGTTGGACCTCCCCCTCGACGAGATCATGACCGATCTGGTCTATCCGGCGCCGTCGGCCGCCAGCTGACCACTCCCGGCCACCTCGTCGAGAAACCAATCGAGCATCCGCTCCAAGGCTGGCTGTGATTCGATCTCGAGGAGACGGCTCTCCTCGATGAGCTCGTCAGGGTCCCGACCGGCGTAGATCAGTTCCTCGGCCCCTCCTTCCACCCGACACCAAGAGGCGAGCAGGTCGGATGTCATCTCGGGATGGAACTGGACCGCAAGCCCCCGGCCGGCTCGAAACGACTGGACGCCGGACTCGTTTCGGGCCAGTTCGACGGCACCGCCAGGCACGGTGAACTCGTCGTGATGGAATTGGAACCACGGGCCTTCGGCAATGTGCTCCGTGTCCGAGCCGACGCTGGTCCATCCGTACTCCGGTCTGGCCGCGTGGGTGACCGATCCGCCCAGGGCAGCGGACATCGCCTGGGCCCCGAAGCAGATCCCCAGCATGGGGACACCGGTCGCCAGCCGGCTCCGGATGAAGTCGAGCTCGGGCCCGAGCCATCCCTGAACCCGGTCCTCGTAGACCGACCACGGTGAGCCCATCAGAACCACGAGATCGTATGGGTCGTCGGGAAACTTGGCGGTTACCGCCGGGTCACGGATGTCCTCCACCACCACGAACGGCTCGAGGGTGGCGCCGCGCTTCTCCAAATGGGCCCCCACCCGCTCCGCTGTGGACAGGGGATCGTGTTCGACGACGAGAGTCCTCACGAGTCGGCAGGGTAACGAGGACCACAAACAGGTCTGTCGCACTGAGATGTCCATTGATACTGTGTCTGGGCGAGTGACAGACCTCCCCTACGCCCGCGTCCGCTACCTCTGGCCTGATCATCTGGGACTTGCCCGGGGCAAATACCTCTCGGCGGCTCGCGCCTCCGAAGGCTCGAACCATTGTGTCGCCCTCTTCTCCTTGCAGCTGAACCGGGAGATGATCCCCTTTCCCGGGGCGCATCACGAGAGTTTTCCCGACGTCGAAGCGCGCTTCGACACCGAGCAGATCAGGCCGGGATGGGAGAAGGAGACCGGAGTGGTCGTCGCTTCCATCACCAAAGATGGCGTGCCGATCGAACTCGCCCCACGATCGATCCTGGAGCGCGTCATCGGCGAATGGAGGGCCGCCGGATACGACCCGATGGTCGGCCTCGAGCTGGAGGCCTTTCTGTTCGAACCCGACGGGGACAGGGGCTGGGGACCGATTCATACACCAGGCTCGTATGTGTACGGAACGGGGACGGCGGTCGACCCGAGCGGGACCATCGAAGAGATCATGAATACCGCTCACGCGATGGGCATCGAGCTCGAGTCGGTGAACTCCGAGTACGACGACGGCCAGTTCGAGCTCACCCTGCGCTATGGAGAGGCTCTGAAGGCGGTCGACGACGCCTTCCTGTTCAAAGTCATGGCCCGGGAGGTGGCGGCCAAGCGGGGATACCTGCTCGCCTTCATGGGGAAGCCAATCACGGATAGAGGTGGGAACGGGATCCACGTCAACTTCTCCCTGCTCGACGACAAGGGCGGGAACGCCCTCGCCGACCCTTCGGCCCCGGACGGCCTGAGCGAACTGGCCCGCCACTGCATCGCCGGCATCGTTCACGACCACGTCTCGATGTCCGCACTGGTGGCGCCAACCGTCAACGCCTACAAGCGACTTCGCCCCGGCTCGCTGAATGGGTTCTATGCCAACTGGGGCTTCGACCACCGCGGGGTGGCGCTCCGCGTGCCGCCGGCGCGAGGCAACGCAACCAGACTGGAGCACAGACTGGCCGATGGTGCAGCCGGGCTTCACCTGGCGACTGCCGCCACACTGGTGGCGGCATTGCGAGGGGTGACCAAGGGGTTGGAATGCCCGCCGGCCGAGACACAGGACTGCATCACCGGCGCCGATGCCGACGTGACGGTTCCCCCAGATTTGGGGGCGGCTCTCGACGCACTGGAGCAGGACAAGGACTTCGTCGAGGCGTTCTCACCGGCTTACGTCGAGGGATTCCTGGCCGTGAAGCGGGCGGAGTGGGAGCGCTTCAGACACCACACGACCGACTGGGAAATCGCCGAATACCTCGAGTACTACTGACTCGAAAGGTTGAGCGGAAGGTCAAGAAGCGGGACGGACCGGGCGGGGTGGGGCTATTGCTCGCCGAGGGAGGCGGGAGCGGGTTCCAGGTCCGTCCCACGTTCTTGACTTTCCAAGGCGGCCGTCTTACCCCGGCCCGCCGAACCTCAAACAACTTTCTCTTCTGTCTCCGGTAACTCGAATCGATATCCCATCCCCGGCTCGGTGATGAAGTAGCGCGGCATCCCAGGCTGAGGCTCCAGTTTCCGTCGCACCTGGGCCATGAAGACCCGCAAGTAGTTGGTTTCCTCCCCGTACTGGGGACCCCATACCTCGTGTAGCAATTGGGTCTGGCTGACGAGCTTGCCGTGATTTCGCACCAGCACCTCGACAATGCCCCACTCGGTCGGTGTGAGTCGCACTTCGGCGTTGTCGGCGCCGAGGACGCGCTTGGCCGGCAGGTCGATCGTGAAATGTGGGGTGGTGACGACGGGGGCACCCGTGTCGTCCGGTGCGGCCCGTCGCAGAGCCGCCCGCAGACGGGCCAGGAGCTCGCCCATCCCAAATGGCTTGGTCACGTAGTCGTCGGCGCCGGCGTCGAGGGCCAGGATCTTGTCCCGTTCCGCCTCGCGGACCGTGAGCACGACGATCGGGACGTCGGACCAGCCGCGTAAGCCCCGAATCACGTCGACGCCGTCGATCCCGGGAAGCCCCAGATCGAGGATCACGGCATCGGGTCTGTTGGCCGCCGCCTTCTGCAGGGCTTCCTCGCCGCTCTGGGCGGTGTCGATCTGATAGCCGAGCGCCTTCAGGTTTATGGCCAGGGCGCGGAGGATCTGGGGCTCGTCATCGACCAGGAGGATCCGCCCTTCGCTAGACATGGGCTTCTGTGGCCAATGGGCCGGGGATGTCTATCGGGCCGGCAATCTTGAACCCGATCACCATCGTGGTGCCCCCACCCGGTGTGTCCTCGATGATCAACTCGTTGCCCATGGCCTCGAGGAGGCCCTGGGACACTGCCAGCCCGAGCCCGACACCCTCACTCCTCGGCGAGTCGCCAAGCCGTTGGAACGGTTGAAAGACTGCGTCGCGCGAGTCCACGGGGATGCCAGGCCCACGATCGGTGATCCGGAGATCGATGCGGCGGGCGATCTCACCTGCGCTCACTCTCACCGATTCGGTGTCGGGGGACCAGATCAATGCATTCTCGATCAGGTTGGCTACGGCTCTCTCCAACAAAGCGGGATCGGTCTGTACCTCAGGCAGCGACTCCGGGATGTCGACGATGACTCTCTCCCGCCCTGCTCCCAGTCCGCCGAGGGCTGCGGCGACCACCTCGTCCAGGCCGACGGGCCTGAAGAAGACGTGGACCGCCCCGACCTGAACCCTGCTGGCGTCGAGGAGCCGCCCCACCAACCGGTCCAACCGCTCGGTCTCCTCGAGGATCGCCCGCAGGAAGGCCGAAGTCTGATCCGGGGTCCAGTCGACACCGGTCTCGAGCAGACTGGTCACCGAGGCCTTGATGGTCGCCAGTGGAGTCCTCAGGTCGTGGGACACCGCCCCCAGGAGAGCGGTGCGTAGACGATCTGTCTCCGCCATCGCCTCTGCGGAGCCGGCTTCCCGTTCCAAATCCTCTCGCTCCAATGCCTGGACGATCTGGGCGGCGAAGGCCCTGAGAACGGCCCGATCGTCAGTTGTCAGCTGCCCGTCGAGGATCACCAACACGGCGCCGCCGGTCAGATCGATGATCTCGCTCCCCTTGTCGGGTCGGTCGAGAACGACGTCACCGTCCCAGGCCAGGGTCACCCACGAATCCCCTTCCCGCCTCAGGACACTGGCAGCCTCCAGCCCGAAGGTCTCCCTGATCCGACGCACCAGGCCGCGTTCGTCTGTGCCGAAGGCCGGGTGACCTCCGATCGCGGTGGCAGCCAGCGCCTCGGCCTGGGCCCTGGCCCGCCGCGCCTCCGCTGCGCGTCGGCTCGAGAGTCCCACCAGGAGTCCCACCACGAGTGCGACGAAGAGGAAGGCGAAGAGAGAGAACAGGTTGTCGGCACTGTTGATGGTCCACGACCTGACCGGAGGCGTGAAGTACCAGTTGGCGAGAAAGAACCCGGAGATGGCTGTGACTGCGGCGGGAAGGGCGCCACCGACGACACCTGCTCCTACCGCTGCCAGGAGGTAGACGAGAAGGACGTTGTGAAGCGGGGCGTCGAACCAGGTGAGGAGCGCCCACGTGATCAGCGGCGGCCCCAGGATGGCGATGGCCCACGCCGAGATTCGCCGAGCAGGGCTCAGGAGTTGACGCGACCGTGGCCGGAACCGTCTCGGCCGAGCACCTTCGTACGAGGTGACATGGATATCGATATCCCCCGCCTTGCGAACCACCCGGGCCACCGGTGAGCCACCCATGAGCTCCTGGAATCGGGAACGTCGTGTCGCGCCGAGTACGAGCTGAGTGGCGTTCTCGCCCTTGGCGAAGGCGATGAGGGATGATGCGACGTCGTCGCCGACGACCTCGTGATACCTGCCACCGAGGCTCTGGAGCAACTGGATCTGGGCCGCCAGGGCGAGACTGGTGTCGTCGGTGAGGCCATCGGTGGGCCTGACGAACACCCCGAGCAGATCGGCGCGAGAGCGCATGGCGAGGCGCGCCGCCCGCCTGACGATGTCATCGCCGCCGACGGCTCCGGCTATGGCGACCACCACACGTTCCTTGGTCTCCCACTGGCTGTCGATGCCGTGAAGGCTCCGGTACTTGGCTACGGCCTCGTCCACCCTTTCGGCGGTCCAGGACAAGGCCAGCTCGCGAAGCGCCCCCAGGTTGCCGGGCCGGAAGTAGTTGCCGAGGGCAGCGTCGATCCTCTCCGCCGGGTAGATCTTGCCCGAGGCCATCCGCTCCCGAATGCCCTCCTGGGTCAGGTCGACCAGCTCGATCTCGCTGGCGCGACGAACCACCTCGTCCGGGATCGTCTCCCGTTGCACGATGTCGGTTATCTCGAACACGACATCGTTTAGGGATTCGAGATGCTGGATGTTGAGGGTGCTCATGACGTCGATGCCGGCTTCGAGCATCGCCTCCACGTCCTGCCATCGTTTCGCGTTGGGCGAGCCCGGGATGTTGGTGTGGGCTAGCTCATCGACCAGGGCGACCTGGGGAGCCCGTCGCAGGACAGCGTCCAGGTCCATCTCCTCGAATGTCGAGCCCCGATACTCCATCGTTCGTCGGGGGACGATCTCCAGGTCGCCGATCATGGCGATGGTGTCGGTCCGGGCGTGCGGTTCGACGTAGGCGATCACCACATCGCGACCCAGAGCGCGCAGACGATGTCCCTCTTCGAGCATGGCGTAGGTCTTGCCCACACCAGGTGCGGCCCCCAGGAACACCCTCAGTCGGCCCGTGCTCACCCCTTCACGGTATCGCTGCGCAAACGTCGCAACCGATGCCGGGCATCGGCGAGCTCGCTGGCAAGGACGCCGACGACGAGCACGGCGAGGGTGAGGATCACATCGGCGCGCGCCGCGATCTCGGTATGAAAGCGAGGCTCGGTGTGGGCGTAGCCGAACCAGAGGGCTGCGGCGATCGCAGCCGCCGCCCCCATCTCCCTTCCGCCATACCACGCAGTCACGGCTGCGATCAGGGGAAGGGCGATGGCGATGACGGCCTGAGCCGTGTCGGGGGGGACGAAGGCCCAGGCGGCCGCCGTCCCGATGACGATTCCCAGCAGGGCGCGGCCTATGACGAGGAGAACGCCGGGGCTCTCCGTAGTCGTAGGAACCTGCGCGGCGCTCATTCGAAGAGCCCCTGGAAGAGGAGAGCCAGACCGATGAGCCACAACGCGACCACGAACGCGAGACCCATGGTCGTGCCCAACGGGGCCGCTTCCCCGGGCGCCCGGTTCATGCTCCGAATGAGGACCACCGCCATCGTGGTCGACGCTGACATCAACACGATGGCGCCCGCTAGAGGGATCAGGTCGATACGCAGTTGCATCGCTTCGATCTCCGGATAGTTCTCGTCTTCATATGTTCGCGTCCTACCCCAAAGCTACGACGGCAACCGCTCTATCGCCCATCGCCTAACGCGTTCCTAGCGGGTCCTTCCCCCTTCCCAACGTGGCGCTAACGGGACGGTTGGACGGCGGCGCGGCCACTTCTGCTGACTCTGCAGCCGCCCGCGCTAAGGGCCGGTCAAGCAAACCGGTTCGCCCGATAGGAACCCGTCAAGACCGCCTCCAAAGCCCGGACGCCGAGCTAGATCTGTGGATATGGCTGATTTCGCTTTCATCGCCGCCGCCATCGCCTTCTTCGGGCTGTGTGTGGCTTATGTGCGCGGTCTGGACCGGATCGTCCGGGCCGCCGAGGAGGCCGAAGAGGAAGTCCAGGCGGAAGTCCAGGAGCCGGTGACCCCATGAGCGTCGACAACATCGTCGGCCTGGTGATCGCGGTCCTGCTCGCCGGGTACCTCGTCGCCGCCCTCTTGTTCCCCGAGAAGTTCTGATGTCGGCCGCTAGTTGGGTGCAGCTCGTCGTACTCATCGCGGTCGTCCTCGTTACCGCAGTGCCGATCGGGCGATACATGGCACGGATCTACGGCGATGTCGAGCGCTCCCCGGGGGATCGCTTCTTCCTCCCGATCGAACGGCTCATCTATCGGGTGTGCCGCATCGACCCCGCCCGGGAGCAGCGATGGACTGCCTACGCCTACTCGTTGCTGGGTTTCAGCATCCTCTCCTTTCTCGCCCTCTACGGACTGCAGCGCTTCCAGGCGTCGCTTCCGCTGAACCCGACGGATATGCCGGCCGTCGTCCCCCACCTCTCGTTCAACACCGCGGTCAGCTTCATGACCAACACCAACTGGCAGTCGTACGGCGGCGAGGCGACGATGAGCCACCTCACCCAGATGACCGGCCTCGCGGTCCAGAATTTCGTGTCCGCCGCGGCGGGCATGGCGACCGTGGCTGCCCTCATTCGAGGCATCTCTCGGCGGCGGGCATCGACGATCGGCAACTTCTGGGTCGATCTCACCCGCTCGACCACCCGCATCCTTCTGCCCCTTTCCCTCCTCATCGCGATTGTCCTGGTGAGTCAGGGAGTCATTCAGAACTTCGACGGATTCACTGCTGCTCAGACGGTCGAAGCCGGAGCCGAACAGCTCATCCCGGGCGGCCCGGTAGCGAGCCAGGTCGCCATCAAGCAGCTGGGCACCAACGGTGGTGGATTCTTCAACGTCAACTCGTCTCATCCCTTCGAGAACTCGACCCAGCTGAACAACTTCGTTGAGATGTGGTCCATCCTGGTGATTCCGTTCGCCTTCGCCTTCACCTTCGGGGACATGGTCAAGGATCGGCGCCAGGGTCGAGCCATCTTCGCCATCATGTTCATCGTCTGGCTCGGCACCTCGCTTTTGGCGATGGGACTGGAGGCCGGCGGGAACCCGCGTCTCGACGCCCTGGGTGCCACGCAGGCGACAACCGCCGAACAAGCCGGCGGAAACGCTGAGGGCAAGGAGATTCGATTCGGCCCCGCCGCCTCCGGGCTCTGGGCAGCCTCCACTACCGGAACCTCCAACGGTTCGGTGAACTCGATGCACGACAGCTTCACCCCGCTGGGAGGTGCAGTCCCGCTCTCCCACATGATGCTCGGTGAAATCAGCCCGGGCGGAGTCGGAGTCGGTCTCAGCGGCCTGCTGATCATGGCGATCCTCTCGGTGTTCATCGCCGGGCTGATGGTGGGGCGAACGCCCGAGTACATGGGCAAGAAGATCCAAGCGTCCGAGATGAAGATGGTTGCCCTCTACATCCTGGCCATGCCCACCGCCGTCCTCGGCTTCGCCGCCGCCTCGATGTTCGTCGACTCGGTGCTGAACACCACCATCTGGAACCCGGGGCCACACGGGCTCTCCGAGATCCTCTATGCCTTCACTTCCGCCGGCAACAACAACGGATCCGCCTTCGCCGGGATCACGGCGGCCACGGACTGGATGGACACGACTCTCGGGATCGCCATGTTGATCGGACGCTTCTTCCTGATCATCCCCGTTCTCGGCATTGCGGGGGCGCTGGCCCGGAAGCAGGTCATGCCGGCCACCCCCGGGACCTTCCCCACACACACCCCGCTCTTCGTCGGCCTCGTCATCGGAGTCGTCCTGATCGTCGGCGGCCTGACGTTCTTCCCGGCGCTGGCGCTAGGCCCCATCGTCGAGCAACTTTCTCTTTAGGAGACAACGAAACAATGCAGACCCAGACACCACCAAGACCCACGAACAACGGTGGCCAGGCCCGAAAGCGGCCGTTGTTCGAGGCCGCCATCGTGCGGCCGGCGATCGTCGACAGCTTCCGAAAGCTGGATCCCCGGGTTCAGGCCCGCAACCCGGTCATGTTCGTGGTCCTGGTTGGAAGCGTCTTCACCACCTTGATCTTCCTCCAGGACCTGAGCGATGCCAGGCCCGAGGACAACCTCTTCGCCGGGTTGGTGGCGGCGTGGTTGTGGTTCACGGTCCTCTTCGCCAATTTCGCCGAGGCCATGGCCGAGGGACGGGGCAAGGCTCAGGCCGCCGCTCTGCGAAAGACCAGGGCCGAGACAATCGCCAACCGGCGCCGGTCCGATGGGAGCATCGAGGAGGTCTCATCTTCTAGCCTCACGGTGAACGACGTCGTGGTCGTTTCTGCGGGAGAGATGATCCCCTCAGACGGCGAGATCATCGAAGGCATCGCCTCGGTCGACGAGTCCGCCATAACGGGCGAATCGGCGCCGGTGATCCGGGAGGCCGGTGGCGACCGTTCTGCAGTTACCGGTGGTACCCGAGTCCTTTCGGACATGATCGTGGTTCGCATCACCGCTCGCCCCGGCGAGACCTTCCTCGACCGGATGATCTCGCTCGTCGAGGGCGCAAATCGCCAGAAGACACCGAACGAGATCGCTCTCAACACCCTCTTGGCCGTGCTCACCATCATCTTCCTGTTGGCAACGGTGACCTTGCAGCCGTTCGCCATCTACTCCGATGCGGAGCAGGAGGTCATCGTCCTGGTGGCTCTCCTCGTCTGTCTGATCCCCACCACGATCGGCGCCCTGCTCTCGGCAATCGGCATCGCCGGCATGGACCGCCTGGTGCAGCACAACGTGCTGGCGATGTCGGGCCGGGCGGTCGAGGCGGCCGGGGACTGCTCAACCCTCCTCCTCGACAAGACGGGGACGGTCACCCTGGGCAATCGCCAGGCGGCGGAGTTTCTCGCCCTTCCCGGGATCGAGGAGGAACGGCTGGCGGCGGCGGCCCAACTGGCCAGTCTCGCCGACGAGACGCCGGAGGGACGATCGATCGTCGTCCTCGCCAAGGAGCGCTACAACCTCCGCGAGCGGGACGTCGCCAAGGCATCCCTGGTCCCATTCACCGCTCAGACACGGATGAGCGGCATCGACCTGAACGGCCAGACCGTGCGCAAGGGCGCCGCCGAAGCCGTCAAGCGATGGGTCTCCGAACAAGGCGGCAGCATCCCGACCAGCCTGGACCCACTGGTCGAGGGTGTGGCCGTGGCGGGGGGAACCCCGCTCGTGGTCGCCGAAGGAAGCGGGCCCCAGGTCACGATCCTCGGCGTCATCCACCTCAAGGACGTGGTCAAGGAGGGCATGCGCACCCGCTTCGAACAGCTGCGGGCGATGGGCATCCGCACGGTGATGATCACCGGTGACAACCCTCTGACGGCACGAGCCATCTCGACCGAAGCTGGTGTCGACGACTTCCTCGCTGAGGCCACACCCGAGGACAAGATGGCGCTGATTCGTCGGGAGCAGGCTGGCGGCCGCCTGGTCGCCATGACCGGCGACGGGACCAACGATGCACCTGCCCTCGCCCAGGCAGATGTCGGTGTGGCCATGAACACCGGGACCCAGGCCGCGAAGGAAGCGGGCAACATGGTGGACCTCGATTCGAACCCGACGAAGCTCATCGAGATCGTCGAGATCGGCAAGCAACTGCTGATCACCCGGGGCGCGTTGACCACCTTCTCGGTGGCCAATGACGTCGCCAAGTACTTCGCCATCATCCCGGCCATGTTCACCGGGGTGTTCCCGGTGCTCGATCGGCTCAACGTGATGCAGCTGGCGACGCCTCGATCCGCCATCCTGTCGGCGGTCATCTTCAACGCCCTGATCATCGTGGCGCTGATACCCCTGTCCCTGAGAGGTGTGAGGTTCCGGGCGGAGGGTGCGGCGGCGATGCTGCGCCGCAACCTTCTCATCTACGGGCTCGGCGGGATCGTCGCCCCGTTCATCGGCATCAAGATCGTCGACCTCTTCATCGTCGCAATTGGAGTTTCATGATGCGCAGACAGCTTCTCCCCGCCCTCGGCATGCTGCTGGTCTTCACCGTCATCACCGGCCTCGCTTATCCGCTGGTCGTGACCGGGGTCGCCCAGGGGTTGTTCGCAGACAAGGCCAACGGCTCCCTCGTCGAACGTGACGGGCAATTGCTCGGGTCAGCCTTGATCGGTCAGCCTTTCTCGGCGCCCGAGTACTTCCATCCCCGGCCGTCGGCTGCCGGCTACGCCCCCGGCCCCGGCAACAGCTTCGGGTCGAACTTCGGGCCAACCAATGAGGTGTTCCTGTTCGGTGAGGACGATCCGGAGACCGCCGATATCGACGAGTCGGAGACCAACGGGGTCGACGACCTGGTCCGCGCCTACCGGGAGACGAACGGGCTCGACGCTGATGCTCCGGTCCCGGTCGATGCCGTCACATCCTCGGGCTCCGGGCTCGACCCCCACATCTCACTGGTCAACGCAAGGATCCAGGCACAGCGGGTCGCCGACGAACGGGGTCTCGACCTGGATCAGGTGCTCGTGCTTGTCGACGCCAACACCGATGGCAGAGACCTCGGCTTCCTCGGCGAGCCAGGGGTCAACGTCCTGCTCCTGAATCTCGCGCTCGACGAGATCGGCTGACCCCTGGACGCGACGATGCCCGGACCGTGTAGGACCCGGGCATCGAGGCAGTGGTTCTCAGGCGAGGATCTTGGCCTTCTGTGCGGCGAACTCCTCGGCGGAGATGACGCCCTGGCTCTGAAGCTTGGCCAGCTTCTCCAGTTCGTCGGCCGAAGAGGCACCCTGCTCGAAGCGGAGACCTGCTGGATGTACTCTCTCTGCGCCTTCTCCTGCTGCTACCGCTTGTGCCATGGCGCGCTCCTGCATCGAGCCGCCACGAGCGATCAGGTAGATCAAGACCCCGAGCCAGGGCAGGATCACGACGAAGATCGTCCAGAATGCCTTCCCCCAGCCACTCAAGTCGTCGCTGCGGAAGATGTCGGAGAAGATCGTGATGAGCAGCCAGATCCAGGCAAAGAACAAGAAGAACCAGAGCATGCTCCAGAACAGATCCATTAAGGGCACGACGCCACCTTTCTAGTTTTGTTGGCTCTTGCAGACGGCCAACGATTCAGTCTGAGGCGATGCTACAGCCTTCGAGATGCCCACAATCGCTCATATCGGGTGAATACTCTTTGAGGGCGGTCGTGGAGAATCGGCCTGAATCGATACAGGAGGACCAATGACGGAGCGAGAAACCAGTGGCTGGGCGGTCGGATGGACGACCTTTGCCGCCCTGATGATGATCATGATCGGCTTCTGGCAAGCCATCGCCGGTCTCGTCGCCCTGCTCGAGAACGAGTTCTATGTCGTCGGTCAGGAATATGTCTTCCAGTTCGACGTCACCACCTGGGGATGGATCCATATGATCCTCGGGGTAGTCGTGATCCTCGCCGGGGTGGCACTGTTCAGCGGTGCGGTATGGGCCAGGACCATCGGCGTGATCCTGGCGGTGGTCACCGCCGTGGCAGCATTTGCCTGGCTTCCCTACTACCCGATCTGGGGCGGGCTAATCGCCGCCGCTTCCATCTTCGTAATATGGTCGTTGACGGCTCACGGCCGGGACATCGTGAAGGGCGTCTGACCGAACTTGACCACCGCGAACGACACGACGACGGACATATCTGTGCCACGCAAGTGGATTGCGGTCCTGCTCGTCGTCGTGTCTTCGCTTTTCGTGGTGATCTCGGCAGTGGCGGTATGGGCACATCGCACGGTTTTCGACACAGACGTCTTCATGGCGACCATCGAGCCCGCCATCGAGGATCCCCAGTTCACCGCTTCACTCGGTGACTATCTCACCGACGAGATCACCAGCGCTCTGGATCTGGAGCAGCGACTCCAGGAGCCGCTGGCAGAATCTCGACACCTTCCTGACATCGGCTCTGTTCGGGCTGTTGGGCATCGACGAGGGGACACTGGGCTTCCTCGGTCAGATCGACCGGCCAACGCTGGCAGCCCTCGCCGGCCCAATCGCCGATGAGCTCAACGGGCGGATCGAGATGCGAGTGGACCAGGTCATGGAGTCCAACGCGATGCAGGAGCTCCTCCCGCAAGTGATACGGCGAGCCCACCAGGGCGCGACGGCCCTGATCGCCGGCGACATCGAGGCGACCCCCAACATCTCGATCCAGGATGGCGAAGTTCGTCTCAACACGCTTCCGATCATCGCCCGGGTGTTGCAAGACGTCGTGACGGAACTGCGGGACGTACTTCCAAATGTGAACGTGCCCAGCGCCATCTCGGAGAATGTCGACGAGGCAGTTGCCCAGTTCAAGGAGTCGCTCGGGGACCGGGTTCCCGATGACTTCGGGCAGATCACGCTGATGTCCGAGGAACGGCTGACAGCGGCTCAGGCGACTGCCGACCGAATCGACCGGTGGGTATGGGGCCTCGTGATCCTCACGGTCATCCTGATCATCGTGACGATCTTCGTGTCGCAAACGCGTCGTCGCACCGGCATCCAACTCGGGATCGGGATCGCGGTGGCTTTCGTTGTGGCCACCGCGGTGCTCAATCGTGTCGAATCCGCGCTGGTCGCCGAGATCGCCAACCCGGTAACCGGAGAAACTGCCGCCGCTCTGTTCGGGCACCTCCTGGCCGGCCTGCGCAACGGGATAGTCGCCGTGATCGTGATCTCGACGGTCCTCGCGTTGGTGCTCTATCTCGTCGGCCGACCTCAGTGGGTCACCACGACCGGCGACAAGGTCAGCACTGTCATGCCCGGAAGCTCAGAGACCGGCGGCATGAACGGATGGATCGCCGGTCATTACGACCTGCTCAGGATCGGTGCGGTCGCAATCGCCCTGGTCGCTCTCTTCCTCATCGGATTCGGATGGGTCACCCTGCTCGTGATCGGCGCACTGCTCGCTCTCGTCCTCTGGTGGTTCGCACAGGCCAGGGACGCGGCCGATGCGCAGCCGCAGATCGAGACAGTCAGCGACTCGGAGCAGATGGGGGCGGTCAGCGACCCGGTGCAGATCGAGCCGAGCACCGATTCGGAGTCCGACGTCTAACTGATCGCCCGGACCTCGCCGTCGACCACCAACTGGTCGACGATGCCCACCACGACGGCGCGGATGGCACCGTGGTCGAGGCCCAGGATCTGCCGAGCGGAGCTTCCCTCGTCGAGTATCAGCACGGTGTCGCCCACTCCGGCATCGACCACATCCACCGCGATGGTGTAACCCGAAGGCTTGCCCTCGACGTCCTCGACGTCGCAGAGGAGAAGTCGGTGCTCGTCGAGCAGCGGGATGTTGATCGTGGAGATCACCGTCCCGGCGACTCTGCCCACCTTCATTCATTCCTCCTCGAGATGAACATCGTCGACGATCCCGACGATGGCATGGTCGACCGGGACGAATCTCTCCGGCAACGCCTCGGCCGCCTCCCGGGAGGCAACGAAGTAGACCAACTCGCCAGGCCCGGCCATCGACACGGCATCGGCGGCGACCAGGGTCTCACCTTTTGGCCGGCTGCCCTTGTCGAGCGGCTGCACGATGAGAAAGCGAATCCCCTCCAGACCGGGGGCTTTCTCGGTCGCCACGACGCTGCCCAGGACACGGCCTAGCTGCATCTCACTCCTCCCCGGAGGACGGCGTCGACAGGCGGCTGAAGAATCGAAGCTCGGCGCGGAGGTTTTCGGCCATCTCGCCATGGAGTTGGGCAATGAGATCGGAGCGGACGAGGGCGCCGTGGCGGTCCGCTCGTTCGACGGCCGCGGCCAGCGCCGCTTCGACCTCTGCCACCGCCCCCGAGAAGAGGACATAGCCCTTGCCCCCGAGCCCATCGGCGAGGCGGATGGAGGCGAGGTCCACTTCCGCCGCCTTGGCCCCGGCGTCGGCGGCATCGATGGCGGCCGCCACCGTGGTGGTTTCGACGACTCCTAGAGCCTCGTCGCCGACCGTCGCCAGGGAGATGTTCCCGGCGACGGCGTCCGCCACCGCCGGATGGACATCGGGGAGAAAGACCATGTCGGACAGCGATTCGGACTCATGGCCCACCCGCACCGCCTCATCGACGCTGGCGGTGTCGCCGGTCACCAGCACCAGGTACTTGCCAGGGTGGACCGTCCCGGCATAGATGGCTCCTAACGGCGCCGTCTTCACCATGGCGTCCCCGGCGACGATGCCGGCGCTGATCGACTCGAACTCGAACAGCGCGATGGCGGAGTCGAGCTCAGACAATGCGCAGGGCTCCGACCACGGTCACCCGCCGCACCCGGGAGAAGGTGCGAGGCCGGGTCAATCCCTCCCCGGTGGGGCTGGCGATCGAGAAGGAGGTGAACCCCTCCCCGCCCTCGCCCAGACCGTTGAAGTTGGAGCCGTTGGCCACGAAGATGCTGCAGTTCATGGCCCGAGCCATCCTGGTGATGGTCTCGACATTGGTGCTGTGGATCGAGGCGGTGTGCCTGAAACCGTGCTCGGATCGGACCGCCAGATCGATGGCGTCGCCGACGTTGTTGACACGGACCACGGGCATCACCGGCATCATCTGCTCGGTCCAGACCAGGTTGTGATCGCGGGGGACCTCGGCGACAAGCAAACGGGTGTCCTCCCCGGTGGTCACGCCGATCTCGGCCAGGATCCTGGCGGCGTCCTTGCCTATCCACTCCGGGTTGATCATCCCCGGCTTCTCCGGCGGCCCCATCTCCTTGAAGATGACCCGCTCCAGACGCTTCATCTCGTGCTCCTTGAGCCGGTATGCGCCGGCCGCCACCATCGCCTGGACGAGACGGTCGGCGACGGTGTCGACCACGATCGTCGTCTTCTCGTCGGTGCAGATGACGTTGTTGTCGAACGAGGCGCCACGGACGATGGCCCGGCCGGCGGCTTCGATGTCGGCGGTCTGGTCGACGACCGCAGGCGGGTTGCCCGGCCCGGCGGTTATGGCCTTCTTGCTCGTCTTCAGAGCTTCCTTCACCACGCCCGGCCCACCGGTGACGAGCAGCACCCTGACCTCGGGGTGGTTCATGAGCTCCTTGGCCGACTCGAGGGTGGGAGAGGGGATCGCCGTCACCAGATCTGGAGGGCCACCGGCGCCGACGATGGCCCGGTTGAGCAGCTGGACGTTCTCCACGGAGACCATCCGGGCGTTGGGGTGGACGTTGAAGGTGACGGCATTCCCGGCCGAGACGATGGCAATCGAGTTGTTGATGATCGTCGATGTCGGATTGGTGGTCGGGGTGATGGAGCCGATGACACCGTATGGGGCGTACTCGGTGACCATCATCCCCGAGTCTCCCGTGACGACCTGGGGCTCGAGGTCCTCGGGCCCGGGGGTCCTCGTGGTCACCAGCCGGTTCTTGATGGCCTTGTCCTCTCCGCGTCCCAGGCCGGTCTCCTCGGCGGCCATGTAGCCGAGCCTCTCCCCCTCGCGCAGCATCGCGGCGCGCATTGCCTCGACGATCGTCTTCCTGGCCTCCAGACCCATCTCCCGGTAGCCGACGAAGGCGGTCCGGGCAGCCGTCACGGCGGAGTCGATATCGGGATGGATGCCATCGCCGAGCACGACCTCCGAGACAGCGAGATCGTCAGCGGCGCGCAGAGCCGGCGCCGCCCGTCCCGAGATCTCTGCAGAGGCGACCCGGCCCCGGACCCGCTCGATGATGGCCTGGATCTCTGTGTCACTCAGCATCGTTATCCGTTGCGTCCCTCCTCCCGGCCCTTGTGGTATCGCTCCTCGCCACCCACGTCCCATGAGTCGACGATCGCCATGACCACTGCGTCGACCGGCCGGTCACGCGTGATCTCGGTCTGCCGGGCCGAACTGCCCGAGGCGTAGAGGACGATCTCTCCTTCACCAGCACCGACCGCGTCCACGGCCACCACATAACTGCCGGTCTCCGCATTGTCGGCGTCGAGTTGACGGACGACCAGCAGCTTCATCCCCTCCATGAGGGGCTCCTTCCTGCTGGCGACCAGGGTCCCGGCGACGCGGCCTAGATGCACGGTGTGATCTCCTGCCCGGTTCGGAGGTGGATTCGGCTAGCCGAGGTCGTCTTCCGCCTGATCCTGGCGGCCCAGTGGCAGCACCAGGTCGAGGTTGACGTGGGGCCGGGCGATGACATGGGTGGCGATGACCTCGCCAACCTTCTCCGCCCCGCGAACCCCGGCGTCGACGGCCGCCTTGACCGCGGCGACGTCACCACGCACGACAGCGGTGACGTACCCGCCACCCGTTTTCTCCATGCTGACCAATTCGACCTTGGCCGCCTTGACCATGGCATCTGCCGCTTCCACCATCGCCGGGAAGCTGCGTGCCTCGATCATTCCCAGAGCTTCAGCCATGAAGCTCCTCCTTTCCTTGTGTTCGACCCAATTGGCTCATCCCGACCCGGCGTCCCGCCCGGTGAGGCCCTCCAGGGCCGCCACCGCCGCCTGCCATCCGACATCGATGTCCTGCTCCTCGCCGCCCAGATAGACCCGGCCCATCGAGCCGAAGCTGCGCACCTCGAGGACGTTGATCTCCGCCGCCTTCTCCGCCTCGTTGGCGGCCAGGGACGCATATGCGGCCGGCTCACACTCCAGGACATAGAGGGTCTGGCCCGGGATGATCATCTGGCCATGTCTGGTGCGGTTGATGAGCTGCGCGTGGTGGTCGTCGAGCCGGCGGATGATCTGCGACGAGAGGATGCGCGGCTTGATCCGGTCGTCCTCACTGGCCTCCATCCCCTCGAGGATGGCTTCTCCGGCCGCCCGCGTATCGGACTGGTCCGGGGAGTGCACCTCTAGCACCCCGTAGTAACGCTCGATGATCTGGAGGCCTGGCTTGACCGAGGTCGCCTTGAGGGCGACGTCGGTGAGTCGGTTGATCTCGATCCCGGGAGCCACTTCGATCCATAGGGAGGCGTCACCGGCAAGGGGTAGAAAGCCCTGAGCCACGGTTCCCAGGAAGGCGGCGTATTGCGGCTGGAGACTGTCCAGGAACGCAAACGACCTGAGCTCAATACCTTTCGCCACTGCCTCCGTCCTTCCCTCCGACGATCTCGATCCCCGCCGAGGCCCCGATTCTGGTCGCCCCGGCAGCGATCATGTCCTCTGCGTCCCCGGTCGTTCGCACCCCTCCCGAGGCCTTGACCCCCATCTCAGGGCCCACGGTCTCCCGCATCAGGGCCACGTCGTAAACCGTCGCCCCTCCCGGACCGAAGCCCGTCGAGGTCTTGACGAAGTCGGCCTTGGCCTTCTTGGCCAGCGAGGAGGCGATGACCTTCTCCTCGTCTGTCAGCAAGGCAGTCTCCAGTATGACCTTGCAAAGCGCACCGCCGTCGTGGGCAGCGTCGACGACCTTCTCGATGTCGGTCTGCACCAGGCCGTAGTCGCCAGACTTGAGAGCACCGATGTTGAGCACCATGTCGACCTCCCGGGCCCCGTCCCGCAGCGCCCGGCGCGCCTCCATCGCCTTGACCTCGGGCGTCGTGGCCCCCAGCGGGAACCCGATCACGGTGCACACCGGGACCGAAGTGCCCCGCAGGTTCTCGGCAGCCCGCTTCACCCAGGTGGGGTTGATGCACACCGAGGCGAAGTGGTACTGCTCCGCCTCCCGGCACAGTTGATCTATCTCGGATGCGGTTGCCTCCGGTTTGAGCAGGGTGTGGTCGATGAATCGGGCCATGTCGAGAGGTACCTCGGCTGCCTCTCCGTGGAAGGCGACCCGATCGGCCCCGTTGGCGACGACCTCACGAACCTTTTCCCCGGTGTCGCACACGTCGTTGCCGGCAGCGAGGGCAGCCAGCACCTCGCGGGTGACTGCCTCGACGAGGGCCTCCCGATTCATCGCTGATCCTGACTCATCACTGTTTTGGAGTATTGCCGTTCGATGTCGTCGATCTTGGCAACCCTCCGGGCGTGGCGGTCACCACCCCATTCCACCGACAGCCACTCCTCGACGATCTGCCAGGCCAGGGCCTCCCCGATCAATCCGGCCCCGAGGGTGAGCACGTTGGCGTGATTGTGCTCCCGACTGTTGCGGGCAGTGGACAGGTCGTAACAGAGGGCGGCCCGCACCCCGGGCACCTTGTTGGCGACCATCGCCGAGCCGATCCCGGCCCCATCGACGACTATCCCGTACCGGCAGGCGCCCGATGCCACCTCTCGGGCGACGGCGTGGGCGAAATCGGGATAATCGACCGCTTCGTGACTGTCGGTGCCGCAGTCCACCACCTCGTAACCGGCCTCCTTGAGTCTGAACCCGATCTTCTCTTTGAGCGGGAAGCCGCCATGGTCGGCACCGATTGCGATCTTCTCGCTGGCGTCACGTCCTGCGGCGGTCTCGAGAGGTGGGTCGGGCGTGGCCTCGAGCATCGGCGGTGGGTCAGCGGCAATGACCCCATCGAGGACACGTTCGACGAGGGAGCGAACCTCCTGTTCGGAGTGAGAATGCTGGGAAGGAGATTGGGGCCCGGCGGGTGCTGTCATCGGGTTGGGTTCGGCCTCCTCACCGGGCCCACTCTAGGAAAGATCCCCCCTCCCCCGGCTGCGCCGGGTACTCCCCCTACGTGGGTAGAAACTGCCCCAACCCCAAGGACCCCGGCCGTCTGATGTTCTTATGATGCGGTGATGGCCAATCGGGACCCCGCCTTCCTCTGGGAGACCGAGGCGCTCCGCACCTCGTTGAGCCAGGCTGTCAGCCGCGGCGAGATCGGCAGGGGGAGACTGGCTGACCCTTCGAGAGGCGAGCGATGCCACTGGCGTTCAGCTCTCGACACTGCGCAACTGGGCCAGAAAGGGCCGGGTGCCTACCGCCCTCGAGGAGTCCGCCGAGGGGACCCACCGAATGGTCTCGTTGGAGGGGGTCAGGGCACGCGCCCGACAACTGGGCCACCCGGTCATCGAGTCCCGGCCGAAGCCAACGCCTCCGGTTGCCGCCGCCTCGCCCCCAATCGTCGAGGAGGAACAGGCCACTCCGCCCCCGGGCACGATGCTGGTCCCGATCGAGGCATGGGACAAGATGCTGCACCAGTTGGGGAACCTGCACGAAGCCGGCCAGCAACTGGCGGAGGCCAGAGAGCGCGCTGCCCGCGCCGAGACCGAAGCCTCCTTCCTGCGCGAGCGTCTCGCCGAGATGAGAGCCACTCCATCTCAGGAGCCGGCGACTGCTCCGGTCCAGGAGGAGATCCCCGTCGCCGCGGAGCCCGAGCCGGCCCCGCCGGCCAAGATGCCCCGGTTCAGCGCCTATCTGTGGCGGATGGCGGTCTCGGGCCGCAACCGGAAATAGGCACTTCTCGAGCGTCAATCTTCGTCGTCGTTCTCGAAATCGGGCCATGCCGCGATATCGACGCCGTGGTTCTCAGGAGAAGCAAGAGTCCACCATTCGGGCGCCCTCGAGTCGTCGGCGATTCGGCCGCCCGCCGCCAAGGCAGCCGCGACTCGCGCCTCAGCCTGATCGGCCGGTACCGACGACGTCGATGTGAAACCGACCACGGCCAGCTTTGGATGGCTCGAGCGCATGGAACATGAGATGTGGATTGCGCCGATGACGGTCGATCGCATCCGTAGCACCCAGATGCTCGTACCCGAGGGCGGCGGACCAGAACGGTCGGACGTCGG
Organism: uncultured Acidobacteriota bacterium; assembly: GCA_963725075.1. GTDB lineage: Bacteria > Actinomycetota > Acidimicrobiia > Spongiisociales > ZC4RG35 > JARDZU01. The sequence continues at coordinate 307,824 of CAVRXA010000026.1, forward strand.
CTCCCGCGTCCTGGGCCACGGCGATGCCCACCATCTGAACCTGTGATGGGTCAGGCTCGAGCCCGAGCTCCCGAGCCATTTCCGAGATACGCCTGGCGAGCGCGATGTCGCTCTCGCTCAAGGCTCCGTCCCGACGTGAGAAGGTCCGGACCGTGACCCCCTCGGGGCGGAGGTCCACGTCCGGGTAATGCCCGGTTTCCTCGGCGACATCGGCGATCGCAGCGACGAACCTCGCTCCCTGGGCGAACGACTCGATGCGGTAGTAGGCATACGCGCCCCAGTAGAGGACCCGCCAGTCGTCGACTCCTTTGGCGTCGTGGAATTCCCGGGCCGTGGTTCTCTTGGGGGTCAATGCACACTCCTTTCGCAGGGCCTGGCGACGATAGGCAGACCCTGACCCCGCGGTTCGGTAGTCTCGGATCAGTGATCCGGCAGGAGACGCCCGAAATGGTTCCGGTGCTCTCGAGAGGGAAACACCGGAGCCCGCGCCAAGGGGCTTGCTTCATGGAGTACGCCTCTTTCCTCGCAGGCGAGCGATGGAGCGATCACCCCCGGTGTACCCATTCCCTCCTCGCCGGTGTCGCCAGGGACATCAACGATCACACCTCCGATGCTGGTCGATACCGGCTGGCTCCCGCTGATCCCGTCCGTGGTTGGGCTCAACGGGGATGACCCCCGTGTCGACGTCGGGATCGCTGCACGATGTGCAGTCGTCGCCCTTCCTGTGGTTGCTGAGCCACGACAGCGGGCGCTGGCGACAGGGCTACTCGCCGCCCGCCGGATTCTCATCTCCCTCGACGAACAGTCATCGTCGATTTTCGATGCCCGGAATCTGTTCGACGACGTCGACCGGGCCCTGTCAGGTGTTCCCCACGCGATGCGTTGGGCGGAGGACTTCATCAGCCGGGTGCAAATCGAACCGAAGACTTTTGAGCGTCGCTCGGCCCGGAGCATGGTCCATGTCGCTGTAACCGGGATCAGCGAGGCATGCATCCCCGACCCCGACAGCATGCTTCACGATCTCCTCTGCGCGGTGATCGACGACTGCACGCTCTGGTTTGGGGCGAGCATCGTCGGTTCAAGCGTGGTCAGTCGCCAGCTGACTGACAGCGCACGTCGCTAGACGTAGCGCTTCATGGGTGGAAATCAGCTAGTGGGACCGCTGATCAATCGGTAGGTGACGTCCTGGTCGAGGGTCATGTCCATGACGAAACCGGACATCTCGCCCGTCTCTTCGTCGGGGATGTTCATGTCCATCGAGATGGTGCTTGCCGCCGCGGTCTCCGACTGCCTGGCTAGCCCGGCCTCGGCGTCGAACCAGGTCGTGCTGTCGGCAGTGCTGTCGTCGACGCTGATCAGGAACTGGAGCTGATCCATCATCGCCTCGAATTCGGCAGTGTCCTCAGTCGAGGTGCCCTCAGGAGCCATGGCGCCCAACATGCCGGCGAAGAACTCGGCGAGATCGAACTCGATCAATGAGGTGGTGGCGTTGCTGTCGATGACGAGGACTTCGGCCCCGTCCAATTCCTCGACACCGGTCACGGTGCTGGTGATGCTGGTCGTGATCGGGTCCTCGCTGAGGCCGGGAGTCTCGATCTCGTCGGTCCAGGTGTCGCCCACGGTCACCTCTTCATCGGGCAGCGGAGGCCCGACGAACTGACCGGGATCCATCCCGGGAGCCGGGTTGGCGCCGCCACCCAATGCCCCGAGACCACCGAGCATCCCGCCCAAGCGGGTCCTCGCTGTCGCCGCCCTCGTGGATGATGTTGCCCTGCTCGTCCACGACGACGGTCACGTCGATCGGCTCCATCGCCGCAAAATCGGGAATGTCGCTGGAGTCGACGGGCTCTCCATCCATCGTCCCGGTGACGCTGACGTCGGCGAACTCACCAGTGATGTGGACTTCGTGGGTGCCTGGCTCGGGCCCGTCGGAAATGGCGTGGGAGAAAGTTGCTGTTCCGGCGACGTCGACCGAGGCCTCACCCGGGACATCCTCGCCGGCCAGCATGGCCGCGTCGCCCGAGGCGGTCATCTCGATGTGCTGCTCGAGACCGACTTCGTACTGGAACTCGTCCCCGGAAGTCAGGGAGTAAGAGAGGTGCATGGCCTCGGGAGTGGCTCGCCACATGCGGCGAGCGCCAGCTGCGAGCACGGCGACAAGAGAAAGAAGACGCTTCATATGGACACGTTATCGGTGACCCCGGTCCTAACTTTGAGCGGGAATCCGGCTTGTACCGTCCCGGCCTCATGAATCCCTGGACCCCGCTCGTGGCAGCGATCCTCGGGTGGGGCTCGGCGGCGGTCCTCACCCGGGCCGTCCTCACCAGTGGGGTGTCGCCCTTCGTCGTGGTGCCCATGCGCTTCGGTGTTGCCCTGGCTGTGCTCCTCCTCGTCTCCCTCTTCTGGTCCCGCTTCCGTGGGCTGGAGCGTCGCCACTGGGTGAGAGGCGTCGTCCTTGGCACGATCGCCCTGGTCATTCCCAACACCCTCTTCACTCTCGGCCTCGAAGAGCTTCCAGTCAGCATCGGTGGACTTCTCATCGCCCTGATCCCGATCGCCACCGTTGGCGCCGCACACTTCCTGGTCGAAGGCGAGCGGTTCAACCCCCAATCGATTCCCGGTTTGGTCACTTCCCTGGTCGGGACCGGGATCTTGGTCGGCCTGGGGGGCGAGACCGTTGAAGGTGTCGGCAATCTTTGGCGAGGTGTTGGCCTGAGCTTGGTCGGGGTGGTCCTGGCGGGGACCGGTGGAGCCCTTACCCGCAGGTTCGCCCTGGAAGTGGGCGGGGACCGGTTGGTGATTCCCCAGTTCGCCACCGCCACGATCCTTGGAGTGCTGGCGATGCCATTCCTCAACCCGACACCCCTGTCGTCGATCGAAACGCCGCAGTGGGTCTTGCTCCTTGCCCTGGGCGTTTTTGCCACGGCGATCCCGTTCACCTCGTTCCTAATCGCAGCAGAGGTGAATCCGGCAGCGCGGCTCGGCGTGGCCGCGTACTTCGTCCCGGTGGTGGCGGTCACGCTGGCAGTGACCTTCCTCGGCGAAAACCTGACCCCGGCCGTGGCCATCGGCGCCGTCCTCATCATCAGCGGCGTGATCATCGCCGAACGCTCCAGTCGGCATGTTCCCGTCCCTGGCGTCGATATCGCCGAATGACACACCGGGGTCGCGTTTACCCTCCGACCATGAGTCGGCGGATCCTGGTTGCGGTGGCGTGGCCCTACGCGAGTGGGTCGCTTCATCTCGGGCATCTCGGCGGCGCCTATCTGCCTGCCGACATCTTCGCCCGCTACCACCGCATCGCCGGGAACGAGGTGCTGATGGTGTCCGGGATCCGACGCCCATGGCACCCCGATCACGGTCAAGGCAGACGAAGAGGGGATCACTCCCCGAGAGGTGGTGGAGCGGTACCACCCCGAGATCCTCGGCTACTGGGAGTCGATCGGGATCTCGTTCGACCTGTTCACGACGACGATGACCGAAAACCACGCCGCGGTCACCCAGGACATCTTCCTCCGCCTGCTGGAGAAGGGTTATCTGGTCAAGGGCACATCGACCCAGTTCTTCGACCCCGAGGCCGAGCGTTTCCTCCCCGACCGGTACGTCGAAGGTACCTGCCCCCATTGCGATTATCCCCGTGCCCGCGGCGACCAATGCGAGAACTGCGGCCGCACACTCGACGCAACCGACCTGATCGATCCCCGCTCCCGCCTCACCGGCGCCACGCCGGTCCTCAGAGAGACCGAGCACTACTTCTTCAAGCTCCCCGAGTTCGCCGTCCCACTTCGTGAATGGCTGGAGTCGAAGACGACATGGCGGCGGCACGTGAAGAACTGGGCATTGGGGATGATCGACGAAGGGATGCCGGAGCGGGCCATGACGCGGGACATCGACTGGGGCGTAGAGGTCCCTGTCGACGATCTCGGGCCCGGCAAGCGAATCTATGTCTGGTTCGACGCGGTGATCGGGTACCTGAGCGCGGCCAAAGAATGGGCTTCACTGACCGATGATCCCGAGGCGTGGAGGAAGTGGTGGGAGGACCCCGCCGCCGAGTCGTATTACTTCGTCGGCAAGGACAACATCCCGTTCCACACCGTCATCTGGCCGGCGATGCTGATGGGCTATGGCGGGCTCAACCTGCCCACCGACGTGCCGGCAAACCAGTACATCACCTTCAAGGGCGAGAAGGCCTCGAAGTCCCAGGGGATCGGCCGCTCGATCGGTTGGTACGCAGAACGGCTCGAGCCAGATGCCCTGCGTTACGCGATCGCAGCTGTGCTCCCCGAGCAAAACGACACCGATCTCAGCGATGACGACATGATCCGAAGGATCAACGAGGAACTGGTCGCAACCTGGGGCAACCTGGTCAATCGGGTCCTCTCATTGAGCGATAGGAACTTCGAGGGCACAGTTCCCGAGCCCGGGCCGCTCAGCGCGACCGACGAGGCGCTTGTCGCATTCATCGACAAGACATTGGAGACCACCGCCGGCCACATCGAGGCGATCGAGCTACGTGCCGGGCTGCGAGCCGCCATGGACGCCGCCTCAGAGGTGAACGCCTATCTCAACTCCGAGGAGCCCTGGCACGTGATCAAGGAGGACCTGCCACGTGCGGCAACCATTCTGTGGACCGCCATCCAGGCGATCAGCGGGATCAGAGTGGCCCTCTCGCCTTACCTGCCCTGGACCTCGGCACGGCTCGGTGAGATGCTCGGGATCGGGGCCGAGGTGACAGGTTGGGAGCGACCCGAGGTGGCCGGGGGCACCGGTCTGGGGACGGTCGAGACGCTCTTCACCAAACTGGAGGCCGACGCCCTCGAGCTCCGCTGAGCTCGACATGCTCACCGACGACTGAGCTCCCCTGAACTCCAACCGGGCGAGGCCGATACACTCACCATATGGAAGTGGAAAAGGCAGCCCGTATGGCAGGTGGATTCGCCCTGCTGGGCGCCGGCACCGCCATGCTCGTCCTGCCCGGACCCGGCGTACTGGCCATCCTCGGCGGTCTGGCCCTTCTGGAGAAAGACGTCCCCTGGGCCAAGCGCATGACCGACCGGATCAGGCCGAAGAAGACCGACGAGCCCGAGCAGGAGACCGACTAGCTCGGCGGGTACACCCCCGCGGTCTTCGCCTTCTCGGTCTGCCAGAACACCCCGGCGATCTCATCGATGAGATCTACCAGCTTCTGCCCGTCGGCTGGATCGACCGACTTCTTGGCATTCCCCGCCTGCAGGATCGCCCGCCAAAACAGGTCGTCCAGGTCGGGGAACTCCTTGCGATGGTCGGCAGTGAAGAAGTCGACCCAGAGCACCATCAGATGATGCTTGACCAGCTCGGCCCGCTCTTCCTTGATCGATATGGCCCTTGCCCTGAACACCTCGTCGTCGGACCCCTGGTACTTCTCAGCCGACTTGAGGACCGACATCGCCTCGATCTTGGCCTGGGCAGGGTCGTACACCCCGCAGAAGAGATCGCAGTGGGCGTGGGCAATCGTTGTCTGCCGCATGGCACTCCTTCGTTGTCGACGTGCTCAGCCGACCATACCCTGCGGGGTCGATTCTCATGCAGCGGTTCCAGGTGTCCGAAGACTCGATGCGTCCGACGCTGGCGCCCGGTGACGAGTTCGTCGCCACCGGGTCGAGACGGGCTGAAGTCGGCGACGTCGTCGCGCTCCCCCATCCCGGTCGAGACGACTTCTGGCTCGTCAAGCGGGTCGGCGCCGTCTCCGGCGATCTGGTCGATGGCGGGGTGCGGTTGAGCCCCGGTGAGGCATGGGTGATCTCGGACAATCCTGGAGTGGCCGCTACCGACTCGCGCAGCTTCGGCCCGGTGCCAATCGCCACGCTCCGGCCGATGGTCACCCACCTCGACGAGACCACTTTTCGCGAAGCCGTCGACCTGCTCGTCTCCGAGGAGCCGGTATTCGCCGCGGTCATCGAGGAGCACGGGGCGCCACCGTTCTGGTCCCGCCCGGCCGGCTTCGCCACCCTGGTCTGGCTGATCATGGAGCAACAGGTCTCCCTCGAATCGGGAGCGGCCATGTACCGGCGACTCCACGGGTTGCTAGGGGCGATCACACCCGAAGCCGTCGCAGCGTCCAACGAGTCAGTCTCTTCGCGGCATCGGGGTGACACGGCAGAAGACCGCCTACCTCCTCGAGCTGGGCCGATCGGTGGCCGGTGGCGACCTCGATCTCGATGCCCTGGCCGACATGCCATTCTCCGAGGCGAGGGACACCCTTCTCGGCGTCAAGGGGATCGGGCCCTGGACCGCCGATGTGTATCTCCTCTCCGCGCTCCGCTTCCCCGACGTGTTCCCACTCGGTGACCGAGCCCTCCAGGTGGGTACCGGGGAGGTACTCGGCATGATCACGGTGCCCGATAGGGACGAGCTCGAGCTCCTCTCCCTCCCCTGGCGCCCGATCCGGGCGGCGGCAGCGAGGATCATCTGGCACGCCTACCTCGCGAACAGAGGGAGGGTCGAGCCACCGGACCCGACCGGTGGGCACGCAGTCGCGCGACCGGCGTAGAGTCACCTGATGACCGAGTTCGTGGTCCAGATGGAGAATCGTCCGGGCCAACTCGCAACGCTGACCGAGGCCCTCGCCGCCTTCGGAGTCAATATCGAGGCACTCGCTGCCTACGGCCACGATGGAGACGGGACTGTCCGGCTGATCGTCGACGACGCCGCTACGACGCGTCGGGTCCTCGAAGAGGCCGCCCTCAGCGCCGAGGAGCGCACGGTCCTCACTGCACAACTCCCCCACCGCCCCGGCGAGTTGGCCCGGCTCACCCGTCTCCTCGCCGACGCCGGGGTGAACATCGACGCCCTATACGTGCTGAGGGCGAACGCCGAAGGGATCGAATTCGCGATCTCCATCGACCAGGCCGACGCCGCCATGCCCGAGTTGCCGATAACCGGCGGGGCGTTAGTGGTCTAATAACCGGGGCAGCGATACTCTGCCGCCCCATGTTCTCAACATTCACACAGTGGGTGAGCGCCCACAAGGTCATCTCAATACTGGCGGCAGCCGTCTCGTCCTCGGCGTCGGCACGGAATCTTCATGGCGGCGAGCGCGTCGACCGGCGTCACCACCACGACCAGTGAGCCGTCGACGACGACTCTCCGACCACCGCTCGCGCACCGACCACGACAGAGGCGCCCACGACTACGATCGCCGGGGTCCCGTACTCACCGATCAACGGGCTCCCTGTCGACGACCCCGACGCTCCTCGACCGCCGATTGCTGGCGGTGAAGATCGACAACCATCCCAACGCCCGGCCCCACTCCGGGATCAACCACGCCGACATGGTCTTCGAGATCAGGGTCGAGGGTATGACACGGTTCCTGACGATGTGGATGCAGTCAGCGACGCCGAGTTCCTGGGCCCGATGCGTTCGGGCCGGCCCACCGATGCCACCTTGCTCGCCGCCTTCAACACCCCGACCTTCGCCATCTCCGGCGCCCAGGGCTGGGTCCAGGACGATGATCACCTCGATGGGCATCAATCTCATCACCGAGAGGACGCCGGCGACCTTCCGCGTGCCGGACCGGAGGGCACCTCACAATCTGTTCGCCAACACCAACCTCCTCCGCGACCGATGCCGATGCCAGGGTACGAGGACGAGCCGACCGACCGGGCCCGATGTGGGAGTTCGGACCGATGCCCGCGGACGCCGAGGCCGCGGCCAAGGTCGTCCTGTCGACTTCCTCGGGAACCCGGTGGACTGGACCTGGGATGAGGCCACCGGGACCTGGCTGCGAAGCCCGACGGGGCGGAGTCGAATTGGCGTGACAGAGGACGAGACGCAGGGGCGGATCGGGTTCCCCGTCCTGATCGGCCTCGTCGTCGAGCAATACTCGAACAACGGCCTGCCCAGCTCGCACGACCGCAGGCACCGGTCAGGCGTGGGTATTCGCCGACGGCAAGGTGGTCGAGGGAACCTGGGCACGGGAGACCGAGACCGAGTGGTACACGCTGGACCGATGCCGATGGCAAGCACGATCGTGGTGCCCACCCGGCCAGGTATGGATCTCGCTCGTTCCCGACACCGGCGGTCTCACCTACGAGTAGGTCGACCCTAGTTGGCAGTAGCTTCGCCGTCGTGCCGTCGATCGCCGACAACGTGAACGAGTCGCCGACGCGCTCGACAAAGCGGACGCTCCCAGACGACTTTGAACATCTTCACCCACCTCGACCACGAGGCGGCGATGGAGCGGGCGGGTGCCATCGAGCGGTGACGTGTCCCACCGGCGCACTGGCCGGCGTTCCCGATCGGGATCAAGGATCTGATAGATCACGAGGGCCGGGTCACCACCGCCGGCTCCGCGTTCTACCGCCATGAGGCCGATCGGTCCTCGCCGGTCGTGAGCCGGCTCGAGGCCGCCGGGGCGGTGGTGATCGGACGGACCGGTCTCCATGAATTCGCGTTCGGCTTCTCATCGGAGAACCCCCACTTCGGACCGGTGCGCAACCCGTGGGACCCGGACACGTCGCCTGGAGGGTCGTCGGGCGGCTCGGCAGCGGCAGTCGCTGCAGGCATTACCCCTGTGGCCATCGGCACCGACACCGGTGGCTCGGTGCGGGTGCCCGCCGCGCTGTGCGGGTGCTTCGGGCTCAAGGTGACCCATGGCCGCATCCCGCTCGACGGAGTCTTCCCGCTGGCCACAACAGTCGACACCGTGGGGCCGCTCGCCGACTCCATCGACGCCCTCGACAGCTCGTACCGGGCCATGTCCGGCGATACGGCCAGGCGAGCCACGCCGTGAGAAACTCCGTGTCGGTGTGCCCGAGCCCTGGACGAGCGCGGCCCCGATGGCCGCTGAGGTGGCGGGAGCATTCGAGGAGACGGTGCGGGCGCTCGAGGGTCTCGGTCATCAGGTGGCTGACATCGAGATGCCCGGCGTGCTCCCGGCACCCGAGCTGATCGATGCCATCGCCGGCGAGGTCGCCGAAGTGCACCGTCGATTCCGGGAGGATGGCCTCCCCTATGGCGACGACGTGGCAAGGCGGGTGGACGACTGTCTCGACACCGGCCCGGACCGGATAGATGCGGGCAGGGCATGGCAGGCGATGATCCGACGCCAATTCGCCGAGGCCTTCGAACGTGTCGACCTGCTCATCACCCCTACCACGCCGGTCATGCGCAAGATCATCGGCGAAGACATGATCGGTGACCGTCATTACCGCGCAGTGCTCTCCTGGTTCACCGCCCTGGTCAATCACGCGTTGCACCCGGCGATCGCTCTTCCGCTGGCCGGCACCGGTGCCCCACCTGTGTCCCTCCAGGCCATTGGGCCGCTCGGCTCAGAGACATCTCTCATCGATTTCGGTAGAACTCTCGAGGAGTCCGGCCTGGTCGGATTCATCCCGGCACCAATGGCTTCGGGTAACGCATGACGCCGATAAACTGAAATGACGCGGCAACCGGGATGCGGTCTTCTCACCAGAACCTCGATTCAAGGCTCTGGCGAGACGCGTGCTGATGACAACCCAAGGATGTGACCCAAGTGGCCGACGAGATCGCCACAGCTGAACCCTCAACCACGACCAACACGGAGACCCTCGACAAAGTAGTGATCCGATTCGCCGGAGACTCCGGCGACGGGATGCAGGTAGCCGGATCACGGTTCACCGACGCCAGTGCTCTCTTCGGGAACGACCTGGCGACCCTCCCCTCCTTCCCGGCCGAGATCCGAGCCCCGGCGGGCACTCTCCCCGGGGTATCGAGCTTCCAGGTCCAGATCGCCGACTTCGACATCCTGACCGCCGGTGACTCGCCCGATTGTCTGGTGGCAATGAACCCGGCGGCGTTGAAGAAGAACCTCAAGGACCTCCAACAGGGTGGGACGCTGGTGCTGAACACCGACGCCTTCGACGAGCGCAACCTGGCCAAGGCCGGATACGAGACCGATCCTCTCGAGGACGGCACGCTCGACGGATACCGGGTGATCAAGGTCCCCATGGACGACCTCACCAAGGAAGCTGTCAAGGACACCGGGGTGTCCGGGCGAAGCGTGCTTCGCTCCAAGAACTTCTTCGCCCTCGGCCTGCTCGCCTGGCTGTTCCACCGCCCGACCCAGCCGACGATCGATTGGGCCCAGAAGAAGTTCGCCCGCACCCCCGAGGTGGCTGCGGCCAACGTCGCCGCCTTCCAGGCCGGGTACACATTCGGCGAGGCCACCGAGGCGGCGAAGATCACTTTCGAGATCAAGCCTGCCGCGCTGCGCCCCGGCACCTACACCAACGTCAACGGCAACACCGCTCTGGCCTGGGGCCTGATCGCCGCCTCCAAGCTGTCCGGTCTCCCCCTCTTCTACGGGACCTATCCGATCACCCCAGCATCGGACATCCTCCACGAGCTGGCCCGTCACAAGAACTTCGACGTGCGCACCTTCCAGGCCGAGGATGAGATCGCCGGGGTAGGGAGCGCAATCGGCGCCGCCTTCGCCGGGAGCCTGGCCGTCACGGGCTCCTCCGGGCCGGGCATCGCGCTGAAGAGCGAGGCCATCTCCCTGGCCTTCATGATGGAGCTGCCTCTCATCGTCATCAACGTCCAGCGTGGCGGTCCGTCGACCGGTCTGCCCACCAAGCCGGAGCAATCCGACCTGTTGTTCTCCCTCTACGGGCGTCACGGCGAGTCACCGATCCCGGTGCTGGCCATAGCCTCGCCGTCCGATGCCTTCGAGCTGACAATCGAGGCGGCCCGGATCGCAATCAAGTACATGACCCCGGTGCTCCTCCTGAGCGACAACCAGGTCGCCAACGGATCCGAGCCGTGGATGCTGCCCGATGTCGATGCTCTGCGTCCCGATCGATGTCGAGTTCGCCAAGCACCCCAACGGGCCCAACGGCACCTTCCTCCCCTACATGAGGGACATAGACACCTTCGCCCGGCCCTGGGCCGTGCCCGGCACCGCGGGCCTGGAGCACCGGATCGGCGGCCTGGAAAAGGAGGCGATCACCGGGAACGTCTCGTATGACCCGGCCAACCACCAGCTCATGACGGACTCGAGGGCATGGAAGGTGGCCAATATCGTCAACGACATCCCCGACCTCGAGGTTGCCGGCGACGAGGATGCAGAGATCCTTGTGCTTGGGTGGGGGTCGACCTTCGGATCGATCCGTGCCGCCGCCCGCAGAGTGCGGCTGGCGGGCGGAAAGGTGGCGACGCTCCATCTGCGCCATCTCAACCCGATGCCGCAGAACCTCGGGGAGATCCTCCACCGCTACGACAAGATCCTGATCCCGGAGCTGAACACGGGCCAGTTGCGCAAGGTGATCAGGGCCGAGTTCCTGGTCGACGCCAAGGGCCTGAACAAGGTCGCCGGTGAGCCGTTCAAGATCTCGGAGATAACTGAGAAGATCGAGGAGATGACCAAGTGACCGCCCCCTCCTACACGCGTGCCGACTTCCAGACCGACCAGGAAGTTCGCTGGTGCCCCGGGTGCGGCGACTACACCATCCTCGCCTCGGTGCAGCAGTTCCTCGCCGGTCTCGGCCGGCCCCGGGAAGAGTTCGTCTTCGTCTCGGGCATCGGGTGTGCCGCCAGGTTCCCCTATTACATGAACACATTCGGGATGCACTCCATCCATGGACGCGCCCCGGCCATCGCCTCGGGGATCGTGGCCAGCCGGCCCGATCTCTCGGTGTGGGTCATCTCTGGTGACGGTGACGCCCTCTCCATCGGCGGCAACCACCTGATCCATGCGCTCCGTCGCAACGTCGACATGAAGATCCTGCTCTTCAACAACCAGATCTACGGGTTGACCAAGGGCCAGTACTCGCCGACGTCGGAGGCGGGAAAGACCACCAAGTCCTCGCCATACGGCTCGATCGACTACCCGTTCAACCCGGTGTCGCTAGCCCTGGGCGCCGAGGCGACGTTCGTCGCCCGCACCCTCGACATGGACCGCAATCACACCCAGGGGCTGCTGCAGGCCGCCTACGAGCATGAGGGCTCGGCCTTCATCGAGATCTATCAGAACTGCAATGTCTTCAACGACAAGGCCTTCATCCAGCTCACCGGCAAGGAGGAGCGGGTCCACAACCGGATCGACCTCGAGACGGGCAAGCCGATCGTGTTCGACGGCGGGGCCAAAGCCGTGGTGATGAGGGAAGGCCAGGCCACGATCGTCGACTCATCGACCGTCGACCCCAAGGCCATACTGGTCCACGACCCCACCCGGCCCGATCCTGCGATCGCCTTCGCCCTGAGCCGGCTCTCCCACGGGCCATATGGGCCGACCCCGCTCGGCATCTTCCGAGATGTGAGCCGGCCCACCTACGAGGGCCAGATGCACGCCCAGATCGACGCCGCCAAGGAGAAGAACGGCGAGGGCGACCTCGCCCGTCTCATCGCCAGCCAGGGCACCTGGACGGTCAAAGACCCCTCATCCAACGGGGGCTGACCCGCATTTCCTCGCCCAGGAGCGGAGCGACGTTGGGGGAGGTGGCTAAGAAATCCCCCCTCCCCGCCTGCGGCGGGACTCCCCCTTCGGGGGGAGAAAGGGGGCCGGAGGGGTCCTAGAGACGATGCCGGCCCGCGAGTCGCCGGCCTCGCGACGAAACGATCAGTGCACCGCCCAGACCCGTGGCCGACAGGCCGAGCAGGGCCAGCATCCCGATCTGCGCTCCGGTGAAGGGAAGGTTGCCGGCCAAGACCGTGGTGGTCGTAACGATCGACCCGCCCTGAACCGTGCTGGTCGTCGATTCGCCGGGAGTCGTGGTCGTGCTGGTGCTGGTCGTGGTGGTGCTGGTCGTGCTGGTCGCGACTTGTAGGACGTCGATGGTCACCACTGCTTCGGCACAGAGGTCCGGCTCGCCCGGAGCACAGATCTGATATGTGAACGTGTCGGTCCCGACGAAGCCGGAGTCGGGCGTGTAGACGAAGACATCACCCTGGACCACGACCGAGCCCGAGGACGGATCGGAGACGATGGTCGGCGGGCCGGTGCCACCACTGTCGTTGATCGCGATCTCGATGCTCACCCCCGAGCCACTGACAGTCGATGCGGCATCATCGACCGCCACCGGGTACACGACCGCCTCGATCATGCCGGTGTCGCAGAGGACGGGCACGCCATCGTCACACCCTGTCACCTGGAAGAACTCGCGGCCGGCGAAGGATGGCGGAGGGGTGTAGGTGAAGGAGCCATCTGGGGCGATCGGGCTGAGGGCGAGGATTTGGATCCCATCGGGCTCGAAGGTCACCGTCTGGCCGGCGTCGGGGTCGCTCCAGGGAACCGAGCCGTCGACCGGGGTGAAGGCGTCGGTGACCACGGTCACATCCCCGACGACAGGGGAACGGTTCTGCACCACCGTGGTGACCTCTGCCTCATTGTTGGCGTCGTCGGGATCTGGCGTCCCCGACGACGCTCCCACTTCATCGGTGAAGGGGCCGGTGAGTGTGAAGAATCCCGTGACTTCGAACACGACCGAATCACCGTCGTCAAGGTCGCCCGCCGCCCATAGAGCTGACCTTCCCACCAGATGACCGCCAACTGTCACGTCGGTGATGGTGAAGCTTTCGTCGTGGGACTCGTGGAGCAGGACTCCCTCGGCGGTATCCGGGCCGTTGTTGGTGACAGTGATGATGTAGGTGACCGACTGCCCCACGAGGGCCGTGGCCGGGCCAGTCTTCGTCACCGACAGGTCGGCTTCCAGCACGGGAGGCTCAGGTGCACAGCTCTGTGGCGGGATGTCCGGGTCGGGCACGGCGAAGGCGATCCTGACCGCATTGGTCACTGTTCCGTTCTGCGTGTCGAAGAATGCAGGTGGGTTGGTCTGGGTGACGTCGTAGACATTGATCTGAGGAGCCCCGGTCACCGCGCTCGAGCCATTCTGCAAAGAGCTGCCTTCGATCCGGATCGCCCCGGAGCCGGTGATGTCACCATCCAGGTTGTTCAGTGTGTTCGCGGTGATCACTCCGTCGAGAGCCAGGGCCGCCGAGCCGTTCATCAGCAGATTCCCCCCGATGAGCCACTGACCATTGTTGGATGTGCCGGGAGCGTCGAGCGTGGTGCTGCCACTCACGGTGATCGTGCAGGCGTTGTCGACATCACCGCCGGAGTTGACACCCAGGTTTCCCTGAATGTCGAGCCTTCCGCTGTTGAGGATGGCGCCGTTGAGGCTCACCTGCCCGTTGACTGTCATTTGTCCCTGGTTCTCGATCGTCCCCGAGTTGACGTTCAGCGTCCCCCCGATTGTCAGATTTCCCGCGTTCGACAGCGTCCCCTGCCAGTTGGCACTGGCTGCCGACATGGTCGCCGCCGGCTGATTGATGAACTCGACTGCCCCGTTGGAGTTCAGAGTGCCGGGGAAGGACACGGTGCCGTAATTGTCGAGGAGGAAACCACCCGGGAACCCTCCTACGGAGATGTTGGCCGTCCCCCGGACGTACAAGGCGGCGGCGCCCACACCGTTGAACGCGCTGGGTTGGAACGTCGCCCCAGCGTCGACACAGATCACGGCACCTGCGGGGAAGTTGTTGATTATCCCGGTGTACGTGCCGCTGTCGATGAAGAGGACCTGGCCGGACGTCAGGTCGTAGGTCGCGTTGGTCCCGACATCGACGATGGTCGGAGTGGCACAGGCATCATCGAAAGTGTCGGCGAGCGCCGCTGGTGGCGTCGGTGTGAGGACGAGCGCGACGATGGCGGCGATCGCTACCGCAGCCGACCAACCCCGGTGTCGTGACACAGACAAGTCAGAACATATTGCCACGTAGGACGCGCACACGAGAAGGGTCAGTCGGCGGCGATTCCCGTCATGGTGGAGAAGATGATCGCCTCGACCAGGCCGGCCCGATCCACCTCGCCGTCGGGTCGGTACCAACGTTCCACGGCGTTGAGGATGGAAAGCAACAGGATCGAGGCGATCTTGGGACTGACGTCGGCACGGAATGACCCATCGGCCACTCCCTGGGCGATTACCTCCCGGAATGCGGCCTCGTAGGCGTCACGGGCGGCGATGACACGGGCCACGATGCTCCTCGTCGAGCATCCTCGCCTCGTTGAGAAAGGTGCGCACCACGTCGCGATTGTCCAGCACGACATCGATGTGGCCGGCGACGAGGCCTCTCAGATTCTCGGCGGCGGTCCCAGCCGCGGCGAGGGCTCGATCAGCCGAATCCTGGAAGAGACGCGCCCCTTCCTCGACGACCTCGACGAGGAGGTCCTGTTTGGAATCGACGTGGGCATAGAGCGAGGATCCGAGCATCCCCAGCTCGCGGCCCAGGTCGCGCATGGAGGTCCCCTGATAGCCGCGCTCGGCGAACAGCCTGCCGGCGGCGGAGACGACATCGCCACGACTGTTGCGGGTGGTGACCATCAGCGGTGGTCGTATCTCACGACGACTCTGTCGGTCACCGGGTGGGACTGACAGGTGAGCACGTAACCGGCCTCGATCTCGGTGTCGACCAGGGCGTAGTTCTTGTCCATACGCACCTCGCCTTCCTCGATGCGACCCTTGCAGCTGGCGCACATGCCGCCCTTGCAGGAGAACGGCAACTCCGACCGCACACGGAGTGCGGCGTCGAGGATCGAGGTCTCCGGGCTCATCCTGGTCTCGACTGCCCTCCCGTCGAGGATGACCGTGAGATCCACCGATCCCTCCCCTGGCGGCGGCTCGGGAGGCAAGGAGTCGAGGTCGAGAGGTCCGGCGAAGAACAGTTCGTCGTGGATGCGATCGTCTTCGACGCCCAACTCCTCCAGGGTGCGCCGAGCGGTCATCACCATGTCATACGGGCCGCAGAGGTACCAACCGGCGACGTCCCGACCACCGAGCAGACGGTCGTGGACGACACGGATCTTCTCCTCGTCGATCCTTCCGGAGAGAAAGGGCAGATCGGATCCCTCCCGGCTGAGGAGGTGGAACAGCTGGAATCGGTCCGGGTACCGGTCCTTCAGCCCCTCCAGCTCTTCGAGAAACATGACGCTGTTGGCTGTCCTGTTCCCGTAGAGGAGGGTCCAGGACGAGCCCGGTTCCATCTCGAGGGTGGTGGCGATCAGCGAAAGCACCGGGGTGATGCCCGAGCCGGCAGCGATGGCGACACGATGCCCCGACAGGCTCGGGTCGGGTTCGATGGTGAACTCGCCCACAGGCGGCATCACCTCTAGGACATCGCCGGCCCTCAGTTTCTCGATGGCCCATGCGGAGAAGACACCTCCGGGCAGCCGCTTGATCCCCACCCGCAGCTTGCCTCCGGCTGCATTGGAGCAGATCGAGTACGACCGCCGGACGTCCTCGCCATCGATCATCGCGCGCATGGTCACGTGCTGGCCCGGGATGAACGAGAACATCTCCGTGAGGTCCTCCGGGACGTCGAACGTGACCGCAACCGAGTCTTCGGTGAGTGGTGACACCTCGAGGACCCGAAGGGGGTGGAAGTCGACACTCATCTCAGAAATCCTTGAAATGATCGAATGGCTCGCCGCATGAGGTGCAGGCCATCAGCGCCTTGCAGGCGGTGGAACCGAACCTGGAAACGACCCGGGCGGATCCCGACCGGCATTTCGGGCACACGATCTCCCGGCCTGGCGGCGCGATCCCGAATCCAGCGAGCTTCTCCAGACCCTCCTGCGTGATCCAATCACTGCTCCAGGGAGGGTCGTGGACGATCGCCACGTCCACGTCTTCGAATCCGGCGGCACCGAGCGCCAAACGCAAATCCGCTGCGATCTGGAGCATCGCCGGGCATCCCGAATAGGTGGGAGTGATGATCGCCACCACCCGGTCCCCGTCGGTGCGGACGTCGCGCAGGATCCCGAGGTCGGCGATGGTGAGCACCGGGATCTCGGGGTCCACCACCCGCGAAGCGACCTCGCGGGCCCGCTCGAGGTCCAGGACGGGGGTGGCCATCACCATTCCAGCCCCGGATGACTGCGCTGCATCCATTGCATCTCTGCCAGTAGCGGGCCGAGATGCTCGGAGTGGAAGCCACGCCGGCCCCCACTCCGCTGATATGGATCGTCGGGAATCTGAAGCCGGGCCTCATCGAGAATCTCCCCGACGACCTTCTGCCAGATGTCGTGATACTCCGAAGCCGCGCCTTCGAACAGCTCGGCGGTGTACCGCCACAGGGCACCGACCGCCGCCTCGGCACGTCGATGCGATTCCTCGGTGCCGTCGCCGAGTCGAATCACCCACGACGAGGTGTGGAGGAGGTGATAGCGGGCCTCCTTGAGGGCACGGCCGGCGATCCCGGCCAGAGTCGTGTCCTCCGAATCAGAGAGATCTGCCCACAGCTCGACCTGATACGAGTCGAAGAAGAGGCCTCGCACCATGGTGTGGGCGAAGTCGCCATTGGGCTGCTCCACCAGGAGGACATTGAGGAACTCCCGCTCCGGCCGCCGCATGGCGAAGTCGTCTTCGGTGCGCCCTTTCCCGTCGAGCTGCCCGGCATGTGTGTAGAGGGCGCGGGCAACCCCGAGATGATCCAGGGCGATGTTGCCCAGCGCGATGTCCTCTTCGAGCTCGGGTGCCCGCGAGATCCACTCACCGAGACGCTGGGCCAAGACCAGGTTGTCATCGGCGTGAGCGACCAGGGCACGCACCGGGTCCGACGGGTCACCAGCAGGTGCTCCTTGGGGCGCGGTGGAGATGATCGGCTCGCTCACATGTGCCCCACTTCATCGGGGATGTCATAGGCGGTTGCCAATCGGTACGTCTTCTCGTTGGCATCGACGTAGTCGGAGATGTCGTGGGGCTCGAAGGCGTGGATCTCGCTGCTGCGGACCACCCAGAGACTGGCCCCCTCTCCCCGGCGGGTATAGACGTCGCGGGCATTCTGGAGGGCGGACTCGGCATCGGCGGCGTGAAGACTCCCGATGTGGACATGGGAGATCCCCCGTCTGGCCCGGACGAAGACCTCCCACATCGGCCACGCCTCGGTGGTCAGGTCGGCAGTCTCCTCGATCTCAGCGCTCTCACCCGGCGCCACGGGCACTTCGTACGTCATGCGATTGCCCGCTCCTTCTTGGCCGCGTGTGCCAGGGCAGCCTCGCGGACCCAGGCGCCTTCGTCCCAAGCCAGGACCTTGTGCTCGATGCGATCGCGGTTCATCGGCCCGTTGCCCTTCACCACTGCCCAGAACTCGTCCCAGTCGATCTCGCCGAAGTCGTAGTGACCCCGCTCCTCGTTCCACCGCAGGTCGGGGTCAGGCACCACGAGGCCCAGATAGTCCGCTTGGGGAACGGTCATGTCGACGAACTGCTGGCGCAGATCGTCGTTTGCCACCCGCTTGATCTTCCATTCCATCGACTGCTCGGTGTGGGTGGAGTCGGTGTCGTGAGGGCCGAACATCATCAGCGACGGCCACCACCACCGGTCCAGAGCGTCCTGGGCCATGGCCTTCTGCTCGGGTGAGCCCGAACAGAGACGGATCAGGCTTTCATAGCCCTGCCGTTGGTGGAACGATTCCTCCTTGCAGATTCGCACCATCGCCCGGGCATACGGGCCGTAGGAGCAGCGAGTCAGCATCACCTGATTGGTTATCGCAGCACCGTCGACCAGCCAGCCGATGGTGCCGATGTCGGCCCAGCTCAGGGTGGGGTAGTTGAAGATCGACGAGTACTTGTGCTTCCCCTGGTGGAGCAGAGTCTGCAGTTGGTCCCGATCGACGCCCAGAGTCTCGGCGGCCGAATACAGATAGAGGCCGTGCCCCGCTTCATCCTGCACCTTGGCCATGAGGATGGCCTTGCGATGCAGGGTCGGGGCCCGGGAGATCCAGTTTCCCTCCGGCTGCATCCCGATGATCTCCGAGTGGGCATGCTGGGCGATCTGACGGATCAGAGTCTTGCGATAGTCCTCGGGCATCCAGTCGGCCGGCTCGATCTTGTCCTCGGCGGCGACGATGGCATCGAAGCGCTCCTCGGGAGTCATGGGGCGAGGATACCAAACGAACGTTCGTTTGTCAGCACCCGTCAGGACTAGTCACCGTGGGTGAATCGGAAAGGGTTCTGGAGTTGGCGGCGGATGAGTATGAAATTGAGGAGCGCGCTGGGAGAGAGCGCGACGGAAACGGGGATCGTTGCTGGGGGCTCACCCCTTCGGCATTTGGCTTGCAGGTCGAAATGTGCCTGGCAACGGTCCCTGAAATCACCCGAAGGGAGGGTCTCACCACAGGGAGGCCCTCCCTTCACCGTTTCAGTGCTCAGGTGCTCGAAGGACCCGACGATCTCGCCGTTGAGTTCGATGTCCCGGCTCTCTTCGGTCCAACTGCCCAGCGGGACCGCGATGGTGAATGGCTCGATCACCTGGGCACAGGTCTGCTCGGCGGCGACCTGGGAGATCATCTCGATGACGATGACCTCACCGTCGTCCTCCACCGTCCAGAAGATCTCATGACATGGCGTCGGCTTCTCGCCCGTGACGTCGAGCGCGATTTGGACCGGGAAGCTCTCCATGATTCGGACATCGGCGCCGGTAACCGTCACCTCGCCGTCGACGCTCCCCTCGATCGGTGGCCGCGGCTCCGGAATCGACCCGACCGGACCCGGCTCCACGATCGGCTCGTCCCCGGAGTCAACTGGCTGATCAGGGTCGATCGACGTCGTCGGCGCCGGGTCACCGCCACCGCCGATCACATCGGGTGAGCCGCAGGCGAACGACAACCGCGAGGCCGACTATCAGGAGAAGCTTTTTCATGACACTTGGACGACTGATCGGCGTCTCCGGTTCCGCGGGGGTCAGTGAGGATGGGGGCATCCTACGGAGTGAGCGTGTAGCTTCCTGTGATCGACTTCCTCCAGCAGGTGTGGGCCTGGATCCTGGATTGGTGGTGGCTCCTCCTCATCGTCGCCGCGGTTGCGGCGATCGTTTTCACCAAACCAGTCAAACGCGCCAGTCCCCCTCACGAGACCGATCCCCCCGATCCCCCTGAGGACCCCTTTCGGTGGCGGTTTCGGCGGTTAGATCCTCCGGTCACGAACCCTCCTGTCCCGGCCGTCCCCTAGGCCAAGCGAGACGAGGTCGAGCAATTCTTCGTCGAAGAACCGCATCTCCCCATCCGGCATCAACACCGCCCGGTCGGGCATGAGCTGGGCCACGAAGTCGGTGTCGTGGCTGACAAGCACCACGGTGCCCTCATAGATGGTGAGGGCGTCGAGCAGGGCCTCTTTCGCCTGAGGGTCGAGGTTGTTGGTCGGCTCGTCGAGAAGTAGCACGTTGGGCCGGGCTGCAACCAGCATGGCCAGCGCCAGCTTGGTCTTCTCGCCACCGGAGAGGGTCGATCCGTCCTGGTCGACCTTGTCGGCGAGAAGGAAATGACCGAGCAGCGACCGCAGCGTCTGATCGGTGAGACCCCCGTCCTGCCGCATGTGGTCGAGGACCGAGCGCCCGGCTTCGATCTGCTCGTGCTCCTGGGCGTAGTACCCGACGCTGGCGTTGTGCCCCAACGAGACCTCACCCAAGTCCGAGGTCTCGACACCGGCCAGGATGCGGAGCAGTGTCGTCTTGCCGGCGCCGTTGAGGCCGATCAGCAGCATCCGCTCGCCGCGCTCCACGGCGAACTCGACATCGACGAAGACCAGGTTGTCGCCGAACGACTTGGCCAGACCTAGGGCAGACAGCGGCACCCGGCCCGATTTCTCGGGCTGGGGGAAGGCGACTCTGACCTTCTTCCCGCCCTTCTGGACCTCGACCAAGTCGCGTTTCATCCGATCGACCCTGGTCTCCCATGATCGGGCGATCTTCGCCATCTTCTCTGTGGTGCCCTTGAACCGCCGGATGTTCTCCTCGAGACGCTCGATCGCCTCGTCCTGATGCTTGCGCACTCGCTCCTTCTGCAGCCGTCGGCGATCGCGTTCGACCAGGTAGTGGCTGTAGTTGCCCCGGTAGGCCTCCAACTCGCCATGCTCCAGGGCGAGGACCGAGGTGATCGCCTCATCGAGCAGGGGCAGGTCGTGGGAGACGACCAGCATCCCGCCCCGATACGTGGTCAGCCACTCGATCAGCCACGCCTTGGCGTCGAGGTCGAGGTGGTTGGTCGGCTCGTCGAGGAGCAGGACATCGGTCTCGGCAAAGAGGATCCTGGCGAGTTCCACCCGTCGCCGCTGGCCACCCGACATGGTGACCACGGACTGGTCCAGCTCGTCGTTTCCGATCCCGAGAGCGGCCGCCATGCGCTTCGCCTCCGCCTCGGCCACGAAACCGCCCTTGGTCTCGAATTCCTCGTGGAGACGGCTGAAACGGGCGATGCCCCTGTCCCGCTCCTCGCCGTGGAGGTCATGAAGCCGTCGTCTGGCCTCTTCGATCCGACGCTGCAGGGCACCGATCTCCCTCGCCATGAGAATCCGCTCCAACGCTGTGGCGTCGGGATGCTCCAATTCGGGCAGGGCGGCCTCCTGGGAGAAGTAGCCGAGTCGGCCCGAACGCAGGACAGTTCCCTCGGCAGGGGCCAGAGTGCCGGTGAGCGTTTTCATCAGGGTGGTCTTTCCCGCGCCGTTCCTGCCCACGAGGCCGATGCGGTCGCCTGATTGCACGCTGAATGTGGCCCCTTCGAGCAAGGTGCGGGGGCCGACATCGATGCGGAGGTCGCGTGCGATCAGCATTGGCGGGAACCTGTGGGTGAGACGTTAGAAGATGGCAAACGGCATACCAGGGGTGAATAAGTGGGCCGAGATCGCCCGCGCCGGACATTGAGAGGCTGAACGTTCGGACCGGCGAAAACCCCCGTTCACCGTCCGGTCATGTCGATCCGATACAAATGTCATTGCCAGAGACCCTCCCGGTGTCGCTGGCGACAACAGATCCCTCCTCCCAGGATCATCGGGGCGACCCCAGTGTCGCCCCGATCTCGTTCGGACCGAACGTGAGCCGATTTGACCCATATCCGGGTCGGAGAAGCTGAGCTTCGCTGTACTTCGCAATAGGCTCCCGTCTCGCAGATGAGCGAGATCCCCACACGCACCCGGGTCGTCATCATCGGGGGCGGGCCGGCCGGCTCCCTTCTCGCCCATCTCCTCCACCTTCGCGGGATCGAGAGCGTCATCCTCGAGCTTCGCACCCGGGATCACGTCCTGGAACGGGTGCGCGCCGGGGTCATCGAGTTCGAGAGTGCCGAGGTCTTGCGCGATGCGGGTGTCGGAAAGCGAATGGATGCGGAGGGTTTCGTCCACGAAGGAGTGAATCTGGCCCACGCCGGCGAGATGCTGCGGATCGACTTCCAGGGACTCACCGGCAAGCACGTCACGATCTATGGCCAGACCGAGTTGCAGAAGGATCTCTACGACGTGATCGACGCGGACGGCATCCAGCTGATCGATGAGGCGGAACGGGTTCGTGTCGGTGGGATCGAAGGCGACTCCCCCACGGTCGGCATCGACCGCCACGGCCAGGAGCACACCATCACCTGCGACTTCGTTGTCGGCTGTGACGGCGCCCACGGCGTGACCCGGGATTTCATCCCACCCGACGCCAGGCGGTCGTATGAGCGTCAGTACCCGTTCTGCTGGGTCGGGCTCCTCTCCGAGACTCCACCCGTCAACGACGAGCTGATCTACGCCAGTCACGAGAGGGGCTTTGCCCTCTGCTCGATGCGAAACGAGCATCGCAGCCGCTACTACGTCCAGGGTCCAGCCGACACGACGCTCGACGACTGGCCCGACGACCGGTTCTGGTCCGAGCTCGCAGCGCGGCTTCCTGAGACCGTGGCCGACGGCCTGGTGACAGGGCCCTCGATCGAAAAGATCGTCACACCGTTGCGGAGCTGGGTGTCCGAGCCCTTGCGTCATGGGAGGCTCTTCCTGGCAGGGGACGCCGCCCACGTGGTCCCTCCGACCGGGGCCAAGGGTCTCAATCTCGCCATCTCCGACGTGGTGTATCTCGTCGATGCGCTGGCCGCCAGTTACGACAGCAGATCGATGACCGGTCTCGACGAGTATTCCGGGGTAGCAATGGCGCGCGTGTGGAAAGCCGTGCGATTCTCCTGGTGGATGACGACCATGCTTCATCGCTTCCCTGGTGTCAGCGATGACTTCGAGCGGCGTCTGCAGACGGCCGAGCTGGACTACCTGTTCGGTTCGGAGAATGCGCAGCGGGCGATGGCTGAGAACTATGTCGGGCTCCCCCACTGAGCAAGAGTGACGAACAAGGACGGCTGATGGGTACATACGAAGACGGGATGAAGGTGCGGAGGGCGGTGCTCGGCGACGAGTACGTCGACAAGGCAACCGAGGCGGCCACCGATCTCGATGCCGACTTCCAACGCTGGATAACCGAGACCGCATGGGGAGGGGTGTGGGCCCGGCCCGACCTGGATCTGAGGACCCGGAGCCTGCTCACCGTCGCCATCCTCGGCGCCCTCAACCACGAGGAACTCGAGCTTCACCTCCGGGCCGCCCGGAACAACGGGGTCACCCCCGAGGACGTCCGGGAAGCTCTCCTCCACGTGGCGGTCTACGCGGGTGTCCCGGCGGCCAACCGGGCGTTCAAGATCGCGAAGGACATCTATGCGGATGAGGGCACATGAGCGAGCCGGTCATCAGGCACTACGGGCCGAAGGCCTACGCCGATCATCCCCCGTTCTCCTATCCCGACTACCGGTCGACGGTCAAGCGAAGCCCGACTCACGACCTGATCCGGATCGTCCAGACACTGTCTGAGACCACCGGCCCGGGGCCGGCCTGGACAGAGATCTCCGAAGAGGACACCGACCTCACCACAAATACCGGAACGGGAAGCCCTGCCATCGGTGAGCGGATCATTGTCACCGGGAGGGTGCTCGATGAGAACGGCCACGGCTTATCCGGAACCGTGGTAGAGATATGGCAGCCCAACGCCAGCGGCCGCTATGCCCACTGGCGGGAGACCGAGTTCCCCGCCCCGCTCGACCCCAACTTCGTCGGCGTGGGCCAATGCCTCACCGATGCCGAAGGTGGCTACCGATTCACCACGATCAAGCCCGGCCCCTACCCGTGGGGGAATCACCCCAACGCCTGGCGGCCCTCCCACATACATTTCTCGATCATGGGGCCGTCGCTCGGGATGAGGCTGGTCACCCAGATGTACTTCCCGGGCGATCCCTTGATACCACTCGACCCGATCTTCAACTCTGCGCCACCTCACGCTCGGTCGCGAATGATCGCCACCTACGACCATGAGGTGACCGAGGCCAATTGGGCACTCGGCTATCGATGGGACATCGTCCTCCGTGGCGAGCTGGCCACACCGATGGACGAGGGTGAGGATTGAGCGACCTCCTCGGCCAGACTCCGTCACAGACGGTCGGCCCCTACTACACGCTGCGTCTGTTCAAGGACGGTGAGAATCTCCTGGTCCCCCAGGGTCACCCCGGCCGCATCGTCATTCAGGGCACGGTGCTCGATGGCGATCGCAACCCCATCGAGGACGCCCTGCTCGAGATCTGGCAGGCCAACTCCGTGGGCAGGTACCGCCATCCCGACGACACCCGCGAACTGGCCCTGGACAACGGTTTCACCGGATTCGGGCGGGCCATAACCGATTTCGACACCGGGGAGTACCGGTTCGAGACGGTCAAACCGGGGCGGGTCCCCGATGCCGAGGGCGCCTTCCAGGCGCCGCACATCTCGTTGATCGTCCAGGGCCGCGGAATGCTCAACCCGGTGTTCACCAGGATCTATTTCTCCGATGAAGACGAGGCCAACCGCGACGATCTCACCCTGCGCGGCGTGCCGCCGGAGCGTCGCGGCACCCTGATCGCAGAATTGGTCGACGAAGGGATGTATCGGTTCGATGTCCTGTTCCAGGGTGATGATGAGACCGTTTTCTTCGATTTCTGATGCTTGATCCCGGATTCACCACCGAGGAGATGGCGGCGGTTTTCACTCCCGCCAATCGGGTCGAGGCGATGATGAGGTTCGAGGCCGCCCTCGCTCTCGCCCTGGCTGACGTCGGTCTCATCCCGCGAGGGGACGCCGAGGCGGTGGCCGATGCCTGTCGCGCTCCGATGACCGACCCCGAGGCGATGCTCACCGCAACCTGGAGCGAGGGAACACCGATGGGGCCTGTACTCGACGAGATCCGGGGTCGACTAACCGAAGACCATGGCGAAATGGGTGCACTACGGGACGACCACCCAGGACGTCATCGACACCGCAACCATGCTCCAGGCTCGGGAAGCCCTCGACCTGCTGGACACCGGGCTCGGCGCCATCGCCGGTCTCATGGCCGGGCTCGTCGACGAGTACCGCGGCCAGCCCCAGATCGGGAGGACGTTCCTCCAGCATGCCCGGCCGACCACCTTCGGGATGACGGTGGCAAGCTGGCTGGAGCCGACACTTCGCCATGTCGAGGAGCTGAGAGAGGCGAAGGCGGGTCTCGTAGTTCAACTGGGTGGCCCGGTGGGCAACCTCGCTTCTTACGGCGACAAGGGGCTGGATGTGGTGGAAGCTCTCGCCGATCGGCTCGAGCTCGCCGCTCCAGCCTTCCCGTGGCACTCCGATCGGTCCCGAATCGCCGCCCTTGCTTCCGCTCTCGAGCGTTGCGCCAGGACCATGGCGAGGGTGGGTGTCGACGTCGCATTGCTCGCCTCCAGCGACATCGCCGAGGTCAGGGTCCGCGCCGGTGGCTCTTCCAGCATGGGCGAAAAGCGCAACCCGATCGACTCGATACGCGCCGTGGCGGCTTCCGAACTGGCCACCGCGGCTGCAGGCATGGTCACGGGCGCCCGTCTCTCGGAATTGGACCGGGGCATCGGAGGCTGGCATGCGGAGTGGGTGGCACTGCCGTTGGTCTTCCAATCGACAGCGGCGACCGTCGAGTCGATGACCGGCTGCCTCGACTCGATCGAGGTCGACGCCGGGACGATGGCCTCGCGAGTCGGAGAGGAGTCGCCGGTCGACCAGGGTCTGATCGATCGGGTCCTCGCCGAGTTCGAGCGGGTCACCGAGGGCCGATGAGCACGTCCGGGCGCACCGGGACACTGACCTGGTACACGGTCGGGGACGAATCGGCGCGGCCTCTGCTGATGATCCACGCCCTCGGCGCCGACAGCGAGATGTGGGAGGCGCAGCTGCCCGTGCTCTCAACGATGAGGAGGGTGGTGATGGTGGATCTCCCAGGGCATGGAAACTCCATCGCCGGGCCGGGGCCTTACACAATCCGGGACCTGGGTGAGGACATCCTGGAAGTCGCCACCACCGCAGGAGCAGGCGAGTTCGACCTGTGCGGCATGTCATTGGGCGGTCTCATCTCGTTGTGGATCGCCGGCCACTCGCCGGAGCGGGTCATGAGCCTGATTGCCTCGAACACTGCAGCTCGAATCGGGAGCGAGGAGATCTGGCAGGCGCGGATCGATGCAGTGACCCAAGGGGGCATGGACGCCGTCTCGGAACAGGCGTTGGGCAGGTTCTTCACCTCGAGCTTCGCCTCCGAGCACCCCGACGTTTTCGATCGGACTTCTCGAACTTTGCTCGCCACCGATCCGGGCGGCTATGCGGCCTGTTGTGCCGCATTGCGCGATGCCGACCTCCGTGAGCTGGTCGAGGCGATCCGTTGCCCGACCCTTGTGATCGGTGGGACCGAGGACATCTCCACCCCGCTAGATCAGTCGATCTGGCTCCACGAGCACATCCGGAACAGCACACTGGACACTCTGGACGGTGCTCCCCATTTCGCCAATCTCGAGCAACCGGAGGCGTGGACGGAGATGGTCAGAGGATTCCTGGCCGATCAGGGTGCTGCCTAGCTGCGCGAATGTGCCTCGGTGGTGCGGGCCTGCAGGTCGCGGAGGGTGGCGAGCTCCGCGGCGGTCGGCGGCTCGCTGACTTCGAGAGGGTCGCTCACCACGAGATCCCAGCCGGTGGCGGCGACGGCCTGGTCGACACTGACACCCGGGTGGATCGCCACCAGAGTGAGCGCATGGCTCACCGGATCCGGTCGAAGCACCCCAAGATCGGTGATGACCACCGAAGGGCCGGCTCCCACATTCCCGACCCGCCCCTCGCCATGACGTCCGAATCCGACCGAAGTGACGAAGTCGACCGAGTCGACGAAGGACCGTGGATTCTGTCGAAGCATGACGATGACCTCCCCGGCTGAGGAGGCAATCTCTGGAGCACCACCGGCGCCGGGCAGCCTCACAGCGGGTTGGTCGTATGAGCCGATGACGGTGCTGTTGAGGTTTCCGAATCGGTCGATCTGGGCGGCCGAGAGGAACCCGACATCGATCCGACCGCCCTGAAGCCAATAGCTGAAGACCTCGGGGACGCTGACCACGAGGTCGGCCTTCTCGGCCAGCTCGCCGTCTCCGATGGAGAGGGGGAGGATCTCCGGACGTGTTCCGATGGTGCCTGACTCGTAGATGAGGACCACATCGGGGGCATGGGAAAGGCGCGCCAGGTTGGCCGCCTCGCTGGGGAGCCCGATCCCGACGAAGCAGACCTGGCCATTTCTGAGCCTCCGGGCCGCAGTCACCGTCATCATCTCATCGGGGGTGAATGTGGCCTGATCAGGCCCGGTCTCAACCATCGGCGCGGCTCGAGATCTTGTCCAGGTAGCCGGCATGGTCGGGCGTGTCGACCACGTATTCCCCCATCCACGCCGAGAAGATGTCCCGGTCACGGGAGATGACGTCCCACTCGGTGTAGAACGCGTTGTCCCTCGTCGTGAAGCCCATCGAGTACGAGGGATGCGAGCCGCGCGGCACATGTACCACCGCCGTCACCGTCCATGTCGGCAGCACCACATGATTCGGGCCTGTCGCGGCCAGCTCGTCGACGATCTCCTCGACGGTCACGATCGACGACCTGGCGGCCAGGACCGCCTCTCGTTGGACACCGGTGATGCCCCACATCCCGACGTTTCCCTTTCGATCCGCCTGCTGGGCGTGAATGACAGTGACGTCGGGTGTCAGCGCCGGGACCGCCGCCAGCTCCTCACCCGTGAAAGGGCACGAGATGCGGGCGACGCTCGTGTGGGCCAGGAGGTCCGAACCGGCGTAGCCCCGGAGGACACCGAACGGGAGACCGGACGCTCCAGCGGCGTAGCGGGCCGCCATACCGGCGTGACTGTGCTCCTCGAGCTCGAGGGGCAGGGGATGGCCGTGCTCGACTGCGTCCCGAAACCTGTGGAGGGAGCCCACCCCTGGATTCCCACCCCACGAGAAGATCAGGCGGCGGGCGCAACCCATCCCGATCAGCTGGTCGTAGATCACGTCCGGGGTCATGCGGGACAGCGTCAGGTCTTTCTTTTGCTGTCTTATCAACTCGTGACCGGCGGCGAACGGGATCAGATGCGTGAAACCCTCCATGGCCACGGTCGCCCCATCCGGGACCAGGTCACCGACGGCATCGGCGAGTGACACGATCTCGGCCATCGCTACTTCCTATGGGGCCAAGCAGACAACTCGATCACGATACCTGTGGCCGATTCGCTCACCTGGCCGCGCCGATCATTAGCTTGCCTCAATGCCCGGGAAGAGCTTTCAACACTCAGCCGTGACCCAGGCACCGGTTTCAGATGTGTGGAAGGCCCTCGACGAGCCAGGCACCTGGGAGGCCATCCCGGGTGTGGACCGGGTAATCGACCCCGTCGTAGATGCCGATGGCCGACTTCGCCGGTTCTCGTTCGAGAGCGATGTGGGCGGGCGGAAGTACCTCGGCGAGGCGACGCCTGCCCGTCGTGAGGAGGGTCGTCTCATGGCCTGGAACATCAATTCGTCGGAGATCAAGGGCAAAGTGGCCATCGAAATCGCGCCGGAGGATCAAGGAACGAAGGTTCAGGTCCGTCTCGATGTAGAAGGCGCGGGGGTGCTCGGTTCCATGTTCTTCCCGGTCATCGCCTCCGCCATCGGAAGCGGATTCCCGGCGACGGTGGAGGAGTTCGTCGCCGGACTGTGACGGTCAGGACTCGGGCTCGGCTGCGGGAGCTTCCTCCGCTGTTTCCGATTCGGCGGCCAGCTGTTCCGCCACCTGTCTCGCCTCTTCGCGGCCACCTGCGGTGATCTGAGCGCGGTCGGTGATCAGGGTCACCTGGTTGTCGAGGACCTGGAGGAAACCACCGTGAACACCGATCGTGGTCCGGGCACCGTCCTCGGCCTCGACAATGACCGCCCCGGTGACGAGGGATCCCATCAAGGGCTCATGGTTGGCCATGATGCCCAGCTCACCTTCGGGAGTCTTGGCCAGCAGGAACGTGGCGGTGCCGCTCCACACCGTCTCTTCGGGCGAGACCACGTCGACCTGGAACGTGTTGGCCACTAGGCGGCGGCGTCCTTGGTCAGCTCGGCCGCCTTGCGCTCGACATCCTCACGGCCGCCGACCATGTAGAAGGCCTGCTCCGGGTATTGATCCATCTCGCCATCCAGTACCGCCTTGAACGCGGTGATCGTCTCCTCGATCGGGGTGTAGATCCCGGGCTGGCCGGTGAACTGTTCGGCGACGAACATCGGCTGGGCGAAGAATCGCTGGATCCTCCGGGCCCGGCCCACCACCAGTTTGTCCTCCTCCGAGAGCTCATCGATTCCGAGGATGGCGATGATGTCCTGGAGGTCTTTGTACCTCTGCAGGACACGCTGCACCTCGGTGGCCACGAAGTAGTGCTCCGTCCCGACCACCTGGGGGTCGAGAGCGCGGCTCGAAGAGTCGAGCGGGTCCACCGCCGGGTAGATGCCGAGGGCGGTCAGGGGACGGGAGAGCACGGTGGTGGCATCGAGATGGGCGAAGGCCGTGTGCGGTGCAGGGTCGGTGATGTCGTCGGCCGGCACATAGATCGCCTGCATCGAGGTGATCGACCGGCCCTTCAGCGAGGTGATGCGCTCCTGGAGGAAACCCATCTCGTCGGCGAGGTTGGGCTGGTATCCCACTTCGGACGGCATCCGGCCCAGCAACGTCGAGACCTCCGACCCGGCCTGGGTGAAACGGAAGATGTTGTCGATGAAGAGCAGCACGTCCTGACGCTGCACGTCACGGAAGTACTCGGCGATGGTCAGGGCGGACAGGGCGACCCGGAGACGGACCCCTGGTGGCTCGTCCATCTGGCCGAACACGAGGGCAGCCTTTTCGATGACGCCTGTCTCTTTCATCTCGAGGAAGAGGTCGGTGCCCTCACGGGTCCGCTCCCCGACGCCGGCGAACACCGAGACGCCACCGTGTTGGGTGGCGACACGGTTGATCATCTCCTGGATCAAGACCGTCTTGCCGACACCCGCGCCGCCGAACAGTCCGATCTTCCCACCCTGGAGGTATGGGCTGATCAGATCGAGGACCTTGATACCGGTCTCGAAGACCGTCTTCTGCGGCTCGACGTCCTCGAAGGCGGGAGGAGTGCGATGGATCGGCCATCTCGGGTCGGAGAAATCCTGATCGGGAGCATCGAGCGAGTCGCCCCACACGTTGAAGATATGACCCAGGGTCTGGTCGCCAACCGGCACGGTGATCGGGCCCCCGGTGTTCACGACCTCGGCGCCACGGGTCAGTCCGTCGGTGGGAGCCAGGGCAATCGCCCGAACCTTGCTCCCACCGAGATGCTGGGCGACCTCGGCCAGGACGGAGCGCTTCTCGTCACCGAGCGTGAAATCGATCGTGATGGCGTGAAGGATCTCGGGCATCCCATCGGGCGGGAACTCGACGTCGACCACCGGTCCGGCGACCTTGACGATTCGCCCGACGCTCTTGGCGTCACTCATTGCTGTCTCCATTCTTGGTTTGTGAATCTTTCATCTGCTCGCCTCGGCCAGCGCCTCGGCACCGCCCACGATCTCGGAGATGGCAGTGGTGATCTCGGCCTGACGGGCCCGGTTTGCTTGGACGGACAGGACCCTGATCAGGTCCTCGGCGTTGTCCGTCGCCGCCTTCATCGCACGGCGCCGTGCGCTGTGCTCCGAGGCCGAGGCCTCGAGAAGCACGTTGAAGACTGTCGCCTCGACATACCTGGGGAGGAGGCGGTCGAGGATCTCCTCGGGGGAGGGCTCGAATTCATAGGTTGCCGTCGGGCCTTCATGCTCGGCTCGATCCGGTGGGGTGATCGGGAGCAGGTCGAGACGGGTCGGGAGCTGGTTCATTGCCGACTGGTATCGGGTGAAGAAGACCTCGACCGAGTCGATGTGCTCGGTGGCGAAGGCGGTGAGCACCGCGCTGGCCACGGCCCGGGCATCACCGTATCCGGGGGTGTCCGTGACCCCGAGATATGCACCATCGATGCGGAACCCCCGATAACGGAAGTAGGCCTGTGCCTTCTTGCCGATCGCGTAGAGGGCGACGTCCTTGCCCTCCCGGTCCAGCTCGCGGATCCGGTTCTCGGCGAGCCGGATGATGTTCGAGGCATAGGAGCCGGCGAGACCGCGGTCCGAGGTCACGATGACCAGCCCGACCGTCTTGACTTCGCGCTGCTCGAGCAAGCGGTGCTTGGCCCCGGCGCCTGCAGCGCCAACGTTCTCGATGACCTCGATCAGCTTGGCGGTGTATGGCTTCGAGGCATTGACCCTGGCCTGTGCTTTCGGAATCCGGCTGGTGGCGATCAACTCCATGGCGCGGGTGATCTTCTTGATCGCCTCGACGCTCCTGATGCGACGCCGGGTATCCCTGAGCTGGGCGGAGGCCATGCCCGGTGCTCCTACTCCTCGACCTTGGAGCCCTCGAAGGTCTCCTTGAACTGGGCGATGGCGTTCGGCACCTCGTCACCTTCCGGAAGCTTGCCCGTGTCCCGGATCTCGGTGAGGAGACCGGGGTGCCGGCTTCGGAAGAACTCGCCCAACTCGGCCTCGAAACGGCGGACGTCGGGGAGAGCGATGTCGTCCATGTGGCCCTCAGTGACGGCGTAGATCGACACCACCTGCTCTTCGACCGGCACCGGGGCGAACTGGGGCTGCTTGAGCACCTCGACCACGCGGCGCCCTCGCTCCAGCTGGGCCAGCGAGGTGGCATCCAGCTCCGACCCGAACTCGGCGAATGCAGCGAGCTCGCGGAACTGAGCCAGGTTCAGGCGGAGTGGGCCGGCGATCTTCCTCATGGCCGGCACCTGGGCGGCGCCGCCGACCCGGGAAACCGAAATGCCGGCGTCGAGGGCAGGACGGATGCCCTGGAAGAAGAGGTCGGCGAGCAGATAGCACTGCCCGTCGGTGATCGAGATGACGTTGGTCGGGATGTAGGCCGAGATGTCGTTCGCCTTCGTCTCGATCACCGGGAGCCCGGTGAGCGAGCCACCACCCAGCTCGTCGGAGAGCTTGGCGCAACGCTCGAGGAGCCGGCTGTGCAGGTAGAACACGTCGCCGGGGTACGCCTCACGGCCTGGAGGCCGGCGCAGGAGCAGGGAGATCTCCCGATAGGCCACGGCCTGCTTTGAGAGATCGTCGAAGATGACGAGGGCATGCTGCCCGCTGTACATCCAGTGCTGGCCAATGGCCGAGCCGGCGTACGGGGCATACATCTGCAGCGCCGGTGCGGCGGAGGCAGCGGCATTGACCACGACGGTGTACTCCATGGCGCCGTGCTCTTCGAGCGTGGCCACGATCTCGGCGACGGTCGAGGCCTTCTGCCCGATGGCCACATAGATGCACTTGACCTCGTCCTTGGTCCCCTGGTTGACCTTCTGGTTGATGATCGTGTCGACCACGATGGCGGTCTTGCCGATCTGGCGGTCGCCGATGATCAGCTGTCGCTGCCCACGACCGATCGGGGTCATCGAGTCGATGGCCTTGATTCCGGTCTGGAGCGGCTCCTTGACCGGCTGCCGCTCCACCACCGATGGCGCCTGAGTTTCGAGGAGACGGCGCTCGGTGGTGTTGATCGGGCCCTTGCCGTCCACCGGATTGCCCAGCGGGTCGATGACACGGCCGAGCAGGGCATCCCCCACCGGGACCGAAAGCACCGTGCCGGTCTGCTTGACCGGATCGCCTTCCTGGATGTGGCTGGCCTCTCCCAGGACCACCACGCCGAGGTCCTCTTCGTCGATGTTGAGGGTGACACCGATCAGGCCACCGGGAAGCTCGAGCAGCTCGGACGCCATGACATTGGGCAGGCCCTCGACGCGGGCGACGCCGTCGGCGATGGAGGTGATATATCCGACAGTCTCCTTGTCGACCTCCGGTTGCCAGCCCGCAAGCTGCTCCTTGAGGGATTTGGTGATCTGATCGGCGGTGATGGTCAAATCGGTCATGTGACTCCTCAGCGGCTCAGCACGGCCTGGCGAAGGTCGCCGAAGGCGTTCGCAATGGTCCCGTCGATGACGACGTCACCGACACGGGCGACTATCCCGCCGATTACCGACTCGTCGACCACGACCTTCACCTCGACCTTCTTGCCAGTGGCCTTGCCCAGAGCCGCGGCAAGACGTTCGACGGTTTCAGGTTCAAGGGGTACGGCGGATCGGACTTCGGCAACCGCCCGGTCCCGTGACTCGACAGCCTTCTCGACGAAGCTCTTGGCTACCTGCGGGATGTCGGACGAGCGTCCTTGGGCGACCATGAATTGGATCAAACCCACTGTGAGTGTCGAAGCGCGGCCACCGAGCAGGTCGTCCATGATCGCCTGCTTTTTCTCCACCGGGAGGTGGGGGTCGGTGAGGGCTGACCGCAGCTCAGCGGACTTCTCCAGCGCCTGTCCTACGGACAGGAATTCGTCTTCGACTCGATCCAGCTCGCCCTCGGCTCGTGCGAGGTCGAGGATGGCGCTGGCGTAGCCGCTGATCCGCTCGTCCACACTACAACTTCTCCAGGTCCGCCAGGTAGCGATCGATCAGGTCCTTCTGCATCTTGTCGTCGAGGGAGCCGCCCACGATCTTCTCGGCGAGGCCGACCGAGATCTCCCCGACCTCGCGGCGGGCGTCTGCCAGGGCGCGCGTCTTCTCGTTGTCGGCCTCTTCGCGCGCCTTGGCCAGGATCTGTGCGGCTTCTTCCTCGGCACGGGCTACCACGTCGGTCTTCAGCTGCTCGCCTGCGGCGCGGGCCTCCTCGACGATGCGATTGCCCTCGGCCTTGGCCTCGGCGAGCTGAGCCCGGTAATCGGCGAGCAGGCTCTCGGCCTCCCGCTTCGACTCCTCGGCGTCCGACAGCTGGCCGGTGATGGCCTGCTGCCTTGCCTCCAGGGTCTTGTTGATGGTGGGAAGTGCCTTCCTCCAAACGAAGAAGAAGACGATGAGGAAGGCGAGGATGCCGGCGATCAGCTCCTCGGGATGGGGCAGGACCAGACTGAGACCGCCGCCGGACTCACCCCCCTCCTCTGTGGCCAACACGGCCAATGCTGTCAATAGGTGCATCCCGATCTCCTATCAGGCAGAGGCGATGAAGAAGAGGACGAAGCCGATCAGGGCCAGCGCCTCGGTGAGGGCGATGCCCAGGAACATGGTGGTCCTGATCGTCCCCTGCATCTCGGGCTGGCGGGCCATGGCCGTGATCGCATTGCCGGCCACGATGCCGATCCCGATGCCAGGGCCGATGGCGCCCAGGCCGTAGCCGATGAGCGAGAGTGCGGGCACGAGGGCCTCGATGCTGCCTTCCATTCTGTCTTTCTCCTTAGTGCTCGAAGTGGATTGACGATTCGATGTAGATCGCAGTCAGCAAGGTGAAGATGTACGCCTGGAGAACGCCGATCAAGATCTCCAACAGGAACATGAACAGTCCGAGGCCGAACCAGAAGAACCCGATGGAGCCCTTGAGCCCGATCTCGGGGATGGCGGCGATGAAGATCACCCCCGAGGTCAGCAGCAAGGTGAGCATCAGGTGCCCGGCCACCATGTTGGCGAAGAGTCGGACTGCAAGTGTGATCGGCCTCAAGATGAAGATCGAGAACACCTCGATCAGCCCCACCAGCCATCTGAGACCGATCGGGACCGCTTTGGGCCAGGCGGTGTCGATCAGATAGCGGAAGTTGTTCTTGGCGAAGCCGACGAACATGAAGATGACGTAGGTGACCAGAGCGAGGAAGGCAGGTATCGCCATCCGCGATGTGATCGGGAAGTTGATCAGGGGAGTGACCTCGAACAGGTTTCCCACCAGCAGGAAGAAGAACATCGCCATCAGGTAGGGCACGTATTTGGTCCCCTCCGGCCCGATCACGTCACGAGCGATCCCGTCCCGAACGAAGCTGATCATTCCCTCCACGGCCACCCCGAACTTGGTGGGGACCAAGCGCTGTCCTCTCAGCCCGAAGTAAAGGATCGCCACCGCGACGAAGGCCGCCAGGAACATGAGGATGATGGTCCGGGTCACCTCGAACCCACCGATGGTGAAGATGGTGGGGAACTCGAAGAGCTCGTTGACGTTGGCCGGAGCGCAGATCACCTCGTTGACCACGTCACATTCGGAGGTCGCCACTATCAACTGCGCCAACTGGGTTCCCTTTCTCTATCCCTGGTGATCGACACTGCCTCCCAGGTCAGCAGGGCGATATAGGACACCACTGCCGAGATCCCGAAGGCGATCCGGTCCACCTCGACCAGCGTGGCGATCAGATAGACCGCGCCGACGAACAAGGCGAGACGGAGGAGGAAGCCGATCAGAGCGGCGGCATGATAGGCCTGGAGGCTGATCCTCAGTGAAATCGAGAGGATCGCCCCGGCGAGGAGGAAGTTGGCCACCACCACGACGACCCCGAGCGCCGCGCTCCATGCTCCGTCCCACCCGTTGACGAGGGCGAACAACAGGACCAGCACAGGCCCGATGTAGACGGCGCGAGCCACCGTTTCCTTGGCCAGGTTGGCCTCGAGCGGCGGGCCATGCTCAACGCTCACGATCGGCCATTTCCATTTCCTTGGACCAGCGCCACATATTCATGAAGCCCGAATAGGAGCCGACGAGCGCCCCGGTCACCACCAGCCAGGGCTCGGTCCCTAGCCAGTTGTCGGCGAAGAACCCGAGGAGGGTGCCGGAGATGATCGATCCGGCGAATGCACCGGATCGACCCCAGCCTTCACTGACGGCGCGTCCGACGCTCTGGTTGATGGTCTCGTCTCTCATGGGTGGCTCGCTGCTCGATCGCTCAGACTCTTGACCGCGCTTGTGAATCTATTCACAAAGTCTAGGGAGGTGGGTTCGGTGGGCAAAATCGGAACCTAGCAAGGCTCAGACATGGCCAACGAAGTCGTGCGGGTAGGGCGGGAACTCTGCGGCCAGCTCCCCGACCCGGGCGGAGACCTTGGCGAGCTCACCGTCGTCCTTCCGATTCTGCAACGCCCGAGCGATGAGCGTCGCCACCTCCTCCGCCTGATCCGCCATCATCCCCTGGCTGGTCATCGCCGGGGTGCCGATCCTGAGACCCGAGGCGCGGAAGGGGGGCCGTGGATCGAACGGGATGGTGTTGAAGTTGAGGGTGATCCCCACCCCGTCGAGGAGCTTCGCCGCCTCCTTGCCATCGAGATCGTCGGCCACCGATCTGAGATCGATCAGAAAGAGGTGGTTGTCGGTGCCGCCCGAGACCACCCGCACTCCCTGTTCCTGGATCGCCGCTGCCATCGCCCTGGCGTTGGTCACGATCTGGTCGGTGTAAACGCGGAACCCGGGCTGCATCGCCTCATGGAACGAGACCGCCTTGGCCGCGATCTGCGACTCGATGGGCCCGCCCTGGGCATTTGGGAAGATCGCCCTGTCGATGTCCTTGGCAAAGCGCTCGTTGCTGAGGATCAGGCCGCCCCGCGGGCCACGCAGGGCCTTGTGGGTGGTCCCGGTGACAATGTCGGCGTGGGGCACGGGCGAAGGGTGAGACCGCCCCGCCACGAGACCGATGAAATGGGCCGCATCGACCATGAAGAGAGCACCCACCTCGTCGGCGATCGCCCGGAACGCTTCGTAGTCCAGGGTGCGGGAGTAGGCCGAGTAGCCGGCCAGGACGATGTTGCGGCTTGTGCTCGATGGCCAGGGCGCGGACCTGGTCCATGTCCACCAACTCGGTTTCCCGATCGACCCCGTATGCCACGAAGTCGTAGTAGAGACCGGAGAAGTTCACCGGTGAGCCGTGGGTCAGATGACCGCCCTGGTCGAGACGCATGCCCAGCACTCGATCCCCGGGCTGGAGGAGCGAGAAGTACACACCCATGTTGGCCTGCGCCCCGGAATGGGCCTGGACATTGGCGTGCTCCGCCCCAAAGAGCTCCTTGGCCCGATCGATCGCCAGCTGCTCCATCTCGTCGACCACCGCACAGCCTTCGTAGTAGCGCCGGCCCGGGTAGCCCTCGGCGTACTTGTTGGTGAAGACCGAGCCCGATGCGGCCATCACGGCGGGAGAGGCGAAGTTCTCCGAGGCGATGAGATGGATGTGAGAGTTCTGCCGTTCGACGTCTTTGCGGATGAGGCCGGCGATCGCGGGGTCGACCTGCTCCAGGGGGTCCATCGAGATCATGGGCCGAGGGTAACTAGATGGAAACTGGCCCCTGCCGGAGAACGACGACCTCGAATCCGGTGACGTCCACCACGGTCGAGGCTTCGCCGCCAGGGGCACGGCCCTCCACGTAGACCGGCACGAGATCGCCGAAGACGGCGCGGGCGTCCTCATCGCTCATTGACTCACTCCCTCCACTGAGGTTGGCCGATGTCACGGCAAGGGGGCCGACCGCCGACAGCAGCTCGATGGCGACAGGGTGATCGGGGACCCGCAGGCCCACCGTCCGGCGTTGGGCATCGCCCACCCAATCGGCCAGGATCACCTTCGGCGTGACCACCAGCGTCAAGGCTCCGGGCCAGTGTTCTGCCGCCAGCTCGGCAGCGAGACCTTCGATCTCCCCGATGACCTCCGCCTGTTCGATGGAGGCGACGAGAAGCCCGATGGGCTTCAACTCGGGCCGCCCCTTGAGCTCGTAGAGCCTGGCCACGGCCTCCTCGCTCAGCGGGTCGGCGCCGATCCCGTACACCGTGTCGGTGGGCAGCCCGACCACTTCCCGATTCCGGATCGCCGCAATCGCCCGGTCGAGACTCAAGGCTTGACGGCGACGATGTAGCGATCGCGCCCGGTGAGGTCTTGACGCACGATCGCGGGCAAGTCCATGAAAGAGCTGGTCGCCGAGACCCCCTGTTTCTCGCCGATCTCACAGATGATCACACCCCCGGGCCGGAGCCATGACGCCGCCGAGGCTCCAATCCGCTGGATGACCTCCAACCCGGTCGGCCCTGAGACGAGCGCCACCCTCGGCTCCCGCTGCACGTCGGCGGGCAACGCACCGAAATCCACTTCGGCGACATAGGGAGGATTGGCGACGATGAGATCGACAGTCCCGAGGATCGCCGTGGGAAGCGGGTCGAAGAGGTCTCCCTCGGCGAGGTAGATCTGGAGCCCCGTTCGATAGCGATTGTCGGTGGCGACCTCGACGGCATCTGGTGAGATGTCGGTGGCGAACACCGCCGCCGACGGGAACCTGCTCTTCAGCGCCAGCGCAAGGGCGCCGGATCCGGTGCACAGGTCGACGATGATCTCCGGGCTACGCACCATCCGCGTCGCCAGTTCGAACATTCCCTCGGTCTCGGGCCTGGGGATCAGGACCCGCTCGTCGACCAGCAGGTCGAGCGGGCCAAACGCCGCAGTACCCTCGATGTACTGCAGAGGCTCGCCACGAAGACGGCGTGCGATGAGGTCCTCGAGAGGCATATCGTCGCGGGCGAGCGCTTCGAGCCTCACCCTCTCATGTTCGGGAATCGTGGTCATTTGCCCCAGCGCTATCTCAACACGACAGCCGTTAGAAGATAGTTCGCTTTCGATCTCGCGCCCGTCACCTCGATCCCCGGCAACCAGGGAGAAACCCCTCCTTCTGCCATGATCACCTGGCAATTTCGGCTGCACAGGGAGAATCCGAGACCGGTATGGGTGACATCAAGCGTGTCCTCGTGGCCGACGACTCGGACACGGTGACGACGGTCCTGGCAACGGCCCTCGAGTTGGAGGGTTACGAGGTCGACACGGCCGATAACGGGTTGGCAGCCTACGAGATGGGCATAACCGGGAACTACGACCTCATCATCCTGGACCACCTCATGCCCGGCCTGCTCGGGCTGGAGATTCTGGAGCGTTGGGGGAAGGAAGGCCACAAGTTCACCACCATCGTGGTCTCCGGTGTGGACGACGACCGGATCGCGGTCGACAGCCTCGAGGCCGGAGCAGTCGACTTCGTCAGGAAGCCATTCCGCATGCCCGAGCTATTGGCGAGGATCCGCTCACGACTGCCTGACTGAGCACGCCGGCTCAACTGTGCCGCTTTATGGCCGATTTATACGGCTGGGTACGTCCCATGAACGAAACCACGATCGGCCTCGTGATCCTGGGAGTCGTCACGCTCGTGGCCTTCGCCATGCTCCTAGGGCTGGTGACGTTGAAGGCCATCAACCGACGACGCGCCCTGCGCCGTCGTGAGAGGCATACCCGATACGTGGCGCTGATCAGCCGCCGCATCGCGGCAAAGGACACCCTCGAGCCAATCGACGGCTCAGCGGTGGACGACGATGCATTCCTGGACGCAGTGATCGACATACGCAACGTCGTAACTGGTCGCCAGATCGACACACTGGCCGGGATCATCGACGGCGTCGGGCTGGCGCGACGTCAGGAGGCACGGCTGCGCAGCCGGTTTCCCCTAGGAAGACGTCTTCGCGCTGCCGTTTCGCTCGCCGAGATCGGGGACGAGTCCACGGCGCCGGCGCTCATCACACATCTCTCTGACCGTGAGCCTGAGATCAGGATCCAATGTGCTCGGGGCCTCGGACGGATCCAGCATGAGCCGGGAATCGGAGCCATCCTGGAGCGATTCGGGCTGGAGGAGCCCTGGGTGCGCGCCAGATTCGCCGACACGCTGGTTGGGTTCGGCGTCAAGGCGACATGGCCGCTGGTTGCCTATATCCGGGCCAACCTCAGCCACGATCACAACGAAGGCGTCATCGAGGCGATACGCGTGCTCGGGGTCATCGGTGACCGCGAGGTCGGTCCGAGCCTCGCCGGAATCCTTCGGGTTGCCACGGATCCTGAGGTCCGGATCGCCGCGATCGAGTCGCTCGGGATGGTTGGAGGCCCGCTGGCAATCAGGCCACTCAAGTACACATTCCGATCCCCGGATTGGAGGCTCCGGGCGAAGTCGGCAACGTCACTCGGCCACATCGGCGATCCTTCGATCAACCCGGTGCTGGTGACGGGCCTGCGGGATTCCAACTGGTGGGTGCGACGTAACAGCGCCTCTGCGCTGGCTGCAATCCCCGGAGGAGACCAGCTGTTGCTCCTGGCCATCGGATCCGACGATCCCTTCGCCAGGGATGCCGCTGCCGAGGCCCTGGCCGACTGTGGCGTCCTGGCCGCTGCCCGCGAACGGCACGAGGCCGGACAGGCGACAGACAGCGACCTGCTGCTCCTCGATCACGTCGGAGCCGGCCTCCAGGTGCTCTCGTGATCCACGAGATCCTGCGCTGGGCGGGGTACTGCACGATCATCTACTTCATCTTCATGCAGGCCTACATGATCGGGCTCGGGCTGCGGTCTGCGGCGGTCATGCGTCGGGTGCATCACCTCGATCGATTCGGCCGTGTCTCCGAGATGCTCTCCAGTCAGACATCGCCGCCGGTCTCGATAGTGATTCCCGCCTACAACGAGGCGGCGGGAATAGTGGACTCGGTCAGCTCGATGTCGATCGTCGGTTACCCGCGCTTCGAGATCGTGGTCGTCAACGACGGTTCCATCGACGGGACGCTCGAGGCCCTGATCGAAGCCTTCCATCTAGAACGCGTTCGAATCCCCTATCGGCCGGACATCACCACTGCTCCGGTCAGGGGCATCTATCGGGCCCACGGCTCCTTCGACATCACGGTCATCGACAAGGAGAACGGAGGAAGGGCAGATGCCCTGAACGCCGGGATCAACGCCGCCCGATATCCGTATGCCCTGTGCACCGACGCCGATGTGATCCTCGATGCCAACTGCCTGATCGGAGCCATGCGACGGGTCGTTGAGGATCGCCAGAGAACGATCGGGGTCGGAGGCAACATTCGGCCGTTGAACGGGAGCAAGGTCCAGCTCGGGCATCTGGTCGAGGCCGGTGTGCCCAAGAAGCTGGTAGCGCGGATGCAGGTGCTGGAGTACCTGCGCACCTTTCTCGCCAGCCGTCCCGCCTGGTCTCAGATGGGAGCTCTACCCCTCGTCTCCGGCGCGTTCGGCGTCTGGAAACGGTCGGCTGTCATCGCAGTCGGAGGGTTCACCACCGGCCACATGGGGGAGGACATGGACCTCACCATGCGTCTCCATCGCTACCACATCGACAACGAGATCCCCTATCGGATCGTCTACGAGCCGTCGGCCGTGATCTGGACCGAGGTGCCGGACACCCTTCGCGTCCTGCGCCGCCAGCGGATCAGATGGCACCGGGGGTTGATGACCGCGGTCAAGGACTTCATGCCGATGACGTTCAACCCCAAGTACGGCAAGGTGGGGATGATCACGTGGGCTGCCATGTTCTTGTTCGAGTACCTGGCCCCTGTGATCGAGTTCCTCGGGTGGATCACAATTCTGGTGGCGCTCCTGCTCGGCGTCCTCAACACGACCTCCCTCGTGATCCTCGTCGCCGTTGCCTTCGGAGTGGGACTGATCAACTCGTTGATCGCCCTGCTCCTCGACGAGTCCTATGGCTACTTCAACTCGCTGAAGGACACTCTGCGTCTGATCGTGATGGCCCTCATCGAGAACTTCGGCATGCGCCAGATAACGGTCGTCTGGCGCATCCGCGCCATCATCGGCGGCAAGGGGACCCGCTCTTGGGGCAACATGGAACGAAAGGGCGTCGCCAACCTCGACGGGGCGCTGCAGAAAACCTGAGCGTCCGCAGTGCGAACCTCAGCTTCTATGACCCGCATCCGGGTCATTCGATCTCAGGTTCGTGGTCGTCTGTGGATTCGTCTCGAAGCTGAGACGATTCGTCCCATATCCGGGCCGGGGAAGCTGAGGTTGCGGGTCGCTGTCCTCAGACCCCTTCGGCGAGGCGGGTGGCCTGCTCGTCGGCGCTGAGGGCGGTGACGAATTCGTCGAGGTCGCCCTCGAGGACCTGATCGAGACGCTTCAGGGTGAGGCCGATCCGGTGGTCGGTGACCCGGTTCTCCTTGAAGTTGTAGGTGCGGATCTTCTCGGAACGCCCACCCGAGCCCACCTGTGACCGGCGCGCCCCGGCCAGCTCCGACTGCTGACGCTCCAGCTCCAGCTGATACAGCCTGGCCCTGAGGATTCGCATCGCCTTCTCCTTGTTCTGGAGCTGGCTCTTCTCGTCCTGCACGGTGACCACCAGCGACGACGGGATATGGGTGAGCCGCACGGCGGAATCGGTGGTGTTCACCGACTGCCCCCCCGGCCCGGTCGACCGGTACACGTCCACCTTCAGGTCGTTGGGGTCGATCTCAACGTCGACCTCCTCGACCTCGGGCAGGACGGCAACGGTCGCGGTGGAGGTGTGGATCCGCCCTTGGGACTCGGTCTTGGGCACCCTTTGGACCCGATGCACCCCGGCCTCGTATTTCATCCGCGAGTAGGCGCCCTTGCCCTTGATCGCAACCGTCACCTTGTCGTAGCCGCCCACCTCCGACGGTGAGCTGTCCAGCGGCTCGATCTCCAGCCCGATGCGGTCGGCATATCGCTCATACATCCGAAGCAGGTCCCCGGCCCAGATGGCGGCCTCGTCGCCACCCGCCGCCGATCGGATCTCGAGGATCACGTCCTTGGCGTCGGCCGGGTCGGTCGGGATCAGGGCCAGTCTGACCCGAGCTTCGATCTCGTCGATCTCGCCGGCCAGCTCACGGGCCATATCGGCCATGTCGGGGTCGTCAGCCATGCCGCGGGCGTCTTCGAGATCGGCCCGCAGCTCACGCAACCGGCGGATGTCGGAGACAACGTCCCGAAGGTCGGCGTGACGCTTGCCCAGTTCGGCGAGCATCGCAGGGTTGGTCAGCGTCTCGGGGTCGGACAGGGCCGCCTCCGTCTCATCGAAGGCAGACTCGATCTCGGCGAGCCTCAGCGCGAGTGTGTCGTCCATCACGCCTCCGCGGTCGGAGGGGTGAGACCAAAGGCGGCGCGGCGAACTTCGAGCGCGGAACCGGGCAGACCGCCGCGGCCTATCACGTCGTCGACCATCTCGTCGTCGAGGGCGACCACCAGGCTGGAGATGGCAACCTCGATCTGAGACTCGTCGGGGACACGGGTCGTCAGCTTCTGCAGCCAGATCCCGGGAGCAGCAAGGGCGCGGGCCAGCCAACCGGTGCTCCGGGTCCCTGACCATCGCAACAACTCGTAGGCGATCCCGGCGATGATCGGGATGCCCGATCAGGCGGGATACGACGATGAAGGGCCACCCGGGCCGGCCGAAGAAGGAGAAGAGGATGATCGAGCCGAGCACGACGATGAGCAAGAAGCTCGTGCCGCAACGGGGGTGCTCGGGCGGATAGCGACGCACCGATTCGACACTGAGCGGCTCCCCTGCCTCGTAGGCGTGGATAGACATGTGCTCCGCACCGTGGTACTCGAACACGCGCCCGATCTCCTTCGACCTGCCGATCGCCCAGATGTAGCCGATGAAGAGTGCGAGGCGGATGGCCCCTTCGCTGACGTTGAACAAGATCCCGGATTCGCCCGACAGCGCGCCCGCTGCGAGGGCCGGGAGCACGATGAAGATCCCGGCGAACAGGGCGAATGCCAGGGCCATGGTCCAGCCGATCTGGGTCTTGCTGAGCGGCTCTTCCTCGTCGCCGGCAGCCATCTCGGCGGACCAGGAAAGGGCGCGAAACCCCAAGCTCAGTGATTCCCAGAGCACGACGATGCCACG
The DNA here is from genome assembly GCA_963725075.1 of uncultured Acidobacteriota bacterium. GTDB lineage: Bacteria > Actinomycetota > Acidimicrobiia > Spongiisociales > ZC4RG35 > JARDZU01. Next base: position 351,503 of record CAVRXA010000026.1, read on the forward strand.
AACGAACGGGATGCGGGCGGCCCGATTGCGGTCGGCGAGACGACCGAGGACATGTCGTTGGGCGACGATGGTGTCGTCGGGCTTGCGCACCGTCACCGACCATGCACCCGGAGCGCGCATCATCACACCTTCGATTACGGCCTGGCCCCCGACCGTCTTGGCCGGGTCGATAGGGCTGGTCAGCCCTTCGTAATTGGGGCGCTCGGGTGTCAAATGCGGGACTGAGGCTCCCGATTCCGAATCGGAAGCCGTTGACTCATTCCGCGTCAGCGGTTTCCGCCTCTGCGTCCGCCTCGACAGGATCGCCCGCCTTGGTGAAAGCGGTCTTTCCGTAGCGCTTCTGGAATCGCTCCACGCGCCCGCCGCTGTCGACGAGCTTCTGCTTGCCGGTGAAAAACGGGTGGCACTCATTGCACAACTCGATGTGCATCTCGCCCGGCTTGGTGCTCCGGGTGGTGAAGGTGTTGCCACACGAGCACGTGACGTGCGTCTCGGCGTATGTCGGATGAATGTCGGTCTTCACCGCTGGCTCCTATCTAGCCGCCGCTGCTCTTCGCCACCTCGGCGAGGAAATCGGCGTTGGACTTCGTGGTCTTCAATCGGTCAATGAGAAGCTCGAGGGCGGCTCCGGACTCGAGGGCCAGCAGCACCCTGCGAAGCTTCCAGACCTGGGCAAGCTCCTTATCGTCGAACAGCAGCTCTTCCTTCCTTGTTCCCGATGCCTCGATGTCGATGGCCGGGTAGATCCGCTTGTCGGCGAGCTTGCGGTCGAGACGAAGCTCCATGTTCCCGGTGCCTTTGAACTCCTCGAAGATGACCTCGTCCATCTTGGACCCGGTCTCGACCAGTGCGGTTCCGAGGATGGTGAGCGAGCCGCCCTCCTCGATATTCCGGGCGGCGCCGAAGAAGCGCTTGGGCGGATAGAGGGCCTGCGAGTCGACACCACCAGACAGGATCCGGCCGGAAGCCGGCGTGGCCAGGTTGTGGGCCCGGGCGAGACGGGTGATCGAGTCGAGCAAGATCACGACGTCAGTGCCCATCTCCACCAGCCGCTTGGCCCGCTCCAACGCCAGCTCGGACACCTGGGTGTGCTCCTCGGCTGGACGATCGAAGGTCGAGTAGATGACCTCGCCCTTGACCGAGCGCTGCATGTCAGTGACCTCTTCGGGTCTTTCGTCGACCAGTACCACCATCAGGTAGCACTCGGGGTTGTTGGTGGTGATCGCCTGAGCGATCTCCTGGAGAACGGTCGTCTTTCCGGCCTTGGGCGGGGAGACGATGAGACCGCGCTGGCCCTTGCCGATCGGGGCGATCAGGTCGACGATCCGGGTGAGGATGCCGTTAGGTCTGCCATCGATCTCGAGACGGAGTCTCTCGTCGGGAAAGAGCGGAGTCAGCGACTCGAACTTGGGCCGTCTCATCGCCTCGTCGGAGGACATGCCGTTGACCTTGTCTATGCGGACGACGGCGGCGAACTTCTCCTTGGAGCGCGGTGGCCGGATCGGGCCAGAGACGACGTCGCCTTTGCGGAGGCGGAACTTGCGCACCTGGTTGGCGGAGACGTAGACGTCTTTGTCTCCGGACAGATACCCGGTGACTCTCAGGAAGCCATAGCCCTCGGGAAGGATGTCGAGCAGGCCCTCACGCGTCTCGAGGTCCTCCTCGGGGATGTACTCGTCCTCGCGGCCACCGCCACCGCCACCGCCACGTCGGCGCCGGTTGCGATTCCGGTTTCCACCCTGGCGCTGGTCGTCGTAATCGGGGCGGCCGCCCTGACGTGACTCGGGGCGCGGCTCATCGCCCGATTCCTGATCGGAATCGATTTCTCCGTCCTGACCGACCCTCTCGGTGCGAGGGGTGGCCTGGGGAAGGTCGACCTCCTCGGCAGGCGAGGGGTCGGCGACCTGACCGGCGTCAACGAGGGCGCTGATCAGCTTTGATTTCTGGAGACCGTCGGTCTCGATACCTACTGCACCGGCGATCTGTCGCAGCTCGTCGATGGACTTGCTCTGGAGTTGAGCTCGTGTGGTCATTGGATCCTTCGCGATTCTTCGCTTTCGGGCTCAAACGGACCGGGATACGCACCATCGAGAACGATGATGTGGCATGCCTCGGATGAGGACTGTGAGTGGGTGGCCGCAACGTCCCTTGGCGTTGTCGGCTAAGCGCATGGTAGCTGTTCGCTGCATTTGCGCAAAGCAGCGATCAAGTAATTATCGGAGGAGCCGATCGAGCTCTGAAGGGTCAGGTTCGATGACCGTCAGACGCTCCGGTTTCTGGGAGGGGTCTTCGAAACCCCGAGGGGTCTTGGGACGCCGTCCTACCGCTCGCTCGACCGTCTCACTGAACTTGGCTGGATGAGCGGTAGAGACGACGACCACGGGTCTGTCCCCAACGAGCGAGTCCGAGACGTGCCAGCCGGCGGCGGTGTGCGGGTCGAGCAGATAGCGATAGCGCCGGTTTACCCGAGCGATCGTGTCGAGTATCTCCTCATCGTCGGCATATCCGGCTGTGAAGGCCTGCGCGGGGTCACCCGTGAATCGCTCCAGATTGGATGGGACATTGACGTCCATCGCCGGGGCCAGTGTCGGGATGACGGGGCCTGGTTCCCTGGTTCCGGTGTTGACGAGATCGGATAGGCCGCGGTTGGCGTTGTTGGCGATGGCGATGGTCTCGATGGGCACTCCCATCTGCTTGGCCACCAAGCAGGAGAACACATTGCCGAAGTTTCCGGTGGGGACGACGACATCGAACGACTGGTCGAACTGGGCCGCCAGATATACGTAGTAACCCGCCTGAGTGGCGATGCGCGCCCAATTGATCGAGTTGAAGGCAAGCAATCCCTCATGGCGGGAAAAGGCAGCTTTGACCATCGCCTGGCAGTCGTCGAAATTCCCCCTCACCGCCACCGCAAGGACGTTGTCATCCTCGACAGTCGTCATCTGACGCCGCTGGAAATCTGAGATCAAGCCCTCGGGATAGAGCACAACGATCCTGAGGTTGGCCCGCCCCCGACATGCCTCGATTGCAGCGGAACCGGTGTCCCCCGAGGTGGCTCCGAGGATGGTCGATGGCGAGCTGACCTCACGGTCCAACAACCCGGCGAGCACCTGCAAGGCATGGTCCTTGAAGGAAAGGGTCGGGCCCCAGAACAGCTCGAAGACGTATCGGTCGCCGAGACCGACCACTGGGGCGACCTCTTCAGGGGCGAACCTGGCGGCAGCCTCCATGACCAGCGGCCCCGCCTGCTCTGCCCCAAACAGGGTCAGGGTCGCGGTGACGGCCTGTTCATATGACCAGTCCATCCAGATGTCCGGCAGTGTGGGGACCTCCTCGGGCACATAGAGCCCTCCATCAGAAGCCATGCCGGTGACGAGAACGCCCCGGAAATCGAGCGGAGGGGCCTCGCCCCTTGTCGAGAGGTACTTCACGGGAGGGAGGGTAGAGGCAGAGCCGTCGATAGAATCGTCGCCTTCGGGCTCCCGTAGCTCAGGGGATAGAGCACCGGCCTCCGGAGCCGGGTGCGCAGGTTCGAATCCTGCCGGGAGCGCACAACTCTCTGACCAGGGGTTTCAGGTCGTTCATTGTCAAATGAACTTGGACGTGGCACCGGAGCACCACCAGCTCGCCGGCGAAGGAGCGACTGATGTCAATCCGATGGTCGGGGTGTCTGGACCCAATGTCGTCAAGTCGCCGATCCCGGTCGTGACCCAGCGCCATTTCGAGCTCGTTGTCTGAAGACTTGTGACTCGACTTTTGTGGGTGGACAGGATGCGGCTCTGCCGTGGCTTGCCTCTCGAGCTCTGAGCAGTCACGGGTGGGGTGGGGGCGGCATGCCGTAGCCTTCGAGCATGGGTGACTTTCTCCTTTCGGTGGGTGTTGTGTTCCTCTTCGCCTGGGTGGCTCGGGGTTTGGTCGGGGCCCGCGAGCTGACCTGGCGACGAACTCTCCTCGCTGTCTTCGTCGGAGTCGTGTTCGGCATGACCGTGGCCATCCTGCTCCTGGTACGGGACTTCACCGAGGAGCCGCAGATCGACGGCGGGCAGATCCTGGCACTGTCCTTGCCCTTCTCCCTGATCGGCACGATGGGGGCGATCGTGGTGCTCGAGATTCTCGTCTCCCGAAAGCCGGTGCACCGGGGCATGCGGCTGGCCCACCCATTCCGAGCCCTTCGCCGCAGGGCAGGGATCATCCTGCGCGGATGGCGGGTGTCCCGGATTGCTGTCCGTAACGGTCTCGCGCCCCTGCTCGGGTTGCGCCGTGGGGAGGTCTCCACACGCAGCCCCGAAGAGCTCGCCCGACGGGTTCGAATCGCACTGGAAGAAGCCGGAGGGATGTTCATCAAACTGGGACAGCTACTGGCGACGAGGCCTGATCTTCTCCCTCCGGAGGCGATGGCCGAGCTGGGTCGTCTTCACGCCTCGGCCTCCCCATTGGCGCGCGAACAGGTCGAAGGCGTCCTGCGTGAGGAGACGGGTCGGCCTCTCGTGGAGGTTTTCGATGTCATCGAATGGCAACCCCTTGGGTCGGCCTCGATCGCCCAAGCACATGCCGCCACGCTTTCCGGGGGGCAAGAGGTCGTCGTCAAGGTGCGCCGTCCGGGTTTGGAGGAGCAGGTGAATCGCGACCTGGCGATCGCTCGATGGCTGGCCGGTACCGCCGAGCGTCGCACGACGTGGGGGCGGTTCTACGAGGTGACCGGTCTGGTGGATGAGTTCTCGGATGTCCTCCATGGGGAGCTCGATTTCCACATCGAGGCCCGACACGCCATCGAAGCGGGTGTGACTATCGCACGGCACTCCGAGATAGTGGCTCCCGAGATCGTCCAGTCCCTGACCACCGAGCGGATGCTGGTGATGCAGCGTCTGTCGGGTGTCCCACTCTCATCCCTGACATCCGGCATCGATCCGGCCCGAGCGCGTCAACTGGCCGATGCCCTCTGCATGTCTCAGGTCGAGGCCATGCTGAAGGGGGAGCGGTTTCACGGAGATCCTCACCCCGGCAATGTCCTGATCCTCGAAGATGGCAATCTCGGTCTTATCGACTTCGGGATCGCCGGGCGTCTCGACAGCTTCGAGCGTGCGTCGGTGTTTCAGATGTTGGTCGCCATCAAACTCGAACAGCCTTCCTTGCTCTATGAGGCGATGGTTTCGATCGGAGCGGTCAGTCCGACCCGGGATCCTGACGAAATCGAACGGGCCCTTGCCCAATTCCTCACTGCTCACCTCGGCTCCGGCCTGCCCTCCCCCGAGGCCCTAACCGATCTGCTGGCCCTCACACACAGGCTGCGGATGAAGTTGCCCCGGTCGACCACAACCATGTTCCGGGCTCTCGCCACCCTCGCCGGCACGCTGGAACAGCTCTCGCCCGGGTACCCGCTCATGGACGTCATCGCGGGCATGGGCGGGGCCGAGTTTCGGAATCGGATGTTGCCGGGATCGGTGAGTGAGCTGGTTCAGCAGGAGTGGGCCCAGTTGGGGCCTCTTCTCAGTCGAGCCCCGCGTCATATGGATCGGATTGCCACGCTGATCGAGCACGGGCGTCTGACCACGCGGCTGAGGTTGTTCACGGATCCCGAGGAGATCGGGGTCATGGAGCGATTGCTCAACCGCGTTGTCCTGGCTCTCCTGAGTATCGGCGTGGGGTTGGTTTCGGTGCTATTGCTTGGAACCGCAGGCGGTCCCAACCTCACCTCGATCGGGGTGAGCCTCTACGAGGTTCTCGGATGGATCGGTCTCTCCATGGCCGTGATCCTTCTACTGCGGGTGCTTCTCGCGGTGCTTCGCAACGAAAGAGATGCAACCAGTTGACGGTGGAAGATCTGACGCTCGCCACCGGGGAATCCGGCATGGACCTAACCGCACAACCTGTCGACTGAGCGAGCCGTTCGAGCAGGAGGGTCGTCAGCAGGAGGCGAGGGCGGAATGCGCTCGGTCGGCGTGGTCGAGGCAGGCGTCGGGGCTGTCGGCGCGGCGTAGCTTCCGAACGTGTCGTCATTGGCGTTGCTGGAGAAGATCGAGATCCCGAAGGTCTTCTCGAGGCCGGTCTCGAGGCCGGGCGTGCTCGCCGGCGTCTTGATGTTCGCGGCGTCGCTGCTGCCATCTCTGCTGCCGAAGCTCTCGGTCACCCAGGGAATCGTGTCCGGGATCTCGTTCATGGTGGGGTACGGGTTGGGCGCCGGTTGGCACTGGGTCTGGAACTTCCTGGGCATGCCGAAGCCGCGTGGGAAGTGGTGGACCGCGCTCCGCTGGCTATCGGTCGCCATCGTCGCATTTGTTCTCCTGTTGGGGATATGGGGTTTCGTCGGGTGGCAGAACGATGTGCGGCAAACCTTCGGTATGGAGCCGATCTCCCCGGTGTTCTGGCTGACGCTTACGCCGGTGGCCTTTGTTGTGGCGGCCCTGATCCTGATCATCACCAGATCCTTGTGGAGGCTCTTTCTGGCCCTGATCAGATGGCTTGACAAAGTCTTCCCCCTACGCCTTGCAGTGTTGCTCAGTGGAATCGGTCTCTTGCTCACGATCTGGGGCGGCTGGAGCGGTGTGCTGGTCAACTCGTTCTTTGCCGTGGCCAATCAGGTGTTCGCGCCGCGTGACGCATCCACCGCCGAAGGGATCACCCAGCCCGCATCCGAGCTCCGATCGGGTAGTCCCACGTCGCTCGTCGGTTGGGAGACACTCGGCGAGAAGGGACGAACGTTCGTGGCGACCGGCCCCTCAGTCGATGAACTGAATGCGTTCCACGGTCATGGGGCGATGGAGCCGATTCGGGTGTATGTCGGCCTCAAGTCGGCGGATACTCCAGAGGCGCGGGCCGAACTCGTCCTCGATGAGCTGATCAGGACCGGCGCTTTCGACAGGGAGGTGCTGGTCGTTGCCAGCACCACTGGGACGGGGTTCCTCGAACCGAACGCCATGACAGCTTTGGAGTACGTCCACAACGGCAACGTCGCCGTGGCCGGCGCCCAATACTCCTATCTGCCGAGTTGGATCTCGCTCCTCGCCGACCAGGACGAGGTAAAGGAGACGTCGCAAGAGGTGTTCGCCACCATCCACGCCTACATGTCGACGCTTCCGGAGGAGGAACGGCCCGAGATCTACCTGTACGGCCTCTCGCTCGGTGCGTACGGAGTCGAAGCGATTCTGACCTCGATCAACATCGTCAACGAGCCAATCGACGGAGCCCTCATGGTCGGTCCTCCGTTCGTCAATAAGTTGTGGAATGAGCTCGTGGCAAATCGAGACCCGGGCAGCTCTCCGCCCACGCCTCTCTACCAGGGAGGGCGGACGGTTCGGTTCACCAACGAAGAGAGCGCACTCGACCAACCGAGTGAGGAATGGGGAGACACAAGGGTCGTCTACCTCCAACACGCTTCCGACCCCGTGGTCTTCTTCTCCCCTTCGCTGTTCCTCGAGCAGCCGGACTGGCTGCTCGATGGCCAGCGCGGTGCAGAGATCAGTGAACAGTTCGAGTACGCCCGTCTGATCACCGGATGGCAGGTGATGATGGATCTCCCTGCCGCTGGCTCCATTCCGGAGGGCTATGGCCATCTCTACACCAAGGAGGCCAATGCAGAGGCCTGGATCGCCGTGACGCGCCCGGAGGGTTGGACCACTGCCGACACGGAGAGATTGACGGAGTTTCTCGTCGATCTCGGCCCGGCGGGCTAGGCCGACCGTCCATCGCCGTCGACCGGCAAGCCACTTCCGAAATCTGGCGCGGGAGGAGCAGTATCACGTCGACGAAGAAAGAGGTACCGAAGTGAGGAACGAACTGCCAAAGCCAACCGGTGAATTCGCAGTAGGCAGAGTCCCGGTCGAGATCAGCGACGATTCGAGGGCGGAGGTACTGGCGCCGCCGGGCGGAGGAAGTCCGCGGAAGCTCGTTATCTGGATCTGGTACCCGGCAGCCCCTTCGGCCGCTTCGCAGTACTCGCCGTACCTCCCGCCCGGGTGGGAAGCCAGCGACACAGTCATGGGGGCCCCGCTGGGTACGACCTCGCTTCAAAGCCACTCAAAGGACGACGCGCCCCCGCTGCTGGAACGGGGGCCATTCCCCCTCCTCCTATTCTCCGCGTCCGGCTTCTCCCCGCTCTCCTATGCCGGGCTCATCGAGGATCTCGCCAGCCAAGGCTATGTCGTGGCGAGCATTTGCCACACGCATGATGCCCCGATCACAGTGTTTCGGGGACGGCAACGTGGTCCCGGCGAACCAGGCAGAATCTCAGGCGAATCACGGCTGCCGTCGGGGACCCGACTGCGGGCGACATGGAGGAAACGTTCAGCTTTCGAGCTGAAACAGCCCTCCTGAAGCGCGACGACATGGCATCAACCGCCAACTCTGCTGCCTGGTGTGGACGCCCCCATCTCCGAAGCAATAGATATCGAGCGCATTGGCGCGTTCGGACACTCGCTCGGCGGCAATGCTGCCCTCGAGTGGTGCCGCATGGACGATCGCTGTCGCGTGGCCGCCAACCTCGACGGCGCTATCTGGACAGAAGTCGGGACGACCGGCCTGACAAAGCCGGCCATGGTGATTGCGGCTGATCATCCCGAAATGCTCGCGCCGCCCGAACAACTCGTCGCCGCAGGGGCATTCCCCAGCGTGGAGTGGTGTCTGCAGGAACGAAGCTATCTCTTTGACGGCTGGCGACGGATCGTCGATTCCGGCAACCCCGGGACGATGCACACGATCGAGGGTGCCCGGCACGCCAACTTCTCAGACGTGCAGTTTGTGCCGTTGCCCGATGACTCGCCGATGAAACGGGTGCTGGGCCCGATTGCCCCCGAGGTGATGTGGCGCCAGTCCGGTCAACTGCTGCTGGACTTCTTCGGAAGCCATCTGCAGTAGCGAGTAGGACAAACGGGGATTCGGGTGGAGCTGACGGGATCTAAACCGGTGACCACATCGTCCGCTAAGGATGCCGGCGACCGATCTCGACACCAGGCCAAGACCCCGTCCAACGGCTTATCACCGGCGGCGTAGGGTCCTCGGTGTGAGAAAACAGCAAGAGGAGTAGGCGATGGGTGCGATCCGGCCGGCGATGGTTGGGCTCTTGCTCCTGGTGGCGGCCTGCGGGCTTGACTCGGAGGCAGTAGCTCTGGCCGAGAGCGCCTGCGGCACTCTCGAGGAAGTGCAAGACGAGCCGTTCGACCCGACCCAGCTCGCTGCCTACAACGACTGGTTGGTCGCCAACGAGTCCGAGATGAACTCAGTGGCGGTGGGTGGCGGTTCGGCGGACTACGAGGCCGCTCTCCGGCAGGAGTGTGGACCGGTAGTTGAGGCCTTCGCCGTTGCCTTCGAGGACCAGACGGGCAGCTCGTTCTGGCAAACGTCGGCCGGTCCGTAACGAGACTCAGACGAGGGACACGGGAGGATCAGGATAGTCTCCACCCCCTTTGGCGAGAGTCGATCATCCAAGGAGAATTGGCATGTCGGATTCACCACTCTCTCGGTTTGCAGCGCCCATCGCCATCGTCGCCGGTGCTCTGGTCATCGTCACGCGACTGGTGGTGGCCCTGACCGTCCCGACCGAGGTTGGACTTCTCGAGCAGTACGTCCTGACTGCTACGCATGCAATCAACAGCGTTGCATCGATCGTGGCCTACGCGTTGCTGGTCCTTGCCCTCGTCGCGGCGTATGACCGCGAAGCGCGCCCTGCCGGCACGCTGGGCGTCGTCGCACTCGGCGCGGCGATCGTCGGCACGGTGTTCATGGCCGGGGACTGGTGGTACGAGGCGTTCGCGGTGCCGCGGACCGCGGAGGTCGCTCCTGAGGTGATGGACACCTTCGTCGGCGGCCGGCTGCTTATGGGTGGCGTATTGAGCTTCGCGCTCTTCGGGTTGGGCTGGGTCTTATTCGGCATCGCCAGCCTGCGTGCTCGCGTCTTTCCAGCCGCCATCTCGGTTGCGATCCTCGTTGGTGGCTTCCTGTCTGGCGTTCCCATCAGCATCCCTTACCTGACTGGCGGCGTCATTCTTGGTGTGGCCATCGTGTGGCTTGGTGCGTGGATGATGCGGACGACCGCGGCCCCCACTTCGGTTGGCGAGTAAGCCGGGGACCCGATGAGGGAGATCTTGTCGCTGATGACCGTGCCCTTCACCGGCAACCCGGGCTCAACGACGAGGCGGGACACAGGGGGGCCCCGTCGCTAGCCGTGCGACTCCTGCGTGACGGAGCACCTCGTCATCTGCGAGGTTCCCTGGGCATGCATCCTGTGGGGCTTGCGTGGGGCAACGGACGACGAAGATCGTGCAACAGCCGCGTTCGAGATCGCCGTCAACGCCCTGACCAGGGCGTCTGTGGAGCTGGCGGGATTTGAACCCGCGACTTCCTCGTTGCGAAGGATGCGGTCAAACCCCCTGAGCAGGGGCAACGGTACCTGATGGCGGGTCTGTGGAGCGTCTGTGGAACCAGTGTCGTGAGGCATAGTGAGACGTGGTGAGACGTCACAGCAGCCTCCTCCACCCCTCGATGCCGGCGTTGACGTCTGATAGAAGCCCGCGATGGAGTTGTTCTCAGATCTCGCATATTGCTGGGTAGCGCACAGGTGGTCTGGCTTCGCCATGCGCTAGGCGCATCCAGACCCAATAGATTCACCCATGGAGTTCTTCCCCGCGAGTGTGCCGTAACGTGCGACGCGCAGTCACTGTCTTAGGAAGTCAGATGATTGAGAAGCTGATTAACCCTTTCCTCCGCAAGGCATGGACTGGCCAGTTCTCCGTCAAGGAATGTGGCCACCTCTCCCTCGTCCAGGACGCGACCCCCGAAACTGACGTTTGTTCACAGTGCGTTGACCTCGGAGACTCCTGGCCCGCCCTCAGAATGTGCCTTGTCTGTGGACACGTTGGCTGCTGTGAGAAGGCAAAGAACCAGCATGCGTTTAAGCACTACGAGGACACCGGTCATCCTCTCGTCCGCCCCCACTTGGAACGTGGCATGAATTGGATCTGGTGTTATGTCGATCAGGCGTTGCTCGCTCCGATCGAGCCTTAGCACCGCCGATCTGACTCCTTTCGACGACAGCACCATGCACTAGCGAGTTCATTCCGCCGCGGACGGTAGTCTCCCCCCATGTCCCGGGACGAGGAGCCGGCGACCTCCCACTACGACGCTTCCGGATCTGCCTTCCGGTCAGACTGCGCTGGTTCGCCGGTTACCAGCCACGCGATCCTGTCCTCTGAGCTCTGGGGGATGACACGAACTGATCAGCCTTCAACTTTTCGCTTTAGGAATCTCGGGGTATTGGCCAACCCGCTCGTCGTCAACTCGGTAGTCATACATCCACGAGAGCGACTTCTCGGTCACCGCGTATCGAAACACCAGCCGCAGCATGACATCTCGGATCGCGCTGCCGACGCGTCCGGGGGTCTTGGAACTGCTGCTTCGCGCTCCATGGGCGACGATGCGCTCGACCCGACTGCGTCGGGCGGCTTCGAACGCGGCAAAGGCGGCATCAGTCGCACGCCCGGCGTGCTCCGCACTCCCGAGGAACTGGCCGAGGAGGGCAGCGTCCTCAAGGGCGATGGACGCTCCTTGCCCTGAGCTTGGGGCGGGTGCGTGGGCCGCGTCGCCGATCACGATCATCCCATCCCGAAACCACAAGGGCACGTGTCCAAGGTCGTAGGTGTTGTCTGCGGCCAGTTCGAGCCGGCCGGCCCGGATCAGGGCGGCGGCGGGAGAGGCGTCATCCCCGAACAGGGCTGCCAGCTTCGCCTGCCACTGTTCATTGGTGGTGGTGGCCCGGTCCTTGTCTGTGAACTCGGGGCCTGGAGCATTGACGAACCACACCACGTCGCCGCTTGGCGTCGGGTGCGCCCCGAAGAATGCGTGCCTCCCGAACCAGAAGCGCCAAGCCTCTGCCTCCAACTCCACTGAAACCCCTCCACCGGGGGTGATCCCGCCAAAGTTGGTGAGTCCGACGTGCCGTCCTTCAGGTGCAGCATTGTCGATGAGCCGCCTGACGACGCTATGCACACCATCGGCGCCGACGAGTACATCTGTCGTCTCGGTCGTTCCATCGGCGTAGATCGCCTCGATCTGGGTGCCGGCCCTGATCGCTCCCGTCAAGCGACGGGCGTGATCGACTGCGATACCCCGGCGCTCCGCCTCCTCGACGAGACGCAACGCCAGTCTTGACCGCTTCATTGTGAGCGCCGGTGTGCCGTCCGCCAACGGCCTTCCCAGTGGCAGTTCACCGAGCACTTTGCCCGCCCCATTGCACATCACGTTGCGCCGTGTGGCAAAGCCCGACTCGACGGCACAGTGCAACGCGGAGACCGAGGCCAGCGCATCGAGGCCGTTGGGAGTGATGGTGAAATAGGAGCCGATCTCCCCGTCCCCCCGCGGATAGGCCTCGGTTACCCGGGCATCTATGCCCACCTGTTGCAGGGCCATGGCGGCGACAGGGCCCGCAATGCCTCCTCCCACAATCAGGACCTTCATGTTGATATCCTTTCCCACGACTTTAGAATATCGTGATTATCGAATCTTTCGATTTTGGAAGGATATGACAATGACGCGGACTCGTCAAGCCCTCGTTGCGGAGTTGGGCACCACCATGCAGGCATACCAGCGAAGCAACGCAGAGTTCGACGATGAAGTCGGTCGGCTACTCGACGTCAACCCAACTGACCTGCGTTGCCTCGACTGGCTCATCGGGGGCCGAATGTCCGCCGGAGAGCTGAGCAGGGCGACCGGGCTCTCCTCTGCTGCCACCACCTCGATGATCGACCGGCTCGAACGCAAGGGGTTCGTGCGCCGGGTGCGGGAAGCAGAGGACCGGCGCCAGGTCCTTGTTGAAATGACCGACGACGGCAGCACGCGGGTCTGGCAACTCTATGGCCCCCTGGTCGAAGATGGCGCAAGGCTGTTCGAGCGGTTCACCCGCGCCGAACTGGAAACCATGCTCGACCTCGTAAAGAAGATGCAGGTACTTGCCGTCGAGCATCGCGACGCGCTTCGAGGCATTTCGCCGACTACTCCCGCACCCCTACGTCGGTCGACGTGATCGACTGCGAGCACCTTCTGCCCAGGGGCCTGAGGAGCTGACGGGATTTGAACCCGTGAGCCACTCGTTGCGACCTGGTTTCCAGGACCAAGCGCCCGAAACTGAGCACCGGAACGCGCCAGACCTATAGAGCGCGAAACCCCATGTTCATGTTCACGAGGTAGGCGAGGACGATGAAGGTCGCTAGCGGATAGGTCCGAACAAGTCGTCGGATGGGGCCCGATGTCTCGGTTGCCAGGTCATGCTCCACAAGGCCCACAGCCATTCCCTTCGTTCGGTCCTGGCGATCATCACCGAACGTCGCACGGGATACGACCCGGTGCACCCGTATCCCATAGGACGGGTTTCTGGCGTCTCCGCGCGAGATCGGGTGGTGCTGTTGCTGCCCTGGGCGCCGAAGGCGAATATCACCAATCAGCTGCGAGGTCGTCAGGTCGGCGAACATTCTTGGAGTCGGTTCTGGCTTCTCAAGGGCTCCTCGCTGCCGAAAACTGAGCACCGGAAGACGCCAAACCTAGAGAACGCGAAAACCCTATGTTCACTGGCGTTTTCGGGTGTTGAGAGGCCCAAATACAGAGCAGGTTTCCTAAACCGGGTGTGAGTTGTCATCAACAATTCCGTTTGGGAACCGTTTGACGGCGAAGAGCTAAACGTCCTAGCGTCCCACGTCCGATGGAGAGATCAGGGGCCGATCTAATTCCGCTTGACCTATTCGCCACGCTTCCACGTCTAGAACAACGCCGGCTGGCACGCGTGCTCGGAGAGGCGATTGTGCGGACACCCCCGGACCACGAATCGTATGGGCTGTCGCTCACCCTTCTGGACCGGCTGCTCCGAACCGTGGGGCTATAGCCGACTAACAGGCTTCCTGCATGAGCACAAGGGAAGCGAGAAGCACCCAACGCCTCCGACCCGGCCCCCCGCGTCGGAGGCGTTCTCGCGTTCACAGGTTTGGCGTGCGGCTAGACGAATCGTTTGATGAAGTTGAGTGCCTTGTCTGCTACTTCGCGCCAGCCATGGTCGATGGTCAGTGAGTGGCCCCGGTTAGGGATCTTCACGATCTCGGTCACGCCCGGGTTGCGCATCTGTCGCATGTAGGCGGCGTTCGCGATCGCCCATGGCACTGTGTGGTCTTTCTCGCCATCGATGATCAGTAGGGGGCCGCGCTCGGGATTTTTCGTGTTCACTTTGGACTCTGTCCACGGATTGAGGTTGGCGGTGCCCATCTGGGCGAGAGAGATCCCCGATCCGGCGACGTGGAATGTGTCGTAGAGTTCCTTCGCTTCTTTCTCATCTAACACGTTCGCCCAGCCGTACTTGAACTGGTCGAACGTGAGGGTGATTGCGCGGCCGCGGTTGAGCGGGTTGATCAGCAAGAGGCCTACCCCCTTGAGCACGGAGCCTGGCAGGGGTAACACACCACGGAAGACCCCCGGGTCGATCGCCACTGTGGCCGCTGAGCGGCCTTGGCCCGCGAGCATCTCTCCCAGCAGGCCCCCGGTGGAGTGACCCACAACCGCTGGTTTCCGCTCCAAGGCACTGATGATTTCCGTGGTGTGATCGGCGACCTGCTTCAAGGTCTTTTTGGCGAGGAGGTCGGGATTCGCTCGGGCCTCTTCGACGGTTTGCGGATCGTCGGGCCAGCTCGGCGTCAAAGTCACATACCCGGCGTCCTCGAACATCGAAGCCCACCTATCCCAACTCGACGGCAGCAACCAGAGGCCGTGAATGAATACAACGGGCTGGCGGCCCGACGAATTGGCCTCAGCGATCTGCTCGACCTCCTCAGTGTTGGCCAGACTCGGTGCATCGGTCGACATCGCGAACACCTCCAGGGCTCGACGTGTGGCCTCATCCGACCCTACTCCCAGCGGTTTGAGGCGATGGCTGCCTGCCTCGTCGACCCGTTCGACGGAGTGTCCCGACCTCCAGATGGCCGAGGTCTAGGCGGTTGAACGTCGCTTCCCAGATCGCAAAATACGCTCGCCCGGGTGAGGTGCTGTTCAGTGAGGCTGTAGTCGACGCATCGGCTGGAGCCGATATGAGCTTTGCAGACATCGGTCTGGTCGAGCTCAAATGCCTCGCCGACGCCATTCATCTCAACTCCGCACATCGGACATGACCACAGGGTGCCGACATTGGCAGTGCATACGTTCAAGAAGTGACCCGCGACCACACGTGGGTCGCCGGGCCGGTATTACGGTCGAGCGATGAGCGCCAATCGATTTGTGGCATTGCTTCGCGGCATAAACGTCGGCGGCCGCAACCTGATCTCGATGGCGGACCTACGGGACGCCTTCGCAGCCGAGGGATACAGCGATGCCAGCACCTATGCCCAGTCGGGCAACGTGCTATTCGAGTCGGACTCAGCTCGAGGCTTTCTCGAGGAAGAACTCAAGGCAATGCTCAAACGTCGGCTTGGCGTGGAGTTGGTGGTCGTCGTTCGATCACATCTTCAATTGCGCAACCTCGTCACCGGGTCGCCGAAAGGGTTCGGAGACAAGCCCGACCTCTATCACTCGGACGTAATCTTCCTTAAGTCTCCGCTCTCTCCGAATCGGGCGATGCGAGTGGTCAAGGTCCGAGAAGGTGTCGACCAGGTCTGGCCGGGGACCGGTGTCCTCTATTTCGCTCGTCTGAGCTCACAACGAACCCAGACCAAGATGGGCAGCATCGTCGGCACGCCGGAGTATCAGCTGATGACGATCCGAAGTTGGAGTACGACAACCAGCTTGCTCGGTCTCTTAGACGAGCGATAGGCACAACAACCTCATGTTGACCAAATTGTCCGCACTCGCTTCCAGACGCAACCACAACTGAGCGCCGGAACGCGCCAGAACGCGTTGTGCGCCCGGCCGAGACCGGGCGCACACCTCGTCTCCTATGGGAGTGCGGTGACTCGATTTTGCGGACCAGGAGCCACCGGTGAGTTGGCCACGAAGTAATCCACCAAGGCATCGAGATCGACATCGCCACCGAGTCGATCGGTGCCCTGGGTGAGGACGGTGTAGTTGTCCCCACCGTCCGCCAGGAAGCTGTTCACGGTCACCCGATAGGGGGCAGCGGGATCGACCGGCGTTCCGTTGATTGCGAGCGCCGAGACCTTGTCCCCGACCGCTGCCCCTGCGCTCCAGCTGTAGGTGAACCCGTTCGACACCTGGAGCCTGCCGATGCCGCCCGAGAACTGCTGTTCCAACAGGTCGTCGATCTGCTCCCCGGTCAACGTCATCGTCACCAGGCTGTTCCCGAAGGGCTGCACGGTGAATGCCTCACCAAATGTGACCTGGCCAGGTTGCTCGGCCCCGGACGGAGCGAAGGTGAAGTTGGCCCGGATGCCACCGGCATTCATGAAGGCAACCACCGCCGCGCCATTGGCGGCAGGAGCTGTCGCCGCCAGCTGTGCATCGGCGATCACGTCACCTAATGCCGATTCTCCTGATTCATCACCGGTGGTCGTGATGTCGGCCGTGATACTGCCGATCACCGTGTTGGCCAGCGGGGCCGACAGTGCGTCGTACTTGTTGATGATGGCCTGCACGTCCGGATCGTCCACTGCGCTCTGCAGGTTGTTGACGTTCTCGACCTTGACGACGGTCATGTCCTTGGTCTTCTTGTCGAGAGTGACGTCGATGTCGGTGAAGAGACGGCCGGCGTTGTCGGCCATGGTCACCCACTTGCCATCCACTTCGCACACGAATTCGTCGTTGACATGTCCTGCGATCACCACGTCGACTGCGTCGTGGAACGCGGGGACGATCGTCGCGAGGGGACCGGTGAGGCCCGTGCCGCAGTCGTTCTGGCCACCTCCGGAGAAGCCGCCTTCGTGAATGAGGATCACGAACGACTCGATGTTCGTCCTTCTCCGCAGCTTTCTGACGATCTCATTGACCGTTTCCACCTCGTCGCGGAAAGTGAGTCCGGCCACCCCAGCCGGTGTGACGATCGATGGCGTCGCTTCGAGGGTGAGGCCGATGTAAGCGACCTTCACACCCTGGTAGTTCTTGATGGTGTAGGCAGGGAACAGTGTCTTCCCGGTGGCGTCGACGACGACATTCGCGGAGAGGAACTTGAATTTGGCCCCTCTGAACCGGTCACCGTCCAGGTTCCCATCGACCGGATGAGTTCCGCCCTTCTGCATCCGCAACAGTTCGGCCGACCCTTCATCGAATTCGTGGTTGCCAACCCCATTGATGTCGAGGCCGATCTTGTTCATGACCTCGATCGTCGGCTCGTCATGGAACAGGGCCGATATCAGCGGGGAGGCCCCGATCAGGTCCCCGGCCGAGACGACGATGGAGTTGCGGACGCCTTCTTCCCGGGCAGCGATGTTGGTGGCCAGGTTCTGGGCGCCACCACTTCCTCCGAAAGAGGTGGAGAACGTGTTGATGTTCCCGTGAAAGTCATTGATGGCCAAGATCTGGAGCTCGACCGTTTTCGACTTCTTCTCATCTGGCTTGTCCTTGGCGCTCACCGGCGCCGCCATCACGGCCCCGACAAGTGCCATGACCATTACCGCTATGACGATGCGGCTTCTTCTCCAGGTGGAACGGCTCATGCTTCCTCCGAATCGCTGGACCACAGGGACTCCCGAACATAGTGCGTCACGGGCTGTAGGTGTGAGGCCGGGCTGTTACCCCAAAAAGAACAGTCTGTAACCACTACCACTACTCTTTTGACCATGCCACGTGCCATCTGGAAGGGCGCCATCAATTTCGGGCTCGTCACGATCCCCGTGGGTCTTTACACGGCAACCGACAACAAGACGCCCAAGTTCAAGCAACTGCGCAAGACCGACCACTCCCCAATCCGCTACAAGCGGGTAGCCGAGGCCGACGGCAAAGAAGTGGAGTGGGACGACATCGTCAAGGGCTACGAATTCGAGAAAGACCGTTACGTCGTCTTCACCGACGAGGAGCTGGATTCGACATATCAGGACGGCAACAAGCTGGTCGACGTCGTCCAATTCGTCGACGAGTCCGAGATCGACCCGATGTTCTACAAGTCGGCCTATTACCTCGCGCCGGAGAAAACCGGGATCAAGGCCTACAAGATCCTGGAGAAGGCCCTGGAGGACAAGGGGCGGGTCGCCATCGCCAAGGTCTCCATCCGGGAGAAGCAGCAACTAGCCACCCTCCGCGCCAAGGAAGGGGTCATCGTCATGGAGACCATGTACTGGCCCGACGAGCTGCGGGGGGCCGAGTTCGAAGAGCTCGACGCCGAAGTCGAGATACGACCTGAAGAGGTCAAGATGGCTGCGTCGCTCATCGACAATTTGACCCGCCCCTTCGAGGCAGAGGACTACGTCGACAGCACCCGCGAGGCGATAGAGGATCTGGCGGCGAAGAAGGTGGCCGGCGAGGAGATCGTGGCCACTGTGTCGCCGGAGCCGACCAAGGTCGTTGATCTGCTCGAAGCGCTCAAGGCGTCGGTCGAGGCCACCAAGACCAAGGAGACCAAGACCGCCAAAGCGGGCTAGTCAGAGTCTCCCCTCCCGGCCTCCGGCGGAGAAACAGGGCCTTCCTCCGCCCAGGTCACAGACATCGGGTCCGCCATTTCGACACCCTTGTAGACGGGGGCCCTGAGGTGGTGGTCGTGGGTCCATTGCTTGTATTCGACCTCGACCACGATCCCTGGCTCAACCCAGACCGGCTTGGTTGGCTTGGGGAGGATCACGTCGTTGCGGAAAGGGGACGTCGGCCGCTCGATCTGGTGGAGATGAGTGGCGAAGACCCCAAGGGTGGCGTCGTCGAAGCCCGAGCCGACGGCGGCGATCCAACGCAGCCCGTCATCGTCATAGAGACCGACCAGGATCGAGCCAAAGGTGGACGCCCTTCCCCCTTCTCCCGGCAGATACCCGCCCACCACAGCCCGCAGCCGGCGCCGCACCGACACCTTTCGCCAGTCGGGCGATCTTCGACCTGGCAGATAAGGCGACCCGAGCCGCTTGCCGACGATGCCTTCGAGATCCGAGGCCCTGGCGAATTCGAACAGCGCCTGCCCCTGCTCCGGAGTCGGTGTCGGGACCACGATCGGTGAGGGCAGAGCAAGATCCATCAGGCGCCCGACTCTCTCCTCATAGGGGCGGGCGATCAGGCTCTCATCCGAATACAGCAGGTCGAATACGACGAAATTGACCCCGACGTCGGCCTTGGTCCCGCGGCCACCGAAACCGGTTCGCTGCTGCAAGTAGGAGAACGATGGCTTTCCGTTCTCGTCGAAGGCGACCACTTCGCCATCGACGGCCACCCCATCCGGGAGAGGAAGGTTTGCCAACTCTGGGAATGGCCCGGTCAGATCGAGGCCCCTTCGAGATCGGGCCCGGATCCGCCCACTATCGGCGCCGAGCACAGCGCGGTACCCGTCCCATTTCACCTCGAACCACCACCCGGGGTCGTCGAAGGGATGGTCCACTCGCGTCGCCAGCATTGGCTCGAAGTCAGGGACGCTCAACCGGCGGAGAGCTCCTCGCGGACCAGACGGTTCACGAGCGCCCCGTCGAGGTCCTTGCCATGCTCCTTCATGAGCTGACCAGTAACCCGCCCCGCGGCCTTCTCGTCGGCAGCGACTCCGAGATCGTGGATCGTCTTCTTCACCAGATCCCGCGTTTGTGCCTCGTCGAGCTTTTGGGGAAGCCAGCGCGAGAGATATTCGACCTCGTAGCCCAGCTTGGCGGCCATGGCTGCCCCGCGTTCACCGACATCCAGGTATTCCTGGCGTGTCTTGTCCATCTTCTTGACGTAGGCGCCGATCACTCGCCGATACAGGTCGTCGTCCAGCTCACCAGAGAAGCCTGGCTCGCTCCGCGCCACCGAGATCTCGGTCTCGATCTGGCGAATGACGTCCCGGCGGGGTGCATCCTGGGCCCTCATTGCGTCCCTCAGCTCGCTGGCGAGCTCTTCTCTGATGCTCATGGGTCTCTCCGCAAGGCCGAAGCGACGACGGCCGGATCGTCGGTAATGATGCCTGACACTCCGAGACCGGCCAACTCGATTACGCGCTCGGGATCGTCGACGACCCATGGGTAGACGGCGAGGCCCGACTCGATGGCCCGGGCCAGCCCGAGCGTGGGGAGGAAGGCCGAGGGAACCAGCGCCGGGTGCCCGACATCGAAACACTCGTCGATGGCAAGGTCGATATCGCCCCGGCCGTCGGCCAGGACTCCCGTCGCCACATCGGGGAATACCCGGCGGACGGCACCGAGGGTTTGCCAGTTGAACGAGGTCACGATGTCTCCCGGCCGGGCACGTTCCGCCGCCTCCAAAGCGAGACGGTGATCGGGCTCGAAACCAGGCTCGTGGGGCATGTTCTTGATCTCGAACTGGAAAGACGTCCCCGGGATTGCTGCGATCGCCTCGTCGAGAAGAGCCGGCCGGTGGCCGTCTCCCAGATCGACCTCGCCCAGAACCGACCATGGGTGATCGGCAACACCGATCCCCCCCAACTCTGGATCGTGAGAGAGGACGAGCTTGCCGTCGCTACTGCGCCGTACATCGACCTCCACCGCTCCGGCGACGGAGGAGGCGGCGAGAAAACCGGCGAGTGTGTTGTCGGGGAATCGGCTCGGCCAGCCTCTGTGGCCGATGACCACCGGAAGGTCGCTCACCTGCCTCCTTTGAAGAAAACCATTTACAGGCGGAGAAAGTGACAGTATCGTTCGCCCTCGGAAAACCACCGTTCCCAAGGACTTCACTTCTCACGGGACGCTTGTGAAAAAGATCACAAACTGAGGAACATCTTGCTCACCACCACAACCACCATCACGACAGATTGGCGGGATCTCGCAGATTGCCGGGATTCGGAGCCGACTCTGTTCTTCCCGGTCGGCACCACCGGACCGGCAATCGACCAGATAGAGGCTGCCATCGCCATCTGCATGACCTGCCCCGTCCAGGAGAGCTGTCTCCAGTACGCCCTCGAGACCAATCAGGAGTCCGGCGTGTGGGGCGGATACGCCGAGGACGACCGCCGACGTCTCCGCAAGCGCTGGCTCGCCGAACGCCGGAGGCGCGCCGTCTAGTGGTCTGTCGCTGAAATAGGGCGAGGGTGTCTCCGAGCCATCGGCGACATCTGGCAAGGAGAAGCGCGCAGTCGCAGCCGGGGAGCTGCGGCGAGCACTTCGACGCCGCC